>CAWFGN010000001.1:0-73657 GCA_963815365.1 uncultured beta proteobacterium
CATCGCCGCACCCGACGCCCGGGTGCTGATCCTGGGCAGCATGCCGGGTCAGGCTTCGCTCGCCGCCAGCCGGTACTATGCGCATCCGCGCAATGCCTTCTGGCCGATCATGGGCCAGTTGCTGGATTTCCCGCCCGGGCTGGATTATCCGGAGCGGATCGCGGCGCTTTGCCATGCTCGCGTGGCCGTGTGGGACGTGCTCCATTCCTGCTACCGCCCGGGCAGCCTGGACGCGGCCATCGCGGAAAGCTCGCTGGTGGCCAACGACCTCGCGGGTTTCCTCGTCGAACATGCGGCGATCCGCCACATCTTCTTCAACGGGGCCAAGGCCGAAAGCTGCTTCCGGCGGCACATCAATCTCGCCATGCCGGAGCGTGAGCTCACCTTCACCCGCCTGCCGTTGACCAGCCCGGCCCACGCCGGGCTTCCATTCGAACAAAAGCTGGCGGCCTGGCAAGTTGTCGCCGAAGAACTTGCCGGGTAGACGCTCGGCCGCGTCCACATCCACGACAGGACAAGCACGCCGACGCCGCCGGCACGTAACACCACGGCTCGGGCAAGGTCAGCCAGCCGCCGATGGCGCTGATCGCCATCAAGAGCGTGGCCAGCCGTTTGGCGACCAGCGGAATGGCACGGTGGTCGCGCCAGGCACGAATGGCCGGGCCGACCTGCGGGTGAGCGAGCAGGCGGGCCTCCCATTCCGGATGCGAACGGGCGAAGAAGTAGGCCGCCAGAATCAGGAAGGGCGTCGTCGGTAGCAAGGGCAGCACAGCGCCGACGACGCCAAGCGCCAGCGAACAGAGGCCCAGCGCCCGGTAGACCGGCTTTTTCATGCCTTTTTCAACGCAGTTCCCAGTAACTCGGCCGGCCGTAGGTTTCCTTCAGCAGGTCGATGAACAGCCTGACCCGCAACGGCAGGTGGCGGCGCTGCGGAAACACGGCGTAGATGCCCATCGGCGGCGCCTGCCAGGCATCGAGCACCGAAGTCAGGCGTACCCTCCTTCAAATCCTGCCCGACTTCCCACAGCGAGCGCCAGGCCAGACCGCGCCCGGCCAGCGCCCACTCATGCAGCACCGCACCGTCGTTGCACTCGAAGGTGCCATTGACCTTCAGGGTATCGACCTCGCCCGATTCCGGATCGCGAAATATCCAGCCACGCTGCTGGCCGAGCGACAGGCAGTTGTGCCTGGCCAGATCGGCGGGTGTCCGCGGCACGCCGTGGGCGACCAGATAGGCCGGGCTGGCGACGACCATGCGGCGCATCTCGCCGAGGCGAACGCTGATCAGGCTGGAATCGGTGAGCTCGCCGATGCGGATGGCACAGTCGATGTTTTCGTTGAGCAGATCAACCAATCTGTCGCTCAAATCGAGGTTGACCGTAACCTCCGGGTTGGCCTGCATGAAATCGCCGACCAGCGGCGCGACATGCCGCCGGCCGAAACCGGACGGCGCCGACACTCGCAACTGGCCGCTGGCCCGCACGCCGCCCAGCGAAACCGCCGCCTCGGCGTTGGCCATGTCGTTGAGCATCTTCTGGCAGTCCTCGAGGAACGCCTGCCCCTCGAAGGTGATGGTCAGCCGGCGCGTGGTGCGCAGCAGCAACTTGACGCCAAGACGCGCCTCCAGCGCATCGAGCCGCCGCCCGATGATGGCCGGCGTCACGCCCTCGACCCGCGCCGCCGCCGACAGGCTGCCGCGCGTGGCGGCGGAGACAAAGGCTTCGATCTGCTTGAGCTGGTCCATTCATTACTTTATGTAAAAGATGAAATGATTTTAACCGGGTTTATATTGAATCATAAACGCAATAGAATTCGCCGCGTCGCATCAATTCACCTATTCACCAGGAGCTGCCATGAGCCTCAACCTGCCCGCCGGCGTGCAAATCACCGGCCCGATCAAGCCCGGTTACGAATCCATCCTCACCCACGATGCGCTGGCCCTGGTCGCCAAGCTGCACCGCGCCTTCGAGGCCCGTCGCCAGGAACTGCTGCAGGCCCGCGTCGCCCGCCAGGCGCGCATCGATGCCGGCGAAATGCCCGACTTCCTGCCGGAAACCGAAGCACATCCGCGACGGCGACTGGAAGGTCGCCCCGCTGCCGAAGGCGCTGCACTGCCGCCGCATCGAAATCACCGGCCCGGTCGAAGCCAAGATGATCATCAACGCCTACAACTCCGGCGCCGATTCCTACATGACCGACTTCGAGGATTCCAACTCCCCGAACTGGGACAACCAGATCCAGGGCCAGGTCAACCTGTACAAGGCCATCCGCCGCGAACTGTCGTTCAAGAACGAGACCGGCAAGGAATACAAGCTCAACGACAAGATCGCCACCCTGCAGATCCGTCCGCGCGGCTGGCACCTCGACGAAAAGCACGTGCTGGTTGACGGCCAGCGCGTCTCCGGCGGCATCTTCGACTTCGCCGTGGTCTTCTTCCACAACGCCAAGGAGCAGATCGCCCGCGGCGCCGGCCCCTTCTTCTACCTGCCGAAGATGGAAAGCCACCTCGAAGCCCGCCTGTGGAACGACATCTTCGTCATGGCCCAGGACCACATCGGCCTGCCGCAAGGCACCATCAAGGCCACCGTGCTGGTCGAAACCATCCTCGCCACCTTCGAGATGGAAGAAATCCTCTACGAACTGCGCAACCACTCCGCCGGCCTCAACGCCGGGCGCTGGGACTACATCTTCTCGTGCATCAAGAAGTTCAAGAAGAACAAGGACTTCTGCCTGGCCCAGCGCAGCGCCATCACCATGGAAGTGCCCTTCATGCGCTCCTACGCCCTGGCGCTGGTGCAGGCCTGCCACAAGCGCGGCGCCCCGGCCATGGGCGGCATGTCGGCCCTGATCCCGATCAAGAACGACCCGGTCGCCAACGAAAAGGCCCTGGCCGGCATCCGCCACGACAAGACGCGCGACGCCAACGACGGCTACGACGGCGGCTGGGTGGCCCACCCGGGCCTCGTGCCGATCGCCATGGAAGAGTTCGTCAAGGTCCTCGGCGACAAGCCGAACCAGTTCGAGAAAGCAGGTCGAAGGCAAGTTCGGCCCGGCCCAGTGGCTCGACTTCCAGCCGGAACAGCCCGATCACCGAAGCCGGCCTGCGCAACAACATCAACGTCGGCATCCACTACCTCGGCAGCTGGCTGGCCGGCAACGGCTGCGTGCCCATCCACAACCTGATGGAAGATGCGGCCACCGCCGAAATCTCCCGCTCGCAGGTCTGGCAGTGGGTCGTTTCGCCGAAGGGCATCCTCGACGACGGCCGCAAGGTCACCGAAGAAATGGTCCGCCCGATGATTGCCGAGGAACTGGCCAAGGTGAAGGCCACCGTCACCGCCCAGGGCGAAGACACCGCCAGCTACGATCAGGCCGCCGTCATCTTCGACAAGATGTCGCTGACCCCGGACTACCCGGAGTTCCTGACCCTGCCGCTGTACGAGGCGATGGACTGAGCAGCGTCGGCAGCACTTGAGACACACTGAAGCGCCGGGGGAACCCGGCGCTTTTTTTGGAATATTACGAAGAGTCCCGCCGTGGAAATCGTCATCGAGATCATTCTCAAGGCTGGCCGCTCGGCAGTCGAACTGGCCTTGTTCGTGCTGTTGCCGGTCATGGTAGTCATGCTGTCGCTGATGCGCCTGCTCGAAGCCCGAGGCATCCTTGACCGCATCGTCATTCGCCTGGCGCCGCTGTTGCGCCCCTTCGGACTCAACGGCCTGGGCGTCTTTGCGGCGCTGCAGATCAACTTCGTCAGCTTTGCCGCACCGATGGCGACGCTGAGCATGATGGACCAGCGCGGCGCTTCCGACCGCCACATCGCCGCGACCCTGGCCATGGTCTTTGCCATGGCGCAAGCCAACGCGGCGTTTCCGATGATGACCATGGGCCTGCATTCCGGCAGCACGCTGCTCCTTTCCTTGGTCGGCGGCCTGACCGCCGCGGCGGCCACCTACCATTTCTTCGGCAGACACCTTTCTGCGACGGAGCCCTTCGTCGATGAAACGCTGCACCACCCCACCGCCGAGAGCACCAAAGGGATCCTCGACGTAATCAACCGCGCCGGTGCCGAGGCCTTCAAGATCGCCATCGGCGCCATTCCCGATGCTGGTCCTGTCGCTGGTCGTCGTCACCGCACTGCGCGTTTCCGGCGCCATCAACGGGCTGACCCAGTTCCTCGCACCCGTGCTCGCCGGCGCCGCGATCGACAGTGCGCTGATCCTGCCCACCCTGACCAAGTACATCGGGGGCGGCACAGCAATGATGGGGGTCATGGACGAAATGCGGCGCAGCGGGCAAATCAGCGCGGAACTGCTCAATGCCAGCGCCGGATTCCTGATCCACCCCTTCGACATTCCCGGCGTCGCCGTGCTGATCTCGGCCGGCAAGCGCGTCGCCGCGGTCTGGAAGCCGGCGGCGCTCGGCGCCTGCATCGGCATCGCCCTGCGCACTGCCGGCCACATCGCGCTTGCCTGAGCCACTCGCCAGCGCGATCGCCCAGGCATGCCGAAACGTTCGGTCGCGAACCAATTGAAGTTTCACCTGCTTTTTTCAACCAGAAATACGCAATAGACTGCGCTCAACACATTCCGGAGAACCGACATTGCTCGCCGCCCTCACCCAGCTACTCGTCTTCCAGCTCGTCGGAGAAGTGATTGCCCGCGGGCTCGACCTGCCGGTTCCCGGTCCGGTCCTTGGCATGCTTTTCCTGTTCTTCGCGCTGCTGCTGCGCGGCGGGCCGGACAACGAATTGCGCGACACCAGCCAGAACCTCCTGCAACACCTTTCGCTGCTCTTCGTGCCCGCCGGCACCGGCATCATGGTGCACCTGCACCGCGTTGGCGACGAGTGGCTGCCGCTGCTCGTCGCCCTGATACTGAGCACGGTCGCCACGCTTGTCGTGACCGCCCTCGCCATGCGCCTCTGCCAGGGCAACAAGGCCGGAGATGCCGCATGACGCCGCGCCTCAATGAGCTCTGGGTCTATCTTTCGGCCACGCCGTTGCTCGGGCTGACCCTGACCCTGCTTGCCTATCAGCTGGCATTCTGGCTCTATCGGCGCTCCGGCATGAATCCGCTGGCCAACCCGGTGCTGATCGCCGTCGCCATTCTGGTCACTTTATTGATGTTGACCGGGACCAGCTACCAGACCTACTTCGACGGCGCCCAGTTCGTCCATTTCCTGCTCGGCCCGGCCACCGTCGCCCTCGCCATCCCGCTGTACACGCAGTTCCGCCGCGTCCGCGCCATGTTCTTGCCGATTCTGGCCGGCCTCGTTGCCGGCAGCCTGACCGCGGTGGTTTCCGCCGTGCTGATCGCCCGCTGGCTGGGCGCCAGCCTGCCCACCCAGCTTTCGCTGGCGCCCAAGTCGGTGACCACGCCGATCGCCATGGGCGTTGCCGAGCGAATTGGCGGCATTCCCTCGCTGACTGCCGTACTGGTGATCGCCACTGGCGTCCTCGGTGCGGTCAGCGCACGCTGGATTTTCGACGCGATGCGCCTGCGCGACCCCGCGATCCGCGGCTTTTCGATCGGCATCGCCGCGCACGGCATCGGCACCGCACGCGCCTTCCAGGTCAGCGAACAGAGCGGCGCCTTCGCAGCGCTGGCCATGGGGCTGAACGGCGCGTTTACCGCCCTGCTGTTACCGGTCGTCGTGGGCTGGCTGTAACGAGCGCGTCCATTCCGTTGGGTTAGGGTAAGTCCCTATGGTCGCTCTCAGCCGGGGGGAGAAGAATCGGCTCATGTTCCTCCGTCCACCGCCTCGCCAGCCGCGCCAGACCCGGCTGTGGCTCGCCCCCTATTTCGCCATCTGCATCTTCGCCGTGGCCATGCTCGTGGTCACGGCGCTGCTGCAATGGCGCGAGCAGGATACGGCGCTCTCGGCGCTGGAAGGCGACATGCACTGGGCGGAACGAACCATCGAGGCGCGCCTGCATGCCCATCAGGATTTCCTGGCGGAACTCGGGCGCGAACAGGAATTCCGCCAGCTGGACTATGAGTCGTTCCAGGTCAAGGCGTCGCGATACGTACGCGACAACCCTGAGATCGAGGCCATCATCTGGGTCAGCACCTCGGGCAAGGTGGAATGGGTCGCTCCCCACGAGGCAGCCGCCACCTTTGTCGGCGAACAGCTGACCGGCGTGCGCCTGGCCGCGCTCGAAGAAGCCTTGCGCATCCGCCGTCCGGTCTTTTCGCCGGATTACGGCAATGCCGCACTGGGCAGGTCGAACGATCTGATCCTGCCGATCCAGCAGGGGAGCAGCGATATCGGCGCCTTCATCGCCCTACAGTCGCTCGAAACCTTGCTGCGCGTGACCCTGCCGGCCACGTTCACCGCCCGTTACAGCCTGACCGTGGTCGATGCCAATGATCGCGTGGTTCTGAGCAATTCCTCGATCAGCCCGACCGAGCGCAAGATCTCCGGCACGATCAGTCTCGACCTTCCGCAAAATCGGCTCGGCCTCAATATCGTCGCCTATCGTGGCGGTGGCGCCTGGCTCGCTTTTGTTCCGGCCGCCCTGATTCTCGTCCTGACCCTGATCGCCACCATCACGTTGATCCAATTGCGCCGCCATGCCCTGCGCCGGGCCGAGACCGAGGAGCAGTTGCGCGCAGCCTACGCGTTTCGCCAGGCCATGTCGCAATCGCTGATCACCGGCATGCGGGCCATCGATCTCGAGGGGCGCATCACCTTCGTCAATGCCGCTTTTTGCCGGATGACCGGTTTCGATGAAAGTGAACTGGTCGGCATCAAGCCGCCCTACCCGTACTGGCCGCCCGAAGAATTCGAGAAATTGCAGTACAACATCGACACCGCGCTGGCCGGCCGCGCCCCGAGCGGCGGCTTCGAGATGCGCATCATGCGCAAGAACGGCGAGCGCTTCGATGTGCGTCTCTATTTCTCGCCGCTGATCGATGCCGATGGCGTGCAGATCGGGTGGATTGCCTCGATGAACGACATCACCGAGCCCAAGCGCGTGCGCGTTGAGCTCGAGCGCGCGCACGAGCGTTTCGCGACGGTCATCGACGGGCTCGACAGCGCGGTGCATGTGGCCGATGCGGACAGCAACGAGATTCTCTTCGCCAATCGTTCCTTCCGGAACATCTTCGGGCACGACACCGTCGGCCGCGATTCCGCCGTGGTCACAGCGGCCTGCCGCCCGTCGCCCGAAGCGCTGGAGGTTGCTCCCGGCGAGTTGAAGCCGGAAGACCTGCCCTGCGAACTGTTCGATGGTGAAATTCAGCACGCCCTGTCCGGCCACTGGTATCACGTCCATGAACGTGCCATCCGCTGGGTCGACGGACGCACGGTGTGCGTCCAGATTGCCGCCGACATTACCGAACGCAAGCATTTCGACGAAATCAACCTGCAGCAGCAAAAGCGCCTGGAACAGACCTCGCGCCTGATCACCATGGGCGAGATGGCCTCCTCGCTGGCCCACGAGCTCAACCAGCCGCTCTCGGCGATCGCCAACTACTGCGCCGGCTGCATCAAGCGCATGCAGTCCGGCAACTACCAGCTGGATGACCTGCTGGCTGCCATGCAGAAGGCCGGCGAACAGGCCGAACGGGCAGGGAAGATCATCCGCCGCATGCGCGACATGGTGAAAAAAAGCGAACCCAACCGGCAGCCGGTGCATCTCGCCGAACTGGTCAACGAGACGCGCGCCTTCGCCGATATCGAAGCCCAGCGCACGAGCACGCAACTGGTGGTCAACATCCCGGAAAATCTGCCCAAAATCGTCGTTGACCGCATCATGATCGAGCAGGTACTCCTCAATCTGATCAAGAACGGCATCGAGGCCATGCACGGCACCCCGATCGAGCGCCGACGGCTGAGCATCGAGGCCCGCCGGATCGACGAACGCCTGGTCGAAGTATCGGTGACCGACCAGGGACATGGCATGGCGGATGGCGATATCGAGAAGATCTTTGCCCCTTTCTACACGACCAAGGCGGAAGGCATGGGGATCGGGCTCGCCATCTGCCGTTCCATAATCGAGTTCCATCAGGGTAGAACTGTGGGTCGAAACGCGCCGCGAGGGCGGGACCACTTTCCGATTTACCGTACCGATCGAGGAAGATGACGATGAGTGAGCAAACGATCTACATCGTTGATGACGACGAGGCGATGCGCGATTCGCTGACCTGGCTGCTTGAGGGTGAGGGTTACCGCGTAAGCTGTTTCGATGCCGCCGAGACCTTCCTGGGTGCCTGGCACGCCGGCATGCACGGCTGTCTGGTACTCGATGTCCGGATGCCGGAAATGAGCGGCCTGGAACTTCACGAGAAACTCGATGCCCTCGGCTCGCATCTGCCGATCATATTCGTCACCGGCCACGGCGACGTGCCGATGGCGGTCGCCGCCCTGCAGCGCGGCGCCTGCGACTTCATCGAAAAACCCTTTCACAACGAAGAACTGCTGTCGCGCATCGAACGCGCCCTCGAACTCGAAGGCCAGCTCGCCGCGCGCCAGCTGCGCGACGGTGCGATTTCGCGCCGCCTGGAACAACTCACCCAGCGCGAGCGCGAAGTCATGCAATTGGTCGTCACCGGCCGGCTGAACAAGCAGATCGCCGACGAACTCGACATCAGCATGAAAACGGTCGAAGCCCACCGTGCGCGGGTCATGGAAAAAATGGGCGTACGCACCCTGGCCGAACTGGTCAAGGCCGTCATGACCGTGACCTGACCTGCCCCGGACTACTGGCTCCTGGCCTTCTCCGCAGGGGTCTTCTTCGCCGCAGCCGGTGCCTGGGCGGCAGGCTTCTTCCCGTTGGCCGCCGTGCCCGGCTTGCTGTCAACGATTCGTGCCGACTGGTTCTGCGGCGCCTTGCGGCTCGCCGTGATCTCCATCGTGACGGCCCGCTGCGGGGTCGCCGGCCGTTCCGTCTCGGCCCGCATGATGCGCACCCGTTCGATGGCAATGCGCTTGTCGATTGCCGCGGTCGGCTCGCCGCGCTCCGCCAGCTTTTCGCGCATCTCCATCAGTTCCTCGAGCTCCTTCGACATGCGCAGCGAACGTTGCGGCTCGCCCCAGGTTTCCTTCGGCTGACTGACGGCGATGTTGAATTCTTCCGGATTGGTGATCATGCGCGCGATGTTCAGCTGGTTGTAGCGCATCGCCCACTCCAGCGCGCCATCCCCCCAGTCATTGCGGAAACTGCGCTCGGCCCCCTTTTCGATCAGCAGGCGCGCCAGTTCCTCGCGCCCTTCATAGATGGCCATCATCAGCACGCTGGAACCGTTGGTGCTCAGGGCATTGATATCGGCACCCTGCGCCATCAGGTAATCGGCCACTTCCCGGTGCCCGGCAAACACCGCGTAATGCAGGGGCGACCATTGGCGCGCCGGGGCATTGATGCGCGCCCCGCGCTCGAGCAGCCATTTGACCGCCTCCAGATTGCCGCGCCAGGCCGCCAGGATGATGGCCGTTTCGCCGCTGCCGTTCATCCGGTTGATATCGGCGCCGCGCGAGATGAACAGCCGCATCATGTCCAGGTTGCCTTCCCAGGCGCCGATCATCAGTCCGGAGCCGATACGGCTGCCCATGAAATCAGGGGGAAGGCCCGCATCCAGCCAGGCCTTGGCCTGATCCAGATCGCCCAGCTCCATTTGCGTCACGAAAGCGGTCGGCGTCGGCAAGGCAGTCGGGTCGCGCGCCCAAAACTGGGCGGAAGCCGGCATCGCCAGCCCCATCCCGATTATCATTGCGAGCAACAGCTTTGCGAAACCCAGCTTCATCGATGCACTCACCTCTCTAGGCCAGCCCGCATTTTCTCATGACCCGGAACGAATACCGGCTTTTACTGGCCCTGACCGCTTCATTGCTGTTGCATGCCCTGCCGTTTCTCGCTGCGCTGACGTCAGCCCCCAAGGCAGTACCCGCCCCGCCACTGCCGCTCGCCGCCACCTTGCGTCCACCGTCACCGGCGCCGGTAGCGGCCCCGCCGCCGCTGACCCTGCCCGAACAGCCCAAACCCGCTGCGCAGCCGGCGCAGCCCCAGCGAAGCAAACTGACCAGCGCGACAGGCCGCCGGTTCCCGCGAGGACCTGGACCCAGGCCGTCCGCCAGCAGCTCAAAAAACTCGATGACGCCGGCCAGTTCTACCCGGCAGAAGCCATCGCCCGCGGCCTCGAAGGCGAGGTTCTGGTGCTCATCATCATCGATGAAAGCGGCCGGGTCACCGCCGCCCGCGTCGAACAAGGCAGCGGCCACCGCATCCTCGACGATGCCGCACTGCGCGCCGTGCGTGCCCTGCGCTCCCTGCCCGCTGACGCCCCGCGCGAAGCCCTGCTCCCGGTCCGCTTTCGGCTGCGTTGAGTCAGATTGCGCCGCTCGCGCGCAAGGCGGCGATGCGCGCCGGGTCGTAACCCAGTCCGGCCAGCACTTCGTCGGTGTGCGCGCCGAGCGCCGGCCCCAACCATTCGGTACTGCCCGGCGTCGCCGACAGTTTGGGGACGACCCCGGGAATCCGAAAAGCCTTGCCGTCCGGCAGTGTTGCCGATTCGATCATGTGCCGGGCGATGAATTGCGGGTCGGCAAACATGTCGAGCGCGGAATAGACGCGCGAAGACGGCACCTCGGCTGCGGCCAGTATCGCCAGTACCTCCTGTTCGTCGTGCGCCGCACACCAGCGGTCGATCAGCGCATAGATTTCGTCACGCCGCGCATCGCGCCCGGCGTTGTCGGCCAGCGCCGGATCCTCGGCCAGATCGGCGCGCCCGATGGCCTGCATGAAGCGCCGGAAGATGGCATCGCCGTTGGCGCCGATGGTGACGTGCTTGCGGTCCTTCGTCGTATGCGTGTTCGACGGCGTGATGCCGGGCATGATGTTGCCGCTGCGCTCGCGCACGAAACCGAAGACGTCGAATTCCGGCACCAGCGATTCCATCATTGCGAACACCGCTTCGTACAAGGCCACATCAACCACCTGCCCGGTGCCGCCGTTCACCTCCCTGTGGCGCAGCGCCATCAACGCACCGATCGCCCCCCACAGCGCAGCGATCGAGTCGCCGATCGAAATGCCGGTGCGCACCGGCGGCCGGTCGGGAAAGCCCGTCACATAACGCAGCCCGCCCATCGACTCGCCCACCGCGCCGAAGCCCGGCTGGTCCTTGTACGGCCCGCTCTGGCCGAAACCCGAGAGGCGCACCATGACCAGGCCCGGGTTGTCGGCCTTGAGCGTCTCCCAGCCGAGGCCGAGCTTGTCCAGCACGCCCGGGCGGAAGTTCTCGACCAGGATGTCAGCTGCGCCGATCAGCCGGCGGACAAACTCGCGGCCTTCGGGATGCTTCAGGTTGGCCGTCACCGATTTCTTGTTGCGCGCCTGGACGTACCACCACAGCGACGTGCCCTCATACAACTTGCGCCACTTGCGCAGCGGGTCGCCGCCATCGGGTGATTCGACCTTGACCACTTCAGCGCCGAACTCGGCCATGATGCGCGTGCAGAACGGCCCGGCGATCAGCGTGCCGAGTTCGACGACCTTGAGGCCGGCCAGAGGCTTTGCCGGTTCGCTCATCTCACGGCTCCCAATGTTCGACATGAATTTTTGCCCCAAAAAGCCGGTCGACCGTAGCCGTCACCGCGGCCGGCGCGCCGCTGGTCGCCACCTTCAAGCGCCCCTCGCCGCCGCCGAGCAGATCCGCCGCCGCGAGCAGGCGCTCGAGTTGGCGCGCCACCGGCTCGCCGGTATCGAGCAGCGTCGTTCCGACCGGCATGCGCCGGGCAATTGCCTCGGCCACCCACGGATAATGCGTGCAGCCGAGCACCACGACATCGGCGCCGGCCTGCGCCAGCGGCGCGACAAAGCCATCGAGCAGGCGCCCGACCTGCGGGCTATCCGGCCCCAGCGTCTCGATCGCCTCGGCCAGCCCCGGGCAGGCCTGAGCCACGACCTGCAAGTGATTGGCATGGTTGCCGACCAGCCGCTGGAACCGTTCGCTGTGCAAGGTGCGCGTCGTCGCCAAGACCCCGATGACGCCCGTTTTGGTCAACCCGGCCGCCGGCTTGACGCCCGGCTCCAGCGCCACGATCGGCAGCGCACTGGCGGCGCGAATCGCCTCCGCCGCCGCCGCCGTCGCCGTGTTGCAGGCAATTACCAGCGCCTTGGCGCCGCGCCGGGCCAGCGCCTCGGCGATCAGCACGCCGCGTTCCTTGAGGAAGATTTCCGGACGGTCACCATAGGGCAGGAAACGCGTGTCGGCAAAATAAAAATAGTCCTCTTTTGGCAGTCGACCGCGCAAGGCATGCAGCACCGTCAGCCCGCCGAGGCCGGAATCGAAGACGGCGATGCTGCCGGGGCTCAAAACAGGTCCCATGAAAAAATGGACTTCAGGGCTGCCATGTGTCCCAAGCGAAAGCTAGGCCGGTGATCGCCCATTGGCGTTTACTCAACCTGTCCCGGCCCGTTTCTGGACGACGCTCCCGCCTTTGGAAACAGGGTTTCGCGCAGGTTGAAGAGGTAGCTGCCGGTCGCCACCAGGCCGGCGACGACGCCGAGAATGTACTTCAAGGTCGGCTCCATCAGCGAATCCGGGGCGAAGAGTATCCACCAGGCGGCCAGCAACACGCCGAGCAGTACCCCGCGTAGGAGCACCCATTTACGGACTTCCTTTTGCCGGAGGGCAAGTTCTTCGGGGCTGGGGGACAGTTGATCGGTATCCGGTTTCATGGTGACGACTCTGAAGGTGTGGGCAAGGCGGCCAGCACTTGCCTGAAACGAGAAGCCCCCTGATCAGGGGGCTTCATTCGGGCGCCAGCGCGCAGCGATTACATGCGGGCGATCATCGCGTCGCCAAAGGCCGAACAGGAAAGCTCCTCCGCGCCTTCCATCAGGCGGGCGAAGTCATAGGTCACCTGCTTGTCGCCGATCGCGGCTTCCATGGACTTGATGACCAGGTCGGCAGCTTCCTTCCAGCCGAGATGGCGCAGCATCATTTCAGCGGAGAGGATGAGCGAACCGGGATTGACCTTGTCGAGGCCGGCATACTTCGGGGCTGTTCCGTGCGTCGCCTCGAAGCAGGCGTACTGGTCGGAAATGTTGGCCCCCGGGGCAATGCCGATACCGCCGACCTGCGCGGCCAGCGCGTCGGAAATGTAGTCGCCGTTCAGGTTGGTGGTGGCGATCACGTCGTATTCGGCCGGACGCAGCAGGATCTGCTGCAGGAAGGCGTCGGCGATGGAGTCCTTGACGGTGACTTCGCGGCCGGTCTTCGGGTTCGTGAATTTGCACCACGGGCCGCCGTCGATCAGTTCGGCGCCGAATTCCTCCTGCGCCACCTTGTAGGCGGTGTCACGGAACAGGCCTTCGGTGAACTTCATGATGTTGCCCTTGTGCACGATGGTCAGCGACTTGCGGTCGTTGGCGACGACATACTTGAGCGCGGCGCGCACCAGGCGGGTGGTGCCTTCGATGGAAATCGGCTTGATGCCGATACCGGAAGACTCGGGGAAGCGGATTTTCTTGACGCCCATTTCCTTCTGCAGGAAATCGACGACCTTCTTGCAGGCCTCGGAGTTGGCGGCCCACTCGACCCCGGCGTAGATGTCTTCGGTATTCTCGCGGAAGATGACCATGTTGGTCAGTTCCGGGTGCTTGAGCGGCGAGGGCACGCCCTTGAAATACTGCACCGGACGGACGCACTGGTAAAGATCGAGCTCCTGGCGCAGCGCCACGTTGAGCGAGCGGATGCCGCCGCCGACCGGCGTCGTCATCGGCCCCTTGATCGACACGGAGTATTCCTTGAGCGCCGCGAAGGTTTCCTGCGGGAACCACTCGTCCGGCCCGTAGATGCGGGTCGATTTCTCGCCGGCGAACACTTCCATCCAGTAAATCTTCTTGACGCCACCATAGGCCTTGGCCACGGCTGCGTCGATCACCTTGATCATGACCGGCGTGATGTCGATGCCGATGCCGTCGCCCTCAATGAAGGGAATGATCGGATTGTTCGGGATCGCCTGCCCCGGAACGATTTTCTGACCGCCTTGCGGAACCGTGATGTGAGATGTCATATGCACTCCATGCGTTGTTATGGGACGACCGTGTCTTGCGCCGAATCCCCCTCCCCGGGGTCACCTGCTGGGAGCTTTCCGCAACAGATCGTGGCAGGAATTATGAAGCAAAAAGGGGTGAAATGTCAGCCATTTCACCCCTGGTCCGAATGCCGGCATCTACGCCGGCCTGGAATTGCCGATCAGCCCCGCGCCGCCTTCAGCGCCGCATTCAGCGTCGGGCTCGGACGCATGACCGCCTTGCACTTCTCGGCATCGGCCTTGTAGTAGCCACCGATATCGACCGGGCGGCCCTGGACCGACTTCAGTTCGGCGATGATCTGGGCTTCGTTGTCAGTCAGGGTCTTGGCCAGCTTGGTAAAGTGTGCGGCCAGTTCCTTGTCTTCGGTCTGGGCCGCCAGTTCCTGCGCCCAGAACATGGCAAGGTAGAACTGCGAGCCGCGGTTGTCGAGCTCGCCGGTCTTCGGCGACGGCGACTTGTTGTTGTCGAGCAGCTTGCCGGTGGCGGCGTCCAGCGTCTTGGCCAGCAGCTTGGCGCGCGGATTGTTTTCCTTGATGCCCAGCTCTTCCAGCGAGACGGCCAGCGCCAGGAACTCGCCCAGCGAATCCCAGCGCAGGTGGTTTTCCTGGACCAGTTGCTGCACGTGCTTCGGTGCCGAGCCGCCGGCACCGGTTTCGTACATGCCGCCACCGTTCATCAGCGGAACGATCGACAGCATCTTGGCCGAGGTGCCGAGTTCCATGATCGGGAACAGGTCGGTCAGGTAGTCGCGCAGGATGTTGCCGGTCACCGATATGGTATCGAGGCCGCGGATGACGCGCTCCAGCGTGAAGCGCATGGCGCGGACCTGCGACATGATCTGGATGTCGAGGCCGGCGGTGTCGTGATCCTTGAGGTATTTCTGGACCTTCTTGATCAGCTCGTTCTCGTGCGGACGGTACGGGTCGAGCCAGAACACGGCCGGCATGCCGGAGTTACGGGCACGGGTGACGGCCAGCTTGACCCAGTCGCGGATCGGTGCATCCTTGACCTGGCACATGCGCCAGATGTCGCCGGTTTCGACGTTCTGCGTCAGCAGCACTTCGCCGGTGGCGTTGTCGACGATGTTGGCGATGCCGTCTTCAGCGATCTCGAAGGTCTTGTCGTGCGAGCCGTATTCCTCGGCCTGCTGGGCCATCAGGCCGACGTTGGGCACGGTGCCCATGGTCTTCGGATCGAAGTTGCCGTTCCATTTGCAGAAGTTGATCATCTCCTGGTAGATGCGGGCGAAGGTCGATTCCGGCATGACGCACTTGGCTGTCGTACTGCTTGCCGTCGGCACCCCACATCTTGCCGCCGTGGCGGATCATGGCCGGCATCGATGCGTCAACGATGATGTCGTTCGGCGAGTGGAAGTTGGTGATGCCCTTGGCCGAGTCGACCATGGCCAGACGCGGACGGTGCTCCTGACAGGCATGCAGGTCGCGGATGATTTCGTCGCGCTTGGATTCCGGCAGGGTCTTGATCTTGTCGTAGAGGTCGACCATGCCGTTGTTGACGTTGATGCCGAGCTCGTCGAAAGTCTTGGCGTGCTTCTCGAAGGCGTCCTTGTAGTAGATCTTGACGCAGTGGCCGAAGACGATCGGGTGCGAGACCTTCATCATCGTCGCCTTGACGTGCAGCGAGAACAGGATGCCGGACTCGCGGCAGTCTTCCAGTTCCTTTTCGTAGAAATCGCACAGCGCCTTCTTGCTCATGAACATCGAGTCGATGATCTCGCCTTCGAGCAGGGAAAGCTTCGGCTTCAGCACCGTGGTCTTGCCGCCCTTGGCGATCAGTTCCATGCGCACTTCACGTGCCTTGTCCAGGGTCAGCGACTTTTCGCCATGGTAGAAGTCGCCATGGTGCATGTGCGAGCAATGGGACTGCGACCACTGCTTCCATTCACCCATCGAGTGCGGATGCTTCCTGGCAAAATTCTTGACGGCGCCCGGCGCGCGGCGGTCGGAGTTGCCTTCGCGCAGCACCGGGTTGACGGCGGAACCAATGCACTTGCCGAAGCGGGCCTCTGAGCGCCTTCTCTTCGTCGGTGTTGGCAATTTCCGGATAGTCGGGGATGGCATAGCCTTTTTCCTGCAACTCCTTGATGCAGGCCTTCAACTGCGCCACGGAGGCACTGATGTTGGGCAGCTTGATGATGTTGGTTTCCGGCAGCAGGCACTTCTTGCCCAGTTCACCGAGGGTGTTCGGCACTTTCTGCTCGTCGGTCAGGAAGTCCGAGAATTCGGACAGGACGCGCGCAGAAACGGAGATGTCGGCCTTCTCGATCTCGATGCCGGCCGGCGCGGTAAAGGTGCGCACGATCGGCAGAAAGGCACAGGTCGCCAGCAGCGGCGCCTCGTCCGTGAGCGTGTAAATGATCTTTGACTTTCCTGCAGCCATGCTACCCCCCTCGAATAGGATTGATTTACGCGGGGCGGAGCTTACTCCATCCCCCTTTCGCCATGCTTACAAACACGGAACGCTTGAGTATCGTTTTCCGCACGGCCGTAGTCAATGCCGATGATCGGGGGTGATCATCGGGGCGCATGGACGGCGGCCAGCGACGGGGTTCCCGAATGCTAGAATTCCGGCCAAATTCAGGAGACGATGACGATGAAGATTTCGGTCGGCCTCTATGGCACCAACGCCCACCAGATCGCGCTGGCCCTGATCCAGGGCTTCAACAAGCATTACATGCTGTTCCGCGAAACCAGCAAGGCGGCCAAGACACGCTTCGAGCAAGGCGACTGGCTGGGCGTGCACAAGGCAGTCAAGCGAGCGCATCCGTTTCTACGATGACCGCGTCGACGAATGCGTCGAGCGCCTGCGCAACGAATTCGACGCCGGCAACATCGACCAGCCGACCTGGCAGCAGGTCAAGCTGCTGTACATCGGCCTGCTGCTCAACCACAAGCAGCCGGAACTGGCCGAAACCTTCTTCAATTCGGTGACGACCAAGATCCTGCACCGCAACTACTTCCACAACGACTTCATTTTCGTGCGCCCGACAGTGTCGACCGAGAACATCGAGGCCGACTATCACCCCGACCTATCGCAGCTATTACGCCGCAGCACGACGGGCTGCGCGGCGCAATCCGCGAGTCATCGTCAAGGACTTCGGCTGGCAGCGCCCGTTTGCCGATCTCGAGCGCGATGTCGAACGTGTTTATCAGCGCATCGTGCGCCATCT
Source organism: uncultured beta proteobacterium (assembly GCA_963815365.1). Taxonomy (GTDB): domain Bacteria; phylum Pseudomonadota; class Gammaproteobacteria; order Burkholderiales; family Rhodocyclaceae; genus Azonexus. The sequence continues at coordinate 17,232 of CAWFGN010000001.1, forward strand.
GAAGGAAATGCCGCAGCGCGAAGTCAATTTCCAGATCCAGGTGCTGGGCTCGGCCTTCTACCGCAACAAGGCCGCCTACATCATCGGCAAGGCGATCAACGGCTCGCGTCGAATACCCCTTTGCCATCCCCGTCCTGCACGACGATGACGGCAAGCTCTACCTCGACACCATCCTGCTCGACGCCTGGCGGATCGGCCTGCTCTTCTCGCTGTCGCGCGCCTATTTCATGGTCAACATGGAAGTGCCCTCGGGCTACGTCCAGTTCCTGCGCGCGATCATGCCCAACAAGCCGCGCTCCGAGCTCTACATCATGCTCGGTCTCGGCAAGCAGGGCAAGACCATGTTCTTCCGCGATTTCATCTACCACCTGCATCATTCCGCAGACAAATTCATCATGGCCCCCGGCATTCGCGGTCTGGTCATGCTGGTCTTCACACTGCCCTCCTACCCCTACGTCTTCAAGACTCATCAAGGATGTCTTCGGAACGTCGAAGAACATGGACCGCGCCACCGTCAAGAAAAAATTCATGCTGGTCAAGCAGGTTGACCGCGTCGGCCGCATGGCCGATACCCTGGAGTTTTCCAACGTGTTGTTCCCGCTCGACCGCTTCTCGGACGAAGTGCTCGACGAACTGGAAAAGCTCGCCCCCAACTGCTACGAAATCGATGGGGAGCAGCTGATCATCAAGCATCTCTATATCGAACGGCGGATGGAGCCGCTCAACATCCACCTCGAGCGCATGGAGCGCAGCAACAATGCCGAAGGCCTCGAGCATGCCATCAGGGAATACGGCAGCGCCATCCGCGAACTGGCGCAGGCCAATATCTTCCCCGGCGACATGCTGTGGAAGAATTTCGGTGTCACCCGCTTCGGCCGCGTCGTCTTCTACGACTACGACGAAATCGAATACATGACCGACTGCAACTTCCGCAGGATTCCGCCAGCGCCGGATTTCGAAACGGAAATGTCCGGCGAGGTCTGGTATTCGGTCGGCAAGAACGATGTATTCCCCGAGGAGTTCAGCACCTTCCTGCTCGCTTCGCCGACGCTGCGCAAGGTATTCCACAAGCACCACAAGGATCTGCTGTCGCCGGAGTTCTGGCAGGCCGCACAGCAGAAGATCCGCGATGGCCATGTCGAGGACTTCTTCCCTTACCCGCAGGAGATCCGATTTTCCTGGATCAGGGCCCATGCCTCCAGTTAGCAGAGAACAGTTGCGGTCGACCGTGTATTTCGGGCAAAAATCAACAGCCGTAAACTGAACATCCTTTCCCGCCCGCAGTCATAGGATCGGTCGTCGAGCATCAAAAGCGCTCGATGACCAACAACTCACCAACAAAGGAGAATTTGATGTCGAATACCGTAACCCTCGGTGGCAACCCGATCGAAGTGGGCGGGAAGTTTCCCGCCAAGGGCGACCAGGCTCCCGCATTTGCACTGGTCGGCAAGGACTTGGCTGATGTGACCCTGGCCAGCCTGGGCGGCCAGCGCAAGATCCTCAACATCTTCCCGAGCATCGACACGCCGACCTGTGCCACCTCGGTCCGCAGATTCAATCAGAGCGCCAGCGAACTCGCCAATACGGTCGTCCTGTGCATCTCGGCCGATCTGCCCTTCGCCCAGAGCCGCTTTTGCGGGGCCGAGGGTCTGGCCAATGTACAAACCTTGTCGACCATGCGCGGCCGTGAATTCCTCGAGGCCTATGGCGTTGCGATCAAGAGCGGCCCGCTGACCGGTGTCGCCGCCCGCGCTGTGGTGGTACTCGATGCAGACAACCGGGTGCTGCACAGCGAACTGGTCAGTGAAATCAAGAACGAACCGGATTACGCCGCTGCCCTCGCCGTCCTCTGACATCGATGGCGCCACGCCCTGAAAAAGACAGGCCGCAATTGCGGCCTGTTTCCGTTGGTGAGCGAGGGCGTCAGTCGAGCGTGGCGATGTACGCCGCCACGGCATGCGTTTCCAGTTCGGTAAGCTTGCTGGCGACGGTGTGCATCACCGCGTTGTCGTTGGTCCGCTCGCGCTTGTTGAACTGTTTCAGCTGATCCTCGATGTAGCGCGGATGCTGGCCGGCGAGGCGGGGAAGTTGCGCAGTTCCGTGCCCGTCTGCACCATGACAGGTGGCGCAGCCGGCAAGGCCGGAGTAGCGGTTGCCCTGGCTGAAGATGTACTTGCCGACAGCTAGCAGGTCGGCATCCTGAACGCGGCGCCCGCCGATCTTCTTTTTTTCGAAATACGCCCCGAGTGCCGCCATTTCCTCCGGCGTGAGGCCTTCAGCCTGCGGCTTCATGGTCTCGCTGACGCGCTTGCCGCTCTTGAAGTCTGCCAACTGGCGGGCAATGTATTCGGCATGCTGGCCGGCCAGGCGCGGATAGACGGCACTGGCGGCTTCACCGTCCTTGCCGTGGCAAAGCGAACAGCGGCCGGCCACGATTTCCTCGGCGCGCTTCGCGTCTGGCTCGGCGGCCAGCAGGGGCGCGGCAGATAATGTGGCCAGCAAAAAGACTGCGACCAGGTTCGCTTGCTTCATTTGTTCCTCCTCATCCTTTTCCCGTGCTGCCAAAGCCGCCCTCACCACGATGACTGGCATCGAAGTCGTCGACCACGTTGAAACCAACCTGCAGCACCGGCACCACCACGAGTTGCGCAATGCGGTCGAGCGGCTGCAGGGTGAAGGGGGTCTGCCCGCGGTTCCACACCGACACCATCAGCTCGCCCTGGTAATCGCTGTCGATCAGCCCGACCAGGTTGCCGAGCACGATGCCGTGCTTGTGGCCAAGGCCGGAACGCGGCAGGATCATCGCCGCCAGACCAGGGTCAGCGAGATGAATGGCCATGCCGGTGCGCACCAGCGTCGTCTGACCGGGAACGATTTCCAGCGGCGCATCGACGCAGGCGCGCAGGTCCAGCCCAGCCGACCCCGGCGTGGCATAGTGCGGCGGGCTGTCGTGCAGGCGCGGGTCGAGAATCTTGACGTCGATTCGGTGCATCAGTCTTTTCCTGTGAGATCGGCAATGTGTTCGACCAGCTGGCGCGCCAGCGCCGATTTCGGGGCCGGCGTCAGCGGGTGCATGCCGTGGTCGTCGAACAGCACCAGGCGGTTGTCTTCGCCACCAAAGCCGTCCTGGATCAGGTTGCCGGCGATCAACGGAATTTTTTTCTTGCGTCGCTTGGCCTGCGCATATTCTTCCAGGTTACGGCTCTCGGCGGCAAAACCTACGCAGAACGGGCCATTCTTCAAGGCGGCAACCTCGGCAAGAATGTCCGGATTCTCGACCAGTTCGATCGGCGGCAGGCCGCCCATATCCTTCTTGAACTTGTGTTCTGCCGCATCGGCGACCCGGTAATCGGCTACGGCGGCGACAGCGATGAAAATATCGGCGTCCGCCGCGCGCGCCATCACCGCCGCATGCATGTCGAGGGCGCTGGTCACCTGGATGCGGTCAACGCCTTGCGGAGCCGCAAAACCCACCGGCCCGGAAACCAGCGTCACTTCGGCCCCGGCCTGCCGCGCCGCGCGGGCCACGGCATAGCCCATGCGTCCGGACGACAGATTGGTGATGCCGCGCACCGCGTCGATGGCCTCGAACGTCGGTCCGGCGGTGATCAGAACCTTCTTGCCGGCCAGCAGCTTGGGCGTGAAAAAGGCGATCACCTCTTCAATGATTTCCTCCGGCTCCAGCATGCGGCCGGCGCCCACCTCGCCACAGGCCTGCTCGCCGCTGGCCGGACCAAGCATCCCGACGCCGTCGGCCTGCAACTGCGCGACGTTGCGCTGCGTTGCGGCGTTTTCCAACATCTGGCGGTTCATCGCCGGCGCCACGAGCAGGGGGCAGTCACGGGCCAGCACCATCGTCGTCAGCAGGTCGTCGGCCAGGCCATGAACCGTCCGTGCCAGAAAATCCGCGGAGGCCGGCGCGACCAGGATCAGGTCGGCCTGCCGGGAGAGGTCGATATGCGCCATCGCATTCGGCATGCGTGCATCCCACTGATCGGTGAACACCGGCTTGCCCGAGAGCGCCTGGAAGGTGGTGGGCGTCACGAAATGCGTCGCCCCGTCGGTCATCGCCACCTGCACGTCGGCCCCCTGCTTGCCGAGCAGACGAACCAGCTCGGCCGCCTTGTAGGCGGCAATGCCGCCGGTGACGCCAAGAACAATGCGCTTTCCCTGTAATTCCATTGTCGTGCCATTAGAATGAGAGCTTTCCCATTCTACTGGAAATGGCATGGCGATCACCGACTGGCCGGAGGGCGAGCGTCCGCGCGAACGCTTGCTGGCAAATGGACCGGAAGCGCTTTCCGACGCCGAACTGCTGGCCATCTATTTAAGAGTCGGCGTGCGCGGCAAGAGCGCAGTCAACCTTGCCCGCGACCTGCTCCAGCGCTTCGACGGCCGGCTCGGCACCCTGGCCGAGGCCTCGCTGGCCGACCTGGCCAGCGTTTCCGGGATCGGCATGGCGAAGGCTGCACAACTGAAAGCCAGTTTCGAACTGGCCCGCCGAGCCCTGTCGCAAGACATGGCTACGCGCGACACCTTCTCGTCGCCCGGCAAGGTGCGCGACTGGCTGCGCCTCAAGCTGGTCAGCCGGCAGAACGAAATCTTCATGGCACTCTGGCTGGACGCGCAAAACCGGCTGATCAAGGCTGACGAGCTGTTTTCCGGTACCTTGACGCAAACCAGCGTCTACCCCCGGGAAGTCGTCAAGGCAGCGCTGGCCCACAACGCGGCAGCCGTCATTCTCGCCCACAACCATCCATCCGGCGTTGCCGAGCCCTCAAGAGCCGACGAGATGCTGACCCGCAGCCTCAAGGACGCGCTGGCCATGGTCGACGTCAAGCTGCTCGACCACTTCATTGTGGCCGGGAATCAGGCACCACTTTCCTTTGCCGAACGCGGCCTGCTATAAAAATCACAAAACTCCTTGAAACTATTGGGGAGTTTTGTTTATAATCGCCGGCTCTCTTCTAGCGAATTCTGGAGCACCAATCATGGCGCGAGTCTGCCAAGTAACGGGAAAAGCCCCGATGGTCGGGAACAAGGTTTCCCACGCCAACAATAGAACGAAACGCCGCTTCCTGCCGAACCTGCAGTACCGTCGTTTCTGGGTCGAATCTGAAAACCGCTTCCTGCGCCTGCGCGTTTCCAACGCCGGCCTGCGCCTGATCGACAAGAACGGCATCGATTCCGTCCTGGCCGACCTGCGCGCCCGCGGCGAAGTCTGATAGAAAAGGATACATAAAATGGCTAAAGGCGGTCGCGAAAAGATCAAGCTGGAATCCACGGCTGGTACCGGACACTTCTACACCACTTCCAAGAACAAGCGCACGACGCCTGAGAAGCTGGAAATGATGAAGTACGATCCGAAGGCCCGCAAGCACGTTGCTTACAAGGAAGTGAAGCTGAAGTAATTCGGCCTTCCCCGGCATTCGACAAACCCGCCTTTCGGCGGGTTTTGTTTTTTCCGACTACGGATGCCCCTTCCGGATGAAGAGCAGGCCGGCATAGCCGGCGATTCCGGCGAAGACCAGCAACGACCAGTTGGCCATCGACAACCCGAGAAACACCCAGTCGCGAGTGGTACAGAAACCCGTTGCCAGGAACAGCGCGGGCCATTGCATGCCCAGCCAGTCGACCAGGCGCTCGATGGCATTCGGGTCGGTGTAGCCGCATTCGGTTGCCAGGTGCGGGAAGGCCTGCATCCATGTCTGATAGCCGGCCACCGCCGCCCCACCGGCGGCCACGGCGACGATCAGCGCAGACCACAGCAGCCTTCCGGCAGGCAGTAGCACGCCGCCCAGCGCTAGCAGCCCGATGGCGAAATAGAGAACGCGCTGGAATATGCACATCGGACAGGGCGCCAGCCTGAACAGTTGCTGCAACTCCAGCCCCGTCGCGATCAGCCCGACAATACCGAGTGCCAGCGTGGCAAACCAGGCGCGAACGGGGATATCAGACCAGCGCATAGCTGCGCATCCGGATCGAGAGCTCCTGCAACTGGCGGATGCCGGAGGCTTCGGCCTTGTGGCACCAAGCCTGAAGGTCGGCGACCAGCTGCTCGCGGTTGGCGTTCGTCCGGTTCCACAGCGCAGTCAGTTCCTCGCGCATGGCATAGACCGTGGCCAGGTTCTGGCTGCGGGCCAGCAAATCGTCGAGCCGGGCGCGCCAGTCATCGGGGATATGGCAGGCATCGACCGCGAGCCAGCGTTTCAACCCAGTGAAGTGCGCCCTGTCCTGCAACTTCGCCAGTTCATCGCGGTACAACTTCTGCAGCGATCGGGCATAGCGCGCCAGCACATCGTAGCGGTTGTTGATGACCGCCTCGAGCGTGGCGTCATCCACGACCGGACGCGGCGAAACGATCTTTGGCACCGGCGCCACCTTCTTGACCTTCGCCATGCCGAGCGCCGACAGAATGCAGATGTACATCCAGCCGATGTCGAATTCGTACCAGCGATTCGAGAGCTTGGCCGAGGTAGCGAAGGAATGGTGGTTGTTGTGCAGTTCTTCGCCGCCGATGAAGATGCCTAGCGGGAAGATGTTGGTCGAGGAATCGGCGCAGTTGAAATTGCGGTAGCCCCAGTAATGGCCGATGCCGTTGATGACGCCGGCGGCCCAGAAGGGTATCCACGCAACCTGCGCTGCCCAGATCAACGCGCCGGGCAACGGACCGAAGAGCACGACATTGGTCACCAGCATGATCACGATGCCGAGTTTCTGGTGCGGGGAGTACAGGTGACGCTCCAGCCAGTCATCCGGCGTGCCGTGGCCATAGCGGCGCAGGGTTTCGGGGTTTCCGGCTTCCTTCACGTAGAGGAATACACCGCCCCAGAGCACGCGATTGATCCCCAGCACCTGCGGACTGTGCGGATCGTCCGCCGTTTCGCACTTGGCGTGGTGCTTGCGGTGCACCGAAGCCCATTCCTTCGTTCCCATGCCAGTCGTCAGCCACAGCCAGCAGCGGAAAAAATGCGCGGGCAGCGGCGACAGATCGAGTGCCCGGTGTGCCTGATGGCGATGCAGAAATATGGTGACCGAGGCGATGGTGACATGCGTCATCGCCAGGGTGACCAGGACGTAGCCCCACCAGGGCAGGTCAAAAACGCCGGAGAACATGGATTCCTCAAAGACAATCATTCGCACCCGATATTCTACGGCATGCTCCCGTCGGCAAGTGTGGCCCGGGAAGGCCGCATGCGACAAATCGCGAATTCGCACCATTTTCGCCGTCAACCGCAACAGGGTGGACCGCCACCCGCGCGGCCGTTAAGATGATCATATGAACACACGTATCCTTCTCGTCGAAGACGACGAACGCCTGGCCGACCTGACAGCCGAATATCTCACCAAGAACGACCTGCAGGTCAGCATCGAGCCGCGCGGCGACAAGGCGGAAGCGCGCATCCTCGCCGAGCAGCCGGACTTGGTCATTCTCGACGTCATGCTGCCCGGTAAGGACGGTTTCGAGGTCTGTCGCGGCGTGCGCCAGCAATATCGCGGCGTGATTCTGATGCTCACCGCCCGCGACGAGGATTTCGACCAGATTCTCGGCCTCGAGATGGGCGCCGACGACTACATCGCCAAGCCGGTGCAACCGCGCGTCCTGCTCGCCCGCATCAAGGCCCTGCTACGCCGCTTGCCGGCGGCCGGTGACGAATCGGGCGGCGAATCCCGGCAAATGGTCTTCGGTCAGTTCCGGATCAGCCAGGCGACCCGAACCGCCTCGCTGGGCGGCGATGCCATCGACCTGACGACCGCCGAATTCGACCTGCTCTGGCTGCTTGCCTCGCATGCCGGCAACGTGCTGTCGCGCGACGACCTGCTGCAGGAACTGCGCGGCATCGGCTTCGACGGCCTCGACCGTTCGATCGACGCCCGCATTTCGCGCCTGCGCAAAAAGCTGAACGACGACCCGGAAAACCCGACGCGCATCAAGACCGTGCGCAGCAAGGGCTACCTGTTCAGCAAGCATGACTGGAACTGAACCCGGCGACGGGAAAGAGAACAACCGCGAGGCGAGCCAGGGGCTGGTGCGCTCGCTCTTCCGCGTTTCGCTGCCGCGCTGGCGCGGTGGGCGTTACAGCCTGTCCAAGCTGTTCTTCAACTTCTATCTGCTGGCGATGGGTTCCTTCGTCGCCATCGCGTTCACCGCCGATTTTGTCATCTCCACTGCCCAGCGCGGCATTACGGACGATTACGCGCGCCGCTTCATGCGCGGCACCATCACGCTGATCGAGGATGAACTCTACCGCACCCCACGCAGCGCCTGGCCGAAAAAAATCCAGGAACTCGACGAGAAATTCGCCTATCGGCTGGGTATCGTCGAACGCATCACGCTTGACCGTACCCTGACCCCGGCCCAGGTTGCCAAGCTGGACGCGGGAGACATCGCCATCGACCACGACGGCGACATCATGTACCGCCGGCTCGGCACCAGCAGCAAGGTCCTGGTCGTCGGACCCCTCGCGGCCAATCGCAATCCGGAGCTCGCGGAGCGCCTGCCGCTCGAATTGCGTCTGCGCCTGCTGACCTGGAGCCTGATCGGGCTCATTTTCGGCATCGCCCTCTGGTTCTGGGTGAGGCCGGTCTGGCGCGACCTCGAAACCCTGCGCCAGACGGCGCGCGACCTCGGCGACGGCGACTTCGAAGCGCGCTCGCCGGCGGCCCGCAGCCAGCTGTTCGCGCCGCTGTCCGACACGATGAACAGCATGGCCGAACGCGTGCAGCAACTGATTGCGACCCACCGCGAACTGTCATCAGCCATTTCGCACGAATTGCGCACACCGATTGCGCGCATGCGCTTTGCGCTGGAAATGCTGGCCGGCACCGACGAACGCATCGAACGTGAACGCCTGTGGGCGATGATGGAAGCCGACCTCGACGAACTGGACCACCTGGTCGATACCAGCCTGACCTACGCCCGTTTCGAACGGGAAACGCCCGAGCCGCATTTTTTCAGCGTGCCGTTCGCCGAGTGGCTGACCGATGAAGTCGACGCGGTGCGCCTGCTCGGTCGCGACCTGACGATCACGGTCGACACCGAAAAACTGCCCGAAAACCTGATCGTCAACGTCGACCGCAAGGCCATGCCGTATGCCCTGCGCAACCTGCTGCGCAACGCCTTCAAGTACGCAAGACAACAAATCATCGTCAGCGCCGAACTGCAGGAGGATCGCATCGTGGTGCACGTCGATGACGATGGAATCGGCATCCCGCCGGAAGATCGCGAACACATCTTCTCGGCCTTCACCCGCCTCGACCGTTCGCGCGACCGCGCCACCGGCGGCTACGGTCTCGGCCTGGCGATCACCCGGCGCGTTCTCGAACTCCATGGCGGCAATGCCAGCGCGGAGGCAGCACCGCTTGGCGGTGCGCGCTTCACGCTTACGTGGCGGGTCCGCCAGTAGCCACTGTCACAAAGCGTCACACAAGATCAACCCGCGTTACGTCGGCGCGACGCTTACGCTACAGACGATGCCGGGTGCCATCCCTAGAATCGGGGCCATGGATACTGAACCCATCCCACGCACCGAGGAAGACCAGATGATGAGTGAAAACAGCATCAAGCAGTTCATGGAAACCGCCCGGCACTATCTGTTCGGGCTGATGCCGTCCGAGCCGTTGCTCGCTGCCGTCCCTTCACGAATCGACAGGTGAGAACATGGCGTTTGCCGACAACCTGCCAATCAACGAGAGTCTCGGCGTATTCGTCGGCGTCGCCGGGCTGGACTGGCTGGCCGATGGCCATGCCGAACCGTTGAAAGCCGTCCTGGCGGCCGTCGCAGCAGGCGTTGTCATCATGGCGGCGCGTCATTGGTTGAAGCGCCGACGCAAGGATTGAAAAAGGACTTTCCTCGCCCCGAAACGCCCTCTTTCGAAATCCGTCCCTCCCCGCCCTCGCAGCGGGGATTTTTACGTCCGGCATTCTCTCGCCGGGAAAGCCGGTGAACGAAAAAGGGCTCCACTGGAGCCCTCTTCGTGCTGCCGGCAATGTCGGTCAGACCTGCTGAATCCCGGCCAGAACCCAGCCGCCGCTGCCGTTGCGCGGCTTGACCATGTGCCAGATCTCATCAAACGCTTCCGGCTGCGCATCGGCCGCTTCGCGAATCAGCCCGGTGAAGCGCACGCTGACGACGTAACGGCTGTCCTCTTCGGCCACGTCAAGCACTTCAGCATTGACGCTGACGACGTCGGTATGTTGCGCATCCTGGCCGCGATCAACGAAATTCAGCTTGATCTCGCCGAACATTTCCGGCGTCGTGAATTCGCGAATGTCCTCGAGATTGCCGGCATCGTTCGCTGCCTGCAGGCGAATGAAATTCACCTTGGCATTGCGCACGAAGCCATCGACATCAAAGCCAGCCGGAATGGTTCCGGCAGACCCGGTCGCGGCGGCAAGCGCAGCGCCTCCGCCAAAGGCGGCCGGCGGCGGAGAAGCAGCGCGGTCACGGGCGAAATCCCCGGCCGGACCGGCATACTGCATGCCGCCCGCCCCCGCCAGCGCGGGTTGCCGGGCAGCCGCCCGGCGCCGCATGACAAGGCCGATGACAACCATCACGGCCATGACCAGCAGGCCGATCATCATCATGTTCGCCAGTTCTTCACCGAATCCGAGGTGCGAAGCGAGTGCGGCGAGGCCAAGACCGGCGGCGAGGCCGGCCACTGGACCCATCCACGAAGATTTTGGCTTGGCTTGCGCAGCGGCGCCCGGCGCAGCAGCGGGTGCTGCCGCCTGGGTGGGCGCCGGGGCGGCCGTCGGGGATTTTTGCGGGGCGACCGACTGGCGCTGCATGCCGGAGGACGAACCGCCTCCCAGACGCTTGGCTGCTTCAGCCTCACCGGTCGCCAGCGTAAAGCCCAGCAACAGCGCGGCAGATAATAGGGCAAAGGATTTCATTTCTGTCTCCGTTCAGGGTAGGGAATACGTGATGCAGGATACGCGGAACAAGCATCCTTTAAAACATGAATAGGACGAAGTGTTTGTTCGAAAAAAACGAACCTGATTCTGAGCGGGCCGGGGCGACTCTCCGTCGATCACTGGCTGCGCCGGTGCAAGACCAGATGCAGGGCGACAGTACCCGGATCGGCAGCGGCTTGCACGCTGAAACCCAGGCGCTGCGCCAGGCGCTGCATGCGCACGTTGCCGGCCAGGGTCTCACCGCGCAGTTCGCCGATGCCGCGCCCGCACGCGTAATTGATCATGCGCTGCAACAGCAGGCGGCCCAGCCCCTTGCCCTTGAGCCGCGAACTGACCACCATCGCGAAATCCGCCGCAACGTTGTCGGGATCGGCAACAAGACGCACCTCGCCGAGCGAGCGCTCGACCCCGTCGGCGTCGCGCTCGATCGCCACCAGCGCCATCTCGCGGTCGTAGTCGATCTGGGTGAAGCGTGCAAGCTGCGAACGCGGCAGCTTGCGCATCGTGTCGAAGAATCGCATGCGCGAATCCTCGGGCGCCAGCGAATTAAGCAGATCGCCGAGCGTGTTCTCGTCCTCCGGCCGGATGGGCCGGATCAACAACTTCAACCCGTTCCAGTCGACGACCTGCTCCAGTTCCTTCGGATACGGGCGAATCGCCAGCCGGCGCAGCCCCACCTTGCGCCGCCGATGTTCGATCCGGATCCGGCAATCCAGCGCCACCATGCCCGCGGCCTCGACATGCAGCGGATCGAGTTCCACCCCGGCTACCTCATCGATATCCGTCAGCAATTGCGACAGGCGGACCAGCCCCTGGCTCGCCGCCAGTTCCAGAGACTCGCGCTGGTCGCCGGCAACCGCTTCGGCAAATCGGCTGCGCGTCACCAGATCGCGGGCCAGAGCCAGATTGAGCGGCGGCAGGGCCACGACAAAACGGCCAGCGCGTGGGTTTTCGGCGGCAGGGCCGAGAAAGATCACCGGGCCGAACACCGGGTCGTCGGCAATACCGAGGCGCAGCGCCGGCACGCCACTCCGGGCGGCGCTGGGACGCAGCCGGTAGCCGTTAACCCGGAAGGTCGGATGTTCGCTGCGCGCCCGGTTGCGTAAGCCGCGAACAGCAAGCCGGATATCCACCGGCGACCGCAGCCCCGACGCCATCAGCTCGAAATCCGCCAGGTTGGCCAACACCAGGCCAATATCGACCGGGTAGCCGATTTTCTCGGCGCTGCGGATCGCGGCATCGATACCGCCGGCCAGAGCATGCTCGGCGACATCGATTCCGTAGGAACGCAACAGATGACGCGCCTGACGCTCGGGCAGTATTTCGGCGCCAGCGGCGAGCGCTTCGGCGATGGCGGCGCGGGCCGCGGCACTGTCAGGCAAAAAATCTTCGGCCAGTGACGGCGGCATCTGCATCAGCAATTCGCGGTTGCGCCGATAGTTAACAATTCCCTGAAAAATGGCGATGGCTGCTTCCGGCGAATCCTGGCTCAACACCCCGTGCGTCGCGCAAACCTGCTGCGCCTCGAGCATCGCCGACCCGCCGACCCAGCAGGTGAACAGGTTGCTGCCGGTCTCCCGCGCCAGTTTGCAGATTGCCTCCGCCACCTCGGGACCGGGGGCAAACGGTGACGGCGAACAGACAGTCATCACGGCATCCGTGTTGCGGTCGGCGAGTATTGCTGCCAAAGTTGCCGCCCACAGGTCAGGCGTCACGTCGGCCGGCAAGGCGAGCGGGTTGCTCAGCGCAGACGGGGTATGCAGCAGCCCGCTCACTCGCTTCACGGTGTCCTTGCCCAAAGTCGCCAGCTGGCCGCCGGAGCGGCGCAGCGTATCGGCAGCGATGCGGCCCAGGCCGTGTCCGTTAGCCAGAATCGTCAGGCGTTCGCCCCTCTGCTGACGCACCCGAGCCAGCGCTTCGGCGGCGCCAAACCAGTCCCTCAGTGTGTCGATGCTTACCCAGCCGGCACGACGCAAGGCCGCTTCATAGACATCATCGCCCGAAAAGGGGCTGCTCGCCGCGCCGTGGCTGGCAATCCAGCCACCCCGGATGGCGATGACCGGCTTGTTGCGGGCAGCGGCGCGCGCCGCCGACATGAACTTGCGCCCGGCCGAAACCGAATCGAAGTGCACCAGGATGGATTCGGTGTCGGGATCCTCGGCCAACCAGTCGAGCACGTCGGCGAGGTCGACATCGATGCTGGCCCCGATGTGAATTGCCGTCGAGAAACCGATCTTCTTGCTCCATGCGCGTTCGAGGGCCGCGGTCGCTACTGCGGTCGACCGGGTTATCAGGGCGATTTTTCCCCGCAACGCACCGGTCGGCGCAACGCTCGCATTGAGACCGGCTGCCGGAACGATAAGGCCGCCGCTACCCGGCCCGAGAACCCGCATCAGGAATGGCCGTGCCGCATCGAGGATGGCCTTGCGCGCTTCAACGACCTGGCTGCCGGTCAGTTTGTCACGCAGCGCCGGGCCGATGATGACCGCGCGCGTACCGCCGGCGCCGAGTTGGGCGATGATCGGTGCAACGTCGCGCAGGGCGGCGCAGACGATGGCCAGATCGGGGACGGTCGCGAGTTCGTCGATATGGACCGGCGAACCGGGCACGAAGCGCAAGCGCCTTTTGGCGGAAACCGACAATACCGGCCCGGCAAACCCGCCGGCGGCGAGATTGCGCAACACGACCCCGGCGTAGCGGCTCGGCTCGCCGGTTTCGGCGACGACCGCAACCGATTTGGGGCGAAAGAGGAATTCGAGGTTTCTGACCGTCATTGATGGCGTTCGCTGACCGCCGGCGAGGGCGCGATGAATTGGCCGGAACAGCCGTCAGGAGGCTTCGTCAGCATGCCCCATGATAACGCACCCGGCCTGCCGGGTGTCGTCAGCAACGGTTACAAAAGAGGCAACGAAGGGGAACAGACTTCCACCCGACTGCCCGCTAGAGTGATTCTTCCCCAGGCACACAGAGGAGAAATCATGGAAAAGACCAAGAGCAAGGCCCGCCAGTTTCTCAAGCTGGACAAGCTCGGGCAGCGCATCGCGCATGCCCAGAAACGCTTCGCCAAACATCGCAAGGAGCGCGCCGAACAGGCCTTTCAGCGGCGCATGCTGCAGCAGCTCGCCTGATCATTGCCCGGGCGGCGCGTTGAGCACCCGCACTTCGCGCTGCGGAAACGGGATGTTCACGCCGTTCTCCCTGAAGGACTTCCAGATGGCGAGGTTGATGTCGGAAATGATATTGCCCCTGCCCTCTTCCGGATCGGCGATCCAGAATCCCAACTCAAGATTGATCGCACTGTCGCCAAATGCCGTCAGGAAAACCCGCGGCGGCGTATCGGCCAGCACGCGTGGTTGCGCGGCGGCGACGGCGCACATCAGGCGCATGGCCAGGTCGATATCCGTGCCATAAGCCACGCCAACCGAGGTGGACAAACGCAAGCGGGTATCGGAGTACGACTGGTTCTGCACCACGCTGGAGATCAGCGCCTCGTTGGGCACGATGAATTCGGTACCGGCCGGGTGCTTGAGCACCGTATAGCGCGTCGTGATCCGGGTCACCTGGCCGCTGTCGGCGCCGACCTGCACCATGTCGCCGATATGGATCGAACGGTCAAGCAGGATAATGAACCCTGAAACGTAATTGCTGGCGATGCGCTGCATGCCCAGGCCGAGACCGACACCGAGCGCGCCGGTAAAAACCGAAAAGGCCGTCATGTCGATGCCGACCATGGTCAACCCGGTGACCAGCGCGGCCACGGTGAGGAGCGCCTTGGCAACACGCACGCCAACGATGCGCAGGCTGGAATCGACGCCTTCCATGTGCATCAGGCGCGTTTCGATGACACCGGCCACCCAGAGCGCGACCACCACGGTCAGGAAAACGGTGATGATGCCCTGGAGGATCGTCCACAGATTGATGCGCTGCGCGCCGAGCGGGAACACCACCTGCTCCAGCGCGTCGATGAAATGCGGCGCCAGGTCGGTGATGTGGAGGGCCAGCCCGCCCCAGACCAGGGTCGCGATGATGCGCTCCCAGGTGGTCAGCCAGGTCGCCTTCGGAAAAGCCTGACGCAGCACGAAGACCACGGCGCGCACCAGAACCAGCGAGCCGAGCAGGGGAATCGCCAGACGGAACAGGTTGATCTGGATGAAGTTCTGCAAGGCCAGCTTGCTCACGCCGACCAGTAGCAGCGCCGTCAGCGGAAAGACCAGACGGGCGCCGGCATCGTGCAGACGGCCGCCATCCGCCTTGTGATGGCTGGCCAGCCACCAGCGTGCGATCAGCCAGGCGGCGCCGAGACAGACGGCCAGGGCCACGAGTTGCCAGACGAAGTTCGGATCGCGAAAATCGTCGACCAGGTCACGGAACAACTGCAGCGCTTCGCTTTGTTGCTGCTTCATGCCTTTTTATCCAGAATGGCGGCGAAAAAACCGTCGGTATGATGCCGGTGCGGCAGCAGGCGCAGGCAGTCGCCGTCGAGGGCGATTCCCTGTCTGGCCAGCACGGCTGAAGCCGGGGTCAGCGAAAAATCGGGATGGCTGGCAAGAAACGTCTCGATGATCGCATCATTTTCCGCGTTCAACAGGCTGCACGTGGCATACACCACGCGCCCGCCGGGACGCACCAGCCTGGCCGCCGCGTCGAGGATGGCGGCCTGTTTGAGCGCCAGCTCGGCCACCGATTCGGCACTCTGCCGCCATTTGAGATCCGGATTGCGGCGCAGCGTGCCGAGGCCGGAACACGGCGCATCGACCAGCACGCGATCGATCTTGCCGGCCAGGCGCTTGATCTTGCTGTCGCGCTCGTGCTCGATGCGCGCCGGATGCACATTGGACAGGCCGGAACGGGCCAGGCGCGGCTTCAGGTTGGCGAGACGCTTGTCGGAGACGTCGAAGGCGTAGAGACGGCCGGTGTTGCGCATCAGGGCGCCGAGCAGCAGGGTCTTGCCGCCCGCCCCCGCGCACAGGTCGACGACCATTTCGCCGCGTTTCGGCTCGAGCAGGTAGCCGAGCAGTTGGCTGCCTTCGTCCTGCACTTCAATGGCGCCGGACAGGAAAAGCGGATTTTTTGCCAGCGCCGGCTTCTCGCGCAGGCGGACGGCGAGCGGCGAGAGTGGGCCGGCAAGCGCAGCAATTCCTTCGCCGGCAAGGGCTTCAAGGACTGCATCGCGATTCGTTTTCAGGGTATTGACGCGCAGGTCGAGCGGCGCCGGCTGATTGAGCGCCGTCGCCAGGGCCAGCGTCTCTTCGGCGCCGAACTGCGCTTCCAGCGCGCCGTACAGCCAGTCCGGCAGGTCGCAGCGCACGGCCGGCGCAAACGCGCTCTCCGGCATCGCCTTGGCGGCGGCCAGCCATTCCTCCTCGCTGGCCTTGAGCACCGGCGCCAGCTCGCGCTGGCTCCAGCCGCGCGTCACCGCGAGCGCCACCAGCAGCCGGTTGCGATCGGATAGCCTGCCGGCGCAGCGCGCCTCCAGGCTGCGCCCGCGCCGGAGCACGGCAAACACCGTTTCGGCGACGAAGGCGCGGTCGGCATGGCCGAGCTGGCGATGCTCGCGGAAATAGCGCGAAACGACCGCATCGGCCGGGTACTCGAAGCGTAGCAGGTGGCCGAGCACGGCTTCGGCATGGGCAAACAGGGCGGGGGTGAAGCGGGCGTTCATGGCAATCCTATTTCAGTGGCGACCTGCTCGAAGCTTTCGCCTTTTTTATCCGTGAAGCGGATTTTAACCGGCAAGCCGCCCCGATCGAGCGCGATCCAGATTTCCGTCGTGCTGTCGGTCATCGCCCGCAGGTGCAGGGTGCGGAAACGGCCGGCCGGCACCTCGATTTCTTCCTCGCCCAGCGAGTCGATCGCGTAACGCGCGTATTTCCGGCCGGTAACGACGCCCAGCGAACTGCCGTCGGCGAGGTTGCCAAGAAAGGCCAGCTGGTAATTGAGCGACAGGATGTCCTGGGAGCCCGGGGCAATCGGTTGCACACTGCCGTCGCGCGCCAGATGGACTTGCGCGGTCGACCAGTCGAAATCGGCAGTTTTCGTTGGCATCGCGGCCGTTCTTCAGTGTCGTGTAGCGTTCCGGTTGCAGGCCGCCGGCAACCATCCGGCCCCGGCTCTCCGCCTGCAGGCGCAGGGGCTTGAAGAGCGATGCCAGGCCGCTGGTTTCGGTCGTGCCGGTCAGCCGGTAAGTCCCGTCTTCGTTGAATTCCCAGCGATGTTCGGCACGCCCGAACTGCAGGCCGAGTGATTCCTTGTAGATCGCAAAGCGGATCATCCCGGTGGCCGGCAAGACCGGCTGCGCGGGTGCGGCGGGTGGCATGGGCATCCTTTCAGGCGCGGTCGACGGCAATTCCGGGGCACTTTCCACGCCGGGCGCCATTTCCTTGGGAACGCTGGCCGTTGCCGCCTTGGCGGTGGTCAGCCGGGGAGGTTTCACGGACTTTGCCGCGGACGCGGGCGGCGGCGCCGGTGTCTCCGGCGGCACCACGGGCGGCGCCGGTGGCGGCCGGATCTCGGCGGTGAGGGGCGATGATGCTTCCTGCCCGCCCCCGAAGAGTTCCACATCGGTGCCGAACAACGCAGCGACGTGAAGGGCCAGCGAACCGGCCAGCGCGGCGAGCAGCGCGACGGGCATCGCGGTTCAGCACACCTCGGGCGAGATCAGCACGCCGACGCCGGCGTGTTCGGCCGCAATGCGCACGCGGCCGTCGTCAAGGCGCAACCGGTCTTCGACAAACCAGCGCACGGCCTGCGGGTAGATGCGGTGCTCCTGAACCAGCACGCGGGCCGCCAGCGTCGCCTCGTCGTCGCCATCGAGCACAGGCACGGCGGCCTGCACGATGATCGGGCCATGATCGAGCGCCGGCGTCACGAAATGCACGGTGCAGCCGTGGATGCGCACGCCTTCCCGGAGCGCCTGGCGGTGCGTGTGCAGGCCGGGAAAACACGGCAGCAGCGACGGATGGATATTCATCAGGCGCCCGCTGTAGTGGCGCACGAAACCGTCGCTGAGAATGCGCATGAAGCCGGCGAGCACCACGAGGTCGGGCGCAAAGCCGTCGATGCATTCGGCCAGCGCGGCATCGAAGCGATCGCGCTCGGCAAACGCCTTGTGGTCGATGTAGTGCGCCACGATACCCGCCCTTGCGGCCGTTTCCAGCCCCTGGGCATCCGGCCGGTTGCTGATCACGGCGGCGATATTGACCGGCAATCGGCCGGCGTCGCGGGCGGCGATCAGGGCCTCGAGATTGCTGCCGCGGCCGGAGATCAGGATGACGATATTTTTCATTTGATGAAGCTTACAGGAAGGAAAATGGTACTCACCACCGACTGGCTGACGCGCGACAAGCCACGCCCGTTGCGGTCGGCGACAATCTTGGCCATCAGGTCGAGGAGCGCGATTTCGCGGCCGAACTCGCGCTCGAAGGACAGGTTGCGGTTGGCCGGATCGAGTTCATTGGAGAGCAGAAAAAGTTCGCCGGCGGCGTTGCGGTCGCCGCTCAGCTTCCAGATCGCGATTTCCATGTTGCGCGCGCAGTTGTAGAGCTTTCGTTCATCGAGCGCGTCGAGGATATAGAACTCTTCCTTGTGCTCGAAGGCGGCGTCGGTCATCGTCAGCAAGCCGAACATCAGTGCCGGCACGCGGTCGCCTTCGTAAGGTTTCGCTGAAGGCGAGCGCCGCCGCTTGCCCCTCGCGCGCCCCGCCGAGTTCGGGAAAGCTCCTGTAACGGCGCATTTTCAGCCGCTCCAGTGCGGCCTCGCGGCTGGCAGCCCGCCTTCTTCCATTCGCGCGGGTTGCGCTTGTAGAGTTTGTCGGCGATCAGCAGCAGACCGTCGGTCACGTCGCTGCGCACGGTATCGGCAATGCGGTCAACCTCGGTTTTGGCCAGGTATTTGACGTCCACCGTACTCTCCGTCCGGCCATCCTTTCCCATCTTGGTCGCACAGCCGCCAGCGACCATCAGTGCGAGAAGGACGACCAGCCAGCGCATCAGGCCGCCCGGCCCTTGAGCGTAGCCAATGGCAATGGGAACCAGCGAAAACACGATGATGCCGACAATGATCACCGACAGGTTGGCCTTGACCCAGGGCATGTTGCCCAGCCAGTAACCGGCCAGGCACAGCGAGACGACCCAGCCCAGCGCGCCGAGCAGGTTGAACAGGGTGAATTTGGCATAGGACATCGAGCCGATGCCGGCCACGAACGGGGCGAAGGTGCGGAAGATCGGCAGGAAGCGCGAAATCACCAGTGTCTTGCCGCCGTGTTTTTCGTAAAAGGCATGCGTCTTGACCAGCGCGTCGCGGTTGAAGAAACGCGAATTTTCCCAATGAAAGACCTTGGGCCCGAGGAAGCGGCCGATATGGTAATTCACGGTATTGCCGAGGATGGCGGCCATGGTCAGGACACCGATCAGCACCAGGATGTCCATCCCGCCTTCGCCGAGTGCGGCCAGCGCGCCGGCGACGAAGAGCAGCGAGTCGCCCGGCAGGAAAGGCGTCACCACGAAACCGGTCTCGGAAAAGACGATCACGAACAGGATGCCGTAGATCCACAGTCCGTATTGCTGCACCAGCACCACCAGATGCTTGTCAAGATGAAGGACGATGTCCACGAATTGGGTCAGGAGTTCCATGCGGGGCGCCGGGCTTTGAATGAGGCCGCATTATAATCCGGCCATGCCCACCATCGCCCGCCTCCCCGACCTGCTGATCAGCCAGATTGCCGCTGGCGAAGTGGTCGAGCGCCCCGCCTCGGTACTCAAGGAACTGCTGGAAAACAGTCTCGACGCCGGCAGCAAGGCGATCCAGGTGCATCTCGAGGAAGGCGGCGTCAAGCTGATCCGCGTTACCGACGACGGCTGCGGCATCGCCAGGGAAGAACTGGCGCTGGCCCTGACCCGCCACGCCACGTCGAAGATCGTTTCGCTGGAGGATCTCGAGCGGGTGAGTTCGCTCGGTTTCCGTGGCGAGGCGCTGGCCTCGGTCGCCTCGGTCGCCCGCCTCGCCATCAGCAGCCGCGAACACGGCGCCAGCCACGCCTGGAAACTCAAGGCCGAACCTGGCGCCGAACCGGAACCGGCGGCGCTGATGGCCGGCACCGTCGTCGAAATGCGCGACCTCTATTTCAACACCCCGGCCCGCCGCAAATTCCTCAAGGCCGAAGGCACCGAATTCGCCCACTGCGCCGACGCCGTCAAGCGCCTGGCGCTGACCCGCCCCGACGTCGCCTTCAGCCTCACCCACAACGGCCGCAACCTGTTCCAGCTCGCCCCCGCCGACAGCGCCCGGCGCATCGCCGACATCCTCGGCGACGATTTTCTCGGCGCCGCCCGCCGCCTCGACGCCGCCGCCGGCCCGCTCGCCATCGCCGGTTTCGCCATCGACCCGACGCGCGCCACCGATGCCAAGGACGGCCAGTACGTCTTCGTCAACGGCCGCTACGTCCGCGACAAGGTGATCGCCCACGCCCTGCGCGAAGCCTACCGCGACGTGCTGCACGGCAGCCGCCAGCCTGCCGTCTGCCTGTTCGTCAACATCGACCCGGCGCTGGTCGACGTCAATGTGCACCCGGCCAAGACCGAAGTCCGCTTCCGCGACTCGCGCGCCATGCACCAGTTCGTCTTTCACGCCATCCAGCGCACGCTGGCGACGCCGGTGCAGGGCGAAAGCTTCGACATGGCGCCGGTTGCACCCCAAGGGTACTTCCTGCGGGGCGCGGTCAACGCCCAAAAAACGGCAAATTCCGAACTTCACCCCGAACTACCCGCCGCCGCTGCGCCACCAGAGCACGCTCGGCGTCGCCGAACCCGCCGCCGCTGCCTACCTGGCATTCGCCCGCGCCACCCAAGGCATCGGCGCCCCAGCGAGCACTTCGGCCAGCGCGCCCCAATTCACGCCTTCCGAAGCCGTCGAACCGCGACAGCCCGCCGCTTGGCTACGCGCTCGCCCAGTTGCACGGCATCTACATCCTGGCCCAGAACGCGCGCGGCCTCGTTCTCGTCGACATGCACGCCGCGCACGAACGCATCCTCTACGAAAAGCTGAAGACCGCCCTCGACAACCGCCAGATCGCCACCCAGGCACTCCTGATCCCCGCCGTCTTCGCCGCCGACCCGCTCGACATCGCCGCCGTCGAGGAACATGCCGACGCCCTCGCCGACCTCGGCTTCCAGATCGCCCCGCTCGGCCCCAACCAGCTCGGCGTGCGCAGCGTCCCCGCCCTGCTCCAGTCCGGCGACCCCGCTGCGCTGGCCCGCTCGCTGATCGCCGAACTGCGCGAACACGGCATCACCCAGCTCGCCACCGCGCGGCGCAACGAACTGCTCGCCACGATGGCCTGCCACGGCGCGGTGCGCGCCCGCCGTTTGCTGACCGTCCCCGAAATGAATGCCTTGCTGCGCCAGATGGAAGAAACCGAACGGGCCGGCCAGTGCAACCACGGACGGCCGACGTGGACCGAACTGACCCTCGCCGAACTGGACAAACTATTCCTGCGCGGCCAATAGGCATCGCTTCGTCCGCACCGATTGGACACGGCCGGAGCGCTGCCGTATTCTGGCTATCGTCACAATCTGAATCCATCGCCGATGCCCAGCGCCACCCTCAAAATATTCCTCGTCAATGGCGACCCGAAGCGACTGCGCACGGCTGAACTGTCGAACTGGACCGGGAAGGCGGTTGCCGGCCCGCGCAGCGAATTCGACAGTGTCCTGAGCCGCGAGGAGGCACAAGGCTCTGGTGTCTATTTCCTGACCGGAAACGACCCCGAGAGCGGCAAGAACGCTGTCTACATAGGTGAGGCGGAATCGATCAAGGATCGGCTGAAGATCCATCTTGAAAAGGACTTCTGGAACCACGTCATTTTTTTCGTCAGCAAGGATGAAAATCTGACCAAGGCCCACATTCGCTACCTCGAAGGACGCCTGATCGAGCAGGCAAGGCAGGCCGCCAGATTTACGGTAAGGAACGGACAGAACAGCGGCGCGAAGCTGCCCGAGTCGGACCGCGAGGACATGGAAATCTTCCTCGAAAAGATTCACCAGCTGATGCCTGCACTGGGTTCGGATTTTCTCGTTCCGACCGCCCCGGCCGGCACGTCAGAAGCCCTGCAAGAAACCCTGTACTGCGAAATCAGGGGCAAAAAAGCGGCTGGCAGGCTCAGTCCGAACGGCTTCGTCGTCCTCAGAGGCTCGCACGCTTCGCTGAGCGAACGTCCTTCGGCCAGCAAATACCCTTACGTCGTCAACCTCCGCAAGCGCCTGATCGAAGAAGGGGTGCTGGTGGCCGACGCCGAGGTTCTCGTCTTTACCCGGGACATGGAATTTCCGAGTCCCAGTTCGGCAGCCACGGTCATTCACGGCGGAACGGCCAACGGGCTGACGGCGTGGAAGAACAGGCAGGGCAAGACACTCAAGGAACTTGAGGCCAGCTGAGGATGCCGACTTGCGCCGCACGGCACATCCCGAATCGACCGCACTTTCCCCATGCAGTAATCTCCGGCCATCTCACCACAGGAAGCGAATTCGCCATGAAAGCATTTTCCCGTCTCGCCACTGCATTGATATTTGGCGTTTCCGCTGCCGCCTTCATTCCGTCTGCGGGAGCGCAGGAGGGCGGGGCAGCCAAGCCATCCGGCGATGCAGAACAGGGCAACAGCCTGCAATGGCGCGGCAATGTGAATGGCACGGTCTATCTGCACATACGCGCGGACACGGTAAAGCCCGTGGTGCGCTTCGGGCGCTTGCCGCAGGAGGTGAGCTACGAGTTTGTCTCGCCGCTGCCGGCAAGGCAGGTGAATGTTCAACTCACCGAACGCGAAGGGCGCGGCTCGATTACCGTCACCCGCCAGCCGAGCAGCGCCAACGACTACACGGCAATCGTCCGCATCATGGACCGCGCCGGCGGCGCCGCCAACTACAGCTTCCGTCTGGTCTGGTAAGGCCGGCTACCATATCGGTCGGCGGAATGAGCAGGACGACGAGTTCGCGCTTCCCATAGCTCAATCTCCGCCCCACAGATTTCGGGTCCGACTCATTCAATTCCCGCCTGCATTCCATTTCAGAAACCGCTGTTCATTTTGCAGCATCAATCAGCGCGCCAAACGCCCGATCGGCTTCCCGGCTTCGTCGAACCTCGACCATCCGCGCCTCGCCCAAGCCCGGGCCGAACGCCGTCTGCAACACGCCCTTGTCGGTGGTCCCGTCCACGACCAGCACCAGCCGCTGCGGCGGCAAGCGCTGCGCCAGCTGTTGCAGTTCGAACTCGCAGCCACGCCGCGCCTGGGTGATACCGCGCACATCCATGATCACCGCATCGGCACGCAGCATCAGTTCGACGACGGTCGCCTGCCATGTCGAATCCCGGCAGCAGAACTCGTTGATGCGAAAACGCCCGTCGGGGTCAGGGTTCAGGTCCAGGGCCGCCAGCTTGGCATCAAGACTGGCGCGCGAGGTGACGAACAGCTCGTCCACCCGCCCGGTCAGCCAGCGCAGGTAGTCGCCGGCGTCGATGGTGCGGGCGGTGACGTCGGGCGCGGCGATCATGGTGACCGGGCCGATCAGCCGCCAGCGGGCCGCCACCCGGTCGAACAGGTGCTCGGTGCGCGCGGTGTAACCGAATACCCGGAGCAGCAACAGCGTCGGCACATGCCGCGCCGCGCCCTGTCCGGCGACGTCAAGCCGTTTCATCACCCAGCGGTTCACCGGAGAGAAGAACAGGATTTCGCCGGCGACCAGCAGCAGTGCGAAGAGCGGGCGCTCTCTGGCGATCAGGATGTCGAAGCCGACGGTGACGACGAGCATCAGCCACCACGTCCGAGCCAGCAATTGTGCGTCGGAAAAGCGCTTGGCGTCGTAGTCAGCGGCCAGTTTTCGCAAGCGCAGCCAAGCCAGCCCGCCGACCGGCAAGGCGATAAGCAGGAAAATGCCGTTCAGCCCCAGCGCGAGCACCCAGGGCGTGCCGAAATCGGTGCCGGCCAGTGCAGCCGTCAGGCGCGAACCAACAAAGGGGGCGGAGCCGAAGACCAGCAGGGCGGCGAAGGTGATCGGCACGACGCCGCGCAGACGTACCGGCCACGACATCAGCCAGAACAAACCGGCCATCCACAGCTGGTTCCAGGCCATCTCGCCAAACAGGGGGATCAGGCCGAATATTTGCCAACCAAGCGGCCGGCCGCCCACGGAACGCTCCACCACCCCCGCCGCCAGAAACAGGACGGCGAAACAAAGCATCATCACGACGAAGCCACCAACGATGCGCAGTGGCGGCCAGGCCAGCGATACCGCGATCATCGGCAGGGACGCGATCATGTAACAAAACGTCAGACCCAGGGCATAAGTCGGCGACAGCCCCATGTTCGCGGCGGACATGTAGGCAATGGCCATCGGCAGGCCGCAAATGGCGGTCGTCAATAACCAGGCAGCCGAAGTGCGGCGGCGCATCGCGCCCTCGCTTGCCGGCAGCCCGCCCGCGTGCGCCCCGGTCGAGGCCGGCGCCGTGGCTACCGGCAGGGGCAGGACCGCGCTCGCGCCCCGCATCATGCCGCCGAGAATCGCCTGCCGGTAACGCCAGAGCACGAACAGAGCGACCACGAGCGTGACCATTACGCTGTTGATGAAGTGTACACTGAGTTCGCCGCTGTTCATCGCTCGCTCCCGACAGGCCACAACAGTGCTAGCCTACTGCCAACGTGATTTTTTCAGGAAACATTCTTGACCGGCACCCTCCCCAACGAAGACGATAGCCACGACCGCTGGCGCGAGCGACGGCGCTTTCTGCTGGCTACCGTGGCGGTTACCCTCCTCTACCTCGGCATTCAGGCCGTCTGGATGTGGGGCGCAGCCCATTTGGGGCAGCTGGGCTGGACAGTCAATGATCCGGCCGAGGCCTACGCCGCCGAGGCGACCCTGATCGCCGAACGGTCGCGGCTACGCGAGGCGGCACTCGACCCGCGCTTCGCGCAGCGTGTCTTTCAGCTGGGGTTCGAATACGGCTACCTTAGCCAGTGGCTGGGCGGCTACGGGCAACAGCCGGAGGAAGTCATGCAGCAGTTGTCGCGGCCGGTCGAGGCGCATATCCGGTATCTCAACCAGCTTGCAGAGCAACTTGGGGTCGCCCCGGTCACGCGCTTGCCGGTGCGCACGGCTGCCGATTTCAGCGGACTGTCCCAGCGCATAGAAGAAGACCCCACCGGCGTTGCCGGGCGCATCGAGCACGCCGGCTCGCCGCGCCTGCGTCATCTGTTCCTGTTCGCCGCTCATGTCGGGACCGAAGCCGCCGCCCTGGAGTCGCCGGGCGACTTGACGCCGATCCCGGCTACCCTGTTGATCGGCAAGCACGCGACGCTGGCCGGTGTTCCCGAGCAGCTATGGCGGCCGCTGAGCCGGGTTTCGCGCGGATCGCGGGAAACGATGCACCGCGATTACCAAACCGCCGTAGGCGAAATGGAGAAGTCGCTGGCCAGCGCAACGGCGCAAGGAAAATAGACGACGAACGATCCCAAGCGGCGCGGCAGCCTAACCGGTCGCAGGTTTGCTTAGTTGTTGCTTCACGATCGGCCCGACCACATTCCAGACCGCGCTACCGAGGGCAAAGAGCAGCGCCGTGCCGACGACCAACTGAATGAGCAGGACGATCAGGTCATGCTGCTGGCGGCTCATCTTGCGTCCCGGATTGGTGGCCCCGCAGCCCGGGCAAGCTTCGGCCGAGGTATCGACCTGGTGGCCGCAGGCGCGGCACGGTACGAGCGACATGTTTCCTCCCCCTATGATGGCGAGATTATAGGCCGACGACAGCCCCGGCGTGCATGGTAGGATTCGCCGCCATGAATGCGCCCCGCCTGCCGCCCGCCATACTGCTCATGGGCCCGACCGCCTCGGGCAAGACGGCGGTGGCCATGGCGCTCGCTGACCGTTTCCCGGTTGAGCTGATCAGTGTCGATTCCGCCCAG
Organism: uncultured beta proteobacterium; assembly: GCA_963815365.1. Lineage (GTDB taxonomy): Bacteria > Pseudomonadota > Gammaproteobacteria > Burkholderiales > Rhodocyclaceae > Azonexus. The sequence goes on from CAWFGN010000001.1 coordinate 43,094, forward strand.
GTTTTCCGCGACATGAACATCGGCACCGCCAAGCCGGACCGCGCCACGCTGGCGCGCTACCCGCACCGGCTGATCGACCTCATTTCACCGGAGGAAAGCTACTCCGCCGCCCGTTTCCGCACCGATACGCTGGCGGCGATGGCCGAGATCACGGCGGCCGGCAAGGTGCCGCTGCTGGTCGGCGGCACGATGCTCTATTTCCGCGCCTTGCTGCACGGCCTGGCCGATCTGCCACAGGCCGACGCCGCGCTGCGCGCCGAGATCGACACCGAGGCAGCAGCCCTCGGCTGGCCGGCTATGCATGCGAAATTGGCCCTTTTTGACCCGTCGACCGCAGCAAGGCTGCATCCGACCGACAGCCAGCGCCTGCAACGTGCCCTCGAGATCTATCGCCTGACCGGCCGCCCGATGTCGGCGCTGCTGGCCGAAAGCGAACAGCTCAGGCCGGCGTACAACTTCTTTTCGATCGGCCTGTTGCCGGCCGACCGCGCCCTGCTGCACGAACGCATCGCCCGCCGTTTCGACGAAATGCTGCTGGCCGGGCTGGACGACGAAGTACGGATGCTGCGCGCGAAATACATGCTGAATCTGAACCTGCCGTCAATGCGCTGTGTCGGCTACCGCCAGACCTGGGAGGCGCAGGAAGGCATCATTCCGCGCAAGGAACTGCGCGACCGCGGGATTTTCGCGACGCGCCAGCTGGCCAAGCGCCAGATTACCTGGCTGACCAACTCCTTCGTGGCCGAGAATTACGACTGCCTCGACCCCGCGCTGAGCGACAAGGTCGCCGCGCGGATTGCCGGGTTTCTCGTCGCCTAGTTCGCGTGCGCCACGGCCGGCGCGCCTGAATCGTCCGCCAGCGGCGTCTTGCGCGCCGCGAGCAGGGTATAGACGGTCGGCACCACGAACAACGTGAAGAAGGTGCCGAGCAGCAGGCCACCGACGATGACCCAGCCGATCTGCTGGCGCGATTCCGCGCCGGCGCCGGTCGCCAGCGCCAGCGGGACGGCACCGAGCACCATGGCGCCGGTGGTCATCAGGATCGGGCGCAGACGCAGCGTCGCCGACTCGATCACCGCCTCCCTCAACTCAAGACCCTTCTCCTGCAACTGGTTGGCGAATTCGACGATCAGGATGCCGTGCTTGGTAATCAGGCCGACCAGCGTCACCAGCCCGATCTGGCTGTAGACATTGAGCGTACCGCCGGAAAGCCACAGCGCCAGCAGGGCGCCGGCCATCGACAGCGGCACCGTCAGCATGATGATCAACGGATCGCGGAAGCTCTCGAACTGCGCCGCCAGCACCAGGTAGATGAAAGCCAGCGCCAGGGTGAAGGTCAGCCCGAGCGAAGATGACGACTGGCGGAATTCGCGTGTCTGGCCGTTGTAGTCGACGGCGTAGCCGGGCTTGAGCAACTGGGTGGCGATGCCGTCCATGAAGCTCAACGCTTCACCCATCGTGTACCCGGGCGCCAGATTGGCGGTGATGGTCACCGCACGGCGCTGGCCGAAGTGGTTGAGTTCGCGTGGCGCGATGGTTTCCTTCACATCAACCAGGTTGTCGAGCGAGATCATGCTGCCGTCGCGACCGCGCGCGTAGATGTCGCGGATGTCTTCGGGATTGCGGCGATCAGTGTCGGCGACCTGCACGATCACGTCGTACTGTTCGCCGTCGCGCTTGAAGCGGGTCACCTGACGCCCGCCGAGCAGGGTTTCCAGCGTGCGGCCGATGGTCTCGACCGGCACGCCCATGTCGGCCGCCTTGTCGCGCTTGACCTCGACCGACAGTTCCGGCTTGTTCAGCTTGAGGTCGGTATCGACGTTGGTCAGCCCGGGATTCTTGGCCAGTTCGGCCAGAAACTGGCTGGTCACCTCCTGCAACTCCTCATACGAAGCCGAGGTGACGATGACGAAATTGATCGGCCGTTCGCGCGGGCTCTGGCCGAGCGACGGCGGCGTCACCGGAAAGGCCAGCACGCCGGGAATGCCCATGAATTTAGGGAACAGTTCCTTGGCGACGTCCCCCGAGCTGCGGTCGCGTTGCTTCCAGTCGGTGAGGCCGACAAAGGAAATACCCTGGCTGACCGTCGGGTTGCCGGAAACGACGAAGAAGCGCTCGACATCCTTGGTCTGGCTGTAGATTCCTTCGATCTGACGCGCGTACTTGTCGGTGTAGTCGAGCGTCGCACCATCCGGCCCGAGGAAGACACCGAGGATGACGCCTCGGTCCTCGACTGGCGCCAGCTCCGACTTCAGCACGCCGAGCAGGGCGACGCAGGAAAAGGCGACGGCGACAAAGCCGCTCATGATGATCCAGCGTTGCCTGAGTGTCGCGGTCAACACCCGTTTGTAGCCGGAATTCAGCCAGTTCAGGAAATTCTCGACGACGATGAACGCCTTGCCGTGTTTTTCCTCGTGCCTGAGCAGCAGCGAGCACATCATCGGCGACAGGGTCAGCGCGACGAAACCGGACACCAGCACGGCGCCGGCCAGGGTCAACGCGAATTCGATGAACAATTTGCCGGTGCGCCCGGTCATGAAGGCGACCGGCGCGTACACTGCCGCCAGCGTCAGCGTCATCGCCACCACGGCGAAGCCGATTTCCTGCGAGCCCTGCAAGGCCGCCTGCATTTTCGGCATGCCTTCCTCGATGTGGCGGTAGATGTTTTCCAGCACGACGATGGCGTCATCGACGACCAGACCGATGGCCAGCACCAGCGCCAGCAGGGTCAGCGTATTGATCGTGAAGCCGAGCATGAACATGATGGCGAAGGCGCCGACCAGCGACACCGGGATGGTCACCAGCGGGATCAGCGTCGCGCGGAGGTTGCGCAGGAAGAAGAAAATGATCGCCAGCACCAGCAGGATCGCCTCGCCGATGGTCGTAAACACCGCTTCGATCGAGCGGTCGATGAAGATCGACGAATCGTAGGCGATGTCGGCGCGCATGCCTGGTGGCAGTTCGGCGGTCACTTTGGGCAGTTCGGCGCGCAGCGCCTTCGACAGTTCGAGCGGATTGGCGGTCGCCTGCTTGATGACACCGAGCGCCACCGCCGAACGGCCGTTGAAGCGAACCGAACTGCGCTCGGAAGCGGCAGCGATTTCGACGCGGCCGAGATCGGCGATGCGCACCGGGTAGCCGTTCACAGTCTTGACGACGATGGCACCGAAGCCTTCCGGTGTCGTCAGGTCGGTATTGGCGACCACCGAGAATTCACGTTCGCGGCTCTCGATGCGCCCGGCCGGCACCTCGACATTCTGCTTGCGCAACGCGTCCTCGATATCGGCCGGGGTCAACTGGTAGGCGGCGAGGCGCTCGCGGTCGAGCCAGATGCGCATGGCGAACTTGCGGTCGCCGAAGATGCGTACGTCGGCCGCCCCGGGCAGGGTCTGCAGGCGCGGCTTGACGATGCGGCTGGCGAAATCGGTCACTTCGAGCGCCGAATGCCGGTCGGAAGAAAATGCGATCCAGATGATCGGATTGGCGTCAGCCTCGACCTTGGCGATCACCGGCTCGTCCACCGCGTCCGGCAGCTTGTTGCGGACGCGCGAAACGCGGTCGCGGACGTCGGCCGCCGCCGAATCCGGCGCCCGCTCGAGCTTGAAGCGCACCGAAATCTGGCTGTTCTCGGCGCGCGAGATCGAGGTGATGACCTCGACGCCCTCGATGCCGGCCAGCGAATCCTCGAGCGGCTTGGTCACCTGCGATTCGATGATCTCGGCCGAAGCGCCGCGATAGGTCGTGTTAACCGTGACCACCGGCTCGTCGATCTTCGGATACTCGCGCACTGGCAGGCGCGTGTAGGAAACGATGCCGATCAGCATCACGACCAGCGACAACACTGTGGCGAAAACCGGCCGCTTGATGCATATCTCGGAGATCTTCATTTGGCTTCTGCCGTCCTGGCCGGCGCCGCCCCGCCCTCGCCGATCGCCCGCACCGGGGCGCCATCGCGCAGCTTGAGTTGGCCGGCGGTGACCACGACGTCGCCGGCCACCAGGCCGTGGATGACTTCCACCTGGGCCGCCCGGCGCACCCCCAGCTTGACCTGGGTCGCCTGTGCCTTGCCCTCGACCACCTTGAACACCATCGGCTGCGCCCCGGGAACGACGGCCTGCTCGGGCACCATCAGCACGTTCTTGCGGTCGCCAAAAAGCAGGCGGACGCGCACGAACATGCCCGGACGCAGCTTGCCGGAAGCGTTGTCCAGCCGTGCGCGGCTGGAAATTGCCCGCCCGCCCGGTTCGACCATGGGATCCACGGCATCGAGCACCGCCTTGAACTGTTCGCCGGGCAGCGCATCGGTGCTGACCTCGACGACCTGACCCTTGATGATCCGGCCGAGGTAGGTTTCCGGCAACTTGAAGTCCACCCGCAAGGTGCCGATGTCCTCGATATTGATCAGGTCCTGCCCTTCCTTGACGTAGTCCCCGACACTCACGTTGCGCAGGCCGACCACGCCGTTGAACGGCGCCTTGATCCTTGTCTTGGCGACCTTGGCTTCACCCAGCTGGACGGCGGCCTCCTGGACCTTCAGCGTCGCCAGTGTGTTTTCCAGCGCCTGCTGGCTGGCGAACTTCTTTTCCACCAGTTCCTTGTTGCGCTTGAAATTGCTCTGGGCCAATGCCAGGTTGGCGCGCGCCTGTTGCAGTTCGGCCTCCTGAACCGCCGCGTCGAGGGTGATCAGCACCGCACCGCGGCTGACCACGGCACCATCGCGGAAATTGATCCCGGAAACCCGGCCGGCGGTTTCGGGGCGCATGATCACCGACTCGCTCGATTTCAGATTGCCGACCGCACTGGCCTCGTCGGAAAAATCCGCGGCGGCAACCTTGGCCACTTCGACCGCAATCGCAAAACCGCCCGGCGGGCCACCCGCCTTGCCGGGGGCGCCGGGACCGGCTGCCGGGGCGCGATTCGCGGTGTATGCGTAGTAGCCGAGGCCCACCAGGCCGGCAAGCGCAAGGACAATGATGCCGAGTCGTGTATTTTTGTTCATATGAGTCGCCGTGAATATTTACTGACTTTATGGTCAGTAATGGCTGCTATTGTACCCGGTTTGACAATAAATCTGGCAAACGTGCCTCACTGCATCGCATCGAGTGATCGATCCATCGTCGGCAGTCGCCAATCGGGAGTGGCCGGCAACTCGGGAAGCGGCTCGGGCGGCGCGAAAGCTTCCAGGCATGAATCGCTCTCGCGCAGCCCCTCGCGGAGCGGCGCGACGCGCACCAGAACGACGCCGGCACTGATCATCCCGAGATATTCCGCGGCGGCACGCGAGACATCGATGATGCGCCGCCGGTGATGGGCGGCCATGCGGTCATTGACTTTTACGATGGTACAGCGATCGTTGTCCAGCCGGCGTACCGCTAGCCAGGTGCCGAGTGGAAAACGGTTGCTGGCGGCAGTGAAACCGCGGGCATCGAAAATCTCCCCGGTCGCTGTCCGCCTGCCATGAAAGCCCGGCCCGTAAAAGCTCGCCATTCCATGCAGCCCGATGGTTTCGCGTTCGGCGATTTCCGCAGCACCGATCTCGGAAGATCGCGCCGGGCCTGCCGGCTTTGTCGCCGCCTTGCCGGCGGCACTCCTGATTGCCGGCCTGCGTTCAGGCGCTGGTTCACCAACGGCCCAGGCCGGGCCGGGTAAATTCAGCAACAGCAGGACGCCGGCCATTGCCGCGCCCTGCAATCGCCACTCAGACCACGACGGTCTGCGCTTCGTCACCCGAACGCGCCCGGATCTTGCCGATACGATAAACGGCTTCGCCCTGCGCCGTCAGTTCGGCCATGGCGGCGTCGGCATCCGCCGCCGCAACGACGACGACCAGACCGATACCGCAGTTGAAAACACGGTGCATCTCGATTTCGGCGACGTTACCCTCGGCCTGCATCCATTCGAACAGCTTGGGGCGCGGCCAGGCGGCCTTTTCCAGCTCGGCGACGGTGTTTTCCGGCAAGACGCGCGGCACGTTTTCGAGCAGGCCGCCACCGGTGATGTGGGCCATGCCCTTGATCGTGACCTTTTCCATCGTTGCCAGCACCTGCCTGACGTAGATGCGGGTCGGCGCCATGACGACGTCAGCCAGGGTACGTTCACCATCGAACTTGGCGTTCATGTCCGGATTCGAACGTTCGATGATCTTGCGCACCAGCGAGTAGCCGTTGGAGTGGGCGCCGGAGGAAGCCAGGCCGAGGACGACGTCACCCGGCGCAATGGATGCCTTGCCGTCGATGGCCTTGGATTTTTCAACGACGCCAACCGCGAAACCGGCCAGATCGTATTCGCCGGCCGGGTACATGCCCGGCATTTCGGCCGTTTCGCCACCAATCAGCGCGCAGCCGGCCAGCTCGCAACCCTTGGCGATGCCGCCGACAACGGCCGCGGCGGTATCGACATCGAGCTTGCCGCAGGCGAAGTAGTCGAGGAAGAACAGCGACTCGGCGCCGAGCACGAGAATGTCATTGACGCTCATGGCGACCAGATCCTGCCCCACGGTGTCGTGGCGGTTAAGGTCGAAAGCCAGGCGCAGCTTGGTGCCGACGCCGTCGGTCCCGGACACCAGTACCGGCTCCTTGTAGCGCTTGGGCACCTCGAACAGCGCACCGAAACCGCCGATGCCACCGAGCACGCCGTCGCGCAGGGTCTTCTTGGCCAGCGGCTTGATGCGCTCGACGAGCGCGTCACCGGCATCGATATCGACACCGGCATCACGGTAGGAGAGGGAAGTTTTCTGGGTCATGATCTGATGAACTCGCCGGAGGCGGAGGCTATCCGCTGAAAAATCGCGATTTTACCCGAAACCGTCCGCGCCCCCTAACCCGCTGCCGGCGTCCGCCAGACCGGCCGGAAGCGCAGTCACCTCAGGGAAGAACCCCCTTCCCTGTAACTGGCGCAGCCTTGGCGGGCCCGGCCTCTGCTAAAATCGCGGGTCCGATTTTTCAGCGCGATGGCGCCTGCCCAGTGGAGCAACCGCAATGACCCATTCCCCCCTTATCCAGGATCTGCAAGATCGCGGCCTGATCGCCCAGATCACCGACGCCGAGGCGCTGGACAAGCTGCTGACCGAGGAATCGGTAACGCTCTATTGCGGCTTCGACCCGACGGCGGACAGCCTGCACCTCGGCCATCTGGTACCGGTGCTGATTTTGAAGCGCTTCCAGGAAGCCGGCCACAAGCCGATCGCGCTGGTCGGCGGCGCCACCGGCATGATCGGCGACCCGAGCTTCAAGGCCAGCGAACGCAAGCTCAACACGCCGGACATGATCGCCACCTGGGTGGACAAGATCCGCGGCCAGGTTACGCCCTTCCTCAAGTTCGACGGCGCCAACGCGGCCATCATGGCCAACAATTACGACTGGTTCGGCGGCATGAACTGCCTCGAATTCATGCGCGACATCGGCAAGCACTTCTCTGTCAATGCGATGATCAAGAAGGAATCCGTCCAGCAGCGCCTGCAGCGCGAGGACCAGGGCATTTCCTACACCGAATTCTCTTACAGTCTGCTCCAGGGTTACGACTTTGCCGAACTCAACAAACGCTACGGCTGCGTCCTGCAGATCGGCGGCTCCGACCAGTGGGGCAACATCGTCGCCGGCACCGACCTGACGCGCCGCCTGCACCAGAAACACGTCTTCGGCATGACCGTGCCGCTCATCACCAAGGCCGACGGCACCAAGTTCGGCAAGACCGAATCGGGCGCCGTCTGGCTCGACCCGAAGAAGACCTCGCCCTACGCCTTCTACCAGTTCTGGCTCAACACCAGCGACGCCGACGTTTACAAGTTCCTCAAATTTTTCACCTTTTTGCCGGTTGACCGTATCAACGAGATCGAAGCGACTGACAAGGCCAGCGGCACCAAGCCCGAAGCACAGCGCATCCTGGCCGAGGAAGCAACCCGCCTGGTGCACGGCGAAGTCGCCCTGATGGCCGCCCGCCGTATCACCGACAGCCTGTTCCACGGTCAACTGGAAAATCTGACCGAAAACGACCTCGAACAACTCGCCCAGGACGGCATGCCCGGCGTGCAACTCGACAAGGCGGCCGGCAGCCTGATCGACACCCTCGTCGCTGCCGGCCTTGCCAAGTCCAAGTCGGAAGCGCGTACCTTCATCCAGGGTGGCAGCGTCGCCATCAACGGCGCCAAGGTCGAGGCGCTGGACCACCAGATCGCCGACGCCGAGCGCTTCTACGGCCGCTTCACGATCCTGCGCCGCGGCAAGAAGAACTATGGTCTGGTCAGCTGGCAGTAATCTTTCCGATGCGCCAACTGATCCTCGACCTGCTGCCCGATAGTTCACCGACACTGGACAATTTTGTCCCCGGCGGCAATGCGGAAACGCTCACCGCCCTGTCCGGCTGGCTGGCCGGTACGCGCGCCGAAACCTCGTTCTGCCTGTGGGGCGAAGCCGGGTCAGGGCGCACGCACCTGCTGCTGGCCAGCGGCTTCGCCTACATCGACGCCGCGCACGACCCGGAACTGGCGTCTGTTGACGAAGCCGAACAGCTTGCCGTCGACCATGTCGAATCGCTGAATGAAGCAGGCCAGATTGCCCTGTTCAACCGTTTCAACCGCCTGAAACGGGCCGCGGGAATGCTGTTGACCGCCGCCGACCAGCCGCCGGCCCACCTGGCGCTGCGCGAAGATCTGCGCACCCGCCTCGGTTCCGGCCTGATCTACCGCCTGCAACCGCTGGCGGACGGCGAAAAGGCCGCCGCCCTTGCCGCCCAGGCGAAGGAACGGGCGCTCAAGCTGACGCCGGAAGCCATCGACTACCTGATGCGCCATGCGCCGCGTGACATGCGCACGCTGTCCGCCTTCGTTGTAGCGCTCGACCGCTACACGCTCGAACACAAACGTGCCGTCACGTTGCCGCTACTGCGTGAATTGCTCAACGAAACCCTGCCCCTGGATTTCTCGAAATGAACCTCGCCCTGTTTGACCTGGATAACACCCTGCTCGCCGGCGACTCGGATTTCGAGTGGGCACAGTTCCTGATTTCCAAAGGCGTGGTCAACCGCGAGTTACAGGAAGCGAAGAACATCCGGTTCTACGAACAGTACAAGACCGGCACGCTCGACATCTACGAGTTCCTCGCCTTCCAGCTGGCGCCGCTGGCCCGCCACCCGCGCGCCGAACTCGATGCCTGGCACCGCGAATACATGGCGCGCCACATCCATCCGATCATCACCGAGCCGGCCCGTGCGCTGGTGCACCCGGCATCTCGCCGCCGGCGACCTGTGCGCCGTCGTCACCGCCACCAACAGTTTCGTCACCGGTGCGATCGCCCGCGAATTCGGCATTCCGCACCTGATCGGCACGATTCCCGCGGTCAACGTCGAAAACGGGGCATTTTCCGGGACGCCGGCCGGCCTGCCCTCGTTCCGCGAAGGCAAGATCGCCCGCGTCGAGGCCTGGCTGGAATCGCTCGGCCTGTGGTGGGGGAGCTTTGCCGACAGTTATTTCTACAGCGATTCGCATAACGACCTGCCGCTGATGGGCAAGGTCACCCTGCCAGTCGCCGTCGATCCCGACCCGACGCTGCGCACCCATGCCGGCGAAATGGGCTGGAAAATCATCACTCTGCGGTAGAATCCGCCTTTTCCTGCAGCGCAACAGGCGCTCACTGAACGGTAATACGTGATCCGCAAATTCATTTCCCGCGTTTTCAGCGGCAAAAAGCCCCGGGCCGGCCACCACGAGCCCGCTGTCATTCCCGTCTCCACCCACGGCATTACCCGCGACCGCATCAGCTCCGGCAGCCGGCGCGTCTGCGAAACCCTGCAGGGGCATGGCCACAAGGCCTTCGTCGTCGGCGGCGCGGTGCGCGACCTGCTGATCGGCGCCGAACCCAAGGATTTCGACATTGCCACCGACGCGACGCCGGAAGACATCCGCCGCCATTTCCGGCGCGCCCGCATCATCGGCCGCCGCTTCCAGATCGTCCACGTGATGATGGGCCAGGAGACGCTGGAGGTGACCACCTTCCGCGGCGCACTGGCCGACAACACCAAAAAGGACGAGCACGGCCGCGTGCTGCACGACAATGTCTTCGGTAGCCAGGCGGAAGATGCGGCGCGCCGCGACTTCACGGCCAATGCGCTTTACTACGACCCGGCGACCGAGGCAGTCATCGACTACCACCACGGCGTCGCCGACCTCAAGCAGAAAACCCTGCGCATGATCGGCGAACCGCGCGCCCGCTATCGCGAAGACCCGGTGCGCATGCTGCGCGCCGTGCGCCTTGCCGCCAAGCTCGGGCTGATCATCGACCCGGCGGCGAGCAAGCCGATCCGCGAGATGGCCAGCCTGCTCGAAAACGTCCCGGCTGCCCGCCTGTTCGACGAGATGTTGAAGCTGCTGACCTCCGGGCATTCGGTCAAATGCATCACCCAGCTGCGCGACGAGGGGCTTCATCACGGCCTGCTACCACTGCTCGACGTTATCCTCGAGCAGCCGATGGGCGAGAAATTCGTCATGCTGGCGCTGGCCAGCACCGACGACCGCGTGCAGCGCGGCAAGGGTACTTCGCCCGGCTTCCTGTTCGCCACCCTGCTCTGGCACGAAGTGCTGGCCCACTGGGAAAAGCTCAAGGCCAAAGGCGAGCCGAAAATTCCGGCGCTCTATCAGGCGATGGATACGGTGCTCGATGTACAGGGTGAAAAGCTGGCCATCACCCGGCGCATCGCCGGCGACATCAAGGACATCTGGGCCCTGCAGCCGCGCTTTGAGGCGCGCGCCGGCAAGCGGCCCTACGGCCTGCTCGAACAGCCACGCTTCCGCGCCGGCTATGATTTCCTGCTCCTGCGCGCCGAATCCGGCGAAGTCGACCGGGAACTAGGCGAGTGGTGGACGCGCTTTCAGGATGCCGACGGCGAGGAACGCGCCCGGATGCTGCTGCCCGAACAGGCAGGCGAGAAGAAGCGCCGGCGGCGGCGCAAAAAACCGAGCGGTGGCGGCGACGTTGACCACCCCCGGGAAGCATCCCATCCAGGCAGCGCCAGCGTCGAATGAGCATCGCCTTCGTTGCGCTTGGCGCCAACCTTGGCGACCCGGCGTCCACGGTGCGCGCCGCTTTCGCTGCGCTGGCCAATCTCCCGTACAGCCGCGTGGCCCGTACCTCGTCGCTCTACCGCACCGCGCCCGTCGGCATCACCGCACAACCGGACTTCATCAACGCGGTTGCCGCGCTGGAAACGCAATTGGCGCCCGAGGCGCTGCTCGATGCGCTGCTCGACGTGGAACAGCGTTTCGGGCGTATCCGCGGAGAAAAGAACGGCCCGCGCAGCATCGACCTCGACCTGCTGCTCTATGACGATCTGGAACTCGAACTGCCGCGCCTGACCCTGCCGCATCCACGACTGCACCTGCGCGCCTTCGTGCTGCTGCCCCTGGCCGAAATCGCCCCCGATCTGCGCCTGCCACAGCGCGGCAGCGTTGCCGCCTGGCTGCCGGCCGTCGCCAACCAGGGCATCGCCCGCCTATGAGCGTCCTTGGCTGGAACCTGCCGGTCATCTGGCAGACGGTGATTCTGCTGTCGTTATCGAACGTTTTCATGACTTTCGCCTGGTATGCCCACCTCAAGCACCTCAACGAAAAGCCGTGGTGGATCGCGGCGCTGATTTCCTGGGGCATCGCGCTATTCGAATACCTGGTGCAGGTCCCGGCCAACCGCATCGGACACACCGAGATGGATCTTGGCCAGCTCAAGATCCTGCAGGAGGCGATCACGCTCGCGCTCTTCGTGCCCTTCGTCATTTTTTACATGGGCCAGCCATTGAAGCTTGACTATCTCTGGGCGGCTCTGTGTATCCTAGGCGCCGTCTATTTCGTTTTCCGGGCATAAGCCATGTCTGCACAAAGCATCACCCGCCGCCTGACCCAGGCCGACCTCGCCAAGCTTTACGCCGCCGGCGACAAGGTCGTCATGTTCACCTGCTACGACGCAAGCTTCGCCCGCCTGCTCGATGGCGCCGGCGTCGAGGTTCTGCTGATCGGTGATTCGCTGGGCAACGTCATCCAGGGCCACGACACGACGCTGCCGGTCACCGTCGCCGACATCGCCTACCACGTCGCCGCAGTCAAGCGCGGCTCGGACCGTCCCTTCATCATCGCCGACATGCCTTTCGGCAGCTATCAGGAATCGCCGGAACAGGCTTTCCGTAATGCCGTCACGCTGATGGCGGCCGGCGCCCAGATGGTCAAGCTGGAAGGTGGCCGCGATATGGCGGCGACCGTGGAATTCCTCGTGCACCGCGGTATTCCGGTCTGCGGCCACGTCGGCCTGACGCCGCAGTCGGTGCATGCGCTCGGCGGCTACAAGGTACAGGGCAAGGGCGAAGCTGCCGCGTTGCGCCTGAAGGAAGATGCGCTGGCCCTGCAAAACGGCGGCGCGACGATGATCGTCCTCGAAGCCATTCCCGCCGTGCTCGCCGCTGAAGTCACCGCCAGCCTGTCGATCATCACCATCGGAATCGGCGCAGGCAAGGACTGTTCCGGCCAGGTCATGGTACTGCATGATGCCTTCGACATCCCGCCGGGCAAGAAAGCCAAGTTCGTGCGCAACTTCATGGACGGCGCATCCAGCATCGCCGATGCAGCCGTCCGCGCGGTCGCCGCCGTCAAGGAAGGCAGCTACCCCGGCCCCGAACACACTTACGCCGCCTGACTTTTCCACGAATTCACCATGCAAATCCATTCCGCTATCGCCGACCTGCGCGCGGCGCTCAAAGGGCGCGGTCGCGTCGTCTTCGTGCCGACCATGGGCAACCTGCACGCCGGGCATATCAGCCTGATAGAACAGGCGCGCGCCCACGGCGACACCGTGGTCGCCTCGATTTTCGTCAATCGCCTGCAATTCGGCCCGAACGAGGATTTCGACAAGTATCCGCGCACCTTCCAGGCCGACTGCGACAAGCTGGCCGCGGCCGGCGTCGATGTGCTGTTCGCCCCGACCGAAGCCGATCTCTATCCGGAACCGCAGGAATACGTCGTCGAGCCGCCGGCGATCCAGAACATCCTCGACGGCGAATTCCGCCCCGGGCATTTCCGCGGCGTCGCCACGGTTGTCCTGAAGCTGTTCAACTGCGTGCAGCCGCAGGCCGCCGTGTTCGGCAAGAAGGACTACCAGCAGCTGATGGTCATCCGCAACATGACGCGCCAGCTCGCCCTGCCGATCGCCATCATCGGCGGCGAAACGGTGCGCGCCGAGGACGGGCTCGCCCTCTCCTCGCGCAACGGCTACCTGAGCGTAGCCGAGCGCGCCGAGGCACCGCGCCTCTATCGCTTGCTCAATGAGATCCGCGCCGCCATCCGGACCGGCGCAACCGACACCGGCAAACTGGAGAATGCCGCAATTTCGGCGTTAACCGCAGCCGGCTGGAAAACCGACTATGTTGCAGTGCGACAACAATCCGACCTGTCTCCGCCGAAAGACGTAGACGCCCCGCTGGTGGTACTTGCCGCCAGCCGCCTGGGAAACACGCGGCTCATCGACAACATCGAGATTTGACGCGACTGGAATATCCATAATTATGGCCGTTGACAGCGCTTCCATTGTCGTTACAATGCGCTTCCCCCAACTATCTGGATGAGTGAAACCATGCAGAGAACGATGCTGAAATCCAAGTTGCACCGCGTGACCGCCACCCACGCCGACCTGCACTACGAGGGTTCCTGCGCCATTGATGAAGACCTGCTCGAAGCGGCCAACATCAAGGAATACGAACAGATCGACATCTGGAACGTAAACAATGGCGAGCGTTTCACCACCTATGCGATCCCCGCCGAACGCGGATCAGGCGTCATCTCGGTCAACGGTTCTGCGGCTCGCCGTGCCGCGCCAGGCGACATCCTGATCATCGCCACCTTTGCCGTGTACAACGAGATCGAGCTGGCCAAGTACGAGCCCGACCTGATCTACGTCGATTCGCAAAATCGCATCACCCGCCGCGGCCACAAGATTCCGACCCAGGCTGCCGCCTGAACGCCGTTTCGTGACGCAGTTCACGGAAGACCCGCTGCGGCGGGTTTTCTTTTTTTTGTTTTATGTACAATGCCTGCGCACTTCCCAACATTGGAGATAACAGATGGGCGTTGTATTTGCCAAGACCCAGAAGGGACATGAAGAGATCACAACCAAGGCCGGCGGCCTGACACCACGCCAGCGGCGGGTGCTGATCTTTGTCGATGGCAAGCGTTCGGTTGATGAATTGCGCGGCATGCTGCAGGCCGACGATCTCCAGATCACGCTTGGCCTGCTCGAAGAGCAGGGTTTGATCGAGATGGCCAGCGTCAAGGATGCGAGCGGCGCGGTGAAGCCCGCACCCGCCGAACCCCAGCCATCGATCTCTGCCTTCCGGCCGATTCCCGATCCGCCAAACCGGAAGGAAATGGACATGGCGCGCAACTTTATCCAGAACTCGCTGAAAACCTTCTGCGGTCCCTTCGCTCACCTTGAAATCGTCGAAGCGGCCTTTGCCGCGAAGACCCATGAAGAGTTGCGCTGGCAGTTCGACCCCTGGTTCCACGCCATCGTGCAGACGCGCGACGGCAAGCGCCGCGCCGAAGAATTGCGTTCCCAGTTGCTGAAGGTGATTTAGGCGGCGCCACCCTCGCCGGCCTTCGCCTTGCGGCTGCGTGCCGGGCGCCGTGCAGCCTTCTTTTCAACTACCGGTGTGCTGACCGGCGCTTCGGCTGCTGCGGTTTCGCCAGCCTCGGCCACGCTGCCCGCTTTGCGCGGACGACGTCCGCCACGGCGCGGCTTCTCCCCGGCGCCGTCCGGCTCAGCCGCGACCGGCAGAGGCTCCGCGGCGGGCGCCGGAGCCCTGTCCACCAACGCCTCGGGCTCGGCAGGCGGCCGCTCCGGCGAATCCTTGCGCGTGCGTCGGCCACTGCGGCGGCGTGCCGGAGATTTATCCTCACTACCGGCAGGCGGCGGCTCGCCCGCCGATGCTTCGACGAGCACCACGTCGGCGGCTGGCTGCGCAGCCAGCCCGGAAGCCGCTTCCGGCTCCGCCGCCCGCGGCGCGGCACGGGTCACGAAGGTACCTGATTTCTCGTCACGCCCGACCGTCAGCAAGCCACGGCCAGCCGCCTCTTCAAGCAGGTTGCCGAAGGTGCGGAAACCGAAATAGCCTTCGCTGAAACCCGGGTTGCGCCGCTTGATGACTTCCTTGAGCACCGATGCCCAGACCCGTTCGGACTCGCCACGGTCTGCCATGAGGTCGGCCAGGGTGGAAGAAACCAGATCGACGGCCTTGCTCTTGCGCTCTTCAAGCTTCGCGCTGCGCTTCGCCTCTTCCTCCGGCGACCGCTTCTCGCGCTCGCGGCGCTGCGTCCCGCGCCCGGACTCGCGATCGCGCACCAGGTCGTCGTAATAGATGAATTCGTCGCAATTGGTAACCAGCAGGTCGGAACAGCTCTGCTTGACGCCGACACCGATCACCCGCTTGGCATTCTCGCGCAGCTTGGAGACCAGCGGCGAGAAGTCGGAATCGCCGGAGATGATCACGAAGGTATCAACGTGGGCCTTGGTGTAGCAGAGGTCGAGTGCATCGACGACCATGCGGATGTCGGCCGAGTTCTTGCCCGACTGGCGGACATGCGGGATTTCGATCAGCTCGAAATTGGCCTCGTGCATCGCCGCCTTGAAACCCTTGTAGCGGTCCCAGTCGCAATAGGCCTTCTTGACCACGATGCTGCCCTTGGCCAGCAGGCGTTCGAGCACCGGCTTGATGTCGAACTTCTCGTACTGGGCATCGCGCACGCCGAGGGCGACGTTCTCGAAATCACAAAAGAGCGCCATGCTGGCGGTGTCATCGGAGGCGGCCATGAAATGCTTTCAACTTGGGAAAGGCTCAGTATACCGCCCCGCGGGCTTTCATTCCGCCTGCAATTCAGCCCATTCGGCATCGGTGAACAGGCGCGAACGGGTATGGAAGGCCTTGCCGCTGCCGCCCTCGAGCGAAAAGGTGCCGCCCTGGCCGTCGATCACGTCGATGATCAGCTGCGTGTGCTTCCAGTAGTCGTATTGCGATGCGGGTCATGTAGAAGGGGACGCCGCCGATGTCGCCGAGATGGACGTCGCCAGTCGCCGATGGTCAGGTCGCCGGGCAGGTAGCAGTTGGCGGCGCTGTTGTCGCAGCAGCCGCCGGACTGGTGGAAGATCAGCGCACCGTGCTGTCTGTTTCAGGAGCTCGATCAGTTCCAGCGCCGCCGGGGTGGCAATGACTTTTTCAACCATGTTCATCTCCGAAAAAACGGGGCGGTTACCCGCCCCGGAAAAAGTCGCCCGCAAGCGACCAGAGAAGAGTCAGTCGCTGATCAGAAGAAACCCAGCTTGCTTTCGCTGTAGCTGAAACGAGCAGGTTCTTCGTCTGCTGGTAGTGGTCGAGCATCACCTTGTGGGTTTCGCGGCCGATGCCGGATTCCTTGTAGCCACCGAACGCTGCGTGCGCCGGGTAGGCGTGGTAGCAGTTGGTCCACACGCGGCCGGCCTTGATGGCGCGGCCCATGCGGTAGGCGACGTTGCCGTTGCGGCTCCAGACGCCGGCGCCGAGGCCGTAGAGCGTGTCGTTGGCGATCGCCAGGGCTTCGGCTTCGTCCTTGAAGGTGGTCACGGCGAGCACCGGCCCGAAGATTTCTTCCTGGAAGATGCGCATCTTGTTGTGGCCCTTGAACAGCGTCGGCTGGATGTAGTAGCCGCCGGCCAGGTCGCCTTCGAGCTGGGCGCGGGCGCCGCCGATCAGGCATTCGGCGCCTTCCTGCTTGCCGAGGTCGAGGTAGGACATGGATCTTGGTCATCTGTTCCTGCGAGGCCTGGGCACCCATCATGCTGTCGGTGTCGAGCGGGTTGCCCTGCTTGATCGCCGCGACGCGCTTCAGGACGCGCTCCATGAACTTGTCGTAGATCGATTCCTGGATCAGGGCGCGGCTCGGGCAGGTGCAGACTTCGCCCTGGTTGAAGGCGAACAGCACCAGGCCTTCGATGGCCTTGTCGAGGAAGCCGTCGTCCTTGTCCATGATGTCGGCGAAGAAGATGTTGGGCGACTTGCCGCCCAGTTCCAGCGTGGCCGGAATCAGGTTGTTGGCGGCGGCCTGGGCGATGACGCGGCCGGTGGAGGTCGAGCCGGTGAAGGCGATCTTGGCGATGCGCTTGCTGGTGGCGAGCGGCATGCCGGCTTCGCGGCCGAAGCCGTTGACGATGTTGAGCACGCCCGGCGGCAGCATGTCGGCGATCAGTTCCATCAGGATCAGGATGGAGATCGGGGTCGATTCGGCCGGCTTCGAGCACGACGCAGTTGCCGGCGCCGATGGCCGGCGCCAGTTTCCAGGCGGCCATCAGGATCGGGAAGTTCCAGGGAATGATCTGGCCGACGACGCCGAGCGGTTCATGGAAGTGATAGGCGACGGTGTTCTCGTCGATCTCGGAAATGCCGCCTTCCTGGGCGCGCAGGCAGCCGGCGAAGTAGCGAAAGTGATCGACGGTGAGCGGGATGTCGGCGTTCAGCGTTTCGCGGATCGGCCTTGCCGTTATCGACGGTCTCGGCGTAGGCCAGCAGTTCGAGGTTGGCTTCGAGGCGGTCGGCGATCTTCAGCAGGATGTTGGAGCGCTCGGTCGGCGAGGTCTTGCCCCAGGTCGGGAAAGCGGCGTGGGCGGCGTCGAGCGCGAGCTCAATATCTTCGGCGGTGGAGCGGGCGGCCTGCGTGTAGGCCTTGCCGGTAAGCGGCGTGATGACGTCGAAGTACTGGCCCTTGACCGGGGCGACCCACTGGCCGCCGATGAAGTTGTCGTAGTGGGCCTTGTAGGCAATCTTGGCACCTGCGGCGCCGGGGGCTGCGTAGATCATGTCGTCTCCAGATGTTTTACGGATTGATGAATTGATTCCCTTGCGGGCCGCTACTCATATCAAGCACCGTGCCAGCCCGAATAAATTTCGCAAGCCATTGATTCAGTGGATGTCGTCAGGAATTCGCCGTTGACCGCAACAGGTGCCGCAACGTCTCGTCCCGCCACAGCTGTCACAAAATGGAACAGTCAGACGGCGTCAGCGCCGGTTTCTATTGCTTCGCCCGCCCGGCACCCTATACTCGGCAAAAAAGCGGGCCCCGACCCGCCGAGGAGACGAAACTGATGCGCACGAATACCCCAGTGCCGGCCCCGCTGTTACGCCAGGCCCGGCTCCAGCTGCTGGAAAACGGCGAGCTTCCCTGACGGCGCCATCGACGAACGGCTGGCGCGCTCATGGCGGCGCAGTCTCGCCGCCGGCCTCTCGCCGACCGGGCGCCTGGCCTGTGCCGACAATCTTTCCGGCGGCGAACTGCAGCGCTCGCTGGCGCGCAATCACGATCTGGTCAGCCATTCGCGGCCAGTCATGGAATACCTCTTCGAACAGGTTCGCCACAGCCACAGCATGGTCATCCTCGCCGACCGGCGCGGCGTGCTGATGCACACGCTGGGCGATGCCGACTTTCTCGGCAAGGCCGAGCGTGTCGCCTTGATGTCGGGCGCTTCGTGGCACGAGCAGCAGCGCGGCACCAACGCCATCGGCACCGCGCTGGCCGAGGCCAGCGGCATCGAGATCCACGGCTCGGAACACTATCTGGAACGCAACGGCTTCCTGACCTGCGCCGCCGCGCCCATCGTTTCCGCCAGCGGCGAACTGCTCGGCGTACTCGACATTTCCGGCGACCAGCGCAGCCGCCACCCACATACCCTGGGGCTGGTCAATACGGCGGCGATGATGATCGAGAACCGCCTGGTGAGCGCCGCCTGCCAGCGCCATATCCGCCTGCATCTGCACCCCCACCCGGAAGGCATCGGCAGCGTCGCCGAGGGCATCGTCGCGCTTTCCGACGATGGCTGGATCGTCGGTGCCAACCGCCAGGGTCTGAGTTTGCTCGGCCTGGCCGCGGTCGACATCGGGGCGACGCCGCTTTCCCGCGTGCTCGATGCCCGGCTCGAAAAGATTTTGCCCGTTTTTCACCGTCGACCGCAGCAGGCGATGCAGCTGCGCCGTCACGACGGCACGGTGCTCTACGGCATGCTGCACGCCGAGCGCAACCTGACGGCGCAGGCGCAGCGGCTCGATGAAAAACCCGCCGCCGATGCGCTGGCCAGGCTGGATACCGGCGACCTTCGCTGGCGCGCCGCGGCCGACAAGGCACGGCGCATCGTCGGCAAGCCGATTCCGCTGCTGCTGCATGGCGAATCCGGCGTCGGCAAGGAGCTGTTCGCGCGCGCCGTACACGACGCCTCGCCGCAGAAGAACGGGCCGTTCGTCGCCATCAACTGCGCCGCGCTGCCGGAAAACCTGATCGAGGCCGAGCTGTTCGGCTACAGCCCCGGCGCCTTTACCGGCGCGCGCAAGGAAGGCAGCCTCGGCCGCCTGCGCGAGGCCGAAGGCGGCACGTTGTTCCTCGACGAAATCGGCGACATGCCGCTCGCCATGCAGACCCGCCTGCTGCGCGTACTGCAGGAACGCCAGGTGACGCCGCTCGGCGGCGGCCAGCCGGTCAAGGTAGCTTTCGCGCTCATCTGCGCCACCCACTGCAACCTGCGCGAAGCGTCCGAGCAGGGAAGATTCCGCAGCGACCTGTATTACCGCCTCAACGGCCTCACCCTGAACCTGCCGGCGCTGCGCGAACGCAACGATTTCGCTGCGCTGACCGAGAAACTGTTGCTCGACCTGACCGACGATGCCGGCCTGCACCTCGCGCCGGAGCTGCTCGCCCGCCTTGCCGCCTACGCCTGGCCCGGCAACCTGCGCCAGCTGGCGAGCGTGCTGCGCACCGCCGTCGCCATGCTCGACCCCGGGGAAAACCGCATCGACTGGCCGCATCTGCCGGACGACCTGATCGACGAACTGGAGCAGACACCGGGCCGGACAGCGACAGCGGCACCCCATGCCGCCGGCAACCTGGCAGAAATTTCGCGTTCGGCCATCCGGCATGCACTGGAAGCCAGCCGCGGCAACCTTTCCGCTGCCGCACGGCAACTGGGCATCAGCCGACAGACGCTGTACCGCAAGCTGAAATAGGCAGCACGGCCGCCTTTATTGTCCTTTGCGCCCGGTTTTTTAGCCGATATCAAAGTGCCGGCAGGCTCCCCACCCTAACATCGGACCGCCAAACAATTTCCGAAAGGGGGAAAACAATGAGTGGCGCTTTCACCAAATCGATGGCGCGGAACATTTTCTACGGGGGGACCGTCTTCTTCTTCCTGTTGTTCCTTGCGCTGTCATTCGACACCCATTCGCAACTTCCCAAACGCGACATGCGGGCCAACATCACGCCGCAGATCGCCGAAGGCAAGAAGCTCTGGGAAGTTAACAACTGCATCGGTTGCCACACCCTGATGGGTGAAGGCGCCTACTTTGCCCCCGAACTGGGCAACGTGGTCGTCCGCTACGGTGATGAAGGCGTCAAGGCCTTCATCCAGAGCCGGCCGAAGGACGGGATTCCCGGCCGCCGCAGCATGCCGCAGTTCAACTTCACCGACGAGCAGCTGAATGCCATCGTGGCTTTCCTGAGGCACGTCAATTCGATCAACGATGCCAACTGGCCGCCCAACGACCAAGGCTGATCGAGAGGAGAACTGAACTATGCAATTCAAATCGCAAGCGGTTGCAAAACCCTACTTCATCGCGGCAATCGGCCTGTTTGTCGGTCAGATCCTGTTCGGCCTGATTCTTGGCCTGCAGTATGTGCTCGGCGACTTCCTGTTCCCCGCCATTCCGTTCAACGTGGCCCGCATGGTCCACACCAACCTGCTGATCGTGTGGCTGCTCTTCGGCTTCATGGGCGGCGCGTACTACATGATCCCGGAGGAATCCGAAACCGAACTGTTCAGCCCGAAACTGGCGCTGCTGATGTTCTGGATCTTCCTGGTCGCCGGTGCGGCAACGATCGTCGGCTATCTGGCCGTCCCGTACGCCACGCTGGCCGAACTGACCGGCAACAACCTGCTCGAAACGATGGGCCGCGAGTTCCTCGAACAGCCGCTGCCGACCAAGGTCGGCATCGTGATCGTGGCACTCGTTTTCCTGTTCAACATCACCATGACGGTGCTGAAGGGCAAGAAGACGGCAATTGCCACGGTGCTGCTGATCGGCCTCTGGGGCCTGGCGGTCTTCTTCCTGTTCTCCTTCTACAACCCGGTGAACGTCGTTCTCGACAAGTTCTTCTGGTGGTGAACGGTGCACCTCTGGGTGGAAGGCGTCTGGGAACTGATTCTTGGTTCGTTCCTGGCCTTCGTGCTGATCAAGACGACCGGTGTTGACCGTGAAGTGATCGAAAAGTGGCTCTACGTCATCGTCACCCTGACGCTGATCACCGGCATCATCGGTACGGGTCACCACTACTACTGGATCGGCACGCCGGAATACTGGCAGTGGTGGGGTTCCATCTTCTCCGCGCTGGAACCGATCCCGTTCTTCGCCATGACCGTGTTTGCCTTCAACATGGTGAACCGTCGCCGGCGCGAGCATCCGAACAAGGCTGCCGTGCTGTGGGCGCTGGGTACCGGCGTGATGGCCTTCCTCGGTGCCGGCGTGTGGGGCTTCCTGCATACCCTGGCTCCGGTGAACTTCTACACGCACGGCACGCAGATTACCGCTGCCCACGGCCACATGGCGTTCTACGGCGCCTACGTGATGGTGGTGCTGATGATGATCTCCTACGCCATGCCCATCCTGCGCGGTCGTGCTGCCAACAGCAACAAGGCCCAGGTCATGGAAATGTGGGCGTTCTGGCTGATGACCATCGCGATCACCTTCATCACGCTGTTCCTGACCGCCGCCGGCATCCTGCAAGTCTGGCTGCAACGCGTTTCCGACACCCCGCTGCCGTTCATGGCGGCGCAGGAAAAGATCGCGCTGTTCTACTGGATGCGTGAATGGAGCGGCGTGGTCTTCCTGATCGGCCTGGTGATCTACATCATCAGCTTCTTCGTCAAGGGCAACGAAGAGAAGACCGCCTGATCGGGCTAGCTGAACCAACCAAAAGCGCGAACCTCCGGGTTCGCGCTTTTTTTCGCCCTTCTCCCGCAACTGCGCGACTTACCCGCAAGCCAGCCCGTTGGCCAGGCAGATCAGGCGCCGCACATAGGCCAGCGCGATCCATGCCCAGAAGAGCAGGAAGAAGGCGACGACCGGCACATGGCGGTCGACAATGCGGCGCGGCAGAATAATGCGCACCATCCTGATCACCGGCCGGGTAACGATCCGAAAGCCCTGATAGACGACATTGCGCTCACGCCCGGCGCCCGCCAGCAGATACAGAACCCCCTGAGCGAGCAGGAACAACCCGGCCACCTCGACCAGCGCGCGCAACACGCCAAGGACAAACACGCTGCTGCCAACCATGCTCTCCTCCTTTTCTCGCTGCTGCGGATTCTAATTCGATCCGGCCGCCTGCACCGGCCCGGAAATTCGTGATGCGGCCGCATTTAGGGCATATCAATTCCCGCTGATGGAGCGACCTGTATGATCCCTCTCCATGCAGCCCCTCGCCGTCACACACCCCGCGGACCTAGCCGCCTCGCGGCGGCTTCCGGGCGACCTCGCCATCTGGTTCTTCATTCTCGCCGAACTGCTGGCCTTCGCCGTCTTCTTCGCCTCCTATGCCTTCGCCCGGGCAAGCCACGTCGCGGAATTCAACCTTTACCAGCAGACGCTCGACCGCAATGCCGGGGCACTGAACACCGTGCTGTTGATCACCGGCTCGTGGTTCGTCGTTCTTGCCGTCCAGGCCGCCCACCGCGACGATGTGAAAGGCGTTCCACGCAACATCCTGCTCGGCTTCCTGTGCGGCGCAGGCTTCCTGATCGTCAAGGTATTCGAGTATGCGGCGAAGTTCGGCGCCGGCATTTCGATGTCGACCAACACCTTCTACATGTTCTACATTTCGCTGACCTTTTTCCATTTCATGCACGTCATCCTCGGCATGGTGATCCTGGCCATCCTCTGGTTTCAGGCACGCAAGGGCGCCTATGGCAGCCATGACGCGCATGGACTGGAGAGCGGTGCCGCCTACTGGCACATGGTTGACCTGCTGTGGATCGTCCTATTTCCGCTCGTCTATGTGATGCGCTGATGAATGCCCTGAAAAATCCTGCCCACCGCGCCTGGCTGGTTCTGCTGATCGCCACCGCCATCACCTGGTATCTCGGCGAGGTCGGGGCCGCCGGCACGCTGGCCATCGTCGCCATGCTGCTCATTGCCTTCATCAAGGGGCGGCTGGTCATTCTCGATTTCATGGAATTGCGCGAAGCTCCGCGCCTCTGGCGCGCCCTGCTCGAAGGCTGGCTTATACTCGTCGCCAGCCTGATACTGATTGCTTACTGGATTTCCCTCAAATGACCGAGCTGCCCTTCTACGAACCTTCCGGCAACGAAATTTCGCTCTTCGAACACGCCTTCAACGAGCGCCTGCCGCTGCTGATCAAAGGCCCCACCGGCTGCGGCAAGACGCGTTTCGTCTCGCACATGGCGGCGCGCCTCAAGCTGCCGCTGTACACGGTGGCCTGCCACGACGACCTGACCGCCGCCGACCTGGTCGGCCGCCACCTGATTTCCGACAAGGGAACCTACTGGTGCGACGGCCCGCTGACGCGCGCCGTGCGCGAAGGCGGCATCTGCTACCTCGACGAAGTGGTCGAGGCGCGCAAGGACACCACCGTCGTACTGCACCCGCTGGCTGACGACCGGCGCATCCTGCCGATCGACCGCACCGGCGAAACGCTGGAAGCACCCGACAATTTCATGCTGGTCGTCTCCTACAACCCCGGCTACCAGAACCTGCTCAAGGGCCTGAAGCCATCGACCCGCCAGCGCTTCGTCTCGATGCGCTTCGATTTCCCCGGTGCCGAGCGCGAAATCTCCATCCTGCTCGGCGAAACCGGCTGCGACGCCGACCTCGCCAAGCGCCTGGTCGGCATCGCCAGGGCCTTCCGTGCCCTGAAGGATCGCGATCTCGAGGAAGTCGCCAGCACCCGCCTGCTCGTTTACGCGGCGACGCTGATCAAGTCCGGCTTCGACGTCTCCGCCGCCTGCCGCGCCGCGCTGGTCGAGAGCCTGACCGACGACGAGGAAACCGTCGAGGCGCTGATGGAAATCGTCAATGCCACGTTCGGACGATGATTTCGGCTTCACCGAGGAAAAGGCCGGGCAGAACCTCGCCGTCCTCGCCGAAGCCCTCTTCCTGATCAACCTGCTGCTGGCACCGGGTATCGGTTTCGCCATCCTGCTCTGGCTGTGGCTGCGCCACAAGGACAGCGCGCCGCCGCTGGCCCGTCAGCACCTGAAGCAGACGACGTTCGTGAGCCTGGTCGGCGGCCTGCTGATTGTCTCGCTTTCCGGCCTCGTCCTCGCCCTCGGCGGTCTCGACTGGGAATGGACCTGGGTGATCCTCATCCTCTACTTCACCTGCATCCACTCGACGCTGGTCCTCTTCGGCATGTACGGCCTGATCAAGGCGATGGCCGGCCAGACCTGGCGCTTCCCGCTGATCGGACCACGCAGCGCATGAGCAAGCCGGCGCTGCAACGCTACCGGGTCTGGGCGCAGATCGGCTTCTTCGCGCTGTTCACGCTGACGCCGATCTTCGATCTCTTCCGCTACGACCTGACCGAGCGGCATGCCTACTTCCTGACCATGCCGTGGCACCTCGGCATCGACGACCTGATCGCCGGTCGGGTCGACGCCGGCACGGCTGCGGTCAACCTGATTTTTTACCTGTTTTTGCCGGTACTCGGCACGCTGGCCCTGATCATCGGCGTCGCCTGGAAATGGGGCCGCCTCTATTGCGGCTGGCTGTGCCCGCATTTCTCGGTGGTCGAAACCATCAACCGCCTGATGCTCTTCGCCACCGGCAAGCATTCGCTCTGGGACAAGAAGGAAACCCCGCCCTGGGAACCGGACGGCACGCCCGCCCCGCGCGACAAACGCTACTGGTTCGCCGTCGTCCCCGCCGCCATCGGCTTCGCCTTCGCCTGGGCGCTGGTCGGCCTGACCTACCTGATGCCGCCGTTTCAGGTCTATCACGGCCTGTTCACCTTCAGCCTTTATCGCGGCGAAGTCATTTTCCTGGCCGCCGCCACCACCGTACTGACCCTGGAGTTTCTCTTCGCGCGCCACCTTTTCTGCCGCTACGCCTGCGCCGTCGGCCTCTTTCAGAGCTTCGCCTGGATGGGCAACAAGCAGGCGATGGTCGTCGGCTTCGAGCGCGAACGCCTGACCGACTGCGCCACCTGCCTCAACGGCAACGGGTCGGCCTGCGATGCGGTCTGCCCGATGCGCCTCAAGCCGCGCAACGTCAAACGCTGGATGTTCGCCTGCACGCAATGCGGGCAGTGCATTTCGGCCTGCGGCACGGTCAACCGCAACAATCCGCAAGGACAACTGCTGCGCTGGGTCAGCAAGGACGACGCGCGGCGCAACGAGGCGCGCTTCTCGGCCCTGTCGAACATTGACGAGGACGCCGGGGGAAAGGCCTGACATGGAAGAATTCATCGGCAAGATCTGGCACAACTGGGTCACCAGGGCCGCCGGCAACCATTACCCGCAGGCCGCCGTCAAGCTGGCCGAAGTCGAAAAAACCGCCGGCATCCTGTTCCGCGCCTTCGGCGGCGACCCCGGCCTCAATGTGGCGGCCGCCACCTCGGAAACCCACGGTGCCCGCCGCCGCTGGCTGCAACGGGTCGCCGGCAGCGGCGAAAAGGTCGCCCATGCCCGGCGCGACGCCGAAACCCTGCGCCTGCCGCCCGAAATCGCCGCCTTCCCGGAAAAATCGCTCAATCGCGACCTCTACCTGTGGCTGGCCGCCCTCGCCGCCAGCGACATCGCCCCGCAGCGGCCCTGGTTCATCCGCAACCAGCTCGCCAGCCAGGCGGCGCTGACGCGCTACCCCGGCCTCCGGCCACGTTACGAGCGCCTGGTCGCCGCCCACCTCGCCGGCCGCATCGATCCGGCGCAACTGCAGCCCGACGAAGCAGCGCAGGAAAACGCTATCCGCCAGGCTCTGCAACAGCCTGCTGCGGTCGACGGCCTGCCGCCACTCAATTCCCGCAAGTCGCGCCCGCCGCAGCCGGTGTTGCTGTGGCTGATCGCTGCCGACGAACCTGCGCCCGGCAAGTTCGTCGACCCGGGTGAGCAACTGCCGCCCGAGGGCAGCGGCAGCACGGAAGGCGAAAAGGAAGCCCACAAGGCCGAGCAGGTCGAGACACCCGACAACAAGGCGCCGATGCTTGCCATGTTCCGCGCCGAGAGCATCCCCACCTGGGCCGAATACGTGCGCGTCAATCGCGCTTTTGACGAAGACGAAGACCCCAACGCGCGCAACGCGGCCAAGGATCTCGACCAGTTGTCGCTGATCCGCGACGGCCAGACAGCGAAATCGCGCGTCAAGTTCGACCTCGACCTGCCTTCGGCCGCCGAGGACGACACGCCGATCGGCCCCGGCATCGCACTGCCGGAATGGGATTACCGCAAGGCACTGCTGCTACCGAAGCACTGCCACCTGCAACCGATGCTCGCCAGCGACGCCGGCCATGCCGCCCTGCCCGACGAACTGGCGGCCACCGCCAAGAAGCTGCGCGGCCAATTCGCTGCCCTCGCCCCGCAGCGCCGCTGGCTCAAGGCCCAGCCCGACGGCCCCGAACTCGATGTCGATTCCTGCGTGCGCAACCACGCCGACCGCGCCTCAGGCCACACCCCGGAAAGTGGCGGCTATCTGGCCCAGGCACGTTGTGAACGCGACCTCGCCTGCCTGCTGCTGGCCGATCTCTCGATGTCCACCGACGCCTGGATTTCCGACAGCCACCGCATCGTCAACGTCATCCGCGATTCGCTTTTGCTCTTCTCCGAGGCGTTGACCGCGACCGGCGACCGTTTCGGCATCTACGGCTTCTCCTCGCTGCGCCGGCAGAACATCCGCTTTCACCTGCTCAAGGATTTCAACAGCCGCTACGACGCCGCCGCCCGCGCCCGCATCCTCGCCATCAAGCCCGGCTTCTACACCCGCATGGGCGCCGCGCTGCGCCAGTCCGCCGCCATTCTCTACGAACAGCCGGCCAGCCGCCGCCTGCTGCTGATCATCACCGACGGCAAGCCGAACGATCTCGACCTCTACGACTCGCGCTACGGCATCGAAGACACCCGGATGGCCGTTCACGAAGCGCGGCGCATGGGGCTGACCCCCTTCTGCGTCACCATCGACCGCGAAGCCGGCGCCTACCTGCCCTACCTCTTCGGCCCGGCCGGCCACTGCGTCATCCGCAAGCCGGAGGAACTGCCGCGCCGCCTGCCGCTCCTTTATGCGCAACTCACGCGACAATAAATAGTCACAAAGGAGTATTGTTTCGGCACTAGGCGAGTGACACCATCGCGGCACCAGTTTTTAACCGACGTCAAAAATGAATGCCAACCACCCGATCAACATCGAAGCACTGCTCGACCCACATCCCGCTGTTCAACGGGCTGGCGCCCGAGGAAATCGCCCGCATCGCCCACGGCACGCGGGAAATCCACGCCAGCAAGGGCGACATCCTGTTTCACAAGGGCGACGCCTGCAACGGCTTCCACCTGCTGGTCTATGGTCAGGTCAAGCTGGCCTTCACCTCGCAGCAGGGCAACGAGAAGGTCGTCGAGATCCTGACCCAGGGCCAGAGCTTCGGCGAAGCCATCATGTTCATGGAAAAGCCCTACATCGTCTTCGCCCAGGCGCTGACCGACTCGCTGCTGCTGCACGTCTCGAAGCATGCCGTGTTCGACGAACTGGCGCGCGACCACAACCTGTGCCGCAAGATGCTGGCCGGCATGGCCATGCGCCTGCACCAGCTGATGAACGACGTCGAGTCCTACTCGCTGCACTCCGGCAAGCAGCGCATCATCGGCTACCTGCTGCGCGAACTGGCGGAAGAAGACCAGAACGGCACCAACGTCGCCGTCACCCTGCCGACCAACAAGGGCGTCATCGCTTCGCGCCTGAATCTCACCCAGGAACACTTCTCGCGCATCCTGCATGAGCTTTCGGAACTCGGGCTGATTGTGGTCGAGGGACGGAAGATTCATATTCCGAGCGTGGCGAATTTGCGGAAGCACGAGGGCTGACGCCTGTTTCACCGCGAACGCAGGCAAAGAAAAGGGGCGATGGAAATCGCCCCTTTTTCTTGGTCGACCGCAACAGGCGTCAGTCGGTCTGCAGTTTGCCCTTGTTGATCAGGTCCTGGATGATCGCCTGGTCAGTCGTTAGGGTTCCGCCTTGGGTCAGGTCAACGCCCTGCAGCACGATCTGCTGGGTCATCTCCCCACCTGCACCCGTCGGACGGACGTTGATCACGGTATCGCTGCCCTGCTTGGAGAAGTCCAGGTAGTTATCCAGCGCCACCGCCGTCGTCGCCGCTCCCCTGCAGGATGTCGCGCAGGTCGAGGCGGTCGCCGCCCGAGGTGTAGCTGGCCGTATCGAAGTCGGTAATGACATCGCGCGCGGGGTTCGCCAGGGTGCCGCGGTCCGCGAAATTCCAGCGGAAGGTGTCGGCACCCGCGCCGCCGGTCAGCATATCGTTGCCGGCGCCACCAATGAGCGTATCGGCTCCGCTGGCAGCCGTGCTGACGAGGACGTCGTTACCGGCGCCACCGTCCATGGTTGTGGCGCCTGTCGATGTATCAACGAGAATGTTGTCATTTCCCGTGCCACCCATGGTGCCGGTAGCATCCCGGCTGACGGTGACCGATCCCGTCGTCGTCATGACAACCGTCGAATTGGTATCGAGATCGAATACGCTGGTTGAGGCAGTGTAGTTGAACGATCCGCCGGCAGGGCTTGCATCATTGATAACAACGTTTGAGCCGCTCGTGCTTACGGTAAGGCCGCTAGCCGCCGACAGCCCCGTGATGCTGGCAGCACCCACGTCGTTGTACAAGAACGCCGACATCGGAACGGTGAAGTTCGTGCCAAGCGCCGTGTTGGTGATGACTGTATCAACAACGCTGGTTTGCGGGTGGGTTATGACCACATCGACCGTTCTGGACAGGGAGGCGGAATCCGAGTTCGAAGCTTCGGTGGCTGTCGCTGTGGCCGTCAAATGCGCCGTGCCTTGGACGTTGGCGGGGACAATCAGTTTGATCGAGGATATGGACCAACCCGTGACATCCACACTACTGGTGGTACCTGCCGCGCCCGTAGCGGTGAATGTATTGGTGCCATCGGTCAGCGTAAATCCGGAAGGAATGCCACTGATAACAACCTTGAGCGTTTCCGAACCATCGGCATCAACCAGCGAAGACGTCAGACCCAGATTGACAACGCCATTGTCATCGGTATTCACGGTGCTGGCGCCGCTACTGGTGACTCTGTCGAAGACAATCCTGTTGATAAGGTAATCATTATCACCGGCTGGTGCAGTGAATACGATCTGGTTGAACTGAGCACCGTTACCTGGCAGTAGAGTAGTGACCGCATCGACAGCGTCAGTACCGCCTACGGAACTCGTATAGCCACCCACCACGGTGCCGGCGTTAAGGAACTGCACCGAATATCTTTCGCCAGCAGCAAGCCACGCAAACGATACATCGACCGAAGAGACGAGATTGTCAAAATTAACCACCAATCTCTCGGAGCCTACGCCGGCCAGGATAGCCAAGCTCGGTAGTATCGCCAGATGCAGCCCCGGTCACACCGAATCCATCTGGGCTCCCTGTCTTAAGGCTGATCGCCCCCGCGCTGCCATTGGGATTGTAGGCAAGCATGTTGAAGCCGTTGTTGGTCGTCGTGGCATTAGCCGAGGTGATGCTTGTCGCGGTATAGACCAAGGCACCGAAACTGAGGGTCGGGACATCCGCAACAGCCGTGAGATTGATGTTGGTTGTGTAGGTTGAAGCGCTCCATGACGAACCATCGCTGACATTGAACGTGAAGCTCCCGCTCGCGCTGCTATTGTTGGTTGGGTCAAACGTCAACTTGCCGGCATTGATGTCTGCGACCGAAATAACAGCGTTGGCTGCTATAGCCGTTCCATTGAGAAGCAACACGCCATTGGTCGGCAACGTACTGATTCTGACGGAAGCCAGCGCATCTCCCTCAACATCGCTATAAGTCCCAAAGTCGTTGATGGTTAGAGTGTAGTTCGCTGTGGTGTTGTTCATGTCCTCCAAAATGGTAATGGAGTCATTGGTTGAGGTCGGCGCATCGTTGACCGCCGTGATGGTGATGTTGATGTTGTCCGTGTCGCTCAGCGTACCGCCCGACCCGGTGTTGCCACCGTCGCTGGTGGTCATGGTCAGCGCCACCGTCCCGCTGGCATTGGCCACCGGCACATAGGTCGGCTGGTTGGCCACCGTCGCCAGATAGGTGTTGAGGTTGGCCAAGGTGCCGCTCAGAACCACGCTGCCAGTTCCGGAACCAGTCACCGTCACCCCGCCGGCAGTCGCCGCCGTCAGCATGCCACTGCCCACCGAAAGCGTCACCGTCAGCGTGCCACTGCCCGCATCGACGTCCGCTACCGACAGGCCGCTCAGCTTGAACGAGGTGTCTTCGTTGGTCGTGTAGCTCGCCGGCAGCGTATTC
>CAWFGN010000002.1:0-43790 GCA_963815365.1 uncultured beta proteobacterium
ATGCTCCCCCCAAGCGGGAGCCGGGTCCGTGCATGCCGAAGAAAGTCCTCATCGTCGACGACGCGGTCTTCATGCGGAACATGATCCGCGACATCTTCGCGAGCGGTGGGTTCGAGGTGGTGGGCGAGGCCGCCAACGGCCTCGAGGCGGTCGAGAAGTTCCGCGAGCTCCAGGCCCGACCTGACCACCATGGACATCGTGATGCCCTTCAAGAGCGGCATCGAGGCCACCCGCGAGATCGTCAAGGTCGACCCCCGTGCGGTGGTCATCATGTGCAGCGCGCTGGGCCAGGAGGCCCTGGTGATGGAGGCCATCGAGGCCGGTGCCAGCGACTTCATCGTCAAGCCGTTCAAGCCCGAGGACGTGATCGCGGTGGTGAAGAAGGTCCTGGGCGAGGCCTGAGTGAGCGGTCGGGCGAGGCACCCACGGTGAACTGGGACCTCTCGAAGTACCTGGCGCTCTTCGTCTCCGAGTCGCGCGACCACCTCGACGCCCTCTCCGCCGGCCTGGTGCGCCTGGAGAAGACGGGCGGCGCCGGGGAGGACCCGGGCGCGGTCGTCGACGAGCTCTTCCGCCATGCACACAGCCTGAAGGGCATGGCGGCGGCCATGCAGCAGGAGGGCATCGCGCTCGTCGCCCACCGGGCGGAGGACGTGATCGGGGCGCTCCGGTCCCGCGGGGAGGCCCCGTCCGCCGAGGTGACCAATCTCCTGCTCTCGGTCACCGACGCCCTCTCCGAGATGGTGCGGGAGGCCGGGGCCGGTGGCCTGCCGGTCGCGCCCGAGGCGCTGGCCAATCGGCTCTCGGGGGCCTCGGGCCAGCTGCGGGGAGTCGAGGCGCTGCCCGAATCCCCCGCGGCGTCTCCGGCGCGGGAGGTGGCCCCGGCCCGCGGCAGGACGCGCCGGGTGCGGCTGGACGTGGAGGTCGCCGAGGGAAGCCCGGTGCCGGCCGTGCGGGGGTTCCTGGTCCTGAAGCGGCTCGAGGGAGCCGGATCGATCGCCTCCTCGAGCCCGGCCGCCGAGGAGCTGCGTGCCGGTCGGATGCCGGGGCGGACGCTCTCCGTCGAGCTCGACACCGGCCAGTCCAGTCTCCGAGCTGGAGCGGACGCTGGCCCAGATCGCCGACCTGTCCCGCGTCGGGATCCGGGAGGTCGAGGAGCCCGCGCCGGTCGCCGCACCTCGGCCCGCGCCGCGTCCCGAGGACGGCGCCGAGCAGGTCCGCACCGTACGGGTGCGCGCGGAGATGCTCGACGAGTTCCTCGACGTCTCCGGCGAGCTCCTGCTCGCGACCGCGCGGCTGCGCGAGCTCGGCCGGGCCATGCCCGAGGCGGGGCGCCGCGCCCACGAGGAGGGGGTCGACCGGCTCCAGGCCATCGCCAAGGACCTGCACGGCCGGGTCATGTCGGCGCGCATGACCCCGCTCACCGTGCTCTCCGACCGGCTCCCCCGCGCGGCCCGCGACCTGGCGAGGCGCACCGGCAAGCAGGTCGACGTGGTGGTGACGGGGTCCGAGATCGAGGTCGACCGGGCGCTCCTCGACGATCTCCGACCCGATCCTCCACCTCCTCCGCAACGCCGTGGACCACGGCATCGAGACCGCCGCCCAGCGGATCGCGGCCGGCAAGCGCCCC
Organism: uncultured beta proteobacterium; assembly: GCA_963815365.1. Lineage (GTDB taxonomy): Bacteria > Pseudomonadota > Gammaproteobacteria > Burkholderiales > Rhodocyclaceae > Azonexus. The sequence continues at coordinate 1,631 of CAWFGN010000002.1, forward strand.
ACCGGGCGCATCGAGGTCTCGGCGCGCCGGGACCGGGACCGGGTGATCCTGGAGGTCGTGGACGACGGCCGCGGCATGGACCCCGACGCCCTGCGCCGCTCGGCGGTGGCCCGAGGCGTCCTCACGGCCGAGGCGGCCGCCGCCCTCCCCGAATCCGGAAGCCCTCCTGCTCTCCTGCCTGCCCGGCGTCTCCACCGCCGGCCAGGTCACCGACGTCTCGGGCCGCGGGGTGGGCATGGATGCCGTGAAGCGCAGCGTGGAGGCGCTCTCCGGCAAGCTCTCCATCGAGAGCCGCCACGGCGAGGGCACCCGCTTCACGCTTCGCCTTCCGCTCACCGTGGCCATGCAGCCGGTGCTGCTCGTGCGGGTGGGGCAGGAGGTGGTGGCCATCCCGGTGTCGAAGGTGCACGGGGCGGCCCAGGCCAGGGTCGAGGCGCTCGACCGGGCCGGCGGCGCGCCCCAGCTCGCCTTCGGCGGCGGACACGTTCCGGTCCTCGACCTGGGGGTGCTGCTGGGGACGGGCCCGGCCCCGGCCGGCGAGCGCCGCTCGGTGGTCATCACCGAAAGTGACACGGGCCGCGTCGGCCTGGCCGTCGACCAGCTCCTGGGCCAGGAGGAGGCGGTGCTGAAGCCGCTCCACGGACCGCTCTCCCTGGTGCCCGGACTGTCGGCGGTCACCGTGCTCGGCAACGGGCGCCCGGTCTTCGTCCTCGACGTCCCCCGGCTGGTGGCGGCATCGACCCGCTCGATCGGCGCCGGGAGGAGGTCCTGGAGACGCTCCGGCGGCTCGCCGCCGAGGGAGGGCGCGAGGCCGCCCGGGCCATCGGACGGCTCCTCGGGCGGCCCACCGTGGTGGAGGACGTCCAGCTCCTGGTGGGACCCGATTCGGCGGGGATCGCCCGCATGGCGGGACGGCCCGACGCCGAGCTGGTGGCCATCTCCATGGAGCTGCCCGAGCCGATGGGCGGGAGGTTCGTCCTGCTCCTCTCCGCCGCGGAGGCCGAGCAGGTCTCCCAGGCGCTCGTCCCCGACGCGGCAGCCGGGTCCCTCGACACGGTGGGGGAGAGCGCGCTGGTGGAGATCGGGCAACATCGCCGGGTCGGCCTTCGTCTCGGCGCTGGCGCCCCACGTCCAGACCCGGCTGCTGCACGGCGTGCCCCGCCTCACGCGCGGCGGCGCGCACGCCTGCCTCGAGGCGCTCGCTCCGGGACTCTCCGGTCCGGCACTCGGAGTGCGATTCGGGTGCCCGGAGACGGTCGGCACCTTCATGCTCCTTCCGGACCCGGCCCGCCTCGATGGCCTGGCCCGGATCCTGGGGATTCCCTGATGGACGAGGGGGTGCTCGCGGCCGCCTTCGAGCGCTTCCCGCTGCCGCCGCCCTGGTCGAGCGGGGGCGGGTGCTCCGGGCCAACTCCGCCTTCGGGCGCGCCGTCGGGCGCGCGGCCGATGCCTGCGCCGGGGAGGAGCTCGACCTTCTGCTCGGGGCCGGGCAGGCGGTGCGCGGGCGCACCGGCGGGGACGCGCCCTGGCTCGCCGTCATCGACCCGACCATTCCCGGGGCGGATTCCCGGCGCGGCCCGCGCGCTCCTCGACCTGACCCGGGGCCTTGCCCAGTCCCACGCCCAGGAGGACGTCGCCGCGGTGCTCGCCCGCGCCCTCTCCTCCCTCTTTCCCGGCCGGACGCACTGCATCCGGCTCGTCGACCCGAAGACCCTCGCGCCGGTCGCGATCCGGGCGAGCGCGCCCGTGGCCGGGGAAGGACCACCGCCCGTCTCGCTCCGCGGGACGGCGATCCGCCAGGCCGGGCTCTCCGAGGCGGCGCTGGAGTCGGGCGGCCTCCTGCTCGTCACCGAGGACGTCCCCTGCTGCGCCGGAAGCGTCCGCGCCGTGGCCGTCCCGCTCGCGGCGGGCAGCCAGCTCCTCGGGGTGGTGAGCCTGGAGTACCCGCCCGGCGCGCCGGGCGACCCGGGAGCCGACGAGCCGCTGCTGGTCCAGGTCGCGAACCCGGTCGGTCTCGGACTCCGCAACCTCCGCTCGGTGGCGGAGCTCACCTTCCTCAAGAACTACCTGGAGGAGCTTCTCGAGAACGCCAACGCGCTCATCCTCGTCACCAACCGCCAGCATCACGTCCTGCTCTTCAACCGGGCCCTCTCGCGCCTGACCGGGCGGGGCGGCGAGGAGGCGCTGGGGGCCGACCTGCTCGCGCTCCTGCCCGAGCGGGAGCGGGATCGCACCCAGGCCGTTCTCCAGCGAAGCATCGGGGGCGAGGCGGTGACCGGATTCGAGACCCGGCTCGCGGTCCGGGGCGGGGGGGAGGCGCTCGTCACCTTCCACACGGCGCCCATCGTCGGCCACGGGGGAGAGGTCGAGGGCGTCATCGCCATCGGGCAGGACCTGACCGCGCTCCGCGCCATGGAACGCCGGGCCGAGCACTTCCAGAGGCTGGCCGCGGTCGGGCAGCTCGCCGCCGGCATCGTCCACGAGCTCAACAACCCGCTCGTCGCCGTGGTCACCTACTCCGATCACCTGCTGGAGCGGCGGCGGGGGCGCGAGCTCGACCCGGGCGACGCCGAGAAGCTCCGCCGCATCCGGGACGCCGGCGAGCGCATCCAGCGGCTGGCGCGCGATCTCATCGCCTACGCCCGGCCGGGGGCCGACAAGCCCGAGCCGCTCGACCTGGGCATCCTGCTCGACCAGGCCACGCGCATGTGCGACCCGGCGCTGCGCGAGGCCCGGGCCCGGGTGCTCCAGGAGATCGCTCCAGCGCCCCCCATCCTGGGGGACGGGCCGGGCTGCTCCAGGTCTTCGTGAACCTCATCACCAACGCCGCGCAGGCCCTTCCTGCCAGGGAGGCACCGTGACGCTCTCCCTCGCGAGCCAGGGCGAGGAGCTCGTCGCGCGCGTGTCCGACGACGGGAAGGGCATGGCGCCCGAGGTCCAGACGCGCATCTTCGAGCCCTTCTTCAGCACCAAGGAGGGAGGACGGGGCGTCGGCCTCGGGCTCTCCATCGTGCAGGGAATCGTGACCCGGCACGGCGGGACCATCGACGTCGTGAGCGAGCCGGGGAAGGGGACGACCTTCGCGGTGCGCCTCCCGCTGGGTCGGCCCGGCTACGGAACGAGCGAGAGCGCGCCGTAGACCAGGAACTCCGGGAGGACGGCGGCGATACTCTCCGGCCGAGGGAACGAGCACGACCTTCTCGTCGGTGCCGCCGGCTCCCCGGAAACGGGCGCGCTTCGCCGCAGCCGGCAAGCTCGGCGGAGAGGACCGCGTGGCCCCGCGCACCGGGCCCTCCACGAGCGACGACACGTGCACGTCGAGCCGCTTGGGCGGACGCCAGGCCGACACCGTGAGCGGGGTGGTGCGAGACCACCTGGACCGCGCGCCGCCCCATGGCGGCGAGCGCCGCGAGCCCCCGCTCCACCGGCTCGGCCGACGGGGCCGACACGATCGAACGACCCGACGGGGCCGGGACGAGGGGAGCGAGCGCCACCAGGGTGCCCTTGCCCGCGTGGGTGGCCTTCGCGCGCCCCCACTTGGTCTCGTTCGGAAACATCCTTGCCGGTCGTGAAGTGCGGCACGAAACGCGTCCACAGGCTGGAGATCATCACCTTGCAGTGCGAGGCGACGAACCATTTGTTCACCGAGGCGATGATGTCCGGGTCGGGATGCGAGGCGAAGATATAGTCGAGATCCTTGGACGAGAAATACTTCTGCATGTCCATCAGCAGCCCGGTGTAGGTCATGGTGCCGCCCGGATCGATCAGCGCGCCGTGGCCGTGGTCCACGATCAGAAACTGGTTGGATTGGACTGCGCCGGTGGTCTTCTCGTCGACCAGATCATAGAATGCGTGGACGATGTGCTTGCCATTGTTGAACAGTTCGACTGCCATGATTCTCCCCCCAGGAAATTGTGCGCGAATTATCCGTCGGCCGGCCAATTCTGGCCAGCAACATTCACGCTATTGATCGTCGCCCGGCGGCGCCACCTTGACCACTTCATCGAGTGAAGTCAGCCCCTGCGCCACCTTCAGCGCACCGGAAATGCGCAGCGGGCGCATGCCTTCGCGACAGGCCAGGTCGCGCAATTGCGCCACTTCCGTGTTCGAGCGGATCACCTTGCGCATCTCGGGGGAATTCATCAGGATTTCATAGATACCGACGCGCCCGCTGTAACCGGTCATGCGGCATTCCAGGCAACCGACCGGCTGATGCAATTGCACCGGCTCGTTCGATTTCCAGGGCGAGACCAGCATGCGCCAGGTGGCCTTCTGGTCCTCGCTGATCGGCACCGCCTTCTTGCAGTGCGGGCATAGCGTGCGCACCAGGCGCTGCGCCATGACGCCGAGCAGCGTCGAATTGATCAGGTAGGGCGGCACGCCGAGGTCGAGCAGGCGGGTGACCGCCGAAGGCGCATCGTTGGTGTGCAGCGTCGATAGCACCAGGTGCCCGGTCAACGCCGCCTGGATGGCCATTTCCGCCGTTTCCAGATCGCGGATTTCGCCGACCATGATGATGTCCGGATCCTGCCGCATCAGGGCACGCACGCCATCGGCAAAGCCGAGGTCGATATTGTGCTGGACCTGCATCTGGTTGAACGCCGATTCGACCATCTCGATCGGGTCCTCGATGGTGCACACATTGACCAGCGGCGTCGCCAGCTGCTTGAGCGTCGTGTACAGCGTCGTCGTCTTGCCCGACCCGGTCGGCCCGGTAACCAGAACGATACCGTTGGGCGACTGGGTCATCTGCTTCCAGCGCGTTTCGTCATCCGCCGAAAAACCCAGCGAGCGCAGGTCGCGGACCAGCACCTCGGGGTCGAAGATGCGCATCACCAGCTTTTCGCCGAAGGCCGTCGGCAGCGTCGACAGGCGCAGTTCAACTTCCTGCCCGCCCGGGGTGCGCGTCTTGATCCGGCCATCCTGCGGGCGGCGCTTTTCGATCACGTCCATGCGCCCGAGCAACTTGATGCGACTGGTCATCGCATTCATCACCGCCATCGGAATCTGGTACACCTGATGCAGAACGCCATCGATGCGGAAGCGGACGATGCCGAGATCGCGCCGTGGCTCGATGTGGATGTCGGAAGCGCGCTGGTCGAAGGCGTATTGCCACAGCCAGTCAACGATATGGACGATATGCTGGTCGTTGGCATCGAACTGGCGGTTGCCCTTGCCCAGTTCGACCAGTTGCTCGAAGCTGGACAGCCCCGAAGTCACCTCGCCCTTCGCCGCCGCCTTCTTGACCGATTTGGCGAGATTGAAGAATTCGACCAGATAGCGGGAAATATCCTCCGGGTTGGCCAGCACCCGGCGGATTTCCTTGCGCAGGATCGGCTTCAGTTCCTCGACCCATTCGCGGACGAAGGGTTCGGCGGTAGCGATGACGATTTCCCGCGTCGTGACCGCCACCGGCAGGATGCTGAAACGCCCGGCGTAGGCGCTGGACATCACTTCGGCGACACCGGTGAAATCGATCTTGAGCGGGTCGATGTGCAGGTAGTCCAGCCCGCTTTTACCGGCCAGCCATTCAGTCAGCGCTTCCAGGGTGAGCAGGCGCGCCGGCTGGTCAGGGGCGCGCCAATTCTGGTCGGCGATGACCACCAGTGGATGCACCCTGCCGCCATGCAGGCGCCGCTCGTTGCGCAGCGCGTCGGCCACTTCCCGGGTCACCAGCCCGTCGGCCACCATCCATTCGAGCACCTCGGCGAGTGTCAGGCGGTGCTCGTGCGCAGTCATTTGGTCCATGCCGGGAAATATAGCATGTCATACGTAACGCTTTGTAAGCCGGCGCCCGTGCATTAGCACTTGATTACAAATATCGGCAGCGCCGCCTTGGTACCGGCCTAGAATGAAAACGCACAAACCACCAGGAGAGAAAAATGAATTCCCGCATGATGATGATCGGTAGCGCATTGATGGCATCGCTGTTCTGCCTGCCCGCGCTGGCTCAACCCGCCCAGGGCACGGGTGACACAGCGCCGGGAACGACGCAAGGTGCCGGCCCCGGCATGGGCCCGGGAATGGGTGGTCCAGGCACGGGGCAGCGCGGTATGCGGCGCGCTCCGCGCGACTGCACCCAGGCAGCCAACCCGGAAGCCTGCGTGGCGCACCGGCAAGCGCGCGAACAGGCGCGGGAGGCCTGCAAGGACACCGCCGGCCCGGCCCGCAAACAGTGCATGCATCAACAGGCACAAAATTTCGATTGTGCGAAGGCTGGTAACCCGCAGCAGTGCGAAGCCCGCAAGAAGGTCTATCAGGAATGCAAGGGCCAGGCCGGCCCTGCCTTCCGCTCGTGCGTGCAACAGAAGATGTCGCCGGCCGATTGCAGCAAGGCGGCTGACGCAGCACGCTGCGACCTGCACCAGAAGGCGCGCGAAGCCTGCAAGGACAAGCTCGGCTCCGACCACATGGCTTGTCTGCGCGCCCAGTTCAGCGGCAAGTAATCGACGCGGGCGGCCAATCGGCCGCCCCGTTTTTTCCCTGTTTTTCGGGTTGACCGCAGCTGGATGCGAATCTCCTTGGGTGCAGCCGGCCATTCCATTTGCAGCAGCGAAACATTTACAATGGCATGCAGCATGGGCAGCGCACTCTTTCCGAATGCGCCAGGGTCAACCCGCAAGGAGAAGCAAATGTTCCCCCGCTTGATCATTGTTGTCGGCGTACTAATCTCGTCCTTTTACGCACTGCCGGCAATCGCCCAATCCGCCGACACCACTGAACTGGCGCGGACCATCTGCAAGGACCAGACGGGATCGGCATTCAACGTTTGTGTCAGACAACAACAGCAGAGCTTCAACTGCGCCAGCCTGGCGCCTTCACAGCGGCTCCAGTGCGAAGAGCGCAAGCGCGCCGCCCGGGAATGCGCCGGGCTGTTCGGCTGGGCCTTCCGTCAATGCACGCAGGAAAAGTTGTCGCAGCCCGATTGCAGCACCGCCAGCGACCGCAAGCTCTGCGAACGGAACCGCAGCGCTGCGACCACCTGCGGCAACAAGACCGGGGAAGACCATATGAACTGCCTGCGCGAGCATTTCCGCGAGTAACGGGTTGCGAGGCGCGGCGAGCGGGAATTTCGCTGGTTGCGGATAGTACCGCCAAGGCAACACGCACGGGCGCAACAGCGACCTCAACCGAAGCGGAACGCCGGTTCGGCGTTTCAGCGCTTGCGCAACGGGTCGAGCAGTGTTGCCAGGCCGTTGTGGTCGAGTTCGTGCATCAATGCCAGCAGGCGGCCAATCTCGCCGGGCGGGAAGCCCTCGCGGGCGAACCAGTTGAGGTAGGTGCCGGGCAAGTCGGCGATAACCCTTCCCTTGTGTTTGCCGAAGGGCATGACCCGGGTCACCAGCAACTGCAGTTGCTCCGCCCCGGGCAAACCATCCGCCATTACGCCGGCAGGAACGGGTAGTCGGTGTAACCCTTTTCCTCGCCGACGTAGAGCCGTTCGTAGTCGGGCTGGTTGAGCGGCGCGCCGCGGCGGAAGCGCTCGACCAGATCGGGGTTGGCCAACAGCGCGCGGCCGAAGGCGATGCCATCGGCGGCGCCAGTCGAAATGGCCTGCTGGGCGCTGGCGAAGTCGTAGCCGTTGTTGAGGATCAGCCTGCCCTTGTAGATGGCGCGCAGACGCCCGTAGTCGAAGGGCAGCCACTGGTCCTGCGGCGCGCCGCCGGTACCCTGCAGGATGTCGAGGAAGGCGAGCTCGAAGCGGTTGAGTTCGCCGACCACGTAGTCGAAGGTTTCCTGCGGATCGGCGTCGCTGATATCGTTGAACGGCGTGACCGGCGACAGGCGCAGGCCGACCCGGTCGTTGCCGATGGCAGCGCACATGGCCGCGATGATTTCGAGCAGCAGACGCGCCCGGTTTTCCTTGCTGCCGCCATAGGCATCGCTGCGCTGGTTGGTCAACAAACGCAGGAACTGGTCGATTAGGTAACCGTTTCCGCCATGCACCTCGACGCCGTCGAAACCAGCCGCCATGGCGTTTTTCGCCGCCTGCGCGAAGGCCGCGACGACGCCGGGAATTTCGGCCGTTGCCAGCGCCCGCGGCGTCACGAAATCCTGCACGCCCTTCAAGGTGACCGTCTGCCCGGCCGGGCGCAGCGCCGAAGGGGCCACCGGCAGAGCGCCATCCGGTTGCAGGTCGGGATGCGAAATCCGCCCGACATGCCAGAGCTGAATCGCGATCCGGCCGCCGGCCGCATGCACGGCATCGGTCACCTTCTTCCAGCCGGCGATCTGCTCGGCCGTATGGATGCCCGGCGTGCGCGGATAACCGTGACCTTCCGGGCAGACTGGCGAAGCCTCGGTCAGGATCAGCCCGGCCGAAGCACGCTGGCGGTAGTACTCGACCATCAGGTCGGTCGGCACGTTGCCTTCGCCGGCACGGTTGCGCGTCAGCGACGACATGACAACCCGGTTGGGCAGTTCGATGGCGCCGAGGCGCAGCGGGGAAAACAGGTCGGTCATGCACTTTTCTTTCGGCAACTCAGGAAGACAAAATCGATTTTTGCCCTGCGGGACCGGTCAACCGCAGCAAGCGGTCCTGCAGGGCAATTGCGGCTTACTTGCCGGACAAGGCCATCATCAGGTCGTTGATCCGCTTGACGAAGCCGGCCGGGTCATCCAGCTGCCCCCCTTCGGCCAGGGTCGCCTGTTCGAAGAGCAACGCCGCCCAGTCATCAAAGCGGCTTTCCTCGTACTTCAGGCGCATCACCGCAGGATGATGCGGGTTGATTTCGAGAATCGGCTTGGCCGAAGGCATCGGCTGGCCGGCCGCCTTCATCAGGCGCGCCAGGTTGCCGGACGGATCGTGCTCGTCGGACACCAGGCAGGACGGCGAATCGGTCAGGCGATAGGTGACGCGCACATCCTTCACCTTGTCGCCAAGCGAGGTTTTCACCTTATCGATCAGTTCCTTGTACTCGTCGGCCGCCTTCTCGGCTTCCTGCTTCTCGGCTTCATCTTCCAGCTTGCCGAGGTCGAGGCCGCCCTTGGCGACCGATTGCAGGTGCTTGCCGTCGAACTCGGTCAGGTGGCCGACGACCCACTCATCGACGCGGTCGGACAGCAGCAGCACTTCGATGCCCTTCTTGCGGAAGATTTCGAGATGCGGGCTGTTCTTCGCTGCGTTGAAGGTATCGGCCGTGACGAAGTAAATCTTCTCCTGGCCTTCCTTCATGCGACCGATGTAGTCGGCCAGCGAAACGGTCTGTTCCGGGGTGTCGTTGTGCGTCGAGGCAAAGCGGATCAGGCCGGCGATCTTTTCCTTGTTGGCGTGGTCTTCGCCCACACCTTCCTTGAGCACGGCACCGAAGGCTTCCCAGAACTTGGCGTACTTCTCCTTGTCGTTCTCGGCCAGATCTTCCAGCATACCCAGCACCTTGCGCGTGCAGCCGTTGCGGATGCCGTCGATATCCTTGCTCTGCTGCAGGATTTCGCGCGACACGTTGAGCGGCAGGTCGGATGAATCGACCACCCCGCGCACGAAGCGCATGTAGAGCGGCATCAGCTGTTCAGCATCATCCATGATGAAAACGCGACGGACATACAACTTGATGCCGTGGCGGGCATTGCGGTCCCACAGATCGAACGGGGCGCGGGCGGGGATGTACAACAGTTGCGTGTATTCCTGCTTGCCCTCAACGCGGGCATGGGTCCACGCCAGCGGGTCTTCGAAGTCGTGCGCGACATGCTTGTAGAACTCCTTGTACTGCTCGTCGCTGATGTCCGACTTGGCGCGCACCCACAGTGCGTTGGCCTGGTTGACCGTTTCGTCCTCATCGGTCACGACCTGTTCACCCTTGTCCTTGTCCCACTCTTCCTTCTTCATCAGGATGGGCAGCGTGATGTGGTCGGAATACTTGCGGATGATCGATTTCAGCTTCCAGCTGCTGAGAAACTCGTCCTCGCCTTCGCGCAGGTGCAGCGTCACATCGGTACCGCGCGTGGCTTTCTCGACCATCTCGACGGTGTAATCACCCTCACCGCCGGACTCCCAGCACACGGCCTGGTTGGCCTCTACGCCGGCGCGGCGGGAAACCACCGTGACCTTGTCGGCAATGATGAAGGAGGAATAAAAACCGACGCCGAACTGGCCGATCAGGTGCGCATCCTTGGCCTGGTCGCCGGTGAGCGCCGAGAAGAACTCGCGAGTCCCGGACTTGGCGATGGTGCCCAGGTGTTCGACCGCCTCGTCACGGCTCAACCCGATGCCGTTGTCGGAAATGGTGATGGTGCGCGCGGCCTTGTCAAAAGAAACGCGAATCTTCAGATCGCTGTCGTCACCATAGAGGGCGGCGTTGTTCAACGCCTCGAAGCGCAGCTTGTCACAGGCGTCGGAAGCATTGGAAACCAGCTCGCGCAGGAATATCTCCTTGTTGCTGTACAAGGAATGAATCATCAGTTGCAGCAGTTGTTTTACTTCGGCCTGGAAGCCCAGGGTTTCGCGGTTGGCGTTCGCGGTTGCAGACTCGGACATGCTTGAAACTCCCTATCAATGCAAAAGGTGGGATGGGAGATGGGGGCATGCCGGGAAAATTCAAGAGCGGAATTGACGTTGACCGTCGCGAAACACCCAGAAGCGCAACAACACACCCGCCATCAGCGCACAGACGCCTGAAAAACCGAAGGCCGCCCACGATGACACCGACTGCCACAGCCAGCCGAAGACCAGCGACGCGGGGAACAGCATCACCCCTGCCGTCAGGTTGAACCAGCCGAAAGCCGTCCCGCGCCGCTCGGCGGGCGCGAGGTCGGCGACCAGCGCCTTCTCGACCCCTTCGGTCGCCGCCATGAACAGCCCGTAGAACCCGAAAAGCACAAACAGCAGCAGGCCATCATGGGCCAGGGTGCCGAGCACGAGGTAGAACAGGCCATACGCGACATACCCCCCGACCAGCAACGGCATGCGCCCGAAGCGGTCGGAAAGCGCCGACAGCGGCGTCGAGAACACGGTCGCCACCAGCGCCACGGCCGCCCACAGCAAGGGAATCATTGGCTCGGCGACGCCCAGTTCGCGGGCGCGCAGCAACAGGAAAATGTTGGAGGAATTGCCCAGCGTGAACAGCCCGACCACCACCAGATATCGCTTGAAGAGTTGCGGCATGTCGCGCAGGCGCCAGTCGAAAGGCACTGGTGCCGCAAGCGCTGCAACTTGCGGTTCACGGATGGCAAAGGCCAGCGCCAGGCAGAGCACGGCGGGCACGATAGCCCACAGAAAAATCTCTTGCAGCGGCACCTGCGCTGCGAGCAATAACGACGCCACCAGCGGCCCGATCACCGCGCCGGCATTGTCCATCGCCCGATGCAGGCCGAACGCCAGCCCGCGCCGCTCGGCCGCCACACTGGCCGCCAGCAGCGCATCGCGCGGCGACGAACGCAGCCCCTTGCCAACGCGGTCGGCAAAGCGGATGACCAACAGCCACGGCCAGCTGCTGACGAATGCGATCAGCGGACGGCCCAGCCCGGCCAGCCCGTAGCCGAACACGATCCACGGCTTGGCGCGGCGCGTGCGGTCGACGATGACCCCCGAGAAGAGCTTGAGCAGACTGGCCGTCGCCTCGGCAACACCCTCGATGATCCCCAGCGCCCGCGGCCCGGCCATCAACACCGACGCCAGATAAAGCGGAATCAGCGGGTAGAGCATTTCGCTGGCGCTGTCGTTGACCAGGCTGATCAGACCGATCAGCCAGACGGTGCGCGGCAGGTTTCTGATGGATTGCAGCATGCTGAATTCGAATGACCGTGAATTCGGGATTCAAGGATTGCAGACTATCCCGGATTCACCGGTAACAAGTGCGTGGGCACCACGGCCATCCGGACCCCTGCCCTGACGATTCAAGCAGCCGACTAACCGCCCATTGCGCTCAGCGCGCGAAGCAGTGGCTCGCCGGAAACCTTCAACAGGCCGCTTGTTACGCTGTTCATTTCCAGGATAACAAAAACCGCCGCCGAGGCGGACATGGCGCAGAGGACCAGCACCGTTGTCACGGTCGCATTGCGCGGCGCAAAGAGGCCAAATGTGGTGAAAAGAATGAGTAGCCAGGCAAGAAGGAGCACCAGCAGGGTGGCCGGGACGGTATTCTGGGCCTTTTCGACAAGCAGCCAGTGCTGTTCTGCAAGCACACCCAACTGGCGCAGTGCTTCGGCCTGGCGCCATTGCTGCGCCTGATCGTGCGGCTCCAGTTCGAGCACTGCTCCCTCGATGGCTGGCAGGAAGGACGCGACTGCCAATGAGCGAATCGAATCCAGCGAATTGCGTGCCTCGCCCTTCCTCTCGCCAGCATTCAGTTGTCCGGAAGTCAGCACGCTCAGGGCGGCCAGACGCTCGCGTTCCTCAGGCCAGATGACAGCTACCGACAGCGCGGTGTGTTGGCGCAAGGCATGGCGCACCGCACCGGCTTCCGGACCGTAACCCTTCAACAGGCGGTCAATCGTCGCAAGACGGGCGCCCATCTGCTCCAGGCCGTTGCTGAAGCTCTGTAGCGAATCGTTCGCCGAGGAAACAAGCAGGCCCAACAAAAGTGCAGTCATCGTCGCGACCAGTTTGGTACTGAGGACAATGACGCCCCGCGAGTGTTCGCTGACGTGGTGTTCAGGCAGCTTGCTGTGGAGCAGGAACCCGAACAGCGTGGCGCCGAGGGCGCTTGCGAAAAAGAGGAGGGCAACAAGAAATGCATTCATGATCGTTGTTTCAGGCCATTAAACCGGGCGCGAGGCCACCGGACGTCATTCGATGCATTCGTACACAACTTCGACGATATCGATCTCTCGAATCCCGACCGGACTCTGGAATCGGATGGAGTCGCCCGCGCGCGCCTTGATCAGCGCCCGGGCCAGCGGCGAAATCCAGCTGATGCGGCCACGGGCGACATCGGCTTCGTCGACGCCGACGATCGTGTAGGTGTTTTCGTTGCCGTCGGCATCGGCGACGGTCACGCGGGCGCCGAAGAAGACCTGATCGTTGTCGCCCTGACGCAGCGGGTCGACGACCTCGGCGATGTCGAGGCGTTTGGTCAGGAAGCGGATGCGCCGGTCTATCTCGCGCAGGCGGCGCTTGCCGTAGATGTAATCGCCATTTTCCGAACGGTCGCCGTTGGAGGCCGCCCATGCGACGACCTCGACCACCTTGGGGCGCTCGCGCTTGACCAGATGTTCCAGCTCGTCCTTCAGCCGGGCCTGGCCTGCCGGCGTAATGTAATTGCGAGTACCGGGAGGAAGTTTCAGCGCGGGCTGGAGTTCTTCTTCATCGTCGCTGTCGCTCTCCCGGACAAACGCCTTGTTCATCAGTACCCGATGCTGTAATTCGCGACGTCGACGCGAATCAGGTCGCGCCCGAGCAGCGCTGCAGTGTTCTTGGCGAAATGCTCAGCCCAGTCGGGCTGCTGGCGGAAACGCTGCTCGCCGGCATATTTGGCCACGCTGAGAATGCGGTCGACAGCGAGTATCTTTCCGGTCGGGGTCGCCACATCGCATTCCAGAGACTCGAATTCGCGCGAAAACCAGACCCTTGCCTCATCCGCCGGTCGCCCGCCATGAACCTTGAAATCGAACTCGCTGTCCCGCCCGAACGAGACAATCACGTGATGTTGCATTTCTCTCTCCTTCGCTGATCTGTTCAAGGTATTCTAGCAAAACAACGGAAGCGATCAGGAACCGAAAATGTCAATACACCCGCTGAACGAGGCAGAAATCAGCGAGATTCGCGCCCAGCTGCATGAGCTTCAGGTCGAGCACCGCGACCTCGATCTGGTCATCACTCACCTGATCGAAAGCCCGCCGCCTGACGAATTGCTGGTCCGGCGCCTGAAAAAGCGCAAGCTGCTGCTCAAGGACCGCATCATTCACCTCGAGCAGATGCTGATTCCCGACATTCCCGCCTGAGCGAGACGAGGCTTCAGGAAAACATGCCGAGAATCATGTAGTAGATCATCGCAGCCATCAATGCCGATGCCGGCACGGTGATGATCCAGGCGGCGGCAATCTTGAACAGTTGCGAACGCTTGACCAGTTCCTTGCGGTAGACCTTGCGCAAACTCTTGCGCTCGATTTTCGAGAAGTGCGCCGGATCGAGCCGCAGTTTCGCCTGCATCTTGAGCTCGGTGATCATGCGCCCCTTTTCGTCAACCGATGCTTTCTTGAAGCGCGCCAGGAAGAGGTTGATCGCCTCTTGATCGTCCTCCGGATGATGCTGGCGGATTTCATCTTCCATGCGTGCATAACTGGCTTTCAGGTATTCACGCAGGAAGCCGACCCCGAAAACACCGCCCACGGCAATATGTGTCGAGCTGACCGGCAAGCCAAGCTGGCTGGCAAAAATGACGGTAATCGTTGCCGCCATGGCAATGCAGTAGGCGCGCATCTTGTCCAGTTCGGTAATTTCCGACCCGACCGTGCGGATCACCTTGGGCCCGAACAGCCACAGACCCACCGCTATCCCGATGGCGCCGACCATCATCACCCAGCCGGGAATGGCTGCCGCCTTGCCGACCGCCCCGCCGTCCTTGCCCAGGATATCGACGATGGCCGCCAGCGGCCCGATCGCGTTGGCGACATCGTTTGAACCGTGGGCAAAGCTGAGCAGCGCCGCCGAGCAAATGAGCGGCACGGTGAACAGATCGTTGACACTGTCCTTGCTGTTGGCGATACGCGCCATGCGCGACGCCATGACCGGACGCAAGACCAGAACACTCAGAACCCCCGCCATCACACCGATCAAAATCGCCATTTCAAAGCTGATTTTCCAGACCTTGTTCAGCCCCTTGAGCAACATGTAGGCGGTAAAGGTCGCCACCATCAGACCGACCAAAATGGGCACCATACGCACCGCCGCGCGCACCATGTCCTCCTGGTAGGTGATGCTGCGCTTGATCAGGTACAGGAAGGCGGCCGAGAAAACCGCGCCGAGCAGCGGCGACACGACCCAGCTGGCAGCGATGCTCCCCATTGTCCCCCAGCGGACGATATCGAAGCCGGCGGCGGCAACCCCCGCTCCGAGGATCGCCCCGACAATGGAATGCGTGGTGGACACCGGTGCCCCGACCGCCGTCGCGAAATTCAGCCAGACCGCGCCGGCGAGCAGTGCGGACATCATCAGCCAGACGAAGCGGTCGCTGGCAATTCCACCCGGGTCAATGATGCCGCTGCGGATCGTGCCGACCACCTCGCCGCCGGCAACGATGGCGCCGAGCGCCTCGAAAATCGCCGCGATCAGCAGCGCGCCGCCCAGTGTCAAGGCCTTGGAACCGACCGCCGGCCCGACGTTGTTGGCCACATCGTTGGCGCCGATATTCATCGCCATGTAGCCGCCAATCATGGCGGCGACGACGATGATCACGCCACCGCGCCCATAATCCAGCGTCAGGGCATAGAGCATCACCCCCACAATGAAGATCAGGCCGATGCCCAGCCTGAACAGTTCGCTCCGGCCTTTTCGCGTGGCCTTTTCAATGTTGTCTATATCCTTGAGCTCCATGGCTCTCTCCCGTGCTATTCAGCAAGCCGGGCGTATTGTTTCATATTCGTTTCAATTTGATGACGCCATGAATAATCCGCCACGAGATCACCAACCGGAATACGGGCTCGCGGCGGGGTTAAAATGACGCATGCTCAACCCTCCGCCTGCCGCCGACGCCTTCGGCGATCGCTTCGTGCTGGCTGAACTGCCCCTGCCGCGCCAGGCGGCCGGTTACGCGGTGCAGATGCTCGATACCGACACGCTGCTCGACCGCGTTTCAGGTGAACTCCTGCCCGTCCGCTCACCAGCGCTGGACGGCCTGTTTGCCACCTTCGACGACGCGCATGCCGCCGCCAGCCACTGGGTGAAAACCCATTGCAACATGCCGGACGGGCACCGTCTCGCCATCGTTCCCGCCGGTTACGATGAGGTTTTGCAGCGCCATATCCTGATTTACGGCGTCCTTTGCGGTCGACCCTGAAAATCACCCAAAATCCGGAGCAATCCCCATGATCGAACCGTTCACACCCCGCCCCCTTGGCCGCAGCACGCTGGCCATACCCGACGTCTGCCTGGGCACGATGACCTTTGGCGAACAGACCAGCGAAGCCGATGCGCATAGCCAGCTCGATTTCGCGCTGGACAGTGGCGTCAATTTCCTCGATACCGCCGAGATGTACGCCGTGCCGCCGCGCGCCGAGACCTGCGGCGCCTCGGAAGGCATCGTCGGCCGCTGGCTCAGGCGCCAGAACCGTGACCGGATCCTCGTCGCCACCAAGGTCGCCGGCCCCTCACGCAATCTGGACTGGATCCGCAACGGCCCCGCGGCCATGGACCGTGCCAACATCCGTGCCGCCATCGACGGTTCGCTGGGCCGTCTGCAAACCGATTACGTGGACCTCTATCAACTGCACTGGCCGGAACGCAACCAGCCGATGTTCGGACAATGGCAGTTCGATCCGGCCAGGGAACGTGAATGTACCCCGATCCGCGCCCAGCTTGAAGCACTCGCCGAACTGGTACAGGAAGGCAAGGTGCGCCACGTGGGCGTGTCCAACGAACACCCGTGGGGCGTCATGCAGTTCGTCCGCCTGGCCGACGAACTCGGCCTGCCACGTATCGTGTCCACGCAAAACGCCTACAGCCTGCTCAACCGGACATTCGAAACCGGACTGGCCGAGGCCTGCCTGCGCGAAGGGGTCGGCCTGCTCGCCTATTCGCCCCTCGCCTTCGGCCACCTCACCGGCAAATATCTGGCCGACCCCGCGGCCCCCGGCCGTCTGACGCAATGGCCGGCCTTCGGCCAGCGCTATACCAAACCCAATGTGGTTCCCGCCGTCGCCGCCTACGCCGACCTTGCCCGCCGGCACAAGCTGACGCCGACGCAACTGGCGCTCGGCTTCGTGCGCTCGCGCTGGTTCGTCGCCAGCACCATCATCGGCGCCTCGTCACTGAGCCAGCTCAGGGAAACCCTGCCCGCAGCGCGCACGCAGATAACGGAACACCTGCTCGCCGAAATCGATGCCATTCACCTCCGCTACACCAATCCCGCGCCATGACGAAGTCGCTGTTCGCCACCCTCGCCACGGCGCTCGCCGCCACGGAAATCGGGCAAAAAATCGTGTTGACCGTGGCAGTCGAGTCCGATTGGCGGGCGGGCGAACTGGATTGGCAGGATTCCGCACCAGTCACACTGATCTGTGGCCGCCCGGCCAGGCCCGAACTCGTGTCGCCGCGGCATGTTCCGCAGCGCAATGCGAAGAGCCCCGAAGGCCGCGCCAGGTTGCTGCACGCCATCGCCCACATCGAGTTCTCGGCGATCAACCTGGCGCTCGATCACGCAGCCCGCTTCCGCGGCATGCCGCGCCAGTTCTACGCCGACTGGATCGGGGTCGCCGCGGATGAAGCCCGTCACTTTAACCTGCTCCGCCAGCGCTTGCAGACGCTCGGCCACGACTACGGGGACTTTCCGGCCCATGCCGGCTTGTGGGTCATGGCCGACAAGACCGCCGACGACGTGCTGGCGCGCATGGCGCTGGTGCCGCGCCTGCTCGAAGCACGCGGCCTCGATGCCACGCCGCCGATCCGGAAACGACTTGATGACGCCGGCGATGTTGAATCGGCGCATGTCCTCGACATCATCCTTGACGACGAAATCGGCCATGTCGGCCTCGGTGACAAATGGTTCCGGCACCTCTGCGCGGAACGTGGCCTGGCGCCAGAGAGCACCTACCGCCGATTGCTCAGGGAGTTCGACGCGCCGTGGCCGCAGGCTCCGCTGAACGAGGGTGCACGCCTTGCCGCCGGATTCACCGCAGACGAATTGGCGACCCTGACGCGCTCCGCGTGACCCGCGCCTGAAAAACGAAAAACCCCGCCGTAGCGGGGTGGGAAACAAAACGCCGCAGTTTCAGACCACCCGGCGCCGGGTCGCGAAGATGCCGAATAGTCCGATCGCAAGCAGCAGGATGGTTTCCGGTTCGGGAACCGCAGCCCGGAACCCGCCGCCAATGATGCTATGCGCATAGGTCGTCGGATGTACGCCGTCCCAGAACAACCAGGTGTTGTTGGATGGGTCGCAGCGCCCGTTCAGGATGTTGTCGATGCATTTCTCGGTGGTGTTCGTAATGCCGTAGGCACCCGGACTGGCAGCGGCCCGGTTAAACACACCAAACATGTCGAACTGGACGATTTCTACGGACGCAAGTTGGGCATCAAGTGCTGTCAGCGCCTGCGCCAGATAGAAGTTGAATCCCTGGCTCACCGCCTTCATGTCGGGTTCGAGATATGTCCCCTTGAATTCCGGTACCTCGCCGAGGTCCGGCATGTTGGGGATCAGGAAGTGCTGCGCCCCCGTCGAGGCAAGCGCGAGGACGGTCTGGATGATGTTGTTGATCCCGTTGCCGATCAGCGCATCGATACCCACCGGGCCGACGCCCGACGAGCCACCAGCCGTACCCGGCGTGAGGCCACCGTTCTCCACCCAATTGAACACGTCATTGGGAAAGAGCCAGATCACGAATAGCGAGGAAACCGGATCGAACGTCCGCCCCCCGGCAAGCTGCGCGCCGAAGGTATTCAGTTGCCAGTTGTTGCCCAACTGCGCGTAGGCAGGACCAAGGGCGCCGGCGGTCGAACTGATCGCGTAGAAATTGTCCTTGCCGGTCGTCGCACCACCGATCGCGTAATTGGTCCCGCCGGCCAACGATGGGGTGAATGGGGCATTTCCGTTATAGCTCCGCCACAGGTATTCGACGGCGACCGGACCGTTCGAGGACTGGCCGTTGTAATAGGGAGCTGGCGGGTAGGTATAAGCACCGTTGGTCGCCGCCTGGCTGACCAGTCCGCTGTTGCCGCCGTCCGAAAGGCTGTCGCCGAACACGAACAGGCTGGACAGGGTTTGCAGCGAAGCATTTGCCGAGGCCGGCAAACCCACTGATACAAGGAATGCAACTACGCCAAGTATTTTTTTCATTCTGTGTTTTCTTCCCTTGGAGCGCAAAAAAATTCGCGCGTTAGATTGCCGGATCACTGCGCTCGATTGGCCCGCCTCTGAAATTGACAAATCGGGAAAAATGACCGAATGGTCGAAGACAAAGGAATATTTTGAGCAATTTTTCTTGGATGCAAGTTTCAAGCCCGAAATGACTTTTCCATTTGAAACAGTTGCTTGAATCTCTGAGAGAAGAACTTGTGTAAATAATTCCGACACCTTCGCGTTTCCAACAAATCGGGCCCACCCCGAATTCCCGATGAGCGAAGCCATCACGCCCCATATCCAGCGGGCAAAAAATAGAGTAAACTAATAATATCAATGCGTTGATGCATCGCCCGCAGGTCTTTCGAAGCAGCCCCCGTCGTTCTTGTTTGCAGGTTCTCCACATTGATTCGCCCCCGGCATGGCTGCATCGGGGAACTCAGGCCGCCCGACCGTCGGGCCAATCCGTCGCACGCCATAACAAAGCCAAACAGCGACGATGAAAGGAAACAGCATGTCATCAACTGAGGCTACGCTTGCTCAGAGCTTTGCCGATCTCGGCTTAAGCACTTCACTTCTCAAGACACTGGCCGATATCGGTTATGAATCCCCGTCACCGATCCAGGCCGAGTGCATCCCCATCCTGCTCGCCGGCCGCGACCTGATCGGTCAGGCACAGACCGGCACCGGCAAGACCGCCGCCTTCGCGCTACCTTTGATGGAACAGATCGACGTCAAGCTGACCAAGCCCCAGGCGCTGGTGCTGACGCCGACGCGCGAACTGGCCATCCAGGTTGCCGAGGCACTGCAGAGCTACGCGCACGGCCTGCCCGGCTTTCATGTGCTGCCGATCTACGGCGGCCAGAGCTATACCATCCAGTTAAAACAGCTGTCGCGCGGCGCCCACATCATCGTCGGCACCCCGGGCCGCGTCATGGACCATCTGGAGCGCAAGACGCTCAACCTCGACCACCTGAAAACCCTCGTTCTCGACGAAGCCGACGAAATGTTGCGCATGGGCTTCATCGACGACGTCGAATGGATTCTCGAACGCACCCCGGAAAAGCACCAGACCGCGCTGTTCTCGGCCACCATGCCGGAACAGATCCGCCGTGTCGCCCAGAAATACCTGGTCGAACCGCGTGAAGTCAAGATCAAGTCTGCCACCGCCACCGTCGCCGCCATCCGTCAGGTTTACTGGCAGGTTTCCGGCATGCACAAGCTGGATGCGCTGACCCGCATCCTTGAAGTCGAGGAAGACTTCGACGCGGCGATCATCTTCGTCCGTACCAAGACCGCCACCGTCGAACTGGCCGACAAGCTGGCCGCTCGCGGTTATGCAGCGGCCGCATTGAACGGCGACCTCAACCAGCAGATGCGCGAACGCGTGATCGATCAACTGAAGTCCGGCGCCCTCGACATTGTCATCGCCACCGACGTCGCCGCCCGCGGCATTGATGTGCCGCGCGTCAGCCACGTCGTCAATTACGACATTCCGTACGATACCGAAGCCTACGTGCACCGCATCGGCCGCACCGGTCGCGCCGGCCGCACCGGCAACGCCATCCTTTTCGTCGCGCCGCGTGAAATCCGCATGCTGCGCACCATCGAGCGCGCCACGCGTTCGCCGATCGCGCCGCTGACCCTGCCCAGCCGCGCCGATGTCACCAACAAGCGCGTTTCCGACTTCAAGCAAAAAGTTGTCGAAGTGCTCAATGCCGAAGGCCTCGATTTCTTCTCCAACATCGTCTCGCAAATTGCCGAAGAGCAAAATGTGGGTGCCGAGGAAGTCGCTGCCGCGCTGGCCATGATGGCGCAGGAAGGCAAGCCGCTGCAGATCGCCGGCGAAGATCCGTCGCCGCGCCCCGCTGCGGTCAACAGTCGCGACAGTCGGCGCCCGGCCAGCTTCAGCGACCGCGAACGCAAGCCGCGCTTTGAAGAGCGTGGCGAACGCCCGCGCTTCGAGGAACGCAGCGACAAACCCCGCTTCGAAGACCGTGGCGAGCGCCCGCGCTTCGATGACAAGCCGCGCCGCCCGGCCCCCACCGGTGACATGGTGCGCTACCGCATCGATGTGGGCCGTGATCACGGTGTCCAGGTCAAGGACATCGTCGGCGCCATCGCCAACGAAGCCGGCATCGAAAGCCGCTTCATCGGCCGTATCGGTCTCTACGATGAATCGAGCACCATCGAACTGCCCGCCGGCATGCCCGCGGAAGCCGCCAACGCGCTGAAACGCACCCGCGTGCGCGGCGTGCCGATCAATCTGCGCCTGGATGAGGGGCGGCCCGATACCGGCGGCGAACGCGGATTTGATGGTGAGCGCAAATTCAGAAAAAAGCCGGGCAGCGCCTGACGCACATACACTGTCCAGCGAAGCCACGGCCTGGCCGTGGCTTTTTTGTTTCTGCGCACCCAATACGAATTGTTCGCATCAATGAGGAATGGTTCACATTCAGGGCTTCTCGGCCGGCTCGGCGAACCAGTTTTCCTTGTTCACCACGACGTTGTTCTTCGGCTGCAACACGAAATTCGGCGACATGATCTGGACGCCGTAGGTGTTGAACTCGTCCTGGATATGTGAATGCAGTTCGGAAAGGATCTGGATGCGCTCCAGCGGTCGGTCAACATAGGCGTATAGCTCGTATTCGACATAGAAATCCTGCAGCGCCTTCTGCATGACGAAGGGCTTGGGGTGCGAGCGCAGACCGGACGTGCCCTCCGCCGCATTGATCAGCATGGCATGCACCTGGCGCCACGGCGTGTCGTAGCCGATGGTCACCGTCGTCGAGATCAGCGCGCCGCGCTCGCCGGTGGCGCCGGTAAAATTCTTGATCGACGAGCTGACCAGAACGGCATTGGGAATCGTCACCTCCTCGTTGCGCATGTTGATGATCTTGGTCGACAGCGCCGCCATTTCCTTGACCACGCCGGTCACCTCGCCGATGCTGACGAAATCGCCGACCTTGAGTGCCCGCGAGTAGATCAGCACCAGCCCGCTCATCAATTGGGTGACGACACCGGCCGAGCCGAGGGTCAGCATGAAGCCGAACATCACCGACAGGCCCTTGAAGGCTTCGCTGTCGGCGATCGGCAGGTAAGGATAGGCGATCGCGATGCCGACCGCCCAGATCAGGACACCGACCAGGCGCCGCGTGGCATGGGCGGTGTCGCGATGCACGCCGGGAATGAGCGAACGTCCCTGATAGACATTCTCGAAAATATTGCCGGCGACATCGTTGGCGGCCTTGGCGAGAAAAAGGATGACGGCCACGGTCAACAGCCCGGGAATCGAAGAAACGATCCCCTCGCCGAAACTCTTGAGCAAGTCCAGCAAAAACCCCTCGAGTTGCTCGGCCAGCGGCTCGGTCAGCGGGAAACTGCCGAGCACATAGGTGAACCACAGATAGACGACGGAAATCCAGAGACCGATCAGGATCAGGTGGGCGACCCGCTTGACCAGCAGCCAGCCCTGCGCTGCCCAGCGCAGCCCGGAACTTTCGTTGGCCGACAGGATTCTTTTCTGCAGGCGATCGAGCACGAAATTGGTGGCTTTCTGGATAGCCCACAGCAGTGCCAGCATGATGGCGGTGGCGAGCAGCGAAAGCAGCGCCCCCTTGACCAGAACCGGGGTGTGCCCCTGCTTGATCAGTGCCTCGATCGCCACTGTCAGGCGTTGGTCGATCTGTTGGGCGGTCTCGTCGAGGCTCTGTTTCAGCTCGGTGTCGAGGTCGGCCTCATACAACCCGAAGAAAAGGTGATCGCCGATATAGAAAACTATGGCCCGATGCCCGTCGACCTCGATCGCGGAACGCGTGATCGGCTTTGCCAGTTCCCGCTCGCCAAGCGGCCGCAGGCGCTCCTGGATGCGCTTGACACGAATCTCCGGCGGCGCCCCCTGTACCGTTGCGCGCAGGGTGACGATCTCGCGGTTGGCAATGCTCAGCACCGCTTCCGGCGATTTTTCGGCCTTGGCCTGCAAGGGCCCGGAGAGCATGGCGACCGCCAGAAGAATCAAGCAGCGCAGGCTAGTCCAGAAAACGTTCACCGTGAATTCCCCCAATCAGAAAACTTCGATTGCCGGATCGCCATCGACGACTTCGCCGATCACCGAGACATGCGAGAAACCCTGTTGCAGGAAGATCGACAGGACTTCAGTGACCGCATCCGGCGCACAAGAGACCAGCAAACCGCCGGAGGTCTGGGGATCGGTCAGCAAGGCTCTCTGGTCATCGCCGAGCCCGGCGGCCAGGCGCACATGCTGGCCATAGCTGACCCAGTTGCGCCCGGACGCCCCGGTCACATAGCCGGCATCGGCAAATTCCAAAGCCCGGCTCAGCAGCGGAAGAGACGAAAAGTCGAGGCGTGCCGCCACCCGGCTGTGCCGGCACAACCCGAGCACGTGGCCAAGCAGGCCGAAACCGGTCACATCGGTCACCGCGTGTACACCATCGAGACAGGCCAGGACCGGACCCGGCGTATTGAGCTGGGTGGCGCTGCTGATCAGGGTTTCATAATCGCGCTCGCCAAGTCTGTCGCGCTTCAGCGCGGTGCTGTATAAACCAACCCCGAGTTGCTTGCCGAGGATCAGGCGGTCGCCGGGTTGCGCCCCGGTATTGCGCTTGAGGTGATCCGGATTGATCAGGCCGATCGCCACCAGACCGTAAATCGGCTCGACTGCATCAATCGAATGCCCCCCGGCAATCGGTATGCTGGCCAGGCGACAAACCGACGCGCCGCCTTCGAGCACCTTCGCGATGGCCTCGACCGGCAAGACATTGACCGGCATGCCGACGAGGGCCAGCGCGAAGAGCGGCGTTCCCCCCTTGGCGTAAATATTGGAAATTGCACTGGTTGCCGCGATCCGGCCAAAATCGAAAGGATCGTCGACCAGCGGCGTGAAGAAATCCGTCGTCGCGACAATGGCCTGCTGTCCGTTGATCTGATAAACCGCAGCATCGTCGCCGGCTTCGGCACCGACCAGCAACTGTGGCGGGATGATGCCCGGCTGGAGCCCGGAGAGGATTTTTTCGAGGATGGCAGGGGCGATCTTCGAACCGCCACCGCCGCCATGGGAAAGCCTGGTCAGTCTGATTTTCGTGTCGGCCACGACTGTCCTCGAGGATTGTAGTGATAAATTCGATTGATCTCACTCGGCATCGAAACCCGCATCTTCGATCGCCTGCAGCAGCACCGCCCGCGAGACCTGTTGCGGGTCGAAACACACCTTGGCGGCGCCCGCCTCGAGTGAAACATCTGCGCTCGTCACGCCGGCGATTGCCGTCAGAACGCCCGTGATGTTCCTGACGCACCCCTGGCAACTCATGCCGCCGATCTTGATCTGACTGGTTTCCATGGCTTACTTCTCTAACAATGAAACATGCTGCTTGAGGAAGGCGACAAACTGCTCCGGCGGCAGCGGGCGACTGAAATGATACCCCTGCACCAGTTCACAGCCCATGTCGCGAAGGATCGCGCACTGTTCGGCCGTTTCGACGCCTTCGGCCAGCACCTTGAGGCGCAGGCTGCGACCCATGCTGAGAATGGTCGAGGCGATGGCCCGATCATCCAGATCGACTTCGAGGTCACGGACAAACGAACGGTCGATTTTCAGTTTTCCGACCGGGAAGCGCTTCAGGTATGCCAGCGAAGAATAACCCGTACCAAAATCGTTGACCGCCAGTTCGACCCCCATGGCATTGAGCGCCGAGAGTGTACCTAAGGTCTGCTCGGCATCGTGCATCACGGTCCGTTCGGTCAGTTCGAGTTCGAGGAAACGCGCCTCCAGCCCCGAGGCGGCCAGCGCACTGGCCACCGCCTCCACGAAGCCGGCGCGCCGGAACTGGACGGGTGACACATTGACCGCGACGATCAGCGGCGGCAACCCCGAATCCTGCCACGCACGCACCTGACGACAGGCTTCGCGCAGCACCCAGTCGCCGATCGGATTGATCAGGCCGATATCCTCTGCCACATGGATGAACTGATCGGGCGGGACCAGTCCGAGTTGGGGATTCTGCCAGCGGATAAGCGCTTCGACGCCGATGATGCTGCCACTTTCGATATGGATCAGCGGCTGATAGTGCAGGACGAATTCCCGCGCACCGAGCCCGCGGCGCAGGCCGCTTTCCATCAGCAGATGCTTGAGGGTGGCGACGTTCATTTCGCTCGAGTAGAAGCGAAACGCGTTGCGCCCGGCATCCTTGGCCTTGTACATCGCCGCATCCGCATTGCGCAGCAGCGTCTCGAAATCCCTGCCATCGACCGGATAAAGGCTGATGCCGAGCGATGGCGTGATGGTCAGCTCATGGCCGGCCACCAGGAATGGCGTGGCACAGGCCTCGATCAGGCGACCCGCGACTTCGGCCGCGGCCGACGCGTGGATGCCCGGCAAGGCGATGATGAACTCGTCGCCCCCCAGACGAGCCAGGGTGTCGATCTTGCGGACGATGGTCGACAGACGCTGGGCCACGGCGCACAGCAGTTCGTCGCCGACGCTGTGGCCGAGCGAATCGTTGACCCGCTTGAAATGGTCGAGATCGAGAAAGACAAGCGCCAACTTGCCCTCTTTACGCTCGGCGGCTGCCAACAGCTGGGTGCACCGGTCACGCAGCAGGCGCCGGTTGGGCAAACCGGTCAGCGGGTCGAAATCGGCCAGTTCGCGCGCCCGCTGCTCGGCCTCCTTCTGGGCGGAAATGTCGAGCACGGTCCCGACCGATGCGGGATGCCCGTCGTAAGTCGCCGGTGAACCCAGGATCATGATCGGAAAACTCGACCCGTCCTTGCGCCGCCCGGCGATTTCGTAGGGCTCGCCCTGCTCCCCTGCCGCCCGCCGCCGCATCTGTTCGCGAACCATGGCATGGAATTCGGGAAGGATCAGGTCGAGGGGTCCGAGCCGGCCGATCAGTTCGTTTTCTGCATAGCCAAACATCTTGAGCATGAACGGGTTGGCGTAGCGAAACAGCGCATCCTGCAGCAGAAAAATGCCGACTTGCGCGGCCTCCATGGTCGCCCGAAACTGGGCTTCCCTTTCGTGCATCGCCGCCTCGGCCTGAATACGTTCGCTGACGTTGACCGCCACGCCGAAGATCGCCAGTGGCTTTCCGTCCGGGTCGACCTCGATGGTCATCGAGTCATGGCAATGCCTTACCCGTCCGTCGTTGCCGGTCAGACGGTAGTGAACCACCAGCGAAGTACGCTGCCCGGGGCGGCTGGCGGCCGCTTCGGCAATCTTCGCCAGCGCAGCCTCGTAGTCCCCCGGCAACATGTGCCGCCCGACCAGTTCCATCCCCGCATCACGGACACTTTCCGGAGTCAGTCCGAAAAGGCTGGAAGCGGCACCGGAAATGTATTCGAAACGCCCGCTGACAAGGTCGAGACGATAGACGACGCGCTCGATGCTCTCGAGCAATGCCTCGTAGAAGGACAGCTTTTCGTTTTCTTCCAGATAACCCCCTCGCCCACCTAACGGGATGGCGGGCGCCAGCGCTTCAACAACAAGGAATTCGAAACCACCGAAACGGAACTCAGGGCCATCGCAGCGCCGGCGACGACCGGATTAAGCAGACCACCAGCGGCAAGCGGAATTCCAATTACATTATAGATAAAGGCAAAGAACAGGTTCTGACGAATCTTGCCCAGCGTTACCCGCGAGAGGTCGATGGCGTCATCGACGCCGCACAGGTCACTGCGGATCAGCGTCAGATCGGAGGCCTCGACAGCCGCATCGGAACCGGCGCCGATGGCGAAACTGACGTCGGCGGCGGCCAGCGCCGGCGCGTCATTGATGCCGTCGCCAACCATCGCCACCAGGCCGCCGGCCTTCAGTTCGGCGATCGCCGCCGCCTTGTCGCCGGGCAGGATGCCGGCGCGGAATTCGTCAACACCGGCTTCGAGGGCGATCGCCGCCGCCGTCGCCGCGTTGTCGCCGGTCAGCATGACCACCCGAATGCCGCGCGCGCGCAGTCGTTCCACCGCGGCGCGCGAGGTGGAGCGCAAGGCGTCGGCAATCGCCAGCAAGGCCAGCGGAATGCCGTTTTCCTCAAGCACGACCACCGTCTTGCCCACCTGCTGCAGGCGCAGTACCGCCGGATCGTTGGCCATCTCAAGCCATTCCGGCGAGCCCAGACGCAGCGGACGCCCGTCAATTTCGCCGGCAACGCCCTGCCCGGGCGTCGCGCTGAAATTGACCACATTTTTCAGGTTGACCGGACCAGCCCGCCCCAGAACGGCACGCGCCAGCGGATGCTCGGAACCGTGTTCGAGTGCCGCTGCCAGACCCAGCGCCTGTTCGGCATCGACCGCCAGCGGGACGATGTCGGTCACTACCGGCTCGCCGCGGGTCAGCGTTCCGGTCTTGTCGAGGGCGAGGACGGCGATTTTCTCCGCCCGCTCCAGCGCCTCGGCATTCCTGACCAGAATCCCGGCACGCGCACCCTGCCCGGTGCCGACCATGATCGCCGTCGGTGTTGCCAGCCCGAGCGCGCACGGGCAGGCAATGACCAGCACGGCGACGGCATTGACCAGCGCTTCGGCGAAGTCGCCGGCAACCAGCCACCAGCCCAGAAAAGTCGCCAATGCAATAACGCAGACGACCGGCACGAAGATCGCCGAAATCCGGTCGGCCAGCCTTTGCACCGGCGCCTTCGAGCCCTGAGCTTCGCCAACCAGGCGGATGATACTGGCCAGCAGCGTCTGCTCACCGACGCCGGTGGCCCGGCAACGCAGCGCCCCCTGACCGTTGGCGGTCGCCGCGAACACCTCGTCGCCCGCCGCCTTGCCCACCGGCATGCTCTCGCCTGTCAGCATCGCCTCATTGACGCTGGAAATACCTTCCACCACCTCGCCATCGACCGGAATGCTCTCGCCCGGACGCACCATAAAGATATCGCCCGGCATCAGCACATCGACGCCAATCTCGACCCACTGGCCATCGCGCTCGATGCGCGCCGTCTTCGGCTGCAGGCGGATCAGCGCTTCGATTGCTTCCGAAGTCTTGGCCTTGGCCCGCGCTTCCAGCAGTTTGCCAAGCAGGACCAGGGTGATGACTGCCGCCCCCCCTTCGAAATAGACATGCTGATCCAGCGCAAACAGGGTCACCACCGCCGAGAAGCCCCAGGCCATGCTGGTGCCCAGCGCGACCAGCACATCCATGTTGGCGCCGCCACTGCGCAAGGCCTTCCACGCGCCGTCGTAGAAGCGCCAGCCGATCCAGAACTGGACCGGCGTCGCCAGCCCCAGTTGCAGCCAACGCGGAAGTTCGGGGTGATGGTGCGAACTGCCGAACATGAAGAACATCTGGCCGACCAGCGGCAAGGTCAGCGCCACCGCAATCCAGAAAAGGCGGATTTCCCGTCGGTAGTCAGCCAGCCGGCGGGCCTTCTCAAGCGCACGCGTATGCTGATCGACAATGCTTGCCGTGAAGCCGGCCCTGGCCACGGCCGCAATCACTGCAGCCTCGTCGGCAGCGCCGGCAAGCCGCACCCGGGCGCGCTCGGCAGCCAGATTGACGTTGGCCTGCATGCCCGCCTGCCGGTTGAGAACCTTTTCCAGACGCGCCGAACAGGCGGCGCAGGTCATGCCGGCGATGGCAAACTCGACAACGCGGCCGCCGGCATCTTCGCTCATCTGACCAGCAGGATCGGACAGACGGATAGCGACAGTACGCGGCTGGCGACCGACCCCAAGACAATCCCGGCCAGACCCGTCCGCCCATGCGACCCCATGACGATCAGGTCGCAGGCCAGTTCCGCGGCGACCTTGGCGATCACTTCGGCCGATTGTCCGACGTGGATGTGCGTGGTGCAGGTTCGTCCGGCCGCCGCGAGCTTTTGTTGCGCGCCGCTTAGGTGGGGCTGGCTTTCTTCCTGATAATGCGCATGCAGTGTTTCCTTGCCGACATGCGCCAGCGCCCGACCGATCGGAACCGGCGGCTGCACGTGCAACAGGTGAATCTCCGGAACATCCCTGAACCAGGATACGTGCTCGATCATCTGATCGACCGCGCGCAGCGCACAATCCGAGCCATCGACCGGCAGCAGTATTTTAATTGTCATTGCCCTCTCCTAGATCCATTGCAGCAAGCGCAGCACACCGATCAGCCCGTATAGACCGAATCCCAGCACCAACAAACCGGAGCCGATGCGAACCGCCGGTCGCCGCACAAACTCATTGAGCCTTGCCAGCAGGATGCCCGCCAGCAGCAGATTTGGCAATGTTCCGAGCCCGAAAGCCAGCATCAACAGGGCACCGCTTCCGGGCGAACCGGTACTCAGGGCTGTAGCCAGCGCACTGTAGACCAGTCCGCAGGGCAGCCAGCCCCACAGAACGCCCAGCGGGAAAGCCTGGATAACGGTTCGCGCCGGCAGGAATCGGCGCGTCAGCGGCTGAACCCGCCGCCACAGATGCTGCCCGGCCCGTTCGGTAAACGCCAGCGCCCGGGTGATACCGAGCAGGTAGAGGCCGAGCGCCACGAGCATCAGGTTGGCCAGCAGATAAAGCCCGAGGCGCACCGGCGCCTGGCCTTCGAGTGTCAGGCTGGCGGCCCCGAGCGCACCAGCCAGTGCGCCGGCCGCGCCATAAGAGAGGATACGGCCGGCGTTGTAGGCAAGATGCATCGACCAGCGTGCCCGCGCGCCCATGGACAGCGCCCCGACGATGCCGCCGCACATGCCGACACAGTGCGTACCGCCAAGCAGGCCAACGAGGAACAGCGCGAAATACCCGGAATCAGGCATGAGAGGGCAGTGCTGAAGGACAAGCGGGCAGTTTACCCTGCCCGCCGCCGACCCGGTGCGGGTTTCAGATCACCTTGGAGTATCGGGTCCGCTGCCGGTCGGCCCGCAGGTAGCGGTCGAAGACCATGGAAATCGCCCGGACCAGCATACGCCCCGGAGGCAGCACGGTAATCCAGTCGTTATCGACCTTGAGCAGCCCGCCCCGCGCCATTTCCTTCATGTCTTCGAGCTCGGCAGCGAAATACTTGCGAAAATCGATCAGGTGCGCACTTTCGATTGACTCGATGGACAGCTCGAAATGGCACATCAGCGCCTGAATTATGGAACGGCGGAGAATGTCGTCGGCGTTCAGCTCGATGCCGCGGAATACCGGCAGCATCTGGGCATCTAGGCGATCGTAGTACTCGTCCAGGGTCTTGACGTTCTGGCTGTAGGTCGGGCCAACCTTGCCGATCGACGAGATGCCGAAGGACAGCATGTCGCTGTCGGCATAGGTCGAATAGCCCTGGAAATTCCGGTGCAGGCGCCCCTGGCGCTGGGCGACGGCAAGTTCGTCATCGGGCTTGGCGAAATGGTCCATGCCGATGAAGACATAACCGGCCTCGGTCAGCTTGCGAATGGCGAGCGCCAGAATCTGCAGTTTGGTGTCGGCCGACGGCAGGTCGGGCTCGGCGATGCGCCGTTGTGGCTTGAACAGGCTGGGCAGGTGCGCATAGTTGTAAATCGACAGGCGGTCCGGGTCCATCGCCAGCACCCGTTCCAGCGTCCGGTTGAAGCCCATCACCGTCTGGTGCGGCAGACCGTAGATCAGATCGACCGAGATCGACTTGAACCCGTTGGCACGTGCCGCGTCAATCACGTTCGCGGTTTCTTCCTCGCTCTGGATGCGATTGACCGCCTGCTGGACGCGCTCGTCAAAATCCTGGACGCCGACGCTCATGCGGTTGAACCCGAGCTCACCCAGCAATGCCACTGTTGCCGTATCGACCTTGCGCGGGTCAACTTCGATCGAGTATTCACCGCCGTCGAGCAATTTGAAATGCTTGCGCGTCGTGGCCATCAGCTGGCGCATTTCGTCGTGCGACAGGAAGGTCGGCGTGCCGCCACCCCAGTGCAGCTGGATCACCTCGTGCGCGCCGTCGAGGTACTGGCTCTGCAGCGCGACTTCCTTGGCGAGATACTTCAGGTACTTGGCACTGCGCCCGTGATCCTTGGTGATGATCTTGTTGCAGGCACAGTAATAGCAAATGGTGTTGCAGAACGGGATGTGGAAGTATAATGATAGAGGTCAACTGATGCCGCCGATGTTGCGTTTCCCGAGCCAGAGCTTCGCCGCATCGGAATCGAACGCCTCGACGAAGCGGTCGGCGGTCGGATACGACGTGTAGCGCGGGCCGTTTACGTCGAAGCGGCGAATGATCTGAGGATCGAAGACGAGGTTTTCAGTTGCAAATGTCATTAAACATACCACCAAGGCTAGGTCGGATTATGTTCGGAACCCGCTGCAACACGGTTGACTTGGATCAAGCTTAGGCAGGTTGATGATGCCACCCCAATCCTCAAAGAACACGATCTCTCTCTCCGTCATCAAGACCGCCTGTTCAAACTGCAATCTGCGCGAACTTTGCCTGCCGTTCGGCCTCACCATCGAAGAGCTCGAGCGGCTCGACGATCTGGTGTCCACCCGGCGCCGGCTCAAGCGCGGCGAGCATCTCTACCGTTCCGGCGTGGCGTTCGACGCAATCTACGCGATCCGCAGCGGCTTCTTCAAGACCGACGTGCTGCTCGAAGACGGGCGCGAACAGGTCACCGGCTTCCAGATGGCCGGCGAGTTGCTGGGCCTCGACGGCATCAGCACCGAGCACCATACCTGCAATGCCGTCGCCCTCGAAGACAGCGAGATCTGCGCCATCCCCTTCTCGCGGCTGGAAAGCCTGTCGCGCGAAATCCACACCCTGCAGCACCATTTCCACAAGGTGATGAGCCGCGAGATCGTCCGCGATCATGGCGTGATGATGCTGCTTGGCACGATGCGTGCCGAAGAGCGCCTCGCCGCTTTCCTCCTCAACCTGTCGCAGCGCTTCACGGCACGCGGTTTCTCGCATGCCGAGTTCTACCTGCGCATGACGCGCGAGGAAATCGGCAGCTACCTCGGCCTCAAGCTGGAAACCGTTTCGCGCGCCTTCTCGCGCTTCCAGGAAGAAGGCTTCATCGCCGTCCAGCAGAAACACATCCGGATTCTCAACGTCGCCGGCCTCAAGGGGCTAATGAATCACCGCGGGTAAGGCAGCGAGCTGCGCGTCAGCGCGACGCTGACGATATAGGTGAAGGCCGCCAGCGCCAGCACCAGGAATACCAGCCGCTGGCGCGGAGTCCTGCCACGTTTCAGCGCCATCGTTCCACACGCGATGTAGGCGAGCAGGCCGAAGAATTTCGCCGTCAGCCAGTTCTGTGCAAACGGGTACTGGCCACTCTGCCAGGCCATGACCAGCGCACTGCCGAGCAGCAGGGTATCGACGACATGCGGGACGATCCGCGCCAGGCGCGCCTGCAGCAGCGGTGACCCGGTCAGCATCCACCAGCCGCGCAAACAGAAACCGAGGCCGCTGAGGACGACGCAGGTTACGTGCAAATGCTTGAGGGCGAGATAACTCATGGCTGGGCTCTTTCCTTGAGAATCCGGCGATAACGAGCGACTGCTCCCAGCAGATTGTAGAACAGCCAGCCGCTGGCCAGCGCCAGCCCGGCCCCTGCCGGCCGCGCCAGCCATTCCGGCCAGGCCACGGCAGCCAGCAGCATGCCCAGCGCCAGGGCGTGTGCCTTCATCTGGCGCTGCATGTCAATTTCCGGCAACAGGCGGTTCATATTTGATGCCGGCCCGCCGCCGCAGTTCTGCAGATGCAGCCAGGCGAGGAAGGGAACAATCTTGTACAACATGCCGACAATGAAGGACATGAATCCACCGACCAGCAGCAGGATGCCGAAAGTCAGACTCCAGGCAGGCATCTCCGCGAGCGTCGGCCAGACGGCTGCGGTCAACGGCAAAAACAGGGCGAAAACGGCGCACCCCAGGCCAAGCTGCCAGTAGCGATGGGTCGCATCCGAGCGCGCCCGCCGGCGCTGCATCTGCAGGCGCAGGGTCAGTGCGGCAAAGGCAATGCCGGCGAGCGCCGCCAGGCCTTGCATCAGGCGCAGCGCCAGCGGCGACTCGATCAGTACCGCCAGTGTCCACCCCAGCACCAGTCCGAACATGACGCGCGGAAACCACCAGCTGGCGCGCGCCGGGTAGCCAGGCGTCAGCTGGAACATGGGAACAACGACGTAGGCCATCGCCGCAAGCAGGATGCCGGCCCAGCCGCCGAGCGCCCAGCCGGCATGCAGGTCGGTGAGCAACGGCAAGGGCAGCGCCCAGCCACGGGCCAGGCCCAGGGCGAGTACGACCCCCAGGCCGACGGCGCCGGCCAGGCCGAACAGGGCGAACTTGAGGCCGCGAATGGTCGGGCTGGTCGAGGGCACGCCGGACAATGCCCGCCCGGTGGCACCGAGGAAGGCGGCGATGCTCAGGCCGAGGGTCAGGGCGGCGGCGCTGAGCAAGCCCGGCTGGCCAAGCAGGAAGCCGGCCGCGAGCAACAGCGTCCCCGCGGAAAGACCGACATGCAGCCAGCGCGCAACGCGCAATGGGGCGCGCAGGTTGGCCCCGGCGACGACCGGCAATATCTGGATCAGCGCGCCGAGCATGACCTGCAGCATGAAGCCGACGGTGATCAGGTGCGTCGCCGCCAGCAGGCCCGGCATCCAGCGCGAGGCAAACATGTCCGGCCCGAGCACCAGGAGCACCAGACCCGCCGCCAGAGCGAAACAGCGGTGCGGTCAGGAAAAAACGCAGGGGCGCGGCAAAGGGTGGTGCGTTATCGAACGACAGCAGCGCCTGCATACGGGCCGCCGGCTCAGCGCCAGATCAGGATTTCGTAGGTGCCATCGGCGACCAGCTCGGTTTCATGGGTGTAGCCGTTTTGCCGGAGCACCTTGTAGAGCGGATGCGGTTCGCGGAACAGGAGCAGCAGCATTTTCTCCCCGGGCTGCAGCGTATCGAGCATGTCCATGGTGCGCACGAAGGGCTCCGGCGGTTCCAGATAGCGGGCGTCAACGACATGCGTGGTTTTCGGATGGCTCATGCTTCGGTCAACTCGGTTTCAAGGTGGGCAAGGAGTTCCGGCGTTTCGCCGGCGAGGTGCTGGTCGCACATCGGGTAGAGGATATTCTCCTCCTTCATGTTGTGCTGCTGCATCATGATCAGCAGGGTATCGGCCAGGCCAAGGTAGTCGTCGGCATCGTCCCTTTCCAGCGCTCCGGCAGCATCATCGAGCAGCGCACGCATCTGGCTGTGCTCCATGCGCATGACCTGGGTCGGCCCCATGCGCATGCCGGTCTTGGCCTCGAAGGTGGGAAAGAGGGTTTTTTCCTCGCAATCAAAATGTGCCAGGAGCGAATTGCGAAAATGCGCGAAGGCCGCTTTCGCCGCAGGCAGGTTCTTTTTGGCGATGGCCTGCTCGGCCTCGGCGAACAGATCATCGCAGCGCCGATGGTCGTCGGTCATAAAGGAACGAATGGTGGTCATGGCGAGCTCGCGGCGTTGCAATGCTCCCCATTCTCGGGATGCCCGACGGTCAACTCCTTAACCGCCGTCAAAAAGCGCCCGCCTATTTTTCCAGGACGTAGGTTCCCGGCGCATCGGCCAGGGCCGGGAAGCTGCGGCTGGCTGCCGGACAGGCATCGACCATTTCGCCGCAACGCTCGCCCAGCCATGCCGTCCAGTCCTCCCACCAGGTGCCGGGTTTCTTTTCGGCATGAGCCAGCCATTGTTCCCAGTGGTCGTTTCGTTCCGGCTCGCCGATCCAGTACGAACGCCGGGGCGGATCGACGGGCGGATTGACGATACCGAGGATATGACCGGAACTGGAACGCACGAAGCGCACCCGGGCATTGACATTGATCTGCTTGCGAATGCGATAGCACTGAACCCACGGCGCAATGTGGTCATCTTCGGCAGTCACTGCGTAGAGCGGCTGGACGATGCGATCGAGGTCGATCGCCTCGCCGGCTATGGTCAGCTTGTCGCGCTTGATCAGGTTGTTGTTCAGATACATCTCGCGCAGGTAGTAGGAATGCATGGCGCGCGGCATGCGCGTCGTATCCATGTTCCAGAACAGGACATCGAACGGGGGCAAGGGCTCGCCGAGCAGGTAGCTATTCACCCAGTAGTGCCAGACCAGCGGGTTCGAACGCAGCATGCGGAAGGAGGTGGCCATTTCGCTGCCGTCCAGATACCCCCTTCGGGTCATCTTTTCATCCAGCGCGCCAACACATGCTTCATCGATGAACACGTCGATGTCGCCGGGATTCGAAAAATCGGTCAGCGTGGTGAACAGCGACCAGTGCGCGACCGGCACCTTGTCCGCGGCCAGGCGCTTGTTGGCCCAGGCCATGTAGGTCGAGACCAGCGTGCCGCCGATGCAGTAGCCGACCAGATGGACCTTCGGCACCTTGCAGAATTCGCTGGCGACGTGCACGACTTCATTGACGCCTTCCAGCAGATAATCGTCAAAGCGGACTTCCGCCATGCCGGCATCCGGATTCTTCCAGCTGGTGATGAAGACCGAAAACCCGCGATCGGTCAGATACTTCACCATGCTCTTCCGGCTCGTCAGGTCGAGGATGTAGAACTTGTTGATCCACGGGGTGACGATCACGATGGGCGTTGCCCGCACCTGATCGGTGGTCGGCGCGTAGTGGATCAGTTCCACCAGGCGATTGCGAAACACCACCTTGCCCGGCGTCGTCGCCAGATCCTTGCCGACGACGAAGGCATCGGCTTCGACCATCTGGATGTTCTTGGCCCGGACGTCGCGCATGAAATTCTGAAAGCCGCGGGCGAGGCTTTCGCCACGCGTCGCCACGAAGCGTTCCATGGCGACCGGGTTGAGCCAGAAGAAATTGGTTGGCGCCACCATATTTAGCCACTCGCGCAGCCAGAAGGCCGAACGGCGTCGCTCCTTGTCCGAAAGACCCGGTGTTTCAAAATACATGTCCTGCAGACGATGGGTGAACGCCAGGTACCACTCCTTTATGATGTCCCAGGTCGCCGCCTCGGTCCAGACCGGGTCGGCGAAGCGGGCATCATCGATATTGGGGGTGATCACGTCCGCCGATGCCATCCCCATGGCACGCCGCATCACATGTGTCTGCAGCGCGATCAGATCACCGGAAAGTGCGCTCGCCGCGCGCAACAGTTCCTGCGGATGCAGCATCCATGCGACCTGAGCAGTAAGCAACGACGTAGTGACACCAAACGGATCCGCCGCCTTGCTGACGGCCATCCCGGCTGATTCCAGCGGCGTCACGCCGTTGATATCGATACCCCGGCGCTTTGCGGAAGAACTCTCGGACATCTCGGTTACCCCTCTCTTTTATCAGGTTGTTTATACCATAGCGAAGCCAGCATTTTTGGGTACAAGCACCCAGTTAACGCCACACGAAACAAAGAGTCGCCGCCGCCGGTTTCGCTTCGCCGCGACTTGGCGTA
This sequence comes from uncultured beta proteobacterium, assembly GCA_963815365.1. Lineage (GTDB taxonomy): Bacteria > Pseudomonadota > Gammaproteobacteria > Burkholderiales > Rhodocyclaceae > Azonexus. The sequence continues at coordinate 37,879 of CAWFGN010000002.1, forward strand.
GCATGCTTTCAAGAAGGCTGATTTCTCGGCTCGCTCAAGAGGAGGAAACCCATGTTCAAGCACATTCTCGTCCCGACCGACGGTTCAGAACTTTCGCGCAGCACTGCGCGGCGGGCGATTACTTTCGCCAGGGAAGCCGGCGCCCGGGTGACGGTGCTTTTTGCGAAGCCAGAGTACCCCATTGCCTATTTCGGCGAGGGCGCGCTGATCGATCCGACCACCCCGGAAAAATTTGCCGAGCTGGCCGATCAACAGGCAAATGAATATCTCGGGGAAGTCGTCGCGGAATGCGCGGCCGCGGGGGTGGAATGCACCACCATCGCGGTAACCAGCGATGCGCCCTACGAAGCCATCATCGAAGCTGCCGAAAAATCCGGCTGCGACCTGATCTTCATGGCCTCGCATGGCCGGCGCGGGATCAGTGGCTTTTTGCTGGGCAGCGAGACCAACAAGGTGCTGACCCACTCGAAGGTGCCTGTGCTGGTCTATCGCTGAGCGATGGCTCAGGGTGCCGGGCAGCGCGCCTGCCCGGGCAGGATGCGGCAGAGGACTCGGCCGGAATCCATATCGACGAAATCCAGCGCTTCCAGAACCCCGATCAGGTACCGCTTTTTCAGCGTGAAATCGGTCGGCTTGCCATAGGTAGCCTTCCAGAACGTGGTGCTTTCGCTGATGACCGGATCGATCAGGCGGGCCCTCGCCCGCAAGCCAAGGTGCCGTGTTTCACCTATCGGCACGCGGGCAGAGAAGCCCGCATCGGCATCGTTTGTGCGCGGATAGAAATCGTACAGATTTTCAAAGGCAAGAAAGTAGTCGTAGCGCCAGCTCACCTTCATTTGCTGCGGGACGCCGATCTTGTCCTCGTGCAGGTATTCGCCGTGCTCGACCGCCACCGACTGTAGCGGCAGGAATTTATAGCGGTAATAGTCAGCGGTATCGGGATCCGCCAGCGGTCGCCAGCTCCAGCCTTCGGTGATCTGGTTGAACGCCATGCGATAGCGCACCTCGGCAAAATCTCCCTCGGCCTCGACGCTGAATCCTGAGCTGCCGGCGAGATCAACATCAACCTCGATTGACTGTCCGGGCGTCGCCCTGAGGGTTGCTTCCGGCAGGTGCGCCAATGCCGCGAACTGCCGCTCGGCAGATTCGGCCGCCACAGCCTGGGGAAAAAAGGCGGCGACCGCAGTCGCCGTGAATACTTGTCGGAGGAAATACATGACTAAGCAGAAACGCTGCCATGAGGGCAACGCTCGGCGGTCATTCTGGGCACATTCCGGCCAGTTGCCCATGATGCATATCAACAGTTCATGCTGGTTTGCAGATCAACGGCTGCGGTCAACGCCAGAATCGATCCGAAAATTCCCCGGCAAACCTGACGGTTCGCCACCGATCAAAGGGGTTGCCGGAGGACAAACTGGAGTTGCTCAAAGGCCGCTTCCACATGGCCAAGGGCGGCCGGACTCAAGGCGTCGCCGAGTTCGAAACTTTCGCCCCGCACACAAATCACAAAGGCGGGCGGCGGTTCATGCCCTTCGGTCTGGAGAAAGACCTGCAATACGGCTTGGGGTGACAGCGCGTGAGTCGTATGGGCAACGGCGGTCGACGGGAAAATCTCCCGAAAATCGAAAGGCGCCGGCGTGCCTTCGCCTGCATCGACAAAGATCGCCAGCGCCCGCCCCTGCAAGTCGAGCGCGTGCTCGATCTGCAACTGAAAGTCTTCGATCAGTTCGACCCGATCGGACAACCCTGCATTTTCGAGCCATTTTTCCAGTCGACCACAGAGTTCGGGCCCGATCGCATCATCACCGCGACTGGGGTTGCCGACGGCGAAGACGACGATAGGTGCGCTCATGAACGGCTCAGCGAATGAACGATGCGCCCTTCCGGATCGACCAGCTCGACGGCCAGCGGCATCTTGCCCAGCGCATGCGTGGCGCAGGACAGGCAAGGGTCGAAGGCGCGGATCGCCACCTCGATGTGGTTGAGCAGGCCCTCGGTGACTTCGCGGCCGTGCAGATAGCGGCGCGCCACGTGGCGCACCGCCTCGTTCATCGCCTGGTTGTTGTTGGTGGTCGAGACGATCAGGTTGGCCATCGTGATCAGGTCGTTTTCATCGACGCGGTAATGATGGAACAGCGTGCCGCGCGGCGCCTCGATGACGCCGACGCCTTCCATTTTGCGTTCGCCCTCGACCATCAGGTCGTCGCTGAGCAGGTCATCGTCGTGCAGCAGTTCCTTGATCACTTCGGCCGCGTGCAGCATCTCGATCATGCGCGTCCAGTGGTAGGCGAGTGGCGCGTGCATCGGTGAGCCACCGGCGTAGTCGACAAATTCCTTGCGCTCGTGCTCGGCGAACGGGGTGGATATCTGATCGCAGTTCTGGACGCGAGCCAGCGGCCCGACCTTGTACCAGCCGTGCGCGCTGCCCAGCGACCTGAAGTAGGGGAACTTCATGTAACTCCACGGGCGGACTTCCTCCTCGATGTACTTGTCGTACTGCTGGTAATCGACATCGTCGAAAATCAGCTTGCCGTTGTCGTCGCGCGCGCGCAGGGTGCCGTGATAGAAATCCAGATCGCCATTGTGGCCGACGATGGACATGAAGTTGGAGCGGAAGATGCCGAAGCTGTTGTAGAGCCCCGGATCCTGGGTATGCACTTTCTGGATCAGGTGCACCGCATCGCGCGACCAGGCGACGATGTGGTAGATGTCCTTGAGCAGTTCATCGCGCTCGGCCACGGACAGCGACTTGTTCATGCCGCCCGGCACCGCCCCGGTGCCATGCACGCGCTTGCCGGCGGTGACGCGGATCACCTCCTGCCCGAAGCGGCGCAGCAGCACACCGCGCTTGGCGATTTCCGGATGCGCGGCGGCGACGCCGACAATGTTGCGCCGGGTCACGTCGCTGTCGAAACCGAAGAGCAGATCCGGCGAGCACAGATGGAAGAAGTGCAGCGCATGCGACTGCAGCATCTGGCCGTAGTGCATCAGGCGGCGCAGTTTTTCGGCAGCCGGCGTCAGCCGCCTGGCACCAACGATGATGTCGAGCGCCTTGGATGCCGCCAGATGATGCGAAACCGGGCAGATGCCGCACAGGCGCTGGACCATCACCGGCACCTCCCAGTAGGGCCGGCCCTGGATGAATTTTTCGAAACCACGGAATTCGACGATGTGCAGGCGCACCTGGTGCACCTTGTTCTGCTCGTCGAGCAGGATGGTCACCTTGCCGTGGCCTTCGACGCGCGAGACCGGATCGATCGCCACACGGCGCAGACGTTCGGGGTGTTCGGCGGTTTCAAGGTTGTAGGTCATTTATTACCTCAATCGTAGTGCATCAGACCATGGCCCAATTCAGGCTCCCTGCCGGCGAGAAGGTCGGTCAGGACTTTCCAGATCGCGTCGGCGGAAGGCGGGCAGCCGGGAATGAAGTAGTCGATCTTGACCACCTCATGAATCGGATGCACCTGGTTGAGCGGCAACGGCAATTCGGGGTCGTTAGGGATCAGGCCATTCACCAGCCCCGGGCTGGTGTGATAGACCTCTTCGAGGATGGTCGTCAGCGGCAGGTGATTGCGCTGGGCCGGCAAGCCCCCGTTGACCGCGCAGGCCCCGAGGGCGACGAGTATCTTGCAGTTCCTGCGGAAATCGCGCAGCACATGGACGTTCTCGGCATTGCACAGGCCGCCCTCGATCAGGCCGATGTCGCAATCAGGGCTGACTTCCTTGATGTCGGTCAGCGGCGAGCGGTCGAACTCGATGTGTTCGAGCAGGGTAAACAGGCGCTCGTCGATGTCGAGGAAGGACATGTGACAGCCGAAGCAACCAGCGAGCGAAGTCGTCGCGACCTTGAGTTTCTTCTTGACGGGCATGTCCATGTCAGCCCCCCTCGGTGGCAGGTTCGACCGATTCGCCAATCGGCTTGCTGTCGTAGGTTCGTTCGCCGATCGGCACGGCGAAGCCCTGGCGCTTGTGCAGGATCACGCCGACCGGACAGACGTGGGCGGCCTTGTCGGCAAGCGTGAAATTGGTATCGGCCAGGCGGCCGGACTTGGCATTGACGATCAGGTGCGTCTTGATGCCGCGTCCCGACAGGGCAAAGACGTTCTTGCCATCGACATCACGACTGGCCCGCACGCACAGCGAACAGAGAATGCAACGATTGAAATCCAGCAGAACCTCGGGGTGCGAAGCGTCGACCGGACGGCTCGGGAAAAAATGGTCATAGTGCGGGGACATCATGCCGAGATGGTAGGCCGTCGCCTGCAACTGGCAGTTACCGCTCTTCTCGCACGACGGGCAGAAATGGTTGCCCTCGACGAACAGCATCTGGGTCAGCGCCCGGCGCTCGGCATTGAGCTCGGCGGTATCGCTCTCGACGACCATGCCGTTGGCGGCGCGCATCGTGCACGATGCGGTCTGCCGGCCATTGACCTTGACCGTACACAGCTTGCACGAACCGTGCGGCTTGAACTCCGGGTGATAGCAAAGATGGGGGATGAACACGCCGGCACGGGTCGCGGCCTGGATGATGGTCTGACCGTCCTCGAAAGGAATGACCTTGCCGTCCAGGGTAATGGTCTGGCTCATGCTTTTTCTCCGAATTCGGCCGGGATGTGGGCCCCCGGATCATCACGCCCGGTCATCTGGCGGGCGGCAGACAGCGCCCGGTCGAGATCGAAGGCCGGCGTGAACTGGTCGTGTTCCATGCGCCGGTCGTAAGCCGGCCGGAATTTCTCGATGGTATCGAGGACCGGATTGCACGCGGTATGGCCGAGCCCGCAATGGCTCATCGATTGCAGCAACTGGTTGAGTTTCTTGATTTCCTCGAAATCGTAGGGCGATCCGTGACCGTTGTGCAGCTTGTCCATCATGTTCTTCAGCAGCGAGGTGCCAACCCGGCACGGCGTGCAGAAACCGCAGCTTTCATGCTGGAAGAAGTGCACGAAGTTGCGCGCCACCTCGAACATGTCGCGGCTGTGGTTGAAGACCATGAAGGCGCCGGCCGTCGGAATGTCCTCGAAGCCAATGATGCGATCGAACTCGTCCGCGGCGACGCAGATGCCCGACGGGCCGCTGACCTGCACGGCCTGCGTATCGGTGGCGCCGCAGTCTTCGAGCACCTGCCGGATGCTGACGCCGAACGGATATTCATAGATACCCGGCCGCGCACAATCGCCGGACACCGAGAGGATTTTCGTCCCCGCAGAATGACGGGTGCCGATGCCGGCATACCATGCGCCGCCATTCAAGGCGATCAGTGCGGCTGCCGCGAAGGTCTCGACGTTATTGACGATGGTCGGCTGATCCAGATAGCCGTTGGTAACCGGAAAAGGCGGCCGGTTTCTCGGTGTACCGCGCTTGCCTTCGAGCGATTCGATCAGTGCAGACTCCTCGCCGCAGACATAGGCACCGGCCCCGACATGGATTTCGATATCGAAATCGGCGCCGGGGATGCCGAGGATGTCCTTGCCCAGCAAATTTTCGCGTCGGCGATGCGCCAGCACGGCATTCAGGTGATCGAGCAGGTAACGGTATTCGCCGCGCAGGTAAACGAAGCCACGGGTCAACCCCACCGCGTAAGCGGCCACCGTCATGCCTTCGAACACCAGATCAGGAAAGCGGGAAAGCAGCACGCGATCCTTGAAGGTGCCCGGCTCGCCTTCATCGGCGTTGCAGACGACGATACGCTGCTGACCGGACTTGAGTGGCGCATTGCGGCACGCCTCCCACTTCAGGCCGGTCATGAAACCTGCGCCGCCGCGCCCACGCAGGTTGGCATGCTTGATCTCGTCGAGCATTGACGTCGGACCGCTCAGCCCGGTCGGCAAGCCTTCGCGCCAGGAGCGCATGTTTGACGCCATCAGCCCGTCGCTGGGGGTTCGCGCCCGCGCGGCAAGCAAGGCAGAGCCAGG
>CAWFGN010000003.1:0-133813 GCA_963815365.1 uncultured beta proteobacterium
CGCGCACCGGCTTGGCCATGCCGAAGAAGATCACCACACCCTGGCCGCCGCAACGGGTCGACAGCGCTTCGGCGGCGCCGGGGTAGCAACTGTCGATGTCCTGCCAGTTGTTCATGGCCCAGACGTCGCCCGCCGGGCCGACCGCAATGTCGGTCTGCAACTGGAGGCCACCACCGACATAGCCGCCCGGCGGCGAGATCTGGTCGCCAGTCTTGAAGCCGGGCGGGCAGTTCTCGGTGCGCACGCCGCACAACTGGACGATCGGGCTCGCCGCCGTCGCGAAATTGGAGACCCAGACGTTATCGTTACCGTCTACCACCACGGCCCACGGCCCGGGGAGGCCACCACCCCTGAACGGCGAACCCGGCAATTGCGTGCCATCCGGCCGCAGCACGGTGATGCTGCCGCTGCCGCCCTTTTGTTCGGACATGGTCTTGGTCAGGTAGTCGGAGGCCGAGAGCACGCCGCCGGTCTTCAGATGCACCGCCATATCGACCATATGCGCCAGACCCAGCAAACCGGCGCCGAAGCGGTTGGTCACCCAGACGTTGCCCTGGCTGTCGATGTTCAGAGCCGCTGTTGTTGGAGCGCACGTCGAAGCGTTCTGCCTTGGTCGGGTCGGCTGCCGGAAAACGGATCACATGGACCGAACTGTCCGACACCCAGATGCGGTCCTGCTGGTCGATGGCCAGATGGAACGGTGCAGTAAATGACTTGCACGGCTCGCCGCTGTCACCCTCGCAGACGATCTTGCCGTTATTCCAGTCGCCCTTCGGGAAATGCAACAACTGGCGCTTGGAAACCCCCAGTGCCCACACGTCGCCGTTCGGCGCGGTGATGATGCCCTGCATCAGGCCAAGTTTGCCGCCGAAGTTGATGCCCTCGGGCGGGGTCAGCGGCTTGCCGTTCTTGTCGAACACGGTAATGGACTTGCTGCCATAGCTCGCAAGCCAGACGTTGCCCTTGAGGTCGATGGCGGCGCCGAAAGTGCCGCCTTGCATACCGCCGCCGGCAAAACCGGTCGTGATCGGCGACAGCGGCTTGCCGTTGGGGTCGAACTTGCTTGCGTTGCCTTGCCAGAGCGCGTCGCTCGCCTGCCAGCCGATGGTGAAGTTGTTGCCGACCCAGAGGTTGCCTTCGGCGTCGAACATCGCCTTGCCGCCGGCCCGGTAGCCACCGCCGTCGAATTTCAGCGGCAATACCCAGGCGCTGGGGGCGACCTGCAAGTAGGGCATGAACGGCACCGGGCGCATGGTCTTGCCCTGCGGAATCGGATAAAACTGTTCGAGCAGCGCGAATACCCGCTGCGGCTGATACCACGGTGCCCTGGCGACCGCTTGAGCCGCGCTCAACGTGTCGGCGGGTGTTTCACCGGCCGGCCCCTTGGCCGCGGCGAACAGGGAACCGCAGGCATCGGCCTTCACCTGCGTCACGCAGCCGGACAGCGCATTGGCCAGCGTGGCGAAGTTGGCCATCGTCGGCGTCTGGCCGCCATTGAGCGGGTCCTGGATCGCACCGCCCCAGCCACCGGTGGCGAGATCGACAAAGCTCGGCACGTTGCCGGCAGCGATCTTCAGTTGCAGCGGCTGCGCCTGGATCGTCGTGCCGTTGATGAACTGGTTGTGCGTCCACACCGAGGCGACGGTGGTCATCTCGTTGATCGTGACCCTGGCCGGCGGCTTGTTGCCGAGCACCGTCATCAGGGCGATGGCCGGGTTGTTGCCGGCAGACTTGTTCGCTGTTGGTTGCCCACCCTGAGCGGTCAGGTAAAGACTGGTATCGGTAGAACCGGTGGGCATTGGGAGTGCGAAGCGGCCATCGGCCTGGGCTTTCACCTGTGCCAGTTGCTTCGGTCCGCCGACACTGGCGGCCCACAGGGTAACGGTTGAATTGGCAATCGGGGCACCGCCACCAAGCACCTGGCCGTCAAGCGTCAACGCCGACAGCGCCGGCATTGCGGTCAGCATACCTGTCGCGGCCAGCGACAGGATCGACAAGTAATGTATTTGAGCGGGTTGCATCACTGACTCCTGATGGTCTCAAACGAAAAGGGCTGCCTCCGTGAGGCGACAGCCCGTGTTGCAAGTGCCAGACTTGTGTCTTACTTCCCGCTAACCGGCATGACCCCCGGCGGCCCCTGGAAGGTTGCACGATCCTTCAGGCCTTCGGAGACCGAGGCATCCGGCGCGTAGTTGCGAAAGATCAGATAGAACGGCCCCTTCGGGGTCGGTAGCCAGTTCGATTCCTTGTCCGCACCCGGACTGGTCGTCTGCATGTAGATGGTGATCGACCCGTCGGCATTTTTCTTCAGGTTGTCGTAATCGGCGAGATGGTAGCGATTGATCGGGTTGGGCGCCGTATAGCTCGTGAGCTTGTCGTACATCGTCACCGACCAGAAGCCCGGCGGCACCGGCTTGGCGTAGGCCATCGGCGGCTGGAGCGTCATGGTGTACTTCTTCGCGCCGGTCATCGGCTGGTTGTTTCCATCCAGAACGCCCGAGTAGTAGATTGCCTGCGTGGCCGTGTTCGCCGTCAGTCCGAATCCGGCGCGTAGTTGCGGAAGATCAGATAGAACGGCCCCTTCGGGGTCGGCAGCCAGTTCGATTCCTTGTCCGCGCCCGGGCTGGTCGTCTGCATGTAGATGGTGATCGACCCGTCGGCATTTTTCTTCAGGTTGTCGTAATCGGCGAGATGGTAGCGATTGATCGGGTTAGGCGCCGTATAGCTCGTGAGCTTGTCGTACATCGTCACCGACCAGAATCCTGGGGGCACCGGCTTGGCGTAGGCCATCGGCGGCTTCAGCGTCAGGGTGTACTTCTTGGCGCCGGTCATCGGCTGGTTGTTGCCATCCAGAACGCCCGAGTAGTAGATCGCCTGCGTGGCCGTATTCGCCGTCAGCCCGAAGACCGCGACGTCGAGTCGTGACAGATAGTCCGCGCCACCAAAGCCCGTGTTGGCGGGGGGAATGACCCAGCCATTCTTCAGGGTTCCCGCGAGCGGCATGGTGCCGAGTGCCATCGGTCCGATTTGCTGGGCGGCCTTTTTCATCTGGGCGAGAATCAGCGGGTTCACGTTCTCTGGTTTCCATTGCTTGCCGAGTTCGATGCCGAGATATTTGAACTGCGGCAGCACCGATTTGATTTCGCTTTCCGGCGGCGGATTTTCGTTCAGGGCGGCCGAGAAGATGGACCAGAACTGCAGCGGGTCATCGAACTGCATGTGGCTGGTGGCCACTCCAGGCTTCATCTTGGGGATTTCGTAGTTGTAGTCCACGGGTTTCGGTGCAGCGCCTCCCTTGTATTGCGACAGCGTTTGCAGCGTGATGCCCTGCATCACTTTTTTGGCAGCCGCCAGATCGGCCTCGCCCTTCACATTGACGCGCGGCTGCAGTTCGATCCAGCGCGTTGGTGCGTCAATGCGTTTCACATCAGCCGGCAATTCGCCCTTCCAGCCCGGTCCAACCAGAGCAAATTTGCCGCCCTTGTACCCGGATGCGCCACCGGCGGGGTAGGCGAAGGCATTGGTGTACATGTCGACGATTTCGATCATGTAATAGCGACCGTCCGAGTCGGGTGCCGTGAGAATGACCGGCTCGGCGCCAAGATCCGCAAAGCCGAAGCCGTAGATGACGTCGAGGTTTGGCGAGACATAACCCGATTCTGCGGCCAGCTTGGGGGTGGAAATGTCTTCCATTCGCCAGATGGTGTTGGGCAGCGCCTTGGGTTTTGGGCCGACGGCTACCGTCGACCGCAGGTTGTACATGGCGACGAGCGGCGCGGCGTAGGTCGCGGCCTGGATGGCCAGCGACGCGGTCCACGCCTCGATCGCCTTTACCTGCTCGGGCGAGGCACTTGGTTTTTTCTCCTGGGCTGCAGCGACAGGGCCTGCAGCCAACGCGAACGCTACCGATACTGCAATCAGTCCGGCCTTGGTTTTCTTGAAATTCATCATGTCTTTGATCCTATTTTCGTTGCGTTGAAATCATTCGGTTTGCCACCGGCAAGTCCAGTTTGAACCCAGGCTGATCCTCCTGCTGCAATGGGGGTCAAGCCGCTATTGCCGCCAGTATTACCGCTACCCCTCCGCACTCAGGAAGCATACGCCGCGTGAGATGGCTCGACTACTGCCCTTTAGGGAAGGTTGGCCTGGATTCCGTCGAACAAACCCGCGGCCTGCGCGAGTCGTGTGAGTTCGGCTACGGAGTGCACCTGGAGCTTGGTGGTGATGGCGGTGCGGTGAAACTTTACCGTCCGCTCGTTGATACCCAGGTCGGCCGCGATCTGCTTGTTGAGCCGTCCTGCGACGACGTGCCGCAAGATTTCCAGCTCGCGACTCGTGAGGGTATCGAATCTGGCCCGCAGCGCGTGCAAATGAGCATTCTCGGCGCGCTGCTGGGCATCGCGGGCGATGGCCCGATCCACTGCGGCAAAAATGGCTTCCTTCGGCGCGCGCTTGGTGAGGAAATCCTCGGCCCCTTGGCGCATAGCCTGCACGGTTGTCGGGATGTCGCCTTCCCCGGAGAGAAAGACCACCGGCAACATGTTCGCCCCGTGCGCCAGTGCTTGCTGGAGGTCCAGGCCATCCATTCCCGGCATTCGCAGATCGGTGACGACGCACCCCGTACCGTCACCCAGTTTCGCGAGAAAATCGGCCGCCGATGCGTACGTCTGGACTGTGTAGCCTGACGCTTTCAACAAACGCGCGAGCGCGACGAGGAACGATGCGTCATCATCGACGACATGAACGACGGGCACGGCTTCGCTCATGATGGCGTTGCTGCCTCTGCCAGCGGCAGCGTAAAGCGGAATGTCGCGCCTTCCCCGGCATTGTTTTCCGCCCAGATGCGTCCGCCGTGTGCCTCGATGATCGTGCGCGAAATCGCAAGCCCGATGCCCATCCCGTTCGCCTTGGTGGTAAAGAACGGCTCGAACAGGCGCCCGAGCCTTTCTGGCGCGATGCCGACTCCGCTGTCTTCAACTGCCACTTCGATCTCACCCTCGCCGTGGCGCTGCGCTCGCACTGTGACCTTTCGCCTTGCAGCGGGTGCGTCTTCGACAGCATCCATCGCGTTAAGAATGAGGTTCAACAGCACTTGCTGAAGGTGCACCGGATCGCCCATCACGCGCGGCAGCACGGAAGCGACGTCGATCTGGAGCACCACTTTGCGTGTCGCTGCATCGCTGCGCGCAAGTGACATCACATTCGCCAGTTCGTCGCTCACCGACAGCGCGCGCGGGAGGAAGCTGCGGCGCTTCAGCAGCGCCCGTAAGCGGTCGATTACGCCACCGGCCCGCTGGTCGTCCAGGCGGATGTCGACCAATATGGCCCGCAATTCGTCGAGGTCTGGCGGGTCGTGCTCAAGGAACAGTTCGGCCGCCTCGGTATTGCGCAGGATGGCGCCAAGCGGTTGGCTCAACTCGTGTGCGAGCGCTGATGCAAGCTGCCCCATCATCGAGACACGACTGGCGTGGGCCAGTTGACTGCGCAACTGTTGCAACTCCAGCTCGGCGCCACGCCGTGCGGAAATGTCGAGTACCACCCCGCGCAGCAGAATCGGCTTGCCGCTGCCGTCACGTTCGATCTGTCCGCGTGCTGCCATCCAGCGCACTTTTCCATCAGGGAGGAGTACGCGGTACTCGACTTCATAGCCACCGCCGGTAGCCAACGCAGCTTCGAGAGTCCGATCGGTAGCCTCGCGGTCCTCGGGATGCAGGCAGCCAATAAATCGCGCGCGATTGATGGATTCCGATTCCGAAATGCCAAACAGCGCGCGGGCACGCCTGGTGGCCCAGATCGTGTCGTGACCAATGTCCCATGTCCACATGCCCAGATCAGCCGCTGCACTGGCCAAATCCATGTGGCGTTCTCTTTCCTGCAATTGGCCGGCAAGTCGTGCTCCCGCCAAAACGTCGGCATTCAACTCGATGGACATCGCTATCAGGACGGCGAGATAGGCCCAACTGATCATATAGGGTGTCTTGAGGATATCGAGATCCACCAAAGCTGCTTGCAAGCCTCCGCCCAGAAAGAAGAGCACGATGGCGCCTCCGACGAGCACGGCACGTCGGCCTCCGCCGAGGCGCCTCAATCTTAATGAGGCATCCGCCACAAACATGATCTGCGCCAAGACTGCCAGATACGGGAACACATTCCAGGGATTCGGCACCCCTTCGGCCACGTGGAAGGTCGCTCCACCGAAGGTCTCGACGGTTCTGAAACCAGTGAACGCTTGGTAAGTCATGCCCACACCAGGCGGCGTTCCGGGAAAAAAATCGAAACTCAACCCGATGGCGTAAATGAATGGGATCGCTAGAGCGAGCCATTTACGCCCAGTGCCAAAATACGTCCAGATGAACGCTGTCAGCGACACGAGCATTATGCCGACTGCAGTGTCCAGCAAACGCGTCACCAGCCACCACTCCGCCAGAACATCGGTTTGCATCAACGCCAATTCCAGAGCAGCGACGCAGGCAACAGTGAAAGCGCTGAGTGCAAATAGCAGGCGGGGCGCGCGTGGGCGCTGTGCAAGGCCGATGCCCAGCTCGATCAAGCCCAGCGTGAGGCAGGCCGCAGCCACCATGGGCCAGGTGATGGTCATCCAGTTCATGGCGCAGTATCGATGGCTTCGCTCACTCAGTCTATAAAAGTCGCCGCCACCAACGGGCGCCGAAAGGCGCGATTTTATGCCAGCAAGGGGCGCATGACCTTGTTTCCGGAAAGTCCCCGAGCGTCTGCCATAAAGTTCTGGTTACATCGGCAGGATCAGCGGCCGGAAGGGTCCCTGCGAAGCATCATTGCCCAATTGTGGACGGTAAAACCAGACGGCGAATCGCGTTCAAGAGTTCGCTACCGGCGTCCGTCTTGCGAAAATAGCCGACACACTGGCCAGCCATCGCATCCTCACTCGCCTTGGGGTCGTCATGAGCAGTGACAAAGAGCACGGGCGTTGCATCGCCCTCGGCGGCCAGCTTATTCCGCAGATCGATCCCGGACATTCCCGGTAACTGTACATCGAGGACGAGGCAATCAAATCGCGGCTGCTTCACATCCGCGCGGAACTCTTCAGCGGATGCATAAGTGATCGGCTGCATCCCCGCCGCGCGCAACAGTCGAGCGACCGAGCGGCGAAGACTCTCGTCATCGTCGACGACACCCACATAGAGATTGCCAAAATTGCTACTTGCCATAGCGACAAGCCTACCTAGCACACCGCACTTGCGCTACTACCCTTTAGGGCAAGTACCGACGCAAAGGCTGAAAAGTACGTAGCCGTCAGGTGCTCATGGTCGGCCGGTATGTACACGGAAGGCCACCATTGCCCATGAAAACATAAGCAGGCAGGAACTGGTCGGGAGTTCGCATTCACAGGGTCGGAAAATCCGATATTTGCTGCATGTTAAGGGGGAGCGGCAGGTAAGCGACCTATTGCTGCCCGATGTCGAGCATTAAGGCAACGGCCGCTCCGGCCGACCAGGTGTAGTTGACCGGGCATGCTGTGCGACTGCTTGACTCCAAGTCCGAAACCTGCCCTTGACCTACGGCGACAGCGAATGACGGTAACATGTTCGACTGGAGCTGCCGAGTTCCTGTAGCCGAATAACAATTCCGGTTGATGCGCCTGCTGGTCAGCCCCGTCCTGCAGGCTCCTTCAGGCGGCTGAGCGGATCCTGACGGTAGTAGCTGCGCAGCAGCGCATAGAGGGCGGGGTATTCGCGGTTGACGACGTCGGGAAGTTCGAAGAAGTTTTCCGAAAGCACCGCGAAGAACTCGGCCGGGTCGTCGCTGGCGTAGGGGTCGATGATGGTTTCCTCGCCACTGTCGACACGCCGGCAGAAATCGTCGTAGGCGGCGAAAAATATCCTGTCCCATTCCTCCTGGGCCATCCCGGAATGCAGCGCCGGCATGCCGTCGGCCTCGCCGTTGAGCATGTCGAGCTTGTGCGCGAATTCGTGGATGACGACGTTGTAGCCGGCGCCGGCCATCTGCGCGTCATGCCAGGAGATGATCAGCGGCCCGCCTTCCCAGGCTTCGCCGGACAGCACGTCGTCGTATTCGTGCACGACGCCGCTCTCGTCCTCGACGCGGCGCGGCACGACGAATTCGTCGGGATAGACGACGATGCCGACCCAGTCGCGATAGGCGGCGAGGCCGAGTTCAAGGATGGGCAGGCAGCCCTGGGCGGCGATGGCGACGCAGATCTCGTCGCTCAGTTCGAGAACGCCGGCGGTGCTGAACTCCTTCTCCGTCAGGAACGCCTCGACCAGCGTTTTGAGGCGAAATTTCTCGTCGACCGCAAGCACGTCGAGAAAGGGCAGGGCGCTCATCGTTTGCGCCCATAAGGAGTCGGAAACGGTGGTTTTGCGCAGGCCGCCGAACCAGTTGAAGAGGCCCATCACTTTTTCATCGTCAGCCAGATGCCGGTGAAGATCAGGCCGATGCCGAGATAGTGGTACCAGTGCGGGATCTCGGCCAGGAAAATGGCGGAGAGCAGGGTGCCGAACACCGGCATCAGGTGGATGAACAGGCTGGCCTTGCTGGCGCCGATTTCCGCCACGCCGCGGTTGTAGAAGATGTAGCCGAGGAAGCTGGGAAAGATGCCGACATAGGCGAGCGAGGCCAGCGAACCGAGATGCACGTTGATGTGCCGGCCCTGCGCAATTTCCCACAGCCAGGCCGGGACCAGCGTGGCCAGACCGACTGCCGTCATCGCCGCCAGCATCAGCATCGGGTGCACGCCGGCCGGACGCCAGGCGAGGCCGACGGTATAGATGGCCCAGACCAGCACGGCACCGAGCATCCAGACATCGCCCATATTGAGGTTGAGGTGGGTAAGCACGGCGAAGTCGCCACGGGCAACGATGGTCAGCGCACCGCACAGCGAGATGATGACGCCGATGCCTTCGATGCGGCGCAGGTGCTTGCCGAGAAAGGCCCAGGAAATGGCGATGGTGGCGACCGGGATGAAGGAATTGAGCAGCACCGCGTTGGTCGCCGAGGTGTATTGCAGCGCGATGTAGGCGAAGGTGTTGTAGCCGCCGACGCCGAGCACGCCGAGGATCAGCACCGGCTTCCAGCCCCTCTTGAGCAATGGCCATTGCGCCCTGAAGTGCGGCCAGGCCAGCGGCAGGATCAGTACGAAGGCGATCGCCCAGCGCCAGAAAGCCAGTGCCAGCGGCGGCACGTCGGCGCGGATGCCGCGCCCGAGCACCATGTTGCCGGACCAGAAGAGCACGGTCAGGGTCAGCAGCAGGTAGGGGTTGATCAAGGCTTTCGGCATGGTCGGCGGATTATGCCTGAATGGCCGCTGGCATCCCGCGCCGGCACAATACTGGCGGGTACCCCGTTTGCCGGGTTCCCGCCCTGGCGGAAGTCCGGCTTTTCAGAACTTGCCGACTGCCTGCAGTTCCTCGCGCCGCTTGCGGGCGCGCTGCATGAACCAGACTGCTGCCAGCAGCAGCATGGTCGGCAGGAAGATCCATTCCTTGTCGGGCCGATTTTTGGCGGGCAGTTCGATTTCGGTGAAGTTGAAGCCCTGTTCCAGGCCAAGCTTTTCGGCCACCGTGCCGAAGCGGACGGCGGCAATCTGCACGTCGTCGCCCAGTGTCATCACGGTCAGGCCGATGGCTGAAAGACGTTCGCGGGCGCTACCGGGCTTGCCGAGGGGGAGCAGAACGCCCTTGGAAACTTCCTCTCCCTCGAGCGTCATTCCCTTGACCCAGACTCGCAGCTTGTCATTGGCGGGCGCGCTTTCAATCTGCTTCATCAGTTGCGAGGCGGGCAGCTTGTCGTAGGGCTCGTAGAGCATGTCCATCCAGTAGCCGGGACGGAACAGGCTGAAGGTGACGAAGATCAGGATCAGCGATTCGTAGATCCGGTTGCGCGTGACGAACCAGCCCTGGGTAGCGGCGGCAAAGGTCAGGCTGGCGATGGTTGCGCTGGCTACGGTCAGGAACAGGTGGAAGGCATCGGTAATGCCGATCAGCAGCAACTGGGTGTTGAAGATGAACATGAAGGGAAGGATCGCCGTCCGCCCGCTGTAGCCGAATGCGGTCAGCCCCGTCTTGATCGGGTCGCTCTTGGCGATTCCGGCCGCAGCATACGAGGCAAGGCCGACCGGCGGCGTGACATCGGCCATCAGTCCGAAATAGAACACGAACAGATGCACGGCGATCAGCGGCACGAGCAGCCCGGACTGCGAACCGAGTTCGACGATCACCGGGGCCATCAGGGTCGACACGACGATGTAGTTGGCGGTGGTCGGCAAGCCCATACCGAGGATCAGGCTGATCACGGCGACGAGGCAGAGCATGATCATCAGGTTGCCGCCGGAGAGCAGTTCGACCAGTTCGGTCATCGCCAGGCCGACGCCGGTCAAGGTCACGGCGCCGACGATGATGCCGGCGGTGGCGGTGGCGATGGCGATACCGATCATGTTGCGCGCCCCGTTGACCAGGCCGTCGAAGAGGTCCTGGAAGCCCTGACGGAGCGCGGGCGCGAAGCTGCCGCTGTGTCGGAAATGGGCAAACAGCGGGCGCTGGGTGACGAGGATGAAGATCAGGAAGAGCGTTGCCCAGAAGGCGGAGAGGGCGGGCGAGAGTTGCTCGACCATCAGGTTCCAGACAAGGGCGGCGACCGGCAGCAGGTAATGCAGCCCGGATTTGAGCGTCGGGCCGATTTCGGGCAGGTACTCCATCTTCTCGCCCGGTTGGTCCATGTGCAGTTCGGGATAGCGCGCGGCAAGGCGGACGATCGCGACGTAGGCGCCAAGCATCAGAATGCCGACGATCAGGAAGGCGGCGTCACCGGCGATATCCTTGATCCAGCCGAAGCCCCAGTAGATGATGGCGGACAGGATGACAAGGCCGGAGATTGTCATCAGCGTGCTGATCATGACGCTTTGCCAGACCAGTGGCTCGCGGCGCGGCAGACCCTGCAGGTTCATCTTCAGCGCTTCGAGATGGACGATGTAGAAAAGGGCGATATAGGAAATCACCGCCGGGACGATCGCGTGCTTCATCACCTCCACATACGTGATACCGACGTATTCGACCATCAGGAAGGCTGCGGCGCCCATCACCGGCGGCATCAGCTGGCCGTTGACCGAGGAGGCGACCTCGACCGCCGCGGCCTTGTCGGCGCGGTAGCCGACGCTTTTCATCAGCGGAATGGTGAAGGTGCCGGTGGTCACCACGTTGGCGATCGACGAGCCGGAGATCAGGCCGGTGCTCGCCGAGGCGACGACCGCCGCCTTGGCCGGACCACCCTTCATGTGGCCGAGCAGGGCGATCGCCGCCTTGATGAAATAATTGCCGGCACCGGCCGTTTCGAGCAGGGCGCCGAACAGCACGAAGAGGAAGATGAAGCTGGACGAGACGCCGAGGGCCACGCCGAAGACACCTTCGGTGGTCAGCCACAGGTGGCTCATTCCCTTGGCCAGCGAGGCGCCGCGGTGGGCGATGACCTCGGGCATGTACTGGCCGAAGAAAATGTAAACGAGGAAGAAGCCGGCGAGGATCACCATCGGCAGGCCGAGGGCGCGGCGGGCCGCTTCGAGGAGCAGGATCAGGCCGGCTACGGCGACCACCAGGTCGCGTGTGGTCGGCATGCCGGGCCGGGTGGAAATTTCGGCGTAGAACAGGAAAAGGTAGGCTGCACAGAAGGCGCCGACCGAGGCAAAAACCCAGTCCAGTGCCGGCACGTAGGCGCGCGGGGAGCGCTTCAGGGCCGGGTAGGCGGCAAAGGCCATGAAGATCGCGAAAGCCAGGTGGATGGAACGCGACTGGGTATCGTTGAGAACAAAAATTCCGAGCGAAAAGGGCAGCGGCGAGGCGATCCACAACTGGAACAGCGACCAGGCGAGGGCGAGAGCGAGCAGGAGGCGGGCGGTGTTGCCGGTCGGCTTCCGGCCGCCGGTGTCGGCTTCGGCGACAATCTGCTTCAGCTGTTCATCGGTCAGTTCGTGTACGGTGTTCTTCTTTTCTGGGCGGGCCATTTGCCGGTTCTCCGGGAGATCACGTCATCCGTGTAAACGCAGCAAGACGCCGGCGGCGTCTTGCTGGAAAGACATCGGGACACCGCAGCGCGAAGCACGTTGGCGCCCCATTTG
Organism: uncultured beta proteobacterium; assembly: GCA_963815365.1. Lineage (GTDB taxonomy): Bacteria > Pseudomonadota > Gammaproteobacteria > Burkholderiales > Rhodocyclaceae > Azonexus. The sequence goes on from CAWFGN010000003.1 coordinate 12,107, forward strand.
CAAAAAGCCGGATTACATCCAGCCCTTTTCCTTGTAGTACTTGACGGCGCCATTGTGCAGCGGGGCGGACAGGCCATCCTTGATCATGGTCTTCGGATCGAGGTTGGCGAACGCCGGATGCAACTTCTTGAATTCGTCAAAGTTCTCGAAAACCGACTTGACCAGCACGTAGACCGTTTCGTCCGGCACCTTGGTCGAGCTGACGATGCTGGCGACGACACCGAAGGTCTTGGTCGGGTTCGGATTGTTGGCATACATGCCGCCCGGAATGGTGGCTGTCGCGTAATACGGATAGGCGGCAACCAGCTTGTCCACGCCAGGGCCGGTCACGTTGACCAGCTTGGCGCCACAGGTCGTGGTGATGTCCTGGATATTGGCAGCCGGGTGGCCGACGACGAAAGCGAAGCCATCGATCTTGTTGTCGCACAGGGCGGCGCCATGCTCGTCCGGCTTGAGTTCGGAAACCAGCGAGAAGTCGCTGTTCTTCATGCCGATCGCCGGCAGCAGCACTTCCATGGTGGCTCGCTGGCCGGAGCCGGGAACGCCGATGTTGAAGCGCTTGCCCTTGAAGTCCTCGAACTTGACGATATTGGCCTCCTTGCGCGAGGCAATGGTCAGCGGCTCAGGATGCAGCGCGAATACGGCGCGAAGTTCGCTGTTGGCGCCGGCGTCCTTGAACTGGTTGAGGCCCTTGATTGCATTGAACTGAACGTCCGACTGGGAAACGCCGAAATCGAGTTCGCCGGCCTTGATGGTATTGACGTTATAGACCGAGCCGCCGGTGCTCTCGACCGAGCAGCGGATGCCATGCTTGGCGCGGTCCTTGTTCATCAGGCGACAGATGGCGCCGCCGGCTGCGTAATAAACGCCGGTGACACCGCCGGTGCCGATCGTGACGAATTTTTGCTGGGCCTGCGCCGGCGCGGCGCCGAGGGTGCCGACAAGGGCGAGTGCGGTGGCCAGTGCGCTGAGTTTATTCATGTCTTCTCCAGTGGTTGAGTTTGAACAGCATTCACGAAGCTTGTGTATTAAGGCACGCATTGCGCCGCTGATCAAGGTGTCACGCAGTCGCAGTCACCAGCTTGGCACAAATCGACCGCGCCGGTCACTCGGGAAAACCCTGTAGTTCCGTCCGTTTCCCTCGCCCGCTCTTCCTCCGGCAATCGACATTGCTGGGCTTGCCCGCGGGCGCCATTTATAATTGACTCATGGTTTCAGTCATTCATTCCGTTGCCGCCCAGGGCGATTTCGACAAGTTCTTCACCACCCTTGCCGAGGGTCTTGCCCCTACAGAGGCGGCCGCACTCAGGGAGGCGGTGGCCTATGCCTGGGAGGTCTATGGCGACGCCGTGCTGGGTAGCGGCGAGCGCATCTGGTCGCACGCGCTGGGCATGGCGGTGATCATCGCCGGCCTCAAGCTCGACGCCGAGTCGCGCATGGCAGCGGTGCTCTTTGCCGTGCCGGCGCACGACGAGCGTGGCATCGAGCACATCGAGGCGCGTTTCGGCGCGCCAGCGGCGCAACTGGTCAACGGCATTTCGCGGCTCAATCGCCTGCGGCCGATCACCAAGGGCTTCGTCGCGGCCAATATCGAAGCCGGCGAGGTCAATCCGGCCGAGATGAAGGCGCAGGTGGAAGTGCTGCGCAAGATGCTGTTGGCCATGGTCGAGGATATCCGCGTCGTGCTGCTGCGCCTGGCCAGCCGGACGCAGACCCTGCGCTATTACGCAACCTACCCCGACGACCTGCGCGTCCAGGTCGGGCGCGAAACGCTGGAGCTCTATTCACCGCTGGCCAACCGGCTCGGGGTCTGGGAGTTGAAGTGGGAGCTGGAGGATCTCTCGTTCCGCTTCATTCACCCGGAAACCTACAAGAAGATCGCCCGCATGCTCGACGAGAAGCGCAGCGAGCGCGAGCAGTTCATCGCCGATGCGGTGGCGAAGGTGCGTGAGGAACTGGCGGCGGTCGGCGTAAAAAATGCCGAAATTTACGGTCGACCGAAACACATCTACAGCATCTGGAACAAGATGCACAAGAAAGGCGTCGAGTTTTCCGAGGTGTACGACGTGCGCGCGCTGCGCATCATCGTTGACGATCTCAAGGACTGCTACACCGCGCTCGGCATCGTGCATAACCTGTGGTCGCCGATTTCCCGGGAATTCGACGACTACATTTCCAATCCCAAGGGCAATTTCTATCGCTCGCTGCATACCGCAGTGCGTTGCCCCGATGGCCGCAGCCTGGAAATCCAGATCCGCACCTGGGACATGCACAAACACGCCGAACTGGGCGTCGCCGCGCACTGGCGCTACAAGGAGGGCGGCAAGCGCAGCGCCGAGGACGGCTACGACGAGAAGATTGCCTGGCTGCGCCAGCTGCTGACCTGGAAAGACGAAGTCGCCGACAGCTCGGACTGGATCAGTCACTACAAGCAGGCGGCGCTCGACGAGACGCTTTACGTCATCACGCCGCAGGGCAAGGTCGTCGATCTGCCGCAGGGGGCGACGCCGGTCGATTTTGCCTACCGTGTGCACACCGACCTCGGCCATCGCTGCCGCGGTGCCAAGGTCGACGGCCAGCTGGTGCCGCTCAACACGCCTCTGGAGACCGGGCAGCGGGTCGAGATCGTCACCGCCAAGCACGGCGGTCCGTCACGCGACTGGCTGAACCCGGCGCTTGGCTACATCCACACCAAGAGCGCGCGGGTCAAGGTGCGCGCCTGGTACTCCAACCTGGCGCTGGAAGAGACGCTGGCCGAAGGGCGGGCGATCATCGGCAAGGAACTGCAGCGCGCCGGGCTGACCGGTGCCAATATCGACGACCTGGCGCACAAGCTCGGCTTCTCGCGCGCCGACGACCTGTACATTGCTGCGGCGCGCGGCGAAATGAACCTGCGCCAGTTCCAGACCATTGCCCGCGGCGGCGATCCACTGGCCGAAGCGCAGCTGCCGGATGAAGTGCGAACCCGGCCGAGCAAGCCGGTCGCCGGCAACCAGGGCATCCTGATCGTCGGCGTCGACAAGTTGCTGACCCAACTGGCGCGTTGCTGCAAGCCGGCGCCGCCGGACGAAATCCAGGGCTTCGTCACGCGCGGCAAGGGCATTTCAATTCACCGCATGGACTGCCCGAATTTTGCCAACCTGGCTGCGCTGCATCCCGAACGGGTCATCGAAACCGACTGGGGTGTGCAGACGACAGGCGTATTCGCCACTGATGTCGTGGTTGACGCGCATGACCGGCAGGGCCTGCTGCGCGATATTTCGGAAATATTCACGCGCGAAAAGCTCAATGTGATCGGCGTCAATACCCAGTCCAAGCAGGGCAAGGCGCATATGGGTTTTACGGTGGAGATCAGCAGCCTGCCGCAACTGCAGCGTACCCTGGCGCTGATCCACGAGGTCGACGGGGTGGTCGGCGTGCGCCGGGCCTAAGCGTGGTCCGGCTCGGTCCAGCGTAGCGAGCGCTGCACGGCGCGCTGCCAGCCGGCCATCAGTGTGGCGCGCCGGTCGGCCGACATGTCCGGTGCAAAGCGGCGCTCTGCCTGCCAGAGTGCGGTCAGTTCCGCTTCGTCACGCCAGAATCCGACGGCGAGACCCGCCAGCCACGCGGCGCCGAGCGCCGTCGTCTCGGTGACGCGCGGGCGCACGACGGGGACGCCGAGAATGTCGGCCTGAAACTGCAGCAGCAGGTCGTTGTTCGCCGCGCCGCCATCGACCCGCAATTCACGCAGCGCGTGGCCGGCATCCTGCTCCATCGCCAGCAGCACCTCGGCACTCTGGAAGGCAATTGCCTCGAGCGCGGCGCGTGCAATGTGGGCGCGGCTGGTGCCGCGCGTCATGCCGAGCAGGGCGCCGCGCGCGTAAGGGTCCCAGTAGGGCGCGCCGAGGCCGGTGTGGGCCGGTACCAGATAGACGCCGCCATTGTCCGGCACGCTGGCCGCCAGCGGGCCGATCTCCCTGGCGTGGCCGATGATGCCCAGCCCGTCGCGCAGCCATTGTACGATGGCGCCGCCCATGAAGACGCTGCCTTCGAGCAGATAGGTCGTCCGGCCCTGACGCTGCCAGCCGATCGTGCTCAACAGCCGATGGCTGGAAGCCATCGGCTGCGCGCCGGTATTCATCAGCAAAAAGCAGCCGGTGCCATATGTGTTCTTGGCCATCCCCTCGACCAGGCAGGCCTGGCCAAAAGTCGCCGCCTGCTGGTCACCGGCGATGCCGGCCAGCGGAACGGCGCTGCCCAGCATGTCGGCATCGAGCGTGTCGATCAAGCCGCTGCTGTCGACCAGGGACGGCAGCACGCTGGCCGGAATGTCGAGCAGGGCGAGCAGTTGTTCATCCCAGCAGCGTCGGTGGATGTCGAACAGCAAGGTGCGCGATGCATTGGACGGGTCGGTGACATGGCTGCGCCCGCCGGTGAGCTTCCAGACCAGCCAGCTGTCAATGGTGCCGAAAGCCAGTTCGCCGCGTTCGGCCCGCACCCGCGCACCGGGGGTGTGGTCAAGCAGCCATCTCAGCTTGGTTCCGGAAAAGTACGGGTCGAGGAGCAGGCCGCTGCGCGCGGTGAACAGGTCGGCGTGGCCGGCGGCGGTCAGCGCTTCGCACAGCGGCGCGGTGCGCCGGTCCTGCCAGACGATGGCCGGGGCGATCGCTTCCCCGGTCCGGCGATCCCAGAGCACGGTGGTTTCGCGCTGGTTGGTGATGCCGACGGCGGCAATCTGGCTGGCCGGGATGCCGTGCTCGCGCAGTACGCTCCGGGCAACAGCCAACTGCGTATTCCAGATCTCGTCGGGGTCGTGCTCGACCCAGCCCGGGCGCGGAAATGACTGGGCGTAGGGCTGCTGGGCCACGCCGCACAACTCGCCCTGGCGGTTGAAGAGCGTGGCGCGCGAACTGGTGGTGCCCTGGTCGAGGGCCAGAATGAAGCGGGGCGCAGTGGCAAGGGCGTTCATGGGGTGTCGTTGCCGGGCAGTGCCTCAACTGCCGCCCAGCGTCACCATCAGTTCGCCCTGGGCGCTGCGCGGCTTGGCACGGGTGGCGCGCCGCCGCTGGTAAACGCCGCTGCCGTTCATGTCCCAGCACTGCTGATTGTCGGCCAGATAGAACTTGAGCCCTTCGTTGATGACGCGTTTCTTCAGCTTGGGATCGATAATCGGAAAGGCCAGTTCGATGCGCCGGAAGAAGTTGCGCTCCATCCAGTCGGCACTCGACAGGTAAACTGTTTCCTTGCCGCCGTCGAAGAAGTAAAAGACGCGGTGGTGTTCGAGGAAGCGGCCGATGATCGAGCGGACCCGGATATTTTCCGACAGGCCCCGCACCCCGGGGCGCAACCCGCAGACGCCGCGCACGATCAGTTCGATCGAGACACCGGCCTGCGATGCCTCGTAAAGGGCGTTGATGGTCTCCGGTTCGAGCAGCGAGTTCATCTTGGCGACGACCATCGCTTTCTTGCCGGCCCGGGCCGCATCGGCTTCGGCGCGGATCGCTGCAACGACGTTGGGTTGCAGCGTGAACGGCGCCTGCCACAGATGCTTGAGGGTGCGCGCCTTGCCCAGCCCGGTCAGCTGCTTGAAGACTTCGCTGACGTCAAAGGTGATTTCCTCGTTGGCCGTCATCAGGCCGAAGTCGGAGTAAAGGCGGGCGGTGCGCGGGTGGTAGTTGCCGGTGCCGAGGTGGGCGTAGCGCTTGAGGCCGCCTTCCTCGCGGCGCACGATGAGCAGCGCCTTGGCGTGCGTCTTGTAGCCGACCACACCGTAGACCACGTGGGCGCCGACTTCCTCGAGCTTGGTTGCCCAGCCGATGTTGGCCTCCTCGTCAAAGCGTGCCATCAGTTCAACGACGACGGTGACCTCCTTGCCGTTCTGTGCGGCGCGGATCAGCGACTGCATCAGCACCGAGTCGGTGCCGGTGCGGTAGACGGTCATCTTGATCGCCACGACCTGCGGATCGAGCGCCGCCTGGTTGAGGAATTCGATCACCGGGGCAAACGACTGGTAGGGGTGATGGAGCAAGATGTCGCCGCGCCGGATGCTGTCGAAGATATTGATGCCCTTGCCGACCGCCTTGGGCAGGCCGGGCACGAACGCGGAGAATTTCAGGTCCGGCCGGTCAACGGAATCCGGGATGTGCATCAGGCGCACCAGATTGACCGGACCTTCGACGCGGTACAGGTCGGCCTTGTCGAGACCGAATTGCCAGAGCAGAAAGTCGGTCATCGATTCCGAACAGTTTTCGGCAACTTCGAGCCGAACGGCGTCGCCGAAATGGCGGTGCGGCAGTTCGCCCTGCAGCTTGGTGCGCAGGTTGGTGACCTCCTCCTCGTCCACGAAGAGATCCGAGTTGCGTGTGGCGCGGAACTGATAGCAGCCGAGCACCGTCATGCCGGTGAACAGTTCGCCGACGAATTCGTGCAGGATCGACGACAGGAAGACGAAGCCGTACTCGCAGTCCGCCAGTTCCTCGGGCAGCCGGATGACGCGCGGCAGAACGCGCGGCGCCTGGACGATGGCGGCGTTTGAACTGCGCCCGAAGGCGTCCTTGCCCTCCAGTTCGACGGCAAAGTTGAGGCTCTTGTTGAGGACGCGCGGGAACGGGTGCGAGGGGTCGAGTCCGATCGGGGTGAGGACGGGGACCATCTCCTGGATGAAGTAATTGCGGATCCATTCGCGCTGGGCTTCGGTCCACTTCGAACGGCGCAGGAAGCGGATGCCATGTTCCGCCATGGCCGGCAGGATGACGTCGTTCAGATTGCGGTACTGTTCGGTGACAATGGCATGGGCCTCGGCAGCCACCAGGCGAAAGGTTTCCTGGGGTGTCTTGCCGTCGGTGGTGGTGACCGGCGCCTTGGCCTTGATCTGTTCCTTGAGGCCGGCGACGCGGATTTCGAAAAATTCGTCCAGGTTGCTCGACACGATGCACAGGAAGCGCAGGCGTTCGAGCAGGGGCATGCGCTCATCCTGCGCCTGGGCCAGGACGCGCCGGTTGAAAGCGAGCAGCCCCAGTTCGCGATTCAGGTAGTCTTCCGCGGGAAAGCGGGGCTTGACGTTTTGACGGGTCATCTCGAAGTCTCCTCTTTTTCTTGAAGTATATGCTTCAAGCCCGTCATTTTGTTATGTTTTCATTACCGTTTAGTGACAATGATCGTTGCCCGAAAGGGTCAGCAGAGGCCTAGGCGAGGCGGCCACGGGCACGCTGGGGCTGATCGGACAGAGCGGCGAGCAAGGTGCCGATCTTGGCATCGGTCTCGGCCAGTTCCAGTTGCGGGTCCGAGCCGGAAACGATGCCGGCGCCGGCCTGCAGTTCAATATGGCTGCCACGGATCAGCGCCGAACGCAGGGCGACCGAGAATTCCCCGTCGCCCTGTGGGGTGATGCTCCCGAAGCCGCCGCTGTACCAGGCGCTGCGTTGCTCGCCGTGGCGGGCCAGCCAGTCGAGGGCAGCCGGTCCGGGGAAGCCGCCGACGGCAGGCGTCGGGTGCACGGCACGCAACAGGTCGAAGAGGCTGACGCCGGCGGCTGCCTGCCCGGTGATCGGGCTGCGCAGGTGCCGGAGGTTTCCGGCTGCCTGAACTTCGACCGGTCCCGCCTGGGGCGGGCGAATGCAGTGCGTTTCGAGGGCAGCCAGGATGGCGAGGACGACCAGGGCCTGCTCATGCCGGTTCTTGGGCGACTCGATATCCAGTGAGCCCGGCCAAGCGGTGCCGGCCAGCGCATCCGTGGCGATCTGCCGCCCGGCAAGACGCACGAGGCGTTCCGGCGTGGCCCCCAGAAACACCGTCTGGCCATGACCATGGGCATAGATGATACCGTCAGCCTGTTGCTCGATCAGCCGCCCGAGCAGCGTTCCGGCGCACAGCGGACGGGCGGCAGATAAGTGCCGGTTGCGGCAGAGCACGACCTTGTCGAAGCGTCCGTCTGCAATGTCGCGCAAGGCGGCATTGACCCGGGCGACCCAGGCGCGGTCGGCCAGCGTCCGCCCGGCCGGCGGCAACAGGCGCTGGGCATGCAGCGGTAGCGGGCGCGCCAGCAACTGCGTCCAGTGGGCTGGTGCGCAGTCGATCCTGCCGGCGGGGGCGCTCACGGTTGCCCGACAACGCCCGTCGCGGGATTCGAGAAGGATGGCCGGAATGGCGAGCAGGGCGTTGGGCAGCGGCGCCTGGCTGTGCTCGTCGAAGGCGAAGCCGCAAAAGGCGAGCGGCGTGCCATTGTGCCGCCAGTGGCGGGCAAAACCCGAGAAGGCACTGTCAAGCGCCGCGAAACGATTCGCGCCACTGCTGGCGACGTGCAGGGCGTGGCCGATGCCCAGCTGATGGAGGCCGTGCGTCGGGCGGGCGAGGTACCAGAACGGCGCGTCGGCGGGCAGGGCAGTCAGCCAGTCGGTGGCGAGCGACCCCAGTTCCAGCGTCAGGCTGACCGGTGCCGAAGCCGGGGCGCCGGCAGCGAGCTTGCGTAGCTGACCGGGTAGGTCCGGGCTGGCAAGGTGCTGGCGCAACCTGCTGATCATGCCTCGGCTTCCAGCGCGAGGCGGCGCAGCGTCAAACGTTCGAACTTGCCGGCGGCGTTGCGCGGCAGGCTGGTCAGGTGCACGATGCGCCGCGGCCGGGCGGCCCCGGGCAGGCGTGCCCGGCACCAGTCATCCAGGCTTTCGGGGCTTGCTTCGCCGACCACCAGGGCGACTACAAGGTCGCCCCAGACCGGGTCGGGCTGGCCGGTGACTGCGACGTCGCGGACCCCGGGACATCCGGCAATACAGGATTCGACTTCGCGCGGATGGACGTTGCACCCGCCGCTGATCAGCATGTCGTCGGCGCGGCCGGTTACGGTCAACCGCAAAAACGGGTCGATTTTCCCGAGGTCGCCGGTGGTCAGCCAGCCATCGGCGTCGATGCCGCCACCGTCGACATAGCCGGCCATGATCTGGGCGCCGCGGATGCGGATACGGCCGTCGGCCGCCAGCGCGAATTCGTTGGCGCCGAGTGCACGACCAACCAGGCCTTCATGCCACGGGCCGTCGGCCGGCGTCCAGGTGGCGACCTGGGCCGCCGTCTCGCTCATCCCGTAGCTCGGGTTCAGCGGCCAGCCTGCAGCGCTTGCCTTGGCGAACAGCGCCTGTGAAAGCGCGGCGCCGCCGACCAGCACGTGACGCAGGCGGGCCGGCGGTGCAACGCCGGTTTCCAGCAGGCGGGCGAGCATGGCCGGCACCAGCGAGATATGGGTGACCGGATGGTGGTGCAGGTCGGCGGCCACCGCTTCGGCATTGAAACCGTCGTGCAACAGGACGGCAGCCCCGGCGCGGGCGCAGCGCCAGAGAATCATCTGGCCGCCGATGTGGTAGAGCGGCAGGCAGGCCAGCCACAGATCACCGGCCTGCACAGGCAGGTGGCGGTTGGAAGCTGCAGCGGCCGCATCGAGGTTGGCGGCGCTGAGCATGACCCCGCGCGGCTTGCCTTCACTGCCGCTGGTTGAAATGATTAGTGCAATGCCGGGCGCTAGCCGCCCGGGGCCGGGGGGGGCGCGGTCGCGGTCAACCGGAAAAAACGGGCGATTTTCCAGGCTGCAGGCGTAGGCATGACGGGCGAGTTCGAGGCTGGTGCCCGAGAGCATGAGCGGTTCTGGTGCACCGGCAAGCGTCGCACCCAGTGCGCTGATTTCGGCCAGCAACCCGGCAAACGTCCAGCGCTGCTCCCCGGCCGTCAGCGCGGGCGCTTCCGGTGTCCGCCGGGCGGCGTTGGTCAGGTGACGGGCGAGTGATCCGGCAGGCTTCATAAGCCCTGAATTATAGATAGAGGTCGAGACCGGTGGCGGCGAGGCAGATCAAGAAAGTCGGCGCTTGGCGAAGATAATTTCTGACAGCCGCTCAGAACAGGAAGGTCGCGCGCAGGGCGAGTACCCAGGCGCTGGCGCGCGCCGGGGCGAGGGCAGGGTCGCGGATGTATTGCACGTCGGGCGAGAGCAGCACGCCTTTGGCGAAAGTCCGGTTCCAGTAGGCTTCGATCACCTTTTCGTTGCGCGCGCCCACCGGATTGGTCGGCGGGGGCGCTGCGTCGCTGTAGCCGAAGGCGAGGCCGATCTGGTCGGTCGCGCTGCGCCCGAGCGGATTGTTGATCGCTGCCCCCAGTGCCCAGGACGCGCGGATCGGCGTCACGTAATTGTCAGCCTGGTTGGCGCGCGCGAAAATGGCCCAGGTATCGTTCAGGTTGTGTACCGCGTTCACCGACCAGCCGCGGCTGCCCGGCGATTGGGCGGGGACACCCGGCACCGCGTAGTAAGTGATCGAGTAGCGGGCGGCGCCGAGCCCCGACAGGGACGGCGACCACTGTGCGTAGCCGAACCAGGCGTAGCCCCCGTCGCCGAAGTCGCGCGTTGACAGTGTCGCCCCGGTGATATTGCCGGCGCTCTGGAAACCGGCGGCGAACTGGACGGAGCTCGTCGCATTGAGCTGCAAATAGGCGCCGAGTCCCGCGATGGGGTAGGTCGAACTGCCGTTCTGCGCCAGTACATAGTTGTTGAAATTCTGTTGCTGGTTGTTGAGGTACTGATTGCCGTCGAAGTTGTAGAACGGATACTGGCCGACTGACACGGAGAGCCTGTCGCCCGGCAGGGTCTGGGTATAGGTGAGTTGCGCGAAGACGTTCTGGCGCAACGGATTGTCGTTGAGCGGCGTGATCATGCCGAGCTGGTCCTGCACGTCTGCTGCATTCTGCTGCGTGCCGTAGCGCACTGCCGTATAGGCCAGCTGGACGGATCCGCTGCCGACGGCATGACTGTCGAACAGTGTCCAGTCGATCGACGGCGTGGCGAGCCATTGGCCGGCCGGGCTGCCGCCATTCGGGCGGCCCCACTGCTGCAGGTAGCTCAGGTCCATCGCCCACGAAAGTCCGCTGCCCTTCGCGCTGCGCGCCTTGAAGGCCGAGTACTCGCCGTAGAGGTCAGCCGACTCCGTATAGAGCGAATGGCGCTCGGCAGCGCGCCGCAGGTGGTCATGCATGCGGCCGATCTTGCCGACGGATGCGATGTCCGGGCTTCCGGCAAGCGTGTCGCCGGCGGCCGCTTCCTGCGCCCGTGCGGCCGGGCCGGCGGCGAGAAAAGCTGCCCAGCATGCAGCGGCGAGGGTCCGGGCGCAGCCCTTCGTCATCAGGCACTTTCTCGTCAAGATGCCAAAAATCCGGTTCCGCCGGCTCGCGGCAGCTGCATCCGGCCGCCGATGATCGCTGGCGGCTGGCCGGTGTCGCCGGCGAACCAGTCGGCAGTGGCCAGCCCGTGGCAGGACTCGGGCGCCACGGCGGCGGCCAGGTGGGCGAGGGTGGCGATGCCGCAGGCGCTTTCGAGGGCCGCGGTGATGATGACTTCGAGGCCGCTGGCGCGGGCGCGCAGGGCGAGTTCGGTGCTGGCCAGCAGGCCGCCGAGGCGGGCCGGCTTGATGACAAGGCGGCGTACCGGCGGGTGACGGAAGAAATGCGCGTCGAGCAGATGGGTCGATTCGTCGACCGCGAGGGGGAAGGCGGCGGCCGCCTGCAGGCTTGCGAGCAAGGCCGGATCAGGCTCGGCGAGCGGTTCTTCGAGGCCGTCGATGGGTAGTCCGGCGCAGGCGGCGACGAAGCGCCGGGCGGTGGCGAAGGTCCACGCCCGGTTGGCGTCGAGGCGCAAACGCAGTCCGGGCGCGAGAACCGAGGCGACTCGCTGCAGCGCATCGATTTCGTCGTCAACCGGGGCCACGCCGACCTTAAGCTTGGCGACGGTGAAGCCTGCGGCGGCAGCATGGTCGAGGCTGTCGAGGTCGACCGAAAAAACAGGCCCAAAACTGGCGTTGACCGCAACCGATCGCACCGGGTCGCTGCCGCTGAGCCAGGCATTGAGCGGCAGACGGGCGCGTTGGGCGGCCAGATCAAGGGCAGCGCATTCCTCGGCGAACGCTTCGGCGGCCGCTTCGTCGATGCCGAATTCGGGCAACGGGGCGCAGTCGCCCCAGCCGATCAGGCCGTCAGCGGATCTCAGGCGCAACAGACGGCCGTGGCGCTCGCCCAAGGCACCGCGGCTGGTCTGCCAGGGGCACTTGAGCGGCAGGCAGTAGGGCAGCCAGTCTGCCGAATCGACCTTCACGGGCGCTTGCGGTACTTGGCGAAATCGGGGGGGCGGCGTTCGAGCCAGGCGTTGCGGCCTTCCTGGCCTTCCTCGCTCATGTAGAACAGGCCGGTGGCGTTGCCGGCCAGTTCCTGGATGCCGGCCAGCCCGTCGGTGTCGGCGTTGAAGCCGGCCTTGATCAGGCGCAGCGCCATCGGCGACAGCTTGAGCATGTCGCGGCACCAGTTCAACGGTTTCTTCTTCCAGTTGGTCGACCGGCACGACGGCGTTGACCAGGCCCCAGTCGAGCGCTGTGGCGGCGTCGTACTGGCGGCACAGCAACCAGATTTCCTTGGCCCGCTTCATGCCGATGGTGCGCGCCATGAGCCCGGCGCCGAGGCCGGCATCGAAGCTGCCGACGCGCGGCCCGGTCTGGCCGAAGCGCGCGTTGGCGGCGGCAATGGTGAGGTCGCAGACGAGGTGCAGCACATGGCCGCCGCCGATCGCGTAGCCGGCGACCATCGCCACGACCGGCTTTGGGCAGCGGCGGATCTGCATCTGCAGGTCGAGCACGTTGAGGTGCGGCGTGCCGCCTTCGTCTATGTAGCCTTCATTGCCGCGCACCGTCTGGTCGCCGCCCGAGCAGAAGGCTTCGCTGCCGGCGCCGGTCAGGATGATGGCGCCGATGGCGTGGTCGTGGTGGGCGCGGTGGAAGGCGTCGATCAGCTGCGTGACGGTTTCCGGGCGGAAGGCGTTGCGCCGCCCGGGGCGGTTGATGGTAATGCGGGCGATGCCTTCGGCGGCGTCGTAGAGGATGTCGGAATAGGTGGCCTGGGGCTGCCAGGCAGGGAGTGTGCTGGACATGGTGATACGCAGGTTAACGGACAGGCGGCGAGTATAGCCGCCCGCGCCGGGCGCCGATTTGATTCGGGCCGGGTTCAGCTCCCGTCAGCCGGGCTGGCGGCTTTCGTGGAACGCCCGAGCAGGCTGCCGAGCAGATCCACCGGCACCGGGAAGACCAGCGTCGAGCTCTTGTCGCCGGCGACCTGAGTCAGCGTCTGCAGGTAACGCAACTGCATTGCCGCAGGTTCGCGTGACAACATTTCGGCGGCTTCCATCAGCGCCTGCGCCGCCTGTTTTTCGCCCTCGGCATGAATCACCTTGGCCCGCCGTTCGCGCTCGGCTTCCGCCTGGCGGGCGATGGCGCGCACCATGCTCTCGTTGAGGTCGATATGCTTGATCTCGACATTGGTCACCTTGATGCCCCACGAATCGGTCTGCGCATCGAGGATCTGCTGCACATCGAGGTTGAGGCGCTCGCGTTCGGCCAGCATCTCGTCGAGTTCGTGCTTGCCGAGCACCGCGCGCAGCGTGGTTTGCGCCAGCTGGCTGGTGGCGATCAGGAAATTTTCCACCTGGATGATCGCCTTCTCGGGATCGACGACGCGGAAGAAAACGATGGCATTGACTTTCACCGACACGTTGTCGCGCGAGATGACGTCCTGCGGGGGCACATCCATGGTCACCACGCGCAGGTCGACCTTGACGATCTGCTGGATGCCGGGAACGACGATCACCAGGCCCGGCCCCTTCACCCTCCAGAAGCGGCCCAGCATGAATATCACGCCGCGCTCATATTCGCGCAGGATCTTGATCGAACTGAAAACGACGAAGACGAGAACCAGAAGCAGGGGGAAAAAGCCGAGTTGCAGGTCGATCATGATGTACTCCCGGAGGTTGAAGAATTTTTGGCCGGTGAAACGTCGAGGGTGAGGCCGTCGAGGCGGTCAACCCTGACCTTGCTGCCGGGCGCGAGCGGAACAGGCGAGCGGGCGCGCCAGTTTTCGCCATGCACGGTCACCCACCAGTCACCGCCGTCGGCCGGACCGCTGACCATGCCCAGCGCGCCTGTCATCTCCTCGCGCCCGCTGACCACCGGTCGTTTGTAACTGCGTGCTGCAAAGCTGCCGATCATCAGCAGGGTTGCCAGGCTGGCCAGCGCGAGTCCGCCGATCAGCGCCAGCGGGATGCCGAATCCGGGTGCTTCGGCATCCATCAGGAACAGCCCGCCGACGACGAAGGCGATGATGCCGCCTACTCCGAGCGCGCCAAAGCTGGGGATGAATGCCTCGGCCAGCATCAGCCCGGCGCCGATCGCCAGCAGCGCCACGCCGGCCCAGTTCACCGGCAGCAACTGGAAGGCATAGAGGGCAATGAGCAGCGCAATCGTACCGGCGATCCCGGGGACGCCGAAGCCGGGCGTGGTGGCCTCGAAGAACAGTCCGTAGATGCCGATCATCATCAGGATCAGCGCGATTTGCGGATTGGTGATGACGGCAAGGATGCGATTGCGCCAGTCCGGATCGAGACGCTCGACCGTGGCCTTGGCCGTCGCCAGGGTCACCGTGCCGCTGCCCAGCGCCACCTGACGCCCGTCAAGGCGGGCGAGCAGGTCGGGCAGGTTGACCGCGATCAGGTCGATCACCCTGTTTTCCAGGGCATCGGCGGCCGACAGGCTGGCAGCCTCGCGCACCGCACGTTCGGCGAAGTCGGCGTTACGCCCGCGTAACTGGGCCAGGCTCCGGATATAGGCGGAGGCGTCGGCGACCGACTTGGCGGTCATCGCGTCGCTGCCGGCGAGCGGCTTGGCGGCGGGTGCTTCCGCTTCCTTGGCACTGGCGCCGGGTTCAGGTTTTGCACCGGACCCGCCCGGCGCAGCGCCGCCGATGCCGATGGCGACCGGGGTGGCCGCGCCGAGGTTGGTTGCCGGTGCCATTGCTGCAACATGGCTGGCATACAGGATGTAGGCACCGGCGCTCGCCGCCCGTGCACCCTCGGGAGCGACGAAGGTGGCGACCGGAACCGGCGAGGCGAGGATGTCCTTGATGATGGTGCGCATCGACGTGTCGAGCCCGCCCGGCGTATCCATCTCGATCACGACCAGTCCGGCGCCCGAACTGGCGGCATGTGTCAGGCCGCTACGGATGTATTCGACCATGGCCGGGCCGATCGCACCGTCCATCCGCAGGACGAGCACGCTGCCATTGCCCGGTACGGCCAGTCCGCCTCCGCCCAACGCCAGCACGGCCAGAAGGAACGACCATCCGACGACCCTCCTGAACCAGACAAACCTGCAATACGGCATGCAACGACCTCCACGCGAATCCGTTCGGCTGTTTGACAGGCGCAACGCGGCCATTGTTTCCAATGGGGATCGGGGCGGCGCCCACCCATATCAAATCCCGCTACCCGGGCACCACGTTCAGGGCCGGAAGAAGGCCTGCAGTTCGCTGAACACCGCGTGGTCGGCGTTGTGGCGACGGATGGCGATGACGTCCTCCAGCTTTTCCGACCTGCTTGATCATCTGCGGCAGGCGCTGGTCCTCGTTGACCAGCAGCCAGATGCGGCTTTGCCGGCCGTCGCCGACCGGCAGGCAGAGGATGCCCTCGACGTTGTAGGCGCGCCGGGAAAACAGGCCGATGACGTGCGACATGACGCCGGGGTGGTTGTTGACGTCGATTTCGAGAACGGCGCGGGCGAGGGCCTGCAGTTCGTTGCGGTTGATGGCGTTCATGTTCAGTCTCCGATCATTTCGTGGTTGGCGGCGCCCGGGGGCACCATCGGGATAGACCTTCTGCTCGACGTCGATGCTGGCGTGGATCAGGCACGGGCCCGGGCGGGCGATGGCGTCCATCAGCGCGGCGCAGGGATTGGCCGCCTGGTCGAGGTCGACCGCGGCAATGCCGAAGCCTTGCGCGACCTTGACGAAATCCGGCGTCGCCTTGAACTGCGAGGCGAACAGCCGCTCGCCGTAGAACAGCGTCTGCTGCTGGTGCACCAGGCCGAGCGAGGCGTTGTTCATGAGCACGATCTTGACGTTGACGTTCTCCTCGGCGGCGGTGACCAGTTCCTGGATGTTCATCAGGATGCGTGCCATCGCCGGTGAAGCAGACCACGGTGCGCTGCGGCTCGGCCAGCGCCGCGCCGATGGCGGCCGGCAGGCCGAAGCCCATGGTGCCCAGCCCGCCGGAGGTCAGCCACTGGCGCGGGCGGCGCAGCGGGTAGGCCTGGGCGACCCACATCTGGTGCTGGCCGACGTCGGTGGTGATGATGGCGTCGTCGTCGAGGCAGGCGGCGACGGTGCGGATCAGGCCGAAGTGGGAGCAGCGGGTCGTCGAGGTCGGGCATGTGCAGCGGGAAATGCGCGCTTCAGGGCATTGCTGCGGTCCACCCAGGTTTTCCGGTCGTTTTCGCTGACCAGCGGCAGCAGGCGTTCGCAGCGCTTCGCTGCACGTCGGCGGCGATGCCGACGTGGGCGGTCTTGATCTTGTCGAGTTCGGCGGCGTCGATGTCGATGTGGATGATCTTCGCCTGCGGGCAGAAGGCGGCGACCTTGCCGGTGGCGCGGTCGTCGAAGCGGGCGCCGACGGCGATCAGCAGGTCGCACTCGTCGAGCGCCAGGTTGGTGCAGCGCGGCGCCGTGCATGCCCAGCATGCCGAGCGACAGCGGGTGGTCGACCGGCATCGCGCCGAGCGCCATCAGGGTCATCACGGTCGGCAAATTGGCCTTTTCCGCCAGGTCGACCGCAACCGACCGCGGCGCCGGAGTGCACGACGCCGCCGCCGAGGTAGAGGATCGGGCGTTCGGCGGCGTTGATCATCGCCGCCGCTTCGGCGATCGCCCAGGTCATCGGCTGGCGGCGGCATCTGGCGCACGCCCGGCTCGGGCCATTCGGCGACCTCGATCGCCTGCGTCTGCACATCCTTGGGAATGTCGACCAGCACCGGACCGGGGCGGCCAGAAGCGGCGATCTCGAAGGCGCGCGGAATCACTTCGAGCAGTTCCTCGGCCGAGCGTCACCAGAAAGTTGTGCTTGGTGATCGGGATCGTCAGGCCGTAGGTGTCGACTTCCTGGAAGGCGTCGGTGCCGATCATGGCGCGCGGCACCTGGCCGGTGATGGCGACCAGCGGGATCGAATCGAGCTTGGCGTCGGCGATGGCGGTCAGCAGGTTGGTCGCGCCGGGGCCGGAGGAGGCCATGCACACTGCCGGCTGGCCGGTGGCGCGCGCCATGCCCTGGGCGATGAAGCCGGCACCCTGCTCGTGGCGGGCGAGCACGTGATGGATGACGGTCGACTGCCCGAGCGCGTCGTAGATGCGGCAGGATGGCGCCGCCGGGAATGCCGGCGACGATGCGCATGCCCTGGCGTTCGAGCAGGCGGATGGCGATCTGGGCGCCGGTAAGGGTTTCGGTCATGTAAGGCTCCTTTGGGTAACTGGCGCTACCGGCAGGGCTACAAAACAAACCCCCCGCCGTTTGCGCCGGCGGGGGGGTTGGGAAATTCTGCTGTTTTGCTGCTTACCCGATCCGCGACGGCGCGTGCGTAACGACGCTTACGATGACGACACGTACGACGACCGGCAGCACGGCGCGGGCAGCGGCGGAGCGGAAGGTGCGGTGTGCGTTCATGTGGATAGGGGTTTCGTGAAATTGGAACGAAGCCGAACTATCGCCGACCTGCTCCGGAAAATCAAGCCCTTGATATGCAGGAGTATTTCAGCCCGCCGACTCACAAAGGTTCGAGGCGGACGATGCGCCCCTGGCTGCTGTCGATCAGCAGATAGAGCAGCCCGTCGGGGCCGTCGCGCACGTCGCGGATGCGCCCAAGCGCGCCTTCGAGCAGGCGTTCCTGCCTGATGACGCGCTCGCCGTCGAGTTCCAGTCGGACCAGCATCTGGCCGGCCAGCGCACCGACGAACAGGTTTCCGCGCCACTGCGGGAAACGCTTCCCGGTGTAGAAGGCCATCCCCGAGGGGGCGATCGACGGCGTCCACTGCAGCAGCGGCTGGGCCATGCCGGGTTTGCTTGTGCCTTCGCCAATTTTCGTGCCGGTGACGTAGTTGCGGCCGTAGGTGATGACCGGCCAGCCATAGTTCACGCCGGCGCGGATGATGTTGATCTCGTCGCCACCCTGTGGCCCGTGCTCGTGCGCCCAGACTTCGCCAGTCTGCGGATGCAGCGCCGCACCCTGGATATTGCGGTTGCCGAGCGTGAACTTCTCCGGCTTGGCGCCTGGCTTGCCGCCGAAGGGATTGTCGGCCGGCACCCGGCCGTCGTCGTGCAGACGGATGACCGAGCCGGCATGGTCGTCGAGGCGTTGCGCCCGTTCCATGTCGCCGCGGTCGCCCAGGGTGATGTAAAGGTAGCCCTGGCGGTCGAACACGAGGCGCGAGCCGAAATGGTGGCCAGTCTTCGATTTGGGCTGCATGCGAAAGATCACCTGCACGTCGCGCAGCGCATGGCCGTCGAGCCGGCCGCGCAGCACTTCGGTGCCGTAGCCACCAGCGCCTTCGCCCGCATACGAAAGATAGATCAAGCCATTCTTCGCGAACTCCGGATGCAACGCGACATCGAGTAGGCCACCCTGGTTGATCGCCGCGACCGGCGGCAACCCCTCGACGGGCTTCGGGTCGAGGCGCCCATCCGCAGCAACCAGTCGTAGCCGGCCGGGGCGCTCGGTCACCAGCATCCGTCCGTCCGGCAGAAAGGCCAGACCCCAGGGAAATTCCAGTCCTTCGGTAACGGTCACCGCACGAAAACGCTGGAGTTCGCTGGAAAACACCTGGGCATACGCCAGTGGCGAAAGCAGGGCGGCCACGACCAGCAGCACGGCGCTCGCCACGATCAGGCGGCGGAGGCGGGCATCCGGCGCAAGGAATATGTTGCGCTTGAACGGCAGGGAAACCGGGAGGACGTACATGGGGTCAATCTTATGCCTTTCCGGGCCGACCGGCGCCGGTACATTCGGGAATTTGCCCGTTTAGGTGCCGGCGGCGGCCGGGCGGCCGGGCGGCAAGCGGTGGCGCGACGCGAATGGCGACCGGCTGCAAAACCATACGGCCGTGGCGATCACTTTGTTCCTGCAGCCATTCGGCGATTTCGGCAAAGTCGTCGTGGTTCGGTTCGCCGACAAAGCCGGCGCTGGCCGGGAAGTCGTCGGCGGCAATCGGGTAAATGGCGACGTGGAAGCTGTGTTCCCAGGCTGTCAACCGGATGTTGGCGCGCCAGGCGCCGAGGGCCACGGTGGCGAGAATGAGTAGCAGGATCAGGATGCAGAATTTGCGGAACATGCGCTTGGAACCAGGGGGGGAGTGGCCTGGCTGGCTGACTTCTGTTGGCGGGATTTCAAGGAAACCGGCGGTCAGGAAGATAGAATATCGCGCTGCAACCCAATTGCCTGTAAATCTACTTGGACTGGAGAATGGAACGATGAAAACAACAAACCTGATTCGTGCGCTGGTGCTTGGCGCTACCTTGGCCGCACCGCTGGCCGCGACGACCGTGCAGGCCCAAACCGGCAGTTCTGCCGCCCAGTTCGAGGGATGGGTTGGCACCGTCGAGTTTGTTCGTACCAAGGCTGTGCCGACTTCCGGCACCACCCTGGGCACCGTCGGCGGCGCGGTCGTTGGTGGGGTTCTGGGCAACCAGGTCGGGCAAGGCCGGGGGCGCACGCTGGCTACGGTGGGCGGTGCTACCGCCGGGGGTGTGGTGGGCAACCGCATGACCAGCGGCACCGAGACCGTCTGGGTCATCAATGTGCAATTCGATGATGGCGTTAACGCCAATATCGAACAGCCTTCCCAGCCGCCGGTAGCGGCCGGCGATCGTGTTCGTGTCACGAATGGCGCGCTGGTTCGGATTCGCTGATTTTCAGGATTTGATTTTTGCCCGTTTTTTGCCGTTGACCGCAACAGGCGGCAATTTTCAGGCATGAAAAAGCCCCCGGCTGGCGGGGGCTTCGCGAACCGGCCCGAGGGCCGGTTTTCGTTTCTGGAATCAGGCGCTGACCGGGATCTTGCCGATCTTGATCTGCCATTCCTTCGGGCCGGTGTTGTGAACCGAGATGCCGGACGAGTTGACCGCAACGGTGACCGGCATGTTCTCGACATCGAACTCGTAGATGGCTTCCATGCCAAGATCGGCGAAGCCGACGACCTTGGCCGACTTGATCGCCTTGGCCACCAGATAGGCGGCGCCGCCGACGGCCATCAGGTAGGCCGACTTGTTGTCCTTGATCGCCTCGATGGCGACCGGGCCGCGTTCGGACTTGCCGATCATCGAGATCAGGCCGGTCTTTTCCAGCATCATGCGGGTGAATTTGTCCATCCGGGTGCCGGTGGTCGGGCCGGCCGGTCCGACGACTTCGTCACGCACCGGGTCAACCGGGCCGACGTAGTAAATGACCCGGTTGGTGAAGTCGACCGGCAGCTTTTCGCCCTTGGCCAGCATGTCGGCAATACGTTTGTGCGCGGCATCGCGGCCGGTCAGCATCTTGCCGTTAAGCAGGAGCTTCTGGCCGATCTTCCAGGAGGCGACTTCTTCCTTGGTCAGGGTGTTGAGGTCGACGCGGGTGGCGGCCTTGAGGTCAGGCGTCCAGGTGACGGCCGGCCAGTCTTCCAGCTTCGGCACGTCGAGCTTGGCCGGGCCGGAGCCGTCGAGGTGGAAGTGGCAGTGGCGGGTCGCCGCGCAGTTCGGCACCAGCGCGACCGGCAGGTTGGCGGCGTGGCACGGGTAGTCCAGCACCTTGACGTCGAGCACGGTGGTCAGGCCGCCCAGGCCCTGGGCGCCGACACCCAGCGCGTTGATCTTCTCGAACAATTCGAGGCGCAGTTCTTCCGGGCGGGTCAGCTTGGCGCCGGTGGCCGCTTTCGCTTTCAGTTCGTGGATGTCGACCGGGGCCATGATCGATTCCTTGGCCAGCAGCATGGCCTTTTCCGGCGTGCCGCCGATGCCGATGCCGATGATGCCGGGCGGACACCAGCCGGCGCCCATTTCCGGAATCTTGTGCAGTACCCAGTCAACGAGGTCGTCGGACGGGTTGAGCATGGCGAACTTCGATTTGGCTTCCGAGCCACCGCCCTTGGCGGCACAGATGACCTCGACGTGATGGCCGGGGACGATTTCGAAATGGACGACAGCCGGGGTGTTGTCCTTGGTGTTCTTGCGGGCGCCGGCCGGGTCGGCCAGCACCGAGGCGCGCAGCGGGTTGTCCGGGTTGCCGTAGGCGCGACGGACGCCTTCGTCGATCATCTGCTGGATGCTCATGGTGGCGTCCGGCCAGGTGACCTGCATGCCGACCTTGATGAAGACCATGCCGATACCGGTGTCCTGGCAGATCGGGCGATGGCCTTCGGCCGACATCCGCGAGTTGGTCAGGATCTGGGCGATGGCGTCCTTGGCGGCGGGGCTTTCCTCGCGCTCATACGCTTCGCCAAGCGCCTTGATGTAGTCGAGCGGATGGTAGTAGCTGATGTACTGGAAGGCATCGGCGACGGACTGGATCAGGTCTTCCTGCTTGATGGCGGTCATGCGCAACTCCGGATTAGTGTTGTCTTTTGTGCTGAAGGGTGAGGGTCTGGGTCATGGTCTTGTCTACCATCGCCATGGCCAGGGCGGAGAAAAGGAATACAACGTGAATGATGACCTGCCACTGCAAGGTGTGGGCAGACAGGTTTTCGGCATTGATGAAGCTTTTCAGCAGGTGTATTGACGAGATGCCGATGATCGCTGTCGAACAGCTTGATCTTGAGGACGCCGGCATTGACGTGCGACAGCCATTCGGGCTGATCGGGATGGCCTTCCAGATCGAGGCGGGAAACAAAGGTTTCATAACCGCCGACAATGACCATGATCAGCAGGTTGGCGATCATCACGACGTCGATCAGCCCGAGAACGACCAGCATGACCTCGGTTTCGCTGAAGTTGCTGCCAGTGACCGCGCCATGTACAAGATGGCTCAGTTCGACCATGAACAGCCAGCAATAGACGATCTGGGCAATGATCAGACCGAGGTACAGCGGTGCCTGAATCCAGCGACTGGCAAAGATTACGGTTTCAAGATTTTTGACGGGGGAATTCATCGGATATTTGCGGGTTGGGAGAGGCAAAAGTTTATCATGGACACGGAATAAGCCGGGAGCGACGGGGGATTGTTGCGCCGCAGCGTGATTTCGTAAGCGCTTTGTAAGATTATCAGCGCTTAATGCTGCCTCAACGCTGGCGAGGGGAGTGTGTTTGCCTTCAGCTTGTGCGGCTTTAAATTATCCCGGATGAATGTTCGGGATCCAATCGGTTGTTTCAAACTAATTGCGAAGTACCGCAGAGGAGAAAAATATGTCGAATGAGTCCGTGCAGCTTATCTATCCGTCAGAAGAAACCGTCAGGAACGCCACGGTTTCCGGTTTTGATGCCTACAAGGCACTGGTTGCGGAAGCTGAGCAGGACTACGAAGGTTTCTGGGCCAAGCGCGCCCGTGACCTCGTTTCGTGGAAGGTCCCCTTTACCCAAGTGCTGGACGAGTCCAACGCCCCGTTTTTCAAGTGGTTTGCCGATGGCAAGCTGAATGTTTCCTACAACTGTCTTGACCGCCAGGTCGAAGCCGGGCTCGGCGACAAGGTCGCGATCATCTTCGAAGCCGACAACGGCGACGTGACCAAGGTGACCTACAAGGAACTGCTGGCCAAGGTCTGCAAGTTCGCCAACCTGCTTCGCTCCAAGGGCGTCAAGAAGGGTGACCGCGTTGTCATCTACCTGCCGATGACCATCGAAGGCGTGGTGGCCATGCAGGCTTGTGCCCGCATCGGCGCCATTCACTCCATCGTCTTCGGCGGCTTCTCGGCCCAGTCACTGCGCGATCGCATCAACGATGCGGGCGCCGTGCTGCTGATCACCTCCGACGGCCAGTTCCGCGGCGGCAAGTCGATCCCGCTCAAGCCGATCGCCGACGAAGCATTTGGTCTGGGCGGCTGCGAATCGGCCAAGAACGTCATCGTCTTCAAGCGCACCGGTGCCGACGTCAACATGGTTGCCGGCCGCGACGAGTGGCTGCATGACCTGCTGGAAGGCCAGTCGGAAACCTGCGAGCCGGAATGGGTCGAAGCCGAACATCCGCTGTTCCTGCTTTACACCTCGGGTTCCACCGGCAAGCCGAAGGGCGTCCAGCACTCGACGGGCGGCTACCTGCTGCACGCCATCCTGACCATGAAGTACACCTTCGACATCCGTCCGGAAGACACCTTCTGGTGTACGGCCGACATCGGCTGGGTCACCGGCCACACCTACATCACCTACGGCCCGCTGGCTTGCGGCGCAACCGAAATCGTCTTCGAAGGCGTGCCGACCTATCCGGATGCCGGCCGTTTCTGGAAGGTCATCCAGGATCACAAGGTCAATATCTTCTACACCGCACCGACCGCGATCCGTTCGCTGATCAAGGCCGCCGACAATACCCCGGCCGTGCATCCGAAGAACTACGACCTGTCTTCGCTGCGCATCCTCGGTTCGGTTGGCGAGCCGATCAATCCGGCCGCCTGGACGTGGTACTACGAAAACGTCGGTGGTGGTCGCTGCCCGATCGTCGATACTTTCTGGCAGACCGAAACCGGCGGTCACATGATCACCCCGCTGCCGGGCGCCACGCCTCTGGTGCCGGGTTCGTGCACGCTGCCGTTCCCGGGCATCATGGCCGCCATCGTTGATGAAACCGGGGCCGACGTGCCTTGGGGTCAGGGCGGCATCCTGGTCGTCAAGCGTCCGTGGCCGTCGATGATCCGGACCATCTGGAACGACGACGAACGCTTCGTCAAGTCCTACTATCCGGCCGACTTCCAGGGCAAGTATTACCTGGCTGGCGACGGTGCGATCCGCGACATTAACACCGGCTACTTCACCATCACCGGCCGTATCGATGACGTGCTGAACGTTTCCGGTCACCGCATGGGCACCATGGAAATCGAATCGGCCCTGGTCGCCAACCCGATCGTCGCCGAAGCTGCCGTGGTCGGCCGTCCGGACGATCTGACCGGTGAAGCCATCGTTGCCTTCGTCGTGCTCAAGGGCCAGCGCCCGACCGGTGACGACGCCAAGCGCATCATCAAGGAACTGCAGGACTGGGTCGGCAAGGAGATCGGACCGATCGCCAAGCCGAAGGACATCCGTTTCGGTGACAACCTGCCGAAGACCCGTTCGGGCAAGATCATGCGTCGTCTGCTGCGTGGTCTGGCCAAGGGCGAGGAACTGACGCAAGACACCTCGACGCTGGAAAACCCGGCCATTCTGGAACAACTCAAGGGTTAAGGTTCCAGCCAGCATGACCCAGGAGGCGACGGACTTGCCACGTCGCCTCCCCTGAACAAAGGCAGGGAGGAGATGATGGTCGCCCAAAAGGTGATCTCCCGTGTGGTCGTATCGGACTGCATGCCAAAAACGGCTGGCGCGCTTGGCGTGTCAGCCGTTTTTCTTTTTGCGGGGGACTTATGAAGCGTTCCAATCCGCTGCGGCAGCGCCTGGCGGCGCTGGGGCTGATCGGTATTCCCATGTTTGACCTATCCGCTGCTCAGTCTGCCGCGGGGCGAGTTTGCGGGAATTCCCGCCACCTATCTCTACCTCTTCGGTGTGTGGACGTTGCTCATCGTGCTGGCGGCTGCCGTGGCTGAACGGCGGGGCAAGTAATTGCTTTCACCCGGTTTTGTCCTCTTCCTGTCCGCGCTCTACATGGGCTTGCTCTTCGCCGTCGCGCGTTTCGGCGACGCGCGGGCCGATGCCGGGAAATCGATCATTTCGGCCAATGTCTACGCGCTTTCGCTGGCTGTTTACTGCACCTCGTGGACCTTCTATGGCAGTGTGGGGCGCGCGACTTCGGGCGGTTTGTCTTTCCTGACAATCTATATCGGCCCGACGCTGATGTTGCTCATGACCGGTGTCATCCTCAAGATGATCCGGATCAGCAAGGTGCACCGGATCACCTCCATTGCCGATTTTATCGCCTCGCGCTATGGCAAGAGCCAACTGCTCGCCGGTCTGGTCACGGTGATCGCGGTGGTTGGCGTGGTGCCCTACATAGCGCTGCAGTTGAAAGCGGTTTCCGCGAGCCTGGAAATCCTGTTCCGGACATCGGGCGGTGAATTCCTGCCCGGCATGTTCGATTCGACCTTCATCATCGCCGCACTGCTTGCCTTGTTCACCATCCTGTTCGGAACGCGCCACCTTGATGCGACGGAGCGCCACGAGGGCATGGTGGCCGCCGTGGCCTTCGAGTCCGTCGTCAAGCTGGTCGCCTTCCTGGCGGTCGGAATTTTCGTAACCTACGGCATGTTCGGCGGCTTGTCCGACCTCTTTCAGCAGGCCGCCGCCAGTCCGGAAATGGCCCGGCTGCTGCAGCTGGATTCGAGCCGCGCCGGGACGTGGACCGCACTGATCCTGCTCTCCGGCCTGGCGATCATCTTCCTGCCCCGCCAGTTCCAGATCATCGTCGTCGAGAATGTGGATGAAGCCCACCTCAAGCGGGCGGTGTGGCTATTTCCGCTCTACCTGGTGCTGATCAACATTTTTGTCCTGCCGCTGGCCCTTGGCGGGCTACTGCATTTTTCGGGGCAGGCTTTCAACCCCGACACCTTCGTGCTGACCCTCCCTTTGTCGCGTGGTGCCGAGTCGCTCGCATTGCTGGTCTTCATCGGCGGTCTGTCGGCGGCAACCGGCATGGTCATCGTCGAGACCATCGCCCTGTTCGACCATGGTGTGCAACGATCTCGTCATGCCCTGGCTGCTGCGCGCCCACTGGTTCGGCGTCGGCGAACGCAAGGATCTGTCGGCGCTCCTGCTCGGTATCCGGCGGGCTGCCATCGTGGTGATCCTGTTGCTCGGCTATATCTATTTCCGTGCTGCCGGCGAGGCCTATGCGCTGGTCGGCATCGGGCTGATTTCGTTCGCGGCAGTCGCCCAATTTGCGCCGGCCATGTTCGGCGGCATGTACTGGAAGCAGGGAACGCGCTCGGGGGCGGTGGCGGGCCTGCTCGGGGGGTTTGCCGTCTGGCTGTACACGCTCTTGTTGCCGTCGTTCGCCAAGTCGGGCTGGATCGACAAGGGATTTGTCGAGCACGGGCTGTGGGGGATCGAGATGTTCAAGGCGCAGGCGCTGTTCGGTCTGACCGGTCTCGACGAAATTTCGCACAGCCTGTGGTGGAGCCTGCTGGCCAATATCGGGCTGTACGTCCTGGTTTCGCTGTATTCGAAGCCGGATGCCGTTGAGGCCGGGCAGGCGGAGCGCTTCGTCGATATTTTCCGGCATGGTTCGCGCGACAGCGATGCGCGCTTGTGGCGCGGCAGCGCATCGGTCGATGAACTGGTCAGCCTGCTCGAACGTTTCCTCGGGCCGTATCGGGCGCGCCAGCAATTGACGGCCTACGCGGCGGCGCAGGGCGCGGCCGACTGGCATGCATTGCCCGCCGATGCCGGATTTGTCCGTTTCGCCGAGGCGCAGTTATCGGGCGCAATCGGCTCGGCCAGTGCCCGGGTGATGGTCGCTTCGGTGGCCCGCGAGGAGGATCTGGGCCTTGAGGAAGTACTCGATATTCTCGACGAGGCGACCCAGGTGCGGGCCTACAGCCGCGAACTCGAGAACAAGTCGCGCGAACTCGAAGCGGCCACGGCGGACCTGCGCGAAGCCAACGAGCGACTGCGCGAACTGGACCGCATGAAGGATGATTTCATCTCCACCGTCACCCACGAGTTGCGCACGCCGCTGACATCGATTCGCGCCCTGTCGGAGATGCTGCACGAGGATCCGGAGATCGACGTCGCCGACCGCATGCGCTTCCTTGGCATCATCGTGACCGAGGCCGAGCGGCTGACCCGGCTGATCAACCAGATTCTCGACATGGCCAAGCTCGAATCGGGACGGGCCGAGTGGACCACCGTCGAGGTCGACATCGGCGAGGTGGTGCGCGAGGTCATGGAGTCGCTCGGCCAGCTCTTCCGTGAGAAAGGGGTGACGCTGGAAGGGGAAATTCCTGAGAGCGGGCCGATGGTGCTGGCCGACCGTGACCGCCTGACCCAGGTGATGATCAACCTGCTGTCCAATGCCGTGAAGTTCGTTCCGGGCGAGACCGGCTTCGTTCAGGTCACGGTCACTTCCGATCTGCAGGCGGTGCGCGTCGAGGTTGCCGACAACGGGCCGGGCCTCACCGCCGAGGAGTGTCTGGTCATCTTCGAGAAATTCCGGCAGGGTGGAAACACGATGACCGACAAGCCGCAGGGAACCGGGCTGGGTCTGCCGATCAGCCGGCAAATCGTTGAATATTTTGGTGGTAATCTCTGGGTTGAAAGCCGGCCCGGCGCCGGCGCAAAATTCATTTTCACGGTGCCTCTGCGGGCATCGGAAGCATAAGGGAGAGTTGAGACATGGCGCACAAGATACTGATCGTTCGACGATGAACCGAACATCGTCATTTCGCTCGAGTTCCTGATGAAGAAGGAAGGGTTCGAGGTGGCCGTCGCCAATGATGGCGACGAGGCCTTGGCCAAGGTCGCCAGTTTCAATCCCGACCTGATCCTGCTCGACGTGATGATGCCCAAGAAATCCGGGTTCGAGGTGTGCGAAGCCCTGCGTGCCGACCCGAACCGGGCCGGGTTGCAGATCGTCATGCTGACCGCCAAGGGGCGAGACACCGAGGTGGCCAAGGGGATCGCGCTGGGTGCCGACGCCTACGTGACCAAGCCATTCTCGACCAAGGATCTGGTGGCCAAGGTCAAGGAAATTCTGGCCCGCTGAGCAGTCTTCCCGGCCACCGTCCACGCGGAATTTCCGCGTGGTGTGGTCAACGGCAAAAACAACCCGAAATTCAATCCGGATGATCGCCATGAAGGCCAAATACCGTTTCATGCTCGCTGTCGTCGTTCTCGGTCTGCTGATGACCGGGCCGTTTGTCGTGACCTCGCTGCTGGTCTGGGTCGACATGAAGGAGGCCGAGCGTACGATGCTCACCGAACTGCTCCTCTCGCGCTTGCCGATTGGCACGATGATGACCTTGTTCGGATTTGCCCTTGGCTGCCTGGTGCTCCATAAACTGTTCAAGCAGTACGTCGAGGGTCTGCTGCGCATGGCTGAAACCCTGCGCCTGATGCTCGGCGCCAACCGCAATTTCCGCGTCAGTCTGGTCGATGGCCCGCCGGAGGTGCAGCAACTGGCGCGCGCGGCCAACGATCTGGCGCAGCAGCGCGATGTGCTGATGGACGATGTGGACGCCCA
Source organism: uncultured beta proteobacterium (assembly GCA_963815365.1). Classification (GTDB taxonomy): domain Bacteria; phylum Pseudomonadota; class Gammaproteobacteria; order Burkholderiales; family Rhodocyclaceae; genus Azonexus. Next base: position 40,249 of record CAWFGN010000003.1, read on the forward strand.
GATTGCCCGGGCCAAGGCCTCGGTCGAGGAGGAAAAGAACCGGCTGGCAGCGCTGATGTCGGAGCTGGCCCAAGCTGTCGTCGTGTGCAATCTTGATGGCCGCATCCTGCTCTACAACAACCGTGCCCGACTTCAGTTCAAGGCGCTGGCCCAGGGGCCGACGTTCAACTTCCGGGGGAGCGTTGATCGGCCTTGGCCGCTCGATCTTCTCCATCCTCGAGAAGAACCAGGTGCAGCACGCGCAGGAGGTTATTAACCAGCGCCTGGCGGGCGGCAAGACGGCATTGGCGAATTTCATTACGACGCTGCGTGGAGGCCAGTTGCTGCGTGTCCAGATGGTACCGGTGCTCGCCGCCAGCGAAGGGGCGGAGGCAATGTCCGGCTTCGTTCTGACCGTCGAGAACATCACGCGCAATATCGAACAGGAAGCGCGCCGCGACCAGGTGCTGCATTCGCTGACCGAGGGCAGTCGTGCCGCGCTCGGCAACATCCGCGCCGCGGTTACCAACCTGATCGATTACCCGGACATGGAAGCGGAGTTGCGCGAACGCTTCCTGACCGTGGTCGGGGACGAAGTTTCCGCGATGAGCCTGCGCCTCGACCAGACCATGGCCGAGTTCTCCGATTCGATGAAGACGCGCTGGCCGCTCGAGGATATTCTCGGTATCGATCTGATCGCCGCCGCCCAACGGCGCATCGAAGACAAGCTGAAGCTGCCGATCAAGACCGAAGAACTGGACGATGCACTGTGGGTCAAGGCCGACAGCTTCTCGTTAATGTTTGCGTTGGTCTTTCTGGCATCCAAGTTACAGGACCACTACGCGCCGCGCGAACTGCGCTTCCGTCTGTCCTCCGAGGGCAAGCTGGCTTATCTCGACCTGATCTGGGCCGGCCCGGCGATGTCCTCAGAAACTTTTTACACCTGGGAAATGGAATCAATGCAGATCGCGGGCGAAACGACGCCGCTTTCCCTGCGCGAGGTCATCGACCGGCACGGCGGGGAAATCTGGTATCAGCGCGAGAAGGCGGCGCACCGCGCTTATTTCCGCTTCGTGCTGCCGGTGGCCATCCCGGAAGCGGCGCACGATGAGGAGCGTGTCCGCGGCAGCAACCGGCCGGAGTATTACGACTTCGACCTGTTCAACTTCGAAGACCAGTCGATCGATCTCGACCGCAAGCTGAGTGATCTCGCCTACACGGTGTTCGATACCGAGACCACCGGACTCGAACCTTCCAAGGGGGATGAAATCATCCAGATCGGCGCGGCGCGCATCGTCAATAACCGGCTGTTGCGCCAGGAGATATTCAACCAGCTGGTTGACCCGGAATGCCCGCTGAAGCCGGAGTCCATCCCGATCCACGGCATTACCGAGGAAATGGTGCGCGGCCAGCCCAACATCGACGTGGTCCTCCCGGCCTTCCACGAATTTTGTGAAGACACCGTGCTGATCGCCCATAACGCCGCCTTCGACATGCGTTTCCTGCAACTCAAGGAAGAACGCACAGGCATCCGTTTCGCACAGCCGGTGCTCGATACCCTGCTGCTCTCGGCCGTCGTCCATCCGAACCAGGAGTCGCACAAGCTGGACGTGATTCTGGAGCGCCTCGGCATCACCATCGGCACCCGTCACAATGCGCTGGAAGATGCGCTGGCGACCGGCGAAGTCTTTCTCAAGCTGGTGCCGCTGCTCGAGGAAAAGGGCATCGTCACGGTCCGGCAGGCGCTGGAGGCTGCTGAAAAAACCTATTTTGCCCGCATCAAGTACTGACATGTCGTGGACACTCGAAGGCGTATTGCCCTGCCGCCGGCAACTGGCGCTTGAAGAGGCATTGAATGCGCTGGCAGCGCTCGATCAGGCGCCGCAACTGGCGGAACGGACGGGCGAATTTCTGCGTGATCTGGCCGCCCGCGACCTGAGTGGTCGCCTGATGACCCGACTGATTTCGGCCTTCAACGACCGGTTGACGACGCGCGTCATCGAACTGACCGCCCGCCGCCACCGATTGCCCGCGGTTTCCTGGTGCTGGCTGGCGCTCGGTTCCGAGGGGCGGCACGAGCAGACCTTTGTCAGCGATCAGGACAACGGGCTGGTGTTCAGTGCTGCCGGTGCGCGCGAGGCGGACGCCATGCGCAGAACTGTTCCTGCCTTTCGCGCAGGAGGTAAACCGCCGCCTGGCCGATTGCGGATTCAAGCTGTGCCCCGGCAATATCATGGCCGGAAACCCGGCCTGGTGCCTGTCGCTCGATGAATGGCGCGACCAGTTCATCGACTGGGTGCGGCGTCCCGAGCCACAGGCGCTGCTCAACGCCAGCATATTTTTCGATTTGCAGCCGCTCTTCGGTGATGCCGATCTGGGCGAGAACCTGCGCACCCTGCTGCTGGCGCTGACCGTCGACGCGCCGGCCTTCCTGCACCTGATGGCGGCCAATGCCCTGCAGGCGCCGGCGCCGCTCAACTTCCGCAGCGAGGTCGTCGCCGACGGGGGCGATGGGCATGACGAAATCGATCTGAAGAAATTCGGCAGCCGGATCTTCGTCGACGCCGCGCGCATCTTTGCGCTTTCCAGTGGCGCCCGTTCGGTCAATACCAGCGCCCGCCTGCATGACGCCGGGCCGGCCAACGCGCTGAACGCCCCGGACATTGCCGCGGCCGACGCCGCTTTTTCGCATATTTTGCGGCTGCGCCTGCTGCATCAGCTGGCCGCCGGTTCCGCCGCCGGCGACGCCGGAAACGGCGTACCTCTGGGCAGCTTCAACGATGTCGACCGGGCGATCCTGCGCGAGTCGTTGAAGCAGGCGAAGCGACTGCAACAGCGTCTCAAGCTAAACTACGAGCTTTGAACCAGAACGAGGTTGTCGTGAACAGCGAAGAACAAATCATCGGGTCGGCCGAAATGGCCTTGCGGCAGCAGGGTAGTCGCCGTGTTTCCGGAAGTATCCAGCAGTTCCTGAAGGTGCACCAGCCGTTCGACAAGATGGCGGCGGAGGCCCTTCAGTTTTTCGCCGACAAGGCGCAGCTGGTGTTCTACGCAGCAGGCAGCGAGATCGTCGGTCCGGATTCCGGCAATGTGCGTTTCTTCTACCTGATCGAGAGTGGCAAGGTGCAGGCGCGCCAGGCCGGCGAGGTGACCGTCACCGAATATTCGATCCTCAGCCTTGGCGCAGGCGAATGCTTTCCGATCGGCGCAGTGACTGCCGGACGGCCGTCAACCAACACCTACACCGCCGTCGAGGATACCTTCTGCTACCAGCTGGCAGCCGATGATTTCATGACGCTGATGGCGACCAGCCGCGAATTCAACCTCTTCTGTACGCGCTACATCGCCAGCCTGCTCAACCAGTCGCGGCAGCAACTGCAGCAGCAGTTCGCCCAGCGTGCCAGCGAGCAGCAGACGCTCAATTCGCCGCTGGCCGGGATCGGCTCGCGCTCGCCGGTGACCGTTGCCCCCGACCTGCCGGTCCGTGCGGCGCTTGAAACCATGTCCAGAGCCGGCGTCGGGTCGCTGGTCGTGGCCGGCGCGGATGGCAAGCCGGTCGGCGTATTCACCCGTTCCGACGTACTCGACCGCGTCGTGCTTGCCGATCTGCCGCACAGCGCGCCGATCAGCGCGGCGATGTCACCGTCGCCGTTCATGCTCGAAGAACACGCGCCGGTTTACGACGCCATGCTGGCTATGGCCACGCACGGCATCCGTCATGTACTGGTGACCGATGCCGAGGGCAGGTTGACCGGTGTCGTCTCCGAGCGCGACCTGTTCGCCCTGCAACGTGTGGGGTTGCGTCAAATCCGCCAGGCCATCGAGTCGGCCAGGGATGTCGAATCCTTGCAGCAGTCGGCGGCCGATGTCCGCCAGCTATCGTTCAACATGCTCGCCCAGGGCATCGGCGCCGAGCAGTTGACCCAGTTCATCTCGGCGCTCAACGATGCGTTGACCCACCGGGTTCTCCAGCTCAACCTGGTGAACCATAATTTTGATGGTGTCGAATGGGCGTGGCTGGCCTTTGGCTCCGAAGGGCGCGACGAACAGACGTTCAGCACCGACCAGGATAACGGGATCGTCTTCACTGCGCCCGATGCAGCGTCGCTCGAGCCCCTGCGCCAGCGCTTCCTGGCGTTTGCTCTCGACGTTAACAAGGATCTCGACCGCTGCGGCTTCCCGCTGTGCAAGGGCAACATCATGGCCAGCAACCCCGAGTGGTGCCTGTCGCTGGATGAGTGGAAGACGAAGTTCAGTAACTGGGTCCGCTCGCCGCAGCCGGTAGCGCTGCTCAACGCCTCCATCTTCTTCGATTTCCGCCCGCTGTTCGGCAAGGTTGCACTGAGCGAAGCGATGCGTCGCCACCTGCTCGCGCTGACCGCCTCCAATGCGTTGTTCCTGCAGGCGATGGCGCGCAATGCCCTCGACGTTTCGCCGCCGCTCGGCAAGATCCGCGATTTCCTGACCGATCTCGAACCCGGTCATCCGGGCAAGATCGATCTCAAGAAATACGGCTCGCGCATCTTCGTCAACGTGGCCCGCATCTACGCGCTGGCGACCGGCGTGCATAACACCAATTCCGTGCAGCGCCTGCGCCTTGCGGCAAAGCGCCTGTCGATCCGCGACGAGGAAATCAATGCCATCCTCGAGGGGCTCGACTTCATCCAGTTGCTGCGCCTGCGCCATCAATATCTCGAGGGCGAACCCGGCCGCCAGGGCGACAACCTGATCAATCCGGACGATCTGAACGAACTGGATCGCCGCATCCTGAAAGAGTCCTTCCGGCAGGCGCGCAAGATCCAGAACCGCCTCAAGCTCGATTATCAGGTGCAGTGATGGTTCTCGGACTCAAGAAATTTCTATTCAAGGACGATTCGAAGCGCTCGGCCAGCCTGCCCGATGACGTGCGGGAGGCGCTTGAAAGCTGGCGCGCCAGCGAGGCCCCGCCGTTCGACGAGCCGCACTTTCATACCCGCTATGTGGTCATCGACGTGGCCACCTCCGGGGCGAGCGCGGCGGCCGACGAATTGTTGGGGATCTCCGCGGTGGCATTGCGGTCCGGCTCGATGATGCCGGGGGATGCCTTTGCCCTCGACCTTGCCTGCGAAACTGCCGACGCTACCGCCGACCCGGGTGCGGTCGACCGGCAATTGATGGCATTTTTGGCCTATGCCGGCAAGGCGCCGCTGGTCACGTATCACAGCCCCTTTGTCAGCGGCTTCCTGCAGCGCGCCTACAAGGAACATCTCGCTGTCGATTTCCAGCCTCAATGGGTCAACCTGGCCTGGTTGCTGCCCTCCTTGTTTCCCGAGATATCGGCCACCGTCGTCCCGCTCGACGACTGGCTGGAGGCGTTCGGAATCGGCAGCGGTGGCCGGCGCAATTCGATGGACAACACACTGGCGCTGGGTCGGCTGTTCCAGATGCTGCTGGTGCGGGCCAACGACAAGAATATCCTTACCGCTGCCAAACTGGTCGAGGAATCCCAGGCCGCCACCTTGCTGCGCCGCGCCCGATAAGGCGGGCACGTGGCCTTTGCCCTGAACCGGCTCCAGCGCTACTACCTGCTCTACACCTGCGGGTTCCTGGCGTTTGTCGGCGCCCTGGCGGTGCTCGAAGACCACGGGATGCCGCCGCGCTGGATCGGCTATTCGTTCCTGATCTTCACGATCACGATGTATGCCGCGATCGGCATCATGAGCCGGACTTCGGACATTTCGGAGTTCTACGTCGCCGGGCGCCGGGTGCCGGCATTCTTCAACGGCATGGCGACCGGCGCCGACTGGATGAGTGCCGCTTCCTTCATCGGGCTTGCCGGCACGCTCTATCTGGCGGGCTTTCAGGGGCTGGCGTTCGTGCTCGGCTGGACCGGCGGCTTCGTGCTGGTCGCGCTGCTGCTGGCACCCTATCTGCGGCGCTTCGGCGAATATACGATCCCGGATTTCCTCAGCGCCCGCTATGGCGGCAATGCAATCCGCCTGGTGGCCGTGGGTGCCGCAATCCTGGCTTCCTTCGTCTATGTTGTGGCGCAGATTTACGGCGTGGGGGTCATCACCAGTCGTTTCGTCAGCCTGCAATTCGAAATTGGCGTCTTCGTCGGGCTGGCCGGCATTCTCGTTTGCTCCTTCCTCGGCGGCATGCGTGCCGTGACTTGGACCCAGGTGGCCCAGTACGTGATCCTTATCGTTGCCTACGTGACCCCGGTGGCGATCCTTTCGTGGTCGGTGACCGGCAACCCGGTGCCGCAACTGGTCTATGGCGAGGTCCTGCAGAAGGTTCAGCAGCGTGAGGAGCAACTTTTCGACAGTCCGGCGGAAGTCGCTACGCGCCGCCTCTATCGCGAGCGCGCTGACGACTATGCCATGAAGATAATCCAGCTGCCCAATTCGCTGCTGCTGGAGCGCGAGCAGCTGACCAGCAAAATCAACGAACTGAAGGCCGGCGATGTGCCAATGAAGGAAATCGTCGCGCTCGAACGGCAGCGCCGGGAACTGCCGCACGACCCCGATCAGGCACGTCTGCGCTGGGAGACCGCCATGTTCGCCGCTGCCGAGCGCGCCTCGCCACCGGTCCACCACGCGGCGGCCTTTGCCGGTGGCGACGCCGATGAAACGTGGTCCCTGCGCATCAACTTCCTGGCGCTGGTTTTCTGCCTGACCGTCGGCACGGCGGCATTGCCGCACGTACTGATCCGTTACTACACGACGCCCACGGTGCGCGCGGCGCGTGAGTCGGTCTTCTGGTCACTGCTCTTCATCCTGCTGCTTTACATCACTGCGCCGGCCTACGCGATATTTGCCAAGTATGAAGTCTTCACCAATCTGGTCGACAGTCCGATCGCCAAGCTCCCCGGCTGGGTGGCGGCATGGAGCAAGGTCGGGCTGGTCAGCATCGAGGACATCAACCTTGACGGCATCCTGCAACTGGCGGAACTGTCGCTCAACCCGGACGTGATCGTGCTCGCCACACCGGAGATCGCGGGCATGCCCTACGTCGTTTCCGGGTTGGTCGCCGCCGGTGGACTGGCCGCTGCCCTGTCAACCGCCGACGGCTTGTTGCTGGCCATCACCAGCGCGCTCTCGCACGATGTCTATTACCGCATCTTTCGCCCCGGCTCATCGACGCAGTTTCGCATCGTGATCTCGAAGTCGCTCCTGCTGGTGGTGGCAGTGCTGGCCGCGACCGTGGCGGCGCAAAAACCGGGCACCATCCTGTCGATGGTTGCCTGGGCCTTCTCGATCGCCGGCTCCGCCTTCTTCCCGGCCCTCGTGCTCGGCATCTTCTGGGGTGGTGCGACGCGCAGCGGCGCCCTGGCCGGTATGGTCGTCGGACTCTCGCTGACGTTGTATTACATCTTTCGCCTCGAGTTCGCCAGCGTTCCCTGGCTGGGGATCAGCGGACTGGGCATGGAGCCGTGGTTCCACGTGCACTCCACTTCGGCCGGCGTCTTCGGTGTGGCAGCCGGCTTCGTGACCATTTTTGTCGTCAGTCTGTTGACCAAGTCGCCACCGCCGGATGCCGAAAAGTTCATTGCCGAAATGCGTCGTGATCCGCCCACGGCAGGGGCGCTGGCGGCGACCGGACCCTACTGGCGCAAGACGCGTCGCCTGACTTTCGGGCTGCTGTCGATCTGGCTGCTCGTCACTTTCGTCCTCAACTGGTATGCCGCCGAGTTGAACAGCTTCATGCTGTTCGGCTTCCCGTTTTCCTTCTACATGGCTGCGCAGGGTACGCTCTTCATCTATCTGGGCCTCGTCTGGTACTACAACCGGCGGATGCGCCAGCTTGAAACCGACCTCGGCATCACCGACGAGTAAGCGGGCGGTGAATGATGCTCCGCTGTCCGCGAAGTCGCTTTGAAGAACGCCCCCCCCTCTGCTACAATGCGCGCCTTCCGGAGAGGTGGATGAGTGGTTTAAGTCGCACGCCTGGAAAGCGTGTGTAGGGTAATACCCTACCGCGGGTTCGAATCCCGCCCTCTCCGCCAAAATGGTTAAAAACCGCCTGTACGGGCGGTTTTTTTTCGCCTGTTGGCGCCTGTTGGCGCGGGTTACTGGGGGGTCATATTTACTTTCGCTGGAAAGGAAATTGACGGGTTGGCTGCTTGATGACCAATCGCTGGTCTTCGCTTGGTCCCGCCGATAAAATTCGTAACTTAAGCCCATGATTCGAGGCGCGCCACACTGTACGGATTGCGATTGCCTGAGGGCGCTTCAATTCAGCATTGATCGTGCTGTCAGTTCTTGTTAATGTGGACCAACGGCAGTCGAGGGAAAGTCTTCGTCATGGCAAGTCGCGCTGGAATGCTCACGATCACGCTTTCAAATGGTGCGGACCTTCGCAAGCGTCGGCGATCGACGTTGCAAGGACATAGGGCCTCCGGCGGGTTGGCTTGACAGGCGAAAGCGGGTTGAGCGGCGGTTGCCGGTAGTCGAAGAGGACGCCGTTCCCGAAAGTGAATGGTGGGCGTGTTTCGCCGATTTGAAAGCAAAACTCAGGGCTGAAAAAATTGCCGAGCTTGAACGGGAATTGGGTTTGACGATCGGCTCTGACGATATTCCTGTTCCAGTGGTAGCTTCCACGCCTGACAGTTCCCAGCACTGACCTGATGGCGGTTCCCGCGCTTTCTTGTTTTTCCCATCCAGATCGGTGAGCAGGGAAGCACCCAGGTAGCAGTCAGCCCCAGAAAACCCCGCTGGCATCCTCGTCGAGAGCTGCGAGGAGCCTGCCGAGGTCGCGGCTGGGCGGGGTGGTGTAGGGCCGCCAGGCATCCTTCTGGTGGAAGTTGGGAGAAAGAAGCGTCCATGTGCCCGATGCCGCATTGAAACGGAGGCGCGCGACGGGCAGGCGGGTCCATTGTTCTGGATCGCGAAAATGCGGCCGGGTCTCAACCAGGGTGACGTGGTTTTCCGCGAATTCGATCTCGAGGCGAACCCGGTCGCGGACCTCGGCAGGTATCCTTCGTTCGCAGTAAGCGCCGAGTCTGGTGCGGGCAATGTGCTCGATGAGTACCGGTAGTGCCATGGTCTTTTTCTCTCGCTTTCCGCGATGCTAACGCAGCTTGCGGCTGGCCTGAATAGATTGACTATAATGTCGGCGGCTGGAAAATGAATTTCGCCGGAAGTGTTGCAATTTGGCGACGTCGGCCACGATTCGCAAAGCCCCGATCCCGAATCCGGGCTTTTTTTGTTTTGTACCAGGCAAGGTGAAGAACTTGAACGCAAAAGTGCCGACCGTCGGCTTCGTGTCGCTGGGTTGCCCGAAGGCCACCGTTGACTCCGAACATATCCTGACCAAACTGCGCGCCGAGGGCTACGTGGTGTCGCCGACCTATGACGATGCCGACCTGGTCATCGTCAACACCTGTGGCTTCATCGATGCCGCAGTGGAGGAGTCGCTCGACGCAATCGGCGAGGCCTTGAACGAGAATGGCAGGGTGATCGTCACCGGCTGCCTGGGCGCCAAGGGCGATATCGTCAAAAATACGCACCCTTCGGTACTGGCGGTGACCGGCCCGCATGCGGCCGACGAGGTGATGGGCATCGTGCATAGCCATCTGCCGCAGCTGCACGATCCCTATACCTCGCTGATTCCCGAGCAGGGCATTCGCCTGACGCCGGATCACTTCGCCTACCTGAAGATTTCCGAAGGCTGCAACCACAGTTGTACGTTCTGCATCATCCCGTCGCTGCGCGGGCCGCTCGTTTCGCGGCCGGTCGGCGATGTCCTGGCCGAGGCGGAAAGCCTGGCGCGCGCCGGGGTTAAGGAGATCCTGGTTATTTCGCAGGACACTAGCGCCTACGGGGTCGACCTCAAATACCGCACCGGTTTCTGGGGCGGCAAGCCGGTCAAGACGCGTCTCAAGGAGTTGTGCGAGGCGCTGGCCCAGTTCGGCATCTGGGTGCGCCTGCATTACGTTTATCCGTATCCGTCCGTTGACGACGTGATCCCGCTGATGGCCGAAGGCAAGATCCTGCCGTACCTCGATGTGCCCTTCCAGCACGCCAGCCCGAAAATCCTCAAGGCGATGAAGCGCCCGGCCTCGGCCGAGAACACGCTGGAGCGTATTGCCAAATGGCGCGACATCTGCCCGGAAATCGTCATCCGCTCGACCTTCATCACCGGCTTCCCCGGCGAGACCGAGGAGGATTTCGACCAGTTGATCCAGTTCCTCGAAGACGCCAAACTGGATCGGGTCGGGGCCTTCGCCTACTCGCCGGTTGACGGTGCCAGGGCCAACGAAATCCCCGGCCTGCCGCCCGAGGACGTGCGCGAAGATCGTCGCCGCTGGCTGATGCAGGTTCAGGAAGACATCAGTGCCGAGAAACTCGAAGCCAGGATCGACAGCGTCATCGAAGTACTCGTTGATGCCGTCGATGAGGAGGGGACGATTGCCCGCTCCAAGGCCGACGCGCCGGAAATCGACGGGTTGGTCTACCTCGACGGCCATTTCGATGCCGAACCGGGCGACTTCGTGCAGGTGAAAGTCATAGACGCCGACCACCATGACCTCTATGCCGAGTTCGTGCGGCAAAGCTGACCCGGCATGACCCGCCCGCGCCTCGGCATCGCACTCGGTTCCGGCTCCGCCCGGGGCTGGGCGCATATTGGCGTACTGCGCGCCATGCAGCAGGCCGGCATCGAACCCGATCTGGTCTGCGGCACGTCGATCGGTGCCTTCGTCGGTGCCGCCTATGCCTCGGGCAAACTCGACGAACTGGATGCCTGGGTCAGCGGCCTGACGCGGCGCGACGTGCTGGGTTTTTTTGATGTCGGCCTCGGCGGTGGGCTGATCAAGGGCGAAAGGCTGCTCGACTTCACCACCCAGCGTTTTCTCGCCGGCAGCTTCGCCGACCTCGAACGGCCGTTTGCCTGCGTGGCCACTGATCTCGCCAACGGGCGCGAGGTGTGGCTCAAGGAAGGCCCGCTCGCTGACGCGGTACGTGCCTCGATCGCGGTACCCGGGCTCTTTGCGCCGCACCTGGTGGCCGGGCGCTTCCTGGTCGATGGTGGCCTGGTCAATCCGGTGCCGGTGTCCCTGTGCCGTGCCTTCGATGCCGACGTGGTGGTGGCTGTCGATCTTGGCATGGACACGCTCAGCGTGCGCAAGAGCGTTACGCCGAGCGAGGAGGGCGGCTGGCGGCAACGTGTCGGTCGCCTGCTCGGCGCCAACGGGAATGGCACGACGCCCCCCCGGCCGTCGCTGACCGATGTTCTGACCAACAGCGTCGCCATCATGCAGGGGCGCATCTCGCGCTCGCGCCTGGCCGGTGAGCCGGCCGACGTGCTGATCGCCCCGCGCCTCGGACAACTCGGGCTGCTCGACTATCACCGCGGCATCGACGCAATTGCCGCCGGGCGCAAGGCGACCGAGCACATGCTGCCGCTGCTCCATTCCCTGCTCGAATGATCCGGACATGACGACCGCTTCCCTGATTGCAACGCTGGTCGGCATTGTCGGTCCGCAGCATGTGCTGGGCAGCGCGACCGAACTGGCGCCTTACCTGTCCGACTGGCGCGGGCGCTACCGGGGCGCCGCGCAATGCGTCGTCCGCCCCGCCAATCCGGCAGAGGTCGCCGCCGTGGTCAAGGCGTGCGCGGCGGCCGCCATACCCATCGTGCCGCAGGGCGGTAACACCAGCCTGTGCGGCGCGGCAACGCCGGATGGTACGGGCAGGGCAGTGGTGCTTAGCCTGGGACGCCTGAACCGCGTTGTCGCGGTCGACGCCAGAAACAACACGATATCCGTCGAGGCCGGCTGTACGCTGGCCGCCGTCCAGGCTGCGGCGCGCGCCGTTGACCGCCTGTTCCCGCTGGCGCTGGCTGCGGAAGGGAGCTGCCAGATCGGCGGCAACCTGTCGACCAATGCCGGCGGCGTGCAGGTGCTGCGTTACGGCAACACGCGCGAACTAACCCTCGGCCTGGAAGTCGTGCTGCCCGACGGCGAAATCTGGAACGGCCTGCGCGGCCTGCGCAAGGACAACACCGGTTACGACCTGAAACAGTTGTTCATCGGTGCCGAGGGTACGCTCGGGGTGATCACCGCGGCCGTGCTCAAGCTCTTCCCTCTGCCCGTAACGCAGACCACCTGCTGGCTCGACGTCGCCTCGCCGGCGGCTGCGGTCGACCTGCTGAATGCGGCAAAATCGGCATTTGACGCCCGGTTCGACGGCCTTCGAGCTGATTTCCGAGCCGGCGCTCGCCTTGGTGCTGCAGCACATTCCCGCTGCGCAAAGGCCGACGGCACCCGGCCCGTGGTACGTCCTGGCCGAGTTCTCCGATGCCGAGCCGGCTGCCGTCGAATCCTGGCTCGCTGCCCGGCTGGCCGCGGGTGAGGTCGCCGATGCCGTGCTTGCGCAATCGTCGGTCCAGGCCAACAAACTCTGGGCCTTGCGCGAGAATATTTCCGAAGCGCAGAAGGTCGAGGGGATCAGCATCAAGCATGACATCGCGGTGCCGGTGTCCTGCATCCCCGAGTTCCTGGCGCGTGCCGATGCGGCGCTGGAAGAGGCTTTCCCCGGTATCCGCGTCGTCGCATTCGGGCATGTCGGCGACGGCAACCTGCACTACAACCTGTCGAAGCCCGATGCCCAGGCCAACGCCGCGTTCATCGCCAGCCAGCCCGTGGTCAACCGTATCGTCCATGACCTGGTCCACGCCCTGAACGGTTCGATTTCCGCCGAGCACGGCATCGGCCAGTTGAAGCGCGACGAACTGCTGCGCTACAAGAGCCCGGTCGAGATCGCCCTGATGCGTACGCTCAAGCAGGCGCTCGACCCGCAGGGGCTGATGAATCCGGGCAAGGTCGTTTAGTCGCCCTGGTCGCGCGGTGTGATGGTCAGGCTGCGGAACGTCTGACCGGCTAAGGGCAGTTTCTTGCATTCGACGCCGGCGATCCGGATCCCGCCATCGTCGCTCAGCAGTTGTACCAGCCCACTCCCCGGAAGCGCGAACAGGGCCTCGGGGCGCAGGTCCTTGAGGTCGATGCCGGCGACCGGCGTTGCGCCATCGCTCGCCCGGCCCGACCAGCGGTACAGCGCAAAACTGCCGCGGTCGGCGGTCGGCCCGGCGACAATCAGGTAGGCGGAACCGACGCGTTCAATGCTGCGGATGCCGCGCCGGCCGAGGTCGAGTTCGACCGGCGCGGCGAAGCGGGCGCGGCTGCCGGCGATCACTTCATCCGGATTGAGCAGCGGGATGACCAGTGCGCGCTGCCCCGGCAACGGGTTGCGCAGCCCGATCAGCAGCGTGCCTTCGGGCGTCGCCGCCAGCCCTTCGATATTGAGCCCGCCGTCGGCCTCGGCCGCGAGTCTTGCCGCGGCGTCCAGTCGGTAGGGCTTGAGCATGTCGGCCTCGCTCATGTCGCGCAGCAGATCGACGTAGGGCTGACCGAGCGGCTTGAGCGTCGGTGGCTGGCCGGCAATGACCTCGGTGGCAAAGAAGCGGTGCCGGCTCGGTTGCGCCTTGCCCTTGCTGTTGCGCCCATGCGAGGTGATCCAGTAAATCCGCGCGCCGACGGCCGCCGCGCCTTCGATGTCCGATTCTTCGCCGGCAGCGGTGGCGAGAAAACTCGCCAGGTTCAGCGACGCGACCGGTGATGGCTGTCCCTGCCGATAGACCTGGAGTGTGTTGTGTTCGTCGTTGCCGACGACGAAATGGCTGGCATCGAGCGCAACCGCCGCCGAGGCGTCGCACGGGCCGCGGTAGGTAACAGTCGGCGGCGCATCCGCCAGCGCCGGCAGGCTGGCGAAAAGCAGTGCGGCAAGGGCGGGGTTTGCAAGGGTCATCAGGTTATTTCTCCTTTTCCCGGCAGGCTCTCGAGCTACCACATCAAGTCATCCGGAATCTGGTACGCCGCATAGGGATCGTCGGCGTCGATTTCGCTGCTGCTTCTGTTCACCCGCACGACCAGTGAGGGATCGCGCTCGGCGATCTTGTCGGCGATCACCCGGGGTACCAGTTCGCTGCTTTCCCCCTGGCAGACGATGACCAGCCGTCCGGCGATCAAATCTGCCTGGACCGCAACCGAGACGTAGATCCGCTTGATCTTGTTGTCGTGGGTGAAGTTGTAGGCGATGTCGCCTTTGCCCTTGCTCTGGCGACTCTGCTGCACCATCTGGACAATCTGCGCCATGATCGCCTTTTGCCTGGCGGCGGCATCGCGCTGGGCATTGAGTTCGCGCGCCCGCTCGGCATGCTTGCGTTGCGTTTCGAGGGCGGCCAGACGCACTTCATCGACCGTTTGCGTGCCGCTCCGGCGTTCGACCTTCTTCTGCTGGCTCTTTTCCTGATTGGCTTTATTGACCTTCTTTTTGTCGATCAAGCCGGCTTTCAAAAACTGTTCTTGCAAAGAGGCCATTGGTGCCACTCCGAAAATTGGGTCTGCTGGCCGGGGCAGCGGCGCTGGCCAGTGGAAAAACGGCAGCATAGCAAAATGTCGCGGGCGCAGCCTCGCGATCACTCGCCGGCCAGTTCGTGCGGCGATAGTTGGCTGGTGATCCGTATCACCAATTCGAGCAAAATCGCGTCGCCTAGCTTTCGCGAAACCGGCTTAGTTGCCGCCGGTCGCGTTTGGTCGGGCGGCCTTTCTGTTCCGGGATCGGCGTCGGCGCCAGTTTGCGCAGATCCGCCGCCGCGGTGCGCCGCTGCAGGCTCTCCAGCGTTTCCTGGTAGAGCAACTGCGCCTCGCTTGCCGGACGGCGTTGCTCGTTTTCGCCCTGCACGATCACATCCCAATCCTGCTCGCCGGTGCGGATCTGGAGGCGGTCCCCGGCTTTGATGTCCTTCGCCGGCTTGGCGGCAGCGCCGTTCAGCTTTACCTTGCCGCCATCAACCGCAGCGGTCGCCAGGCTGCGTGTCTTGAAGAAACGCGCAGCCCACAGCCATTTATCGAGACGCACTGAACAAATTCCTGTCGTTGAAGTTACGAAATTCGTGAAGCGACCCACATCCCGGGCGCGGCCATCCCGTTCTCAAGCGGGTACGAGCGCGCACCTGCCCGCCATGCGGCAGAGTCTGTGCCTGACATGGTTCCAGATTATTCACCCTCTGGCGAGTTTATTCCCGGGCTTGCCTGGGATTCCGCTTCCCTGTACGTTTCCCGCTTTCACAATAATGGAGCAAGCAAACATGTCCTGCACGAAGTTTGTAATGATCGGTTTGATGGCGCTGGCTGCCACCGCCGCCCAGGCGGGCGCCCCGGAAAAGACCGCCTCCGGCCTGATCTACGAATCATTGAAAGACGGCGCCGGCGCCCAGGCTTTGCCGGAAGCCACCGTCCAGGTCCATTACCGTGGCACGCTGACCAACGGCACCGAGTTCGACAGTTCCTACAAGCGCGGCCAGCCGGCCACCTTCTCGCTCAGTCGCGTCATTCCCTGCTGGACAGAAGGCGTCAGCAAGATGAAGGAGGGCGGCAAGGCCAAGCTGACCTGCCCGCCCAATATCGCCTATGGCGCGCAAGGAGCCGGTACCGCCGTGCCGCCGAATGCCACGCTGATCTTCGAAGTCGAACTGCTCAAGGTCGTACGCTGAGCATTGATCCGTTCAGGCAAGGGAACCGACTGACCACGTCCAGCGAAATCCCCAGGGAAGCGAACCAGGCCGAAATTAAGCGGGGTCAGAAGCCCATGGAAACATGACTTCTGACCCCGCCGCATTTTGGCCCGATGCATGGTAGCCATTTTTGCTCGCTTTTTTCGGGTCAACTGCAACAGGCCTGCTTTTCCGGCCTTGCGGGCCGCATGCGTTGCCGCACGCGGGATCAAGAGGGCAGGGGATAATTCGTCCAACGGCAACGGCCGCTACTCAATGCCCTGGTCTAATTTGATTCGCACGAATTGCCTTGCCGGCGTTCCAATCGAAGATAGGCGAGAATGCCAGACTGGCCTGACGGCAGGGCCGATGCGAGCAAAGGGAACCGCATGAAGAACATCGAAAAAATTGAAGCGCGGGTGGCCGACCTCGGTAACGGCATGGTGATACGCCGCGCCTTGCCCAGCCGGCAGCGGCGCATGGTCGGCGCCTGGTGCTTTCTGGACCATGCCGGGCCGATTGATTTTGCGCCCGGCCACGGGATGAACGTCGGCGCCCACCCGCACACCGCCCTGCAAACCTTTACCTGGCTGATCGAGGGCGACGTGCTGCACCGCGACAGCCTCGGCAACGTCCAGGTCATCCGTCCCGGCCAGGTCAACCTGATGACCGCCGGGCGCGGCATTGTCCATACCGAGGAATCGCTGCCCGAGGAACGGCGGCTGCATGCGGCGCAACTTTGGATCGCCTTGCCTTCGAGCGTGGCCGATTGCGATCCCGCCTTCGACCACTACCCGAATCTTCCTGTGTGGGTTGAAGGCGGCTGCACCTTCACGCTGCTGGCCGGTACGTATGGCGGCTATGCCGCGCCGGCGAAACTCCATTCGCCCCTGGTCGGCGTCGATGTGTGCAGCGAGCAGGGCGGCGCGGTCGAGTTGCGGCTGAATCCACGGTTCGAGTACGGAATCCTGCCGCTCGAAGGGAGCATCCGGATCGGCGCGGAGCGCTTCGCCACGGACGAATTCGCCTATCTCGGCAACGGGGCCGACGTGCTCAGTCTGGAACCGGCGGCCGGCACCCGAATTCTGCTTCTCGGCGGCGAACCCTTCGCCGAGCAGATCGTCATGTGGTGGAATTTCGTCGGTTTCAGCAAGGAGGAAATCGCCAGGGCGCAGCGCGAATGGGAAAGCGGCGACCCGCGTTTTGGCGATGTCGCGGGGCATGCGGGGAAACGCCTTGCCGCCCCTACCTTGCCATGGGCAGGCTATTGATTGATGCTGTGCTGAAGATGCCCAGGGACAAGAAGACTATTGGCCTGGAAGGTTCAATATTCCCGACCCGTCTGCACGCGTCAGCAATAACGAGCGAGCTTCCGCTTTCATATCCTTGGTTGCGAATCATCGACCGTTGTAGTCGGATGCCGTGACAACCTGACGAGGCTGTTGTTCTATGCTGAACGGACGCTGGTCAATGGGCATCACTAATCACCCGGCATCTTTCGCTAGGTAACAAAACGATAACCAACGCCTGACTCGGTAAGTATGAACTTGGGCCGCGTCGGGTCGTCCTCGATTTTTTTCCGGACATGCCCCATGTAAACGCGGACGTAGTGGCTGTCCTCGATATGGTTTGGCCCCCAGACCGCCTTCAGTAGCTGGCGGTGGGTCAGGACAGAATCGGGATTGGCGATCAGGTAGGCCAGCAGGCGGAATTCGATCGGCGTCAGGTGTATCTGCTGCCCATCCTTTTCGACAATGTGCTTGCCGAGATCGACGCGAACATTGCCGAATTCGCAGACCGTCATACCTGTCGTTCCCGCCCGGAAACGCCGTCGCAGGTGAGCGCGAACCCGGGCCAGCAGTTCGGCGGCGCCAAATGGCTTGATCAGGTAATCATCGGCGCCGGCATCGAGCGCCGCCACCTTGTCGGCTTCGGCCGTGCGCGCCGAAAGAACGATGATGGGAATTTCCGACCAGGTCCGCAAATCGCGGATCAGGTCGATGCCATCGCCATCCGGCAGGCCGAGATCGAGCACGACGAGATCGGGCTGCCGGGTGCCGACTTCGATCAGCCCCCGTGCCACTGAGTCAGCCTCGAAGACCTCCAGTTGCTCGGCCTCCAGCGCCAGTTTGATGAAGCGGCGTATCTTCGCTTCATCCTCGACGACGATCACGGTCGGTGTGGCGGTAAACATTCAGCAGTTCTCCTTTTTCTCGAGAACTTCCTCGGGAACTTCCTCGATATCGAGCAAGGGCGGATTGCCCCTGGGCAGCGTGAACATGAAACGCGCCCCCCCTTGCGGCCGGTTTTTGGCATGGATTTCGCCGCCATGCGCTTCGATGATCGCCCGGCAAATGGCCAACCCCAGCCCGACACCGCGGGTGGTTCCTTCCGGCTGTCCACGCTCGAATTTCTTGAAAATCACTTCCTCTTTGCCCGCCGGCAGGCCGGGGCCGTTGTCGTCGACCCAGACCTCGATCATGCGCTCCCCGACCTTGGCGCCGACTTCAACCAAGCTGCCGGCCGGTGTGTACTTCACGGTGTTTTCCAGCAGGTTGTAGATGACCCGCTCCATGAGCACGGAGTCGATATTGACCAGCGGCAGGTTTTCATCGAGCAGGACCCTGATCTGGTGCTCGGCAAAGGCGCGCTCCAGGGTTTTCAAGGCGCTGACGACGACCTCTTCCAAAGGCTGCCATTGCCGGTTCAACTCCACCCGGCCGGACTGCAGCTTGGCCATGTCGAGCAGGTTGTTCACCTGGCCACTGATGCGCAGCGCTTCCTCCTTCAGGGAGTGGGCAATCTCGGCCTGCGGGCCGGTCGGTGGCGGCTGGGTCAGGAACATCGAATCGGCAAGGCCGACCAGCACGCTCATCGGCGTGCGCAAATCGTGCGAAATGGCCGAAAGGACCGAGTTGCGCAGACGCTCGGATTCCATCTGCACGGTCGTGTTCTGGGCCACCTCGACGTAGTGCACGCGCTCCAGGGCAATGGCGATCAGCGAAGCAAAGGTGTCGAGCAGTCGGCGCTGTTCCGGAATGAGCAGGCGATCCGTATGGCGGACTTCGAGCGCCAGCACGCCGCGCAAACGCATCGGCGCCTTGAGCGGCAAATACAGGATGGGGCTGGCGGCCAACGTATTGGTGCCCTGACCGGCTGCTTCGGCATGATCGAAGGCCCACTGGGCAATGCCCATGTCGACGACAGGCAGGCCGTTTGGCGAGGGCAGGGCCGGTTGCAGCCGGTCGTTGTCATCGGTCAGCAAGAATGCCGCTTTGGCGCCGAGCTCGGCAACGATGAAACGTTCGCCGATTTCGGCGATTTGCTCGGGCATCAGCGCCGCCGACAGATCGCGCGACATTTCATAGAGCGAGCGGACGCGCTGCTCGCGGCGCGTCGCCACCTTGGCCTGGTATTTCGAGCCGGCCGTCAGCTGACCGGTAATCAGGCCAACCGCGAGCATGACGACAAAAGTCATCAGGTATTGCACATCGGAGACCGCGAAGGAAAAGCGGGGCGGCACGAAGAAAAAGTCAAAAATGGCGACCGCCAGGAAGGAAGCCAGAACGCCCGGGCCGCGACCATAGCGCACGCTGACCAGCACCACCGCGAGCAGAAAGACCATGACGATGTTGGGCAGGTCAACAATCGGGAAGATCAGGGCGGCGCCAAACCCGGCCAGGGCGCAACCGGCGGCTGCCTTGGCGTAGGCCGGCCATTGCTGGGCGATGCCGTCGACCAGACTTTCCTCTTCCGATCTGGCGGTTTCCCGGTCGGCTTCGGAGCGCGCCACCTGCAGGACGTCGAGGTCGGGAGCGCGCTGGCCGACCCGGTCGGCGAAGGAGCGGTACCAGGGCCGCCAGAGGCGCGGATGATCGCGGCCGACGACGATCTTCGACAGGTTGTGATCGCGGGCGTATTTGATCGCCAGTTCATCGGCCTCGTTGCCCGACAGCGTCGCCGTTTGCGCCCCCAGTTCCTCGGCCAGCTTGAGGTTGCGCAGAATGCGGTGGCGACTCGCTTCGGGCAGGCGCTGCAAGGCCGGCGTTTCAATATAAACGGCGTGCCACGGCGCCTCCAGCCGGTTGGCCACGCGGGCCGTGGTGCGCACGATCTTTTCCGCCCCTGAACCGGGGCCGATACAAGCGAGCAGGGAGTCACGGGTCTGCCAGACGGGCGAGACCGACTGGTCACGCCGATACTGCAACATCTGGTCGTCGACCCGGTCAGCCGTGCGGCGCAGGGCCAGCTCGCGCAGGGCGATCAGGTTGCCCTTGCGGAAGAAATTGCGGATGGCCCGCTCGGCCTGGTTGGCCAGATAGACCTTGCCCGACTTCAGGCGCTGCAGGAGCTCGTCTGGCGGCAGGTTGACGAGTACGACCTCGTCGGCTGCATCGAAGACCTTGTCCGGCACGGTTTCCCAGACGCGAATGCCGGTGATGCCGCTGACCACATCGTTGAGGCTTTCCAGATGCTGGACATTGACCGTCGAATAGACATTGATGCCGGCCGCCAGCAATTCATCGATGTCCTGCCAGCGCTTGGCATGGCGCGAACCGGCAACGTTGGAATGGGCCAGCTCGTCCATCAGGATGAGGGCCGGCTTGCGAATCAGCGCCGTGTCGAGGTCGAATTCCCTGAGGACGCGATCCCGGTAGGGAATGTCCCGCAAGGGCAGATGCTCCAGGCCATCGGCCATGACCTCGGTTTCCATCCGGCCATGGGTCTCGACGATGCCGATGACGACATCCACCCCGGCCAGCAGTTGCTGCCGGGCCGCGCCGAGCATGGCGTAGGTCTTGCCCACGCCGGCCGAGGCACCGAAAAAGATCTTCAGCTTGCCGCGTTTGGCCTTCGCCTCCTCTTCATTGAGGCGACTCAGCAGTTGGTCGGGATCGGGGCGTTGGTCAGCCATTCGTATTTATCCTGTCAAAGCCATCCGACACGCCTGAAATTCGCGTACAGGGCCACGCAGGCAGTGCTGATGGCGAGCAGCGCCGGGGGGTAACCGTACTCCCATTGCAATTCGGGCATCGCCTTGAAGTTCATTCCCCAGATGCCGGCAAATGCGGTGGCGACGGCGAAGATACCTGCCCAGGCCGCCAGTTTCTTGTTCACTTCGCTCTCTTCGATGGTCACCATCGACAGGTTGACCTGGATGGCAGTGCCGATGGTGTCCCTGATGTTGTCGAGCGAGGCATTGATCCGGGCGAGGTGGTCGTAGACGTCGCGGAAGTAGTCGCGGCTGTTGGCGCACACCTCCGGCCCACGGCCGCCCGAAAGCTTGGCGGTGGCCTCCATCGTCGGCGCGACGGCATGCTTGAGGAGGGTGATCTTGCGTTTCAGGTCATAGAGCCGTTCGATATTGCTGCGGGCCGCGCCCTTGGCAAATATTTGTTGCTCGATTTCTTCCAGTTCCGACTCCAGCCGGTCCATGATCGGAAAGTAGCGGTCGACAACCGCATCCATCAGGGCATAGAGGACGAAGCCTGCGCCATGACTGAGCAGATGCGGTTCCCGCTCGCAGCGTTCGCGCACCCCGAGAAAACCCTGCTGGCTATGGTTTCTGACCGACAGAACGTAGTTCCGGCCGACGAAGACATTGACCTCGCCGATATTGAACTCGCCATTGTTCTCTTCCAGCAGGTGCATGACGGCGAACACCGAATCGCCATACTCCTCGATCTTCGGCCGTTGGTGGCCATGCCGGGCATCTTCGACGGCCAATTCGTGCAGGGCGAACTCTTCCTGCATCTGATCCAGTTCCTGCGCTGTCGCATCGCGCAGCGCAACCCAGACGAAGTAATCCGGTTTGGCCAGATAGTCGCTGATTTCCTCGACAGCCATGTCGGCCAGGCGCGAGCCGTTTTCGTAGGCGACACAATTGATCAGCATGTTTTATCCCTCAAATTTTCGTTAGCCTCCATCCTGCGCGTTTTTGGCGATCTCGGCGAGAACGCACGCTCATAGGCTAGCCGAGGACTGTTCTTGATCTTGCTTCTAACCAAGATTATCAAGCCCAATATTGAGTTTCAGGACATTGACCCGCGGTTCGCCGAAGACGCCCCATTGGCGGTCTTCGGTGTGCTGGTTGACCAGCGTCCTGACAGCTTCCAGCGGAAGCTGGCGTACCCGGGCAACGCGTTCGATCTGATAGTCCGCGGCTGCCGGGCTGATATGCGGGTCGAGGCCACTGGCCGAGGCATTGACCAGATCGGCCGGAATCGGCAGTTTGTTGTCGGGATCGGCCGCCTTCAGGGCCTCGATCCGTCCCTTGACGGCATCGACCAGCGCCGGATTGAGCGGCCCCTGATTGGAGCCGCCGGAAGCGCTGGCGTTGTACTGGCATCGGCCCGGTGGCCGAGGGGCGGCCCCAGAAATACTTGGGATCGGTGAAGTTCTGGCCGATCAGACTGGAGCCGACCGCCTTGCCATCCTTGACGATCAGGCTGCCGTCGGCCGCCTCGGGAAAGGCGACCTTGGCGATGCCGGTGACGGCCAGCGGATAGACGACGCCGGTGACGGCGGTGAGCAGGACGAAGAGGCTGACGGCGGGGCGTAACAGGGTTTTCATGGATTTTCTCCTCAGGCCAGACCGACAGCGGCAATCGCCAGGTCGATCAGCTTGATGCCGATAAAGGGAACGATGACGCCGCCCAGGCCGTAGATCGCCAGGTTCTGGCGCAGCAGGGTCGCGGCGCCGAGCGGCCGGTACTTGACGCCTTTGAGGGCCAGCGGGATCAGGAAGACGATGATCAGGGCATTGAAGATCACCGCCGACAGGATGGCCGAGGCCGGGCTGGCCAGACCCATGACGTTGAGCGCGGCGAGTTGCGGATAGGTCGTCACGAAGGCGGCCGGGATGATGGCGAAGTACTTGGCGATGTCGTTGGCGATACTGAAGGTGGTCAGCGAACCGCGCGTCATCAGCATCTGCTTGCCGGTTTCGACGACCTCGATCAGCTTGGTCGGGTTGGAATCGAGGTCGACCATGTTGCCGGCTTCCTTGGCCGCCTGCGTGCCGGTGTTCATCGCCACCGCGACGTCGGCCTGGGCCAGCGCCGGGGCGTCGTTGGTGCCGTCGCCGGTCATCGCGACCAGCCGGCCTTCGGCCTGGTACTCGCGAATCAGCGCCAGCTTGGCTTCCGGCGTCGCTTCCGGCAGGAAGTCGTCGACCCCGGCTTCGGCGGCGATGGCCGCTGCGGTGATGCGGTTGTCGCCGGTCACCATGACGGTCTTGATGCCCATCTTGCGCAGTTCGGCGAAGCGTTCCTTGATGCCGCCCTTGACGATGTCCTTGAGCTCGATGACGCCCATGACGCGAGTTCCGTCGGCGACCACCAGCGGAGTGCTGCCTCGACGGGCGACTTCTTCGACATAGCCGGAAACGGACGGCGGAAATTTGCCGCCGAGGGCTTCGACATGCTTTCTTGATGGCATCGGCGGCACCCTTGCGTACCTGGCGACCGGCCATGTCCACGCCGCTCATGCGGGTATGGGCCGAGAAGTGCACAAAGTGGGCATCCAGGGCGTGAATGTCGCGCTCGCGAATCTGGAAACGCTGCTTGGCCAGTACCACGACGCTGCGCCCTTCCGGCGTTTCGTCGGCCAGCGAGGCGAGTTGGGCAGCGTCGGCCAGTTCGGCCTCGGTCACGCCATCGGCTGGCAGGAAGGTCGAGGCCTGGCGATTGCCGAGCGTGATCGTGCCGGTCTTGTCCATGAGCAGCACATCGACGTCGCCGGCCGCTTCGACGGCGCGGCCGGAGGTGGCGATGACGTTTGCCTGCATCATGCGGCTCATGCCGGCCACGCCAATGGCAGACAGCAGCCCGGCAATGGTGGTCGGGATCAGGCAGACGAGCAGCGCGATGAGCACCGTGATGCTGATCGGCGTGCCGGCGCCGGCGACTTCGACGCTGAACATCGAGAAGGGCAGCAGGGTGACGACGACGCCGAGGAAGACGATGGTCAGCGCGACGAGCAGGATGGTCAGGGCGATTTCATTCGGCGTCTTCTGGCGCTTGGCGTTTTCGACCATGGCGATCATGCGGTCGACGAAGGTTTCGCCCGGATTTACGGTCACGCGCACGACAATCCAGTCGGACAGCACGCGGGTACCGCCGGTGACGGCCGAGAAGTCGCCACCGGATTCACGGATGACCGGAGCCGATTCGCCGGTGATGGCCGATTCGTCCACCGAGGCGACACCTTCGATGACTTCGCCGTCGGCCGGAATGGTTTCCTGAGCCTGGACGACGATGACGTCGCCCTTACGC
The DNA here is from genome assembly GCA_963815365.1 of uncultured beta proteobacterium. Taxonomy (GTDB): domain Bacteria; phylum Pseudomonadota; class Gammaproteobacteria; order Burkholderiales; family Rhodocyclaceae; genus Azonexus. Next base: position 64,038 of record CAWFGN010000003.1, read on the forward strand.
AGATCGGCTGCCTGAATCATTTTCCACTGGGCACCGAAATGCGGCTCATGCAGCTTCTTGGCCCAGGTTTCCTTCTTGAGGCCGCGAAGCGAAGCGGCTTGCGCCTTGCTGCGGCCTTCGGCCAGCGCCTCGGCAAAATTGGCGAAAAGCACGGTGAACCACAGCCAGATGGTAATCATCAGGATGAAACCGGCCGGTGCTTCGCCCTGGCCACCGAGGGCCTGCAGCCACAGGATGGTGGTCAGGATGCTGCCGACGTAGACGACGAACATCACCGGGTTACGCCATTGCACGGCCGGATTCAATTTCCGGAAGGCATCGGCGACGGCCGGCAGGGCCAACGTCGGATCGAACAGGGTAAAAGTCTTGCGTGTCATTATTTTCTCCGCAGGCTTAGTGAGCGGCCCAGAGCACGAGGTGCTCGATGACGGGACCGAGGGCCAGCGCCGGGACGTAATTCAGGAGGCCGACCAGCAGTACCGTGCCGATCAGCAGCGTGACGAACAGCGGGCCATGCGTCGGCAGCGTGCCGGCGCCGACGGCGATTCGCTTCTTGGCAGCCAGCGAACCGGCGATCGCGAGCACCGGCACGATCACGCCGAAACGGCCAAACCACATGGCAATGCCGAGCATCACGTTGTAGAACGGCGTGTTGGCGGACAGCCCGGCGAACGCACTACCGTTGTTGTTGGCGGCAGAGGTGAAGGCATAGAGGATTTCCGAGAAGCCGTGGGCCCCCGGGTTGGCGATGCCGGCCCGGCCGTCGGCGAGCATCACCGCAATGGCGGTGCCGATCAGCACAAGCAGCGGCGTGACCAGGATGGCGATGGACACCATCTTCATCTCGAAGGCCTCGATCTTCTTGCCCAGGTATTCCGGCGTGCGGCCGATCATCAGGCCGGCGATGAAGACGGCCATGATGGCGAAGACCAGCATGCCGTAGAGGCCGGTGCCGACGCCGCCGAACACCACTTCGCCGAGTTGCATGTCGATCAGCGGCACTAGGCCACCGAGCGGCGTAAACGAGTCGTGCATGGCGTTGACCGCACCACAGGAGGCGAGCGTCGTGATGGTGGCGAACAGGCCGGATTCGGCGATGCCGAAGCGGGTTTCCTTGCCTTCCATGTTGCCGGCTGCCGGATCGACACCGAGCTGCGTAAGCAGCGGGTTGGCCTGCTGCTCGAAATGCATTGCGGCATAAGCGAAGACGACGAACATAAGGGTCATCGCGGCGAGCACGGCCCAGCCTTGGCGGGTATCGCCGACCATGCGGCCAAAAGTGAAACACAGTGCGGCCGGAATCAGGAAGATCGACAGCATCTGGATGAAGTTGGTCAGCGGCGTCGGGTTTTCATATGGATGCGCCGAGTTGGCGTTCATGAAGCCGCCACCGTTGGTGCCCAGCATCTTGATTGCTTCCTGCGAGGCGACCGGGCCCATGGCCAGCGTCTGGGTTTGCGTCTGCGCCGGTTCGGTGACGACGGCGCCCTTGTCATCCTTCACGGGCTGGCCGGCAGCGTCGACCTTGGGCGTCTCGAAACTGCTCACTTCCAGCGTCGTCACATCCTTGTAGGCATCGAAATTCTGGATGACGCCCTGGCTGGTCAGGAAGACCGCGTAAACGATGGAAATCGGTAGCAGCACATGCAGCGTGATCCGGGTCAGATCGACCCAGGCATTGCCGACGGTCTTGGCGCTATGGCGGGCAAAGCCGCGGATCAGGGCAATGACGACGACGATGCCGGTGGCGGCCGAGAAGAAATTCTGCACGGCCAGCGCCAGCATCTGGGTCAGGTAGCTCATCGTCGCTTCGCCGCCATAGCCCTGCCAGTTGGTATTGGTGGCGAAACTGATCGCCGTATTGAAGGCGGAATCCGGGCTGACGTTGGGGAAAGCCTGCGGATTGAGCGGCAGACTCGGCCTGCAGGCGTTGCAGGGCATACACCGCCAGCGCACCGAGGACATTGAACAGCAGGATGGCGAAGGCGTATTTCAGCCAGCCCATTTCCTCGTCCTGGCGGATGCCGCACAGGCGATAGATCGGACTTTCGATCTTGCCGGCCAGACGGAAGCGACCGTCCATCACATTGGCGATGTAAGTCCCCAATGGCTTGACGGTCAGGAACAGGACGACAAGAAAAAGTCCGAGCAGTATCCAGGCATGATTGCTCATGAGAAGTTCTCCGGATTAAGCAGCGCAGCGATCAGATAGACCAGCAGGCCGACGGCAACGGCGCCGCTAAGAATGAAAAGCCAGGTCATTTGGCACCTCCCAACCGGGCACAGCCGGCGGCGAGACCGAGCATCAGGGCAAAGAACAGCCCGATAGCGGCGAGATAGACGAGATCCATAAGTACTCCCCATGTTGGTATTGCGACAGGGTCATACTAGAAAAATCGCTATTAAAATTTTCGAGAAATATGGGGGCTGAGATATAAAAAATCAGTAAAAACCGTCAGGAGGCAGTCAATAGTTACGGACCCGAAGTAATCCTTCGGTCGCCAGGCGTGTTAACTGCTGTTCGTGCAGCTCGATTTTTAGGCGCGGCTGCGGTCGGGAGTGACCGCAGCCTGAATATAGGGGCACCGACTTGGCAAACGGAAGTTGTGACCTAAACCAGCGTTGAAGCCTGACTCCCCGTGGTCAGCGCCGCCCGCAGCCTGTCGATGAAGGCGGTGGTGCGCGCCGGTAGCAGGCGGCGGCCGGGCGTGACGCACCAGATCGTGACGGTGGGCAACGCCCATTCGGGTAGCACGCGTTTGAGCAGGCCTTGTTCCACCCAGTTTTGCGCAAAGCGGTCGTCGATGCCGACAATTCCCATGCCGTGCCGGGCAAGGTCGCGCTGCAAGCGTGGCGAGTTCGCTGCCAGCGGCCCGTCAGGCATGCCTTCCCACTGCTCGGCACCGCGCGAAAGACGCCAGGGCAGGGCGTCGCCATTGCCGCCAATCAGGCGCAGGCCGACGTGTTCGAGCAGGTCCTGCGGCTTCTCCGGAACCCCATAGCGCGCAAGGTAGGCCGGGCTGGCGTACAGCCCGTTCTCCAGTTCGCAGAGCTTTCTCGCGACCAGTGTAGTGTCGTCGGGCAAGCGGCTGGCCACCCGCACGGCAAGGTCGAAACGCTCGGCCAGCAGATCGACCCGGCGCGGCGAGAGGTCGAGTTCGAGGCGGACTTCCGGGTAGCTGGCGGCAAACTGGAGAAGGAATGGTGTCAATTCCAGTTCGACGAAATCAGGGGGCATGGATACCCGCAACACTCCGCGCGGCACGCCCTGCCGATGCAGGGCCATGGCCGACGCAGCTTCGGTTTCCTCCAGCAGGCGTCGCGCGTGCTCCAGGATCCGTTCGCCGAACTCGGTGATCGCCAGTCGGCGGGTGCTGCGCGTCAGCAGGCGCTCGCCCAGCCTCGTCTCCAGCGTGGTGATGCGCCGCGACAGCGTCGATTTCGGCAAGCCGGTGCGCTCGGCCGCGCGCGAAAAGCTCCCGGTCTCCATCACTTGAGCGAAGAGGATCAGGTCGTTGGCATCCAGGCTCATGGGCTTCCTTATTGTTTCATTTACGGAACAATAATACCCATTTCGACGGCTTCCGGCTCAACATTGTCGGCAATAGAATTCACTCCATGGTTTCAGCAAAGGCTGACCACGGATTCCACCCAACCCTGGAGAAAACGATCATGAAAATCCTGCAAATCAATGCTAGCGCCCGTTCCGCCGGTGCCAACTCGACCCGCCTGGCCGACACCATCACCGCTCGCCTGAAAGCGCAGTACCCGAATGCCAGTGTCGAACTGCGCGACCTGGCCAGCGACCCGCACCCGGTGCTTGATGAGCCGGCGCTGGCGGCGCTGTTTACGCCAGCCGAGCAGCGCACCCCGGAACAGGCGGCGCGCGTCGCCCTCGATGACGTGCTGATCGCCCAGCTCCAGTCGGTCGATGCCATCGTGCTCGGCGTGCCGATGTATAACTTCGGCGTTCCCGTACAGCTGAAAACCTGGATCGACGCCATCGCCCGTGCCGGTGTGACCTTCCGGTACACCGCGAACGGTCCGGAAGGGCTGGTCAAGGGCAAGAAGGTCTTTGTGGCATTGGCCCGCGGCGGTCTCTACCGCGATACGCCGGCCGATTCCCAGGTGCCTTATCTGAAGAGCGTTCTGGCCTTCCTCGGCATGACCGATGTCGAGTTCATCTACGCCGAAGGTCTGGCGATGGGCGCCGATTCGGCGAGCAAGGCATTTGCCGAGGCCGAGGCACAGATTGGCGAACTGATTGCCTAATCAGCGAAGTGCTTGAGGAAACGCGTGGCAGCGCGTGTTTCCTCGATCAAATATCCCGTCAGGAGTATCAGCTCATGAATACGCATTCCTCCGTAGCCGCCGTTCAGTTCAGAACCGTCGAGCGCCTTGTTCAGGGCATTGCCACTTCCGATGGCGCCGGCGTTCGCCTGACCCGCGTGCTGACCCAGCCCTTGCAGCGCCGTCTCGATCCGTTCCTGATGCTCGATGCTTTCCGCAACGAGAATCCGGACGACTATATCGGCGGCTTTCCCGATCACCCACATCGCGGCTTTGAAACGGTCACCTACATGATCGCGGGACGGATGCGCCACCACGACAGCGTCGGCAACTCAGGGTTGCTGGGGCCGGGCGGCGCGCAGTGGATGACGACCGGCAGCGGGCTGATCCATTCCGAATTGCCGGAACAGGAAGAAGGCCTGATGGAGGGATTCCAGCTCTGGCTCAATCTGCCGGCCAAAAACAAGATGGTGGCGCCGAGCTATCGCGATATTCCGCCGGCGGCGATTCCCGAATTCACCACCGGGGACGGCGTCCGGGTTCGCGTCATTGCCGGCGCCAGCCACGGGGTAGCCGGTGCGGTGCAGCGCCCGGATACCGAACCGCTTTATCTGGACGTGCATCTGCCGGCCGGACGCCGTTTCGTGCAACCGATTGCCGCCGGACACAATGCCTTTACCTACACCTATCGCGGTAGCGTCAACATTGCCGGAACAACCGTGAGCGACCGCCAGATGGCGATTCTCGCCAACAACGGCGCTGGTGAAGTCTGCATTGAAGCCAGCGAGGATGCCCGCGTGCTGATCATCGCCGGTCAGCCGCTGAACGAGCCGATTGCGCAGTATGGCCCGTTCGTGATGAACACGACGGAGCAGATTCACCAGGCCATGCGTGATTACGAGGCGGGCAAATTCGAGGCGACCGCGGTTCAATCGCTGTGAACCAAGCCGGCAGACCGTAGTCGTATCGGGGAGTTGCATCCGTGGACGTGAAAAAGCACCACTGAAAACTAGCGAAAGGCGAAGTGATGGAACTCTCCCAGATCAGCGAATCACTCCAGCGCGACGCTGTCTGGGTCGTTTTTCTGAACGTGCTGCTGCAGCAGGCGGGGTTGCCGGTGCCTGCCGTCCCGACCCTGTTGCTGGCCGGCAGCTTGGCGGTTTCCTCGAACCAGTTCGCCAACATCCTGGCGGCGGCCATCGTCGCCTCGGTCATCGCCGACTGGATGTGGTATCTGGCCGGGCGCGCCTTCGGCTACCGGGTGCTGTCGGGATTATGCAAGCTGTCAATCAACCCTGGCTCCTGCGTCAGCCAGACCGAGGCCCGGTTTGTACGCTGGGGGCTCGGTTCGCTGGTGGTCGCCAAGTTCATTCCCGGCTTCTCCACCGTGGCGCCGCCGATTGCCGGCTCGTTACGCATGGCGCTGCCCGGTTTCCTGCTCGCGGCGGCGGCGGGGGCGGCCCTGTGGGCGGGCCTCGCGCTTGGTGCCGGCTGGATATTGCGCAGAGAGGTCAAGACGGTCATCAGTATGCTGGACGAGCAGGCGGGGAGCGTCCTGGTGGTGGTCGTCGGCATCGTCGCCATCTGGTTGGGCTGGAAGCTTTGGCAGAAATATCGCTTTCGCCAATGGTCGGCGGTGCCGCACATCACGCCTGCCGAGCTTCTCGCGGCCATGGAAGCCAGGCAGCCGCTACTGCTCCTCGATCTGCGGGGGGCCAGCATGGTGGCGGAAACCGGCCCCATTGTCGGCGCCACCATCGCCGAACACGACCGTCTTCTGGATGCGGTCGGCAACTGGCCGAGGAGCCAGCCCATCGTGACCCTGTGCGCCTGCCCCGAGGATGCCGGCGCCGTTCAGGCGGCCCGCCGCTTGCTCGCCGAGGGCTATCTGTCGGTACGCCCGCTGAAGGGCGGCTACGAGGCGTGGCTGGCTGCGGGCAATGTGACGGCCGTTTGAGTGGGTGTGCCGCGCCGGCTCAGTGCAGCGTCCGGGGTTCGGCGAACAGTTCGGCGATATCCTCGGCGCTGAAGCGGTAGCTGTGGTTGCAGATGTCGTCGCGGATCAGGATTTCGCCGTGTTCGCGCAGGATGGTTTCAGCATCGGCACGGCCGAGGCTGCGGATCATGTCGCGTACCTTGGTCCAGTCTTCCGGGCAATGATAGACCACCGGCAACGGGTCGTAGATGCGGATGCCGTGCTTGTCCATGTCCTCGTGGAATAGGCGGGTGAGCAGGGTTTCGGCGTCGAGTTCGAGGAGTTCGGCGGGTTTCACTGTGCTCGCCAGCTGGCTGATGCGCTGCCAGCCGTCCTGGTCGTGCTGGTCGGCCTGCGGCATCTTCTGCAGGAATAGGCAGGCCGCGGCCTGCGGGCCGGCGCTGGCGAACAGGCGCGACGGCTGCTGTTCGGATTGCTCCAGGTAATGCTCGAAGATCGCGGCAATGCTGTCGCCGACCATGGGCACGAAGCTCTGGTAGGGGTGGCGGGCGTTTGGCATGTCCAGGCTCATCATCAGCTGGCCGCCCTCATCGGCGCCGAGCAATCGGGGCACCGGCGCCGGCAGGACGACCGGGTTGCTGCGTGCCATGCCGCGCAGTTGCAGTTGCTCGTTGCAGTCCATCACCAGCAGCTGGATCGGGCCATTGCCGCGCAGTTGCAGGGTCAGGCGCCCGGGCTGCTTGAGCTGGGCGGCAATCAGCGCGGTGACGGCAGCGGTTTCACCGAGCAGTTGGGCGACGGTCGGTTGGTAGTTGCGGTCAACCTGCATTTGTTGCCAGGAATCGCCGAGGTTCACGATGGCGCCGCGAATATCGAGGCCTTCGAAAAGAAAGCGCTGGACGAAGCTGGCGCTCATTTGAGTGCTTCCGCGTAACTTTCCGGACTGAATCCGACCAGCAGTTGCGTGCCGGTGTCGAGCACCGGACGCTTGATCAGCGCCGGGTACTGCGCCATCAATTTGAGGGCTTTTTTCTCGTCGACCGCGGCACGCTCGTCGTCGCTGAGCTTCTTCCACATCAGGCCGCGCGTGTTGAGCAGCTTTTCCCAGCCGGCGCCGGCGTTCCACTCCGGCAGGTTCGCCTCGGCTACGCCAGTCTTCTTGTAATCGATGAATTCGTAAGCGATAGCATTTTCGGAAAGCCAGTTCATGGCCTTCTTCATGGTGTCGCAGTTCTTTATGCCGAAAATCCGGCAGGCAGGGGAAGCGTGCATGGCAGTCACTGAGCGTAAATTGAGTTGGCGAACCCGGATTTTAACCGGCAGCCGCGACGCGCACGGCGCAGTATTTGAATTCGGGAATCTTGCCCTGCGGGTCGAGCGCCGGGTTGGTCAGCAGATTGGCCGCCGCCTCGCCATAGCAGAAGGGCATGAACGCCGTGCGCCGGGGCAGGCCGGCGTCGGCACGGGCGGCGGCGGTCAGTTCGCCACGCCGCGTGCTCAGGCGCAGCATCCCCCGCTCGCCCAGGCCCAGTTCGGCCAGATCATCCGGGTGCAGGTTAACGTAGGGTTCCGGCTCCAGCGCGTGCAGCACGCGCGCCCGCCGGGTCATGCTGCCGGTGTGCCAGTGTTCAAGCTGGCGGCCGGTAATCAGCACCCAGGGATAATCGGCATCGGGCATTTCGGCAGCCGGCCGGAAGGCGACCGGGAAAATTCGCCCGCGGCCATTGGCGGTGGGGAAGTCGTCGCGAAAAATCACCGGCTCCCCAGGATCATCGTCACGCTGGCAGGGATAGGTCACGGCCCCTTCCCGCTGCAGGCGCTGCCAGCTGATGCCGGCCAGGCTGGGCATCACCTGGCGCATTTCGGCGAAGACGGCTTGCGGGCCGCCATAATGCCAGTCCAGTCCGAGTCGGCGGGCCAGTGCCTCGATGATGTGAAGGTCCTGGCGAGCATCTCCCGGCGGCGTCAAGGCGGCGCGCCCGAGCTGCACTGTGCGGTCGGTGTTGGTGAAGCTGCCGTCTTTTTCGGCAAAGCTGGAGGCGGGCAGGATTACGTCGGCCAGTGCCGCAGTCTCAGTGAGAAAAATGTCCTGCACCACCAGATGATCGAGGCGTGCCAGTGCCGCCCGGGCATGGTTGAGGTCGGGGTCCGACATCGCCGGGTTTTCGCCCAGCACGTACATGCCGCGCAGTGTGCCGGCTGCGGCGGCATCAAGAATTTCGGTCACCGTCAGCCCCGGCCCATCAGCAAGCGGGGCGCTCCAGTACGCGGCAAAACGGGCGCGGACAGCGGAATCGGCCACCCGCTGGTAGTCCGGCAGCATCATCGGGATCAGGCCGGCGTCGGAGGCCCCCTGGACATTGTTCTGGCCGCGCAGGGGGTGGAGCCCGGTCCCCGGCCGGCCGATCTGCCCGGTGAGCAGGGCCAGGGCGATCAGGCAGCGCACGTTGTCGGTGCCGTGGGTGTGCTGCGAGACACCCATGCCCCAGAAGATCATGGCCGACCCGGCGCTTGCGTAAAGATGCGCGACCGTGCGCAGGGTTTGGGCCGGGATGCCGACCGTCGCGGCCACGGCTTCCGGCGCGTAAGCCCGCAGGTTGTCGATAAAGGTGGCGTCGAAGCCGTCCACCCGTTCGTTCACGAAAGTTGCATTGGTCAGCTTGTCGAAGACGATGACGTGGAGCAGGGCGTTGAGCAGCAGCACGTCGGTATCCGGCGTGAATTGCAGGACGTGGCTGGCATCGCACGCCAGGTCGGTCAGGCGCGGGTCGATGACGATCAGCTGGGCGCCGCGGCGGGCGGCGTTCTTCATGAAGGTCGCGGCGACCGGATGGTTCACCGTCGGGTTGGCGCCGATCACGATAATTACATCGGCGTGGTCGACGTCGCGCACCGGGTTGGATACCGCGCCGCTACCCAGCCCTTCGAGCAGTGCGGCGACTGATGAAGCGTGGCAGAGGCGCGTGCAATGGTTGAACGTTGTGATTGCCGAAGCCGAGGCGGATCAGCTTCTGGAACAGATAGGCTTCCTCGTTGCTGCCCTTGGCCGAGCCGAATCCGGCCAGCGCCTGGTCACCGAAATCGCGGCGGGCGGCCTGCCAGCCGCGGACCGCGAAATCCAGCGCTTCGTCCCAGCTTGCTTCGCGAAACTGCTGCCTCCAGTCGTCGACCGTGCCGGCCAGCGTGGCGTCCTTGGCCACGCCGGTACGGCGGATCAGGGGCGTCGTCAGGCGCCCGGGGTGGCGCGCATAATCGTAGCCAAAGCGGCCCTTGACGCAGAGCCGGCCGGCGTTGGCCGGGCCGTTGCGGCCCTCGACGCCGACAATGGCGTTGGCGGCGACCTGGTAGGTGAGCTGGCAGCCGACCCCGCAGTAGGGGCACAGCGAGGCGATGCGCTCGATATCCGCCGCCGGGGCCAGCGAGGACGCCGCCTTTTCCGCCAGGGCACCGGTCGGGCAGGCTTCGACACATTCGCCGCAGGCAACGCAACTGCTGGCGCCGAGCGCCACGCCTGCATCGAAAATGATCCGGCCGCGTCCACCCAGGCCGATCACGTCGTTGGCCTGTTCGTCGCGGCAGGCCCGCAGGCAACGCGTACAAAGGATGCAGGCGGCGGCATTGAAGACGATGGCGGGGTGCGAACGGTCGGGCGTCGCATCGTGACCGTCTGGTGCAGGCAACAAGGAAAAATGCGCCACCCGGGCATCGGCAGCCCGTGCCCAGCGCGCCAGTTCGCCGCTTGCTGCGGGGGTTTCCGCCAGCAACAGTTCAAGTACGCTGCGGCGGGCGCTTTGCGCGCGCTCTCTCTGCGCGTGTACCACCATGCCTGCGTGCGGGGCGCGGCAACAGGACGGGGCCAGCACCCGCTCGCCTTCAATTTCCACGACACAGGCGCGGCAGTTGCCTTCGGGTTGCAGGCCGTCTCTGTGGCACAGATGGGGAAGCTCGACCCCGTGCCGTTGCGCCGCCTGCAGGATCGATTCACCGGGATCTGCTTCGATTTCGTGCTGGTCGAGGAAAAAGCGTGTCATTCGACCTCCTGCGGGAAATGACGCAGCACGGACAGGGCCGGATTGGGCGCCGCCTGGCCGAGGCCGCAGATCGAGGCATCCTGCATGACCCGGGCCAGCGCGTCGAGCCGTTCGGCATCCCAGACCGGCGCCTGCATGAGGGTCGCCGAAACCCGGGTGCCGACCCGGCAGGGCGTGCACTGGCCGCAGGATTCGTGGGCGAAGAACTCCATGGCGTTCTGCGCCAGGCGGCGTGCCGAATCGTGCTGGGAGAACACCACGATGGCCGCCGAGCCGATGAAGCAGCCGTGGGCCTGCAGGGTATCGAAATCCAGCGGCAGATCAGCCAGGCTGGCGGGCAGGATGCCGCCCGAGGCGCCGCCGGGGAAATAGCCGTACAAGGTGTGCCCGGGTGCCATGCCGCCGCAGTATTCGGCGATCAACTCGTTGAGCGTAATGCCGACCGGTGCGAGGTGGACGCCGGGCCTGGCGACCCGACCGCTGACTGAAAAGGAGCGCAGACCGTGACGCCCGTGGCGCCCCTGGCCGGCGAACCAGTCCGGGCCGCGGCGCAGGATTTCCGGCACCCAGTGCAGGGTTTCCATGTTGTGGGCGAGGGTCGGCCGGCCAAACAGGCCGACCTCCGCAATGTAGGGCGGGCGCAGGCGCGGCATTCCACGCTTGCCTTCGATCGATTCGATCATCGCCGACTCGTCGCCGCAGATGTAGGCGCCGGCGCCGCGCCGCAATTCGATCGGCGGGGCAGCGGGAAAGGCCCCGGCGAGCGCCGCCAGTTCCTCGGCCAACAGGCGGTGGCAGGCGGCGTATTCGTCGCGCAGATAGATCCAGATCTTTTCGAGGCCGACGGCCCAGGCGGCGATCAGGGCGCCTTCGAGGAATGCATGCGGTTCGCGCTCGAGATAGTGACGATCCTTGAAGGTTCCCGGCTCGCCCTCGTCGATATTGATGGCAAGGTGGCGCGGTGCGGGCTGGGCCGCCACCAGTCGCCATTTGCGCCCGGTCGGGAAGCCGGCGCCGCCGAGCCCGCGCAGGCTGGCGTGGTCGAGGCTGTCGATGATTTCGGCGCGGCTTCGTTCGCCGCGCAAACATGCTTCATACAGGGCGTAGCCGCCGGCTGCCCGGTAGTCGGCCAGGCGGCTCGCTGTCGGTGCGGGGTCCGTCGTTATGCCGGACGCCAGGGCCGCCAGAATGCTGGCCGGGCTGGCCCGCTCAAGCGGTTTCTGGCCGAGCACCGCCACCGGCGCGCCGGCGCAGCGCCCGACGCAGGCCACCCGCTGCACCCGGATGTCCGGGCCGAGCCGGGCGGCCAGCTGTTCGGCCAGTGCTTCGGCGCCCCGCATGGCGCAGGTCAGGGAGGTGCAGACGCGAACGGTGATTATCGGCGGCGCTTCGGCGCTGCCCGGCACGAGGTCAAAGTGATGATAAAAACTGGCGACCTCGACTACTTCGACGAGCGGCAGTTTCATTTCGGCGGCGAGGGCGGCCAGCAGGCTTTCGGGCAGGTGGGCGCAGGCATCCTGGATCCGGTGCAGGAATTCGATCAACTGGTCACGCCGCAGCGCTTCCGAGGGATTTTTGCCGAGCAGGGTGCGCAGCCGGGCGCGGGTGGCGGCGTCCGGGGTCGTGCGGTCACGGCGGCGTGATGAGTTCATGGCCACCAGCGTAGCGGCTTCCGGGAAGCGTGAAAAGCGCCATTTCAGCGGCACGGGGTTTGACCGGCCGCTGCGGTGACTCAGCGTTTCAGCTTGGCGAAGGCCGAAGCCATCGCGTTGCCGGCCGGCGCCGGGCCGGTGCTGCGTTGTTGCGGCCGGCTGGGCGCATTGCCGCGACCGGTCGGTGCGTTGTCGTGGCGTTTGGCCTGCCCCGGCTCGTCGCCCATGCGCATGGTCAGCGCGATGCGCTGGCGCTGCAGGTCGACTTCGAGCACCTTGACCTTGACGATCTGGCCGGCCTTGACGACGGTGTGCGGGTCCTTGACGAAGGTGTTGGAGAGCGCCGAGACATGCACCAGGCCATCCTGATGTACGCCGATGTCGACGAAGGCACCGAAGGCGGCGACGTTGGTGACGACGCCTTCGAGGATCATTCCCGGGCGCAGGTCGCCGACCTTTTCGACGCCGTCGGCGAAGGTCGCCGTCTTGAACTCGGGGCGCGGGTCGCGGCCGGGCTTTTCCAGTTCCTTGAAGATGTCCTGGACGGTTGGCAGGCCGAAGCGCTCGTCGGTGTATTTCGCCGGGTTGAGCCCCTTGAGGGCGCGGCTGTCGCCGAGGATTTCCTTGATCGACTTGTTGAGGTCGACAATGATTTTCTCGACCACCGGGTAGGCTTCCGGGTGCACCGACGAGCTGTCGAGCGGGTTGTCGCCGTTCGGCACGCGCAGGAATCCGGCGGCTTGCTCGAAGGTCTTGTCGCCGAGGCGCGGGACTTTCTTGAGTTCGTCGCGCGAGCGGAAGGCGCCGTTGGCGTCGCGGTAGCTCACGATGTTGGCAGCCAGCCCGGCATTGAGGCCGGAAATGCGCGTGAGCAGCGGCACCGAGGCGGTGTTGAGATCGACGCCGACGGCATTGACGCAGTCTTCGACAACCGCGTCGAGATTCTTCGCCAGCTTGGACTGCGAGACGTCGTGCTGGTACTGGCCGACGCCGATGGATTTCGGGTCGATCTTGACCAGCTCGGCCAGCGGGTCCTGCAGGCGGCGGGCGATCGACACCGCGCCGCGGATCGAGACGTCGAGATCGGGGAATTCCTTGGCGGCGAATTCGGAGGCCGAATAGACCGAGGCGCCGGCTTCGGAAACGACAATTTTCGTCAGCCGGGCTTCCGGGTAGCGCTTCATGACGTCCTGCACGAGCTTGTCGGTCTCGCGGCTGGCCGTGCCGTTGCCGATGGCGACCAGGCTGACCTGGTGCTTCGAGGCCAGGCGGGCGATGGTCGACATGCTGCCGTCCCAGTCGCAGCGCGGTTCGTGCGGGTAAATGGTGGCGGTGTCGAGCAGCTTGCCGGTGGCGTCGACGACGGCGATCTTGCAGCCGGTGCGGATGCCGGGGTCGATGCCCATGGTCACGTGCTGGCCGGCCGGGGCGGCGAGCAGCAGGTCTTTCAGGTTACGGCCAAAGACGCGGATGGCTTCTTCCTCGGCGCGTTCGCGCAACTCGTTCATCAGTTCGAGTTCGAGATGGGTGTAGATCTTGACCTTCCAGGTCCAGCGCACGGTGTCGGCCAGCCATTTGTCGGCCGGGCGGTTCTGCGGCTTGATGCCGAAGCGGACGGCGATGCGCTGTTCGCAGGGGTTCTGGGTGCCGGGCTTGACGGCTTCGGGGTCGAGTTCGGAGTCGAGCACCAGCGCGACCTGCAGCATGCCTTCGTTGCGGCCACGGAGCAGGGCCAGGGCGCGGTGCGAGGGCATCGTGGCAATCGGCTCGGCGAAGTCGAACCAGTCGCGGAACTTGGCCCCTTCGGTTTCCTTGCCTTCGACGACGGTCGAGCGAACGTGACCGTGTTCGCTGAGGTAGGCACGCAACCCGCCGAGCAGTTCGGCATCTTCGGCGAACTTTTCCATGAGGATCTGGCGGGCGCCGTCGAGGACGGACTTGGCGTCGGCGAAACCGGCCTCGACGTTGAGGTATTTCTCGGCTTCGTCGTCCGGCGTCAACTCGGGATTCTCAAGCAGGCCGAGGGCCAGCGGTTCGATGCCGGCTTCGCGGGCGATCTGCGCCTTGGTGCGGCGCTTCTGCTTGTACGGCAGGTACAGGTCTTCGAGGCGCTGCTTGGTTTCGGCATCGCTGATCTCGGCCTTGAGTTCCGGCGTCAGCTTGCCCTGTTCGTCGATGCTGGCGAGGATCGCCGTGCGCCGCTCTTCGAGGTCGCGCAGGTAGGTCAGGCGTTCTTCGAGATTGCGCAGTTGCGTGTCGTCGAGGCCATCGGTCGCTTCCTTGCGGTAGCGCGAGATGAAGGGCACGGTGGCGCCTTCGTCGAGCAGGGCGATGGCGGCGTTGACCTGGCTGGGGCGGACCCCGAGTTCGATGGCGATGCGGTGTTCGATGGGTGCGAGCATGGGTATGGCAGTGCGGCAAAAGGGGCTCGCATGATGCGTAATCTGGCCGGAAAAAACAACCGCATTGGCGCCTGACAGGTACCGCAGGCCATTGCCGCTCGCTGAATGAAAACGGCCCGCCCTTGGGCGGGCCGTCATGCCCCTACTTGAGCGCTTCGAGCGGGGCACCGAAATTGATGTGGAAGGGTGTGCCCGCGATGACCAGGGCGGGAACCGACTTGACGCCGGCCGCTTCGGCTTCGCCGAGGCGCGAGCGGTCGGTGCCGAGATGGACGATTTCGACGTCGAAACGCTGACCGTCGAGGGCGCTGGCGACGGTCTGCTCGGCTTCGACACAGACCGGGCATCCGGCATGGTAGAAAACGGCTTTGGCTTTCATGATTTTCTCCTTTACTCTGTGGGTCGATGTTGCGTTCGTGCAGTTGCACGTGAACCAATCGTAGGTGGCGGCAACGTGGATTGATAGCGGGCACTTTTTGGTGCCCGGCTCACTTTTTGGGGTAACTTGCTGATTATGGAGCGAAAGAAAATTTCACAGGCAACGCGGCCGGACAGCTACCAGAAGCTCGAAGACGTGGTTGGTTGCAAATGGTCGGTTTCGGTCCTCAGCGAGATCGCTGACGGAGTGCATCGCCCCGGTGCCCTGGAGCGCAGCATCGAGGGCATCTCGACCAAGGTGCTGAGCGAGCGCCTGCGCAAGCTGGGTGACTATGGCCTGATCAGCAAGCAGGTATTCGCCGAATCGCCGCCACGCACCGAGTACTCGCTGACCGAAGCAGGGCGCCGGCTGGTCGCCATCATTCGCCAGATCAAGCAACTTGACGACGAAATCGGGCGCGCCTGAAGCGCCTGCCGCTTACCCCGCCGGTCGGTGGCTACAGCGGTACCAGCGAATCCCGGTAGCGCCGGGCATTCTCGACATAATGCGCGGCCGATTTGAGCAGATTGGCGACATCGTCATCGCCCAGTTCGCGCACCACCTTGCCCGGCGAGCCGACGATCAGCACGCGATCGGGAAAGAACTTGCCTTCGGGGATCAGGGTGTTGGCGCCGACGACGCAGCCCTTGCCGATCACGGCGCGGTTGAGAATCACCGAGCCGATGCCGATCAGGCTGCCGTCGCCGACCGTGCACCCGTGCAGCATGACCAGATGGCCGACGGTGACGTTGGCGCCGATGTGCATCGGGATGCCTTCGTCGGTGTGCAGCACCGAGCCGTCCTGGATATTGGTATTGGCGCCGATGTGGATCGGGTCGTTGTCGCCGCGCAGCGTGGCGTTCCACCAGATCGAGGCGTTGGCGGCGAGGCGGACGTCGCCGATCACCGTGGCGTTGGGGGCAACCCAGGCGTTGTCGCCAAGCTGCGGCTGCTTGTCACCGAGGCGGAAGAGGGGCATGCTGGCTCCTTGAGAAAATTGAATTTCGGCTGCTTTTCGGCGTTGACCGGAAAAGCTTTGCAATGTTACGCTGAGTGGCCAGCAGTCGATAGACTCCGGCCGCAAACACAGGGACAGCATGACTATTCGGGAAATCAAATCATGGCAATGGGCGCTGCTGGCAATTGCGCTGCTGGTGGCGCTTGACTGGGCCATCCGTCGGCCCGACGGCCGCACGCAGGCGCTCAACAGCGCTATCCAGGCGCAGGGCAGCCCGCTATTGAAGAACTACCCGTATCCCTTCCATGTGCTGCGCGTCGAAGGCAGTACCGCGGTCATGGGCACGCCGCGCAACTTCGACATGCCGGCCTTCCGTTTCCTTGGTGCGCTCTACCCGGACGTCAACGTCAAGGACCACAACAACCCGGCGTTCATCGCCCTCGAAAAGACCCTCGGCAAGGTGCAGGACGAGGCCAAGGATATCGTCCTTGCCCAGCCCGGCATTACCGATATTCGCTGGGAACTGGACCGCGACTGGCTGCGCCGCAAGCACATTGCGGTGCCCGACAAATAGCCGGGCTTGCCGGCTACGCCGGCTTGTCGGCCAGTTTCTGGACGATCAGGGCGCCGATCATGTCGCCCTCGACATTGACGGCCGTGCGCGTCGTGTCGAGGATGCGGTCGATCGGCAACAGGATGGCGATGGCCTCGGTGGGCAGGCCGACCGACTCCAGAATCAGCACCATGCTCAGCATGCCGACGCTGGGAATCCCCGGCGCACCGATGGCGCCCAGCATGGCGACGAAGAAGATGATCATCTGGCTGGCGATGTCGAGTTCGATGCCGGCCAGCCGTGCGACGAAGAGCGCCGCCGCCGCCTCGTAGAGCGCCGTGCCGTCCATGTTCACCGTGGCGCCGAGCGGCACGACAAAATTGGCGATGTCCTTTTTCACATGCAGGTGCTGCTCGGCACAGCGCAGCGTCACCGGCAGCGTGGCGGCGCTCGAACTGGTGGCGAAGGCGGTGATCAACGCCTCGCGCGCGCCCTTGAAGAAGTGCAGCGGCGACATTCGCGTGAATAGCCAGAGGATGGCCGGCAGCACGATCAGCCCGTGGAACAGCGTGGTGCCGGTGACGATGACGATGAAATGCCCAACGCTGAGCAACAGCCCGCCTTGCTGGCTGGCCACCAGTTGCAGCAGCAGGGCGGCGATGCCGAGCGGCGCCAGGCGCATGATCCAGCCGACGATGCGCAGGCAGAGTTCCTGCAATTCCTCGATCAGCGTCCGCACATTGCGGAAGCGCTCGCCGCCGACGACCAGCGCGATGCCGAGAAACAGCGCAATGATCACGATGGCGAGAATCTCCCCCTGGGCCAGCGCCTTGAACGGGTTCTGGAACAGGCCGCGCATGAACTGGGCGATGTAGTCGGGCAGCGGCATCTGGCGCGCCTGGAAATTCTTCGTGGCTTCGGCGAACATCTCCAGTTGCAGCCCTTCACCCGGCCGGAAAACATGCGCGGCGCCAAAGCCGATCAGGATCGCCAGCCCCATGGTCCCGAAGAAGAAGGCCAGCGTCGTCGTCCACACGCGATGCATCTGGTCGTGGGCACGCAGGTTGGCGACGCCGGCGACGATCGAGGAAAAGACCAGCGGCACCAGCACCATGCGCAACAAGTCGAGGAACAGGTTGCCGGCCAGCTTGGCGCCGTACAGCGTGTTCTGCGCCAGCGGCGTCGGCCCCGCGGCGGCCAGCCAGAAGCCGCCGGCGATGCCGATCAGGCAGCCGGCCATGATCTGGGTGTTCAGGGAAATGCGTTTCATGGTGGGAGGGTGCTGGTAAGTTGAATTGTTGGGTCAGGCTCGGCGGCCGAACCTCACCAGGAATGTGCCGAGAGTGAGCAGCAGCAGCCTTTGATGCGTCTGCGCCAGAAGGCTGTGCTTCACCGAAGTCGCTGACCGCCGCGATGATGCTTGGGAGAAAGGCGACCAACCTCGTGAAAGGCTGTGCGATAAGCGCCGACCTCCCACAACCAAGCCTCCTGAATGACGTACTCACGGTTGTAGAGGAGCCAGATAAGGCAGTCCCATTCATAGTTCGTTGCCTTTGGCACCCAGGTGACGAAGCTCCCCGGCTTACCGCTCGGGCGATTGGCCTTGATTTGGTAACGCTTGCCCCCATGCTTGAAGTCGTAGCCCTTCTGAACTGATGTAGCCCCTGACATTGCAGCCGAGTATTCATGTTCGGTGAGCCCGACAAGCATGGCGGCGTCGTACTCCGAAAGGGCGCACGTGATAGCAGGAGCGTTTCCAAACTTACGCTCCCATTGCAGCGTAAGAGCGACGAGTTGATTACGAAGAGTGGATTCCATGCGGCCTAACGTTGTAGGTAAGGGGCGCTGCGCGGCGCTTTATCGCGCAGCGTCCAGCGACCGGAAGGAGCGGCTTTGACCGCCTTGTTAGCCATGTGCTTTGACATAGTGACCGGTTTTTATCTTCGGGTCATATTCAAAAATGGCGACATTCGGAGGAATAAGGTGCCCATTAATACGGGTGTAGAACTCCGCGAGCGTTTCGGTTTGCTTGGGGTGCCGTGCTTCAAGGACGAATAGAACCTTGCGATAGTGCTTAGGCGCCAAATGGAAGTAGGTGAC
Organism: uncultured beta proteobacterium; assembly: GCA_963815365.1. Taxonomy (GTDB): domain Bacteria; phylum Pseudomonadota; class Gammaproteobacteria; order Burkholderiales; family Rhodocyclaceae; genus Azonexus. The sequence goes on from CAWFGN010000003.1 coordinate 82,378, forward strand.
ATGGCTTCGTTCCACGCGCGAAATGGTTGCACAGGCATATTTCCGGTGGCATCCGAAGTGAGACTTGAAGTCAACCAAAATCGCCGGTTCTTCTGCGCAAGATCGAAACAGTGAAATGGTTTTGACGCAACCACCGAGGAGGCACTTCGAGAAGGAGACGCGCGGCTGTACCCCTCGCGCGGAGAGACATGCTCCTCGCATCGCGGCTTCCAACTGCCGCGGCCGGGTGAACGTTGGAGATTGCGCCAACGCACTGTGGCTTGTCTATGCCAAGTATGTTTGGGTAAGTACCAGCACTTTATGCGCCGTCATCGACCGAGGAACGGCCACGCTGTTGAAGGTAGCGGCGGCCTCAAACACCGGCCGCAGCCACGACAGAGCGGCGACCACGGCGCACAGCCTTCAAGCTTCGCATCGCGACGTTCTGTTCGAGTTGTCATCGGTAGGCTAGGAGTTGAGACGCCGAACTAATGAGTAGACGACAAAACTGTCGCCTAATCCGGAAACCTGTCCAATAAGCTGGCGGACAGGACATGAATTTTCGCTTGCGCAGAGGGGCGTTCTGGCATATAACTGTTCATCCATACAGTATTTTGTCGCCATGAAACCGGACACTTCCATTTCTTCCTCCGAACGCGCCCCAAAGCTGCTGGCGCAAGTTGTGGATGCGATACGCATCCGGCATTACAGCATACGTACCGAGGAGGCTTATGTCCATTGGGTGAAGGCTTACATCCGCTTTCATGGTTTGCGCCATCCGCGGGAGATGGGGGCGCGCGAGGTGACAAAGTTCCTTTCGCATCTGGCTACCGAGCGCGATGTGGCGGCGGCCACGCAGCAACAGGCTTTGTCGGCCTTGCTGTTTCTTTATCGGCATGTGCTGGAGATCGATCTGCCCTGGCTCGACGATCTGGTGCGCCCAAAGAAGGTGTCGCCGGTCGATGCGGTGCGAGGTCATGGCGTTGGCGCATGAGCTTTACAGATTACCAGTCGGGTAATACTCTACGGTAAGAGTAAGAAACTAGAGGTCTTCCATGAAAATCACCAGCAAAGGGCAGGTCACCATCCCCCTGGCGGTGCGGGAAAAGGCGGGCTTGCACCCGCATGGCGAGGTCGAATTCGAGGTGCGGGACAATGGCGATGTGGTCATTCGCCCGGTGCTTCCGGCATCTTCGGGGATACGCGCGGCCTTTGCCAGGGCTCGTGGTTCGGCCAATGCAACGCAGTTCAAGAGCATGAGTACCGACGAATTCATGGCTTTCCTGCGTGGCTGAGGCGATGGGAAACCCCGCTGTCAACGACCCAGCCGCCCGATATGCGGTGCCAGCCTCGTATGCCACGCTGGTCGATAGTTGTGTGCTGATCGACGTGTTGGCCGATGATCCGTTGTGGGCCGACTGGTCGCTCGATCAGTTGGAAAAGCTCGGGCAGCAGGGGCCTCTGGTGATCAATCCCCTGATTCTGGCCGAGATCAGCCCGCGTTATGAACGTGCCGACGATCTGGAGGCCGCGCTGGCCGGCTTGCCGCTGGTGCGAGAGCATTTGCCGTGGGATGCCGCATTTCTGGCCGGGCAGGCATTTCGTGTCTATCGCCTGGGCGAGGGGATCAAGACTTCGCCTATGCCCGATTTTTACATTGGCGCCCACGCGCTGGTGCGTGGCATGCGCCTGTTGACCCGCGATGTGAAGCGCTATCGCAGTTACTTCCCCAAGCTGTCCGTGGTCGGGCCGGACGAGGCGTGAAGATTATCCGGAACCGAATGTCATGAGCGATTTGTTCTCCCAGGATGTGGTCGACCGCAACGCTCCGCTGGCCGAGCAATTGCGCCCGCAAACGCCGGACGATGTGATCGGCCAGCAGCACCTGCTCGGCGCCGGCAAGCCGCTGCGCCTCGCTTTCGAATCCGGCCAGCCCCATTCGATGATCCTCTGGGGGCCGCCGGGGGTAGGCAAGACCACGCTGGCGCGTATGATGGCGACGCAGTTCAAATGCGAGTTCATAGCGCTGTCGGCGGTGTTTTCAGGCATCAAGGAAGTCCGCGAGGCCGTGGCGCAGGCGGAAATGTGGCGCACGCAGGGGCGGCGCACCATCCTCTTTGTCGATGAAATCCACCGATTCAACAAGGCCCAGCAGGATGGCTTTTTGCCCTTCGTCGAATCCGGCCTGCTGACCTTCATTGGCGCGACCACTGAAAACCCCTCGTTCGAACTCAATTCCGCCTTGCTGTCGCGCGCTTCGGTCTATGTGCTCAAGTCGCTCGACGAAGCCGAAATGGGCCAGCTTTTCGACCGCGCCTGTGCCCAGGCGCTGGCCGAACTGAGCTTCGAGCCAGCCGCCCGCGAACGCCTGATCGGCCTGGCCGACGGTGATGCGCGCCGTTTGCTCAACCTGCTCGAACAGGTGCGCACGGCAGCGCGCACGGCGGGCATTCCCACGGTCGACGGCGAATTCATCGAAAAAACGATGGCGCAAAGCCTGCGCCGTTTCGACAAGGGCGGCGATGCCTTCTATGACCAGATCTCGGCCCTGCACAAATCGGTGCGTGGCTCGAATCCGGATGGCGCGCTCTACTGGCTGACCCGCATGCTCGATGGCGGCGCTGACCCGCGCTACCTCGCCCGGCGCATCATCCGCATGGCCTGGGAGGATATCGGCCTGGCCGATCCGCGCGCCATGCAGATCGCCAACGACGCAGCCGAAACCTTCGAGCGCCTCGGCTCGCCGGAGGGCGAACTGGCGCTTGGGCAGGCGGTGATCTACCTGGCCGTCGCCGCCAAATCGAATGCCGGCTACAATGGCGTACAACGCCGCCCGCGCCTACGTGAAGCAGGACGGCTCGCGCCCGGTGCCCAACCATCTGCGCAACGCGCCGACCAAGCTCATGAAGGAACTCGGCCACGGCCACGCCTACCGCTACGCCCACGACGAGCCGGAAGCCTACGCCGCCGGCGAAACCTACCTGCCGGACGGCATGCCCGAACCCGGCTGGTACGAGCCGACACCGCGCGGGCTGGAAGGGCAGATCGGCCAGAAGCTGGCGCACTTGCGGGAACTGGATCGGAAGGCCGGCAAGAAATAATGGACATGGTCCAGACCATCGCCCTGTCCGCCGGCCTGGCCTGGGCCAGCGGTTTGCGCCTGTATCTGGTGGTTTTTCTGGCCGGGGCGCTGGCACATTTTGGCTACCTGCAGTTGCCGTCGACGCTGGCGGTACTGCAGAACCCGTTGGTCATCGGTGTCGCCGGCATCATGGCATTTGCCGAGCTGATCGCCGACAAGATTCCCGCCTTCGATTCGCTGTGGGACAGCTTCCAGACCTTCATCCGCATCCCGGCCGGGGCGCTGCTGGCGGCGTTTGCACTGGGCGAGGTCGATCCGGCGTGGATGGTCGCCGCCGGGCTGATCGGCGGCACGATCACCGCCGGCACGCATTTCGCCAAGGCCGGCAGCCGGCTGGCAATCAACACGTCGCCCGAGCCGTTCTCCAACTGGATCGCCTCGTTCGGCGAGGAGGGCATGGTGCTCGGCGGGCTGTGGGCGATGCTCGCCTCGCCACTGGTCTTTCTCGGCCTGCTGGCCGTTTTCCTGATCGTTGCCGGGTTCGTGCTGGTCAAGCTCTGGCGTCTCGGGGGGCGGTTGTTCCGTCGCGTATAATCCCGTTTTTGGCCAATTTTTACGGTTGACCCCGAACATCCAGGAAAAACCATGCTCGACATCCAACAACTCCGCTCCAACCTCGATACCGTGGCTGCGGGTCTCGCCAAGCGCGGCAAGCCGATCGACTTTTCCGAATTCACGGCTCTGGAAGCCGAACGCAAGACGCTGCAGACACGCACGCAGGAACTGCAGGCGCAGCGTAATTCGTTGTCCAGGCAGATCGGCATGCTCAAGGGGCAGGGCAAGGATGCTTCCGACGTCATGGCGCAGGTGGGTGCGCTGGGTGATGAACTGAAGGCATCCGAAGGGCGTCTCGGCGAGTTGCTGGAAAAATTCAACGCCATCCTGGCTGGCCTGCCCAACATTCCCGACGAATCGGTGCCGGTCGGCGATGATGAAAATGCCAACGTCGAGATCAAGCGCTGGGGGTCGCCGCGCGTTTTCGATTTTCCGGTCAGGGATCACACCGATATCGGCGAAACGCTCGGCCAGCTCGATTTCGCCACTGCCGCCAAAATTTCCGGTTCGCGCTTTTCGCTGCTCAAGGGTGGCCTCGCCCGCCTGCACCGGGCGCTTGCCCAGTTCATGCTCGACACGCACACCGCCGAGCACGGCTACACCGAACTCTACGCACCGTATCTGGTCAATGCCGCCAGCCTGCATGGCACCGGCCAGTTGCCGAAATTCGAGGAAGACCTGTTCAAGGTGCTGCGCGGCGAGCAGGATCCGCTCTACCTGATCCCGACGGCAGAAGTGCCGGTGACCAACATCGTGCGCGACGAGATCCTCGCCGGCGAGGCGTTGCCGCTCAAGTTCGTCTGCCATACGCCGTGCTTCCGTTCCGAGGCCGGTTCCGGCGGGCGCGACGTGCGCGGCATGATTCGCCAGCACCAGTTCGACAAGGTCGAGCTGGTGCAGATCGTCCATCCCGAGCAGTTCGACCGCGGCGCACGAGGAATTGACCCGTCACGCCGAGGTCATCCTCGAACGACTGGAGTTGCCCTACCGCCGCATGGTGCTGTGCTCTGGCGACATGGGTTTCTCTGCCGCCAAGACCTACGATCTCGAAGTCTGGCTGCCGGCACAGAACACCTTCCGCGAGATTTCCTCCTGCTCCAACTTCGGCGCCTTCCAGGCGCGCCGCATGCAGGCCCGTTTCCGCAACGACAAGAACAAGCCGGAGCTGGTGCACACGCTGAACGGTTCCGGGCTGGCCGTCGGCCGCACGCTGGTGGCGATTCTGGAAAACAACCAGCAGGCCGATGGCAGCGTTACCGTGCCGGCAGCACTGCGCCCCTACATGGGCGGGCTGGAGAAGCTGGTCCCTGCGGGTTCTTCGCTCAGCGCTTGAGATTCGCCCCGGGCTCGCTGCCCTGCATGCCGTTCATCGGCGCCACGCGGGGCGCGAGTTGCGCATGGGCAGGCTGGTTGCGCACAAGGATGTCGTAGTAACTGCGGATGTTCTCGACCAGCAGGACGGCCTCGCCGCCGCGCGCGCGGCCGGATTTCAGCCGTTCGTAGTATTTCGGCTGGGCCAGTAGCGGCAGGATGCGTTTCATCTCGACCCATGCGGTCGGGTCGGCGCCGAGTTGTCCGGCCAGGCGCCGCGCCGCATTGAAATGACCGGGGCCGATGTTGTAGGCGGCCAGTGCCAGCCAGGTACGGTCCGGCTCGCCGACGTCATCCGGCTGCATTTCCTTCAGCAGGTTGATGTAGCGGGCGCCACCGAGGACGCTCTCGCGCACGTCGAGACGGTTGCCTACGCCTAGCCGGTCGGCGGTTTCCGCGGTCAGCATCATGATGCCGCGCACGCCGGTCGGACTGGTCGCCTCCGCATCCCAGTGCGACTCATGGTAGGCCACCGCGGCGATCAGGCGCCAGTCGATGCCGGTAATCGTCTGCGCCGCCAGGAAATGTTTCTTGAGCCTAGGCAGCACGCTCTCGATGCGCCCCAGAAAGGTCACTATATCCACCTGTTTCAGCCGCCGTACATGGCCGAAGTAGCGATCCTCCAGCTTGAGCAGGGTGCCGTCGTGCTGCACCCGTTCGACGAAGGCGCTGGCCCGTGCCAGCAATTCCGGGTTGGGATTGGGGCCCAGCCACCAGACCACGGGATGTACTTCACCGAGTTCGAGCGTCGCCTGCAGGGTCGGGATGAACTGTGCCGCAATTGGAATCAGCATCGAGTCGATGGCAACCAGGTTGACGGGGGGTTTGCCGAGGGATTCAAGCAGGCTGAAGATGTCGCCATCGGCGTATTCGACGACCTGCAGGTCAGGGATTTCCTGCTGCAACCCGCGCAAGGTCGCCAGTTGCCTTGAGCCGGCCAAAGCATGCACCGTTCGTCCGCGCAACTCGTCGCGCTCGTCGAGCGGCAGCGAGGCTTCATGCTGAATGATCACGTCGCTGCTCTGCAGGATGGCCGGCGTGGCTTTTTGCTGGCCGGCGCCGGGCGCGGGCAGCCAGGCCACGGCGAGGTGGGCCTTGCCGGCCGCCAGCGCAGGTTCGATGTCCTGTGGCGCGACCGGCAGATATTTGATGCCGACCCCCAGTTCCTGGGCAAAGGCCTCGATCAGGTCGTGCTCCAGCCCCTGAACCACCCCCTTGTCATCGGCAAAGTAGGTCAGCGGCCCGCTGCCGACGAGGACGACCAGATCGTGCTGCGCCGGGGTCGGGAAGGGCAGTGGCCGGTGCGCAATCTGCTCTCCGCAAGCCGCGGACAAAAACGTGAATACCCCGAAAAGAAGGATTTTTATACAGCGCATCCCTTGTTGTGCTAATATCCTGCCCGCTTCGGAGAGGTGGCAGAGTGGTCGAATGTACCTGACTCGAAATCAGGCGTACTGCAAGGTACCGTGGGTTCGAATCCCACCCTCTCCGCCAGAGCGACCAACAAACAAGCGCCTTTTGGGGCGCTTTTTTGTTGCCCTGTCGAGTCGCAGTCGGGCAGTTGGCGCGGCGCCAATTATGCCTGATTTCATCCCGCCGGTTAGGTGTTGGGCGTAGCGCGAAGAGCGACCTCCGATGCAGGAAAGGCGGTGATTTTCCGCGGTTTTGAAGGTCTCGATGGGCTATCATCACGCGAGTCATTTCTTGCGATTCCCCCATGTTCCCAGCCCTTCCCAATCCCCCGGCGCCGACCGTTTCATCTGCCTGGATACGCGGCCTGCCGTTGGGCAAGCTGCTGCTTCTGTCCTTTTTTCTTGTGCAGGGGGTCGCTGTCCATGCCCAGTCTCCCATCATGCGCCGGCCGGATGCCGGCAGCCTGTTCAACCAGACCACGCCGCCGAGCGTCGAGCCGACGCTGCCGTCCTCCACCATTCCGGTGCTCCCGGATGACCCCGCCGCAGCGCCCGGCAAGGCCGGTCCCAAGGTTCGCGTCACCCGTTTCGTCATCGAAGCCTCCGACCTGCTGCCGGCTGCCCGGCTGCAGGCCGAACTCGCCGACCTGATCGACCAGGAACTCGACTTTGCTGGCCTGCGCCAGGCTGCGGCACGCCTCACCGTGCTCTACCGCGAACAGGGCTACTTCCTTGCCCGTGCCTACCTGCCGCCGCAAGACATCGCCGACGGCGTTGTCCGCATCGCTGTCCTCGAAGGCCGTTACAGCGCCGTCGAAGCTGACGGCTCTGACCGCCTCCGGGCGCAACACGCGCAAGGCATCCTCGCTATTCAACAGGTTGGCGAAGGCCAGCCCATCGAACGCGCCGGTCTCGAGCGCAGCCTGATCCTCCTTGAACAGCGCAGCGGCGCCCCGGTGCAGGCGACCATGCAACCCGGCGCCACGGTCGGTACTTCGCACATGCGGATCGAAGCCCCTGGCGGCCCGTTATTCAGCGGGCAGCTCGGCGCCGACAATTATGGCAACCGCTACAGCGGCCAAAACCGCCTGACGGCGTTGCTCAACATCAACAGTCCGCGCGGCGTGGGCGACGTCGCCAGCCTGTGGCTGATGCGCTCGGCCGATTCCGATGCCGTGTTCGCCGCCTACCAGACGCCGGTCGGCTATCAGGGGTTGACGGTCGGCGCCAGCTATTCCCGCTTCAACTACCAACTCTGCTGCGATTTCGCTCCGCTTCAGCAAGAAGGCGACGCCACGGTCTACGGCGTTCAGGCCCGTTACCCGCTGATCCTTTCCCAGCGTGCGATCATGAATGCCGGATTCAGCCTTGAGCGCAAGTACCTGAATGACCGTTCCATCGTTGGCGAGCTTGATGACAAGGACGCCACCGTCGTCAGCATGGCGCTGGATGGCCTTGCGGCGACCGGCAGCGGCCAGCAGCGCTACCAGCTCGCGCTGTCGCTCGGCGACCTCAACCTGGTCGGCCCGCCTGCCTACATCCTGGCCAACCAGGCCACCGTCGACACCGCCGGGCGCTACGCCAAGCTGCGTGGCGAATACCAGTACCTGCACTTCATCCCCAACGGTCAGCGCCTTCAGCTTCGGCTTTCCGGCCAGGCCAGCGATCGCAATCTGGATTCCTCCGAGAAATTCCTGCTCGGCGGGGTCAATGGCGTGCGCGCCTACCCGGAAGGCGAAGCCGCCGGTGACCAGGCGCTGCTCGCCCGGCTCGACTGGCTGATTCCGGTGCCGCTCGGCGAACTCCCAGGCAGCCTCTCGGCCCGGCTCTTCGTCGACACCGGCCGCATCTGGCTGGTCAGGGACACGCGCGGCGGCCTCGCGACATTCGGCATCCCCAACGAATACAGCCTCTCCGGTATCGGTATTCGGTTTCAACTGGAGCCTGCCCAAAGGCGTGACGGCAAATCTCGAAGCGGCGACCAAACTCGGCAACAACCCCGGCGCCTCTGCCAAAGGCAATGATGCGGATGGCCGCGACAACAGTTCCCGCGTTTGGCTCGGGCTGACCTGGGCGTACTAGGGCAAGACAGGAACCGAACATGAATCAAGCTTATCGACTGATCTGGAACGAACGCCTTGCCGTCTGGAGCGTTGTCCCCGAAATCGCCTCGGCGCGCGGCAAGCGCGGCCGCATTCAACGTGCCGCCGGTGCTGCACTGTTGTCCATACTCATCGGCAGCCACGCCTCGCTGGCTGCCGACCTCGCCGTCACGGCACTGCCCGGCGGCGGGCAGGTCACGGCCGGACAGGCTGCGATCAGCACCAGCGGCACGCGCATGGACATCAACCAGGGCAGCCAGCGCGCCATCATCAACTGGCAGAACTTCGACATCGGCAGCCAGGCGCAGGTCAATTTCGCGCAACCCAATGCCGCTGCCGTCGCCCTCAACCGGGTCAGCGGCCCGACCGCTTCGCGCATCGAAGGCCAACTCAGCGCCAACGGCCAGGTCTTTCTGGTCAACCCCAACGGCGTCCTCTTCGGTGGCGGCGCTCGCGTCAACGTCGGTGCCCTGGCCGTATCCACGCTCAATATCCGCGACGACGATTTCCTCGGTGGCAACTACCTGTTCACCGGAACGGGCGGCAGCATCACCAATCAGGGGCAGATCAGCGCCGCCCCCGGCGGCTATCTGGCCTTTATTGCGCCGAGCATCACCAACAGCGGCAGCGTCAATGCGCCGCAAGGCAAGGTCGCCATGGGCGCCGGCGAACGTGTCCGACTCAATTTTGCCGGTGACCGGCTGGTTGGCCTCGACGTCAGCGCCAGCATGATCGACACGCTGATCAGCAACAGTCAGGCCATCCGCGCCGAGGGCGGCGCCATCCTGCTGACGGTAGCCGGCGCCGAAGCGGTGACGCGCAGCGCGATCAACAATACCGGCGTGCTCGAGGCCGGCAGTCTCACCCGGGACGGCGGGCGCATCGTCCTCAATTCAGGTGGCGACATCAATCTGGGTTCAAGTTCGACGGTTGCGGTCAACGGCAAAAATGGGGGCGAAATCACGGCGCAGGCGCAGTCCGGCACCATCCTTGCCGACGGCCGCGTCGAAGCGCGCGGTGATTCAGGAGCGGGCGGCACGGTTCGCCTGCTCGGCAAGCAAGCCGGACTGGTCGGTGCGGCTCAAGTCGATGCTTCCGGCGCAACCGGCGGCGGTACGGTGCTGGTTGGTGGCGATTATCAGGGCAGGAACCCGGATGTTCACAATGCGCAACGTACCTACGTCAGTTCGGGCGCGAGCATCAAGGCTGACGCGGTCGAACACGGCGACGGTGGCAAGGTGGTGGTGTGGGCAGACGGCGATACGCGGTATTACGGCAACATCAGCGCACAGGGCGGCAGTCGATCGGGCAATGGCGGGTTGGTCGAAGTATCCGGCAAGGAGAATCTCGATTTCAATGGCGGTATCAATGTGGGCGCTGCCTTTGGCGTCGGTGGCCGGGTCTTGCTCGATCCGCAAAATATCGTCCTCAGTCCCGCGGTGGCAGCGCCGCCACCGAACAATCCGAACGGAACGCCGGATATCGCGTTCAACGATCCTCCTGCCGTGGGCACCACGAATGTCCAGGTCTCGACCGTCACCGGTTTCTCCGAACTGTTTCTGCAGGCCACCAACGACATCACGGTGAACAATCCCGTCACCATGGGAGCCAACAACAGTATCCGTCTGGAGGCCAACAACAACATCACCCTCGCCACCGGCGCAAATGTGGCTGTTTCGGGCACTGGCAGCATCAACTTCAAGGCTGACGCTGACGGCAATGGCGCGGGAACGCTGGCGATGAACAACGCCACCCTGACCAGTAACGTCGGCGGCATCACGCTCTCCGGGGCCAGCATCAGCGGAACGGGGGCGATCACCGCCACCGGCGCGGGCAGTGCAAACGGCGGCAACGTTAACATTACCGGAACCAGCGCCGCCGGCAATGTCAATCTCACGGGCGCGATCACCACCACCGGCGGAACGGCCGCTGCCAACACACCAGGTCGCAACGCGGGCAATGTCACCATCAACGGAGCGGGAGCAGTGACGACCGGGGCGATCACTGCCAACGGCAGCGCCGGTAGCGGCGCTAACCGGGCCGGCGGCAATGGCGGCGCCATCAATGTCACCAGCAACGGCGCACTGGTCACCGGCGCGCTGACCGCCAACGGTGGCAATGGCGTTGCCACGGCAGCGGGCGGCAATGCCGGGACGATTACGGTCACCAACAACTCGACGACGAGTGGCTCGCTTACGACCGGCACCCTCACCGCCCGTGCCGGTGCAGCAGCCGGTGCCATCGTCAGCGGCAATTCGGGCAGCATTTCGGTCACCAACAGTGCGGCCACACTGCTGCGCACCGGCGCCATTAATACCAGCGGCCAGGCCGGCGGCGCGGGCGGCAACGTCAACCTGAATTCCGTCGGCGACGTGACTGTGACCGGAACCATTCTCACCTCGGGCGCGGCACTGGTCGCGGGCACGACTGCTGCCGGACGCAATGCAGGTAACGTCACCATAACCGGCGTCAATCGCTCGGTTACCGGCGCCATCACCGCCAGCGGTGCGGCTGGTCTGGGGGCCAATCAGGCCGGTGGCAACGCAGGGTTGGTTTCAATTACAGGAAGCGGTGCCCTGAGCAGTCTCGGCATTGCTGCGCAAACCGGTGCCGCTACAGGCACCGGTTCTGGAGGTATGGTGGGTGGTATCTCCCTGAACGGCACTTCAGTGAGCACCGGGGTGGGAGGGCTTACAACAACCGGTGGCGCCAACGGCAACGGCGGCAATATCAGCGTCACTTCCACCGCCGGCACTCTGGCAGTCGGCGCAGTAAGTGCCAGCGGTGGCACGGCCATTACAGGTACTGCTGGCCGCAACGCCGGAACGGTGACACTTAATTCAGCAGGTACCGTGACTGCCACGACCATTGCAGCGAACGGTACTGCAGGGTTGGGGACAAACGCCAACCAGACTGGTGGGAACGGCGCTGCAATCTCAATCACCGGCATCGGCGGGGTGACCACAACGGCAATCGGTGCCAGCGGCGGCGCCGCGACCACCACGAACGCCAACGGCGGCAACGCGGGCAGTATCACCATCAACAACAGTGGCAGCGGCAACATCTCGACGACCACGCTCACCGCCAGCACTGGTGCCGCGAGGGGTACAGGCGCTGGCGGCAGCCAGGGGTTCATCTCGGTCACCAACACGGCGGCCGGCGGCAACCTGACGACGACTGGCATCACCACCACTGGCGGCGCCAAGGGCAATGGCGGCAACGTCACCCTGAGCGCGCTGGGCGCGGTGTCGACCACCAACAGCAACATCACCACCTCGGGTGGCGCGGGTATCGGCAGCGCAGGGAGCAATGCTGGCTACGTCACCATCAGCGGTGGTGGCGTCAACCTCGGTACCGGCACCCTCACGGCCAATGGGGGAGCGGGCAATGGCGCCAACCGAGCCGGTGGCAGGGGTGCCGCTGTACAAATCACGTCCACCAATGGCATCACCGCCAATGGCGCGATCAATGCCACTGGCGGCAATGGCGTAGCCGGCATTGCTGCCGGTGGCGATGCCGGCAGCGTCAATATTTCCAACAGTGGTGCAGGTGCTGTTCAGACCGGCGCAATCGTTGCCCGCAACGGCGTTGCCTTTACTACGGGTGCCGGTGGTGGGGTGGGGAGCATCGCGGTCACCAATACGGCTGGCAACGTCACGCTTGGTGCGCTTACCACCACTGGCCAGGCCAATGGTGACGGCGGCAATATCAACGCAAACGCAGCGGGATTGCTGACGCTCAATGGCGCCATCGCCAGTTCAGGCGGCACCAATGTGGCAGCGACGACGCAGGCGGGCAAGCACGCAGGATCGGTGACGCTGTCCGGTTACGGCGGCATCACTACAGCAGCGGCAGCCACCATCACTGCCAGCGGCAGCGCCGGGCTGGGGACCAATCAGGCCGGCGGCAATGCGGGTGTGGTTTCACTCACATCTTCCGCTGGCGCAATCTCGGCCCGCGCCATTGCTTCCCGGACGGGGGCGGCTACGGGTACTGGTACAGGTGGTTCGGCAGGCAGCATTACCCTGAACGGCGCTTCGGTGACTACCAACGCGGGGGCACTCAACACCACCGGCGGCGCCAACGGCAATGGCGGCAACATCACGGCAACGGCCGGCACGGGCCTGCTTAATGTCGGCGCGATCACGGCTTCGGGCGGAGCCGCCAACGCGAACACTGCCGGCAGGAACGCAGGCGCCGTGACACTCACCGGTGATTCGGTCACGACCCTTGGCATTACCGCGAACGGTACCATCGGCAACACCAGCGGCGCAGGTGGCAATGGTGGAAACGTGTCAGTCACCGGGACTGCCAACGCGGTATCGGTAGGTGCTATTTCCACAATCGGCGGGAATGGCGCTGGCGGCAATTCGGCAGGTGGCAACGCCGGGACGATCACGCTCGATGCCGGGGCAACGACGCCCAGCATTACGCTTGGTGGCAACCTGACTGCAACCGGAGGTAATCCGGTCGGCACCGGCGCCGCCGGCAGCGGCGGCCAGATCTGGCTCAAGGACGCGGTTCTGCTCAACGCGGCAGTGACGGCTTCGGCAGGCGGCGGCAATGCCGGGTTCGGTACGGGTGGCGATGTCCGCTTCGACGGCACGGTCAACTCCACCGGCGGTGCGCGGGCGCTCGTGGCCAACACAAATTCAGCCACCATTTTCAACGGCGCCGTGGGCGGCATTGCTGCCCTCACCAGCCTGACCACCAACGCCGGCGGCACGACGAGCATTGGCGGCAACGTCACGACGACTGTCGTGCAGACCTACAGCGATGCCGTGACGCTGGCCGGAAACGCGGTGCTCACTGGGACGACGCCGACCTTCGCTTCGACGGTGGCGGGCGGCGGCTTCGACCTGACGCTGAACTTCAGCGGCACCACGACGGTGAATGGGGCGAACTTCACCGGCATCCGCAACCTGGCGACCGGCAACGGTGGCACGACACGATTGACCGGGGCCATCACGACCAGCGGCACGCAGACCTATAGCGATGCGGTGACGCTGACCGGCGCGACGACGCTGGCCAGCGGCAACACGGCGATCACGTTCAACAATACGGTCAATGGCGGGCAAACACTGACAGTCAACACCACCGGCACCACCACCTTTGCCGGCGCGGTCGGCGGCACCACGGCGCTCACCAGCCTGACTACAAATGCCGGCGGCACGACCAGCATCGGCGGCAACGTCACGACGACCGGCGCCCAGACCTACAACGATGCGGTGACGTTGACCGGGGGCGGCACGCGCACCTTTGCCTCCACCGGCAACGCTGCCATCGCCTTCAACACCGCAGTCGACGGCGGCTCGGCCATGGTGGTCAACACCACCGGCGCGACGACGTTCGCTGGTACGCTTGGCGGCACCACGGCACTCACCAGCCTGACTACCAACGCCGGAGGCACGACGAGCATTGGCGGCAATGTCACGACGACTGGCGTGCAGACCTATAACGATGCGGTGACGCTGACCGGCAATGCGATCCTGACCGGCACGACGCCGACCTTCGGTTCGACGGTCGCCGGTGGCGGCAATGATCTGACGCTCAATTTCAGCGCAACGACCACGGTCAACGGGGCGAACTTCACCGGCATCCGCAACCTGGCGACCGGCAACGGCGGCGCGACGCAATTGACCGGGGCCATCACGACCAGCGGCACGCAGACCTATAGCGATGCGGTGACGCTGACCGGCGCGACGACGCTGGCCAGCGGCAACACGGCGATCACGTTCAACAATACGGTCAATGGCGGGCAAACACTGACAGTCAACACCACCGGCACCACCACCTTTGCCGGCGCGGTCGGCGGCACCACGGCGCTCACAAGCCTGACTACAAATGCCGGCGGCACGACGGCGATCAACGGCGGCTCGGTGAGGACCACGGGCGCCCAGGCCTACAACGACAACGTCACGCTGGGCGCGCCGACCACGCTCACTACGACCAACAGCACGATTGTCGCAACCGGCGCGGTCAACGCGGGCGGTAATACGCTCTCCCTGGCTGCCGGTGCCGGCAATGTCGCGATGAACAACACCAACAACGATTTCGGCACGGTCGCGGTCACCAGCGCTACCAATGTCGGGCTGGCCGACATCAATGCGATCGACCTTGGCGCTTCGACGATTTCCGGTAGCCTTGTGGTGAATGCCGGTGGTGCCATCACCCAGAGCGGGGCGCTCTCCGTGGCCGGTGCATCGAGCTTCAGCGCCGGCGTCAATGCGATCACCCTGGGCGGCGCGAACAACTTTGTCGGCGCCGTGGCCTTCTCCAATAGCGGTGCCGCGAACAACGTCGTCATCAACGATATCAGCGATCTGAACCTGTCGGCATCGAGCGCTGGCGGCACGCTGACTGCGACCGCCGGCGGGACGCTTACCCTAAGTGGCAGTCTGACGGCTGGCGGTGCCGGCAATGCCATCAACCTTTCTGGCGGCCGTTTCGTCAACACCGCTGGCGCCGGTGCGCTGGCGACCCCGAGCGGACGCTGGCTGGTCTGGTCCGGCAACCCAAATCCTTTTGGTGGCGCGACGCCGGATAATCGTGGCGGCCTGGCCTATAACTTCAAGCAATACAATGCGACCTTCGGCTCCACGACTCCCGCACAGTCCACCGGCAACGGCTTTCTCTACTCCCTTGCGCCGACCCTTACGGTCAGCCTGACCGGTACGGCAAGCAAGGTCTATGACGGCACCACGGCGGCTACACTTGCCGCAAGCAATTTCACGTATTCCGGCAGTACCGTTGATGGTGACGTAATCGTTTCCGTGGCTGGAACCGGGGCCTACGACAACCGGAATGTCGGCAATGCCAAGACAGTCACAGCGTCGGCGATTACAGCGACTGCGGCCAATGGCTCGGCGGTGGTGTATGGCTATACCCTTTCGCCGGATCCCGTGAGCGCCAATATTGGCGCCATTACCCCGGCGCCGCTCACGGTCACGGCGCAAGCCGACAACCGCGTCTACAACGGCACCAACAGCTCGGCGGTTGCGCCGGTCGTGACGGGCACCACCTACGATGCCGTCGGCACCAATGCCAGCCAGGTCTACGACAACAAGAACGTCGGCAGCGGCAAGACGCTCACCGCCAGCGGTCTGCTGATGAACGACGGCAACAGTGGCGCCAACTACGCGATCAGCTACGTCGCCAACACCAGCGGCGTCATCACCCCGGCGGCGCTGGCGATCAACGCCGTGACCGACAGCAAGGTCTACGACGGCAGCACCGTCTCGACGGCGGCGCCGAGCATCGGCGCCCTGTATGGTACGGACAGCGTCACCGGCGTCAATCAGTCCTTTGCCAGCCGGAACGCGCTGGGCGCCAACGGCAGCCTGCTGAACGTCACCGCCTACACCATCAACGACGGCAATGGCGGGCTGAATTACAGCGTTACCAGCAGCAGTGCGAGCGGCACCATTACCCCGGCGCCGCTCACCGTCACGGCGCAAGCCGACAACCGCGTCTACAACGGCACCAACAACTCGGCGGTGGCGCCGGTCGTCACGGGCACCACCTACGATGCCGTCGGCACCAATGCCAGCCAGGTCTACGACAACAAGAACGTCGGCAGCGGCAAGACGCTCACCGCCAGCGGTCTGCTGATGAACGACGGCAACAGTGGCGCCAACTACGCGATCAGCTACGTCGCCAACACCAGCGGCGTCATTACCCCGGCGGCGCTGGCGATCAACGCCGTGACCGACAGCAAGGTCTACGACGCCACCACCGGTTCGAGCGGGGTTGTGGCGACGACCGGGCTGCAAGGCAGCGACACCGTGAGCAGCCTGTCCCAGAGCTATGCCAGCAAGAACGTACTGGGTGCCAACGGCAGCACGCTGCTGGTCAATGGCGGGTACGTCGTCAATGACGGCAACGGCGGGGCCAACTACACGGTCACCACCAGCACGGCGAACGGCACCATCGCGCCGGCCAGCCTGAGCATTACCGCTGACGACAAGAGCAAACTCTTCGGTACGCCCAATCCGCCCTTCACCGCAACCTACGCGGGGTTTGTCGGCGGCGAGACCCCGGCGGACCTGGGCGGTACGCTTTCCTTCCAGACCACCGCCGTGACGACTTCGCCACCCGGTGGCTATCCGATTACCCCGTTCGGTCAGACCTCCGACAATTACGCGATTGCCTATGTGGATGGCGTCCTGACCATTCGTGGTGATTCGGTGGGGCCGGTCAATCCTGGCGAGACGGCGGCAGATCAGCAGGCGATCGGTGCGCAGTATGCGAATCCGCTTTTCTCGGCGTCGTATGCATCGGCGATTCAGTATCTTTCGGGCGACGATGACTGCAGCAACGCCAACCGTAACCCCGAGAGGAAGTGCGGCGGGGGCGGGGCGCAGGCCAACGGCGTGCGTATCGTGAAGCAAGGCATACGTTTACCGCAGTAGTTCCGGTCGGGCTTCACCGAACTTGCGCAGCCATCCTCGTCGTGGTGTGTTCGATGGTCTATGCGCCGGGAGTTTTCGGGCAGAATGCGCCCATGACTGCCTACGGCCTGCTGCCCGCCGAAAATTTCCGGATCACTGACGGCCACTGCACGGATTGTGCAGCCTTGCCGCAGGCGCTGTGGTACTTCCGCGCCGAGACGATTGCGGTGCCCGGGCCGGGCCTGCCGGTCGCGGGTTTCACGCGGCATCTGCCGGTGATGGAGGATCTCGCGGCCTGGGCCAGCGCAACCCCGCCGGGTGCGGCGGCCGACTATCCGCCGCTGGTCTGGGTCGGCTCGCCGGTATTTGAACGTGATGTGGCGCTCGATGCGGATGGAACCTCGGTGCGCACCGCAGATGGCGAGCTGCGCCTGCAGTTGGTGGACAGGCTGCCGCTCAACCGCGCGTGGTTCGATGCGAGCAGCGTGGCCTTCTTCCACGGTCAACCGGTAAAAATACGCGGAATCCGCGAGGCCGACACGGTCGTTGTCCGCACTTTCTGGCCGCAGGATTTTCGCCTGCCTGCAACGCCGCCTGCGCTTCCCATGGCCGCCGACCCGGGCGCAGTGCGTGACTGGCTGCGCGCGCAACCGCAGGGCGGGGCGCGCAGCCCGTTTGCCGTGGCGTCGGTCTGGCGCCGGCCGGGTGCGCCGCCGGTCGAAGCCGGCCAGCCGGTCATCGGCCTGATGCTCAACGGGGCGCAGGGCGATGACGACGAGGCGCACGGCGGCCACTTCGCCGTGATGACCGGGCGTGTCGGGGAGCAGGGCGGGCTCGATGATTTGCTGGTCTACAACTTCTACACGCTGGATTCAGAAAGCGAGAAGGGCATCATCGCGGCGCCGGTGCCGCTCGACAACTATCTCGGCGACCTCAACAGCGGCCAGGCGTGGTACCGGCCTTCCTACATGCTGGTCGCGACGCTCGGGGATGCGCGCCTGCCGGCCTGGCTGCAGTCGGCTTTCGGGCGCGTTTACAACCAGTTTTACCGCCACCAGTTCGCCTATCAGCATGCGCGCGCCAACTGTGCCGGGATCAGCGTCAGCACGTTGCGCACGCTGGGCTGGCAGGTGCCGGTGCGCGGGCCGGAAAGCTGGTTGAAGGCGATTCCCGCGCTGCCGCTGGTGGCGCTCGAGGATCGCAGCCTGGGCAAGGGCAAGGCGAGCTTCGATTACCTGACCGAGGATCGCACCCGCCTCTACCCGGCCGCGGCCTTCGAGGAAATCGCTGCCGACCTGCTGCGTCTGGCCAGCGGCCAGGGCCGTCGCGATTTGTCGAACTTCGAGCGGCTGCTTGCCGATGACGTCCAGGAAATCATGCTGATCCGCGTCCCGCAGTTTCCTTCGAGCCGTGCCTGGGGCGACTGGCCGGTCGAAACGAGCGTCGAATACACGGCGCGGGTGCCGAAGGACCCGGCGGCGCAGCAGATCATCCCGGTGCCGCCGCGGCCGTTCCCGCCGGAACTGCGCGACCCGCAGGCACCGGGCGAAGCGCCGCTGCGCTCCGACTACGCCGTCGTAGCCTGGGGCCTGGCTTTATTGCTGGCGTTTTTGTTCATCCTGCGCCGGCTCTTGGCATAATCCCGCCTGTGCTTGCCTACATCGTCCGCCGCCTGCTCTATGCCATCCCGATCCTGATCGGGGTGAACCTGCTCACCTTTGCGCTGTTCTTCGTCGTCAATACGCCGGACGACATGGCGCGCATGCAGCTGGGGGTCAAGCGCGTCACGCCGGAGGCGATCGAGAAGTGGAAGGCCGAGCGCGGCTACAACCGGCCGCTGCTGGTCAATTCCGCGGCTTCCGGGCTATCGACCGTGACCGATACCATTTTCTTCCAGAAGTCGGCGCGCATGTTCGTCGGCGATTTCGGGCGCGCCGAGGACGGCCGCGACATTGCGCGCGAGATCGGCAACCGGATGGGCCCGTCGCTCGCCATCGCGTTGCCCACCTTCATTCTCGGCCTGTTCGTGACGGTGACGTTCGCGCTGACGCTGGCCTTCTTCCGCGCCACGGCCTTCGATTTCTGGGGCGTCGTGCTGTGCGTGGCGATGATGTCGATTTCCGGCCTGTTCTACATCATCGGCGGGCAGTACCTGATCAGCAAGGTGTGGCGGCTGGTGCCGATTTCCGGGTTCGGTGACGGCCTGGATGCCTGGCGCTTCCTGGTCCTGCCGGTGTTGATCGGTGTCATATCCGGGATCGGCTCGTCGACGCGTTGGTACCGGACCATCTTCCTCGAGGAAGTCGGCAAGGATTACGTGCGTACCGCACGCGCCAAGGGCTTGCCGGAAACGGTCGTCTTCTTCCGCCATGTGCTGCGCAATGCGCTGATCCCGATCCTGACCGGCGTTGTTGTGGTCATTCCGCTGCTGTTCATGGGTTCGCTGCTCACCGAATCCTTCTTCGGCGTGCCCGGGCTGGGCAGCTACACGATCGACGCGATCAACGCGCAAGATTTCGCGGTGGTGCGCTCGATGGTGTTCATCGGCTCGGTGCTTTACATCGTCGGCCTGATCCTGACCGATATTTCCTACACGCTGGTCGATCCGCGGATACGCTTCGAATGAGTGGCTTCCAGATTGTCGTTCTCTGGTCGGATGCGCTGATCTGGCTGCTGGTGGCGGCCGGCGCCGGCCTCGGCGTGGTCATTGCGCGCAACGAGCCGCTGCTCGGGAGCTGGCGGCGGGTCGGCGCCAACCGGGTGGGAATGGCCTCGGCGACGGTGCTGCTTGCCTTCATCGCGATCGGCCTGCTCGATTCAATGCATTACCGCGTCAAGCTCGACGGCAAGCCGGGGCAGAAGGAGACTTACGCGATCGAGGTGCTTTCGGTTCTTGATGCGCTGGTCACGCCGTTGCGTACGCGCAATGAAAAGACCTATTCGGAGCCTTTCGCCACCCGACTGTATGCCAAGGAGACCGTCGACGTGCCGGGCCAGGGTTCGGTGCGCGAATATCCGCGCCTCAAGCATGGCGGCGCCCATCTGGGGGAGCGCGAGGATGAGGTGGCGGCCGATGCCGGATTTGCGGCATTCCGCGTCGGCGTGCTCGCCTTGCTCGCCTGGCTGGGCCTGGCCGCGCTGATGACGACCGCCCTGGCGCGGCGCACGGCTGCCCCCCAAGGGGACTTCCTGCCGGGCGTGGTCCACGCCAAAACCTGGCAGAAAATATGGCGCGGCGAGACGGACTTTGCCTGGAATGCGGTGCTCGGCACGCTCGGGCTGATCCTGGTGATCGGCGTGCCGCTGTTCTGGCTGTCCGGCAGCTATCACGTGTTCGGCACCGACAAGGTCGGGCAGGACGTGCTCTATCAGGTGCTCAAGAGCGTGCGCACCGCGCTGATCATCGGCCTGGTGACGACGCTGGTCATGTTGCCGGTGGCCGTGCTGCTCGGTATCATCGCCGGCTATTTCCGCGGCTGGGTCGACGACGTGATCCAGTACGTCTATACCGTGCTCAACTCGATCCCCGGCGTGCTGCTGATCGCCGCCGCGGTACTGATGATGCAGGTCGTCATCGACACCCATCCACAGTGGTTCTCGACCGCCGCCGAACGTGCCGACCTGCGCCTGCTGGCCCTCTGCTTCATCCTCGGTATCACCAGCTGGACCGGTCTGTGCCGGCTGCTGCGCGGCGAGACGCTGAAGCTGCGCGAACTCGAATACATCCAGGCGGCGCAGGCCTTCGGCGTGTCGTCATGGCAAATCGTCATCCGCCACATCCTGCCCAACCTGATGCACATCGTCATCATCGCGCTGGTCATGGATTTTTCCGGGCTGGTGCTGGCCGAGGCGGTGCTTTCCTACGTTGGCATCGGCGTCGACCCGACGATGACCAGCTTCGGCACGATGATCAACAGCGCGCGCATGGAACTGGGTCGCGAGCCGGTCGTCTGGTGGTCGCTGGCTGCCGCGTTCACGGCGATGTTCATCCTCGTGCTCGCCGCCAACCTGTTCGCTGATGCGGTGCGCGACGCATTCGACCCGAGGGCTGCCTGATGCTTGAAGTCAGCGACCTGCGCATTGCCTTCAACGCCGGAAAGCAGTTGCTGGTTGCGGTCAACGGCATTTCCTTTGCCGTTTGCGCCGGCGAAACCTTCGCCCTGCTCGGCGAATCCGGTTGCGGCAAATCTGTGACGGCGCAGGGCATCATGCGCCTGCTGCCGGCGGCCGGGAAAATCGTTGGCGGCAGCGTGCGCATCGCCGGTGAGGAAATGCTGACCCTCGCCGGAAGCCGAGATGCGCCGCCTGCGCGGCGCGCGCATGGCGATGATCTTCCAGGAGCCGGCGACCAGCCTCAACCCGGTGCTGACCGTCGGCGACCAGATCGGCGAAGTGCTCGACCGCCATTGCAATCTGCGCGGCGAACCGGCGCGCCAGCGCATGCTGGAACTGCTGCGCCAGGTCGGGATTTCCGATCCCGAGCGGCGGCTCGGCGAATACCCGTTCCAGTTCTCCGGCGGCATGAAGCAGCGCGTGATGATCGCCATCGCGCTCGCCGGCGAACCCGAACTGCTGATCGCCGACGAGCCGACGACGGCGCTCGATGTCACCGTGCAGGCCCAGATTCTCGATCTGCTGGCCGAACTCCAGCGCGCGCGCGGCATGGCCATCCTGCTGATCACCCACGATCTCGGCGTAGTGGCCCGGATGGCGCACCGCATCGGTGTCATGTATGCCGGCGAACTGGTCGAGGTGGCGAGCCGCGAGGATTTTTTCACCAGCCCGCAGCACCCCTACACGCAAGCGCTGTTCGCCGCGTTGCCCGAGGTGTCGCGGCGCGGGACGGCGCTGACCACGATTCCCGGCCAGGTGCCGTCGCTGGCGGAGATGCCGGCCGGTTGCCGCTTCGCCAACCGCTGCACGCACGTGATGGAGCAGTGCCGGGCCGTGTCGCCGCCGTGGCGCCAGGTTGCCGGTCAGCATGCGCTGCGCTGCCATTGGTCGGGCGCTGCCGCAGCGCCGGAGCCGGCACGGGTGATCGGTCTCGGCGATCGTGTCCAGGAAACTGCAGCCTTCCTGGAAGTAACCGATCTCAAGGTGCATTTCCCGATCCGCCGCGGCCTGCTGCAGCGCACCGTCGGCCATGTACTCGCGGTCGACGGCGTTTCACTGGCCATTTCCGCCGGGCGCACGCTGGCGCTGGTCGGCGAATCCGGCTGCGGCAAGACGACGGTCGGCAAGGCCTTGCTGCAACTGGTCAAGCCCACCGCCGGCAGCGTTCGTCTCGGCGGCAGCGAGCTGGTCGGCATGAAGGGCCGGCGCCTGCGCTCGATGCGCCGGCATTTGCAGATGGTCTTTCAGGACCCGTTCGCGTCGCTCAACCCGCGCCTGCGGGTCGGTGAAATCATCGCCGAAGGCATGAGCGCGCTGGGTCTGGAAGTCGATGCCGGCAAGCGTAACGCGGCGGTTGCCGCACTGCTCCGGCAGGTCGGGCTGACCGCCGAGGCGGTCGATCGTTATCCGCACGAGTTTTCCGGCGGCCAGCGCCAGCGCATCGCGGTCGCCCGTGCGCTGGCCGTGCAGCCGGAACTGCTGATCTGCGACGAGCCGACCTCGGCGCTCGATGTGTCGGTGCAGGCGCAGATTCTCAATTTGCTGAAGCGCATTCAGGAAGACCTGGGGGTCGCCTATCTGTTCATCACCCACAACTTCGCCGTGGTCGAGTATCTGGCCAACGAGGTGGCGGTGATGTATCTGGGGCGTATTGTCGAGCGGGGTACGGCCGATGAGGTCTTGCGTTCGCCACGCCACCCCTATACGCAGGCACTGCTTTCAGCGGTGCCGGCGCCGCGCCTCGACGGCCATTCGACGGTGATCCGCCTGGCCGGCGAAACGCCGTCGCCGGCCAATCCGCCGGCCGGTTGCCATTTCCACCCGCGCTGCCCGCACGCGACCGACCTCTGTCGTCAGCGCTACCCGGAAGTTACCCGCATCTCGGCAACGCACACGGTCAACTGCCACCTGGCCGGCTGAATCAGCTGCGCCGACCGTTTTGCGCTTTGGCGACCTTGGCTGCCTGAGCCGGCGCGGCCGGTTTGCTGGAAGCAATTTTGGCGGTGTTGCTCGCGGATTTTGTCGCCACGGTGACCTTCGTGGCTTCCTTGCCAGCCGCCTTGGCGGGAATCTGCATGCGGACACGGTTGGCGCCCGATGTGGTGCCGGCGACCACTTTGCCAGCCTTTCCCGAACGCCCGACAGGCGCCTGGGCCGCAACCGGTTTGCTGACCGGCTCCGCTTCGACAATTTGCGGCAGGCGGGGCTCCGCGCCGAGGCTGCTCAGGTTGTCGGACCCGTTGCCGCCAGGCACCAGCAAGGTGGTGCCGCTACCCAGCTTGATCTTTCCCTGCAGGCCGTTGGCGCGCATCAGGTCGGCCAGCGTGATGCCGAAGCGCGGTGCCACCTGATCCAGCTTTTCACCGGGCTTGAGCGTGTAGGCTTGCCATTCGGAGAGGGAAGCATCGTGATTGTCCAGATTGTTCTGGAAGGTGGCGACCTTGTCGGCAGGGATGACGACCGGTGTGTCGGCCTTCATCACCGGGCGGTTATGTGCCGGGTTAAGCGCCTGAAATTCCTCAATCCGCATGTTGGCCAGACGCGCCGCCGTCTTGACGTCCATCGGGCGGCTTGTCTCGATCGTCGCAAAGAAGGGTTGATTGGTGATCTCGGGCAGCCCCAGTTGGGCCATCAACGCCGGGTTGCCGAAGATGTTCTTGAGTGCCTGCAGCTTGGGAACGTAATGCCGGGTCTCGTTGGGCATGGTCAGGCTTGCGTAATCGGTGGGCAGGCCGCGCGCGGTGTTTTTCTCGATGGCCCGCTTGACCGAACCTTCACCCCAGTTGTACGAGGCCAGTGCCAGATGCCAGTCGCCATGCATGTCGTAGATCGTCTGCAGGTATTCGAGGGCGGCGCTGGTCGAGGCCACGATGTCGCGCCGCTGGTCGTGCCACCAGTTCTGTTCCAGATTGAAGCGCTTGCCGGTGGCCGGAATGAACTGCCAGAGGCCGGAGGCGTGCGCGCGCGAATAGGCCATCGGGTTGAACGAGCTCTCGACCATCGGCAGCAGCGCGATTTCGGTCGGCATGCCGCGCGCCTCGAGTTCCTCGACGATATGGTGGAGATACGGCCGGCTGCGCTCGACCATGCGGCGCAGTGCGTCGGGACGGTTCTGGTACCACTGCTGATAGTGCAGGGTCAGGTCGTCGTTCAGGTTGGTCATCGCGAAGCCGTTGCGCAGGCGAACCCACAGGCTGCCATGCTGCTCGGTCAGGTCGATGGTGCCCGAGACGGGCGGGGCGGCGTGCAACTCATGCACGACCAGAGGGCTGTCAACCAGCGCCGTTGGCACGACGACCGACGGGGGGAGCATGGAAAGCAGCTGAAACGACTGTCCATTGCTGTCGGCGTGGGCCAGCGTGGCTGATGCCCCGGCCAGCGAAACCAGCGTGGCTGCGGCAAATGATTTGACCAGCGACAGAACGTTGCGATGATGCATGGCGAAATACTCCTGCGTCGAAACGGGGGTGGTCCGAAAGAAACGATTATAACCCTGAAGGAGGACGATGCCCCTTTTTGCAACAGGGAAAAGAAAAAACCGGCCGCAGCCGGTTCTTTACAAGGGTTGGCGGAGTGGACGGGACTCGAACCCGCGACCCCCGGCGTGACAGGCCGGTATTCTAACCAACTGAACTACCACTCCGCGCTGAAAATCTTGGCGTCCCCACGGGGATTCGAACCCCGGTTACCGCCGTGAAAGGGCGGTGTCCTAGGCCTCTAGACGATGGGGACCCGGACAAAAACTACTTTTCTCTCACGTTGCCTGGTGGAGGTAAGCGGGATCGAACCGCTGACCTCTTGCATGCCATGCAAGCGCTCTCCCAGCTGAGCTATACCCCCAGCGCCGTGAAAGAGCGCGAATTATAGGGAGTCGAATGACGCTTGTAAACACCTTCCCCGGGATTTTTTAGAATTTGGCCGCCACCAGTTTCTCCAGCACCTTTTCACGGCCGATCAGGGCAATCACCGCATCGACCGACGGGGTCTGGGCCTGTCCGGTAAGGATCACGCGCAGGGGCATGGCCAGCCTCGGCATCTTGAGCCCGTGCCGGGCAACGGTTTCCTTGATCAGCGCGGTGATGGCCGGGATTTCCCAGGCCACGCCCGCGATACCGGCGGCGAAATCGGCCAGCGCCGGGCGCGCTTCGTCGGCAAGGTGCTGGGCAAGGAGCTCCGCGGCAGGGGTGACATGGATATAAAACACCTCGACGGCATCGGCCAGCACATTCAATGTGTTGCTGCGGTCAACGTACAAAGCGACCGCATTTTCGAGATTCGGCCCCTTGCTGGTGTCGATGCCGCGCGCCGCCAGCCGCCTTCCAACGTTTGCGGCAAGCTCGCTGACCGGCATCTGCTTCATGTAGTGCTGGTTCAGCCAGAGCAGTTTTTCGGTGTTGAACTGGGCGGCCGAGGCGGTGATGTGGTCGAGATCGAACCATTCAACGAACTGCTGACGGGAAAAGACCTCGTCGTCGCCGTGCGACCAGCCCAGCCGGGCGAGGTAGTTGATGACCGCCTCGGGCAGGTAGCCATCCTCGTCATACTGCATGACCGAAACCGCGCCGTGGCGCTTGGACAACTTGGCGCCGTCGTCGCCGAGGATCATCGACAGATGGGCGTAGGTGGGAATCTCGGCGCCCAGTGCCTGCAGGATGTTGATCTGGCGCGGCGTGTTGTTGACGTGATCGTCGCCGCGGATGACGTGGGTGATGCCCATGTCCCAGTCGTCGACACAGACGCAGAAATTGTAGGTCGGGGTACCGTCGGCACGGGCGATGATCAGGTCATCGAGTTCCGTGTTGGCGAACTCGATGCGGCCCTTGACCTGGTCTTCCCAGGCGACGGCGCCATCGTTCGGGTTCCTGAAGCGGACCACCGGCGATACATCGGTCGGCGGCGTCGGCAGAGTCTTGCCCGGTTCCGGGCGCCAGCGGCCGTCGTAGCGCGGCTTCTCCTTGCGTGCTTCCTGCTCGGCGCGCAGTGCATCAAGTTCTTCGCGGCTGGTGTAGCAATGGTAGGCGGTGCCGGCGGCCAGCATCTGCTGGATCACTTCTTTATAGCGTTCCATGCGCTGCATCTGGTAGAACGGGCCTTCGTCGTGTTCCAGGCCCAGCCACTGCATGCCGTCGAGAATCGCCTGGACGGCTTCCGGCGTCGAGCGCGCGACATCGGTATCCTCGACGCGCAGGATGAAGATGCCGCCATGGCGACGGGCATAGGCCCAGGAGAACAGGGCGGTACGGGCGCCGCCGATGTGCAGGTAACCGGTGGGGCTGGGGGCGAAACGGGTGCGAACAGGCTTCATGGAATGCGGAATCCGGATGGAATCAAAGGCGCGTATTCTATCCGACCGGCGTTTGACCCGCTTCGGGAGATATGGTTAAATGCGCGCCTCGCGAGTGGGGCGGTTAGCTCAGCGGTAGAGCACTGCCTTCACACGGCAGGGGTCACTGGTTCGATCCCAGTACCGCCCACCAGCAAAATAAAGAATTCAGGCCACCTCTGCAGGTGGCTTTTTTCTTTCCGGAGCAATTTTCGGTTTACCCGGGCTGTCGATTCACTTTTTTTCCCATTGGGCGTAAGTGATCCGTGCAATATCAAACCGATCCGTGGTGCGACAGTAAACGGACGGCGAGCCAAGGCGGCCGATCGGGTTGAAGTCATTGATATGCAGGCGCGGGCCGATCAGATGGTCGGCCACATGGAACATCACGACTTCGCCGATGAACAAGGTGTTGGCACCCAGTTGCTGGGTGCTGAACAGGGTGCACTCGAGACTGACCTGCGCTTCTGCCACACGGGGTACCTTGATGCGAACCGAGGGTGACGAATGCAGGCCGGCGGCCGCAAGCTCGCCAACCTCTGCCGGGAAGTCCGCGGCCGAGATATTCATCGCGTCGAATAGTTCCTCGGTGACCATGTTCACCACGAACTCGCCTGTCGCTTGAATGTTATTGGCCGTGTCTTTTGGCTGGCCATGCTCATTTTGGCCAACGCTGAAGATCACATACAGGGGATCGGCGCCGACTGCGTTGAAAAAACTGAAGGGCGCCAGATTGATGACGCCGCCGGGACGCTGGCTGGTGATCCATGCAATCGGGCGCGGAATGACCAGATTGGTCAGTAGTTTGTAGTTATCCGCTTTTGACTGAAGGGCAGGATCGATCTGCATGGGTGCCGGCTCCGGATGTGACTGTTGGAATCGTGGATTATCCCAGCATTGATCTACAGGAGGGGATCAGACCGGTGTGTGGCCGGCGCTGATTCTCCATCTCTGTAAATGTTCCTCCCCCTATGTGCGCTAACGAACAGACTGCGTGCCGCCCCCCGGCTATTTTGTTCACAAAGAGAGGGGAGCTTGGTATCGGCAGGTCTGATTGCCAGGTTACCCGCGGTCGAACTGGTTTTTAATCACAAGAGGTGGATGCCATGTCAAAACGTGACGTGTATGTCGAAAAAATGAAACTTCAGCTTGACGAGTTGAATACCAAGATTGACGAGCTTGAAGCCAAGGCGAAGGAAGCAAAAGAGGATGCACGCGACAAGTACAAGGAAGAAATGAGCAAGTTGCGTCACCAATCCAAGCTTGCGGTCGCCAAACTCGACGAACTTAAAGCTGCCGGCGAGGATAAATGGGAGGTCATGGTCGCCGAAATGGAAAAGGTTCGTGACGCCTTTATTCATTCGTTCAACTACCTCAAGTCTCAGCTTCATCGTTGATCAGGCACTCGGAACTGCACCGCACGGAGCGCATCGGATGGCTGCGTGCGGCAGTGCTTGGTGCCAATGACGGGATTGTCTCAACCGCCAGTCTGGTTCTTGGCGTTGCCGCTGCCGGTGCCGATGCAAAAACCATCCTGATCGCGGGTGTCGCCGGGCTGGTCGCCGGCGCGAGTTCGATGGCGGCCGGTGAGTATGTTTCGGTCAGTTCCCAGTCCGATACCGAGCGTGCCGACTTGGAGCGGGAACGACATGAACTGGCGACCGATCCGCTGCACGAACATGCGGAGATGGCCGCCATTTATGTGAAGCGTGGTGTCGATCCCGAAGTTGCCGCCGTGGTTACCGAGCAATTGATGGCACACGATGCGCTGGGTACGCATGCGCGCGAGGAACTGGGCATTTCCCATACGTCGAGCGCGCGCCCGTTGCAGGCCGCCTTGACCTCGGCGGCAACCTTTTCTGTGGGCGCCGCCCTGCCGCTCCTGGTGGTGTTGCTGGTGCCTGCAACTGCGCTGATCTGGGCGGTGGCAGGTAGTGCACTGCTCTTTCTCGCGTTTCTTGGGGCCTTGGCCGCCGGCGCCGGCGGCGCTCCCGTGCTCGCTGCCACCCTCCGGGTGAGCTTGTGGGGTGCGCTGGCGATGGGCATTACCGCCGGCATCGGGGCCTTGTTCGGGGTCAGTGCCTGAGGCAACCCGGCCGGTGCCGGTCTTGTCCTGGTCGAGACCGCCGCCGGCCCTTGCCGAACCAATCGGCGCCTATGTGCGCCAGCGGACAGAGCGCGAAAGGCTTCCTCCCTAAGCTGAACCCATCGGAGCCAATGGCAGTGCGATTCCCGTACTGCAAGGAATACGTGCAGAAATAGCGCGGCTTCCGGCAAGGAAACCGGCATCCGAATCAACTTGAAGGAACACTATGAGCAAGTTCAATATCAATGCGATCGCCCTTGCGGTCACCCTCGCGTTCAGTGCCGGTGCCATGGCTGAAGGTATGTCGAAGGCGGACTACAAGGCGGCAAAAAACAATATTTCGGCAACGTACAAGACGGACAAGTCGGCCTGCAGTGCCTTGTCGGGCAATGCCGGCGATATCTGCAAGGCTGAAGCCAAGGGCAAGGAGAAGGTTGCCTTTGCAGAACTCGAGGCCAGCTATCAGCCGACGACGAAGCACCGCTATGAAGCGCGCGTCGCCAAGGCGGACGCCGACTATGGTGTCGCCAAGGAAAAGTGCGACGACCTGGCCGGTAACACCAAGGACATCTGCGTGAAGGAAGCCAAGGCGGCACAAACCACCGCCGTGGCTGACGCCAAGGCCCAGATGAAGACGACTGATGCCAATGTGGTGGCTGGCGCAAAGACCGCCGAAGCGCGCAGCGATGCCAGTGAGAAGAGCAGCGAAGCCCGCAAGGACGCGTCGGCCGACAAGTCGGATGCCCAATACGCGGTGGCAAAAGAGAAATGCGACACCTTCGCGGGTACGGCCAAGGACGCTTGCCTGACTCAGGCGAAGGCCCAGTTCGGCAAGTAGAGCAGTTGGCCCGGCCAAGCCTGGCCGGGCCAGACGCAAGCAGTTTGAGAAAGAGGCAATCCCATGAAAACAATCACGAAATCCGCATCCGTTGCTGTCATCTCAGCCATGTTGCTCGGTTTGGGGGCCTGTTCCGGCATGTCGCAGGGGCAGAATACGGCCATCGGCGCCGGCGCCGGGGCCATTGGCGGTGCCGTTCTGACCGGTGGCAGCGCAGCAGGAACCATTGGTGGTGCTGTCGTCGGCGGTGTCGTTGGCCACGAGGTCAGCAAGTAAGGGTGTATCAGGGGCGACCGCGATGCACCGCCCGGTCAGGGCGCGGAATCGCTGTTGATCGCCTTCACGATTTTTCGATCGTCGCCAAAGCGTTCTGCTCCTTCCGGGCAGAGTACCTGGCGGCAAGGAGATGAAAATGTTCAAACCTGCAAAATCCCTCAGCGCGGTCGTGCTGATCAGTGCCTTGTTTGCCGGCATCGCTGGCTGTCAACCGAAGGAAGGACCGGTCGAAAAGGCCGGCAAGGAAGTCGACAAGGCAGCCGCAACCGTCGGCCAGAAGATCGAGAAGGCCGGCGAAAACATCCAGGACGCCGCCAAGGGCGAAAAGAAGTAAGCACTGCCATGCACCAGGGAGTTTCAGCATGAAATTGTTAGTGTTCGCCGTCCTGCTCGCTGCCGCCGCTGTCCCGAGCCACGCTGCCGATGTGGGCGTGTCAGTCAGCATCGGCCAGCCCGGCTTTTATGGCCAACTCGACGTTGGTGGCTATCCGCCGCCCCGAGTCATCTATCGCCAACCACGGGTCAGCTATGACAGCCCGCCGCTGTACTTGCGGGTGCCGCCAGGGCACGCAAAGAACTGGGGCAAGCACTGCGGCACCTACAACGCGTGCAACCAGCGGGTTTTCTTTGTGAAAGACGACTGGTATAAGGAAAAATATGCGCCACGCTACCAGGAACGCAATTCTGGTCACCGTGGTGGCAACGAGGGGCGCAAACATGGGAACGATCACTAAATCAGTGCGGGGCGGGTTGCTCGCCTTTGCCGTCGCTGCATACAGTTTGCCGCTGTGGGCGAATCCGGTCGGTGAACCGACAAAGCCAGGCGTGGACAGCGCACCACAAGAACGGACCCCATGGATCAGCGGTGGTGTCGGCGACGATGCGCGCGCCGAAATGCGCAAGGCGGCGACTGCATATAATGTGCATCTGATGTTCAGCAACCGCCAGGGCAGCTATCTTGCCGACATTCCATTCACCGTTTCCAAGCCCAACGGTCGGGAGCTTTTTTCCGGTGTAAGCACGGGTCCCCTGCTTTACCTCAACCTGCCACCAGGTACATATCAGATCGCCGTGCAACTTGATGGTGTCTGGCAAAACAGGCGCATCCGCGCCGGCACCTCAAGAGGTCCCGCCAAGGCATCTTTTGTGGGCGAAGGGAAATGAAGCCAGTTGTGGCCTAGCCACTGAATTGTTTTTCGGCAGCAGCCAATGATCCGTTTCAATTTCCGGCTATGGCAGGGATTCAGGGGTCTTGCGGCCCCGTACTGGTTCCGCGATCAGAAATGGCAAGCCCGAGGCCTGCTGGTCCTGCTGGTTGTGTTGCTACTGGGGCAAACAGGATTTGCCGTGCTCTTCAATGCCCTGACCGGCGAGTTCACTTCGGCGCTGGCGGCCAGGGATGCGGACCGATTCTGGACATCGATCTTCCAGTGTTTCGGCATTCTGGTGGTGGCCGTGCCAATCTATGCATTTTACTACTACGTCCGGGACAAGCTCGGCCTCTACTGGCGGCGTTGGCTGACGCGGGACTTTCTCGCCAGTTACTTCGGCAAGCGGGCTTACTACGAACTCAATTCCAACCCCGATATCGACAATCCGGATCAGCGGATCGCCGAAGACATCAATACCTTTACCCAGAAATCCCTCTACTTTCTGCTGATCCTGATTGGCGCACTGTTGCAATTGATCGCCTTCAGCGGCGTTCTCTGGTCGATTTCCAAAGTGCTCGTCGTTTTTCTGTCGATTTATGCGATCGCGGGTACGGCGGTTACCGTTCTGGTTTTCGGCAAGGTTCTGATCGGCCTGAACTTTTACCAACTCAGGCGTGAAGCCGATTTTCGCTTCAGCCTGGTGCGCATCCGCGAGAACGCCGAAGCCATTGCCTTCTATCGTGGTGAGGCGCAGGAGTCGTTGCAGGTTGGCGAGTATTTCAATGCGGCTTTCAGCAATTTCAACAAGCTGATCCGGGTTCAGCTGAATCTGAATCTCTTCCAGTACAGCTACAGTTTCATGACAATCATCCTGCCCTACGTGATCATCGCCGAGCAGGTACTTGCGGGCGAACTGGAAGTCGGGAGGGCAGTGCAGGCAGCTGGTGCCTTTGCGGCGATCCTGAGCGCGCTGACGGTAATCGTCGACAACTTCGAGAACTTCAGTCGCTTTGCCGCCGGAATTGGACGTCTCGACAGCTTCGCCCGGTTTTTGAGCGGAAAAAACGGTGGACCGCGCCCGGCAGGAAGTTCCACTTGGGGTGCAACGGCCCGGGCATCTCATCGAGCTGGTCCAGAATTCGCGACTGTCCATCGAGAATCTGACCCTGCAAACGCCGAACCACACGCGCACGCTGATCAGCGGCCTCTCGCTGGTGATCAATCCCGGCGCGGGGGTGCTGATCGTCGGGGCCAGCGGTTGCGGGAAAAGTTCGCTGTTGCGGGCCATCGCCGGGCTTTGGCGCAGCGGAAGCGGTCGCATCATCCGGCCGGAAGCCGGGGAGATGTTGTTCTTGCCGCAACGGCCCTACATGCTGCTGAGCAGCTTGCGCAGCCAGTTGTTGTATCCGCACCTCGACATGAAGATATCGGATGAAGAACTCCAGGCCTTGCTCGAGCGCGTCAACCTGCCTGAACTGGCCAGCCGGTTCGGCGGCCTCGACACCGAGCTGGACTGGGCCAAGGTACTCTCCGTGGGCGAGCAACAGCGGGTGGCTTTCGCCCGCGTGCTGATCGCCGCGCCGCGCTACGTCATCCTCGATGAAGCGACCAGCGCCCTGGATATCGCCAACGAGGACAATCTTTATAAGGAACTCGCGGCGAGCGGCGCGACGATGGTCAGCGTCGGCCATCGGCCATCGATCCTGAAATATCACCCGCAAGTGCTGGAACTGACTGGCGACGGATCGTGGAAGCTCTATTCAGCGGAAGACTATCGCTTCAAATCCTAGCGGTTTGTCCGGATTGCCTTCTCGGTTCGTCATGATCATCTCCCGCCAGCGATGACTTGGCGGATCTCGTGTGGCGGGCTGCCGCGCTGCGCTGAGGGGGTTGTGTGCGCCAGCGTACCGAGCCCCGTGCAAACAATGGGTAAGGTGACAAGCAGTGAACGCTGATTTGCCCCGGTGGGGTGGCTGCTTCACTCAACCCGTTCGGAGCTAGTCATATGAACAACATCATCTACATCGTTGGCCTGGTCGTCGTCGTACTGTTCGTCCTGTCGTTTTTCGGACTTCGCTGAAGCGTTCAGGACGCAGACAGCAGGATCAAAACGCTGCAACAAGTTTCCGGGCGCCGAGTTGCAGCCTAGCCCCGGCACGGGGGATTCCGCCCAAGGAGATTGCATGCAGATGCATACCGTTCGCCGTCGCGCGCTGGCCTTCCTGGCCGGTCTGGCCATTTTTGCTTTCAGCGGCTGGGCCGGTGCCGACCCTCCGTCGCGGGTCGCACGGCTCGGTTACACGGCCGGGACGGTCAGCTTCTCGCCGGCCGGAGAGAGCGACTGGGTGCAGGCAACGATCAACCGGCCGCTGGGCAACGGCGACCGCCTGTGAACCAGTCAGGATGGCCGTGCACGGGCCGAAATACAAGTCGCCGGCGCCATAATTCGCATGGATGGCGGAACCAGTCTGTCGGTACTCAATCTTGACGTTCGCATTGCGCAGTTTCAAGTGATCCAGGGCAGTCTGCATGTCCGCGTGCATCGGCTCGAATCCGATCCGGTCTTCGAGGTGGTGACGCCGAATCTTGCCTTTTCGCTTCGTCAGCCTGGCGAATACCGGATCGATGGGAAAAACGATCCCTGATGCTGCGCCTGAAAGAGTGGGGCGCCAGTTTGTGGCATGGCTGCTTTAGTCGGCCACCGGGCTTCAGTCGAGGAAGGCCAGCAGGTCTTTGCTCAGGCGCGCCTGGTCTGTGGCAAACAGGCCATGCGGCGCGCCCTCATACTCGATCAACTGACTCTGCGCGATGCCGTTTGCTGCTGCACGACTGGACGCATCGATCGGTACCGTCTGGTCTTCCGTGCCGTGGATGA
Source organism: uncultured beta proteobacterium (assembly GCA_963815365.1). Classification (GTDB taxonomy): domain Bacteria; phylum Pseudomonadota; class Gammaproteobacteria; order Burkholderiales; family Rhodocyclaceae; genus Azonexus. Next base: position 115,991 of record CAWFGN010000003.1, read on the forward strand.
TCAGCGTCGGCACCGTGAACGCGGCAAGGTCGCCCCGGAAATCGGTGGTCGAGAACGACTTCTGGCAGGCGATGGCCGCTTGCAGGCTGCCCTGTAGCGCGACACCCTGCGCCCATGCGAGCAGTTCATTGCTGACCGTATTTCCGGGTAGGCCGACACCGAAGAACTTCTTGAAGAACCCGGTGAAGAACTGCGCACGATCATCCCTGAGTGCCGCGGCGGTCTTGTCGAATGCGGCCTGTTCCGTGCCGGCCGGGTTGTCGGCGGTCTTCAGCCGATAGGGCAGCACGGACGAGATCAGGGCGGCCTTGACCACCGACTTGCCGGCGTGACGCGACATGTAGCGGGCAACCTCGCCGCCGCCCATCGAAAAGCCGACCAGGGCGGCGTCGGTGGCGCCGGTTTGCCGGATAACCGCGGCCAGATCATCGGCGAGCGTGTCATAGTCGTAGCCGTTCCACGGTTGCGAAGAACGCCCGAAGCCGCGCCGGTCATAGGCGATGGCGCGGTAGCCGGCCTCGGCCAGCGCCATCGCCTGCGCATCCCAGCTGTCGGCGGAAAGCGGCCAGCCATGGATCAGGATGACCGGTTTGCCGGTGCCCCAGTCCTTGATGTAGAGCCGCGTATTGTCGGTCGTGGTCACGTAGTCCATGGGGAATCCAATCTTTCGATGCTGAGCTGGCCAGTATTGAGGCGTGGATTGAGCTCGTCTGTCGGTTGGGCAGCATATGCGGATCGGTTGGGCTGGACGCGTACGCCTGTTGATTGGTGCGCTGGATCGCAGAAGTCCTGATGGGCGCTGCCGAATGCCGATTACTCTCCAGCATGCACGTTGAACACGAAATCCGCACCGCTCCGGTCGATCTCATAGTTCAAATCAACCTGCACTTCGATGCGGATCATGGTTTCCTCAATCTGCCATCCCGCCCCGACGTCAATGCGACTTTCAGCCCTGCCTGAATGCCGAGGCTAGGAAAGTCGTTCCGGAATCAACCTGAAGAGGTCGGCAAGGACGTCACAGGCCGCGTCGCCCGCTGATCAGATTGACGAGGATCATGACCACGGCGAACACCAGCAGAATGTGGATGAAGCCCCCCAGCGTGTAGGAGGATACGAGTCCGAGAACCCACAGTATGAGCAGAACAACAGCGATCGTATAAAGCATGGGACACCTCTTCTTCATTCAAATTACCCGCTCAATGGCCGACCCTGGCAGGTGAAAAACTCAACCAATGCCGGCTACATCCCGGCAACGAGCCAAATGTGCCCAGCAAAAGCGATATGTGATGGCATTTGCCTCGTAACCCAAAGTCACATTGGACGCTTTCTTGAACTGCGTCTGTTCGGCAGCGAACATTCGACGCGGGAAACCGGGGGCAAGGCGCGCTGACCTTCCCCGGGTTGGATGAAAACGCTGGCGGCAGTCCGCGCTACCTTCGTCAGGAGCCTCAGTACGCTGGCGCACAGAAGCTTTGACGCGTTCCGCCTACGCTCGGCCTTGCCCATGAACACCCTGTTCAACCCTCCCCGCTGCAATTACTCAACCGACGGACCAGTCGATCGCGCTTTTCGGCGCCTGGACCGGGCGCGCTATCGGCGCAGTCGGGCCGCAACTTGCTGCACTGACCGGGTCGGCGCCATTGCCGTTGGTCGTCAACGCCGCCTCCATCGAGGCTCTCGATACCGCAGGTGCTTGGACACTGCAGAAATTTCTGGCTCGCCTGCGTGCCGAGGGCGCCACCGTTGAGGTGCGCGGGTTGTGCCCGGAATTCGCCAGTCTCTTTGAAGCGGCAGGGCAGCAAGTGGCGAATCCGCCAGATGCCACCGCCCCCCTTGCGCAGCCGGCGAAACTTGAAGCCCTTGGCCGGAGCGCCGAAGCTGCTTTTGAACAGGGTGTCGCGATGCTCAGCTTCGTCGGCGAATACACTGTCGCGCTGGCCGGAAGCCTCACCCACCCGGAACGCATCAGATGGCGTCCCATTTTGTACAACATCCGCAGCGCCGGATTCGACGCGCTGCCAATCGTCGGGCTGTTGTCGTTCCTGCTTGGCGTCGTTGTCGCCTATCAGGGCGCCGGCCAGTTGCGTCAGTACGGTGCCAACATCTTTGTCGCCGATCTCGTCGGCCTGTCGATGCTGCGCGAGTTTGCGCCGCTGATGACGGCGATCATCATCGCCGGTCGATCAGGGTCTGCCTACGCCGCACAGATCGGCACGATGGCGGTGACCGAAGAAATTGACGCGATGCGCACCATCGGCATCGCGCCGCTGGAACTCCTGGTCCTGCCGAAGCTCATCGCGCTGATCATCGTGCTGCCGTTGCTGACCGTGTTTGCCGATGTGCTGGGCGTCTTCGGCGGCATGATCATGGCGCGCGCACAGTTGGGTGTCAGCTTCAGCGAATTTGCCGAGCGCTTCGTCAAGGCTGTCAGCGTTACCGCCTATCTGATCGGTATCTGCAAGACCCCGGTATTCGCGGTGATCATCGCCACGGTGGGCTGTTTTCAGGGCTTTCGTACCAAGGGTGGTCCCGACAGTGTCGGTCGCCAGACCACGCTCAGCGTCGTTCAGTCGACCTTTCTGGTAATCGTTGCCGACGCGCTGTTCTCGGTTGCCTTCAGTGCGCTGGATCTCTGACATGCAGAACGACACGCCGGTGATCGAGATCAGCAAGCTATCGACGAGCTATGGCGAACATGTCGTGCATGCAGAACTCGATCTTGAGGTACGCCCGGGGGAAATATTCGCGTTGATCGGTGGCAGCGGCTCCGGGAAATCGACCTTGCTGCGTCAGATGATCCTGCTGCAACGCCCCGATTCGGGTTCCATCCGGGTACTTGGCGCTGACCTCAACAATCTCGGCGACGACGCGGCGCTTGCGCTGCGCCAGCGCTGGGGCGTCATGTTCCAGCATGGCGGCTTGTTCGGTGCGCTGACGGTCAGGGAAAACGTCGGCTTGCCGCTGCGCGAGCACACCCGGCTTGGCGACCCGCTGATCGATGAAATCGCCGACTGGAAGCTGGCGATGACCGGACTGGCGCCCGAAGTCGGCGGACAGTATCCGACGGAACTTAGCGGCGGCATGTTGAAACGCGCTTCACTCGCCCGCGCGCTGTCGCTCGACCCCGAACTGCTGTTTCTCGACGAACCCACGGCCGGCCTCGATCCGGAGAGCGCCGGGGAAGTCGATCAGCTGGTGCGCAAACTGCGCGACCTGTTCGGATTGACCATCGTCATGATTACCCACGACCTGGACTTGCTGTGGCAGGTTGCCGACCGCGTCGCCGTTCTCGCCGATGGCAAGGTGCAGGGCATCGGCTCGATGCTTGAACTGTCGCGCATGGACAACCCCGCCATCCGGAAATTCTTCGACGGCCCGCGCGGGCGAGCCGCGCAGGAACAGCAGAAAGTTGACGGGCATGACAATCAAAATACCGGGAGATCAGCATCGAAACCAAAGTGAACCATGCGCTGGTCGGGGGATTTGTTCTGCTGCTTGGTGCCGCATTGATCGCCGGTGCACTCTGGCTGGCGTCGGGTGGCGCGTTTCAGAAGAAATACGACTTTTATCTGGCGATCGAGGAAGAATCGGTCGCTGGCCTCAATCTCAACGCACCGGTCAAGTTCAACGGGGTCGACGTCGGAAAGGTAAGGGAAATCGAGATCGACCGTAAGCATCCCGAACGGGTGAACCTGCTTTTTGCGATCGAGCGTGGCACGCCGATCAAGGAGGATACCGTCGCCGTTCTGAAAACGCAGGGACTGACCGGCATCGCATATGTCGAACTGAGCGGCGGCGCGCACGATTCAGCACCGCTGAGTGCAAAGCCGGGGAGCGAGTATCCGGTGATCCAGACCAGACCCTCGCTCAGCGCGCGCCTTGAAAATGTCCTGACCTCCGTCCTGGCCAAACTGGACAGTACCTCGAAGAACATCAACGCCATCCTCAGTGAGGAAAACCAGGCGGCGTTCAAGAGCGCTCTCGCCGATATTTCTACCGTGGCGCACACCATTGCCGCGCGCAAGGAGACACTCGACGCCGGCATGGCCGACGCTGCCCGCACTTTCGAAAATTCGGCGCGGGCCTCGGCGCGCCTGGAGCCGGTGATCGATCGCGTCGGACGTGCAGCCGGCGCCGTCGAAAAAATGGGGAATGAGGTTGCCGCCACCTCGGCCGGCGCCGGAAAGACGGTCAGCGCGGTGGGCAACGACGTAAGGCGCTTCACTTCCGAGACGCTGCCGGAACTGGAGCGCCTGCTCGGGGAACTCAGCGTTCTGTTCGACCTCGCTGCGCCGCCTGACCGAGCAAACCGAACGCAATCCGTCCGGCCTGCTGTTCGGTCGCCAGGCAGTACCTGCCGGACCGGGAGAAACGGGAGCCAGACCATGAAGACCAAAGAAAAGATCCTCATCCATCAAGCTGCCCGCCTGTTCGCGGGAGGCGTCGCCCTGATGGCGCTTGGCGCCTGCAGCCTGCTGCAGCCGGGCATGACCCCCAACCCGACCTTCTATTCCCTCGAGCCGGCTTCGCAACAGCCGGCGGCTGCCGCGCCGGCATCAGCCCCGACCTTGATCGTCAGCCCGCCCCGCGCGGCCGCCGGCCAGGACAGTCAGCGCATCATCTATCTGCGCGAATCCTTCAAGCTGGAATACTTTGCGCACAGCGAATGGGTAGAGCCGCCAGCGCGCATGCTGGCGCCGCTGATCGTTGCGGCCATTGAGCATACCGGGGCGTTTCGCGCTGTCGTAATGTCTCCGAGCAATACGGCGGGCGACCTGCGGCTCGATACCGAGATCATCCGCCTGCACCAGGATTTTCGCACCCGGCCAAGCACTGTCCGGTTCACGCTCCGTGCCGCCCTGATTGACCAGAAAACGCGTCGCGTCGAGGCCTGGCGGGAGTTTGACCACAGCGTTCCGGCAGGCAGCGAAGACGCTTACGGCGGGGTCGCGGCCGCCAATCGCGCGGTGGGGATTGCGCTCGAAAACCTTGCGGAATTCTCTGCCGAAGTGGCGCGAACGCCGCGCAGGTAGCGGATCAATGGAACGCTGATTTACCTGCGGCGGAGGCCGAATGCGCTAGAAGCGCATTCGGCAATCCAGATGCTTCTTACTTGCCTTGAACGGCTTTCTTGAGGTCAGCCTTTGCGTCGCCATAGGCGGCCTGGGCCTTGCCGCCGATATTCTGGACTTTGCCCTTGACTTCCAGTTCCTTGTCGCCGACGACCTGGCCGGCGATTTCCTTCACTTTGCCCTTGACTTCTTCGATACGGCCGTTGGTTTGATCCTTGTTCATTGTGTGCTCCTGATTCTGAAAGTTGAAAACATCCGGGAGCGTTGGCCTTGTTGCCCAACGCTTGCCGAAGGTGAAGATAGGCGTTCGGTCGGGCTTCTTCCGTTCGGTGGCGCACTTAGGGTTGCAGGCAGCTTCGGATCATCGGGCGTGATTTTCCGGCCCTCGACCACGCTCCGTTCATCGGTGCGACGGCGCACAAATGAAACGGTGAATACCGTTCATCCTGAACTCTTATCCGTCGCTGACGGATTACCCAAAGGAGAAAAAAGGGACGAATATCGCCATCACGTATCGGGATTCCTTGCCTACCGCGATGAAGCCGAAGGCGCGCTTTCCAGGCTGGTCGAGCGCGGCGTTCCGAGCGCACAAATTCAGCTTTTTGACGCCGACTCGGGTTCGGCGGTGAACAGGCCAAAAGGCGAAAGCGATGAGGTGCTGACCAATGTGCTGGTCAACGGCGCCATCGGCACGGCGGCCGGCGCCAATGCGGGTGTCGAACACAAGGACGGCTGGCTTTCTGAGCTGGTTCGCGACGCGGTCGCCAGCGGCCAGGTGGTATTGGTGGCACAGACGCGAAGCGCGCAGGAGACGGACGTCGCACGAGAAGTCGTCGGCGACGCAGTCGGCGAATTCAAGGATGTCGCCGCAACGGATTGAGCATTGCCTCCCGGGCGTGAGCCTGCTGCGCTTTTTCAATCCATACGGAGGTACCCATCCCAATCTCGCCGGGGCCTGCATGCGGCAGGCGGTACGCAGCTTCAATGACCAGATCGAGCGGATCGCCGAACTGATCATCATCCTCGCCGTCGGTGCGATGCTGCCGTTCGTCAGCGTCGATCGCTGGACGCTGGGTTTCCTCGTCCTGCTCTTTTTTGTCCTGCGCCCGCTGTCGGTCTGGCTGGGGCTGCTCGGGGCCTCGGTATCGGGCGATCAACGCCTGCTGATCGCCTGGTTCGGCATTCGCGGCATCGGTTCGATCTACTGCCTGATGTTCGCATTGAACAACGGCCTGTCCGGCGCACTGGCCGACCGGACGATCTCGATCACGCTATTGGCAGTCGCCTCATCGATCACCCTGCACGGCGTCTCGGTGACGCCGCTGATGGCGCTCTATGGCCGGCGGCAGGCAGGCAAGGCGCGGCGCTGAGGATCAGGAAATTGTCGGCAGGCATCCCCCTGAACCGCAGGCGGCGGCATCAACCAGCAGACAGGCGCCGCTGCCCACCGCCCGTGCAATGGGTAATTGCTCGCCATGCTGCCAGGCGGCGAGCGCCAGTGATTTTTCGGCACCGGTGACCATCACCAGTTGCGCGCGGCTGGCGCGCAGGGTCTGAAAATTGAGGCTCACCCGGGCCGCCGGCGGCTTGGGCGCGGCATGTACGGCAACGACCGGAGCGCAGTCATCGACGGCTCCGGGAAACAGGCTGGCGGTATGCCCGTCCTCACCCATGCCGAGCAGCACCAGATCGAACGGCTGGCGTTCGGCAATGATCCTGCCGTAGCGGGCGCTCGCCTCATCCGCGCCGAGTTCGGCCGCTATCGGGTAAATCTGCGTGGCCGGAATTGCCACCCGCCGCAGCCACAGGTCTTGCGCCTGGCGGGAGTTGCGCCCGGGGTCAGCGGCCGGAAGGCAGCGTTCATCGCCCCAGAGGATTTCCCAGGACGGCCAGTCCTGGGTTGTCATCGCCAGCAATTGATAGGTGCGCCCCGGGGTGCGGCCGCCGGCGAGTACCAGGCGAAAAATCCCGCGTTGCCGGATGGCTGCCTGTGCTGCCAGGCCGACGAGGCGACAGGCCTCGGCAGCAACGGCCTCGGCATCGGCCAAGACCCGCGTGTCAGCCGGCAGCATCAGGGCCTGCCGTCGGCCTTGCCGTTGCACCCCAGGCTCTGTCGCCATTCCTGGTCGGCCTGGTCGAAGATATGATTCGCCGCCTTCGGCCCCCAGCTGCCCACCGGATACTGCAGCGGCGGATGCTCGTCGTCGGCCCAGGCGCGCATCACCGGATCGACGATATGCCAGGCGGCCTTGACTTCGTCGTAGCGCAGGAACAGGGAGCGATTGCCTTCGATGACATCAAGCAGCAAGTCCTCGTAGGCGTCCGCCTTGCGCTCGCCGGGATTGCCGACGCTGGCATCCATGACGATCTGACGTGTCCGCGTTTCGGCACCGGGAACCTTGGCGGAAATTTCCATCTGGACCACGTCGTCCGGCTGGATACCGATCAACAACCAGTTCGGGTGGACGTTGGCGGCGACGGTGCCCTGAAACAGCTGCATCGGCGGTTCGCGGAAACGGACCGCGACCATCGAGCGGCGCTCTTTGAGGCACTTGCCGGTGCGCAGGTAGAACGGCACGTCGCGCCAGCGCCAGTTGTCAACGTAGAGCTTCAGCGCGGCGTAGGTTTCGGTGTGGCTGCCGGGGGCAATGCCGGCTGCCTGCTGATAGCCGGCATATTGGGCGCGTACCGCATGGCTGGCCAGGCGCGACACATCGACCGGGCGGATCGAGCGCAGCACCTTGACCTTTTCATCGCGCAACGACTCGGCCTCGAGCGATACCGGCGGCTCCATCGCGAGCAGCGCTAGGACCTGCAGCAAGTGGCTCTGGATCATGTCGCGCGCCGCGCCGCCATGCCGGTCGTAGTAGCTGGCACGCCCATCCACGCCCAGCGTTTCGGCGTGGGTGATTTGCACGTGGTCGATGTAATGGCGGTTCCACAGGGGTTCCAGAATCATGTTGGCGAAGCGCAGCACCAGCAGGTTCTGGACCGATTCCTTGCCGACGTAATGATCGATCCGGTAAATCTGCGCTTCGCTCAGATGTGCATTGAGTTCGTGCTGCAAGTCACGGGCCGATTGCAGATCGTGGCCGAACGGCTTTTCGACCACCACCCGCCGCCAGCCGTTGTGCTCGGTCAGCAGTCCGGCCCGCGCCAGCCCGAGCGTTACCGGCGCGTACAGCTCGGGACTGACCGAGAAATAAAAGATGACATTCCGCGCGCACTCGCCGGAGCCCACCCAGGCGCCCAGCGCCTGATAGAAAACGGCATCCTCCAGACTGCCCGCGAGATAGTCGAGGCGCTCGAGAAAACCCTCCAGACAACGCCCGCTGTCGGTGCCTGCCGACGCCAGCAGCTTGCGTGCGTCGGCGCGCCAGTCATCGCGTTGATGCGGCGTACGGCCACAACCGAGGATTTTCACGTCAGCCGCCAGGTAGCCCAGGCAGTGCAGTTGGTAGAGCGCCGGCAGGAGCTTGACCGTCGCCAGGTTGCCGGTGGCGCCGAAAATCACGTAGGCATGCGACTCGGTGGCGCAGCTCATGGCAGTTTTTCCTCGAACCCGTCCCCCAGCCAGCGGGTGTGGAAATGCTCTGCCGGGTCGCGATCGATGCGCTGATAGGAGTGGGCACCGAAGAAATCGCGCTGCGCCTGCAGGATGTTGGCGGAACCATCGGCGCAGCGGTAACCATCGTAAAAGGCCAGGGCCGAGGCCAGGGCCGGGGCGGCGACGCCACTGCCGACAGCGAGCATCACGGCCTGGCGCCAGCCGGCGTCCGCAGCCCGGATTTCGCCGGCGAAGAAGGGGTCCTGCAACAGGCTGGGCGGCACCGGCTGGCGCGAAAAACTGGTCTTGATGTCGTCGAGAAAACGGCTGCGGATGATGCATCCGGCCCGCCAGAGCAGCGCGATATCACCGAAGGGCAGCACCCAGCCCTCGCTTTCGCCGGCGGCCTGCATCAACATGAACCCTTGCGCATAGGAAACCAGCTTTGCAGCGTAGAGCGCATCGCGCAGCGCATCGACGTGTGCCGCACGCCGGGATTCCGGCACGCGCACCGGCGCCGCACCGAGCAACGCTGCCGCCGCGACCCGCTCGGCCTTGCGGGCAGACAACATGCGGGCATGGACGGCTTCGCCGATCAGCGTCAGTGGTACGGCCTTGTCGAGCGCATCCTGCGCTGTCCATACGCCGGTGCCTTTTTGTCCGGCCCGGTCGAGAATCTTGTCGACCAGCGGGCTGCCGTCGCGGTCGCGCTGACGCAGGATGTGGCTGGTAATTTCGATCAGGTAAGACTCGAGGCGGCCAGCGTTCCAAATGGCAAAGGTATCAGCCATCTCGTTGTGGCGCATGCCGAGGGCGTGTTGCATCAGATGGCAGACTTCGGCGATCAACTGCATGTCGCCGTATTCGATGCCGTTATGCACCATCTTGACGTAGTGGCCGGCACCGCCGTCGCCCAGCCACTGACAGCAGGGAACCCCGTCGACCTTGGCGGCGATCGCCTGAAACATGGCGCGGATCGTCGGCCACGCCGCCGCCGCGCCGCCGGGCATCAGCGACGGGCCGTAACGGGCACCTTCCTCGCCGCCCGAGATGCCCATGCCGATGAAGTGAATGCCCCTGGCCGCCAGTTCGCGCCAGCGGCGGTTGCTGTCCCGGTAATTCGAATTGCCGCCGTCGATCAGGATATCGCCGGGGGCGAGCAAGGGCAGCAACTGCCCGATCACCGCCTCGACCGCGCTGCCGGCAGTCACCATCAGCAGGATGACCCGGGGGTGGTCAAGCTGGCTGACGAACTGCAGCGGGCTGTCGGCCGCCGCGATCGCCCGGCCCTGACCGTGAACAGCGATGAATTCCGTCGTGACAGCGGCCGTGCGGTTGTAAACACTCAGGCGGAAACCGTGGTCGCTCAGGTTGAGCGCGAGCTTGCTGCCCATCACCCCAAGACCAACGATGCCGATGTCCGCTGTGCTCATGCCTGTCTCCGGCGCTCAAGCCATTCAATCATCACGGGAACCGCGTCTTCAGGCTAATGGCCCGTCAGATCCCCCGCACTGTAGCGCGCAATGATCGAAAGCATCAAGAGAGCCGACGCGGCCGGGTTTGACTACCCATGAACGCGCGTATCAGTAGCGGTTCGGGTCGTTCGGACGGCGGTCCTGATTGTCCGGAACACCATCGCGGTCATGGTCGGCGCGCGGTGGCGGCGGACCGCCGCGATTTCCACTGTCGCCGCGATGTCCACCGCGGTCCATGTACGGGTCGTAAACAACGCAGCCGGACAACAGGCTGGCGATGGCGATCAGCAATACAGCCAGTTTCTTCATGTCACACCTCAGTATCAACAAAATTCATGGAAGCGATTCTCCGTTGGGGCGGGAAGCGCATTCGGGTCAGTTGGCCAGGCGCATCGGCTTGCCCGGCAGTTGCGCGCGGATTTCACCGTCCGGGTGCTGGGCGCTATGCACATTCACGTAGAGCTTGCCCATCGCGTGGCTGGTGTACTGCGCTTCGCTCAGCCGTGTACCGGCAGGGATGGCGAAGCTGTCATCGGGGCCCTTGGTCAAGGTAATGACCGGCGGCCCGTTTTTGCCGGGCGGGGCTTCATGGATGTGCGCCACGGTCGGCACCATGCCGGTAACCTTGATGCTGCCGCTGATGTTGCGGTCTGGCAGTACGGTGAATTTCCCCGTCGCGGACGCCGACGTGACAACCGGCGGGACTTCGGCAGCGCCATGCAGTGATAACGCGCCCGGGGTTTCCGCATGGAGGCTGGCCGAGGCCAGAAGCATCAGGGCAAGCGGGGCGATGCGGGCGAGCAGGCGGGGCGGGAAATTTGACGGATCGGGCATGGTTGCTCCTTGAGTTGTGATGGGAGTGGCGCGCCCGAACACCTTGCCGGGGGAGGCTCCACGTTGCGCCGCCCGTGACCGCGATTCGGTTCGCCAACGCACATAGCCCGGAAAATATTCCTATGTGCGATGGCGCACGGAAACCGGGATTTCGCGCTGGCATTCTCTTTCGCACATTGAACAGGGAGCCATCGCAGGTGGATAAGATAAAAATTCTGGGCATTGTCGGCAGCCTGCGCAAAAACTCGTACAACCGCTTTGCCCTCAAGGCGGCGCAGGAACTGTTGCCGGAAGGTGCCGCGCTCAATCTCGTTGAACTGCATGGCATTCCCTTTTTCGGGAAGGAGAGCGAACAGGTGACGCCGCTTGCCGTCGTGGAATTCAGGCGGCAGATACTGGCCGCCGACGCCATCCTGTTTGCCACCCCTGAGTGCAACCATTCGGTGCCCGGTGCCCTGAAGAGCGCCATTGACTGGGTGGCACGGCCCGCTGGCGAAAGCGTCTGGCCGGGCAAGCCGGCGGCAGTGATGAGTGCATCGGTCGGCGGTCTGCGTACGGCTCGTGCACATCACCATCTGCGTGAGATCCTGCGTGTGGTCGGAATGCCGATGGTCGATCATCCGGAGGTGATGAACGGCCATGCGGAACGGCGTTTCAGCCCGGAAGGCAGGCTGATCGATGAACCGACCCGACGTTTCATTCAGGAACTCCTGGCCGCATTGGTCAGTCTGGTCAGAATCAATCGTGCCGGTGCACGATCCATGGTCAGGGAGGCCGCATGAAGTTGGAGCAAACGCCGCGCCGCATGTTCTCCGTGTATGTCGTAACCGAGAATGGCTGCCCTGCATGGTCGCCGATCAAGCGTTCCGGGAGATGCACCGCCCGGATAGTCGGCGGCTGGCACGGACCCGGCCAGCAACACGGATGCTGCAGCCGATTTGCGGGACGGGGTAACGCCCGGTGGCGAAATCGAGCGCTGAGTTGCCCTTGGCTTCCGCCGACACGGGGGCAGGCCAGGCGAAGCAACACAGCGCAAGCCGGGCATCACGCGAATGAGAAAACGGATACGCAAATCCCCGTGGGCCGGAATTTTTCAGCGCAGCGTGGCGACACTCACCCGCAGCGCCGTGAAAACCGGCACGCGGGTGGTCAAGCGCGCCATCAAGGCGGCGGTCGTCAAGGCAGCGCCGCCACCGGGCCCCGGCGCCTGGAATCTCGGCATTGCGGCGGGCGCGACGGGGCGGCGACGCTTCCGGCTCTACCGGCCGCCCGGTGTCAAGTCGAGCGAGCGACTGCCTTTGCTGGTGATGTTGCACGGTTGCGGCCAGGATGCGAATGGCTTCGCGACGAGCACGCGGATGAACCGCATCGCCATGCGCGAGCGATTTCTCGTGCTCTATCCGGAACAGGACCGCCTGGCGAACCCCCAGGGTTGCTGGAACTGGTTTGACACTTCATCCGGGCGCGCCTTTGGCGAAGCGGCGCTGATCATGCAGGCGATCGACCAGGTGTGTCGCCTGCACCCGGTCGATCGCGCCCGCGTGGCGATTGCCGGGCTGTCGGCGGGGGCGAGCATGGCGGCGCTGCTGGTCACGCGGCATCCCGATCGTTTCAAGGCCGTGGTGATGCATTCGGGAATCCCGCCGGGGACCGCCCATTCCTCGCTGTCGGCGATGGGGGCGATGCACGGCCAGCGCGCCACGCTGCCACTGGCTGCCACGCCGGTCACGATGGCGGCGTCCTGGCCGCCGTTGCTGGTGATCCACGGGGATGCGGACGGACTGGTTTCACCACAGAACGGACTGGCCGCAGCGCAGTTATGGGCTGGTGCTGCAGGCGCGCGGGCTGGCGCTGCACGCAGCGTCCAGCGTGGTCAACGCTATCCGATGGCGGTGACCGACTACAAGTCCAAGGGCAGAACCGTCGCCACGCTGGTTGCGGTCAGCCGGCTGGCGCATGCGTGGAGCGGCGGCGCCGCGAACAAGCCGTTCAGCGACGCGAAGGGGCCGGACGCCTCGCGCATGGTCTGGGCTTTTGCGGCGCGGCAGTTCCGCGGGTGAGACGGGTTGCCGCGCGCCTATGTGGGCTGCCGAACCGACGGTGCGGGTGCGGCTACCTAAGCTCGGCGCAGGGTGACCGTTGCGCAATATTTCGTCTCGATCAATTCCCTGACCACTTTCAACTGGAGATGGACATGAACTACGAAGAACGCGATTCATACGGAATGTACAAGGTGTCAACGACCAGCGCTTCCGGCCCCGATGCCAGCCACGGCCCCGGGCCGAATCTGATGGGCGCCGACACGCTTGTCGGCAATGACGTCTACAACAAGGACTCTGTCGATGTCGGTGACATCAAGGAGATCATGATCAACATGAACACCGGACGGGTGAGTTATGCCGTGCTGGCGTTCGGCGGATTCTTGGGCATGGGCGAGAAACTCTTCGCGGTGCCGTGGGAAGCCCTGAAGCTGGACACGACGAACAAGCGCTTCGAGCTCGACGTCAACAAGGAGCGTCTCGAAAACGCCCCGGGCTTCGACAAGAACAAGTGGCCCGACATGGCCGACAAGACCTGGGAAGCGGGCATCCACGCCTATTACGGCACGAAACCCTACAGCGAGCTGCCGCGCGCCTGAGGCGGCCGGCCGGGAGATTGGTGCTGATCCCGGCGGAGCGATCACCTGCGGAAAGGACCTGAATGGAATTCAAGGACTACTACCAGATCATGGGGGTGGCACGCGATGCCACCCAGGACGAGATCAAGCGCGCGTATCGCCAGCTGGCCCGCAAATATCATCCCGATGTCAGCAAGGACCCTGCCGCCGAGGTCCGTTTCAAGGAACTCGGCGAGGCCTATGCGGTACTCAAGGATCTCGAAAAGCGTGCCGCCTACGACCAACTGGGCAGCAACTGGAAAGCGGGGCAGGATTTCCGCCCGCCGCCGGACTGGAACGCCGGCTTCGAGTTTTCCGGCGATGGTTCGCAGGGCGCCGAGGCAGCGGATTTCAGCGACTTCTTCGAATCGCTGTACGGACATGGCTTTGCCGGTGGCGGCCGGGCGCGCCCCGATTTTCACGCGCGGGGCGAAGACAGCCACGCCAGGGTCATGATCGATCTGGAGGATGCCTACAACGGCGCCACCCGGGTCATCACGCTGCGCACGCCCAAGGCGGATGCCAGCGGCCGGGTATCGATGCGCACCCACCAGCTCAATGTCACCATTCCGCGCGGTATCCATGCCGGGCAGCACATTCGCCTGGCCGGGCAAGGGGCGCCGGGGACAGGGCAGGGCAAGGCGGGTGATCTCTACCTGGAGGTGGCCTTCAATCCGCACCCCCATTTTCGTGTCGAACAGCGCGATGTCTTTCTCGATCTGCCTTTGGCGCCCTGGGAGGCGGCCTTGGGGGCCAGCGTCACCGTGCCGACGCCGAATGCTGCGGTCGACCTGAAAATTCCGCCCAATTCCAGATCCGGCGGCAAGCTGCGGCTCAAGGGGCGCGGTATTCCGGGCAGCACACCGGGCGACTTCTACGTCGTGCTGCAGGTGGTCCTGCCGGCTGCCGAAAGTGATGCCGACAAGGCGCTTTACGCCAGCATGGCCGAGCACTTCAAATCCTTCAGGCCGCGCGCCGGATTGGGAGCCTGAGCATGGACAACGACAAGCTGTTGCCGCAACCGAGTGCGATCATCCTTGAAGAGCAGACCGATCTGTCGCTGAGCGAAGTCTGCTCGGCCTGCGCGGTGCGCGTCGAGACCATCCTCGAACTGGTCGACGAAGGCGTGCTGTCGCCCAGCGGCCGCGAACCGCATCGCTGGCGTTTTTCCGGCACCCACCTGCGCCGCGCAACGGTGGCCATCCGCCTGCAGCGCGACCTCGGCGTCAATCTGGCCGGTGCCGCGCTGGCGCTCGAATTGCTGGAAGAAGTGGAGAACCTGCGGGCCCGGCTACGCAAAATGGGCGCAATTTGACCGTCGACCGCAATCGGCAAGCGCCACACCGAACCAAGGAAAATACGATGCCGACGACGACCCCGCCGCTCGATGCCGAGCAACTCCAGCGCATGAACGCCTGGTGGCGCGCTGCCAATTACCTGTCGGTGGGCCAGATCTACCTGCTCGACAACCCGTTGCTGAAAGTGCCGTTGACCCTGGCGCACATCAAGCCGCGCCTGCTCGGCCACTGGGGAACGACACCGGGCCTCAACTTCATCTACGTGCACATGAACCGGGCGATCAGGCAGCACGACCTGAACATGATCTTCATCGCCGGCCCCGGCCACGGCGGCCCGGCGGTGGTGGCGAACACATATCTGGAAGGCAGCTACAGCGAGCTGTATCACGATATTTCGCCGGACGAGGAAGGCATGCGCCGCCTGTTCCGCCAGTTCTCCTTCCCCGGCGGCATCCCCAGCCACGCCTCGCCGGATACGCCGGGCTCGATCCACGAAGGCGGCGAACTGGGCTATGCGCTGTTCCACGCCTTTGGTGCGGTGTTCGACAATCCGGACCTGATCGCCTGCTGCGTCGTCGGCGACGGCGAGGCCGAAACCGGGCCGCTCGCCACCTCCTGGCATTCCAACAAGTTCCTCAATCCGCGTACCGACGGCGCGGTGCTGCCCATCCTCCACCTCAACGGCTACAAGATCGCCAACCCGACGATCCTGGCGCGCATCGGTCGCAGCGAGCTGGAAAGCCTGTTTATCGGCTATGGCTATGAACCGTACTTTGTCGAAGGCGACGACCCGGAAACCATGCATCAACTGATGGCTGCTGCGGTCGACGCCGGAATCGGAGCGATTTCCGAAATCCAGCGCCGGGCGCGCGCAGGCGGCGAAACAACCCGTCCGCGCTGGCCGCTGATCATCCTGCGCTCGCCCAAGGGGTGGACCGGGCCGAAAATGGTCGATGGCAAGAAAAGCGAAGGCTCCTGGCGTTCGCATCAGGTGCCGTTCAGCGACATGGACAAGCCCGAGCATGTGGCGTTGCTGGCCGAATGGATGCACTCCTATCGCCCGGCCGAACTGTTCGATGCCGGCGGTCGCCTGAAACCCGAACTGGCTGCCCTGGCGCCTGTCGGCGAACGGCGCATGGGCGCCAACCTGCACGCCAACGGCGGCGCCTTGCTGCGCGACCTGCGCCTGCCCGATTTCCGCGACTATGCCGTGGCCGTACCGGCGCCGGGCGGCGCGCTGGGCGAAGCGACGCGGGCGATGGGCGTCTTCCTGCGCGACGTGATGCGCCAGAACCCCGATAATTTCCGCGTCTTCGGGCCGGATGAAACTGCCTCCAACCGCCTTGGCGCACTCTTCGAAGTCACCGACCGCAGCTGGATGGCCGAGCGCTTCGCCGATGACGATCATCTGGCGCCGGACGGCCGGGTCATGGAAATCCTTTCCGAACACGCCTGCCAGGGCTGGCTCGAAGGCTATCTGCTGACCGGGCGGCACGGGCTGTTTTCCTGCTACGAAGCCTTCATCCACATCGTCGATTCGATGTTCAACCAGCACGCCAAGTGGCTCAAGATGTGCGGCGAGATTCCCTGGCGGCGGCCGATTGCCTCGCTCAACATCCTGCTCACCTCGCACGTCTGGCGCCAGGATCACAACGGCTTCTCGCACCAGGACCCGGGCTTCATCGACCATGTGGTCAACAAGAAGGCCGACATCATCCGCGTCTATCTGCCGCCCGATGCCAACACCTTGCTTTACGTCACCGACCGCTGCCTGAAGAGCCGCAACCTGGTCAATGTCATCGTCGCCGGCAAGCAGCCGGACCGTCAGTGGCTGGACATGGAAGCGGCGATCAACCACGCCAGCGCCGGCATCGGCCTCTGGGAATGGGCCTGCAACGACCAGCCGGGCGAGCCGGACATCGTGCTGGCGGCAGCGGGCGACGTTCCGACACTGGAAATGCTGGCGGCCATCGACCTCCTTCACCAGCTGACGCCGGAGCTGAAAATCCGCTTCATCAACGTTGTCGACCTGATGACCCTGCAGCCGCAGGAAGAGCACCCGCACGGCCTGTCCAGCGATGAATTCAACTCGTTGTTCACCACCGACAAGCCGATCATCTTCGCCTATCACGGCTACCCGTGGCTGATTCACCGCCTGACCTACCGGCGCAGCAATCACGGCAACCTGCATGTGCGGGGTTACAAGGAGGAGGGCACGACGACGACACCGTTCGACATGGTCGTGCTCAATACGCTGGATCGTTTCCATCTGGTCATGGACGTTGCCAGCCGGGTGCGGAAACTGCATGCGCAGGCGGCGCACATCAAGCAGGCCATGCGCGACAAACTCAACCAGCACACGCGCTACATCCACGAACACGGTGAAGACGTGCCGGAAGTCCGTAACTGGCAATGGCCGGGGGCAAAATCGTGAGCGACAACCCGTTGCTGGCGCTCAAGGCGCTGGGTCAGCACGTCTGGCTCGACAATCTGTCGCGCACGCTGCTCCGCGAGGGCGGCCTGCAACGCCTGATCGACGAGGACGGCGTCGATGGGGTCACCTCGAATCCGGCCATCTTCGAGAAAGCCATCGCCGGCAGCCCGCATTACCGGAATGACCTGCAACGCCTGCGCGCTGCAGGCCTCTCTGCCGAGGCGTGCTACGAGTCGCTGGTCATCGCCGACATCCAGGCGGCCTGCGCGCTACTTCAGCCAGCCTATCTGGCAAGTGGCGGCGAAAGCGGTTATGTCAGCCTCGAAGTGTCGCCCGAACTGGCGCACGACACCGACGGGACCGTCGCGGCGGGGCAGCGCCTGCAGCGGGCGGTCGGACGCGCCAATGTCCTGATCAAGGTACCCGCCACACCTTCCGGAATCGAGGCGTTTTCCGGGTTCACCGCAGAAGGGCTGTCGGTAACTGCTACCCTGATTTTTTCGCTGG
>CAWFGN010000004.1:0-39645 GCA_963815365.1 uncultured beta proteobacterium
TCCCTGGCTGGCCAGGATCAGCGAGGCGAAACCGCCGCTGGAGTGGCCCACCAGCACCAGGCGTTGCGGGTCGATGCCGGGCAGGGCCGACACATACTCCACGGTGGCCCGCAGGTCCCGGGCCGATTCCAGCCCGGCGGCATAAAAATGGGAGTGTTCACAGAGCCCCTCGCCTTCGGCGTAATCTCCCTCGGAATGACCGTCGCCGCGGCGCATGGGGATCACCACCGCGAATCCCATGCTGACGAATTTCCAGCTCTGGGCGTTATGGCGCAGACGCTCCCCCAATCGCTCCCGGGGGTTTCGGGAGGTGCCGTGGCTTAAGACCACCAGCGGGAATGGGCCGGGACCCTTCGGCCGGTACAAGGTCGCTTCCCAGGGTGAGACGCTGAACGCCGCCGGGCCGGGAGACGGTCATGGGAATGTGGATGACGTTCTCGTTCAGGGGCACTGACGGTATCCGGGGAGAAAACATCGGTAACTGTATCGGGGCGATAATATCCAGGGCCTGGGAAACCGCCGGGACGGCCAAAATCGCCAGGGCCAGAGCTTGCGGCGCACATGCCCTACCAACTCCTGAAATTCTGGAATCTGCATTTGCGACACCATGGCGGTATTGACCAGGCCGACGCCGATCACCCCTGCCATACCCAGGATGCGCCCCCAGACCGGCCCCCAACCAGGCGATGGCCCGGGGGTGAAGCCAGGATACGGCCAGCCCCATAATCACGCTGGCCCCGGCAACTTTGCCCAGCGTCAGGATGAGGCTACGCACCTCAAAACCAGACAGTTTGCGGTACAGCACCACCACCAGGAAGGCAAAGTTCACGATCATGCTCAGAGACGTCGATAAGGCGATGGCCCGGTGTTGCAGGGTTGCCAGGGTGAGGTGAATAATGCAGAGATTGGCGGCCACCGTCACGAAGGAGCCCAGCACCGGTATCCGGGTGTCATCCAGGGCATAATAAACCGGCACGATGATTTTGACCCCGGCAAAGGCTACCAGTCCCAGGAGTAGAGCGCCAGGCTGCGGCAGTCTGTTGGGTGTCCACCGCGGTGAACAGGCCGTGCTGATAAATGAGCCCAATGATGGGTTGGGCCAAAAAGATCAGGCCGCAGGCCGCGGGCAGGGTGACCAGGATGGCCAGGGACAGGAAGATTTCAGGGCATCCCGGAGGGCGGCCAGATCGCGATTGAGGCGTGGCGGGAGACCACCGGCAAGGTGGCCACCATCAGGGCCACGCCGACAGGCCCATGGCCAGATGAAATCAGCCGCAAGGCGTAATTGAGCCAGGAGACGCTGCCCTGGGCGCAACTGGAAGCATAGAAGGTGTTGATGAAGATATTGATCTGCGTAGCGGAGAGGCCCACCACCGCGGGCAGCATCAACTTGATGATCCGCAGCAGTCCCGGTTCCCGGAGATTAAGGACCAATTGGAGCCTGAATCCCACTCGCCACAACAGCGGCAATTGGAACACCAGCTGCAGAGTGCCCGCCACCGAGGGTACCCAGGCCATGCCGACTATGGGGGCCATCCCGAACCGGGGTGCGGCCAGGGTCAGACCCACGCCGGCGACGACGGAGCCCAGGTTGAAAAAACTGGAGGCCACCGAGGGCACAAAAAACTTGCCCTTGGTGTTGAGGACTCCCATGGCCAGGGCCGCCAGGGACACCAGGATGAGGAAGGGGAACATGATCCTGGTCATCAGGGTGGTGAGTTCCAGCTTGCCCGGGACCGAGCCGAAATCCGGGGCCATGATCCCCACGATATCCGGGGAGAACCACATGCCCGCCGTGACCAGCAGGCTCACGAGCAGGGTGAAGCAAAAGACCACGTTATTGGCCAGTTGCCAGGTCTTTTCCTGCCCCAGGCGCTGCTCATAATCGGTGAAAACGGTAACGAAAGCGGAGCTCAAGGCCCCTTCGGCAAACAGGTCCCGCAGCAGGTTGGGAACTCGGAAGGCGACGACGTAGGCGTCAAAGGCGACGCCAGCGCCAAAGAGTCCGGCAAAGACTTGTTCCCGCACCAGCCCCAGAATCCGGCTGAAGAGGACTGCGAGGCTGACCGTCCCGGCGGCCCGGGCGATTTTTCCCGTTTGGCTGGCTGAGTTCTGGGCACAGGTTACCCCGAGAGCGGGAAGCTGCGGCGGCAACCGGAGGCGCCGCATCCAGGCCTTGGAGGCAAGGATTTTCAGGTGTCTTGGTACGTGGCGGATCACAGCGGAAGTGGGTCACCCTGGAGCCGGGCCGCGGCCCCCAGGTTCTAACCGGCCTCGGCCTGCCTGCCACTCGGGGCAGTAGACCGGTTCTTTTTCTTGGTGTGGCTCTTGGTGGTCACTTTGTCCTTCTTGGACGGCGGGGCCGGGGCTTTCGTGACCTTGGCGCTTTTGCCGGCCTTATCCAGGGAGGCTACGGCGTTGCCCCTTGGGGGCAGCCCGGTTCGGCCTGGGTTTGGGAAGCTTCTTTTCCGGTCCTATCTGACTGTCCGCCGTCTCCGGATGCAGCAGGGCATACCCCGGCTGCTCCGATGACCCCTGGTTCGGGGTTTTGACCGGCGGATATTTGAGAGGATCCACCCGGTCCGGCCAGCCCTTGGCATACACGGTCCCGAGAAACCCGGCGAGCTTCAGCCGCTGATCATGCTTGTCGGGGTAGAGGCAACACCAGACAATGAGCCCCGTCCCGGCGGTTACCCCAGCCACCAGGATAAACCGGCTCAGCTTGCGCCAACGGCTTCGTTTGCGGACATAACCACCCTGGCGATGAAATAGAAAGGAAAACAGGGCGTACATCCCATAAGCCCAAAAAATTACAGCTAAAGTTGCAAGCACTGGTTCTCCTCACCCGCAGGTTGTCAAAGCATAACAATAATATTTTTTCGAAGTCAACCTTTTTCCCGCGCGCCTTATCAAGCGGCAGTTTGCGCCATGTCATTAATTTGACACAAAGGGCATTTTCGGGTATCTTTATAATAACCGAGGGAGATCTTTAATGAAACGGGATAATGCTTCCATTCTGGTGGTGGATGATGATCCGGCCCTGCTCAGCAGCCTGCAAGAAATCCTGGAGGCGGAGGGCTACGAGGTAACTGCCGCCGCCGATGGGGAGAGCGGCTTGCGTCACCTGAAAGAGCAAGCCTTTGACCTGGTGCTGAGCGATCTGGCCTTACCCGGCCTGGACGGCATGGAACTGCTGCAATATCTGCAGCGGGAGGCGCCGGAGTGCCCGTGCATCATCATCACCGGCTACGGCACCATCGCCAACGCCGTGTCTGCCATGCACCAGGGGGCCTATGATTACTTTACCAAACCCGTGGACCCCACCGAACTCCGTCTGGTGGTGGCCCGGGCCCTGGAACACCGGCGCCTGAAATGGGAAAATCTGCACCTCAAGAAACAGCTCCACCGGCGGTACGGCTTCGCCAACATGGTAGGCACCAGCGACGGCATCACCCGGGTCTTCGACCTGATCCGCAAGGTGGCGGACACCGACAGCAACGTCTTGATCCTGGGCGAATCCGGCACCGGCAAGGAGCTCATCGCCCACGCCATCCATTATAACAGCCCCCGGCGGGAAGGCCCGTTCATTCCGGTCAACTGCGCCGCCATTCCCGAAGAACTGCTGGAAAGCGAGCTCTTTGGGCACGAACGGGGCGCCTTTACCCACGCGGTGCGCACCCGCATCGGCCGCTTTGAGCTGGCCAACGGCGGCAGCATCTTTTTGGACGAAATCTCGGAGATGAGCCCCGGCCTCCAGGTAAAAATCCTCCGGGTCTTGCAAGACCACTCCTTTGAAAGAATCGGCGGCATCAAGACCATCCGGGTGGATATCCGGGTAATCGCCGCCACCAACCGGGACTTGGAAGAACTGGTGCGCCAGAACCGGTTCCGGGAAGACCTCTTTTACCGCCTCAATGTCATCCCCATCCGGGTGCCGCCGCTCCGGGAGCGGGTCTCCGACATTCCGCTGCTCATCCAACACTTCCTGCAGTTATTCAGCCGGACCAAGAAAAAGCCCCTCAAACGGATCAGCCCTGCGGCCATGGACCTCCTCCGGCAGCATCCCTGGCCCGGGAACGTCCGGGAAGTGGAAAACCTCGATGGAACGCCTGGTCATTCTTACCGAAGGCGAGGTCATCGAAGCTCAGACGATAGATTTTCTGTTCAAAACTTCAGGTTCCGGCTTAGCCTTTCCTCAGGCCAGATCTTTCGGCAACGGGAAGGAGACCCCTTCCGCAACCCCTGCCAGTTGCCCGACGTCAGCGCCCGTCAGCTCCCGGATGCGGTCAACCACCCGCTGGACCAGGATTTCCGGTGCCGAGGCGCCGGCGGTTACGCCGATCCGCTGCTTTCCATCAAGCCAGACGGGATCGATTTCTTCCGGTCCGTCGATCAGCCAGGAGTCAATACCGAGTGCGGCGGCGACCTCGCGCAATCGTCGTGAGTTCGAGCTGTTCGGGCTACCGACCACGATCACCAGATCGCATTGCCCGGCGAGCGCCTTGACGGCATCCTGGCGGTTTTGCGTGGCGTAGCAGATGTCGTCTTTCTTCGGCCCCTGTACTTCCGGAAATTGCTTCCTGAGCGCGTCGATGACGACCGTGGCGTCGTTGACGGACAGCGTCGTTTGCGTGACGAAGGAGAGCTGGCCGGGCGTTGCAACGATGAGCTTCCCGACATCTTCGGCCGTTTCAACGAGGTACATGCCGTCGCGGCTCTGCCCCATCGTTCCTTCGACCTCCGGATGCCCCTTGTGGCCGATCATGACGACTTCGCGCGCCTGGTTGCGCATCTTGGCGACTTCGACATGCACCTTGGTGACCAGCGGGCAGGTGGCGTCGAAGATTTTCAGTCCGCGCTGCGCGGCTTCTTCGCGCACCGCCCTGGAGACCCCGTGGGCGCTGAAAATGACGGTACTGCCAGGCGGCACCTCGGCCAGTTCCTCGATGAATACCGCCCCCTTGGCGCGCAGGTCGTCGCAGACGAACTTGTTGTGCACGACTTCATGACGGACGTAGATCGGCGCGCCGAACTTTTCCAGCGCGCGTTCGACGATGGTGATGGCGCGTTCGACGCCGGCACAGAAACCGCGGGGGTTGGCGAGGAGTATTTGCATTACATGATTCCGATGATTTCCACCTCGAAGCAGATCGTCTTGCCCGCCATCGGGTGGTTGAAATCGAAGAGCGCGTGCGTGGCATCCAGCTCGCGCAGGAAGCCGGCGAAGGTGCCACCGTTGGGCGCGGTGAATTCGACGACGGAGTTAGGCTTGAGTTCCATGTCGGCGGGCAGGCCATTGCGCGCGATGCGCTCGACCAGACGCGGGTTGTGCTGGCCGAAGGCTTCGTCCGGTTCCAGCTGGAAGACAAAACGCTCGTGCGCCGGCAGGCCGATCAACACCGATTCGAGGTTTTCGGCAAGCTGGCCGCTGCCCATCTGCAGGGTGGCCGGACTCATGTCGAAGGTGGACAGGAATTCATCGCCATCCAGTGTGGCGATCCGGTAATGCAGGGTCAGGTAGCTGTCGGAACGGACGGTCGCGGTCATTGAAGAGTCTCTTTCCTGTTTGCTGCGGTCAACGTCGAAAATACCAGTAAAACGGCGCCAACCGTGATGGCCGAATCGGCGACGTTGAACGCCGGCCAGTAGTAGCCGGCGACGTGCCATTGAACGAAGTTGACGACTGCACCGAAGCGTACGCGGTCGATCACGTTGCCCAGCGCGCCGCCCATGATCAAGGCCAGGGCAAACGAGAGCAGCTTCTGTTCGGGGTGACGGCGCAACTCCAGCGCAATCCAGCCGGAAACGGCAAGCGCCAGCGCCGTGAAAAACCAGCGCTGCCAACCCGGCTGGTCGGCAAGGAAGCTGAACGCGGCGCCCGGGTTGTAGGTGAGCACCCAGTTCCAGAACGGCGCAACGTAGATGGTTTCACCGAAACGGATGTTTTCCAGCACGACCCATTTGCTGATCTGGTCAAGGACGACAACCAGCCCGGCCAGCGCGTACCAGCGCTTTGCAGATACGGCAATCATGCTTCCCAGTCTTCGATCAGCAGGCCGGGAACACGGGAGAATTCAGCGGTGTTATGGGTAACGAGAATGGCGCCATGCGCCAGCGCAGTCGCGGCAATCAGGAGGTCGTTGGGGCCAATAAGCTGGCCGGCACGGGTCAATCGGGCGCGCAACTCACCATAGTGCTCAAGGCATGCGTCATCGAATGGATACTGACGTATGGATGCCAGAAAATCCCTCGTAACCTCAAGATTTCGTTCGCGTGCCTGGCTCAGGCAAGCCCCGGCCATCAATTCGGCAGCGACGATGGAGCAGGTCGAAACATCGCTCAGACGATGTTTCAGGAACTGTTCGGCCACCCTCGTCGATATCCTGCGCATCAGGGCGATGCATACATTTGAATCCAGCAGATACATCAATCGTCAAAGCTCCGCCGAATTTCGTACTGGCCCTGCGGCAAACGATCGGGAAAATCGGGAATCGCCCCGGAAAAACGCTTGACCAACTCTTCCATCGTCATCGCCGGCTGCGCGATTTCGGAAAAATCCGCCTTGTCGACTGGCAACACGATGACTTCCGCCCGATCAAGACCCGCCCAATCCGGCGGCAATTCTACAGTTAACGAAGACCCCGAAATGTCCATGATTCTTCTGAGTGCTTGCATCGCTATCTCCAACTTTCTGCAGTGGCTCATCTTACACCGCTCAGGCAAACGCCCTCGCCTCGCCCGCGCCGTACAGATTGCTGACGCAGCGGCCGCACAGGGTCGGATGCCCGGCATTGGTACCGACGTCTTCAC
Source organism: uncultured beta proteobacterium (assembly GCA_963815365.1). Lineage (GTDB taxonomy): Bacteria > Pseudomonadota > Gammaproteobacteria > Burkholderiales > Rhodocyclaceae > Azonexus. Next base: position 6,811 of record CAWFGN010000004.1, read on the forward strand.
GCACATGCCAGCAGCGCTCGCACTTGGCATGTTCCAGCGGCGTGGCGATGACCTGTTCGGCTTCATCCTTGACGACTGCGGTCGACGAGCAAATGAAGCACGAATTTCAGGTCGTCACCGAGCGCAGCCAGGGCGTCGTACTTCTCGCCGGCGCAGCGGATCTCGACCGCGGCCTGCAGCGCAGAGCCGATCTTGCCGGCTTCGCGCTGGGCTTCGAGCGCCTTGGTCACATCGGCGCGTGCGGCGCGGATCAGCGCCCACTTGGCGAGCATTTCGCCCTCGCCTTCCGGCTTCGGCAGGTCGTGCCAGACCTGGAACATCACGGAATCATCGGCATTGCCGGTCAATACCTGCCAGACTTCTTCGGCGGTAAAGGAAGTGATCGGGGCCAGCAGGCGAACGAAGCTCTGCGTGATGTGCCAAAGCGCCGATTGCGCCGAACGGCGGGCCTTCGACTTCGGCGCCGTGGTGTACAGGCGGTCCTTCAGGATGTCGAGGTAGAAGCCGCCGAGGTCTTCGGAGCAGAAAGTCTGCAGCGCCTGGACGACGCGGTGGAATTCGTAGCGGTCGTAGTCGGCGCGGCAGTTGTCCTGCAGTTCGCGGGTCAGGGCCAGCGCGTAGCGGTCGATTTCCAGCCATTCACTCACCGGCAGCATGTCGGCCGTCGCATCGAAGTCGGACACATTGGCCAGCAGGAAACGCAGCGTGTTGCGGATGCGGCGGTAGCCTTCAACGACGCGCTTGAGAATTTCATCCGAAATGGTCAGTTCGCCCGAGTAGTCGGTCGACGCGGTCCACAGGCGCAGGATGTCGGCGCCCATCTTGTCAGAAACCTGCTGCGGCGCAATGACGTTGCCCTTGGACTTGGACATCTTGTGGCCCTTGCCGTTGACCACGAAGCCATGGGTCAGCAGCGCCTTGTACGGGGCGCGTCCGTCGATGGCGCAGCCGGAGAGCAGCGAACTCTGGAACCAGCCGCGATGCTGGTCGGAGCCTTCAAGATACAGATCGGCCGGGTAGGACGATTCGGCCGCATGCGAGCCGCGCAACACGTGCCAGTGCGTGGTGCCGGAATCAAACCAGACGTCGAGCGTGTCCTTCATCTTGACGTACTGGTCGGCCTCGGCGCCCAACAGTTCGGCGGGATCGAGGCTGAACCAGGCTTCTATGCCGGCCTTTTCGATACGCCGGGCGACTTGTTCGATCAGTTCGGCGGTGCGCGGGTGCGGCTGCGCGGTGTCCTTGTGCAGGAAAAAGGGAATCGGCACACCCCAGTTGCGCTGGCGCGACACGCACCAGTCCGGGCGGGTCTTCATCATCGCTTCCAGCCGGGCGCGGCCCCAGGCGGGGAAAAACTGGGTTTCGTCGACGGCGCGCTCGGCAATCCAGCGCAGGGTCGAGGCGTTTTCGTCCTTCCTGTGCTCCATGCCGATGAACCACTGCGTGGTGGCGCGGAAGATGATCGGCGTCTTGTGGCGCCAGCAGTGCGGGTAGCTGTGCTGGATTTTCTCCATTTTCAGCAGTCGACCGCGACTGTCGAGTTCCTTCAGCACCAGCGGGTTGGCCTCCCAGACCGTCTTGCCGGCCAGTTCGCCAACCGACAGCGTCGGCGTGCTGGCAAGGAACCTGCCGTCGTTGCCGACTGGATTATTCACCGGCAGGCCGTATTTCTTGCCGATGTTGTAGTCGTCGACGCCGTGCGCCGGGGCCGTGTGCACCAGCCCGGTGCCGGCTTCGGTGGTGACGTGCGAACCGCAAATGATTGCGACGTCGCGGTGCTGGAACGGGTGCCTGAGCAGGATCTGGTCGAGCCTGTCGCCGCTGCAGGAACCGGAAGCCGTGCCCTCGAGTCCATAGCGCTTGAGGCAAGCTTCGGCAAGTTCACGGACGAGGATCAGCGCGCCCTTTTCGGTTTCGATCAGGTCGTAGGTGAGCTCGGGATGCACGCTGACCGCCTCGTTGGCCGGCAGCGTCCACGGCGTCGTCGTCCAGATCACCGCGAAGGCCGGACCGCGCAGATGGGTCAGGCCGAAGGCGGCGGCCAGTTTGGCGGCATGGTTTTCATGCACCTCGAACGCGACGTCGATCGCCGGCGAAGACTTGTCCTCGTACTCGACTTCCGCCTCGGCGAGCGCCGAACCGCAATCCAGACACCAGTTGACCGGCTTCAGGCCCTGGTAGAGATAACCCTGCTCGAGAATCTTGCCCAACGCGCGGATCTCGTCAGCCTCTGCCTTGAAACTCATGGTCAGGTAAGGATTACCCCAATCACCGAGGACGCCAAGACGGATGAAATCCTTCTTCTGGCGCTCGACCTGCTCGGCGGCATAGGTGCGGGAGAGCTCACGCACCTTGTCGGCGGGAATGTTCTTGCCATGCAGCTTTTCGATCTGGTGCTCGATCGGCAGGCCGTGGCAGTCCCAGCCTGGCACATAGGGCGCATCGAAGCCGGAGAGCGTCTTCGAGCGGACGATGATGTCCTTCAGTATCTTGTTGACCGCGTGACCGATGTGAATGTCGCCGTTGGCATAGGGCGGGCCGTCGTGCAGCACGAAGCGCGGGCGGCCGGTGCTGATCTCGCGGATGCGCTGGTAGAGCTTTTTCTGCTGCCACTGCGCCACCCATTGCGGCTCGCGCTTGGGCAGGTCGCCGCGCATCGGGAACGCCGTATCCGGCAGGTTCAGGGTGTCTTTGTAATCAGCCATTGTGCGTGCTCACAGCGTGAAGAAGGCCCGCGCCGCCACGGCATCGGCCGCGATCTGCGCCTTGAGGGCGTCAAAATTGGGGAAACGTTGCTCGTTGCGCAGCTTGTGCACGAAACGAACCGAAATGTGCCTGCCGTAAATATCACGGTCGAAGTCGAACAGATGGACTTCCAGCAAGGGTCGCGTACCGCCGACGGTCGGCCGGATGCCGAGGTTGGCGACACCGGGTAGCGGCTTTTCGCCGAGGCCGCTGACTTGCACGGCAAAAACGCCGGTCATCGGCAGCGGATTGTGCTTGATGCGGATATTGGCGGTTGCGAAGCCGAGCTGGCGACCAACCTTGTCGCCGTGCGCGACCTGGCCGTCGATGATGTAGGGGCGGCCAAGCAGACGGGCCGCGTGTTCCATGTCGCCGACTGCCAGCGCCCGGCGTACGCCGGAACTTGAGGCTCTTTCGCCGTCCACCGTGACACTGCCCATCGCCTCGACGGTGAAGCCATGCCGGGCCCCGGCGGCTTGCAGCAGCGCAAAATTACCGATTCGCGCCTTGCCGAAACGGAAATCATCGCCGACGATCAGATGGCGAAGCAACAAGCCGCGCACCAGCACCTGCTCGATGAACTGGTCAGCGGAAAGGGCGGCAAACCCTGCGTTGAACCGGCACACCATGGCCTGCTCGACCCCGGCATCTGCCAGCAGTTCGAGCTTTTCGCGCAGGGTGCTCAAGCGGGCGGGCGCCGAATCCGGCGCAAAGAATTCGCGCGGATGCGGCTCGAAGGTGAGGATGGTCGGCGGCAGGGCAGCTTGGCGGGCGGCCTCGACCAGGCGGCTCAACAGGGCACCATGGCCGCGATGAACACCGTCAAAATTGCCAATGGCCAAGGCCGTCGGCCCGGGAACCGGGCGCGAAAATCCGCGAAAAACCCGCATTTGTTGCTCGGAAAAAGGGGGAATTATAGCGACTTTACCGGCCGGACGGCGGCCGGACGATCAATCAGGCAATGCTGGCCAGCTTGGACTTCGGACCCGGCGGATGCTTGATGAAATACTGCCGTACGCCGCGGACGATGGCATCGGCCAGTTTGTCCTGGTAGGCATTGTCGTTCAGCCGGCGCTCTTCTTCCGGGTTGGAAATGAAGGCTGTCTCGATCAGCGCGGAAGGAATATCGGGTGCCTTGAGCACGGCAAAACTGGCTTGCTCGACATTGTTCTTGTGCAACGTATTGACCGAACCGAGTTCGCCCAGCAGGTATTTGCCCAGTTTGAGGCTGTCGTTGATCGTCGCGGTTTGCGACAGGTCGAGCAGCGTGCGCGCAAGGAACAGATCCTTGGCCCCCAGATTGACCCCGCCGATCAGGTCCGCATCATTCTCGCGTTGCGCCAGCAGGCGCGCCTGCGTACTCGAGGCACCACGTTCGCTGAGTACGAACACCGACGAGCCGCGGGCATCGGGCTTGACCCAGGCGTCGGCATGAATCGACAGGAAAAGATCGGACTGCACGCGCCGAGCCTTCTGCACCCGCATTTGCAGCGGCACGAAGAAATCGGAATCGCGGGTCAATACCGCACGCATGTTGGGCTCGGCATCGAAGCGGGCCTTGAGGCGCTTGGCGACGGCCAGCGTGACGTTCTTTTCGTAGGTGCCGCCACGGCCGACCGCGCCCGGATCCTCGCCGCCATGCCCGGGATCGAGCGTGATGGTGACCAGACGGTCGACAATCGGCTTGCCCGACTTGCGGGTCGTCCTGATCTCCGGCGCCTCGGGAGGCGTATCAGCCTTGCGCGGCATTGCCTCCGCCGGCTTCGCTTCCGCCTCGAGTTGCAGCGGCTGGACCGCATCCTGGCGCCCCTCGAGCAGCGACATCAACGGGTCAACCGGGGTCAACGGATAGACATCGAGCACCAGGCGATGACCATATTCGCCGGCTGGCTTGACCTCGAACACCTGGGGCGCCACCTTGGTCTTGAGCTCCATGACGAGGCGTACGATGCCGGGTTTGTAACGCCCGGCACGCAGCAGCTTGATGTAGGGGTCGTCGGCCGCCACCTTGCGCGCCAGGCTGTCGAGGACGCTGTTGAGCTCGACGCCCTCGATATCGACCACCAGGCGATCGGGGTTTTCGACCGTGAAATGCGTGAACTTGAGCGGCGCATCGTGCTCGAGCGTGACGCGCGTATAGTCGGCTGCCGGCCAGATGCGCACGGCAAGTATTGACGGCAGGCGACTGGCTGCCGCGCCGGCCAGCGGCGAAACGGAAAGGATCAGCGCGGCGCCGGCGCTAACGGAGAAGCTGTCGGCGCCCCAGGCTGAGGTCAGGATACTTACGCACCGCGCCCCTTCCGGTGACTCCGCGACGGCTTCGAGCACGCGCCCGACATCTGCATGCCGGATGCGCAGCCGCAGGTCAGGCGACGGGACGCAAGCTGCGGCGCGCTCAGGCCACTCGACCAGACAAACTGCGTTTTCATTAAAGTATTCGCCAAAGCCCGCATCGTGAAACTCCTCTGCTGACTCGAAACGATAAAAATCAAAGTGATATAAGTATAAGCTCGAAATTACGTAAACTTCAACCAGAGAATACGTCGGGCTTTTGACCGGCCCGCCGTAACCCAACGCCCGGATCAGCGCACGCACCAGTGTGGTTTTTCCGGCGCCGAGGTCGCCTTCGAGAAAAATCACCAGCCCCGGCCTCACCACCGGCGCCAGCAGTTCGCCAAAACGCAACGTGGCCGCCTCGTCGGGCAGGGGAAAAACGGCGGTAACATCGGGGGCATGCACGATCTGGACTCCACTGTGGATTACACGGCACTGAAAGAAGCCATCCGCCAGGCCGGCGCTGAACTGGGTTTCGCTGCCATCGGTGTCGCCCGCGCCGAAGCCGGCGACGCGGCCGCCCGTCTGCGCGACTGGCTGGCCGCCGGTTGCCACGGCGAGATGGATTATATGGCGCGCCATGCCGAATTGCGCGCCCGGCCGGACACCCTCCATCCCGGCACGCTGAGCGTGATTTCCGCGGCACTCGACTACCTGCCGCATGCCGGAAACATCGAATCACCCGACCTGGCGGCGATTTCCCGCTACGCGCAGGGCCGTGATTATCACAAGGTCGTGCGCCAGCGCCTGCAAAAACTGGCTGACCGGATCGCAGCACTGATCGGGCCTTTCGGCTACCGCGTGTTCTCGGATTCGGCGCCGGTGCTCGAAGTGCATTTCGCGCAGCAGGCCGGTCTCGGCTGGCGCGGCAAACACACGCTGCTGCTCTCGCAGCATGGCTCGTGGCGCTTTCTTGGAGAAATCTACTGCAACCTGCCGCTGCCGCCGGATGCCCAAGTCAATGACCACTGCGGCACGTGCACCGCGTGCCTGGACGCCTGCCCGACGCGGGCGATCGTTGCGCCCTACCGGGTCGATGCACGGCGCTGCATTTCCTACCTGACCATCGAACTGGCAGGCGCGATTCCCGAGGAGTTCCGCCCGCTGATCGGCAACCGTATCTATGGCTGCGACGACTGCCAGACCTGCTGCCCGTGGAACCGCTTCGCGCAGCTCGGCGACCCTGCGTTTACGCCGCGCCACGGACTGGACAGCGCGCGGCTGCTTGATCTTTTTGCCTGGTCGGAAGCAGAATTCGACGAGCGTCTGGCCGGCAACCCGATCCGCCGCATCGGACATGAGCGTTGGTTGCGCAACATTGCCGTCGCGCTGGGCAATGCACCGCCTTCAGTGGAAATTCGGGCCGCGCTGGGCCAGCGCGCCAACCACCCTTCCCCGCTCGTGCGTGAACACATCGGCTGGGCGCTGGCCCGCCTGACCTCAACTGGATCTCCCCGTGAACCCTCGGCATGAAGCGGCCGCCTGCCATACCGGCACTTTCAAGGCCAGCCGGCACTGAATCTGCGCGGTGCAGTCGGCAGCCTGCTCGTCAGCCGACGCCGCCGTGCTCGGCCACATAATGTTTCAGGACGCTTTTTAGTACTGCGGCGTGTTTCACGTTGCCGGTCTCACGGGCATGCGCGATGTCGTCCAGGATCATGCGCTTGATACTCTTTTCGCCGCTCGCGGTATGGACCAGGTAATTACCCAGTTCCAGGGCAACCATTTCCGGAACATGTTCATGCTCGGCAATGGCGAGGATTTCGTCCTCGGTCAGATCCGACAATTCGATGCAATCTTGCAGCGTCAACATGATGTCTCCTCTCCAATGGATTAGTCTGGCCATTACTGCACAGGAGTCGCCAAAGCGCATTGACCTGCGACAAGCTTCAGTCAGATCGACCTCATTTCCGGAAGATCATGCCACCGGCCGATCGGGGTCGGCACACCACTCGCTCCAGGAACCGGCATAGAGGCGCGAACCGGTCAGGCCGGCGATTTCCATCGCGAGAATGTTGTGACAGGCGGACACGCCCGAACCACACTGATGGACCACCAGCTCGGGCAATGATCCGGCGAGTACGGCGAGCCATTCGGCGCGCAGTTTGGCGGCTGGCTTGAAACGGCCATCAGCCTGTAAATTGTCGCGAAAAAAGCGGTTGACCGCGCCCGGGATGTGGCCGCCCACCGGGTCGATGGTTTCGTTCTCACCGCGGAAACGATCCGGACTGCGGGCATCGACCAGATGCATGCGCGATGTCGCCAGGAAGGACTGCACGACGTCGGCATCAACCCGACACTCGCGCATATCGATCGTGAAAATAGCGGGCCGGACTACCGGCGCATCCTGCGTCAGCCGGTAGCCTGCCGTCTGCCACGCCTGCAGTCCGCCATCGAGCAGTGCCACCTTGTCATGGCCGAGCCAGCGCAGCAGCCACCACAGACGGCCGGCGATCATCCCCTGTGCATCGTCATAGACGACCACCTGGGTGTCCGGTTCGATGCCGATCTGGCCGAATCGCCCGGCCAGAATTTCCGGATTCGGCAACGGATGCCGTCCGTTCCGGCCATTCACCGGCCCGGACAGATCACGGTCGCAATGCAGGAAAACGGCGCCGGGAATGTGCCCATCCCCGTAAACGCGCTGGCCGTAGGAAACATCCGCCAGCTGATGCCGGGTATCGATCACCCGCCAGGTCGGGTCATCAAGGTGCGCGACGAGCGTCGCGGCGTCGATCAGCGTGGTGTAGCTCAAGGCGAGGAGTCCAGCCAGAGCCTGGCCGCTTCGGCGTCCTCGAAAACCTCGACATCGGCGCTGACGAAGGTCTGCGACAACCAGGCGCTCCACGTCACCCACTGGCTCGTGGTCACGACCGCCACGCGCTTGAAGTCGTTGGCATGGGCACGTGAAAACTTGATTTCTTCCCACGCCACATCGAGCGTCAGGTCACCCATGTTGGTCAAGTCGAAATATAGATCGACCGGACCCTCGAACTTGACCTTGAAATTGACTACCTCCTCGAATTCCTTGTAGTCGGCAAGGGTGAACTCCCCGAATACCGAAACGCTGACACGGCTGGGTTGATGGTCGATGACAATCATGCTCTGACTCCGTTGTTGTTTGTGCCAGTTTAATCCTGTTCAACCGGGCTGGCTCGTGAAAAATGCGTTGCTGCGATGCCGGACAGGACAATCAGGGCGATGGCGACCCACGCCGAGGCGTCGAGTAATTCACCCCAGAGCAGCATGCCGAAAAAACTGGAAAAGATCACCGTACTGTAAGCCAGTGCCGCTGACATCAGGGTCTTGCCCCGGGTGTAGGCACGGGTCATCGCCAGTTGGGCGAGTGTGGCGAGCACCGCGACGCCCAGCAAAAACAGGCCGCTGCGCAGGTCAACCGCATGCAGTTCGCTGAACGCAAGCCAGATGCCCGCGCAGACCGACGAAACCAGCGAAAAATAGAAAACGGTGCGCGTTTCCGGTTCGCCGCGCCTGCCCAGTTCACGGACACTGAAATAAGCCATGCCGGCCAGCACCCCGGAGCCGAGACCGACCAGTCCGCCGACCAGTTGATCCGCCTGCCAGGTCGGCTTGAGCAGCAGGACGACACCTACCAGGCCGATCACCAGCGCACCGAGGATGCCCGGGCGCATGCGCATGCCGGCCAGGGCCAGGTAGATGGCCAGAAAAATGGCGGATGTGTAGTTGAGCGTGACTGCTGTCGCCAGCGGCAACAGGGTAATGGCATAGAAATAGGCAAGCAATGCCGAGAAACCGACGGCGCCCCGGCCGAGCTGCCAGCGCCAGTGGGGCGTCGCGAGCGCGACGCCGCGCAGGCGGACAAGCCCGAACATCAGGATCAGCGAAATGAAACTGCGGTAAAAGGTAATTTCCACCGCCGAATGTGTCGCAGCGGCGAACTTCACGCAAACGCCCATGCCGGCGAAAAGCAGGCTGGCAACCAGCATCCAGAGGGATTGCATTCGTAGGCGGCTCAAATGGAAAAGGCGCCGAATTTTACCCCGGCGCCTTGTGCAATGCAGCAATCGCTTACAAGTGCGTTTGCATCACGCGGCGGTAAAACTCGTGGAAGTGTTGCATGCCGTCTTCCATCGGACTTTGATAGGGACCGACTTCGCTGCGACCTTCCTTCAACAGCGCATAGCGGCCGCGATCCATGCGCTCGCCGATGTCGTCGTCCTCGATCGCGGTTTCCATATAAGCGGCACGTTCGGCCTCGATAAAATCGCGCTCGAAATCGACGATTTCCTCCGGGTAGTAGAACTCGACGACATTCAGCGTCTTGTTCACGCCCTGCGGAATCAGCGTCAACACGACGAGTACGTGCGGATACCACTCAACCATGATGTTCGGGAAGTAGGTCAGCCAGATAGCGCCGTGTTCCGGCGTCCTGCCCTCGATCCCGTAGAGGTCGCGCACTGCCTTCTGCCAGCGCTCGTACGCCCTGGAACCGGACTTTTGCAGCGAGGTGATGCCGACACGCTGCACCGAATACCAGTCCCCGAACTGCCAGGTCAGGTCGTCACAGGTGACAAAATTGCCAAGGCCCGGGTGGTAAGGCGCCACGTGGTAGTCCTCCAGATAGACCTCGATGAAGGTTTTCCAGTTGTAGTTGCACGTATGCATCTCGACATGGTCGAGCTTGTAGCCGGTGAAATCGAGCTCGCTGGCCACCTTCATCCCGGCCAGGTCGGCATTGGCCGAGCGGGGACCCTTGAAGAGCAGGCCGTTCCAGTTTTCCAGCTTCACCTTGTTGAGGTTCAGGCAGGGATTCTGCGGAAAATGCGGCGCGCCGATCAGCTGCCCCTGCGCGTCGTAGGTCCAGCGATGTATCGGACAGACGATCGGCCCGTTCAGTTTGCCGGCTCCCTGCAGCATGATCGCCTGCCGGTGGCGACAGACGTTCGACATCTGCCAGGCTCCGGCATTCGGCCCTGCGCTGCCGCCATTAAGCAGCATCTGGCCGTGATCCTTCCACTCGAGCGAACGGTAGCTACCCGCTTCCGGCACCATCAACTGGTGCCCGACATAACCCGGACCGGCATCGAAGATGAGCTTTTTCTCCAGCTCGAACACCTTTTCATCGAAATACCAGGTCCACCGGCAGTTGGGAAACTGCGGGGGCCAAACGGGACAGGGTCGCCACGTCAGACATTCCACGCCTCCAGCGGGTTAAAGGAGTTGATTTTACCCTTCCGGGAATTTGACCTGTAGCCCCCTGATGGAGTATTTTCATCGGTTTTCCCGAACCCGGCTGCTATGGATCAATCCCCGATCGCTGACATGAAATTCGAGACGGCGCTGGCCGAGCTCGAAACGCTTGTACACCACATGGAAGACGGCGCCCTGGAACTGGAGGCGTCGATCGCTGCCTATCGCCGCGGCATGGAACTGATGAAGCACTGCCAGGGGCAACTGGCCGAGGCCGAGCAGCAGATCCGCATTCTTGAAAACGGCGAGTTGAAGGAACTCGCCCCGGGCAGCCTGGAGGCACCGTGAGCGAGGCCGCCTTTGCCGCCTGGATGGCAGCCACGCAAGACCGCATCGAAGCGGCCCTCGCCCGTCACCTGCCGGCGGCCGACAGCATTCCGGCTCGCCTGCACGATGCAATGCGCTATGCCACACTGGCTGGCGGCAAGCGCGTCCGCCCGCTGCTCGTCTGCGCCGCCGGCGAACTCACTGCGGCCGAATCCGCAAAGCTCGAAATCGTCGCCTGTGCCGTCGAGATGATCCACACTTACTCGCTGGTCCATGACGACCTGCCGTGCATGGACGATGACGTATTGCGTCGTGGCCGCCCGACCTGCCACGTCGAGTTCGACGAGCCGACTGCCCTGCTCGTCGGCGACAGCCTGCAGACGCTGGCCTTCGAATTGCTCGCCGGCAAGATGCCCGGCGAGCCCCGCCAGCAACTCGAAATGATCTCCCTGCTCGCGCACGCCAGCGGCTCGCGCGGCATGGCCGGCGGCCAGGCCATCGACCTCGCCGCTGTCGGCAAGGCACTCGAACAGCCCGAACTGGAGCTGATGCACGCGTTGAAGACCGGTGCCCTGATCCGCGCCGCCGTGCTGCTCGGTGCCCTGGCCGGCCAGCCGTTGTCGACGGACGAGCGCCAGAATCTCGACCGCTTCGCCAAACGCGCCGGCCTGCTTTTCCAGGTGGTCGACGACATTCTCGACTGCACGGCGAGCACCGCCACGCTCGGCAAGACGGCCGGCAAGGACGAAGCCGCCGCCAAGCCGACCTATGTCAGCCTGCTCGGCCTCGACGCCGCCCGCGCCTACGCCGACGAACTGCGCAGCGACGCGCTCGCCGCGCTGTCCATTTTCGGTGAGCGTGCAACGCGCCTGACCCAGCTGGCCGACTTCATCTGCCATCGGCAATTCTGAAATGAGCCTCTTCCCCTTGCTTGAAACCATCAACAGCCCGGCCGATCTGCGCCGCCTGGAGCGCAAGCAGTTGCCGCAACTGGCGACCGAACTGCGCGCCTTCCTGATCGACTCGGTGTCGCAGACAGGCGGCCATTTGTCGTCCAACCTTGGCACCGTCGAGCTTACCGTCGCGCTGCATGCGGTATTCAACACCCCGGAAGACCGCCTGGTCTGGGATGTCGGCCATCAGTGCTATGCGCACAAGGTGCTGACCGGGCGCCGCGCCGGCATGAGCACGCTGCGCATGCACGGCGGGGTTTCCGGCTTCCCCAAGCGCAGCGAAAGCCCTTTCGACACCTTCGGCGTCGGTCACTCGTCGACCTCGATCTCCGCCGCACTCGGCATGGCGCTGGCCGCCAAGCACAAGGGCGAGGCGCGCAAGGCGATCGCCATCATCGGCGACGGCGCGATGTCGGCCGGCATGGCGTTCGAGGCCCTGAACAATGCCGGCGTCGCCGATGCCGACATGCTGGTCATTCTCAACGACAACGAGATGTCGATCTCGCCACCGGTCGGCGCGCTGAACAACATCCTGACCCGCCTGATTTCCGGGCGCACCTTCAACGCGGCGCGCGCCGGCGCGCGGCACATGCTCGAATTCGCCCCGCCGTTGCTCGAACTGGCGCGGCGTGCCGAAGAGCACGTCAAGGGCATGATCGCCCCCGGCACGCTGTTCGAGGAATTCGGCTTCCATTATTACGGACCGATCGACGGCCACGACCTCGACGCCCTGATCCCGACGCTGGAAAACCTGCGCGATCTGAAGGGGCCGAAGTTCCTGCACGTCATCACCAAGAAGGGGCAAGGCTACAAGCTGGCCGAGGCCGACCCGATTCTCTACCACGGCGTCGCCAGGTTTGCGCCCGAGGTGGGTATCAAGTCGGCCAAGGGCCCCGGCAAGCTGACGTATACCCAGGTCTTCGGCGACTGGCTGTGCGACATGGCAAAGGCCGACTTCCGACTGGTCGGCATCACCCCGGCGATGCGCGAAGGCTCGGGCCTGGTGCGTTTCGCCGGCGAGCACCCGGATCGCTACTACGATGTCGGGATCGCCGAGCAGCATGCCGTCACTTTCGCCGCCGGACTTGCTTGCGAAGGGCTGAAGCCGGTCGTCGCCATCTACTCGACCTTCCTGCAACGCGCCTACGACCAGTTGATTCACGATGTCGCCCTGCAGAATTTGCCGGTCGTTTTTGCGGTCGACCGCGGCGGTCTGGTCGGCGCCGATGGCCCGACCCACCACGGCACTTTCGACCTCTCCTTTGTCACCTGCATCCCGAACATGGTGGTCATGGCGCCGGCGGACGAAGCGGAATGCCGCAAGATGCTGTCCACTGCCTATGCGCTGGACTGTCCGAGCATGGTGCGCTACCCGCGGGGCGGCGGCACCGGCACGACTCCGGAAGCCAATCTCGACACCCTGCCGGTCGGCAAGGGTGAACTCCGCCGCCGGGGCAGGGATGTCGCCCTGCTTGCTTTCGGCAGCCTGGTTACGGCCGCGCTGGCGGCTGGTGACGAACTCGATGCCACGGTCGTCAACATGCGCTTCGTCAAGCCGCTCGATGTCGAGCTGATTGTCGAACTGGCCGGGAACCATTCCCTTCTGGTCACTCTCGAAGAGAACGCGGTCATCGGCGGCGCCGGATCGGAAATCGAGCGGGTGCTGGCAGAGCGCCGGTTGAGCGTTCCGGTTTTACGCCTTGGCCTGCCCGACCGCTTCGTCGACCACGGCGAACAAAGTCAATTGCTGGCCGAACTTGGCCTCGACAAGAATGGCATTGTTCGCTCGGTCAATGCGCTGCGCGCCCTCAGCAACCTACAATAATTCGTTAAAGAACAGCCCATGAACAACCCCAAACCCGACATCCCGGACGTTCAAAACTCCGCCGATACCCGACATATCGCCATCAACAAGGTCGGCATCAAGGCGATCCGCCACCCGGTTCGGGTGCAGGACAAATCAGCCGGCATCCAGCACACCATCGCCGTCTTCAACATGTACGTCGGCCTGCCGCACAACTTCAAGGGCACGCATATGTCGCGCTTCGTGGAGATCCTGAACAGCCATGAACGCGAGATCTCGGTCGAGAATTTCCCGGTCATGCTCAGCGACATGGTGCTCAAGCTCGAAGCCGAAACCGGCCACATCGAGATGAACTTTCCCTACTTCATCAACAAGACGGCCCCCATCTCCGGCGTACAAAGCCTGATGGACTACGACGTGACCTTCATCGGCGACATCTGCCATGGCCAGATCGTCACTTCGGTCAAGGTCGTCGTTCCGGTCACCAGCCTCTGTCCCTGCTCCAAGAAAATTTCAGAGTATGGCGCCCACAACCAGCGCTCGCACGTCACCGTCACCGCCCGCACCAACGACTTCATGTGGATCGAGGAACTGGTACAACTGGTTGAAGAGGAAGCCTCCTGCGAGTTGTTCGGCTTGCTCAAGCGTCCGGACGAGAAATACGTCACCGAACGCGCCTACGACAATCCGAAATTCGTCGAAGACATGGTCCGTGACGTCGCCGCACGTCTCAACGCAGAAGAACGTGTCAACGCGTATATTGTGGAGTCGGAGAACTTCGAATCGATCCACAATCACTCGGCCTATGCCCTGATTGAAAAAGACAAGAAGCATCCTGCGGTCCACCCGTAATTTCGGGCAAAAAATAGGCAAAAAAAGGGCGCCGAAGCGCCCTTTTCTGATTTGGCCAAACTGCTTACGCAGCAGCGACCGGCTTTTCCTTGCGGACCAGCTTTTCCTTGATCCGAGCGGACTTGCCCGAACGCTCGCGCAGGTAGTACAGCTTGGCGCGACGAACATCACCGCGACGCTTCACTTCAACCGAAGCGACCAGCGGGGAGTAGGTCTGGAAAGTACGCTCGACACCTTCGCCGGAAGAAATCTTGCGGACGGTGAAGGCAGAGTTCAGGCCGCGGTTACGCTTGGCGATGACGACGCCTTCGTAAGCCTGCAGACGCTCGCGATTGCCTTCCTTGACCTTCACTTGCACGACGACGGTGTCGCCCGGTGCGAATTCGGGGAGGGTCTTGCCCAGGCGGGCAATTTCTTCTTGCTCGAGTTGTTGAATCAGGTTCATGTGAGATCCTCTAATTTATAAACACTTACTCACCGCATTGCTCCTCTCCGGAAATTTCCGTGAGTAGTTGCGTCTCTTCCGCGGTCAACCCGCGGTGCGCCAGCAAATCCGGCCGGCGCTTCCGGGTCCGGGCCAGCGACTGTTTCAGCCGCCAGCGCCGAATTCTCTTGTGGTCGCCGGACAGCAGAACCTCCGGCACCGCCGCGCCCTCGTAAACTTCCGGGCGGGTGTAGTGCGGACAATCCAGCAAACCACCGACAAACGAATCTTCCACCGCCGAAGCGGCATCTCCGAGCACCCCCGGCAACTGGCGGACGACGGCATCGATCAAGGCCATCGCCGGCAACTCGCCACCGGAGAGCACAAAATCCCCGATCGAAATTTCTTCATCGACACAGCGCTCGATCAGCCGCTCGTCAATTCCTTCATAACGACCGCACAGAAGGATCAGCCCTTCATCGCCCGTCGCCAACTGCATCACCCGTTCGTGGGTCAGCGGCGCGCCCTGCGGCGAGAGGTAGATCACCCGGCTTTTCGCCAGCCCCGCCTCGCGCTGCTGCGCCTTGGCAGCTGCAATCGCCTTCTCCAGCGGCCCCGGCTGCATCAACATGCCCGGCCCGCCCCCGAATGGGCGATCATCGACCCGTCGCCAGGCATTCTCGGCAAAATCCCGAGGATTCCAGCCTTGCCACTGCCAGCGCTGCTCTTCCAGCGCCCGGCGGGTAATACCACTTTGCGTTACCGCAACGAACATCTCCGGGAAGATGGTCACGCAGTCAAACCGGATCACCAGTCGCTGCCCCACTCCACACGGATTTTCCCCGCTTCCTTTTCCACCGCCAGCACCACTGCCGAGACAAAAGGCAGCAGCCGTTCGGCATTGTCATCACCGACCACACGCATGACCGCATTGGCCCCGGTTTCGATCAGCCCGACCACCTTGCCGAGGCGGTCGCCCGCGGTATTGATGACCTCCAGACCGACCAGATCGGTCCAGTAAAACTCGTCCTCGTCAGTTTTCGGCAGGGCTTCACGCGGCGCACCGACCAGAACACCTTTCATGGCCTCGGCAGCAGTGCGGTCCGCAATGCCGTCAAGCAGGACCACGACACCGTCACCATGCGCCTTCAAGCCCTTCAGCCTGCATTCGCGCCACGGCTCACCGTCCCTGCCAACCCACCAGACCGGCATTTCAGACCAGGCCAGCGGGTCGTCACCATAAGGGTGCAACCTCAACCAGCCTTGAATCCCGTAAGGGTCGGCAAGGCGACCCAGAACGACGAGTTCGTTGCCGGTCAAAGGGAAATGCTTAGGCCGCTTGTTGGGCGGCGTGCTGCTTCACCAGGCGGGCAACCGTCGGCGACAACTGGGCGCCATTCTGCTTCCAGTAGGCCAGACGATCAACGGCTACGCGCAGGCTTTCGGCGTTACCCGAGGCAACCGGGTTGTAGAAACCGATACGCTCGACGAAACGACCATCGCGGCGATTGCGGGAATCGGTGACCACCATGTTGTAAAAGGGGCGCTTCTTGGCGCCGCTACGGGCAAGACGGATAACGACCATCGTAATTCTTTCGTTGCTTGGAAAAAGACCGGAGATTATAGCGCTTAATCGAGGAAAAACAAGCCACTTACCGCGCCGCGAGAGACAAAATTCACTTGCGCGACGGGCGGGAAGTCGTGGCGGCGATCAATCCGCCAAACAGGACCACGGCCCAGCTCAGGTGCAGCCACACAAGAAAAACCGGAAACGCGGCGAAGGCGCCGTAGACACTTTTGAGCACGGCCGAACTGGTCAGAAACACCTCGAACAACGCCTGCATGGCAGCAAAGGCGAGGGAGGCGAACAAACCGGCGAGCAACGCACTGCGTCCGCGTACCGGCGCGTTCGGTACGGCGTAGTAGAGAAAAGAAAAGAACAAGCCGAGAACGGTCAGCGAAATCCCCTTGAGCAATGCCTCGCGAACCCAGCGCGCCTCGTCGATGAAACCCAGCGAGGTCGTTACGGCAAACGACATCACCGCCGCAACGGCGGCCAGCAGGAAGGGCCAGACCAGCATCGCGAAGAGATAGAGCAACAGACGGGAAAAAAAAGGGCGCGGCTTGACTTGCCAGACATGATTGAACGCCCTTTCGATCGTGTGCATCAGCATGAACGCCGTGATGCTCAGAAATGCGATGCCGACCACGGTCAAGCCCTGCGCCCGGTGCGAAAAACGCCCGATGCTGCCGGAAATGGTGCGCGCCGCACCGGTCGGCAAAAGCGCATCCTGAATCAGCGATTCGAGGCGCATGACAAGCAGGTTAAGGTAAGGCACAGCATCGGCAACCGACAGGACCACCGTCGCCAGCGGCACCAGCGCCAGCAGCGTCGTAAAGGCGAGTGCCGAACTGGTCTGCATCATGTTCTCGGCCCGGAAACGCCGCACTATTGTCTGTGAAACACCAGCCTGCCGGAGCGACCGCCGATATCGGGAATGAGTCTGCATGGGCCGTATAATAGCCGACCATGCACGACATCCTTGTCCTCTACTACAGCCATCGCGGCTCCGTTCGCGCCCTCGCCGAACGGATCGCGCGCGGCATCGAATCTGTGCCCGGCACGCAGGCCATACTGCGCACGGTTCCAAAAATATCCGCGGTTTGTGAAGCGACCGACGCCTCCGTTCCCGACTCGGGCGCCCCTTACGTCGAGGCAACAGACCTTGACGAATGCTGCGGGCTGGCCCTGGGCAGCCCGGTGCGCTTCGGCAACATGGCCGCGCCGATGAAATACTTCTGGGATGGAACGATCGCCGCCTGGCAGAACGGCACCCTGGCCGGCAAGCCGGGTTGCGTATTCACCTCGAGCGGCAGCCAGCATGGCGGCAATGAAGCCACGCTCTTGTCGATGGCCCTGCCGCTGATCCACCATGGCATGCTGGTCATGGGCCTGCCGTTTACCGAAACTGATCTGCACCATACCCAGCACGGGGGAACGCCGTACGGCGCCAGCCATGTCGCTGGCCCGGCAGGCAGTCCGCTGCTCTCGGAAACGGAAAGCCGGCTCGCTTTTGCCCAAGGCAGACGACTGGCAATTATTGCCCAAAAATTGAGTTGACCGTGACCGCCCGAACTTATCAACTCATCGCCAGCGCCAGCCTGATCGCGCTGATTTTTCTTTGCCTGGCCTGGGAATTGTGGCTGGCGCCACTCAGGCCGGGCGGCTCGTGGCTGGTGCTCAAGGCAGTAGTCTTGCTGGTACCGCTCTTCGGCATCCTGCGCGGCAGGCGCTATACGTACAAATGGGTCTCGCTCTTTGTCCTGTTCTACCTCGGCGAGGGGCTTGTCCGTGCGACCAGTGACACGGGGCTGGCGCAGAATCTCGCAGTGGTCGAGACAATCCTCGCCACGATACTGTTTGGCGCCGCCATTGGTTACGTGCGCGCCACCCGTTCGGCACAGGAATCAACCGCCTGACTGGAAGCGCCTGCGGTGGCCGCCCGCAGGTTCAGACGTCAGCCTGAGCGCGCACCTTGTCCAGCGTGAAATGCAGCTTGTTCAAGGCATTAAGGTAGGAACGCGCAGACGCGATCACGATGTCGGTATCGGCGCCGTTGCCATTGACGATGCGTCCCCCCTTCGCCAAACGCGTCGTCACTTCACCTTGGGCATCGGTACCGGTGGTAATGGCATTTACCGAGTAGAGCATCAATTCGGCACCGCTCGCAACAATGCTTTCAATGGCCTTGAACGTCGCATCGACAGGACCGCCACCGGCCGCTTCACCCTTCTGTTCGACGCCCCCTACATTCAATATCACCTTGGCGTAGGGCATTTCGCCGGTTTCGGAGCAAACCCGTGAATAGACCAACTTGTAATGCTCGTGCTCCGGGGTGACCAGTTCGTCAGAGACCAGCGCATGCAGGTCTTCGTCGAAAATCTCGTGCTTGCGGTCAGCCAGTTCCTTGAAGCGGGCAAAGGCAGCATTCAACGCCTCATCGCTATCCAGTTCGATACCCAACTCCTGCAACCGGCTCCTGAACGCGTTGCGCCCCGAATGCTTGCCCAGCACCAGCTTGTTCTGCGACCAGCCGACATCCTCGGCTCGCATGATTTCATAAGTTTCTCGATGCTTGAGCACGCCATCCTGATGGATGCCGGACTCGTGGGCGAAAGCATTGGCACCGACCACCGCCTTGTTAGGCTGTACCGGGTAGCCGGTGATCTGCGACACGAGCTTGGAGGCCGGAACGATCTGCGTGGTGTCGATGCGGGTCTCGACCGGGAAAACGTCGCCACGCGTGCGGACTGCCATCACGATTTCCTCCAGCGATGCATTGCCGGCGCGTTCGCCAAGACCGTTTATCGTGCACTCGACCTGACGTGCTCCGGCCAGCACCGCAGCCAGCGAATTCGACACAGCGAGCCCAAGATCATTGTGGCAATGAACGGACCAGACCACCTTGTCCGAGTTCGGCACACGCTCGATCAACTGGCGCATGGTTTCGGCATACTGGAAGGGAATGTTGTAACCGACCGTATCCGGGACATTGATCGTCGTCGCACCGGCCTTGATCACGGCCTCAAATATCCGGCAAAGGAAATCCAGTTCGGAACGCCCGGCATCCTCCGCCGAAAACTCGATGTCATCCGTGTATTCGCGCGCCCAGCCAATTGCCTTGAGCGCCTGTTCGACCACCTGGTCCGGCGTCATGCGCAACTTCTTCTCCATGTGGATTGGCGACGTCGCGATGAAAGTATGAATTCGGCCTGAATTGGCCGGCTTGATCGCCTCGCCGGAACGGCGGATATCATTTTCGTTGGCGCGGGCCAGGGAACACACTGTTGAATCCTTGACGACCTGGGCAATTGCGTGGATCGAATCGAAATCGCCCGGTGAAGCGGCAGCAAAGCCCGCTTCGATCACATCGACCCGCATTTTCTCAAGCTGACGTGCGACACGAAGTTTTTCTTCTCTGGTCATCGACGCACCTGGACTCTGCTCGCCGTCGCGCAGGGTGGTGTCGAAAATAACGAGATGCTGTTTCATGTTTCCACTCCGGAAGGTCAGACGGCCTTGCGTTTCAACAGGCCCGCGGCAGCCAGCACGTAGCCGGACAAACCATAAATGACAAAAAAACCGAACAGGGCAATTTCAGGACTGTAGGCCACCAGCGCGAAGCCAAGGGCAATCGCGGCAATCACGAAGAACGGCACACTCTTCTTGAGATTGACGTCCTTGAAACTGTAGTAGCGGATATTGGAAACCATTGTCACGCCGGCAAAGATGGTCAGCACGCAAGCGATCCAGCGAACGTCGCTGCCCGGAATGCCCGATGCAATCATGACCCAGACCAGACCGGCCACCAGCGCAGCGGCCGCCGGTGACGGCAAGCCCTGAAAGAACCGCTTGTCCATGACTTCCAGTGTCGTGTTGAATCGCGCCAGACGCAAGGCCGCGCCGGCGCAGTAGATGAATGCTGCGATCCAGCCCAACCGACCGAGGTCACGCAGTGCCCATTCGTACATGACCAGCGCCGGCGCCGCGCCGAAACTGACCATGTCGGACAGCGAATCGTACTCCGCACCAAACGCCGACTGCGTATTCGTCATCCGGGCGACACGGCCATCCAGGCCATCCAGCACCATGGCGATGAAAATCGCCATTGCCGCCCGCTCGAAATCCCCCTGCATCGCCTGTACGATGGCGAAAAATCCAGCAAACAAGGCCGCGGTGGTGAACAGGTTGGGCAGCACATAAATTCCACGCCGCTTCACTTCCGGATTGAACAGCGATTTACGGGGTTTGAGTTCAGTCATTGGCTAATAGAATCATCCAGAATGGTACAAGGATACACCTATCCCCCAAACAACTTGGGCGGTGAGGTTTCCCACACCGCCCAAAGCGAAGGTAGCGCTAGGCGCGCACGCGCAGACAGTACGTTAGTACGGCAAGCGGAAGCAACGACGCGCTACCGAGCCCGCAACGACCCAAATTAGTTCTTGGTCTGGTCGACGAGCTTGTTCTTCTTGATCCACGGCATCATGTCGCGCAACTTGCCGCCGACCGTTTCGATCGGATGCTCGGCATTCAGGCGACGACGAGCCGTCATGGCCGGGTAATTGGTGCGACCTTCGAGAATGAACATCTTGGCGTAGTCACCGTTCTGGATGCGCTTCAGGGCATTGCGCATGGCGGCACGGGACTGCTCGTTGATGACTTCGCTGCCGGTCACGTACTCGCCGAACTCCGCATTGTTGGAGATCGAGTAGTTCATGTTGGCAATGCCGCCTTCGTACATCAGGTCGACGATCAGCTTCAATTCGTGCAGGCACTCGAAGTAGGCCATTTCCGGAGCGTAACCAGCTTCGGTCAGGGTTTCGAAGCCCATCTTGACCAGTTCAACGGCGCCGCCGCACAGTACGGCCTGCTCACCGAACAGGTCGGTTTCGGTCTCTTCGCGGAAGTTGGTTTCAATAACGCCGCCCTTGGTACCACCGTTGGCAGCGGCGTAGGACAGGGCAATATCCTTGGCTTTCTTGGTCACGTCCTGGTACACGGCGATCAGGGACGGTACGCCGCCACCCTTGAGGTACTCGGAACGCACGGTGTGGCCAGGACCCTTCGGGGCGATCATGATGACGTCGACGTCGGCACGCGGCACGACCTGGTTGTAATGCACGTTGAAGCCGTGGGCAAAAGCCAGGGCAGCACCCTTCTTGAGGTTGGGAGCGACTTCTTCGTTGTACACCTGCGGAATGTTTTCATCCGGCAACAGGATCATGACAACGTCGGCGCCCTTGACCGCCTTGGCGATCTCTTCGACCTTGAGGCCGGCCGCTTCGGCCTTCTTCCAGGAAGCGCCTTCCTTGCGCAGGCCAACGGTAACCTTGACGCCGGAATCCTTGAGGTTCTGGGCGTGGGCGTGACCCTGCGAGCCGTAACCAACGATGGTGACCTTCTTGCCCTTGATCAGGGAGAGATCGGCGTCCTTGTCGTAATAAACTTTCATGAAATCCTCTTATTAAACAGTAGTCAGACTTTAAGAATGCGATCGCCACGGCCGATGCCACAGACACCGGTACGGACGGTTTCGAGAATCAGGCCGGCATCGAGTGCGGCGATGAACGAGTCGAGCTTGGAACTGGAGCCGGTCAACTCGATGACATAGGTCGATTCCGTGACATCGATGATGCGGCCACGGAAAATATCGGCCATCCGCTTCATCTCTTCGCGGTCCTTGCCCGTGGCGCGAACCTTGATCAGCATCAGTTCGCGCTCGACATGAGCGGCTTCGGAGAGATCGACCACCTTGACCACATCAACCAGCTTGTTGAGCTGCTTGGTGATCTGCTCGAGCACCTCGTCGGAACCCCGGGTCAGGATGGTCATCCGGGACAGCGAGGGATCCTCCGTCGGTGCCACAGTCAGCGATTCGATGTTGTAGCCGCGGGCGGAAAACAGCCCGGCCACGCGGGAAAGAGCACCCGATTCGTTTTCGATCAGGATGGAAATGATATGACGCATTATTCTGTTCCTCCCCCGCTCACAGATCTTCAGCGAGGATCATTTCGGTCAGGCCCTTGCCGGCCGCCACCATCGGGAAAACGTTGGCCACCGGATCAATGATGAAGTCCAGGAAGACCAGATCATCCTTGTGCTCGGTGAAAGCCTTGCGCAACGCCGGCTCGACATCTTCCGGCCGCTCGATCTTCATGCCGACGTGGCCATAGGCCTCGGCCAGCTTGACGAAATCGGGCAGCGAAGTGACATAGGACTGGGAGTAGCGCTTGGAATAGAACATTTCCTGCCACTGCCGCACCATGCCCAGCATGCCGTTGTTCAAATTGATGATCTTGATCGGAAAGCCATACTGCTTGCAGGTTGACAGTTCCTGGATACACATCTGGATCGAACCTTCGCCGGTCACACAGGCGACTTGCGCCCCCGGATTGGCCATCAGCACGCCCATGCCATAGGGCAAGCCGACACCCATGGTCCCCAGGCCACCAGAGTTGATCCAGCGCCGCGGCTTGTCGAACTTGTAATACTGGGCGGCAAACATCTGATGCTGGCCGACATCCGAAGTGATGAAGGCATCACCGCCGGTCACTTCGTAAAGCTTTTCGACCACAAACTGCGGCATGATGTGCTCGGCCTGCTTGTAACGCAGACTGTCGCGGCCGCGCCATGCATCAATCTGCTTCCACCAGTTGCCCACTTCCGGATCAGCCTTGAATCCGCCATCAATCAACTTGATGATTTCGTCGAGCACATCGGCAACATTGCCGACGATCGGAACGTCCACTTTGACTCGCTTCGAAATCGACGAGGGGTCGATATCAATATGGATGACGCGGCGCTTCTCCTCACCGAAATGTTCCGGATTACCGATCACGCGGTCATCGAAACGCGCCCCGACGGCCAGAATCACATCCGAATAGTGCATGGCGTTGTTGGCTTCGAAGGTTCCGTGCATACCCAGCATGCCGACGAACTGCTTGTCCGTTGCCGGATAGCCTCCCAGCCCCATCAGGGTGTTGGTGACCGGAAAATTCAGTTTGTGTGCCAGTTCGGTCAGCTTTTGCGCCGCATCGGAGAGAATGACGCCACCGCCGGTATAAATAATCGGACGCCTGGCTTCCTGCAGGATCTGCACAGCCTTCTTGATTTGCCCGAGATGCCCCTTGACCACCGGGTTGTAGGAGCGCATCTGGATCGTCTTCGGATAGTCGAACTCACACATCTGGGCCGTAATATCTTTAGGGATATCGACCACGACCGGTCCGGGGCGTCCGGTTGCAGCGATGTGGAAGGCCTTCTTGATGGTCACCGCCAGATCCTTGACGTCCTTGACCAGGAAGTTGTGCTTCACGCACGGACGGGTGATGCCGACCGTGTCGCACTCCTGGAAGGCATCCTGGCCGATGTACTGGGTCGGAACCTGTCCGGTGAACACGACCATCGGAATGGAATCCATGTAAGCAGTGGCAATACCAGTCACGGTATTGGTTACACCCGGGCCTGAAGTAACCAGGGCGACCCCGACTTTTTGCGAGGAACGCGAATAGGCATCAGCCGCATGCACCGCAGCCTGCTCGTGGCGTACCAGGATATGCTTGACCTGCTCCTGCTTGAAAAGTGCGTCGTAGATGTGTAGAACGGACCCGCCCGGGTAACCGAACACACAATCGACCTTTTCTTCCTGTAGGCACCTGACTACAATTTCTGCACCGCTGATCATCATTCTTGAGCCCAATAAAGCTGTTGCCTGAAAAACGTGTAACCTTAATCGAGTGACCATGTTCGGTCAAGGCGTTACTACATAACCACAGGCTTTCCAAGGCTTTTCTCGATCGAAGGGGCAACTCTGGCTTCACCCAATGAACTGGCTTATTTTCTTGAATCCGTTGAACGCCGCGCGTTCAAGCAGGCCATGTTTGCCGTTCACGACGAGGAAAATGCGCTCGATATCGTGCAGGACAGCATGCTGAAACTGGCGGAAAAATATGGCGACCGCCCAGCCGAAGAGTTTCCGATGCTGTTTCAGCGCATCCTGCAGAACACGATTCGTGACTTCTATCGACGGAGCAAGGTCCGCTCGATGTGGACGACGGTCCTCTCTGCCTTCTCTCCGGACGATGACGACGACCACGACCCGCTCGAAACCCTGGCTGCCGATCAGGATGATGCCGGGCCGCGGACGCCGGAGAGCAAACTATTGCAGGCCCAGACACTCAACCTGATCGACGATGAAATAAAAAAACTGCCGGGACGTCAACGCGAGGCCTTTCTCATGCGTTACTGGGAAGACATGGACGTCGCTGAAACCGCAGCGGCGATGGGCTGCTCAGAAGGCAGCGTCAAAACCCATTGCTCGCGCGCCACCCACGCGCTGGCAGCCGCCCTGTCGGCAAAAGGTGTCAAGTTATGAATGAAGAACGTTATGCTTCGCGGGTTCGGCAGGCGCTGAACCATGGACTGAAGGACATCTCCCCGGCCTCGGCAAGGCGACTGGAAGCAGCTCGCCATCTGGCGCTTTCCCGCCAGAAGCAGGAAGCGCCCCGCTTGGTTCTGGCGGGCGGCCACGGCCATTTCCATTTCGCGCCAAACAACCGTTACCTGCGGCAGGTATTGGCCATTGTGGCTTTGCTGTTCGGCATGTGGCTTTCTTTCTACATGGACAGCGTCAATTATGTAACGGCGCTGGAAGAAGTTGACAGCGCCCTGCTATCGGGCGACCTGCCTCCCGAGGCTTTTATGGATAACGATTTCTTCGAATGGTTAAGAGACGACACCTCGGAGGAGTGATCCTCAGCTTGCTGCTCGCAAACGCACTGGCTGCCGAACCTCCGACCACCGCTGTCATCGGCACACCGCCCCAACCGGGCTGGAATTCGCTCAGCACGCAACAGAAGATCATCCTCGGGCCCCTCGCCGGTGAATGGGACAAGATGGAAAATATCCGGCGCAAGAAATGGCTGGGTATTGCCGACCGCTATCCGGTTCTGACACCTGACGAGCAGCGGCGGATGAAAGATCGCATGCGTGAATGGGCGAACCTAACGCCTGAGCAACGGGCCAAAGCAAGGGACAGTTACAAGGAATTCAACCAACTTCCGGCCGAACAAAAACAGGTCGTCAAGCAAAAGTGGGAAGCCTATTCAAACCTTTCCGCCGAGGAAAGGCAACGCGTCAGGCAAGCCGGCAAGTCATCCCAACTGTTGGCTCCCCCCGTCGAACCCCTGCCAGCCTCTGGCGAAGCCCCATCTCAACCCGCCGAGGCCAGCGCAATCTCGGCCGGCAAGTCGGCGGCGGATGAACCCGCCAAAAACCAATGACCGGCGAATTTCCGAGTATCGCCCGTCGCCTCGCCAGCATGCTGTATGAAAGCCTCGTCGTTTTCGCAGTCTGCCTGATCGGCTTTTTGCTGCCCCAGATCCTGATTTCGGGCTTTGGCATGGGCCTGCCCGGGAAACTGATGTGGCTTCACATCGTTGTGCTGCTGATGCTCTATTTCGTCTGGTTCTGGCTGAATGGTGGCCAGACTCTACCCATGAAAACCTGGAAGCTGCGCCTTGCCAGCGCCGAGGGCAGACGCTTGCGCCCGATGCAGGCGGTACTGCGCTATCTAGTGGCCTGGCCCAGTATCATGCTATGCGGCCTGGGTATATTCTGGGCCGTCTTCGACCGGGATCGGCAGTTCCTGCATGATCGCATTGCCGGAACGCGTATCGTCCATGCCGATAAACCTTGAACCCGGGCTAGCGACGCTCCACCCACCACAACATCCCGACCGCCGCCAGCAGGAACAAGGCTGACGGCGCTGCGGCGCTGGCAAAGGGCGGCCACGAATTAATTACACCGAGATGAGAAAACAGTCCGTTGAGCGCGTAAAAAAGGATGCCCAGCATGACGCCGGCAAATATTTTCAGGCTGACGCCGCCAACCCGGTTGTGTGAATAGCCGAACGGTAGCGCCAGCGCCACCATGACGAACGTCGCCATTGGATAGATCAGCTTTTTCCAGATCGCGATTTCATAGCGGTCCGATTTCTGCCGGTTTTCGCTGAGGTGCTGTGAGTAATTGAGCAAACCCACCAGCGACATGCGCTCCGGGGCGACCATCAATACCGCCAGCAAGTCCGGCGTGATGGAAGAATGCCATTCATCGGTCGCCACCCGCTCGACCCGCGCGGTATCACCTTCGAGAATGGTTCTTACCACGCCTGTCAGTTTCCAGCTGCCGGGCGGTTCAAAGCTGGCGCTCTCGGCGTCAGTCACCGACTCCAGCGCTCTCGCCTCGCTGAAATGGTAAATTCGGATCCCCGCCAGGCGCGCGTCGGGGGTCGCCTCGCGAATATTGATAAAGCTGCGCCCGTCCTTTATCCATAAGCCGGTCTCCATTCCGCGCTGCGTTATCACCTGGCTTAGCGCCCGTGCCTTGAGTTCTTGCGCCGTACGCTCGGCAAGCGGCACCAGTACCTCGCCAATAACCAGCGTCAGAAGGGCAAGCAGTGCAGCAACCCGGAACAGGGTCAACAAAATATCGCTCGTTGCCAGCCCGGACGCACGAAGTACCGCAATTTCCGAGTGCCTCGCCAGGGTAGAGAGTGCGTAAAGCGACCCGATCAGGGCAGCGATCGGGATCAATTCGTAAACGACGCCGGGCAGGCTGAGTGCCACGAACACGACAGCGTGCAACAGCTTATAACCACCCTGCCCGACGCTGCGCAGTTCGTTGATCAGGTCGAAGAAGCTGAACAGGGCGAGAAAGGCCAGCAGGACCAGGAACACCGCCGCAAAGGTTTCCCGCATCAGGTAGCGCTGATACAACTGCAGGCGAAACATCAGGCGGCGCTCCGGTGCCAGGGCATGCGCAGGGAAATCCTTCGGTAAAACAGGGCCACGAGCGGCATCAGCATCACCGCATGCACCGCCCAGACGCCAACCCAGAATGACAGCTTGCCCTGGGCGACCCACGCCTGACTGACCGAGATGAGGTTGCTATAGATGGCGTACACCAGGATTGCGATCAGCATGTTCGCCGACCTTCCCGCCCGTGGATTCACGTAAGACAAAGGGATTGCCAGGAGTGCGAGAATCACTGCCGAGACCGGCATGCCAATGCGCCAAAGCAGTTCCCCCCGCGCATCCAGGCCACTGTCGAAAACCAGTTCGTTCAGGGGCAGGCGATTCGGCGAGCGGGTTGGCTCCTTGGCCTGCCCGTCCTGAACGCGCACCAGATAGCGTTCGAAATCCATGACACGGAACGCCGGCGACCCCGGCTCAACCTCGTAGCGACGACCCTTCTCGAGCACGACAAAGCGGTCTCCATTCTCGGCAATTTCCTGATGCCCGGAATCCGCCATAACCACACCGAGCTTGCCGTCCTGGAAGGCCGTGGCAAAGACGTTGCCCACCTTCGACCCGTCCTTTGCCAGATCCTCGATGAAAAATACGCGCTGCCCCCGCTTGGCTTCGCGAAACGCGCCCGGTGTCACTTGCGAAAGATCGACACGTGCCGACAACTGCTCCCGGAACTGGGCCGCGCCATAGTACCCCCAGGGCGACAGGAAGGCTGTCAATACCGCGATCCCGGCCACGATCGGCAGGGCGAACTTGAGTACCGGCCGAACCCACGCCGTCAGCGGCTGTCCGGAAGAAAGCCAGACCACCATCTCGGAATCCCGGTAAACCCGTGAAAGCGTGCAACAAAACCGAGACAAAAAGCGTCAGCGAGAGCAGCACCGGCATGAGGTTGAGCATCGCAAAACCGATCAGGGGCAGGATCGCTTCGGGAGCGATCTGCCCTCCCGCGGCCTCCTTGAGCAGCCGGATCAACTTTGAGGAGATCAGGATCGCCAGCAGCGCAACGCTGATGCCGGCAGCTGCCTGAGCGAACTCGCGCCTGGCGGCGCGCTCGAATATCATGCTTTGACGAAACCAAAAAAATGCGAGGATAATCCCTCGGACACTGATATTTCCCTGAACAGGAGCAGCTTGTGGAATTTAGCATAAAAAGTGGCACCCCGGAGAAGCAGCGCAGCGACTGCGTGGTCGTCGGGGTTTTTGAATCGAGAAAGCTGACGCTTCCCGCCGAACTTCTCGACAAGGCTGCCACCGGCTATATTTCCGACATCCTTCGGCGCGGCGACATGGATGGCAAGGCAGGCAGCACCCTGATCCTCCACAATGTACCCGGCACGCTCTGTGAACGAGTTCTGCTGGTCGGACTGGGCAAGGAAAAGGAATTTCACGAAAAGGAATTTGGCAGTGCGGTGCGCACGGCGATCAAAGTGCTCAACGACACCGGCACCATTGATGCGTCATTTTTCCTGACGGAACTTGCCGTCAGGAAGCGCAGTGTGTCCTGGCGTGTTCGCCAGACCGTGATGATCGCTCTCGATGCGACTTACAGGTTCGACCAGTTCAAGAGCAAAAAGGAAGAACCGCGTCGGCCATTGCGCAAACTGACGCTGGGCGTCGAACGCCGAAACGAGCTGGCCACGGCCGAAGCTGCGCTGAATCAGGGGGTCGCGATCGCCGGGGGGATGAAGCTGACCAAGGACCTGGGCAATCTCCCGCCGAACGTCTGCCACCCGAGCTACCTGGCTGACTGTGCCCGTGACATGGCCAGGAAACTGGGCCTTGCTTGCGAGATTCTCGAAGCGGCCGACATGGAAAAGCTTGCCATGCACTCCCTGCTCTCCGTCGCCCGTGGCTCGCATCAACCCCCGAAGCTCATCGTCCTGCACTACACGGGCGGCAAGTCCGGCGACAAGCCGATCGTCCTGGTCGGCAAGGGGGTTACCTTCGACACCGGCGGCATCTCGCTGAAGCCGGGCGCCGAAATGGACGAGATGAAATACGACATGTGCGGTGCGGCAAGTGTCCTCGGCACGATGCAGGCGGTCGCCCGGATGGCTTTGCCGATCAACCTGACCGTGATCGTTCCGGCAACCGAAAACATGCCGGGTGGCGGCGCGACCCGGCCGGGTGACATCGTCACCTCGATGTCCGGCCAGACCATAGAAATTCTCAACACCGATGCCGAAGGCCGTCTGATCCTTTGCGATGCGCTGACCTATGCCGAACGTTTCGAACCGGATACCGTGATCGATGTGGCCACGCTGACCGGCGCCTGCGTGATCGCGCTCGGACACATTGCCACGGGTCTCTATGCAAACAAGGATTCCCTTGCCCACGACTTGCTCAATGCCGGCGACGAAGCCCACGACCGTGCCTGGCACATGCCGCTGTGGGATGACTACCAGGAACTGCTGAAAAGCCCGTTTGCCGACATGGGGAACATCGGCGGGCGCTGGGGTGGCTCGATTACGGCCGCCTGTTTCCTGTCGCGCTTCACCAAGAAGTTCAAATGGGCCCATCTCGACATCGCCGGCACGGCCTGGAAGTCGGGCAACGACAAGGGGGCAACCGGCCGGCCGGTGCCGCTGCTCGCGCACTATTTGCTGCAACGTGCCGGACAGCTCAATTGACCCAGGTCTTCTTCTACCATGGCGCGTCAGACAGGATTGCCGCCGCCTGCGCCCTGCTCGGCGGGGCGTATGCAAAAAAGAAGGCGATGCTCGTCTATGCCCCCGACGAAGAGATTGCGGGCAACGTCGATCGCCTGCTGTGGACGCACCCGGCACTCGGCTTCGTACCGCATTGCCGGAGCGGTTCGCCGATTTCCGACGAGACCCCCATCCTCATTACCGACAATCTCGACCAACCGCCACAAGATGAGCGCCTGATGAATCTCGGCCGGGAGGTTCCGCCCGGCTTCGCCCGTTTTCAGAACCTCATAGAAGTCGTCGGCCGCGAGGAAGACGACCGCAACCGCGCCCGCGAACGCGTCAAGTTCTACAAGGACCGCGGATACGAGGTGCACTATTTCGACCTCGGCAACCGTTGAGGAGAAAGCGCGTGCCCAGCAGCGTCATTGCCCGAGCCGATGCCCTGATGCAGCGGCGCCGCCAGAGCCTGCCCGACACCGATGACGTACCGGTCCTGACCGACGCCATCGACCCGGACGACGTGCCGATCCTGCTCAACGCTGAATCGCCAGCGACCGAACCGGTAACCCGCAACGCGGCGGAAATCGCTGCTGAACCGGCAAACGGCCTGGCGCTCGAAGGGGCCATGCTAGACATCGTCGCCCATGAACTGGCGCGGCGGGTCCACGAGCGGCTGGCGGCGGAACTCCCCGGCATTATCGAGACTACCATCCGCGATTTCCTCGCCGAGCCGGAAATACTGGCGCTGATCCAGCCGCGCGACTGAGATCGCCGCGAAGCCGGGGCGGTGCTCCGGTATAATTTCGGGTTTTCCCCTTTTCCGCCAAGCCCATGGAACTCGCCAAAGCCTTCGAGCCGGCCGATATTGAACGTCGCTGGTACCCCGAGTGGGAAGCCCGAAATTTCTTCGCTGCCGGGTCAACCCAAATAAACAGGACAATTTCTGCATCCTGCTGCCGCCCCCGAATGTAACCGGCACGCTGCACATGGGCCACGGTTTCAACCAGACGCTGATGGACGCGCTGACCCGCTATTACCGGATGCGCGGCCACAATACCCTTTGGCAGCCGGGCACCGACCATGCCGGCATCGCGACGCAGATCGTTGTCGAACGCCAGTTGGACGCCCAGGGCATTTCGCGCCACGACCTCGGCCGCGAGAAATTCCTGGAAAAGGTCTGGGAGTGGAAGGAATACTCCGGCAACACCATCACCAAACAGATGCGCCGCATGGGCACCAGCCCGGACTGGAAGCGCGAGCGCTTCACGATGGATGCCGGCCTCAACAAGGTCGTCACTGAAACCTTCGTCCGCCTGTTCAACGAAGGCCTGATCTACCGCGGCAAGCGCCTGGTGAACTGGGATCCGAAGCTGCACACGGCTGTTTCCGACCTGGAAGTCGTGCAGGAAGAAGAAGACGGCTTCATGTGGCACATCCGCTACCCGCTGGCCGACGGCTCGGATAGCCTGGTCGTCGCCACGACGCGGCCGGAAACCATGCTCGGCGACACGGCCGTGATGGTTCACCCGGAAGACGAACGCTACAAGCACATGATCGGCAAGATGGTGAAGTTGCCGCTGACCGACCGCGAAATCCCGATCATTGCCGACAGCTACGTCGATCTCGAATTCGGCACCGGTTGCGTCAAGGTCACGCCGGCGCATGACTTCAACGACTATGCGGTTGGCCAGCGCCATGGCCTGCCGATGATTTCGATCCTGACGCTGGATGCCAAGATCAACGAGAACGCCCCGGAAAAATATCGCGGCCTGGACCGTTTCGACGCCCGCAAGGCCGTCGTCGCCGACCTCGAAGCCCTCGGCATCCTGGAAAAGACCGACAAGCACAAACTCAAAGTGCCGCGCGGCGACCGGACCAATGTCGTCATCGAGCCGATGCTCACCGACCAGTGGTTCGTCGCCATGTCCAAGCAGGGCGACGATGGCAAGTCGATCACGGAAAAGGCGCTCGACGTCGTCCATTCCGGCGAGATCAAGTTCTATCCGGAAAACTGGGTCAATACCTACAACCAGTGGCTTAACAACATCCAGGACTGGTGTATTTCCCGCCAACTGTGGTGGGGCCACCAGATCCCGGCGTGGTATGGCGAAAACGGCCAGGTCTTCGTTGCCCACAACGAGGCCGAAGCCAAGGCCGAAGCCGCCAAGCAGGGCTATACCGGCGCGCTGAGCCGCGACGAAGACGTCCTCGACACCTGGTTCTCGTCCGCCCTGTGGCCCTTCTCGACGCTGGACTGGACCGGCGACGAGGCAATCGACGCAGCCAACCCGATTTTGCAGCAATATTTGCCGTCGACCGTGCTGGTCACCGGTTTCGACATCATCTTCTTCTGGGTCGCCCGCATGGTCATGATGACCAAGCAGATCACCGGCCAGATCCCGTTCAAGCACGTTTATGTGCATGGCCTGATCCGCGACGGCGAAGGCCAGAAGATGTCGAAATCGAAGGGCAACGTCCTCGACCCGATCGACCTCATCGACGGCATCGGCCTCGACGCCCTGATCGAAAAGCGCACGACCGG
The DNA here is from genome assembly GCA_963815365.1 of uncultured beta proteobacterium. Lineage (GTDB taxonomy): Bacteria > Pseudomonadota > Gammaproteobacteria > Burkholderiales > Rhodocyclaceae > Azonexus. The sequence goes on from CAWFGN010000004.1 coordinate 38,990, forward strand.
CCTGATGAACCCCAAGCAGGCCGAGAGCATCGCCAAGAAGACGAAGAAGGAATTCCCGGAAGGCATCGCCTCCTTCGGCACCGACGCCCTGCGCTTCACCTTCGCCAGCCTCGCTTCGCCCGGCCGCGACATCAAGTTCGACCTCAACCGCTGCGACGGCTATCGCAATTTCTGCAACAAACTGTGGAACGCCACGCGCTTCGTGCTCATGAACGTCGAAGGCCACGATCTGGCCCTCGAACACCAGCAGAACGGCCCGGCCTGCGGCGGTTCAGCCCCGCTCGAATTCAGCTTCGCCGACCGCTGGATCGTCAGCCAGTTGCAGCGCGTCGAAAAGGAAGTCGAGCAGCACTTCACCGACTACCGTTTCGACCTTGTCGCCCAGGCCATCTATAAGTTCATCTGGGACGAGTTCTGCGACTGGTATCTGGAAATCGCCAAGGTCGAAGTCCAGACCGGCAACGATGCCCAGCAGCGCGGCGCCCGCCGGACGTTGGTGCGCACGCTGGAAGCCGTGCTGCGCCTGGCCCATCCGCTCATTCCCTTCATCACCGAAGAGCTGTGGCAGACCGTGGCCCCAATCGCTGGCCGCAAGACGCACGAGTCGATCATGCTCGCCGCCTACCCGCGCGCCGAGGAGTACAAGATCGACCCGG
>CAWFGN010000005.1:0-273110 GCA_963815365.1 uncultured beta proteobacterium
TGTCGCCGATCACCACCGGTTTTGCCGGCGGCGGCATGCAGGGTGGCACCTTCGGCGCCGCCATCGACCTCAAGGGCAACGTCTGGCTTGCGAGCTACGGCAGTAAATCCATTGCCGTGTTCGACAAGAACGGCAAGCCGCTGACGCCACCCGAGGGCATCAACTTCGGTGGCAAACTCGGCTTGATGCAGGGCATCATCACCGCGCCGAACGGCGACGTTGGGGCGCTGGGCATTTCCAAGCGCCAGTTGCTGCATTTCCCCAAGGGCGACTGGAATAACGGCAAGATCGTCTGCGAGGGTGACAGCGGCGAACCGTGCAAGTCATTCACCGCACCGTTCCATCTGGCCATTGACCAGCAGGACCGCATCTGGGTGTCGGACAGTTCGGTCCATGTGATCCGTTTTCCGGCAGCCGACCCGACCAGGGCAGAACGCTTCGACGTGCGCTCCAACAACAGCGGGCTGAACATCGACAGCCAGGGCAACGTCTGGGTGACCAACCGCTTCGGCGCCGGTTTGCTGGGTCTGGCGCATATGGTTGACATGGCGGTGCATCTGAAGACCGGCGGCGTGCTCTCGGCCTCCGACTACCTGACCAAGACCATGTCGGAACAGAAAGGCGGCAGCGGCAGCGTCACCGTGCTGCGGCCGGATGGCACGCAGTTGCCGGGTTCGCCGTTCAGGGGTGGCGGCCTCCCCGGGCCGTGGGCCGTGGTGGTTGACGGTAACGATAACGTCTGGGTCTCCAATTTCGCGACGGCGGCGAGCCCGATCGTCCAGTTGTGCGGCGTGCGCACCGAGAACTGCCCGCCCGGCTTCAAGACCGGCGACCAGATTTCGCCGCCGGGCGGCTATGTCGGTGGTGGCCTGCAGTTGCAGACCGACATCGCCGTCGGCCCGGCGGGCGACGTCTGGGCCATGAACAACTGGCAGGACATCGACAGTTGCTACCCCGGCGCCGCCGAGGCACTGTCCACCCGTTGCGGCGGCCAGGGCGTGGTGATCTTCTTCGGCATGGCCAAGCCGGTGCGCGCCCCGCAGATCGGGCCGGCTCGTCCGCTCTAACCTTCACTTTCCTGGCCGCATGCCGGCCGGGAAGCCAGTTTCATCAGGGAGTACCAAATGACATTCACGACCAAAACGAAAATCCGTGTTTTTTTGGCGTCGACCGCAGCAGTCCTTGTGGCGGCACCGGCCCACGCCGAACTCAGTGCCGAAGAACTGGCCAAGCTCGCCCAGAACCCGGTCGGCAACCTGATCAGCGTGCCGTTCCAGAACAACACCAACCTGAACGTCGGCCCCGACAATCGCACGCAGAACATCCTCAACATCCAGCCGGTGATCCCGGTCTCGGTGAGCGACGAGTGGAACATCATCACCCGCACCATCGTCCCGGTCATCTCGCAGCCGCTCCCGGATGGCGAGCGGACCAACGGCATCGGCGACACGGTGTTCACCGCCTTCCTGTCGCCGGCCAAGCCCGGCAGCTTCATCTGGGGTGCCGGGCCGGTGGTGCAACTGCCGACCAACAGCAACTCGGATCTCGGCAACCGCAACTGGGGCCTTGGTCCCTCGGTAGTGGCCTTGCACCTCGAAAAGGGCGATCCCTGGGTGTATCGGCGCGCTGGTCAACAACATCTGGTCGCTCTCCGATAGCGGCACCGGCGGGTCGTACAACAACGGCCTGATCCAGCCGTTCGTCAACTACAACTTCGACGGTGGTTTCTACCTCACCAGCGCCCCGATCATCACCGCCAACTGGAAGGCCGAGAGTAGCCAGCGGTGGACGGTGCCGGTGGGCGGCGGCGTCGGCAAGATCTTCCACCTCGGCAAGCTGCCGGTGAATACGCAGCTGTCGGCCTACTACAACGTGGTGACGCCGGATGACGGACCGAACTGGCAGATTCGCGCCCAGGTGCAGTTCATGTTCCCGAAGTAATGCCAGCACCCGACCTTATTGAGTCTCAAAGGATCAAATGAATCGTTGGATGGCACGCATTTTCGTGGGGTGCAGCGCACTCGCGCTGCCGCTGGCGGCGCTTGCCCAGGCAACGCCATCGCCAACCACCGAAGGGACAGCAGACACCGCAAATCAGCGAACCTCAGTGGCTGAATTGCAGAAGCTCAAGCAAAACCCGGTGAGCGGTCTGCGCCAGTTCGTGCTCGAGGCCAATGCCAATCCCGGCTACCCGAATTCCGGGCAAACACAAGGCATCTATTCGCTGCAGGCCGTCTGGCCGTTTTCGATCAACGAGGACTATCGGCTCGTCACCTACACGATCCTGCCGATAGCGCACGTACCTGGCGCGGCGGGCGAGAACTCGACGACCGGCCTCAGTGACACGCTGATCAATCTGTTCGTCTCGCCAAAGAAGGCGGGCGAGGTCGTCTGGGGGGTCGGCCCCACCATCCTTCTGCCTACCCGCACACAGTCCGAACTCGGCAGCAACCGGGTGGCCCTTGGTCCGGCCGCGCTTGTTTACCATCAGCAGGAGAAGTGGAGCGCGGGCGTGGTGTTGCAGAACGGCTGGTCGCTCGGCGACGCCAGCGGCAATAACCGGGTGAACGCCTTTGGTGCGCAGTACCTGTTCAGCTACAACTTTCCCGATGGCTGGTCGATCTACAGCAACGCAACCATCACATCGAACTGGACCAGGCCGGCGGATGATCGTTGGACCGTGCCGGTGGGCGGCGGGATCGGCAAACTGTTTTATGTTGGCCCGCTGCCGATCAGCCTTTCGGCACAGGCTTTCTACAATGTCGTTATACCCACCGACGGCGCGAACTGGTCCGTTAACTTCCAGCTTGCCTTCCTGTTCGCAGCGCCGAATTGATTGCCGAGTCAGAAAGTGAATATTCGTTCCGATTGAGGGTTTAGTCATGCAGATACTTCGTCAGCGGCATTTCTTGCGTGCTTGGCCGGTCATTCACACGCACAAACCGACCCGCGGCCCTCGTGGAACGATGGCCCGGCCAAGCAGACGATCGTCAATTCGTCCAAGCGACCACGGTACATGGTAGTCCGCAGTTCGTGCCGCCCGCCGAGCGCATCGCGACCTTTGATCAAGACGGTGCGCTGTGGGTGGAGCACCCGATATATTCGCAGACCGCCCCGACGGTCCGATCGCCCGCCATTGCATTCGCCACGCAGTTTTCATGCATTTCCCCTGCCCTCCGCCTGGCCCGCCGGCCGGCCGGTGATCCGCCCGACGAACATGTCGACCGCCCCGAGCACCGCCGCCGGCTGATCGCGGTGCGGCGAATGGCCGCATTGGGGTAACTTGAGCAGCGTCGTATCGGCCACCTGTTCGGCGATGACCTCGATCTGGCGCATCGTCGCGTACTCGTCGTCCGCGCCCTGGATGGCCAGCACCGGGCAGCGGATCTGCGGCAGGTATTCCTCGATGTTCCAGTCGCGGAAGGCCGGCGACAGCCAGGTATCGTTCCAGTCGGCGAACACGCGATCGACATCGGCGTGGTAGCGGGCCAGCTTCTGCGGCAGGTCGGTTGCGGTCCACGCCGTTTTTGCGGCCAAAATGCCGGTCAGGGTTTCTTCCTCGACGAACTCGTGCGGCGCCATGGCGATCACACCGAGCGGCACGTCGGGGAACGCGCCGGCAAAGATCAGCGCGATGCTGCCGCCATCGCTGTGACCGAACAGCAGCGGCCGTTCGACGCCCAGTTCGGCCAGCAGCGCCGGCAATGCCTCCAGCGCCTCGCGGTGCATGTAGCGCGGCGTGCGCGCCTGCACGTATGGCTGCGAATGACCATAGCCGGCGCGCGACCAGACGATCACGCGGCAACCGGTGACCGCCGCCACGCGCTCGGGAAAATGCCGCCACATGGCGACGCAGCCGAGGCCTTCGTGCAGCATCAGGATGGCTGGCAGGCCAGAGCGATGCGCCGGGTAATCAAGGTATTCGAGGCGCCGGCCGGCGACGACGAGGTGCTTCATGCAGCGAGCAGAAAGTCGCGGGCGATGGCGATCTGGTCGTCGGTCAGGAACATCGGCGCATGGCCGACTTCGGGAATTTCGACCAGTTTTGCGCGTGGACCGCGCTCACCCATCTGCTGCCAGGTGTCCCGCGTCAACAGATCGGACTCGGCGCCACGCAGCACCAGTGTCGGGCAGGCAATGCGCTCGTAGATCGGCCACAGGTCGATCGGTTCGCCGGAAAATGCGGCCCTGAACGGCTCGGCCACCTTCGGGTCGTAGCGGAAGCGCCAGCCGCCGTCGGCATCCTGGCGCACGCAATGCTCGGTCAGGTGCCGCCACTGTTCGTCGCCGAGCTTGCCGAACGGCGCGCTGACCACCCGGATATAGGCGAGCGCCTCGTCGAAACTCGCCCAGCGCGGATCGGTGCCGACGTAGGTGGCAATGCGCTTGATCGATTCCGGCGTGATTTCCGGCCCGACGTCGCTGACCACCAGGCGGCGCACCGGCGTCGTATCCATACTCGCCAGCGCCATGCCGATCAGCCCGCCCATCGAGATGCCGACCCAGTCCACCGTTTCGACATCGAGGCGGGCAATCAGCGTGACGACATCGGCCACGTAGTTGGGAATCGCGTAGCCCGCCGGGTCCTTGAGCCAGTCGCTCAGGCCGCGCCCGGCGATGTCCGGGCAGACGATGCGGTAATGCGACGCCATGGCGCGGGCGAGAAAATCGAAATCGCGGCAATTGCGGGTCAGCGCATGTACGCAAACCAGGACCCGGGAATTTCGCGGATCGCCCCATTCGGTATAGGCCATGCGATGGAGCCCAGCCGGGCCGGCACACTGGACGCTGCGCTGTCGAAATTCCATATGCTTCCTCCTAGTGCTTCAATGTAGCACCTCGCCGATGACCAATCTATAATGGGTTCCACAATTCAAAGGAGACACGTATGCCGCGCATCCAGGTTGGAGATATTTCCCTGAACTATATCGAGCACGGCAGCGGCGACAACGTCGTCCTCGCCGTCCATGGCAATCTCGGCTGCGCCAACTGGCTCGACCTCGCCATGCCGTTGCTGCCCGCGAATATCCGCGTCATTGCCGCCGAGTGGCGCGGCTGCGGCGATTCCGACAAGCCGGAACCGACGCCCGACTACTCGAACTACACGATGGAAATCCATGCCCGCGACCACCTCGCGCTGCTCGACGCGCTGGGCATCGAGAAATGCAATCTCTACGGCCACTCGACCGGCGGCATCATCATTTCGCACATGCTGACCATGGCGCCGGAGCGCTTCGGCAAGGTGCTGATGCTCGACCCGGTCAGCCCGCTCGGCCTGCAAATGAATTCCAGCCAGGTTGGCGTGATCACCGCGATGAAGACCGACCCCGACGTCTGCTTCGCCGGCCTGGCGAGCGCGGCGCCGACGCTGTTCCGTCCCGAGACCATGGTCGCCGGGCAGATGCCGCAGTTCGCCGACGCCACCAGCGCCGCGCAGCGCGAACTGTTCAAGAAAATCATCGAACGCACCCGCGTACTGTCCGACGGCATCTGGTTCGGCACGCCGCACAACCTGGGCCTCGAATGGGATTCCGGCGCACTCGCGAAGCGCATGCCGGAAATGACCCACGAGCACCTGATCCTGTTCGGCAAGGTGGATTACTGGATTCCGCGCGAGCACCTCGACGTGATGGCCGAGAAGTTGCCCAACGCGCGGCTCGAGATTTTCCCTTATGTCGGCCACTCGATGAACCTCGAGCAGCCGCTGCTCTTCGCGCGCGTTTTCGGCGACTACTTCCGCCCCTGATCAAGGCGCTCTGCGTCCGGCCAGCGCCCGCTGGTTGGACAGGAACACATTATCGGCTTCGAGGGCCTCGCCGCTCGCCAGCGCCCGCAGCCATTCCCCGGTACTCACCACCGCGGCAAAGCCGGTGTGCATGACGATCGTGAACACTCGATGGATTTCCTCGGCGGACGCCGCGCCCAAGGAATTTGCATACGGTAGCGAACCGGCGGCATCGTGCAGCAGTTCGACCTTCCAGCCCTCGTGCATGGCCTGGCGGACGGTAGCGTCATCGCAATTGTGGGTCATGTAGCCGACGACAGTCAGCGTATCGATCCCACGCTCACGCAACCATGGCCCCAGATCGGTCGCCGTCAGCGAACTGGCCATGCTTTTCTCGACCAGGTGGTCACGATGGCGCCGCGCCACCTCCGGATGCAGATCGGCCCCCTGGCTACCGCGCGCAAATACGGGCGCCCCCTCGGGGAACAGGTGCTGGACGACCACCACCGAAATTCCGGCGGCGTGGGCGGCGTCCATGGCCTGGCAGATATTGGCCAGCGATTGCCGCACATCGGGGTATTCGATGCGCAGCTTGCCGGTGAAATATTCGTTCTGCACGTCGATGACGATCAGTGCGCGCTTCGGTTGCTGGGTCATTTCGTATTTCCTCGGTGAGTTGTCGATGGGCAGATTATTCGCCACCGCCTCCCGATTCGCGAGTGACCCGAATGACAAGTTTCGATAATATCGGGCCAACCCGACCTGCATGCCCCCAAGGAGCACGAAGATGCAAGCCCATGTCGTGACCGTGGTCGCCTTCGACCGCATCAGTGCTTTTCACCTGTCGGTGCCCTGCGTGGTATTCGGCGACACCCATCCGGGCGTCCCGCGCTTCGACTTCCGCGTCTGCGCCTGCGAAAGCGGTCCGCTGACCACGACCGCCGGCTTCGACATGGCGGTCAGACACGGGCTGGAAGCCGTCGACGAGGCCGATACAATCATCGTGCCAAGCTGGCGCGACCCGGACGAGCGGCCGCCACAGCGCCTGCTCGATGTCCTGGTTGCCGCCCATCGACGTGGCGCCCGTGTCGTCGGCTTGTGCCTCGGCGCCTACGTGCTGGCCGAGGCGGGCCTGCTCGACGGACGCAAGGCCACCACGCACTGGGCCTATGCCCAGGACTTTGCGCGGCGCTACCCGAATGTGCAGGTAGATGCCGACGTCCTCTACATCGATGACGGGAAGATCCTGACTTCGGCAGGCACCGCGGCCGGTATCGACTGCTGTCTGCATCTGCTACGCCAGGACTACGGCTCGGAAACCGCCAACAGCGTAGCGCGCCGTCTGGTGATGCCACCCCATCGCCAGGGCGGCCAGGCCCAGTTCATCGACCAGCCGTTGCCGACCACTGCCCGCGATTCGCGCCTTGCCAACCTGCTGGATCTGGGTACGCGCCAATCTGCATCATGCGCACACGCTGGACAGCCTCGCCGAAAAGTCACTGATGAGCCGGCGCACCTTCACCCGCCACTTCCGCCAACTGACCGGGAGCACGGTAGGCGAATGGCTGCTTGACGAACGCCTGGCATTCACCCAACGCCTGCTGGAGACTACCGAGCAGAGCATCGAAAGTATCGCCGCCCTCGCCGGGTTCGGTTCGCCGGTGTCGTTGCGGCACCACTTCCGCAAGGTCATCGGCGTTTCGCCAAATGCGTGGCGGCAAACCTTCAAGGGGCATTGAGGGAATAATCGCCGGCAAAAAAAGGCCGCCCGCAGGCGGCCTTCATTTGGCAAAAAAACAATGCTACTTGGCCAGCCCTGCCGGTTTTTCGGCCGCCGGCTTCGCCGCGCCGCCACCGCTGCTGGCTCCGGCGATGCCCGGCAGACTGGTCGTAAAGGTATTGTCGACAAAAGCCTGGATCGTTGGCCTGAGCACGTTCGGCGCCTTGAACACGCCGTAATGCGCCGTCGGGTCGGGGAAACTGGCGAACGCCGCGCCCTCGACTGCCTTGGCAGCCTTCCTGGCATTCTCAACCATCAGCCACATGTCGTTATCGACATGCACGACCAGGGTCCGCGCCTTGATCCGCTTCAAATCCTTGTTGATGTTGTAGCTAAAACCAGCATCGTTGCGATACCAGTAGTCGACCGGATCCTCGGTCTTGGTCCGGGCGATCCAGGTGGCGTTCTGGTTGCCCTTCGGCTCCCAGTAGAAGACCTCGCGCTCGATCTTGTCCCACGGCGTCGCCGAGCGGACCGGGAAGGTCAGGCCGGTCAACTGCAGGCGCGACCACATGAACTGCAGGCCGCGCTTGGGATGCTGGTCGAGCGGCAAGTCATAGTAGTTGCCGTTAGTCTTCCGCCACACCGGATCACTCTCGATCGCCGCCTGGCCGAGCAGGAAGGTCCACGCACCGACCGGATCTTCCCCGTCCGACGCGGTGGTGCCACCGATCGGCATGATCGCCTTGACGTAGCCGCTCGGAGTATACATCACGCCCCACACCCAGGTCTGAGTGGCGCCCATCGAGACCCCCGTCGCCACTTCGACCTGAGCAATCTTGAGATGGTCGCGCAGCAACCGGTAGTTGGCCTGCACCATGTCGAAGTAACTGTACGTCGGGAACTTGCGGCCGAGGCCGGCGGAGGGCTTGGACTCGCCCCACAGGCCGAGCGCATCGAGGAACACTACGTAATAGCGGTTGGTGTCGATCGTCCGGCCCGGGCCGACGATGGCGCCGCCGGAGAACGCATTCGCCGGCTGCCCTTCGTACCAGGTGTTGTACATGAACGTCGAGTCGCCCGAATAGAAAGTGTTGACGATCACCGCGTTGATGATCTCGCCCTTGTCGTTGCGCTTGGGCGTGCCGACGGCGATGTAGCCGACCTTCAGCGGCGGCGCACCGAGCGACTCGAGCGTCGTACCGCCGTCGCCGCCGTCGCGCCAGGTAGCCGGATCCGCATCGAGGTTGTATTTGCCGCCGATGCGGAAGCCCGGGATCTCATAATACTTCTTGAGGTGATCCTGAGCCATGATCAACGACGGCGGCGTGATCGCGTGGATCTTGCTGGTGTCGAAGGCCCAGGCAGCGCCGGGCAACGCGAAGGCCGCCGTCAGCGCCAGGACAATGATCTGCTTTTTCACGTCAGCTTTCCTCATGTTCGTTTTCATCGCACACCTCACTTGGCCAAGCCGGCCGGCTTGTCGGAACCGGCGGCAGGAGCTGCTGCTGCGACCGGCGCGGCACCGTTGATCAGCGCTTCGATCACATCGGGCGTCATTGCATCGACACGGCGGGTCTTCAGGAAATCGACCGTATCCTTGGCGAACTCATGCGGCACGTCGGTATGAATGAAGTGCCCGACATTCGGATAGATCTTGATGACCGGCATGTTTCCTGCGGCCTTCATGCGCTCACGGAACGGGATGATGATCTGCTTGGCCTTGTCGGTCAGGCCGTTCAACGCCGTACTCGGGATGAACGGCTCGATCGCGCCGAAGGCCAGGAAGATCGGTGCCTTGATCTGCGGCAGGCGCTTGTACAGCGAGTTTTCATCGTCACGCGCATTTTCCGAACAGATTGCGAACAGGTCATAGACGAACATGAATGCCCATTGCTCGAACTCGCGCCGGTTGCCGGTAATCATTGCAACCCGCTGATCGGTGTGCAGACGCGCGTACTGGGTGTCGTTGACGAAATAACCGGCCGGCGCTGGAACGGCATTGCCGGCGGCATCACGCTTCTTCCAATAGAAAAAGTCGCGCACCTCCTGCGGGCTCCGCTTCAACTCGGCGTTGACCAGGCCCAGCGGGTCGTAGGCCGCATGCCAAGCCTTCAGGTCGTAGGAAATCGACTTGTCGCAGATCGGCAGTTCCTTGTCACCCATCTTGAAGGTCTTGGGATATTCCTCGAGGCCGGCCGGACCTTCGAGAACCAGGCCCTGAACCGCTTCCGGATAGCGCAACGCGTAGCCCAGCACCGTCTGGCCACCCAGAGAGTGACCGTAGTAGTAGGCCTTGCTGACCCCGAGCTTGCCGACCACCAGCGCATGGAAGGAATCGCGGACATCGGTCAGCGTGCGGGTCATCGGCTTGTCGATATTGCCCGGGCCGGAAGTGCCCCATTGCGGCATGTCGGGCGCGATCACGCGGAAACCGCGTTCGACGGCGTACTTGATCAGATACCCGTAGTGCGCACCAAAGGCACCCTTGCCATGGACGATGACCAGGGTCGGCGGATTGCTCTGCTTGCCGCAATACTCGTCCATATAGCCGAGTTCCCATTCGACGCCACGCTTGTCCTTGACCTTGGCGTACTTGACCGGGAACGGGGAGACCATTTCATCGCGCCAGAACGACTTCTTCGGATCCGGGTTCATGTTGATCCGCGGCCGACGATAGTTCTTCGCTTCGCAAACGACGTCCTTGTCCCTGCCCTGAACGATGCCGGTCGAGCGCATGAACGATTCGAAGGTCTGGTTACCCTTCAGTTCGTTGGGTGCCTTGAACACGGCATAGTGTGCGATCGGGTCGGTAAACCCGGCGTACATTCCACCCGGTATCATGTCCGCAGCCTTGCGTGCGTCACTGCCCATCAGCCACTGGTCGTTGTCGACATGCACCACCAGCGCGCGCGCGCGCATGCCCGGCAGCAGCTTGTCAACGTTGTGCAGTTCGCCGACCGTATCGCGATACCAGAGATCAACCGCGTCAAACTGGGCGGCCATGCGCGTCAGGTTGGCGGCGACATTCTTGCCCAGACGCGGGTCTTCCTTCCAGGTAAATACGTCCCTGGAAACCGAATCCCAGCCAAGCGTCTGGCGATAGTTCAGGTCATAGCCGGTCAGCAGAAGCTGCGACCAGTGAAACTCGACACCCTTGTTCGGATGCTGGGCCTTGGGCAGCTTGTAGTAATCAGCCTTGGTCTCGATCCACACCGGATCGGATTCCAGCGACGCCTTGGCCAGCTGGAAAGTCCATGCGGCGACCTGCCCGCCAGGGCCATCGGTCGCCGAAGCACCACCGATCGGCATCACCGCCTTGACGAAATCCGGGTACATCAGGCCCCAGTAGTAGGACTGGGTACCGCCCATCGACACGCCGGTGGCCAGCACAACCTCGCCGATCTTCAGGTGGTCGCGCAGCAAACGGTAGTTAAGCTGCACCATGTCGTAGTAGCTGTAGACCGGGAACTTGCGGCCCAACCCGTCCGACGGCTTGGAAGCCCCCCACAGGCCGAGACCATCGAGGAAGACGACGTAGTAACGGTTGGTGTCGAACATCAGCCCCGGGCCAACCAGCGCGCCGCCCGAGAATGCGTTGCCCGGCTGACCGGCATACCAGCTGGAATACATCGAGGTCGCATCACCGGAGAAGAAGGTGCTGATCACGATGGCGTTGATGATCTCGCCCTTCGCATTGCGCTGCGGCGTACCGACCGCGATGTAGGAAGTCCTCGCCGGTGCGGCGCCGAGCGACTCCAGCGTCGTGCCGCCCTCACCGCCGTTCTCCCAGGCCTTGGAATTGGCCAGGTCATATTTGCCGCCGATGCGGAAATTTTTGACCTCGTAGGTCTGCTTCATCTTGTCCAGCGCGGCGACCGCCGAGCGTTCGGTCACGGCTTGTTGGGCGTGCGCAGCGCAGACCAGCGAAAGTGTCATCAGGATCGACACCAGCCAGTTCACGACACTGCGACAACCCAGCGGGCTGCTTGTCATGTCTAGTTCCTCCGTTGATTGATTTTTTGTTTCGCCGGACACGCTGGCGCAGGTCCAGAACGTTCATAATAGTCGCATTGAATAGCCGGTCAATCTTTTTTTCCTAACCCAATAAATTGCTGCGGAGCACCATGCCAACTGTCCAATTCGGCCATCATCAGGTGCATTACGAACTGGCCGGCGAACCCGGCCGGCCGGTCATCACCTTTCTCAACGGCCTCACCCAGAACGCCAATCTGTGGACGAGCTACGCCGATTATTTCGTGCCGCGCGGCTACCGCGTGCTGGCCTACGACATGCTCGGCCAGGGACGTTCGTCGAAGCCGATCATCGACATCCCGCTGGCCGACCACGCCGACATGCTGGCCCGCCTGCTCGACGAACTGAAGATCGACAAGACGCACCTGGCCAGCATTTCCTTTGGCGGCATCATCGCGCTCGATTTCGCCATTCGTCACGGCAAGCGCCTGCACAGCCTGGTCGCGATGAGCACCTTTGCCGAGCTGACGCCGCAACTCGAATTCCTCGGTGCGGTGATGACGCAGGGCCTCACCGACGTCGGCCTGCCTTACCTGCAGAGCATGCTCTACCCGATGAACATGAGTTCGGCCTGGATCACCGCCAACCGTGCGCGCATCCCGGCCATGAAGCGCGCCGGCTATATCGGCAACGACGGCTACGCGATGCAGAACCTGATGGAATCCTTCGTCGCGTTCAAGCCACTGACGCCGGATCTGCACAAGATCAAGGTACCGACCCTGATCATGAATGGCGAATTCGATTTCTTCACGCCGCGCGAGTGCCATGAGCTGATTCGCAGCAAGATCGCCAGTTCGCGACTGGTCATCGTCCAGCACGCCTACCATGCGTTCACGCTGGAGATGCCGGCGGTAACCATGCGCCAGATCGAAGTCTTTCTCGATCAGGTCAGCACCGGCAAATGGAAAGGCGACCAGAGCGTGTGGATCGCCAACGACGACCCGGCTGCCGCCGAGCAATGGCTGCCAATCGCCGGCGACTGGATGCGCGCCGTGCAGGTCGCGGCCCCGGCAAAGACACCCCCCGCCAGGCGCCCGGCCGTCACTGCTGCAAGGGCACCCGCCAAAGTGCCGGCCAAGGCGCCTGTCGCCGCTGCCGGCAAGACCGTCACCCGGAAAAATAAGTCATGATCGACCCCGCACGCTTTGACCAGGCCCGCGACCGCATTGCCGCCGCAGGCTTCACGCCGGAAATCCAGAGCAAGATCGCGCTCGTGCTGAGCGCCGCCAAGAGCGGCAATCTGATGTTCCACGCCAACTTGCAATGGATGCCCAACCTGGGCGTCGTCCAGCAATTCATCATCTCGCAGTCATCGCGCGAACTCGAGGCCGTGACCCTGCTGGCACGTACCACTCAATGGTCGAAAGACCCGGCCCTGGCGCTCGATGCCAACCGCATTGTCGGGCCGCTGGTCGCCGCGTGGAGCCAAATTCTCATGCCGCCGGGACCGATGTTCAACCCGCCGGCCGTTTACCGCGGCATCTCGCTTGGCCACGCGCAACTGGCGCGCATGCGCCTTCTCCCGGTGATCCCCGAGAACGCCGACCCACTCGACCCGTTCGTCGTCGCGCTGAGCCGCATCGAACAGGAAAACGGCCGCATGTTGCAGACGCAGATCCGCCTGCTCAAGAACATCGGCACCGAGATTCCGCTCGAGGAACGTGAAGTGCTCGTCGAAAAGGATCAGGAGCTGGTCGACGGGGTATTCAGCGAATTCCTGGCCTGGCTGGCGGCACCCTGAAACTGCCGCGGTCAACGTAAAAAGGGCGGCCAGATCGGCCGCCCTTTTTACGGGTATCGCTGATTACTTGAACGGGACCACGAACTGCAGATCGAAGCGCACGTCCTGCTGGTTCGTGTCGACATTCTGATAGACGTTCTGCCCGGCCGCGTTGTAGGCCACCCACTGGTCGCCGTCCAGCCAGACCTTGGCATAGCGGGCACGGGCGCGCAGGTTGTTGAACCAGCCCCCCTTCGGGAACAGATAGACAAACTCGGTCGCCAGTTCGTTCCAGTCGGCGAGGGGTTGGCCGCCACCGTTGGGGTTGTTGGCATCGATCTTGCGGTTGCTGCGCTGGCCGTAGTTGACGTCAAATGACAAACCGGTCAGGCCCCAGGTGCCGAAATCGAAAATCGTCCCGAGAATCCATGTCCGTTCACCGGCCCTGGAGTTTTCGCCGATACGCTGCACCAAGTAGGAAGGCCCGATCGAGTAAGGTGCCTGGATCTGCCCGCCGTTGGCTGTAATACCCGCCATGGCGTAGGGAATGAACCAGTCGGTCGGCCGTCCTTCAAGATAGATGCCGCCGTAATTGGTGTTGAAATCATAGCCTTTGGAACCGTTGCTGCCGGTGGTCAGGCTGTCGCCACTCGAACCCTGGTACATCCACTGGGCGCCGAAGCGGAAGTAGCGCCTTTCGCCCATGCGGAAGACCCAGTCGCCATCGACATAGCCCATGTTCAGCATGTTCTGCACGTTGTAAAACTGCGCCTGGTACATCGAGTCGTTGTTCGGCTTCCACTGCACGCCCGCATAGGCCATCCCGTTGGAATCACCCTGTTTGGTGCAAGGCGTCGGCGCATCGTCCCAGCAGGTTGTTTGATAGGCCGCCTGATACATGTTGCGGAACTTGGTATCGTTGATCTGCTTCATGTCCGTCACGTAGCCGCCGAAGTAGCGGAAGGTGTCGTTCATCGCCTTGCCGCCGACCGTGGCCGCCAGATAGGTGAGCGGCTGCATGGCACGCACGTCGCGGCGGCCGACCATGGCCTGGTCGAGCTTGTTGTAGAAGCGGTAGACGTCAGGCAGGAACCACATGTAGTTGATCGACTGCCAGCCGAGAACCGCGACAGTATTTTCGTAGCGCAGCCGCGCATTGGCCTCGCCGACAACAGCGAAGCCTTCCTGATTCGGATCCCTGAGGATGTAGTTGTAGCTATTCACATAGCCGTTGGACGTGGTCCCACCTTCCGGCGCCCACAGCGGCAGCGTGAAGTTGAGGGTGCCGGCAAAGGACAGGAAATTGGCCAGTTCGCCGGTGCTGCCATACAACCAGCCGCCGATACCGGCGGCCTGATTGTTGAAGGATCTGTAGGCGTTCGCCGAGGCCGGATTGCCAGCCGAATTGACGAAGCTGACCGGCTCGGCCCCCGGGGACCAGCGCTTGAAGGTGGCCGTGCGGAACTGGTACCCAGCCGTCGCGTTGTCGAGGAACGGATTGGCTTCCGGCGTGATCGACGCTCCATCCTGCCCTACCGTCGCCTGGGTTGGCGTCTGCGCCGAAGCCACGCCGCCGGCGAAACAGAGCACCATTGCCAGCGCCAGCTTGCTGCGCGATGGCAGACGGACGCCCCCTCTTGCGTTTTCGTGTTTCATTGACCATCTCCTCGTTGTAATTTGAATTGCCAGTGACCGGCACCACTTGCTACCCGCTGAACGATACTCCAATCCGCATATATGGAAGTCGCGGTCGACGCCATTTTTGCGGCCAATTTGCAAAATCGCAACACCTGCCAAGGTCTGCCCCGTCCGTTGCCGGAATCAGTGCGACCCCGGCGAATCCTGCCAGTAGCGTTGCCGCTGCTGACGCCACGCGCCAACCTGCACACCAGCTGCGCCCAGGCGAATGCTCAGCGCCCCGTCGCGATCGGTCCGCCACAGGCGGGCGCCACTCGCCGCATGGCGCTCGACCACATCCGGCTTCGGGTGCCCGAAGCGATTGCGGTACCCGACCGGAATCAGCGCATGCTTTGCCCCAACCGCCGCAATGAATTCCGGCGTCGACGAGGTGCGGCTGCCGTGGTGCGGAACGAGCAGCACGTCGGCGGCCAGCGCCGCGGCATCGCGCTGAAGCAGCGCCGCCTCGTCACGCGCCTCGATATCGGAAGTCAGCAGCATGCGCTTGCCACCGGCGTCGATGCGCAGCACGCAGGACAGGTTGTTGCTCTTGCGTGACCCGGCGTAGTCATCGGTCAGCGGATGCAGCACTTCCAGTTGCACGCCGTCCCAATCCCAGCGCTGCCCGTTACGGCACGGCTCGGCATCGGCATCGCCAAGCGACGATATGACCCTGCCGACCACCAGTGCCGACTTGACCGAAGCCGTCCCGCCGGCATGGTCGCTGTCGCGATGCGTCACCATCAGTACATCCACCGCATCGAAACCCAGCGAACGCAGGTAAGGCACGACCACGCGCTGGCCAGCATCGGACTCGGCGCTGTAGAGCGGGCCGGGATCGTAGATCAGCGTGTGCTGGCGGGTGCGCACGACGACCGCCAGCCCCTGCCCGACATCGAGCACGGTAACCCAGGCTTCGCCCTCGGCCGGCCGCGCGACTGGCCAGAACAGCGCGGGCACGATCAATACCACACCGAGCAGGCGCCCCGGCACGGCGCGCGGCAACAGGCAGACCGCCACCCCGAATCCGGCCACAAGCGCTGCCCACAACGGTGGCGCCGGCGCCTGCCAGACCGGCCACGTGGCACACCACTCGAGGAACAGCATCAACCAGCCAAGCACCGTATGCGCCAGCGCCGCAATCGGCCACCACGGAATGACGGCGGCGACCAGCGCCAGCGGCGTGACGATGAAGCTGACCACCGGGATGGCCAGCGCATTGGCCAGTGGCGAGACCAGCGAGAACTGCTGAAAGACGAGCAGCAGCACCGGCAACGAAGCCAGTGTCGCCGCCCACTGGACGACGCCCCATGCACGCAGGCGCTCGCGCCAGCCACCACCTTCGTCGACCATGGCCGAGCCGACATAGAGCAAGGCGCCGACGGCGCCGAACGACAGCCAGAAACCGGCGGCCAGAACCGCCCACGGGTCGACCAGCAACACGACGAGCAGCGCGAGGCAGAGGATGCGGCTGGGTGCGACGATCCGCCCCGAGCTCATCGCCAGCGCGGCAACGACCAGCATGTAGAGGGTGCGCTGCGCCGGCACCGCGAATCCGGCCAGCGCCGCATAGAGCAGCGCCGCGAGGCAGCCGGTCCACAGCGCCGCACGTTGGGCGGGGAGGCGCAGCGCGAGATAGGGAATACGCCGCCAGACGAAACCTGCCAACAAGGCGAAAAGCGCCGCCACCATCGTCACATGCAATCCGGAAATCGACATCAGATGGGTCGTTCCGGTGCGGTTGAAGGTCGTCCACAAATCTCCCTGGATGGCGCGCTGGTCACCCACCGCCAGCGCCACCAGAACACCCGCCCACGGATAGTCCGCAGCCGGCAGCATGCGGGCGAACGAGGCGCGCACGGCATGGCGCATGCGCTCGATCACGTAATCCGGGCGCCAGACCATTTCGCCAAGCCGTTGCGGCGGTTCCGGACGCACGTAGCCGGTCGCCCGGATGTTGCGTTCGAGCAGCCAGGCTTCGTAGTCGAAACCGTTGGGATTGGCGTTGCCGTGCGGGCGCTTGAGGCGCACCGTGAATTGCCAGCGTTCACCGGGACGCAGCGGCGGACGAACAAAATCCTCGCCATCACGGTTGCCCTGGTACCAGGACAGCATGATCCGCTGCGGAACGATGGCAGTTCCGGTCAACACCGATTCCACGGCAAATTCAAAGCGGCTGCCCTGGCTGAAATCCTGCGGCAACGCGGCAACGACGCCGACGACTTCAACGTCGCGTCCTTCCCAGACGGCGGGCAATTCATCGGCGAGCCGAATGTCGGCGCGCCACGCGGCCCACGCGAAGCCGAGCGCCAGACAGGCGAGCAGCGCCAGGATGCGCGCCGGTTGCCGGCCGGCCCGGTAAAGCGCCGGCGCGCCGAGCACCAGCCCGGCCAGCGCCCACGGCCACGCCGACGGCAGTTCCGGCTGCATCTGGAGCGCGACGATGCCGGCGGCGAAGGCGAGAATATTGAGGCGCATCCTGCAATAATAGAGGGACACCATGCGCAAGTACCTGAAAAAATACCTGCCCGACCACGAGGCGATTCACGGCAATCGCTGGCTGCGGCCGTTCCGCAATTCGCTGCTGCACCCGCGGTTGTGGCACCTCAACCGCCACTCCGCCGCCGGCGCCGTGGCCGCCGGGCTGTTCTGCGGGCTGATTCCGGGGCCGCTGCAGATGCTCGGCGCTGCGATCTGCGCCCTGGTCTTTCGCGTCAACCTGCCGCTGGCGCTGCTGGTGACGCTCTACACCAACCCGTTCACCATCGTGCCGCTCTACGTGCTGGCCTACCAGATCGGGCGCATGGCGACCGGCGACAGCGCCGGCTTCGTCGAGCCGCCAGCCTTTACGATGACGCAATTCGTCGAATGGACGCAGGCCATGCAAACCTGGATGATCGGCGTCGGCAAGCCGCTCGGCATCGGCCTGTTGCTGCTCGCCGCGACGCTGGCCGTCGCCGGCTATTTCCTGACCAAGGCAGCCTGGCGCTTGTGGCTGATCCGCGCCTGGCGGCGGCGCCAAGGTCGCTGAACGTCGCGACGTTTCAGTCCTTGCGCCCCTTGGCCACCAGGTAGAGGGTCAGCGCGCCGATGACTAAGGCCAGCGCGCCGCCAAAGCGCAGCAGGTCGCGTTCGCCGTCCCAGCCCACCGCCTCGCGCATGAAGAGCACGGCCAGCACGGCGATCACGCTGCTCACCAGATGGCTCTTGAGATCGTCGAGGTTGCCGATTTTCAGCCAGGCCGGCAGCGGCAGTTCAGGGTTGACGAACAGCCGGTAGAGCCCGAGGCCGATGATCTGGGCGACGATGGCGATCAGGAAGATGTTGACCGCCTCGATCAGCCCGACCGCCAGCACCTTGGCCAGCTTGGGGAAAACGTGCCGCCCCGGGCGGTGTCGATCATGGCCATGGCCACGACCAGCGCCTCGTATACCAGCAAGGCCACCGAGGCGAGCAGGATGCCGAAGACGGCGACGATGGTCACGTAACGACTAAGGGCGAGCAGGCGGCTTAGCAATCTCAGGGCTTTCTATACAAGTTGGCGGTTTCTCGCCGGCCAACGGCCAGCTACATATGACTTCGGGGTTTTGCGGGGGCTGCAAGCCCCGGTTCAGGAAAACACCGCCTCCTCGAACAGCGAGCGAATCGTCACCTTCTTGATTTCCGGCCGGTCCGGCACCGCGTAGAGCACCGGCGTGATCATTTCCTCGAAGAGGCCGCGCAGGCTGCGCGCGCCGACCTTGAACTCGAGCGCGAGGTCGGCGATCTGGCCGAAGACCGCCGGCTCGATCACCAGTTCGACGCCCTCGTTCTGCAGGATGGCGCGGAACTGGCGGTAGATCGAATGCTGCGGCTCGATCATGATGCGCACCATCGCGTCCTTCGACAGTTCGCGCAGACGGGCGATGATCGGCAGACGGCCGGCGAACTCGGGAATCAGGCCGAAGCGGAAGAGATCGGTCGGCTTGACGCGGGCGTTGAGGCGGTCGAGCACCTTCTGGTCGTCGCTCGCCGCCGTGGCGATGAAGCCGAAGGCCTGCGTCTCGGCGAGGATGCTTTCCAGCCCGACGAAAGCGCCGCCGCAGATGAAGAGTATCTGCGTGGTGTCGATCGTCTGCCCGCCCTTGAGGCGCACCAGCGCGCCCTCCATGATCTTGAGCAGCGCGTGCTGGACGTTCTCGCCGGAGGCAGCGCGCGCCTGGCCGCTGATCGCCTTGAGCTTGTCGACCTCGTCGATGAAAACGATGCCGCGCCCGGCCTTGTCGATGTCGCCGCCGGCACGTTCGAGCAGGCGCTGGAGGATGGCATCGAGTTCCTCGTTGACATATTCGGTCTGCGCCAGCGAAGTCGCGTCGGCGGTCACGAAGGGCAGCTCGAGCACGCGCGCCAGCGTTTCGCAGAGCAGCGTCTTGCCGGTGCCGGTCGGGCCGATCAGCAAAATATTGCTTTTGAGCATTTCCAGGCGGTTGACCGCAACCATCTCGACCTTGCGGAAATGCGAATAGACGGCGACGGCGAGAATCTTCTTGGCCTCGTCCTGGCCGATAACATGGCGGTTCAGCTGGGTGACGATTTCACTGGGTTTCATCGGTGCATTCCCTGGCAGGCGTTGAAGCAGACGACAGGCTGCGAAATTCGGAAGGTTACGGCAATGCCACCATTGTGAAAGCGGCGCCAAAACTGCGCCAGCATTTTTGCCTGTTTTTAAGGGTTGACCGCGACAGGGCAGAGTGAAATCGTAGTCTGTCCGCTACTGTTGCTCATCATGCCAATAAATATATTGCGAGCCTGGCCCCTTTGACCCAACCGCTAGTTTTGAATCGCAGTCAGGCGTCCATTTTCAAAATACAGGTAGTTCCCGCCGCCATAGACCCACTGCTCATGCACACCATATGCCGTAGTCGTGCGGTTGATGTGGTTTGGCTTGCCCCAACTTGTCTCCTTGGTAACCTGCTCAGGCGACATGCCAATTCTGGCCCCCGGTTTTTTTGCCTGCGCAGCAGCAGCTTGACGCTGCTTCGCCGCCGCCTTCTGCTCCCTTTCTACTTTTCGTTCCTGCTCTTGGCGCATTTCCTCTCGCGCAACCCTGCCGCGCTCCATGATGTCCGCGCTTTCCGCTAACTGCATTGCGTAAACGACCGCCACGTCTTTTTTTTCGCACTCGGCGGCGGAGTCGCGCTTGGCAATGCACTCGCGGATCAACGCTACGCCCCTCACGCATTCCTCTCGGCCTTTTACCGATGGTCGACTGTGACAGGCTCGCGTTTCATAGCTGCCGCCTGCATCATAGATGGCTAGTTCTGCATTAATCCCCGCTGCGGTATTGCGTGGGCGACTCACCTCTGAATCATTCTCGCACTCCGAGGCGCTCATCCCCCGCATCAGGCATTTCTCGTACTTCACTCCCGCCTGCACACAAAGGCTGATTGCTCGCTGGATCGAGTAGGCTATCTGGCAGTTAGCCTGAGCGATAGCTTGCGCTGCGTCGACACGAGCCTTTTCTATTTGATAGTCCTTGTCGCAATCCCAAGAGGGGACCGATGTACTACGGCAATGGGCTAATTTCTGCTGGTAGTTCTGGCACTCAGAAACGGTGCTTCCCTCGCATATAGCCAGTGCGGGCGCAGCAATGGTAAGCAAAACGAACTGTAGAATCAGTTTGAAATTTGTCTTTGGCATAGTTTTCAAACTATATCATTCGGGTGCTTTGTCAGAGCAACTGCAGAACAACAGTGAAAACGGAACAGGAAAACGGGTACAGACCACGGTTTTCATGCTGGCCTCCCGTAATGTAATGCTTGCAACCTGCGGACCAATCCTAACTGCGGAAGCTGCGCCGCTGAAAAACCCACTTGACGTATGTACAAAAATGCATACAATCAACCCATGCGCTACAGCTACGACCCGAAGAAACGTGTCGCGAACCTGAAAAAGCACGGTTACGACTTCGAGGATGCGCCCCAAGTCATCGAAAGCGACCGCACGGTAACCTTCGAGGATCGCCGCTTTGCCTACGACGAGCAGCGATTCATTACCTTGGGGATGTTGCGCGAGGATGTGGTGGTTATCTCCACCGCCGAGACGGATGAGGAAATCCGGTTGATTTCGATGCGGAAGGCAGAGCGAAATGAGCAAGAAATCTACTACAGCAATCTTTGACGAAGACACCCCCATCACCCAGGTCGACATCGACGCCGGCAAACTGGTCTTGCGCAAGCGAGTCGAAGGCCGGGTAGCGCTGCCAAAGAAGCGCGTCACCCTCTACCTCGACGCTGCCCTGGTGGAACGCTTCAAGGAAATGGCCGGCGAACGTGGATATCAGACGCTCATTAACGAGACGCTGAAAAACTCGCTTCAACAGTCCGACATGGAAGCGGCCATCAGGAAGGTCATCCGCGAGGAACTGAAACCTCGGAAGGCGGCATAGTTAACCCTTTTGACCATTAGGCACCCCGCAGCAGAATACGGCTCGCCATCAGGCCGCCACCGAGTGGAAAACACGGATACGCGGCGCGATCCGATCTTGCAGAGTCCGGGCGGCAATCCGTATGTCGTACTCGGTTTGCAGGTTGAGCCAGAAACGCGGTTCCATCCCGAAAAACAAGCCGAGGCGTAGCGCCGTATCGGCCGTAACCGGACGGTGGCCGTTCACCAGTTCGCTAATGCGACTCGGCGACACATCGATGTCGGCCGCAAGCTGACGGGCCGAAATACCCATCGGCTTCATAAAGTCCTCCAGCAGAATTTCGCCGGGGTGGATTTCGTCAAGTAATTCAGCCATGTCAGCTCCTAGTGGTAGTCCACAATTTCAACTTGGTGCGCGCCGTCTTCTCGCCAGACAAAGCACACGCGCCATTGATCGTTCACGCGGATACTGTGCTGCCCCTTGCGGCTCCCTTTGAGGGCTTCGAGCTGGTTCCCCGGAGGAATCCTCAAACTGACCAACTCGGTTGCCGCATTCAATTGCAGTAGCTTGCGCCGGGCCACCCGTTCGATGTTCCGAAACCTCGGCACCGTCTGGCTATGAAAAAGCGCCTCGGTATCGAGACATGTAAATGAGTGGATCATGCGTGATTATGTTCCGTATCACGGAATCTGAAAAGCCGAAATTCTTGTTGGGCTGCGTGGTCTTTAGCGCCTGCGCCAAACAGCGGAGGCGCCAGCAACGAATGGCGGGAAACACCACCCTGTTGCGGTTGACCAGCAATTTCCCCCGTTTTTCGCAGGACGGTTTTTACTCCGCCCTACTCCCCAACCAGCACACCGTCGTTCAAATGCATGACGCGGTCGGCGCGGGCGGCAAGTTGCAGGTCGTGCGTCACCATGACCAGGCTGGCGCGCTGCGAGCGTACCTGGACGAGCAGCAGGTCGAAGACGACGCCGGCGGTCTGGCGGTCGAGGTTGCCGGTCGGCTCGTCGGCGAGGATGCACGAGGGCGAACTGACCAGCGCCCGGGCGATGGCGGCACGCTGGCGTTCGCCGCCCGAGAGTTCGCCGGGGCGGTGTTCGAGGCGGTGGCCGAGGCCGACGGCGGTGAGCATGTCGCCGGCCGCCTTGAGCGCGGCACCGCGTTCCTGACGGCGGATCAGCAACGGCATGGCGACGTTTTCCAGCGCCGAGAACTCGGGCAGCAGGTGGTGGAACTGGTAGACGAAGCCGAGGTGCTGGTTGCGCCAGTCGCCGCGGTCGACCTCGCCCAGGGCCGAAAAATCGCGGTCCATCAGTTTCACGCTGCCGGCGGTCGGCGCATCGAGCCCGCCGAGCAGGTGCAGCAGCGTGCTCTTGCCGGAACCCGAGGCGCCGACGATGGCCAGCGTCTCGCCGGCCGAGACTTCGAGGTCGACGGCCGACAGCACCGTGACATCCAGCCCGCCGTTACGGAACGCCTTGCCCAGCCCGCTGGCCGATAGAATGACCTCACTCATAGCGCAGCGCCTCCGCCGGATTGACGCGCGAGGCGCGCCAGCTCGGGTAGATCGTCGCCAGCAGCGCGAGCACGAAGGCGATCAGCGTGACGCCCCAGACGTCACCCCACTGCAGGTCGGATGGCAGGTCGGAAATGTAATAGACCTCCTTCGACAGGAATTGCACACCGAAGAGGTTCTGGATGAACGGCACCACCACATCGATATTGAGGGCCAGCGCGACGCCGCCGGCGATGCCCATGCCAAGCCCGATGAAGCCGACCAGCGCGCCCTGGATGATGAACACCGCCATGATCGACAGCGGGCGCGCGCCGAGGGTGCGCAGGATGGCGATATCGGCCTGCTTGTCGGTGACCGCCATGACCAGCGTCGACACCAGGTTGAAGGCGGCGACGGCGACGATCAGCGACAGGATGATGAACATCATGTTCTTCTCGATCTGCACGGCGCGGAAAAAATTGGCGTGGCTCTTGGTCCAGTCGCTGATGTAGGCGTTGGCGTCGACATGACGCACCAGTTCGCGCGCGATGCGTGGCGCCTGGAAAAGATCGTCGACCTTGAGCCGTACCCCGCTCACCTTGTCGCCCATCTGGTAAAGCGTCTGCGCGTCCTCCAGGTTGATCAGCGCGAGGCCGCTGTCGTATTCGTACATGCCGACCTCGAAGATGCCGACGACGCGGAAGGACTTGAGACGCGGTATCACGCCGGCCGGCGTTACCGTGCCCTGCGGCGCGATCAGCGTCACCTTGTCGCCGGTGAACACACGCAGCGAGCGCGCCAGGTCGGCACCGAGCACGACGCCAAACTCGCCCGGGCGCAGGTCGTCGAGGCTGCCGCTCTTGATTGTCTGGCGAAAGTCGGCGACCCGGTCCTCCTGATCGGGCAGGATGCCGCGCACCAGCGCCCCCTTGACCCCGCCGTCGAAGGTGAACATCGCCTGCGACTGCACGAACGGAGCGGTTGCCCGCACTTCCGGGTGTTTGGCCGCCTGCGCGGCAATGCTCTGCCAGTCGGTCAGTTCGCCGTTGATACCGGCAATCTGGATATGCGACGCCACCCCGAGGATGCGCGTGCGGAGTTCCTTCTGGAAACCGTTCATCACCGAGAGCACGACGATCAGCGCGGCGACGCCGAGGCCGATGCCAAGCATCGAAATCAGAGAAATGAAGGAGATGAAGTGGTTGCGGCGTTTGGCGCGCGTGTAGCGCAGACCGATCAGCAGTTCGTAAGGCAGGGCCATGCGGCGGGGGCGGGATCCGGAAAACCGCTATGGTACACTCTTGCGCCTCCCCCTGAAGCTTTCCGGCCCCGATTCCGTGCACCTGACCCTGCTTGTCCCCGAACTGATCTGGCCCGAGCCGGCCGATCAATTCACCCTCGGCAAGCTGAGCGCGCCCGGTCTCGAATGGCTGCTCGCCCGGGCCCGTTGCGAACGCGGTGGCGGCCGCCCCTTCGAATCCGTTCTCACCGACTGCTTTGGCCTGCCCGCCGCACCCTGCGCCCCGCTGCGCCTGCTTGGCGAAGGCAACGACGACGCGCGCAGCGGCCACTGGCTATGCGCCGACCCGGTGCACCTGCGCTTTCACCAGGAGCGCATCATCCTTGCCGACGCCGGTGCATTCGATCTCGCCGACGACGAAGCGCAGGGTATCGTGCACTCGCTCAATGGCGAATTTGCCGACATCGGCCGCTTTCATGTCGCCAGTTCCCGGCGCTGGTACCTGCGCCTGAATGTCGCCGTCGACCACCCGGTGGCGCCGCTTTCCGCCGTCGCCGGGCGCCGCGTTCGACGGCGAACTCGCCGGCAGCGCCCTGCCCCTGACGCGCTGGCTCAATGAAGTCCAGATGTTCCTGCACGGCCACCCGATCAACGAGAAGCGCCAGGCCGCCGGCCAGCCGGCGATCAACAGCCTGTGGCTGTGGGGCGGCGGCACGCTGCCGGCGGCGACGTCCGGTGAGTTTTCCGCGGTATTCGCCGACAATCTGCTGGCCGCCGGGCTTGCCCGCGCTAGCGGCATTGCGCTGCACGGCCGGCCCAAATGCCTCGGCGACATGCTCGCGCACGGCGGCGAACGGCCGCTGGTCGTCCTCGACCAGCTTCTGCCGCGCGTTCTGTACGAGGATGGCGACGGCTGGCGCCGCGACTTACAAGATCTCGACACAAACTGGTTCGCGCCCCTCAAAAAAGCCCTCGGAAATCCGGTCGACCGCGTCAGCCTGATCGCCCCCACCGTTTATGGCGAACTGCGCTACACCCTGAGCGCCGGCGAACGCTGGAAATTCTGGAAATCCGGCCAGCCGATCGCCGAAACAGCCAGGGAACTCGCCGGAGGCACATCCACTTGACCCGCATCGTCACCCGCAACATCCCGCCGCGTGTCGTCTGGCAACTCGAACAGCAGGGCCTGCACCCGCTGCTCGCCCGCCTTTATGCCTCGCGCGGCGTCGTGGACAAGGCCGAACTCGATTACGAACTGAAGTCGCTGCTGCCGCCGGCCGCCCTCACCCATGCCACCGATGCGGCGCACCTGCTGGCCGATGCGATCGAGGCAGAGGCCAAAATGCTGATCATCGGCGACTACGACTGCGACGGCGCCACCGCCACTGCGGTCGGCGTGCGAGCCCTGAAGATGCTCGGCGCCGACGTCGATTTCCTGCTCCCCGACCGCTTCAAGCTGGGCTACGGCCTGTCGCCGGAAATCGTCGACGTTGCTGCCCAGCAATCGCCCGACCTGATCATCACCGTCGACAACGGCATCGCCAGCATCGAGGGCGTCAACCGCGCCCGCGAGCACGGCATCGCGACGCTGATCACCGACCACCACCTGCCGGCCGAAACGCTGCCCGCGGCCGATTGCATCGTCAATCCGAACCAGCCGGGCTGCGACTTTCCGTCGAAATGCATCGCCGGTGTCGGCGTCATGTTCTACGTGATGCTCGCGCTGCGCGCCGAACTGCGTGAGCGCGGTTTTTTCGCCGACAAACCCGAACCTAATTTCGCCAGCCTGCTCGACCTGGTGGCGCTGGGCACCGTCGCCGACGTCGTCAAGCTCGACCGCAACAACCGCATCCTGGTCAGCCAGGGCTTGAAGCGCATGCGCGCCGGCCAGTTGCAGCCCGGCCTCGCCGCGCTGTTCAAGGCCGCCGGCCGCGATCCGAAAAAGGCGACGGCGATGGACCTCGGCTTCATCCTCGGCCCGCGCCTCAACGCCGCCGGTCGCCTCGCCGACATGCGTCTCGGCGTCGAATGCCTGCTCACCGAAGACGCCAGCCGCGCCCTGCAGATCGCCCAGCAGCTCGACGCGCTCAACCGCGAACGTCGCGAGATCGAATCCGGCATGCAGGAACAGGCGCTGATCCTGCTCGAATCGCTCGACGCCAACGACGCCGCCCCCGGTATCGCGCTGTTCGACGAAAGCTGGCACGAAGGCGTCGTCGGCATCCTCGCCTCGCGCATCAAGGACAAGCTGCACCGTCCAGTCTTCGCCTTTGCGCCCGGCGAGGGCGGCATCATCAAGGGTTCCGGCCGCTCGATCCCCGGCCTGCACCTGCGCGATGCGCTCGACCTCGTCGCCAAGCGCGCCCCCGGCCTGCTGCTGCGCTTCGGCGGCCATGCGATGGCGGCCGGTGCTACGGTCAACGGCGAAAACTTCGAGAAATTCCGCGACATCTTCGTCCAGGTCGTCGGCGAACTTCTGGCCCCGGCCGACCTGACGCGCACACTGGAAACCGACGGCGCGCTGGAAGGCGGCTACATCTCACTGGACACCGCGCGCCTGCTGGAGAACGAAGTCTGGGGCCAGGGCTTTCCGGCGCCGCTGTTCATGGACGAATTCGAGGTCGAACAGCAACGCGTGCTCAAGGACAAACACCTCAAGCTCAGGCTGAAAAAGGGCAGCGCCCGTTTCGAGGCGATCCAGTTCAATTTCACCGCGCAACCCGGCAACCGCACCCGCGTCGCCTATCGGCTGACCGTCAATGAATACATGGGCGTCGAATCGCCGCAGCTGATGGTCGAGCACCTGGCCTGAGCAAACCGGCCAGGCGTTCGCGCCACGCAATTCATCCGCTTACATCCCCAGGTAAGCCGCCCGTACCTGCTCGTTGCTGATCAGTTCCTGGCCGGTGCCGGTCAGCGTGATGCTGCCGGTTTCCAGCACATAGCCGCGGTCGGCGATGGCCAATGCGGCGAAGGCGTTCTGCTCGACCAGGAAGATGGTCATTCCCTGCGCCTTCAAGGTCTTGACCACGTTGAAGACCTCTTCAACCAGCAGCGGCGCCAGACCCATCGACGGCTCGTCGAGCAGCAGCATCTTCGGCCGCCCCATCAGCGCGCGGCCGATGGCCAGCATCTGCTGCTGGCCGCCGGACAGCGTTCCGGCCGGCAAATTCCGCTTTTCCTTGAGGATCGGGAACATCGCGTAGATCTTTTCCAGATCATCGGCCACCTGATGCTTGGGCTGGGTGTAGGCGCCGAGACGCAGGTTGTCCTCGATTGACAGCGGGCCGAAGACCTGCCGCCCTTCCGGGCTCTGGCAGATGCCGCGACGCATGCGCAGGTCGGAGCGCAATTTGGAAATATCCTCGCCGTCGAAGACGATCTTGCCGGCGCTCATCGGCTGCACGCCGGACAGCGTGCGCAGGAAAGTCGTCTTGCCGGCACCGTTGGCGCCAACCAGGGCGACCGTCTCACCGCGCCTGACTTCGAGATCAATGCCCTTCAGCGCCTTGATCCGGCCATAGCAGCTTTCCATGCCCGACACCGAAAGCAGAATGTCGCCGCCACCAGCCAGCACGCCGGGCTGCAGTTCGCCGGCACTGCGGGCGCCGAGGCCGACCGATTCCGGCGCCAGGCTGACGATGCGGTGGAAGAGTTCGCGGAACTCGGCCTTGGCCTTGCCGCCGAACAGCGGGTCTTCATTGTCGAGGAAGGCGCGGTCGATCTCGGCCCAGTCGTCGGCCGTCAGCACCTCGCGGGCGAGCGGCATGGCGTCCTTTTCCTCGCTGCGCACGTGACTCTTCATGCCCTGCGTGTAATTGCGCAGCGCTGCCGTGAACGCGGCGTTGTTTTCGCCGCCAGCTGCGGTCAACGCCAGTTTTGCCCGTAAATCGCGCAGGTTTTCCGGGCCGTTGCGGTGCTCGGCCTGCAGGCGGTCGAGGATCGCGCCGGCTTCCGGCGAGCGCTGGCGCAGCAGGCGGAAGAGGAAGTCGTCCTCCTTCGCATGATGGGCACGATCCATGTACTGCTCGATATAGTCGAAGACCGAACTGAAGAAAGGCACCTCGACCTTGCTGCCGCCGTCGATTTCGTCGGCGACCAGGTCGATCGTGGTGGCGATGCGCCACAGGTTCTGGTGTTCCTCGGTGATGATGCGCAGTGCTTCCATGTTCTATTCCTCAGGCGTGAGCGCCCAGGTACGCCGCGATGACGTCCGGGTTCTTGCGGATTTCCTCGCCCGTCCCCTCGGCCAGCTTCTTGCCGTAATTGAGGACGAGGATACGGTCGGACAGGTTCATGACCATCTTCATGTCGTGCTCGACCAGCACCACCGTCACGCCGGAATCGGCGATCTTGCGCACCAGATGGTCGACCTCGATGGTCTCCTTGGGGTTGAGGCCGGCAGCCGGTTCGTCGAGGAAGATCAGGCGCGGTTTCATGGCCAGCGCGCGGGCGATTTCCAGGCGCTTGAGGGCGCCGTAGGACATCGCGTCGGCGCGTGCTTCGACATACTGGCCGAGGCCGACGAAGCGCATCAGTTCGGCGGCTTCCTCACGCAGTTCGGCATCGCGCTTCTTCAGGCCGGGGAAGCGCAACGCCGCCTTGACCAGATTGCGGTCCAGCCGCAGATGAGCGCCGACCATGACGTTTTCGACGGCGCTCATGTTCATGCAGATCTGCAGGTTCTGGAAGGTGCGCGCCACACCACGGGTGGCCAGCTCGTTCGGCGACTTGCCGTGGATGGCTTCGGCGTCGAGCGTGATTTCGCCCGTCGTCGGCTTGTACACCCCGGTAATCAGGTTGAACAGCGTCGTCTTGCCGGCGCCGTTGGGGCCGATCACGGCATAGACGATGCCGGAATCGATGTTGAAGCTGACATTCTGGACGGCCTTAACGCCGCCGAAATGGATGGAGAGGTCCTTGACTTCGAGCATCGACATGATCACTCCCCCTTTCCGAACTTGGCGGCCAGCGTCGGCACGAGGCCCTTGGGCAGGAAGATCATCGACAGCATCAGGATGGCGCCGAACACCACCGTTTCCCAGCCCTCGAAAGTCGCCAGCGCCTGCGGCAAGGCGGTCAGCAGCACGGCGCCGACCAGCGAGCCGTACACCGAGGCCATGCCGCCGATCACCACCATCGTCACCAGTTCGATTGAATGGAAGAAGTCGGCGAAGTTGGGGCTGACGAAACCGACGTAATGCGCCGTGACGCTGCCCATCAGGCTGGCGAAGACGGCGGAGAGCACGAAGATCGCCACCTTGTAGCGTACGACATCGACGCCGACCACCTGCGAGGCGACTTCCGAGCCGTGCAGCGCGCGCAGGGCGCGGCCGAAGGGCGAGTCGATCAGGTTGAGCGAAGCCCAGACCGAGACCGACAGCAGGATTGCCACCACCCAGTACCACTGCTTGTCGTTGGAAAGCTCGAAGCCGAACAGGCCCATCGCCGGCACCGGCATGCCGTCGGGGCCGCCGGTCCATTGCGCCTCGTTGCGCAGGGCGATGTTGATGATGATGCCGAGGCCAAGCGTCG
This sequence comes from uncultured beta proteobacterium, assembly GCA_963815365.1. Taxonomy (GTDB): domain Bacteria; phylum Pseudomonadota; class Gammaproteobacteria; order Burkholderiales; family Rhodocyclaceae; genus Azonexus. The sequence continues at coordinate 29,557 of CAWFGN010000005.1, forward strand.
CCATCGCCAGGTAGTTGCCCTTGAGCTTGAAGATCGGCCGCGCGACCAGCGCCGCCAGCAGGCCGGTCGCCGCCGCACCGGCGCCCATCGCCAGCAGCGGATGCCAGCCGAAGTGCGTCGGCAGCACGGCAGAGGCGTAGGCGCCGATGCCGAGAAAACCGGCATGGCCGAGGCTGATCTGGCCGGCGAAGCCGATCAGCAGGTTGAGACCGAGGACGATGACGGCGTTGATCGCCATGCGGATGGCCAGATCGACGTAGAAGCTGTTGGGCAGCACGAAGGGCAGCACCAGCAGGATGACGATGACCAGGTAGAGGCCGTTATAGACGCTTTTTTTCATGCTTATACCCGATCCGTCGATTTGCCGCCGAACAGGCCGCGCGGCATGAAGAAGAGAATGAACAGGATCAGCACGAAGGGCATCGCGTCCTTGTAGGCCGACGAGATGTAGCCGGCGCCCATCGCCTCGAGAATGCCGACCAGCAGGCCGCCGACGACCGCGCCGAGGCCGTTGCCGAGACCACCGAGCACGGCGGCGACGAAACCCTTGAGGCCGAGCATGATGCCGACATCGTAGGAAGTCAGCGTGATCGGCGTGATCAGGATGCCGCCCAGCGCGCCGAGCGCCGCCGACATCGCGAAGCTCATGAACAGCACCCAGCCGGTGTTGATGCCGACCAGCTCGGCGGCCAGCCGGTTGTACGAGGTCGCCAGCATGGCCTTGCCCTGCAAGGTACGGTTGAAGAAATACCAGAGCGCGACGACCACCACGGCGGTGACGCCGAGCACCCACAGGCTCTGCGGCATCAGCGTGGCGCCCAGAATGTCGATAGGCGTTTCGCCGGAGAAGGCCGGCAGGCTGTGCGTGCCCTTGCCGAAGATGACGCTGGTGAGGCCGCGGATGACCAGCGAGGCGCCGATGGTGATGATGATCAGCGTCACCGTTTCGGCACCCTTGACCGGCTCGATCGCCAGCTTCTCGATCAGCACGCCGACGATGGCGGGGATCAGGATGGCCAGCAGCAGCGCCACCGGCAGCGGCAGGCCGGCCTGCACGAAGAACACGGCAAGCATGCCGCCAAGCATGATGAACTCGCCCTGGGCGAAGTTGATCACGTTGCTGGCGTTGTAGATCAGCGTAAAGCCGAGGGCGGCCAGCGCGTAGGTGGCACCGACGGTGATCCCGGAAAAGAGGAACTGCAGGAACTGGGCAAGCATCACACCCTCCTTCTCTGTAGGTACAAGTGGGTCATCTGGTTTCCTTTTTCGTTATAGAGGCATTGCTGCACCTCAAGGTACTTCCTGCGGGGCGCGGTTAACCGTTCAAACCGGCAACAAATGGTCGGCATCGGCGACCACCGGCTGCTGCTGGGCGAAGAAGCCTTCGGTGTGGATCAGCTCGTCCAGCGCGCCCTGTTTCTTGGCGGCGGCGACGCAGGCATCGACGAACTCCGGACTGCCGGCGGCGAAGATGGTGTGCTTCGACAGGTCCTTGAACAGCTGCGGCAGCACGACATCGACGCGGCCGGCCAGATAACCTTCGGCCTGCTCGCGGGTCAGCGTGATCTTGTAGTCGAAATTGCGGTGCTTGGTCCGCCACCAGGCCATCATGCCCTGGCTGTAGACGTCTTCCCGGGTGCGCGCCGAGAACAGCATCGTCACCGGCTTCTTGAAACCACGGCGTAGCGCCGCTTCGGCCAGCGCCAGCACGGGCGCCAGGCCGGTGCCGGCGGCAATGCAGAGGACCGGCGTATCGACCGACGGGTCGCCGATGAAGGTACCGTAGGCCCCGGAAATCTTGACGTTCTCGCCAGTCTGCAAGCTGTCGTGGATCCAGTTGCTGGTGACGCCGCCGTCGGCGCGGGCGACCTGCAGCACCAGTTCGCCGTCGGGGCGCGGCGCGTTGGAAATCGAATAGGCGCGGGCCGGAATGTCGGCACGCGGATTGCCGACCGTCACGTACTGGCCGGGCCAGTAGCGGATCGGCTGGCCGACCGGGCGCAGCCGCAACTCGACGACACGGGCGGCAATCGGCCGCTTGTCGGTGACGACGAACAGCGCATCCTCACGCGGCGGGAAGAGCTTGGGCTTGGCATCGAGGGTGCCCCATTCGATGACCAGTTCCTCGGAAATCGGCTTGGCCATGCACATCAGGCCATAGCCCTGCTTGCGCTCATCCTGCGACAACGCCATGTCGAGCACCATGCCCTGGTCGAACTGACCGGAGGTGACCTTGACCTTGCATTCGCCGCAGGCGCCTGCGCGGCAATTGTTGGGCAGGGCGTAACCCGCCTTTTCGAGCGCCATCAGCACGGTGTCGCCATAGGCGCAATCCACCGCCTTGCCTGAAGGTTGCATCACGATACGAGTCATTTTTTGTCCCCTGACTGTATTGATTTCTCTGTTGCGGCAAGGCCGGCAACCCTTGTCAGGTACCGGCCACTTTTCATGCCATCTTTGCGGTTGACCGTACTCAGAAGACCGGAATGATGTCTTCCATGTCGATGTCGCTGACCTCCTGGCCGGTGATGCCGACTTCGGGAATCGCCGGGAACGGAATGTTGTAGCGGTCGAGCACGCCCTTCAGGTTGATCATCGCGTTCTTCCAGTTTTCCAGCTTGGCCTCGTAGCTCGGGATGCCGAAACCGGCGCCGCGCGCCACTTCCTCGCCTTCGCGCTGGTTGGCGATGAAGTCTTCCGGCAGGTCCCAGAATTCCATCGGCGGCTCGAACAGCACGGCGGAGAGGAACAGGTAACCGGCGCGGATCTGCTTGGTGACGATGGCCTTGGTTTCATCCTTGAGGCCCGGGTAGTCGCGCTCCATCACCGCCATGCAGATCGCCATGTGACGGCCTTCGTCGCGGCCGATGTTCTTGAAGCCTTCCTTGAACACCGCTTCGCGGGAGTTGTCGAACATCTGCTTGAAAATGGTGGCGGCGGCGATCTCGCCCATCAGGAAGGAACTGAACAGCACGGCGAGGTCGTACTTCGGCACCGCCTGCTTGTAGCCGGTCCAGTAGCGCGAGCCGTTGAAGTACAGCCACTTGACGTTCTTCTGCAGGCGGCGGCCGAGATCGGTCTTCGGTTCGTAGGTGATCGGGTCCGGGTGGCCGAGCATCTTGGTGATGGCCAGGCCGCACATGATTTCGTGGTTCTGCTCGTCGCGGGTGACGGAGAAGAAGCACTTGCGGACGGGGTCTTCCTCGTGCACTTCGTAGGTCTTGATCAACGCTTCGGCAAACACCGGGGGGGCCGATGCATCGAAGACCGACAGCAGACTCCACCAGTAGGCGATGGATTCGCGCTCTTCCCACGTGTAGCTGTCTACATCCAGCGTATCCCACGGCAGCTTCTCCGGGTCCCAGTTCTCGCGCAGCGAGGCTTCCCAGACTTCCTGCAGCTTCTTGGTCTTGGAGTTCCAGGACAGCGGATAGATGTTGGGCTGCTGGATTTCCGGCGGGAATTCCATCTTGTCTGCAAAACGTTCCTTGTTACTTGCCATGTCTCACTCCTCGATAGGGATTTTTCATCAGTTTGCCAACCCACCAGACCTGCCCGGTGGCGCTGAACGAATAATGATACTCAACAGTGCAGCTTGTCAATTATTTTTGTATCTCATTTGCAAAATAATTTGTTCGTAACAAATTCTGCATTTCGGAATGCACGGCGACAATCATCATATTTTCAATCGTTAACTTATTGTTTTTTAATATTATTTACTGCATTTCACAACCTGTTTTGCAATTCAGAACTGGCGATACGTCAACTTTTTGCGATACTTTTGTTTGACTTTTATAAACATCGTCTGTATCGTTGAGTCACATTGTTGCTGCCCTGATCCACCACCCAAGAAGAACATCGCCAAGGAGATACCCGATGACCCATCCCCTGCTGGAAAAACACCGCGCCACACTCGAAGGCGCCCTCAATGCCATCCACACCCGTGGTTACTGGTCCGCCTATAACGAGATGCCGAGCCCCAAGGCCTATGGCGAAACGGCGGCGGAAGACGGCAAGAAGGCTTTCGAATCCCATCTCGGCCAGCAGTTCGCTCTGGACCAGCCCGGCCGCAGCGGCTGGACCGGTGGCGAGCAGTCGCCCTACGGCATCGACCTCAATGTGCAATACCCGGTCTGCGACCATGAAGCGCTGATCGCCGCCGGCCAGGCCGCGATGACCGGCTGGCAGAAGATCGGCGCCGAAGGCCGTACCGGCATCTGCCTGGAAATTCTCGATCGCCTCAACAAGCAGAGCTTCGAACTCGCCCATTCGGTGATGATGACCACCGGCCAGGGCTGGATGATGGCCTTCCAGGCCGGCGCGCCGCACGCCCAGGACCGCGGCCTCGAAGCCGTCGCCTACGCCTACCGCGAAATGAAGTTCGTGCCCGGCGAAACGACCTGGGAAAAGCCGCAGGGCAAGAACCCGCCGCTGGTCATGAAGAAGCACTTCGAAATCGTCGGACATGGCGTCGGCGTCGTCGTCGGCTGCGGCACCTTCCCGACCTGGAACACCTACCCCGGCCTCTTCGCCGCGCTGGCCACCGGCAACGCCGTGATCGTCAAGCCGCACGGCAACGCCATCCTGCCGGCCGCCATCACCGTGCGCACCGTCCGCGCCGTGCTCGCCGAAAACGGCATCGACCCCAACCTGGTCACCCTGTGCGTCGCCGACAAGCGCGAAACCGACGCAAAAGCTGGTCACCCACCCGGCGGTCAAGTCGGTCGACTTCACCGGCGGCAACGTCTTCGGCCAGTGGCTGATCGACAACTGCCGCCAGGCCCGCGTCTATGCCGAGCTGGCCGGCGTGAACAACATCGTCATCGACTCGACCGACAGCTACAAGCGCATGCTCGGCAACCTCGCCTTCACGCTGTCGCTCTACTCCGGCCAGATGTGCACCACCTCGCAGGCGCTCTTCGTGCCGGCCGGCGGCATCGAAACGGAAGACGGCCGCAAGAGCTACGACGACGTTTGCGCCGACCTGGCCAAGGCCGTCTCCGGCTTCCTCGCCAAGCCGGAAGTCGCCCATGCCGTGCTCGGCGCCGTGCAGTCCGCCGACACCCTGCGCCGGATCGGCGATGCCGACAGCGGCGCGCTGGGCAAGGTCATCCTCGCCTCGACCAAGCTCGACAACCCGGACTTCCCGAAAGCCGAAGTGCGCACCCCGGTCCTGCTCGCCTGCGATGCCGCCGACGAAAAGGCCTACATGGAAGAGCGTTTCGGCCCGATCAGCTTCATCGTCAAGGTCGCCGACACCGCCGCTGCCATCGCGTTGTCCGAACGCATTATTGCCACCCACGGCGCGTTGACCGCCGGCATCTACTCGACCAGGGCCGAAGTGCTCGACGCGATGACCGCCGCCACCATGCGCTCCAAGGTCGCGCTGTCGATCAACCTGACCGGCGGCGTCTTCGTGAACCAGTCGGCGGCCTACTCCGACTACCACGGCACCGGCGGCAACCCGGCGGCCAACGCCTCTTATTCCGATGCCGCCTTCGTCGCCAACCGCTTCTGTGTTGTGCAACGTCGCTACCACGTCTGAGCCATCACGAACATGACCTTCGAAACCATCCGCATTCGGCGTCTGAGCGACGGCATCGCCCGCCTGACGCTGAACCGCCCGGACAAGCTGAACAGCTTCACCGACGCGCGATGCACGCCGGAAGCTGCGCACGGCGCCGTCGACTGCGCATGCCCTCGAAACCGGTAACAAGGCGATCCGCGTGCTGGTGCTGACCGGCGCCGGCCGCGCCTTCTCGGCCGGCCAGGATCTCGCCGACCCGGACATGGCCGCCGTCGACGGCAAGATGCCGGACATCGGCAACGTCGTCGAAGCCAACTACAAGCCGCTGGTGCTGCGCCTGCAGAACCTGCGCGTGCCGACCATCGCCGCCGTCAATGGCATCGCCGCCGGCGCCGGCGCCTCGGTGGCGCTGGCCTGCGATCTGGTGATCGCCGCGAAATCGGCGTCCTTCCTGCAAGCCTTCTCCAAGATCGGCCTGATTCCCGACACCGGCGGCACCTGGTTCCTGCCGCAGCGCGTCGGCATGGCCCGCGCCATGGGCCTCGCCCTGCTCGCCGACAAGCTGCCGGCCGAGAAGGCCGCCGACTGGGGACTGATCTGGCAATGCGTCGACGATGCCGAGTTCGCTGCTGCGGTTGACAAGCTGGCGCAGCAACTTTCCACCGCCCCGACCAAGGCGCTGGTGCGCACCCGCCAGGCGATGCACGCCGCCCCCGGCCACACGCTGGAGCAGCAACTGTCCTTCGAAGGCGGCTTCATGCGCGAACTGGGCTGGAGCCCGGACTACGCCGAGGGCGTCGCCGCCTTCATGGACAAGCGCGCCCCCAAGTTCACCGGAGCGTGATCGCGTGAGCCATAACCCCCTTCCCCAAACAGCGATCATCGCCGTCGTCGGCACCGGTGCCATGGGTGCCGGCATCGCCCAGGTGGCGGCCGCCGCCGGCCACCCGGTCAAGCTGCTCGACAACCGGCCAGGCGCCGCTGAAAAGGCGGTGGCCGGCATTCGCGCCCAGTTCGCGAAAATGGCCGAAAAAGGCAAGTTGACCGCAGCCGCCGCGCAAGCCGCCGGCGAGCGCCTGATTCCGGTCAGCAGCCTGGCCGATCTGGCCGATGCCGCGCTGGTCACCGAAGCCATCGTCGAAAACCTGGAAGCCAAGCAGACGCTGTTCCGCGATCTCGAAGCCATCGTCGGCGCCGACTGCATCTTCGGCACCAACACCTCGTCGATCTCGGTCACCGCCATCGGCGCCGCACTGCAGCGTCCGGATCGCCTGGCCGGCCTGCACTTCTTCAACCCGGCACCGCTGATGGCGCTGGTCGAAATCGTCTCCGGCCTGGCCACCGACAAGGCCGTCGCCGACACGCTGTTCGCCACCGCCACCGCCTGGGGCAAGACGGCGGTGCATGCCAAGTCGACGCCCGGCTTCATCGTCAATCGCGTCGCCCGCCCCTATTACGCCGAGGCCCTGCGCCTCGCACAGGAAGGCGCCGCCGACTACGCCACCATCGACGCCGTCTGCGCGAGGCCGGCGGTTTCCGCATGGGGCCGTTCGAGCTGATGGACATGATCGGCCACGACGTCAATTTCGCCGTGACCAACTCGGTCTGGCGCGCCTTCTACAACGACCAGCGCTTCCTGCCCTCGCTGATCCAGCAGGAACTGGTCGATGCCGGTTTCCACGGCAGGAAGACCGGCCGCGGCTTCTACGATTACCGCGAAGGCGCCGTCCGTCCCGCGCCGCAATCCGAAGCGGTGCAAACCCCGGCCGGCAAAATCACCGTTTTTGGCGAGTCGACCGCAGCAGATGCCCTGGCCGAACGTCTGGAACACAGCGGACCTGACCTTCAGCCGCGCTCCCGAGGTCGACGGCCGCATTGCCGAAATCGGCCGTGCCGCGCTTTACGTCACCGACGGCCGCAGCGCCACCCAACGCGCCGCCGAATCCGGCGTCGCCAACACCGTGCTGATCGACCTGGCGCTCGATTACAGCAAGGCCAGCCGCCTCGCCATCGCCGCCGCCGAGCAGTGCGAAGCAGCCGCCGCTTCCGCCGCCATCGGCCTGCTGCAGGCCGCCGGCTTCGCCGTCTCGCGCTTCCTCGACGTGCCGGGCCTGGCGGTGCATGCGCACCGTCGCCATGCTCGCCAACGAGGCAGCCGACGCGGTCAATCAGGGCGTCTGCTCCGGAAGCCGCCGCCGACTCGGCGATGCGCCTCGGCGTCAATTACCCGCAAGGCCCGCTGGCCTGGGCCGATCAGGTCGGCGTCGCCGGTCATCCGCGACGTGCTGGCCAACCTCGGCGCCAGCTACGGCGAGGACCGTTACCGCATTTCGCCGCTGCTCCAGCGTGCCGTTTTTGCCGGAAGAAAAATCCATGACTGAACCCAAGCTCTCCCCGGCCGAAGCGCAAGCCCTGGCCGAGGCCACCGCCGACGCGATGTATGCGCGCGACCGCGCCGCCCAGGCGCTCGGCCTGAAAATCGTCCGCGTCCAGCCCGGCGCCTCGCTGCTCACCATGCAGGTCCGTGGCGACATGGTCAATGGCCACCACATCTGCCACGGCGGCATGATCTTCAGCCTGGCCGACACCGCCTTCGCCTACGCCTGCAACAGCTACAACAAGAACACGGTGGCCTCCGCCTGCCATATCGACTTCCTGGCCCCGGCCAGGGAAGGCGAGACGCTGGAAGCCGAAGCTGTCGAGCAATCCGCCTCGGGCCGCACCGGCGTTTACGACATCACCGTGCGCACCACGCACGGCAAGACCATCGCCCTGTTCCGGGGCAAGAGCTATCGCATCAATGGTGAAGTCATCGCCGGACTGCAACAGGCCGACTAAGCCACACCATCCAACAGAGGAGACATCCATGACCGTCAAGAAGCCCCTGCCCGGCGACCTCGACCCGATCGAAACCGCCAGCCGCGACGAGATTTCCGCGTTGCAGCTCGACCGCCTGAAGTGGTCGGTGCGCCACACCTACGACAACGTCGAACCCTACCGCAAGAAGTGCCTCGCCAAGGGCGTGCACCCGGACGACCTGAAGTGCCTGGCCGATCTCGGCAAGTTCCCGTTCATGACCAAGCTCGACCTGCGCGACCACTACCCGTTCGGCCTCTTCGCCGTGCCGCGCACCAGGCTCGCCCGCCTGCACGCTTCTTCCGGCACGACCGGCAAGTCGGTGGTCGTCGGCTATACGAAGAACGACATCGACAACTGGGCCAGTGTCGTCGCCCGCTCGATCCGCGCCGCTGGCGGCCGCGCCGGTGACATGGTGCATGTCGCCTACGGCTACGGCATGTTCACCGGCGGCCTCGGCGCCCACTACGGCGTCGAACGCGCCGGCTGCTGCGCCGTGCCGATGTCCGGCGGCCAGACCGAAAAGCAGGTCCAGCAGATCATGGACTTCAAGCCGGAAATCATCATGGTCACGCCGTCCTACTCGCTGGTCATCGCCGAGGAATTCGAACGTCTCGGCATCAAGCCCGAGGAAATTTCGCTGAAGGTCGGCATCTTCGGCGCCGAACCGTGGGGCGAAGGCATGCGCCACGAGATCGAACGCAAGCTCGGCATCGACGCCATCGACATCTACGGCCTGACCGAAGTCATGGGCCCGGGCGTCGCCTGCGAATGCATCGAGACCAAGGACGGCCCGGTGATCTGGGAAGACCATTTCTACCCGGAAATCATCGACCCGGAAACCGGCGAAGTCCTGCCCGATGGCGAAGAAGGCGAACTGGTGTTCACCTCGCTGACCAAGGAAGCCTTCCCGGTCATCCGCTACCGCACCCGCGACCTGACCCGCCTGCTGGCCGCCGACCGCCCGCTCCTTCCGCCGCATCGGCAAGATCACCGGCCGCTCCGACGACATGCTGATCATCCGCGGCGTCAATGTCTTCCCGACCCAGATCGAGGAACAGATCCTGCGCGACCAGCGCCTGGCCGGCAATTACCAGGTCGTCGTCACCCGCGACGGGCACATGGACAACCTGGAAGTGCGCTGCGAAGTGCAGCGCGAGCTGTCCGGCAAGCTGTCAACCGCCGAGATCCAGGCGATCAGCAAGGAACTGCAGCACCGCATCAAGACCATCATCGGCGTGTCGACCAAGATCACCGTCATGGAATTCGACGCCATCCCGCGCACCCTGACCGGCAAGGCCAAGCGTGTGCTCGACGAACGCCCGAAGCAGAACTGAGAGAAGCCAAATGACTGAAGCCTTTATCTGCGACGCCATCCGCACCCCGATCGGCCGCTACGGCGGCGCCCTCGCCGGCGTCCGTGCCGACGACCTCGGCGCCATCCCGCTCAAGGCGCTGATGGAACGCAATCCGCAGGTCGACTGGACCGCCGTCGAAGACATCATCTACGGCTGCGCCAACCAGGCCGGCGAAGACAACCGCAACGTCGCCCGCATGTCCGGCCTGCTCGCCGGCCTGCCGATCGAGGTGCCGGGCACCACGATCAACCGCCTGTGCGGTTCCGGCATGGACGCCATCGGCCTCGCCGCCCGCTCGATCAAGTCCGGCGAAACCGAGCTGATGATCGCCGGCGGCGTCGAAAGCATGTCGCGCGCGCCGTTCGTCATGGGCAAGGCGGAAACCGCCTTCTCCCGCAGCGCGGCGATCTACGACACGACCATCGGCTGGCGTTTCCCCAACCCGGCGATGAAGAAGCTCTACGACACGCATTCGATGCCGCAGACGGCCGACAACGTCGCCGCCGACTTCGCCATCGGCCGTGCCGACCAGGATGCCTTCGCCGTCCGTTCGCAGCAGCGCTGGGCGGCCGCCAATGCCGCCGGCCGCTTCAAGGACGAAATCGTGCCGGTCGTCATCCCGAAGAAAAAGGGTGACCCGGTCGTCGTCGATACCGATGAGCACCCGCGCCCGGAAACGACGCTGGAAATGCTGGCCAAGCTCAAGGGCGTCAATGGCCCCGAACTCAGCGTCACCGCCGGCAATGCTTCCGGCGTCAATGACGGCGCCTGTGCCCTGTTGCTCGCCTCCGGCGCCGCCGCCAGCCAGTACGGCCTGAAGCCGCTGGCCCGCGTCGTCGGCATGGCCACCGCCGGCGTGCTGCCCCGGATCATGGGTTTCGGCCCGGCCCCGGCCGTGCGCAAGGTGCTGGCCAGGACCGGCCTGACGCTGGCCGAGATGGACGTCATCGAACTGAACGAGGCCTTTGCCGCACAAGGCCTGGCCGTGTTGCGCGACCTCGGGCTGGCCGACGATGCCGCCCACGTCAATCCCAACGGCGGCGCCATCGCCATGGGCCACCCGCTCGGCATGAGCGGTGCCCGGCTGGTGACCACCGCAGCCTATGAACTCAAACGCCGTGGCGGCCGCTACGCCCTGTGCACCATGTGCATCGGTGTCGGGCAAGGCATCGCCATGGTGATCGAGCGTGTTTGACCACAACCCAACGAAGGAGACAAATCCATGAATTTCAATATCAAGAAGCTGGTCACCGGTGCCGCCCTGGTCCTCGGTGCCTTTGGCGCCATTGCTGCCGAGCCGATCAAGATCGGTTCGGTGCTGTCGGTCACCGGTCCCGCCGCCTTCCTCGGCGACCCGGAACTGAAGACGCTGCAACTCTACGTCGATGACATCAACAAGAAGGGCGGCGTCATCGGCCGGCCGCTGCAGCTGGTCCATTACGACGACGGCAGCGACGCCAACAAGGCCAACAGCTTCGCCAAGCGCCTGCTTGACGACGACAAGGTCAACATCCTGGTCGGCGGCACGACCACCGGTGCCACGATGTCGATGGTGCCGCTGGCCGAAAAATCCGGCACGCCGTTCATCTCGCTGGCCGGCGCCGTGGTCATCGTCGAGCCGGTCAAGAAGTTCGTCTTCAAGACGCCGCACACCGACCGCATGGCTGCCGAGAAGGTTTTCGAAGACATGAAGAAGCGCGGCATCACCAAGGTCGCCCTGCTCTCCGAAACCTCCGGCTTCGGCGCTTCCGGCAAGAAGGAAACCGAGGGCGTCGCCGCCAAGTACGGCATCACGCTGGTCGCCAACGAAACCTACGGGCCGAAGGATACCGACATGAGCCCGCAGCTGACCAAGATCAAGAACACCGCCGGGCGTTCAGGCCGTGTTCGTGTTCGGTCTCGGCCAGGGCCCGGCCATCGTCACCAAGAACTACAAGCAACTGGGCATCACGCTGCCGCTCTACCAGTCGCACGGCGTCGCTTCCGACGAATTCCTGAAGCTGGCCGGCCCGGCTGCCGAAGGCGTCCGTCTGCCCTCGCCGGCGCAGCTGATCCCGGAAAAGCTCCCCGCCAACGATCCCCAGAAGCCGGTCGTCACGGCCTATGAAAACGCTTACAAGGCGGCCTACAAGCAGGACGTATCCACCTTCGGCGGCTATGCCTACGACGGCCTGATGCTTGCGGTCGACGCCATAAAGCGGGCCAATTCCACCGACAAGGCCAAGGTGCGCGACGCGCTCGAAGCACACCAAGGGCTTCGTCGCCACCAGCGGCACCTTCAACATGTCGCCCACTGACCACATGGGCCTCGACCTCTCGGCCTTCCGCATGCTGGAAGTCAAGGGCGGCGACTGGACCATCGTCCAGTAATCACTCCAGCCAGCGGATGGCCGCCTGCCGGTGGCCATCCGTGACCGGCATATTTTCTCACCTAGCGGAGACAGCTCAATGTATACACAGTCTTTCAATGTACCCGACGCGCCGGGCGGCAAGACCGTTCCCCTCGCGCCGTCGAACGAAGATCCCGCACTGCAGGCAGCCTTCGATACCCGCATCGATGCCGACGGGCGCATCGAACCGCAGGACTGGATGCCGGAAGCCTATCGCAAGACGCTGGTGCGCCAGATCAGCCAGCACGCCCACAGCGAAATCGTCGGCATGCTGCCGGAAGGCAACTGGATTTCCCGCGCCCCGAGCCTGAAGCGCAAGGCGATCCTGATCGCCAAGGTGCAGGACGAGGGCGGTCACGGTCTTTATCTTTATTCCGCCGCCGAGACGCTCGGCACCAGCCGCGACCAGATGCTCGAAGGCCTGCACAGCGGCCGCGCCAAGTACAGCTCGATCTTCAACTACCCGACCCTGACCTGGGCCGACGTCGGCGTCATCGGCTGGCTGGTGGACGGCGCCGCGATCATGAACCAGATCCCGCTCTGCCGCTGCTCCTACGGCCCCTACGCCCGGGCCATGGTGCGCGTCTGCAAGGAAGAATCCTTCCATCAGCGCCAGGGCTACGAAGCACTGCTGGTGATGATGACCGGCACCGAGGAACAGAAGGCGATGGTCCAGGATGCCGTCAACCGCTGGTGGTGGAAGTGCCTGGCGATGTTCGGACCGCCCGACGCCGACAGCCCGAACAGCGCCCAGGGCATGCGCTGGGGCATCAAGCGTGTCAGCAACGACGACCTGCGCCAGAAATTCGTCGATGCCACCGTGCCGCAGGCCAGGGTGCTCGGCGTGACGCTGCCCGATCCCGATCTCAAGTGGAACGAGGAACGCCAGCACCACGACTACGGCCAGATCGACTGGAACGAATTCTGGGAAACCGTCAATGGCAACGGTCCGTGCAACAAGGAACGCCTGGCGACCCGCGTCAAGGCCTACAAGGATGGCGAATGGGTGCGCGATGCCGCGCTGGCCCACGCCCGCAAACAGCAAGAACGCAACATGAAGGAGGCAGCATGACTACCGCATTGAAAGAATGGCCGCTCTGGGAAGTTTTCGTCCGCAGCAAGCAGGGGCTCGAACACAAGCACTGCGGCAGCCTGCACGCCGCCGATGCCGCGCAGGCGCTGGAAATGGCGCGCGACGTCTACACCCGCCGCCAGGAAGGCGTCAGCATCTGGGTCGTGCCGTCCGTCGCCATCACCGCCAGCAACCCCGACGACAAGGGCGAACTGTTCGACCCGGCGGCCGACAAGATCTACCGCCACCCGACCTTCTACGAGATCCCGGAAGAAGTGGGGCACATGTAATGAGCGCCGCCACCGACTACCTGCTGCACCTCGCCGACAATGCCCTGGTCCTCGGCCAGCGCAATGCCGAGTGGTGCGGCCACGGGCCGATTCTCGAGGAGGACATCGCCCTCTCCAACGTCAGCCTCGACCTGATCGGCCAGGCCCGCCTGCTCTATCAGCTGGTCGCTTCCCTCAAGGGTGGCGACGTGACCGAGGACCAGCTGGCCTATTTCCGCGAGACCGGCGATTTCCGCAACTACACGCTGCTCGAACTGCCGCACCACGGGCCGCTCTCCGGCTACGCCCACGCCAGCCTCGACTACGCGACGACCATCGTCCGCAATTTCCTGTACAGCGCCCTGATGGCACTGCTCTGGGAAGCCCTGCAGAAATCCGGCAACGCGCAGCTGGCCGCCATCGCCGCCAAGTCGCTGAAGGAAGTCAGCTACCACCTGCGCTACTCACGCGACTGGCTGGTGCGTCTCGGCGACGGCACCGACGAATCGCATGCCCGTGCCCAGGCCGCGCTCGATCACCTGATGCCCTACACCCAGGAATTCTGGGCCGCCTGCCCGGCCGAAGCTGAGGCGGTCGCCGCCGGTGTCGCGGTCGACCTGCAGACGATCAGGGCCGACTGGGATGGCATCGTCGATGCCGCGCTGACCGAAGCGACCCTGCAGCGCCCGCCGCTCGGCGGCTATGTGCCGGAAGGCAAGCAGGGCATGCATTCGGAGCATCTCGGCTTCCTGCTGGCCGAAATGCAGAGCCTCGCCCGTGCCCATCCGCAAGGGAAGTGGTGAGTAAATGACGACGAGCGTCGAAGCCGTCTGGGCCGCGCTGGAAAATCTGGCCGACCCGGAAATCCCGGTCATTTCCCTGCGTGATCTCGGCATCCTGCGCGACGTGCGCAGCGGACCGGACGGCATCGAGGTGGTCATCACCCCCACCTACAGCGGCTGCCCGGCGATGAGCCAGATCGAGGATGACGTGCGGTCGACCCTGGAAAACAAGGGAATTTCGGCGCGCGTCGTCACTCAACTGGCCCCGGCGTGGACCACCGACTGGATGACTGAGGCCGGCAAGGAAAAGCTGCGCGCCTACGGCATCGCCCCGCCGCACCAGACGCCGGCGACCAGCAGCGTCGTCCGCTTCATCGCCCGCCCCGCGACGGCGGTTGCCGTGCCCTGCCCGCACTGCGGTTCGAGCAACACGGTCATCTCCTCACAATTCGGGTCGACGGCCTGCAAGGCACTCTACAAGTGCCAGGATTGCCAGGAACCGTTCGACTACTTCAAGCCTTATTAGGCCTTACCGGAGCCCCAAGAAATGTCCGCCCTCCGTTTTCACGAACTCACCATCAAACGTGTCAGCCCCGAAGCCGCCGGCTCGGTGGCGGTCACCTTCGACATTCCCGCCCCCGCGCGCGCGGCCTTCAGTTTCCAGCCCGGCCAGTTCCTCACCCTGCGCGCCAGGGTCAATGGCGAAGAGGTCCGCCGCACCTATTCGATCAGTTGCCCGCGCAGCCGTCTGGCCAAGGCCGGCGAACTGGAGATCGGCATCCGTCCGGTCGAGGGCGGCGTATTTTCCAACTGGGCGGCGCAAACGCTGAAGGCCGGCGACAAGCTCGACGTCATGCCACCGGACGGTCGCTTCGTCGTCAAGAAGCAGCGCGCCATCCACCGCGTCGGCTTTGCCGCCGGCTCGGGGATCACGCCCATCCTGTCGATCGCCGCCAGCACGCTGGAAGAGCAGCCGGAAGCGAAATTCACCCTGGTCTATGGCAACCGCCGCATGTCCAGCGTGATGTTCAACGAAGCCCTGCAGGACCTCAAGGATCGCTACCGCGACCGCCTGACGCTGATCCACATCCTTTCCCGCCAGGCACAGGAAGTCGATTTGCTGCAAGGCCGCATCGACGGCGACAAGGTCAATGCGGTGATCAAGGCCCTGTTGCCGGTCGCCAGCATGGACGAAGTCTTCATCTGCGGCCCGGAAGCGATGATCGAGGCCACCGAAAAAGCCCTTATCGCCGCTGGCGTGCCGGAAAGCCGTGTCTATACCGAGCGCTTCACCTCCGGTCCGGCGCAGGCCGCAAAGATCCAGGCCGATACCGATGCGGAGCCGACCCGTACTGCAGCAGCCAAGGATATCGCCCTGACCGTCGTCCTCGATGGCAAGGAGCACGAACTGCATATCGGTGCCGACGAGCACGTCCTCGATGCCGCACTCAATGCCGGCCTCGACCTGCCCTTCTCGTGCAAGGCCGGCGTCTGCTGCACCTGCCGCGCCAAGGTACTATGCGGCGAGGTGGTGATGGACAAGAACTTCACGCTCGAAGCCGACGAGATGGCCCAGGGCTACGTCCTGAGCTGCCAGGCACGCGCCACGACCAAACAGCTGACCGTCAGCTTCGACGAGCGCTGAGCGTCGGCCCGACATAAATCTTCTGGAGACAAGAACCATGACCCAAGTCGTACTCACCGAAATCCATGGCAAGGTCGGCCTGATCCGCATCAACCGGCCGGAAGCGCTGAACGCGCTGAACAACGCCGTAGTCGACGGCATCGGCGCCGCCATCGACGCCTTCGAGGCCGACGAGAACATCGGCTGCATCGTCATCACCGGCAACGAGAAAGCCTTCGCCGCGGGAGCCGACATCGGCTTCATGAAGGATTTCGATTACATGCACGCCTACAAGACCGACTTCATCACCCGCAACTGGGAACGCATCAAGACGACGCGCAAGCCGGTGATCGCCGCAGTGGCCGGTTTCGCCCTCGGTGGCGGCTGCGAGATGGCGATGATGTGCGACATGATCTACGCCGCCGACACGGCCAAATTCGGCCAGCCGGAAATCAAGCTCGGCACCCTGCCCGGCGCCGGCGGCACGCAACGCCTGCCGCGTGCGGTGGGCAAGGCCAAGGCGATGGACCTGTGCCTGACGGCACGGATGATGGATGCCGCCGAAGCCGAGAAGTCCGGGCTGGTCGCCCGCGTCATCCCGGCCGATCAACTTCTCGAAGAAACGCTCAAGGCGGCCACCGTGATTGCCGGCTTCTCGCTGCCGGTGGTGATGATGATCAAGGAGTCGGTGAATCGCGCCTTTGAGTCGTCTTTGAACGAAGGCCTGCTGTTCGAGCGCCGCGTCTTCCACGCCGCCTTCGCGCTGGAAGACCAGAAGGAAGGCATGGCGGCCTTTGCCGAAAAGCGCAAGGCAAACTTCAGGAACCGATGAGGCCCGCATGTACGAAACCCTGGAAATCGAACGTGCCGGCAAGGTCGCCACCATCTGGATGAACCGCCCGGCGGTCTTTAACGCCTTTGACGAGCAGCTGATCGCCGAACTGGCTGTCGCCTGCCGCGAACTCGACGCCGACCCGGCGGTGCGCGTCGTCGTCCTCGGCGGCCGCGGCAAGCATTTCTCGGCCGGCGCCGACCTCAACTGGATGAAGCGCGCGTCGCAATTCACCGAGGTGCAGAACCTCGACGATGCCCGCAAGTTCGCCGGCATGCTGCGCACGCTGGCGCAGATGAGCAAGCCGACCATCGCCCGCGTCCAGGGCGCCGCGCTCGGCGGTGGCACCGGCCTTACCGCCGCCTGCGACATGGCAGTAGCCAGCACGGACACAGTGTTTTCGACCTCGGAAGTCAAGTTCGGCATCATCCCGTCGGCGATCAGCCCTTACGTGCTGCGCGCCATCGGCCCGCGCCACGCGCTGCGCTATTTTCAGAGCGGCGAGCGGATCAGCGCCGAGCGGGCGCTGGCCATCGGGCTGGTCGGTGAGGTCGTCGTGCACGAAGAACTGGATGCCTGCGTCGGCAAGCTGGCCGACGCGCTGCTGCAAGGCGGTCCGCTGGCGCAGAAGGCGGCCAAGGACCTGATTGCTGCGGTCGACGGGCAAAATATCGACGAAATCCTCAGCGAGGAAACGGCGCAGCGCATTGCCCGCCAGCGGGCAACCGACGAGGCAAAGGACGGTATCGCTGCCTTCCTCTACAAACGCCCGCCGGCCTGGCTGGCCTGAGGGCGCCCCACACCGCAGGCTGTATTTCCGAACAGTCTATGAGCGGCGCGTACGAGGGGGTAAAGTCATTTGCCTATGGTCACCCGACAGGCGAGGAGAAAACCATGAGCACGCAAGATGCACAACAGGGCCAGCCGGTGCTGCTGGTCGCCACCCGCAAGGGCGCCTGGCTTTACCATGCCGAATCGGCACGGCAGTCGTGGCGGGTCGATGGCCCGCATTTTCTCGGCCACATCGTCAATCATCTGGTCCTCGACCCGCGCGACGGGCGCACCCTGCTCGCTGCGGCGAAGACCGGCCACCTCGGACCGACCCTTTTCCGCTCGACCGACCTCGGCCGAACCTGGCAGGAAGCGGCGAAGCCGCCGGCTTTCGGCCCCGCCGCCAATGGCCTTGCCGCCCGCGCCGTCGACCACACCTTCTGGCTGACCCCTGGCCCCGCCGGCGAACCTGGGGTGTGGTACGCCGGCACCTCGCCGCAGGGGCTGTTCCGCTCGGAAGACGACGGCGACAGCTGGGCCCCCTTCTCCTGCATCAACGACGATCCGCAATACCGCAAGTGGTTCGGCACGGTACAGGACGGTACGCCGGATGGCCCGAAGCTGCATTCGATCATCGTCGATCCGCGCGATCCTTCGCACCTCTACTTCGCGATGTCAGGCGGCGGCGTGCACGAATCGACCGACGGCGGACGCAGCTTTGCGCCGCTGGTCGACGGCATGCAAGTGGTCGAGGGTTTCGACCCCGCCGACGTGAGCTTCCACGACCCGCATTGCGTCCGCCTTTGCCCCGGCAACCCGGACCGCCTCTACCAGCAGAACCACTGCGGCATCTACCGGCTCGACCGCCCGGGCCGGCGCTGGGAACGCATCGGGCGCAACATGCCGCCGGAAGTCGGTGACGTCGGCTTCCCGCTCGTGCTACATCCCGGCGACGAACAGACGGCCTGGGTCTTTCCGATGGATGGCGCGGACGTCTGGCCACGCACCAGCCCAGGGGGGCGTCCGGCGGTCTATGCGACGCGCGACGGCGGCGCCAGCTGGCAGCGACTGGACACCGGGCTCCCGGCGGAACAGGCCTGGTGGACGGTCAAGCGCCAGGCGATGGCGGCCGACCGCGAGGATGCCGTCGGCCTCTACTTCGGTACCACCAGCGGTGAACTGTGGCAGAGCCGCGACGAAGGCCGGCAGTGGGAATGCCTGGCCCGCCACCTGCCTGAAATCTACGCCGTCGAGGTCGCCTATCCCCGGTGAGCGAGCGGAAAAGATGCGTGTCCTTATCCCCAGCGCCCTGCACTCCTACACCGGCCGGCCCTGGGTCGAGGCCGGCGGAGCAACGGTCGGGGAAGTGCTCGCCGATCTCGACCGCCAGTTTCCCGGCATCCGCTTCCGCATGATTGATGAGCAGGGCGGCATCCGCCGCCATATCCGCCTCTTCTACCGCCAGGCGCAGGTGTTCGACATCGCAGCGCCGGTCAGCGACGACGGCGAACTGCTGATCGTCCAGGCGCTGAGCGGCGGCTAGGCTTGCGCCCTCGGCTCCCCGTGCGCGCCAAGGCGCAGCGACAGTGCTTCGGCGTGGCGCTTGAGGCAGTTGATCACGTCGCTCCCGGGGCTGGTGTCAAGCATGCCCTGGACGCCGACGATCAGCACCGCCATCGTGATTTCGTTCTTGAAATTGAAGACCGGCGCCGCCACCGCCTCGACACCGGCCACCTTGTGCTGGCCGTTGGTCGCCGCGTAGCCCCGCGTGCGAATTTCTTCCAGCAGCGCATCGACGGCGGCCCGGCTCTTCAGTTCCGGCGGCAGCGTGGCGCTTTTCAGTTCCTCGGCGATCAGCGGAGCGACTATCTTCTTCGGCATCCACGCCGCGAAAACGCGGCCGGCGGCGGTACTGAGCAGGTCGAGCGCCGTGCCGGTCGTGACGTTGACCGTGATCGGCCGGCGCGGCCGCTCCCAGCGCACGACGACCGGCCCCCGGTCACCCCAGACGGCCAGCGCCGTCGTCTGGTTGATTTCGTCGCGCATCTCGGTGATCGCGCTCAGGCCGAGGCGGACACGATCCAGCCGGTCGAGCGCGACCAGGCCGAGCGTGAGCGCGAAGGTACCGAGATCGTAGCGCGAGGTCAGCGGGTCCTGATCGACCAGACCGGCGCGAATCAGGCTGACCAGATAGCGGTGCGCCTTGGACGACGGCATGTCGGCCGCCGCCGCGATATCCTTGAGCATCATCGAGCGCTGGCCATTGGCCATGGCACGCAGGATGCCCATGCCGATCTCCAGCGACTGGACGCCGTGCTTTCCCTCCAGCTCATCACTCATGATGCTCCCTTTGAATTCTGATATTGAAAACTTGTTCCATATTACAACACAGCCACCCATGAAAAGAGCCTGAGCATGAAACCACTTCGCGTTTACGCCATCGACGGCATCGTCCCTGTCGTCGATCCCACCGCCTACGTCCATCCGAGCGCCGTGCTGATCGGCGACGTCATCATCGGCCCCGGCTGCTACGTCGGCCCCTGCGCCAGCCTGCGCGGCGACTTCGGCCGCCTGATCCTGGAAGCCGGCGCCAACCTGCAGGACACCTGCGTCATGCATGGCTTCCCCGGCACCGATACGGTGGTCGAGGAAAACGGCCACATCGGCCACGGCGCTGTCCTGCACGGCTGCCGCATCGGCAGGAACGCGCTGATCGGCATGAACGCGGTAATCATGGACAACGCGAAAATCGGCGAAGCCAGCATTGTCGCCGCTTCGGCCTTCGTCAAGGCCAGCCAGGATGTCCCGCCGCGCGTGCTGGTCGCCGGCGTGCCGGCCAAGGTCATCCGCCCGCTAACGGAAGAGGAAATGCTGTGGAAGGCCGACGGCACTCGCACCTACCAGGAACTGACCCGGCGCTGCCTGGCAACGCTGGTCGAAACGACGCCGCTGACGGCGGTCGAGGCCGGCCGCAAGCGCATCGAAATGCCGGACGTGGTGCCGCTGACCGAACTGAAAAATCGTGGGGCCTGACTGCAGAATTTCGTTTGAGCTAACGACGGTACGTCATCGCGTCTGAACCGCCGACAGTCCATCCTGATTTTCATGGGCGGAAGAAATTCATAGTCAATTCAATATCGGCTAACTAAAACCCGCTCTCCCGAATCAAAACCGCGAACAAGTTGCGTAGCCCAACAAGCAGCAGGCTTCGAGGGGTAGCATCGATGACGGCTTCGCCGCGGGCCTCGCGCTGTGATTCCAGCGGATCATCGAGTTCAACCCTGACGCGAAACCGCGGCTCTGCCGGAATCAGTTCCTGTGTCTGAGCTGCCAGCGGAATCGGCCCGCCATAACGCGTCGCAAGCATCGGATGGTCAAGGCGGGAAACCGGGGTCGTGTCGATATCGATTACCTTGCCACGTAGTGCATCAATGCGATGCTCCAGATAAAAAATGGCATGGGCGCCGGGGCTCACTCGTTCGACATCTCCTTGCTCGATAAACACATCGATCTGCCAACGCTGCGGATCAATCAGCATGCCCAATGGCTCCTTGCCATTGACCCACGAGCCTGCCTGCTTCTGGGGGTCGAGGTCAAGCCAGATCCCGGTAAACTCGGCCCGCAATTTCAGGCGACTCAGCTCCTCGCCGGTTGCTTGCACTTCGGCCAATTGCTCACCGAGACGCTCGGACGTAGCACTGGCCTGCTCCAGCCCGCGATCCGTTGCCTGCAGGCCGGTCAACTGCGCATCAAGGGCAAGCGCTTTGGCCTGGTTACGACTTCCATGGGCCCGCAAATCAGGGGAGTCGAGTTGAACCAGAATATCTCCGGCCTCGACTGGCCCGCGTGGACGAACGGCGGCAATCACCGCAGGATAAGGGGCGAATATGGCATTCTGCCTGGACGCATGGACGACCCCGGCCCCGCGCACCTCGGCTTTCCAGGGTACGGCCAAGACGAGTAGAAACATGCCTGCCAGGAAGATCAGGAAGCGCCGGCGCGTGCCCGGCACTTCATCGCGCCGCGCCCACCAGACCTTGAGTTCGCGCCAGATTGGCAAGGCCACGAACCAGGCAAGCTCAACGGCAAACAGAAAAATGCCAAGAATCTTGAAGAAAAACACGTAAACCGCAACCGCAATGCCGAGGAATATCAGCAGACGATACAGCCACGTCATGAACGCAAAACCAATCAACAATCGACGCTGGCGGCCGGGAAAGCTCTCTGGCCAAGGGTCATCAAGTCCGAGTAACGAGCGACGCAGGCCAACTTTTGCCATGCTCGATGAACGCTCGTGCAAATTGGGGAAGTCCAGGAGGTCGGACAGGATGAAATAGCCGTCGAAACGCATGAAGGGGCTGGCGTTGAGCGCCACTGAAAGCATCCAACTGGTTGTCGCCAGGTACAGGCATCCAGTACGCAGCCAGCCCGAGTCGCTGAGCGCCCAGCCAAGGGTCGCCAGCCCGGCCAACGCCAGTTCAGTCAGGATGCCGGCGGCTGACACGGCGAGTCGCTGGTGGCGCAAGTGCAGCTTCCAGGATTCTCCGGTATCGGTATAGAGCATCGGCCACATGACGACGAAAGCAATGCCCATGTGTGCAACGCGCACGCCGAAATGCGTGGCAACCAGCGCATGCCCGAGCTCATGCAGCGTCTTCGCGAGAAACAGGGCGCCGGCGAACCCGAGCAAACCCTGCGGCGAGATTGAGTCGACCACCGCCTTGCTGAAAATATCCCATTCCCGATACACCAGCAGCAGGCCGAAGCCGCTCAACAAGGCGAGTGCCCAAAGCGTGGCTGGCTGGAACAGGAAGGAGAGATGCCGCGCGGCACGGGCGAGAAAAGCCTGCGGACGGACCAGCGGGACGCGAAAAAAAAGGTAGTGATGCAGCCACCAGCGCCACTTCAACCAAGGCGATCCTGCCGAGCGGGAGGCCAGCAGGTCGGTCGCTTCCGGCCCGGGGCGAAGCAACTGATGCTGATCGAGAAACGCGGCAAGCGCCATTACCTGGCCAGGTTCAGCCTGCAACGGCGTATTGGCGGCAATCTCAGCAGCGACGACAGCGGCTGGCGCCCCCCAGCGCAACAGACATTCAAATTCGAGCCAGCCGATCCGGTAGAAACGATTGACCACCGGATCCTGGATTACCCAGGCTGGCGAGCCGTCGGCTTCGGGCGCGGACTCAACGATACGCAGGTCTTCCCGGAGGGGCGGCAATGATCGCTCGAGATCCGGCTCCATCAGAACCCGCCCCACGAACGCAAAGTCGCCAGTGGCCGGCGCAGCAGGTAGTAGCCAAGCACGACCCAACCCCCATAGACCTTGGCCGTACCCCGCAGACCTAGCCGGGCATCCGGTGCCGGGCCATCGATCGTTGCGCGCAGGCGATAAGCGGCGACGCCATCCGGCGTGGTGATCGCCTGATAGCTGGTTTCGGCGATGCGGCCTTCGATCGATGATAGCGGGTGAGCACTCAGATAGAGTTTGACCGGCGCCCCGATATCCAGAGAAATGGCGTCGGCAACCGGCAGATGAATCAACATGGCGGGGGTCGCCGGATCGGCCAGCAGCATGATCCTTTCACCAGTGACAACCGGCTTGCCAAGCCAGTCGTTTGGATCGCCGAAAACGGCGACGCCATCGCGCGGCGCAGCCATCTCGACCCGCGCCAGTTGTGCCCGGATGGCGGCCAGTTCAGCCCTGCGCTCCTGGGCACGGCCGGTCAGCAGCGCGATGTCGTTGCGGCTCTGGGCGTTATCGAAGCTGCGCTGGCTCGCAGCGTTGAGTTCGGCATCGGCAACCGCGACGCCCTTGAGGGCAACTTCCAGTCGGTTTTGTAGCGTCGTATTGTCCAGCGACAGCAGGATTTCGCCTTTCTTGACCGTCTGATTGGGCCTAACATGAAGACGCTTGACTACGCCGTCCAGCGGTGAAGCGACGACCGTGGCATCGAGGGCGACAATTTCAGCCGGTGCCAAGGCAGTCTGTCGTACCGGCAACAGGCAGAACATGGCGAGGCCGATGACCAGCACCTTTTTCTGGCGCGAGCTTGGGCGCCAGCGCCAGTCGGCCTGGCCCTTGGTCAAGCTCGCCCAGCAATAACTCCATGTTCCGGTCAGTCGAAGCACTTGCTCGGCAACGATCGGGTCAGGCGGCGCATCAAGCAGATAGATCGCCATGCCGCGCAGTTGCTTGTTGCGGTCAACGATACGCAGACACCAGATTCCCTCCGGCCACCACTCCGCCCAGCCGGAAGCAATCTCTTCTGGCAATTCCGCAGTCGCAGCAGCCAGCCACAGGCTCTGTTCCGGCATCGGCACTGCCGCCAGCCATGCGGCTGCCCGTCTCAACCAGACGAGATAGGGCGAATCCTCAGTGGGGCGCGCCAACCCGGAGACTGCGAGCAACTTCCAGGCAGGCTCGGCGCAATCGAAAACCAGCGCCTGGCGAAACCCCAGCAAGGGATAAGGATCATTGGCGATCGAGAAGGCCAGACTGTTGAGCGAATCGACCGCCCGCGCCCGTTCTTCAAGCGCGGCGACGGCCACCAACAGGCGCGGGTCAGGCAACGTCGTCTGGTTCAATGTTTGAAGGGGAAGCGGGCAATACCGGACATGCCGGCCAGCAATTCGGCATGTTTGCCGTCGATGTGGGCTTCCAGCTCGACTGTTTGTGCCACCGCATCGACGCGGGCGTTGATCGCCGACACCTTGGCCGGATAGGTCTTGCCGGTTTCATTGACGACAACGTCGAACGGCGTTCCCACTTTCAACTGCCGGAGATAGAGCGATGGCACGTTGAGGCGCAGCTTGAGCGGCCCTTCGCTGACCAGATCAACGAGTGGCGCGCCGGCGTTCACGCCTTGGAATTGCTTGACATAGCTACGGGCAATCCGGCCATTGAACGGGGCGTTAACCGAACAGTAGGCCACCTGCGAGCGGCCGAGGGAAACCGCCCCTTTTGCCTTGTCGACCGCAGCAGCCGCCAGCGAAACCTCCATCTCGCCCGCAGCATTGAGGGCCTTGAGCCCGGTTTTTCCGGTCAGCGTTTCGCGGGCTGAAACAAGTTCAGCTTCGGCCATTTTCAGCCGCGCCTGCGACTCTCCACACTCCATGCCGACGATCTTTTTGCCCTTGGCGAGAGTCTGGCCCAAGGTGGCGTTCAATACTTCGATACGTCCATTCATCTGGGCGACAAGGGTCGTTTCCTGTTCCGGCGCCAACAGGACGCGGATCGCATCCGCATCGGCAATCGCTGGTGCGGTCTGCGCCGCCAACGGCAAGGCAAGCCCCGATGCAAGCACAAAGAAGGCAGCTTGGATTCGTCTAGTTTGCATTGAGCTTGGCTTCCGGCGCAGCGAAGGCCGTCTGTTGCCAGCCGGCCACGGTACGCTCGATTTCGCTCGCCAGCGTCTTGACGTCATGGCTGTCGATTTGCTGCGGCAGGACGTCGAGCCCGACCGAATTGTAGAGTTGGCCCCAGGCCATCTGGGCGTTGGAATAAGCGGCGTAACGCTGATAGCGGGCGAGCAGCCAGCGTGCCTCGGCGCGGACCACCTCGAGTTCGGAATCCACGGAGGTCTTCGCCGCTGCCTTGGCATAATCGAGCAGACGCCCATCGACGCGCATGCTCTCGTCGGCAAACTGCAGTTCGGAGAGTGCCAGGTCATAGCGCTGGTTGGCGACCCGTACCTGCGTCAGAACGGCCATCGACAGCGCCATCCGGCGCATGTCATCGACCTTGTTCTGATTGTCCTGCGCCTCGTTGAGTGCAGGCAATTGCAGCAACTTGAAAAGATTCAGCGACACGCGGAACCCGTAATCGACCCAGGTGCTGTTGTACAGATATTTGTTGGAATCGTAGGAGGCATTCGCGTCGACGCCGATGTTGGGCCACAACTGCACCTTGGCGACCTTGATGTCGGCTTCGGTCACGCGCTTGCGATACCACTCCTCCATGATTTCCGGACGCTTTTCGAGGGCAATGAGTTCGAGCGCTTCGACACTACCCGGCGGCGCCGGCATGGTTTGTTCCTCGCTGTCGGCGAGGACGATGCGGGTTCCCGGCGGCACGGACATCAAAGCGGCCAGTTCCGAGCGGGCAAGTTCAAGATCCTGCCGACGCAGGGTCAGGATATTCACGGCATCGAGCAGCGCGCGCTGGTAAGCGAGCGCCTGCTGGCGGGGCAGCAGCCCCTGGTCCTCGGCGGCACGCGCCGATTTCAGCGCTTTGTTAACCCGCGCCAGCAGATCGTCAACCTCGCCGATCAGCCGCTGCGCCCCGAGTGCTCGCCAGTAGGCGTTGCGCACATCCTGCAAAACATTCTGCGCCACCTTGCGCCGGCGCTCTTCGGCCATCAAGACCTGATCGGCCTTTTGCTGGGAACGGAAGTAGGCAACACCGAAATCGAGCACACTCCAGGACAACCCAAGATTGCCGAGATCGCGGTAGCGCTCCTGCGAGGTCGAAGGCGACAGCGTTTCCTGGCCGGTGATGATCGATATCGACGTCCCCCCCGAATCGTTGTTGCGGCCGACGCGTCCCGCCGAGGCGATCAGTCGGGGCAGCATCTCATGCTCGGAGACGTCGAGCAGCTTCCTGGAAAGTGCGCTCTCCAGCAGTTTCAGGCGGTAGTCCAGGTTGTACTTGAGCGCCCGCGCAGCAGCCTCGTGGAAGGTGATCGGACCGCTTACCGGTTCCTGGTCCGCATACATCTGCTGACGGTCGCGGGTCACGCGCTCCCGGGTCTCTTCCTGGGTATAAGGCGTCAAGGTGCCGCAGGCTGAGAGCAGGAGCGTCGAGGCGATCAACGCCGGAATTGTTTTTTTATTCATCTTGGTCTGGACAGCTCAGGGTTTGCGAATGGTATCAGCGGGGCGATCCGAAAGCCCAACCACACCGCGTAGCGGGCGGATGCTCAGTGAAGCCTGGCGCAACTGATCGGAGAAAGAAGGCGCCGTGCTGGCACGCTTCGGCGGTGCGGCGTCAATTATCAAACGGGGCGCCGGTCGACTATCGACAGGCGGCGAAAAGAGGCTGACATCCTTGATCAAACCGTCCGCCGTCAGCGCGACCACGCCCTGGCGCGCCTCGATTTGACCGGTATCGTAGCGGCTCAGGGTCTGGCTCTCGCGCACTGCGGCCTGCACATAGGTATCGCCAATGGATCCAAGCCCGAAACCAATCGATGTGGACCGGATCGCAGGTCTGGCCAGCATGCTCGGCATGGCGCCATCGGTACGCCGGTCGGAGAGACTGACCATCTCCTGGATGCGGTTGATCACGGGGTCGATGAAGACGATCGGCTCGAATCCGAGGACTGGAATTTCCAGCCGGCGCAATGCATCCGCGTCGCCCAGGTATGGTCCGTCGGGGAAATCGGTATACGGCGCCGCGATGTCGAGCGTGAATGCCAATTGGGCGCGATCCGTCGCGCCAGCAGTGTCGGCCATGGTGTAGGTGAAGACTTCGACCAGCTTCGGGCCGAGTCCGGCAGATTGCTGAACCTCGGTGTTGGCCAGATCGACCTCGTAACGGTAGGAACCGTCGGCGTTGAGGACCAGCGTTCCGTATTTCCCCTTCAGGGCCGTGCCAACCGTACCCGAAGACCCGCCGTCTGCCTCGGCGCCGGTGCGGATACCCACCACCGTCTTGCTTTCGCCGGCATCGACATCGCTGTCGTTGGGCAGGACGTTGCCGGTACTGACCGGCGGGCCGAGTTGATCGCTGACCGATGTAGTGTCGTTCCGGGCAACCGGGTTGTCGTTGGCGCCCTTGATCGTGATGGTCAACGTGGCGCTCGCGGTAGCGCCCGCGGCATCGCGTACCGTGTAGGCGAAGGTTTCGCTCAGTATCTCGGCCGGCGTGCGCAGCGCCTCGACGGCGGCATTGGTGTTGTCGACGACATAGGTGAAGCTGCCGTCGGCATTCAGCGTCAGGCTGCCGTAGGCGCCGGCCAGCACGCTGCCTGCCGTGGCCACCAGCCCGCTGCCATTGGCGAAGG
Organism: uncultured beta proteobacterium; assembly: GCA_963815365.1. Lineage (GTDB taxonomy): Bacteria > Pseudomonadota > Gammaproteobacteria > Burkholderiales > Rhodocyclaceae > Azonexus. The sequence continues at coordinate 57,042 of CAWFGN010000005.1, forward strand.
CGGCAACCGCCTTCGTTTCGCCATAGGCATCGACATCGCTGTCGTTAACCAGCACGTTGCCGGTCGCGTCGCTGCCTAGCGTGGCATTGGCGACGCCGCCGGTTTCGACTGCCGTGCCAGTGTCGCCTGTCGCTACCGGATTGTCGTTGGCGCCGCGGATGGTGACGGCGATGCTCGCCTGGTCGGCCGCGCCGTAGATGTCCGATACGGTGTAGGTGAAGAAGTCCGACAGTGTGTCGCCGCTGGTGCGCAAGGCCTCCACCAGCGGATTGGCGTTGTCGACACGATAGATGAAGGTGCCGTCGGTCTGCTGCGTCAGCCAGCCGTAGGCGCCGGCCAGTTCGCTGCCGATGGTGCCGGCCGTGCCGCTGCCCAGTTCGGGGCCGGTACGGATGGCATCGACAGTGAGCGCGTCGCCTTCGAAGTCGAAGTCGTTGGTGGTGACGTCACCGGAGGGATCGACGCCGGGCGACCCGTTGGCCACGCCGCCGGTCTCGACGGCGATCGGGAAGTTGGGTATGGCGATCGGGGGATTGTTCTTGCCGCGAATGGCGATGCTCAGTTGCGCGAGGTCGGTCAGCCCGCCGGTATCCTTGAGTTCGTAGGTGAAGTAGTCGACAACGATAGCGCCGGGGGCAAGACCCGAGGTTCGTGCAAAGTCCACTTCGTAGAGGTAGCTGCCGTCGGCGCCGATATTGAGCCAGCCGTAAGTGCCGTTGATCCGTTCGCCAGAGCCGCTCGACGTGCCGGGCGCGACTGGGGTGAGCGCGGCGCTTGGCGACTCGGTGCCGGTGCGGACGCCGGACACCGACTTGCCGTCGCCGGCATCGACGTCGCTGTCGTTGGGCAGCACGTTGCCGGTCGGATTGCGCCCGGAGCCGGGCGAACCGAAGATCTCCGGCCAGCCGAATGCGCTGTCATCGACCGCCAGCGGCGTGTCGTTGGCGCCCTGGATGGTGATGGTCAACTGGGCGACATCGGTGGCGCCGGCCGCGTCGCGCATGGTGTAGGTGAAGGTCTCGCTCAGCGTATTGGCCGTGGTACGCAGCGCCTGGACGGCGACGTTGGCGTTGTCGACGACGTAGGTATAGCTGCCGTTGGCGTTCAGCGTCAGCGCGCCGTAGGTGCCGGTCAACGCGCTGCCGACGCTGCCGGCGGTGCCGCTGCCGGCTTCGGTGCCGGTACGGATCGCCAAGACTGTCTTGGTCTCGCCATAGGCCGCGTTGTCGACATCGGTATCGTTGAACAACACGTCGCCGCTGGCATTGCTGCCCGGCGTGGTGTTGTTGAGGCCGCCGGCCTCGAGCGCCGTGCCCGTGTCGTTCACCGCCAGCGGGTTGTCGTTGGCGCCGCGGATGGTGATGGTCAGCGTCGTGCTCGATGTCGCGCCGGCCGCGTCGCGCATGGTGTAGGTGTAGGTGTCGGTCAGGGTGTTGCTGCTGGTACGCAGCGCCTGGACCGTGGCATTGGTGTTGTCGACGACGTAGGTGTAGCTGCCGTCGGCGTTCAGCGTCAGGCTGCCCTAGGTTCCGGCCAGCGCGCCGCCGAGGGTGCCGGCGGCGCTGGCGCTGTTGGCGAAGGCGGAAACAGCCCTGGTTTCGCCGTTGACCGTAGCATCGACATCGCTGTCGTTGGTCAGCACATTGCCGGCGGATTCGTGCCGGCGGTGCCGTTGTTCAGCCCGCCGGCCTCGACGGCGGTCGCCGCATCGGGATTGGCGACCGGCGTGTCGTTGGCGCCCTGGATGGTGATGGTCAGTTGCGCGAGGTCGTTGGCGCCGTCCATGTCGCTCACCGTGTAGGTGAAGATCTCGGTCAGCGTCTTGCCGCTGGTGCGCAGTGCCTGGACGGCGGCATTGTTGTTGTCGACGACGTACTGGTAGCAGCCGTCGGCGTTGAGCGTCAGCGTGCCGTAGCTCCCGGCCAGGGCGACGCCGACCGTGCCGGCGGTGCCGCTGGCGGTTTCGGCGCCGGTGCGGACCGCCGTGACGATCTTGGTTTCGCCGTTGGCATCGACGTCGGTGTCGGTCGGTCAGCACGTTGCCGGTCGGGTCGATGCCGGCGACCGCATTGGCGATGCCGCCGGCCTCGACGGCGGTGGCGGTGTCATCGACTCCGATCGGGTTGTCGTTCCTCCCCTCGATGGTGACGACGATCTGGCCGAGGTCGGTTTCCGGCGCGGGCGTGTCGGCGATCGGGTAGGTGAAGGTCTCGGTCAGCGTGTTCGCCCGGTGCGCAGCGCCTGCACGGCGGCCTTGTTGTTGTCGACGACGTAGGTGAAGGTGCCGTTGGCGCCAATGGTCAGCGTCCCGTAAGTGCCGTAGGCCGTGCCGCCGAGGCCGGGGCGACCGAGACGAGTCCGGTTGGCCGCCGGTGCCGTCGCCACTACGGACGCGATGACGCTCAACGGATCGCCGTCCGGATCGAAGTCGTTGGCGGTCGCATCGCCGGACGGGTCGATGCCCGGCGTGGCGTTCGCTACGCCGCCCGCCTCGACGGCGACCGGGAACATCGGCGGCGACCGGCGGGTCGTTGACGCCACAAACGTGATCGTGATCTGGGCCTGGTCGGTCAGGCCGGCGGTGTCGGTCAGCGTGTAGGTGAAGGTCTCGGTCAGCGTGGCGCCGGCTGGCAGTTCCCAGCACAGCGGTTGCGGCTGTCCACATCGTAGACGTAGGAGCCGTCGGCATCGAGGGTCAGCGTGCCGTAGGCGCCGGCGAGGCGTTGCCGACGGTGCCCGGTCGTCCCGCTGCCGGATTCGACGCCGGTTCGGATCGCGGTGACGCCGAGAGCGTGTTCGGGATGTCGGTGCGGTCAACGTCGGAATCGATGCCATTTCCCGGGGACGGGGACGCCACCGGCCGGCCTGGACATGATGATGTTACCGACCGGGTTTACCTCGACCCCCTACTCGGTGCCGCCGACGACCGTTCGCCCGATACCGTGCCGCCGACGATGGCCTGGGCCTGGGCATCCGCGACGTCGTCGCTGGCGACCGGGTTGTCGTTGGCGCCGTTGATGGTGATCCCGAGCTCGGCGATGTCGGTGAGGCCGTCCTTGTCGCTGACCAGGTAGCTGAAGGTCTCCAGCAGCGTATCGCCGACGACCAGGCGCTGGACCGCCGTGGCATTCTGGTCGACGACGTAGCGGTAGCTGCCGTCGGCACCGATGGTCAGCGTACCGTAGCTGCCCGCGACGACGCTGGGGTTCGTCGCATCGATACCTGTGACGACACCCGTGGCAGAAGATTCCTTGCGGTAGCGGATGCCGGTGACGTATTTGGTTTCGCCGTTGAGGTCAACGTCGGTGTCGTTGGCCAGCACGTTGGGCAGGACGGACGGGGCTCCTGGCGTGCCGTTGTTCACGCCGCCGGCCTCGTCTACCGCACCCTCGTCGTTGACACCGACCGGCGTGTCGTTGGCACCTTGTATCGTGACGGTGAGGGTCGCGGTCGGCCTGAGCGTCCCGTCAAGGTCAAGCATTTCATAGGTGAAGGTTTCGACAAGTATGTTGCCGTTCAGGCGCAGCGCCTGAACGTCAGGATTGTCATCGTCGATGACGTAAGTGGTATTGCCGTTGGAATTGATCTTCAGCGTGCCGTAAGCGCCAACCACCGTCGTGTTGCCGATTACGCCCACGTCGGTCGTCGTTGTCGAACCCAGCCCGATCCGTGAGACCGACAGCTTGTCTACCGACGGCTTGTCGGCGAGGTCAACATCGGTATCGTTGCTCAGGACGTTGATGACCCCAGGCAAGCCGTCGATGTCGTTGTACCAGCCGCCGGCTTCCAGTGCGTTGACGGCGTCATTGTTGGCCACTGGCGCATCGTTCACCGGGGTGATGGTGATGTTCAGCTTGTCGGTGTCGGTCAGGGCATCGGCCAATTCATTGGGCATCAGGTTGCCGTTGGCGTCGCCGGTATTGCCCCGGTCGTTGGTGATCACGGTCAGGGTGTCGCTGCCGTTGTAGTTGGCCGTCGGCGTGTACAGCAGGCTGTCGAGTGCCGTGTTGATGTTGAGCGTTGTTCCTTGAATGGTGACCGTGGCCGTGTCCAATGCACCGCCCACGACTGTGACCCCCGTGGTCCCGCCGGTCGTCAGGAACAGGGTGCCATGCCTGACCGTCGCGTGACCGTGAGATCGCCCGCACTGGCGTCGATGTCGGAGATGAATATGCCCTTGATGTTGAGCGTGGCGTCCTCGAGCATGACCTGGTCCGCCGGCAGGGTGTTGACCGGCGCATCGTTGTCGCGCACGTAACCGACGTTGGCGGTTGCGGTTGCACCCTTCACCGAGGCCGGAAATGGTGACATTGCCCAGCGTGCCGCCATCGCTGTCGATGCGGACGGCCGCATCGTCGGTGTCGCCGCCGAATGTGTAGGTGATCGGGGAGGCCGCATCGATGCGGAAATTGCCGGTCGGCAACACACCGAAGTGATAGTTGCCAGCGTTGTCGGTGATGGCGGTGTAGGTGCGATTATCCCCAGTCGTCGCCAGGTCGCCATCGGCGCCGGCCCAAGTCGAACGTCACGGTCTGACCGGCGATCCGGGTGCCATCTGGCGCGGTGCTGGTGGTGGGCGTCAGCGTATCGTCCCACAGGGTGCCGCTGATGATGCCGAGGCCTGCGCCTTCGCTGACCACGTAGGTGTTAGGGGCGGTGTTGGGCCGGGTCGTACCGCCATCGTCGCGCTCGCCGCTCGTCGTGCCGTCGGCACCCACCGTGACGACGGCACCGCCGGCGACCGCGCCGCGGGAAAGGTCTCCGGCAGGCTGGTCCACTCCAGCGTCGCGTTGGTCGAGGCGATGGCGACGCTATTGGCGACGTCGACGGTGTAGATCAGCTGGATGCTGCTCCCGGTCGCAACCTCTCGAAAAGTCGGCCGTGATGCCCCCGACGCCGACACCGTGACATCGGCAGGCAGGCTGCCGGGCGCATAGGAAGTGCCGTTGATTACTACTGCTCTCAGGACGTAGTTGGCACCACCGGTGACACTGTCGGTCAAGTGCGCGTCGTAGGCCATGCCGTCGCCGCTGTTGCTGAAGGCCAGGGTCACCGTGGCCGTGCCGGTGGTGCCGGAAGTGTTCGGGTCGAAGTCGGTGACCGTCTTTTGCAGGTTGCGCAGGTTCGGCTCGACGATCTGCTCGACGGCCGCTGGCGTACTGGTCTGCTTGAGTGTGCCGCTGAAGAAATCCGCGGTGACATTGAAGTTGTCGGCGGTGTTGACCGAGGCGAGATTGTCGAACGCGAACGAAGAAATCCAGATAGAGCATCTGGAACTCAAGGTCGTTATTGAGGTTTTTGATATCACCCAAGTTGACCGTGACCGTGTTCGTGCCTAGGGTGACCAATGCAGGTTTTAACGTGGCGGTGGCGGCATTGGACAAGTCTGCTGCCAGCAGAGTTTGTTCGAGATCCGTTATCGCCTGATTGACTCGCCCGGACCCGGGAATTACTGCCAGTCCGCCAGAGATGCTGGTGGTCACCAGCGAGGTGCCGCTATCGACAATCGCCACGCGGGTATCGCCGGCGAAGGACAGGCCGGTCGGCAAGTTGATCACCACGCTCGCATCGTTGGTGTTGCCTTCGGGTATCAGGAAGGCCACGCGGTAGTAAATCAGTTCGCCGACCGCCACGTTTTGCGGGCGGCTGGTATCCGGTGTCGGTAGCGGCGTGTCGGGCAGCAGGCCGACGTGGCTGATCGTCGCACCGGCGGCAACCGGCACCGTAATCGCGTTGCTATACCGGTAGTCATTCAGCACACTGCTGTTGAGCAGGCCGTCCACGCCGCTGCGCTCGCCAGTGGCCGGAATGATTGACGCGCCATCGAGGCTGGTCCATTCCACCGTGGCGGTATTGACGATGTCGTTGATGCTGCCGAGGTCAGAGCGAACACGCCCCTTGATCACCAGAGTGATCGAAGCACCGGTGGGAATGTCGATGTTGGCCGCCGGGTCGGTAACGATGGCGCTGCTGCCAACCACAAAATCCGGCCCGCCGTTATTTGTTGCGCCGCCTGCGTAGGTCAGCGACTGCAGGCCGAATCCGGATTCAGAAAAAATCAGCTGTGACGGTACGGTATCGAGGAAGCCGATGTCGAAGGCATTGATGCCGCTGTCGTTGCGGATGGTGATCGTGTAGGTGATTTCATCGTTGCGGTCAACGCCGAGCGGGCCACCATTATTGGTCTGCGTCTGGGTCACCGTGAGGGTTAACTCGACGATGCTTACCGACGGCTGGGTACTGCTCAGTACGACCGTCCTGTCAATCGGTGCGCTGCCGTTGGGTGTATTGCCGTCCGGGTCGCTGTAGACTATTTGGGCATCGTTCGGGCGGGTGGCGCCGGCCTGGTTGCCGGCCACGTTGCTGGCGATCAGGCGCACGCGGACGACGAAGCTGTTGTTGCCGGCGTTGTTGTCGGCGGAGGCCGAGGCGGCGCTGAGCGTCAGGCCAAGGTCGGCGCCGTCGCCGCCCGGCGCGCTGACGCTGCCGACGGTGACCGCGCCGGCAAAGTTGGCGGCGAGCGCGCTGCTCCCCGCCGTGGTGGTGATAATCTGGTAGCCGCCGCTGCCGTAGCTGGTGTCGAGACTCATGCCGGCAGGAACGAGGTCGTTGATGCGCAGGTTCTGCGTCGTGCCTTCCGCCAGGGTGACGACGATGTCGTAGAGCATGCTCTCGCCGATGACTAGGTTGGCGCCGGTGGTATGGGTGGTGCTGGAGTCGTCATCAGTCAGGGTGCCGTTGGCGAAGACCTTGGTGACGACCGGCGCGGCGACCGTCTGGTCGGCAGTGTCCTGCGGATCCACGCCCGGCGTGAAGTCCGGCCCGCCATTGACGCTGCTGTAGTTGGTCAGGGCCGCGCTCGTCTGCAGGCTCGCGCTGGCGGCGATGCTCGCGCTGGCGACCACGTCGTAGGTGATGACGACCACGTTGGCGCCGCTGGTGTCTGCGGCCGTGCCGGCGCGGCCTGGCAGCAGCGTGGGTTGGCCGGCGGCATCGAGGAAGGTGATGGTGCTGCCGGAAACGCTGTAATCGATACCGAGAACCAGCGCCGTGCCGTCGCCGCGGTAGATGGCCAGGTTGGCCGCCGCCAGGCTGCCCCCGGCGAACGCGAAGCCTGCCGGCAGGGTGATGGTCGTCGCCACATCGAAGGCGCCGAGGCCGCCGGTGTTTTCGATGGCGGTGGCGAGGCGCAAGAGGTCGCCACCATCGATATTGGTGACGCTACCGTCGACGGCAGCGAGGTCGGTGATGCTGCCGGTGAACGGCTGGCCGGTGTTGCCGGCGGCGGCCCAAGTACCGGTCGTGCCGGTGACGACGCCGGCGCTGCCCGCACCCACCGCGACGACGCCATGCTTGATCGCCAGCACCGGCTCGGCGATGGACGCGATATTGACCACGCCGCTGGAGACGAGATGCGCCTGGGCGATCGTGGTGAACTGGTCGGATTGCCCCAAAACCGTCAAAGAACGATTGTCGCCGAAGGGCTGGTTGCCGACGGTCAGGGTGAACTGCACTTCGATGCGCTTGCCGTTGATGTCAGGATTATTGATGTAGCTGCCAAAGTCGAAAACCAGCGAGTTGCCGGCGCCGACGGTCACTGAATCGACGTTGTCGGCATTGGTGTCGCCGCTACCGTAGGTCCAGGTGCCGGCAAAGCTGCCTGTCGGCCCGAGATCGAACAGCGGCAAGGGCAGGTAGGCGGTGAGCTTGAAGTTCTCGTAGTCGCCGGTCGTCAGGTCGTAGGCGAGCTTGAAGGTCACGATGTCGCCCGGCTTCAGTTCGACATTGGCCGGCGGTGCAACGCCATTGATGGTGACGATCGAGGTCCCCACGGTGTTGGTCGGTACGGTCAGCGAGGCAGTAGAGGTGTCACTTTCGGTATCGCCCGTCACCGAGATGATATTGGCAAGAAGGGTGCCGCTGACCGTGGCGTAGTTGCCGATGCTGTCGCCTTCGTTGATCTCGCTTTGCGGGTAGACCGTCGTGTAGGCCTGGGCGACGGTGGAGCGATAGGTGATGACCGCGCGCGTCGGCCCCTCAAGCTCGTTGCCGTCGAAGGCCACGTCGCCGATCAGGGCGCCGCCGAAGATCGCGGTGGTGTTCGCCAGCGACTGGGCAATGTCGAACGTCAGCGTGGTGACGCCGGTACTCGAATCCACTACCGATAAACTCACCAGCGCAATGTTGTACTGGACACCTTCGAAGTAGATCGTCAGCACCGGCGAGCCGACAAGCGACTGGCCGTCGCCGAGCTGGTCGGTGATGGTCAGGTTGCCCTGATTGAACAGGGTCTTGCCGATCGCGAAGTAGTCGGAGAGATCGACGTTCAGCGTGTATTGCAGTTCGTCGCCGGGTGAAAGGCCAGCACTGCCGGCATTGCTGGCGATCGTCACCGACTTGAGCAGGGCAACCGACTTGGCGACGAAGGTGGCGTCGTTGCCGGTCGCGGTGATGATGCTTGGAACAACCACTGGCGGCGGGCCGGGATCGACGACGGCCTGGTCGCGCGGATCGAGCGGCAACCACTCGCCGGTCGCCGTGGGCTGGCCGAGGGTAATTGAACGGTCGTCACCAGTCACCGGATCAAGTACGTCATTTCCGGGCGCGTCCTTGTCGGGCACATAAAAACGGACCACCGTGTCGGTCGCCGCGCTCAGGCTGGCGTAGCGAACCGTGTAGGAAGACAGGAACGGCGATTGGGTCAACGCCAGGCTAATCAGCGCCGGTTCGGTGATCGTGCTGCCATTTCTCAGGGTAAGTGACTGGATCGTGCCGCCTGCCCCCGGCGTGATGGCATTGACCCGGATGTTGTCGGGCAGGCTTTGCGAGATGTTGACATCGGTCAGCGTCTGCCCCGGCGGCGGGGTGGCCGTCACCGTCAGGCTGCGCTCGAAATTGGGGCCGGTGACGGTTTCGCCCTCGGGCATGTTGATCGACTGGGTCAGTTCCAGGCCGGACGGGGTGACGACGAAACTGTCGAAGCTCGCCTCGAACAGCGAGGGGTCAGGTTCGGTCGGGTTGTCGGCGGCATTGTTGCCGAACTGGAAACCGCCGCGCGCCTTTAGTGTCAGCTGCGGAGAGTTGGTGGTATCGGCGAGATCGCTCAACTGGCAGGTGACGACGACGTCGATCTGCGGCTGGCCCTGGAGCACGCTGGCGTAGGGCAGTTGCAGCACGACCAGCTGATCGCCTGCCCGCGCCCCGTAGGTGGCCGCGTTGATGATGACGGGGGCGCCGGTGGCGTCCCTGGCCAGCGGATGGGTGGCGTTGCCGGCGGCGTCGAAGGTGAGTACGTATGAGGTCACCGTCTGGCCGAGGTAGGTCGCCGAAATGAAAGTGATGCCGTCGTCGACCTCGGCGCCGGCGCCGTCCTTGCCGGTGGTGGGCAGGATCAGGTCGATGAAGGGGGCGAAGCCGGCCTGTGTCGAGGCGTTGGTGAAGCTCGCGGTGAAGCTGAAGGTGCCGCCGAGCAGCGCCTCGGTCGCCGCGCCGGAGAGGGTGACGGTGGGCGCGGCGTCTGCCAGCAGGCTGTCGTAACTCAGCATCGGCACGGTGCTTTCGATACTGCCAGTGGCAACTTCCAGCGTCCAGTCGCCGCCGGCAGCCGGCGCGCCGGTGTCGTTGGTGCTGGCGGCCACGTCGGCACCGGTCAAGGCGGCCAATTGGGTGATCAGTGTATGGCCAGCAGTGCCAGCGCCGACATTGCACCCGAGCAGCAGGATGTCGGCGTCGCCGGTCAGGTGCGTCGACCAGCGCTGCAGTTCGCTGCCGGCACCGGCGACATTGTCGGCAGAAAGGTTGCGGCTGCCCAGGGTGAACTGGCCGGCGGCGCCATGCGAATAGATCTGGATCGCGTCGACGCTTCCCGCTTCGTTGAGCGCCTCGGAAACCACCGCCAGCCCATCCTCGGACTGGCCGACCATGACGACGCGGGTGTTCTTGTCCTTGCCGATTTCCGCCGCGAGTTGAGCGGCGTTGTTCACCCGGCTGTCGACGACGACCAGCGTCTGGGCAGCGGGCGCGATAGCCGCGTCGGCTTGTGCATGGCCCGGCGCCTCGGCCGGGGCTTGCTGCTGCTCTACCGCAACAGCCGCCGCACCGTCGAACAGGACACGCGGCTCCAGAGCCAGCTGACGCATACGGGGCCGAAAGGCGGAGGATTTTCTGGGCAACTGGTCCATGCGACGCTCTCTGGCTGGAAATTCTTATCTTTGTGACAGTAACATTATCTCGGCTTGATGAAAATTGCATGCCTCGATCGATTGCGGGATGGCCCGGGAAGAGGCCCACGAGCAGGAAGTACTTGGCTTCATTCTCCGTCTCTGCTTTAAACGAGTATTTTCAGAACACTCATCAGGACCGTCTTCAGTGGCAAGTCCAGCGCCGCAAGAATCACCATTGGCAGGACCGCGGCGCCAAGCAACGGGACCACGGAACCCATCGTCAGCGGCAATGGACGAATTTTGCCGATCAACTCGTACGGCGCCGCGGTGTCGGCAATCGGGCCGAGTTCCGGGGCATTGAGAATGGGGTCATTCGCCACTGGCTTGCCGTCGATCCAGCGTTCCCTGACGAGGCGGCCGTGACGGCCGATCAGGTCGCCGTAATCGAGCAGCCCCTGTTTCTTCGTCTTCAGCATCAAGCCGAGGAACGAAACAAATGGGGCGAGAAAAATCAGCGGCGACGACCACGACGAAGGCAATGATCTCGATGCGCAGGGAGGCAATGGTCACGTCGTGATAGACGACCTGATGTGCCCAGCCGGAAGCAAAGACCGAGGAGATGCCAAGGACAACGGGCACGAACATGACTGGAATCCGCGCCATGAACCCCAGGCCGGCGCAGCGATCCGGGTGCGTCGGCACCATTGATAGCTCCAGGCCGGCAATCCGCTTGAACAGCATGAACAGGAGCGCCAGCCGCCACAACCAGGCCAACAGCAGGGTCAGGAAAATGGTTCGCCCGACGTAGAGATACCACCAGACGCCGAGGCCCATTCCGGCGCCATCCGCCTCCCCTTTTGCCCAGGACAGTTCATGCGGCACTTCGCTGGGTCTTGAAAGGAGGAAAAACGAGGCAAGCGCGGCGAAGATTGCGATCCACGGCAGCACAGAATCGCGCAGTCGGGCGATGTCGCCGAGAATAGAACGCAGGCGATCCAGTTGGCCGGGCGGGACGACGCCGGAGCTGACAAGGCGTGGCAGCAAGGCGGTCAATGTGCTCTGCATCATGCCCTCGGCGATGATGAACAGCGGTACGCCGAGCAACAATCGGGCATTGATGCCGAAGTGGGCCAGCAGCGGCTCGTCCCCCTCAAGCGGCAGCAAAAAACTATTTTTCCAGGCCCAGATGGCGATCGGCAACCATGCCAGCAGAGACCAGAACAGGGCGCGTCGGGCAACGCCAAGCCCTTGTTCCGGAATCAGTCCGATCTTGCGCTGAAAGCGGAACAGCAGGTCGCCACGGACCAGCGAGACGGCCCATTGGATGTCATTTGGCTCAAGGGACGGATTGCTCATGGGTGCATTCTCACAGTCTGGTTCCGCTTGGCCCGCTTCTCGCTCAAAAATCGCCCACTACTTCTTTAGTTCGACCTTGACCTGATCGATCTTGCCGCTAAAGGCAAACGGCCGGCGCTCGTCATAGACCAGCGACACCGTCAACCCGAGATCGACGCCGACATCGAACGACTCGCTGGCCGTGAAGGCGCCCGGCACGGTGCGGGCAACCACGGTTTTGGCCACTTCCTGGCCGTCGACCGTAACAATCACGGTCGCGGGTGCCATCGGCTTTGCGCTTTCCAACTGGGTATCAACAATGATCCGGTGCTTGCCGGCCGGAATGACGCCGATTCGGCCTTGTAGTTCTCGATCAGCATCATGTTGTACTCGTAGACCAGCTTGCCCTTGTCCATGTAGAACGCCAGGCCGCCGCCCGCGCCGCCCAGCGCGTAGAGCACGCCGCTGGCGTTTTCCCCAGTTCGGCATCGATGACCACGCGATTGCTCTGGCGACCCAGGCCGGGTGCGGTGAATTCCGGCATGCGCCGTGTCTGGTCGCTGAACGTCCAGCTGGTGTAGGGCGATGCCAGACGGTCTTCCGGATGGATGCGCAGCCAGGCACCGGCCCCGACCGGCCAGACCTTGTTTTCCTTGGCCTGCCGATCGAACTCCTTCTTCAGTTCGGCCAGCTTCTTCGGATTCGTGTCCGCCAGATCGCGCGCCTGCGAGAAGTCGTCGTTCAGGTTGTAGAGTTCCCACCTGTCCTGCTCCGAATCCCACTTGGCGATGCCGGCGCTGGAACCTGCCGAATCCCAGGGAACGAACGGCCCGAACGCTGCGGCGAACCAGCCGTCCTTGTAAATGCCTCTGCTGCCACTGTTCTCGAAATATTGCACTTTCTTCCGGGTTGGCGCCTTGGCATCGCCCAGCGTGTAAGCCATGCTGATGCCATCGATCGGATCCTGCTTGTAGCCATTGACCACCTTGGGCGGCGTGATGCCGATCAGCTCGTACAAGGTCGGGGCAATGTCGTTGACGTGGTGGAATTGCGCCCGCGCCACGCCGTCCGGCTTGATCTTCGCCGGCCAGGAGATCGCCATCGGCGAACGCGTGCCACCAAAATGCGCGGCGACCAGCTTGGTCGATTTGAGCGGCGTGTTGCCCGCCCAGGCCCAGCCGGCGTGGTACATGTTGTCGGTCTTGTGGCTGCCGATGGCATCCAGCCCGCCGATCTTGTTCAACGCGGCAATCTGCTGGTCGACCGTGTTCGGGATGTTGTTCTGCGCCAGCAGTTCGCTGATCGATCCGCGCTGACCTTCGGCACTCGCGCCGTTGTCGCCGAAGATGTACAGGATGATCGTGTTGTCGCGCTTGCCGAGACGTTCCAGTTCGTCGATGACGCGACCGACCTGGGCATCGGTATGCTCGACGAAGCCGGCGAAGGTTTCCATCAATCGTAGCTGGAACGGGCGCTCGGATGCCGGGATGCTGTCCCAGGCCGGCATCGACTCGACGCGCCGGGTCAATTCGGTGGCCTGCGGCACCCAGCCGGATTCCTTCTGGCGCTTGAGGATGCGCTCGCGCATCGCCTCGTAGCCATCATCGAACTTGCCCTTGTACTTGGCCGTCCATGCCGGCGCAACATGGTGTGGACCATGACCGCCACCGGTGGCGAAGTAGATGAAGAATGGCTTGTCGGGCGCGAAGGCCTGGTGCTTCTGCAGCCAGCCGATGGCGTGGTCGGCCAGGTCCTCGGTCAGGTGATAGCCTGGCGTGTCGGGCGGCTCGATGATGCTGGTGTTTTCGACCAGGCGCGGCTCCCACTGGCTGGTTTCGCCGGCCAGGAAGCCATAGAAATACTCGAAACCATAGCCGGTCGGCCATTTGTCGAACGGCCCCATGGCCGTCGTCTGGTCGGCGGGCGTGTTGTGCCACTTGCCGAAGGCGGCCGTCTTGTAGCCGTAGTTCTTCAGCACTTCGGCGACGGTGGCCGAGGTCTTCGGGATCACGCCGGTGTAGCCGTCCCAGTCCACGGCACGTTCGGCGATGGTCCCGCTGCCGACGCGCTGATGATTGCGCCCGGTCAGCAGCGCGGCCCGGGTCGGCGAGCAGATCGAGGTATTGTGGAAGGCGTTGTAGCTGATGCCGGATTGCGCAATGCGCGTCAGATTGGGCGTGTTGATCTCGCCGCCGTAGGTGCTGGCCTGCCCGTAGCCGACGTCGTCGATCAGGATGATCAGGACGTTCGGGGCATCCTTCGCCAGATGGTTGGGCTGGGCACGCCGATGGTGAACCGAAGTCTGCAGCGTCGGGCCGGCCTTGCTCGCCGAAGGAACGGGCGGAAAGGGCAATTCCGAACCGTCGACCGCAGCAGCTGAAACTTGATGCCCCGCCAGCGACAAAACCGCCGCTGCTACCGCCGCAATCCATGTGGAACGTGTCAATTTGCGCATTTTCTGCCTCCTCCTCGGCAAGCCGGCACGCCGGATTTAGTCGACAGCCTTTTTCACTGCACCTTTGGCCGGACCCGAATCATCCTTGCCCTTCTTCTCCAGCGGCCCCTTGTCCTCGACGCCAGCTGTACGCTTGGCGGAATCCTTGGCGGCCTCGCCGGCCGAGCAACGCCCGCCGACACCGACCGTGGCTTTGCGGCAGCGCCCTTGGCGGCTTTTTCCGGCGTGCAGTCGGGGTCAAGCGGGCCGGCCTGTGCGGCAAAACTGGCGGCAACAAGGACAGCCAGGGAAAGCAGTTTTATGGCGTTCATATGAATCTCCTTTATTTTTTCAGATAGGTGATTTTGGTCTTGCCGATGGTGCCGTTGAAGGCAAACGGCGCCTGGTCGTAGTAATCGAGCGAGACCGGCGAATCGAGGTCGGTGCCGATGTCGAAGGTGGCATTCGACGTAAAGTGGAGCGACATCGCTGCCGGCACGCGGGTCTGGCCGACGACTTTGCCATTGACGCGCATCACCACATCCATCGGGCCGCCGATCTTGTCGACCAGCTTCGATTCGATTTCAATCTGCGCCTTGCCCGGTGCCAGTTTCTCTTTTGACTTGAGCTTGGTGCGCTGGACTTCGAACAGGTTGAACTCGTAATTCAGGTAGCCATCCTTGATGTAGCAGGTAATGCCACCGGAAAAGCCGGCCAGCGCGTAAAGCACGCCATTGGCCTTCTTCGGCACATCGACGTCCATGCTGACCAGGCTGCTGACCTTGCCCAGTTTGGGCGCTGCGGATTCCGGCATCAGGGTGATTGGTGCATCGAAGGTCCACTCGGTCAGGGTCGGCGCCGGCGCATCTTCCGGGTGGAATAGTGCGGTTGACCACAGACCGCCGCCAATCGGCAAGTTCTTGTACTTTTTGGATTCCTCGATGAACAGCGCCTTCATTTCCTCCAGCTTCTTCGGGTTCCTGGCGGCGAGGTCGTTGGCCTGGCTCCAGTCTTCGTCGATGTTGTAAAGCTCCCACTTGTCAGTCAGCGGTGACCACTCCTTGATGCCCTTCGGGATACCGCTCACCCACGGCTCGCGCGGCCCCGGTGCGCTGGCGTACCAGCCGTCGTGATAAACCCCGCGACTGGCCATGATGTCGAAGAACTGTGTCGTCCGCGTGCCCTTGGCCTTCGCATCGGCAAAGGTATAGGCCATGCTGACACCGTCAATCGGGTCCTGCTCGAATCCATTGACGACGCGTGGCGGCTTGATCCTGGTCAGTTCGTAGATCGTCGGCGCGATGTCGATCACGTGATGGAACTGCGGCCGCGCGGTCGGATCAGCCTTGATCGCTTTTCGGCCAGGAAACCGCCATCGGGTTGCGCGTGCCCCCGAAATAGGAGCCCATCAGCTTGGTGCCCTGGTACGGCGTGCTGCCCGCCCAGGCCCAGCCGGCGTGGTACATGTTGTCGGTTTTCGGGCCGCCGAGCGCCGGCAGTCCGCCGAGTTCGTCGAGTGCCTTGAGATGCTGAGAAATCGTCGTCGGAATGCCGTTCTGCGCCAATTGCTCGCTGATCGTGCCATTCAGCCCTTCGGACGACGAGCCGTTGTCGCCCCAGATATAAAAGATCAGCGTGTTGTCCAGCTTGCCCTGGCGCTCGATCTCGTCGATCACCCGCCCCGCGTTGTAGTCAGCGTGTTCGGTAAAACCGGCAAAGATTTCCATCAAGCGGCGCTGGAATGGTTTTTCGGCTTCAGGAATCGAATCCCAGGACGCCATTGAAGCGGGGCGCGGCGTCAGTTGGGCATTTTGCGGAATCCAGCCCTTGGCCTTGGCGTTCTTGAAGGCACGCTCGCGATAGGCGTCCCAGCCCGAATCGAACTTGCCCTTGTATTTGTCCGCCCATTCCTTCATCACTTGGTGCGGTCCGTGCGAGGCACCCGGCGCCCAGTACATCAGGAAGGGTTTGTCCGGTGCGTAGGCGTTCTGCTCGCGCAGCCACTTGATGGCATCGGTCGCGATGTCATCGCTTAGGTGGTAGCCCTTCGGCTTGTGATCGGTCACCGGCGAGGTGTTGCGGGTCAGGGTCGGCTCGTATTGCGAAGCTTCACCGGCCAGGAACCCGTAGAAGTATTCAAAGCCATAGCCGGTCGGCCAGTAGTCGAATGGCCCCTTGGAGGTGATCTGCTCTTCCGGCGTGTTGTGCCATTTGCCCCAGGCCCCGGTGTTGTAGCCGTAGTTCCTGAGCACTTCGGCGACGGTGGCCGATGACTTGGGGATTACCCCGCTGAAGCCATCAAAGTCATTGGCGATGGCCGCAATTTGACCATTGCCGACATTGGTGTGGTTGCGCCCGGTCAGTAGCGCGGCCCGCGTCGGCGAGCACATGGCCGTCGTATGGAAACGGTTGTAGGACACCCCGGCCTTCGCCACACGGTCCAGCGTCGGCGTATTGATCTCGCCACCGTAGGTCGAGGGCGTCGCCGGCCCCACGTCGTCCATCAGGATGATCAGGATGTTCGGCGCGCCGTCCGCCAGGCGCCTGGGTTCGACGCGTTTCTTGTAGGTCGAGTCCTGGATCGTCAGTCCCGCCCTGGAAGCCGAGGGTGTGGGCGGGAACGGCAGGACTTCCTGCGCGATCGCCGCCGTCGCCAACAGGGCGCCCAGCAAGAGACCAAGGCCGGGTATCAATCTCAGGCGACGCGAGATGGGTCGGTTATTCATGGTGATCCTCCTGTTGTTGACGCCCGCTCGGCAGGCCGACCAGTCCACGCCTGCCGGCGGCTTGCTCGTGATGCTGAGCGGTACGGACAGCGTGAAATACACGGCATTCCCTTCGACGCGGTTCTGCGCGCCGAACTCGTGATACCAGCGCAGATCGAGCGTCACTGGATGCTTTGTGTTCGCGGCGAACTGATACGACAGTTCCGGTCCGATAGCGAACACCCGCCCCTTGAAGTCGCCGAGCACCGCCGGACCGCCGCTGTCCGCAGTGAGTTGCTGGTTCCAGTAGCCGACGAGGCCCAGCGAAAAGTGGTTGGGCAGGTACTGCTTGGCGGCCATTTCGAGGTGCATTTCATTGCCGGAGTTGTAGTTCGTGTCGGGGTTCTCGCCATTGAAGGTGAATCCGAGGACTGCCGAGAATTCACGCCCCCCCTTGAAATTGGCCATGGTGAACGCGCCACCGACGTCATATGCCCAGCGATTCTTGCCGAGGTTGGCGAGACGTCCGACTTCATAGTCGCCAACCGGGAAGAACACCGACCCGTAGATGCTCCATGCCCTGAATTCGTCGCCATCGCGACTTTTCCAGCCGACCGAACCGCCGAGCACCGGATCACCGAAGGCGGTCACACTGTCTGAATCACGGACGCTCAAACCACCGCGCGACACACTGCCAGCGACGTCCACGTTGCCGTAGGGCAAGACGCCACTGAAAGCCACGCGGCCGCCCCCCAGGGTTTGCTCCGTGACCCAGGAGAACTGCGCAATGTTCATCAGCGCCTGGGCCGAAATGTCGCCGACAAGGCGGTTGCCGAGTGGCGTCAGGTTGTCGCGGCCGGCGTCGTAGTAGTAAACGTTGTTGGTGAGGTACACGCCCGGTTTCGGCACGAACGCCGCGAGTGGCCCCTTCATGCCGAGCAGGTAATTGCTGCTGCCCCCCTCGACGGCGTGCGCAATGCCGCAGGCGGCCAGGCCGGAAAACAGGGGCGCCAGCACGCGAATACGCAGAAAATTGTTCATGATTTCGTTTTCATGAAAAAAAT
The DNA here is from genome assembly GCA_963815365.1 of uncultured beta proteobacterium. GTDB lineage: Bacteria > Pseudomonadota > Gammaproteobacteria > Burkholderiales > Rhodocyclaceae > Azonexus. The sequence goes on from CAWFGN010000005.1 coordinate 74,743, forward strand.
GATTCAAGGCATGTAGCCAAGCGTTCGCATGGCACCCGGGGAACAAGAAGGCCGTCCCCGGTTACGGTCGACGGCCATTTCTCCGCGAATTCTCAGTAGGGCGGGTTGATCACCACGTACTGGGTACCCTGCGGCTGGTACCAGGTACTGCCGCACTGCTGGTAGATATAGCCACCGTAATTGACCGGCACACAGCCGGCAGGAACGGTATTCACCATCGAACCGACGACGGCGGACGTGACGACAACCGCGGCGGTGACCGCCGCTGCAGTCGCGACCGGGTGGTAGTCGTTGTCCCAGCCGCCGCCGCAGCAACCGCCGCGGTTGTTGTTGACATTGACGTTGACGTTCTTGTTGGCGTTGATGTTGGTGTTTCGATTGCTGGTGTTGTTCACGCTGGTACTGCGCACATTGTTGGTACGCACGTCGCGACTGGAATTATTGACCTGCTTGGCGCCGCCGCCACCGCCATGCCCGCCACCTGCGCGTGCCACCACCACCGCCACCACCGCCACCGCCACGCGCCTCAGCGACCGGCGCCATGGCGAAGCTGGCCAGAACGAGAACCGTCAGGGGTGCCAGGAACAACTTGCTGAATGATTTTTTCATTTTGGCGCTCCTTTACTTTTTTTCCAGCGAACGAAGTTCGACTGCGGTCGCGCCCTTGGGCGGCGTGAATTTGAAAATGCTGTCCTTGAAGGTCGGCTTGAGGTTCCAGTCGAAATACTGGACCGACTGCGGACGCGCATCGTCACTGCGATTGGTGATCACGAGCTTGCGCGGCAGCGGCTTGGCCCCGGTGGTGATCCAGATCTGCCAGTCGATGTTGCCCTGGCGAAAGGCGTAATGGTCACAGAGGTCGTTGTCGATGAAATCCTGGCCGGCATTCATCGCCGATTCGATCTTGTCGAGGGGCGCGGCTGGCGTACCCCAGAGGAACAGGTCGGCCATGGGAATCTCGACGCCGTATCTTTCCTCCAGCTTGGTCACCAGTTCGCCAAGGTTGCCGGTGAATTCGACGGTCGAGTAGGCCTTTTGCGCCGGGATGGAGATTGTCACCATCTTGCCGTCGTAGAAGATCTCGCGGACGGCCCGGGGGCTGACCATTTTCGCGCGCAGCATGTTCGGTCGATGGACGTCGATATCCGCTGCCGCCGAATGCTGCAGTTTCTGGCCGTCGGCAAGAACCCGCTCGCCGGTCAGTTCGGTCGACACCTTGAAGCGCTTGAGGGTCTGCAGATGCGCGCCCATGTCCTTGAGCGCCTGGATCGATGCCGGGTCGATGGCACTGGCAGCGGATTTCGCAGGCTCCGGCGGGGCTGATTGAGCGTGCGCGAATGGCGCAGCGAGGGCCAGCGTCAGCAACCCCAGCGCCAGTTTGGTGTGAAGCATGGAGATCTCCTTGATCCAGTGTGCATCTTCAATGGGAAAACAGGCCGCTTCCGAAAAGTCCGCGGCAGTCAAAGGCCTGATTCGTTGAAGTAGACCAGTGCCCACGGCATGCGTCCAATGCATTCTTTGGATTGGCGTGATAATCTAGGCGCATGACGATTGATATCCGCCTCCTGCGCCAGGTGCTTGCCTTGAGCAAGCACCGGAATTTCGCCCGGGCCGCTGAATCCCTGCATATTTCTCAACCCGCCCTGTCGCGCAGTATTGCGGGACTCGAGCAATCGCTCGGCGTGCAGTTGTTTGATCGAACGCCAGGCGGCGTCGAGCCGACGATATGTGGGCAGGCTGTCATCGACCGCGGCCAGGAAATTCTCCAGAAGGAAAGAGAGCTTCGCCGCGAGATTTTTTTGATTCAGGGTATCGAAGTTGGCGAGCTGTCCATTGGCGCAGGACCGTTTCCCTTTGAGATCTCCGTTAGCGACGCGGTCGCAAGGCTGATCACGCGCTACCCGAAACTGCAAATCAGAATCGACAAGGATAGTCCGCCAGCGATCGTCAATCGGGTTCTGACCGGCGATATCGATATCGGCGTCGCAGACATCCGTCACTGCGAGGATTTCGCCCGCCTGAGCGTCGAACTCCTGCCCGAACATGCAGTCGCTTGTTGTTGCCGTCGGGGGCACCCGCTTGCTGGCAGACGCTCGCTGTCGCTCGACGACCTTCTGGATTTTCCGATCGTTGGCACGGTCATGCCACCTGCACTGGCCGCTCTCCTGTCCCGGGGCCATGCAGCAGGGCGTGTAAACGAGGACACCAAGAATTTTCACCCGGCCATCACCGTCGATTCGTTGTCTGCGGCGAGAAATATTGCCCTGGGCTGCGACGCCCTCCTGCCGATCACACCGGGCTGTGTTGCTCGCGAGTTGGAATCGGGGGATCTCGTCATTCTCGATTTCACGGCGCCCTGGATGCATAACCAATACGGTTTCATTTCCAGGAAGGATCGGACACATTCCCCCGGTGCCCTGGAGTTCATGGCAAGGATGCGAGAAGTCGAAGGAGAGGCAATCGAACTCGAAGCCAGGCTTTTCGCCGCCTATTCCAACTTCAGCAATACGTCTGGTGGCAAGGCGCCAGCGGCGACTTAGCCAGGGAAATCGTGAAGCGTCGCGCCATCGCCGCCTGGATCGTCTACGACATCGCCGTTCATGGTTACGGCCTGATGATTCCGGCGGTCGGTTTCGCCATCTATTTCACCTCCTTTGTCGCCGCCGGGCATCCTTTCGCCGATGGACTCTGGTCGCTGGCGGTGGCGATTCCGCTGCTTGCCGCCGGGCTCTTGAGCCCGTGGCTGGGCGCCGTTGCCGATGGCGGCAGCCACCGGCGCCTGCTGTTGGCCGGGGCGACCGTGATCTGCGCCACCGCCAGCGCCCTGATGGTCACGCTTGGCCAAGGCGACATCGTGGCCGGCATGCTGCTGTTCGTCGTTGCCCAACTCGCCTACTTGCTGGCAACGGCACTTTACAACGCTTACCTGCCCCAGATTTCGACGCCGCAAAACTCGGCCCGCATTTCCGGGTTGGCGTGGGGATTGAGTTATCTCGGCGGAATTGCCTGTTTCCTGTTGTGCCTGCCATTCATCCGCGCCGGCGTCGGCGACGGCAACGAAGCCTATTTCGCCAATGCGTTTCTGGTCACCGCAGGCTTTTTGCTGACGCTGGGCATGCTCTCGCTGCCCGGATTTCCGGCAGAAAACAAGGTTGACCGCAAAGGCGAAAAAACCAATCCGTACCAACGCCTCTGGAATACCGTGCGCTCGTGGCGTCAGGAGCGAAAAATCCCGAGGTTTCTTCTCGCTTATTACCTGATCAACGACGCGATGGTCACGGTGCTTTTCTTCACGGCCATTTTTCTCAAGGCGACATTCGGACTGAGCATGCAGGAGATATTGATCCTCTCGCTGGCTTTCCAGCTGATCGCCATTCCATCGACGATATTCTTCGGCTGGCTCGGCGACCGCTGGAGCCAGTTTGGCGCAGTCAATGTGACGTTGATGATCTGGGTGGTGGTTCTTGCGCTGATGGGCCTGGCTGAAGGTGAACATGCGCCGCTGGCCATCGCAATTACCCTCGGTCTGGTGCTCGGTTCCACACAAAGCCTTCTGCGCAGCATGTACTCGCAGATGGTTCCGCCCGACCGGGCCGGCGAGTACTTCGGATTCCATGCACTGGCCGGCCGCGCTTCATCAGCCCTGGGGCCGCTGCTGTTCGGCGTGGTCAGCACAATGGCTGGCAGCCAGCGGATTGCCATGATGTCGCTTGGGGTCTTCCTTCTGGCGGGGGCAATTCTTCTGGCCAGAGTCCGGCCGGAATTCCAGGAAAAATAAGGCAGCTTAAACCGCTGGCTCTTCCCGAGCGGGCGACCATACGCCGCCCATACGCCGGGCGCCCCGGCGGGCCGGGTCAGCGGGTCAGCGGGTCGTACTGGGGAAAACGCTCGGCCAGCGTCGTGTCTTCAGCGGGGATGCTGCCATCGGCCAGACAGAACTGCTTGTCGAGATGGCTGCTGGAAAGCGGCTCCAGCCGCTTGTAGAGTTCCTTGCACAGGAAGCGCGCCTGCTGGCCCTGCCAGTCGGCCGGCAGCAGCACTTCCGGCAGTTCCGGGTCACGCAGCAGCAGGCGCCGATAGTCGTGAATAAGCAGGATGCGCAGGAGGAAGGCGTCCTGCTCGCTCACTTCGCTCAAATGCGTGCGCCGCATATGGTCGAGGATGGGCCGGTAGGTGGCGACAAACGCGCCGTAGGCACCGGCTAGCGCCTCCAGGTTCCAGGCCCGGCGCGACCAGGTCGGCATCACTGGCCGACTGTGCCGAGCGCGCATCCGCCGCAAAAAGGGGCAACAGCGCCGCCAGTGCCGAGGAATGCCCCTCGGCAATCAGCGCATCGAGCACGCTGGACAATTCGGCGCTCGGGTGCACGAAACAGTCCGCCCCCAGAGCACCGAAACCCTGCCAGAACAAGGCGTCGCGCACCTGCTCGCGCACCTTGGGGTCAAGTTCACCGACCACCAGGATCAGGCGCCAGCGGCGGTCCCACAACGGCGCATGCGAAGCGTAGATGTGTCGCGACGCTTCTTCGAAACGCCGCCGCCCGGATGGTGTCAGTACGTAGTCGGCGCGGCGCCCGATGGTTTCGGCGCGCAGCCACTCATCCCTGGCCAGACGGAAGACCGAAGTGCGGATCAGTCGTTCGTTGAGTTCGAGCGGTTCGAGCAGCCGGATCAGGCTGCCCAGCCAGATGCGTCCGCCACGCGGCAGGATCGCGTCGCCGAAGACGGTAATGATCAGGGAACCGGCATGTACCCGACGCTGTTGGCGGAATTCATCAAGACGGGCTTGCAGGGAATTGCTCATGGAATCGGCGGGCGGGAATTGGCCAAGCGAACGACTTGGCAGAATGGCTGTCATTTTACTTCATCGGCAAACGGCGGTCGCGTATCATTTTATGCAGCCCAGAATAGCGGAATCCCGCGATTTTCAATTGATCTGGCGCAAACGAGACCGGCCATCGATACCAAAGAAATACAAATCTTGGATATTCAGTAACGTTTTTTGGGGTTCACCATGCCGCTGCGGAACAACGCAACAGAAATTCGCCCGGAGTGGCATCCGGGACCAGGGAAAACCATGCGATCCACCTTCACCACCCTGCTCTGCGCCGCCGTGCTGGCGCTCGCCACGAACGCCGGTGCCGGCTTCCTCGACCAGGAAGTCACCTTCACCGAAGCCGAAATCCAGGCCGAACTCGCCCGCCAAACCCGGAGCGAAATGCGCTACGCCGGCCTGCTTGCCGTTGCGCTGCGCGAACCGCCGAGCATCCGCCTCGGGGTTCCTGAAGGCCGCGCCGGCATCACCGCCCGCATGGAGATCACCCTGCTCGGCAACCCGCCCATTGCGCTCGAAGTCAAGGGCCATGCCGGTATCCGTTACGATGACCAGGCCAAGGCCTTCTTCCTTGAACGCCCGAGCGCCGAGTCGATCGAATCGGTCGCCCTGCCGCGCGAGTACGAACCCGGCGTCCGCCGCGCCGCAAACCAGCTACTCACCGCCTACTTCCGCAGCAAGCCGGTCTATGTGCTGCGCGCCGACGGCAGCGCCCGGGAAATCACCGCCCGCTGGCTGCTGCGCGCCGTCAGGATCGAAACGGGGAAGGTTGTAGCAACCCTGTCGCCGTTTTGATGCCGGAGAATGAAGCGCCTTGCCGGGCAAGGCTATAATTGCTGCTTTGCCATATACCGAGAACCGCCTCATGGAAGCCGAACACATCAACAGCATCGCCAACCAGCTCGACGATCTGGCGCAGCGCGCCGCCGAGCTGCGGAGGTATCTTTGACTACGACCAGAAACGCGAACGCCTGACCCTCCTCAACCAGGAGATGGAAGACCCGAAGATCTGGGACGACGCCAAGCGCGCGCAGGAACTCGGGCGCGAGAAGAAAACGCTGGAAAACATCGTGCTGGTACTTGAGGAAGTCCAGTCCGGTATCGCGGACGGCCGCGAACTGTTCGCCATGGGCAAGGAAGATGGCGATGACGATACCCTGCTTGCGGTCGAAGCCGACAACGCCGGGCTGGAAGCGAAAGTCGCCGCCCTCGAATTCCGCCGCATGTTCAACAACCCGCTCGACCCCAGCCCCTGCTTCCTGGAAATCCAGGCCGGCGCCGGCGGCACCGAGGCGCAGGACTGGGCCTCGATGCTGCTGCGCATGTACCTGAAATATGGCGAGAAAAAAGGGTTCACCGTGGAAGTCATGGAAGAATCCGAGGGCGACGTCGCCGGCCTGAAGAGTGCCACAGTCAAGTTCACGGGCGATTATGCCTATGGCACGCTGCGTACCGAGACCGGTATCCACCGCCTGGTGCGCAAATCGCCGTTCGACTCCAACGCGCGCCGCCATACCAGCTTCACCTCGGTCTTCGTCTTCCCGGAAGTCGATGACTCGATCGAGATCAACATCAACCCGGCCGACGTGCGCACCGACACCTACCGCGCCTCCGGCGCCGGCGGCCAGCACATCAACAAGACCGACTCGGCGGTGCGCCTGACCCACATCCCGACCGGCATTGTCGTCCAGTGCCAGAATGACCGTTCGCAGCACCGCAACCGCGACGAAGCCTGGCAGATGCTGCGCGCCCGCATCTACGAGCACGAGTTGCGCAAGCAGCAGGCCGAGCAGCAGAAACTCGAAGACGCCAAATCCGACATCGGCTGGGGCCACCAGATCCGATCCTACGTGCTCGACCAGTCGCGCATCAAGGATCTGCGCACCAATTACGAAGTCGGCAATACGCAGGGCGTGCTCGACGGCGACCTCGACGGCTTCATCGAGGCCAGCCTCAAACAGGGCGTCTGACCACAACGACAGAAGTCTGAAACCAGTTCTTCCCGGTTTTTTCAATGCAAACACGCAGGCAATAAATAAATCATGAACAAGAACATCGCCGCATTGATTGCTGCCCTGGCGACTACCTGGATGACCGCGTGCAGCGACAAGCCGTCGCCGGCCGCCACCCAGCCGGCCAAACCGGCGCTGACCGTCACCGTGACCACGCCCCAACTGATCGACTGGCCGCAGACACTTTCGGCCAGCGGCAATGTCGCTGCCTGGCAGGAGGCCGTGATCAGCCCCGAGATCAGCAACTACCGGATTACCGAAGTCCGCGCCAATGTCGGCGACGTGGTGGAAAAGGGCGAGGTATTGGCCCGCATCGCCAGCGACGCGGTTGACAGCGAACTTGCTGAAAGCCGCGCTACGGTTGCCGAAGCCGCGGCGACACTGGCTGAGGCACGAGCGATCAACGAGCGCGCCGCACAACTCCGGGACAAGGGCTTCTACAGCGCCCAGGCGGGCATCCAGACACAGACCGCCGCCGATACGGCACTGGCCCGTCTCAACGCTGCCAAGGCTCGTCTGGCTTCAGCAGAATTACGCCGCTCCAAAGCCACCGTCGTGGCGCCCGACGACGGCATCATCTCGGCACGCGATGCTACGGTCGGTTCGCTGACCCAGCCCGGGCAGGAATTATTCCGTCTGATTCGCCGCGGCCGGCTGGAATGGCGCGCGGAAGTGACAGCCGCTGAACTGAACCGACTGGAGCCGGGTCAACCGGTGCGCCTGGAGGGCCCGGGCGGGGTCTCGGTGAAAGGCGGCGTCCGTACCGTATCGCCGACGGTCGATCCGCAAACGCGCAACGGCGTGGTCTATGTCGACTTGCAGCCCGAAGCCGCCGCGCTCCTGAGTGCCGGCATGTTTACGCGCGGCGAGTTCAATCTGGGCTGGGCGGCGGCGTTGACGCTGCCGCAGTCGGCCGTCCTTCTGCGCGAGGGCTTTGCCTATGTCTTCCGGGTCGACGCGGGTGGAAATGATCAAGCCCGGGTGACACTGACCAAGGTCGTAACCGGCAGGCACATCGGGGAACGCATCGAGGTCAGCGGTCTGGATCCCGATGCACAGGTGGTCGCCAGCGGCGCCGGCTTCCTCGCCGACGGCGACACGGTGCGCATCGTCGCCGCCCAGCCAGTGGCCAAAGCGCAGCCATGAACGTTTCCGCCTGGTCGATCCGGAACCCCATTCCGGCGGTGCTGATGTTCGTCATGCTCACCCTGCTCGGCCTGGTGGCGTTCAAGGCGATGAAGATCCAGCAGTTCCCCGACATCGACCTGCCGATGGTGACGGTGACCGCCAGCCTGCCCGGCGCCGCGCCGGCACAGATGGAAACCGAGGTGGCGCGCAAGATCGAGAATTCGGTCGCCACGCTGCAGGGCATCAAGCACATCTACACCAAGGTGCAGGACGGGACGGCCATCGTCACCGTCGAATTCCGCCTCGAAAAGCCGACGCAGGAAGCACTCGACGACGTGCGCGACGCCGTTTCGCGCGTCCGCGCCGACCTGCCGGGCGACCTCAAGGATCCGGTGATCTCCAAGGTCAACCTGGCCGGCGCGCCGATCCTGACCTACACCATCGCCTCGACGCGCATGGACGACGAGGCGCTGTCGTGGTTCGTCGACAACACGATCAGCAAGGCCATGCTCAGCGTGCGCGGCGTCGGCGCCGTGGCGCGCGTCGGTGGCGTCACCCGCGAGATCCGCATTGAGCTCGACCCGGCCCGCCTGCTCGCCCTGCGCGCCACGGCGGCGGACATTTCGCGCCAGTTGCGGCAGATCCAGCAGGAAGGCTCGGGCGGGCGCGCCGATGTCGGCGGCGTCGAGCAGTCGGTGCGCACCATCGCCACCGTTCACTCGGCCGAGGAACTGGGGCAGATGGAAATCGCCCTTGGCGACGGACGGCGGGTACGCCTCGACCAGCTGGCGACGGTCAGCGACACCGTCACCGAACAGCGCTCGGCCGCCCTGCTCAACGGCAAGCCGGTGGTCGGCTTCGAGATCGTGCGCAGTCGCGGCGCCGGCGAGGTCAACGTCACCGATGGCGTGCGCGCCGTGCTGGAGAAGCTGAAGCAGGATTATCCCGACATCACGATCACCGAGGCTTTCAACTTCGTCGACCCGGTGCAGGAAAACTTCGAGGGCTCGATGGCGCTGCTGATCGAGGGCGCCATCCTCGCCGTCATCGTCGTCTGGCTCTTCCTGCGCGACTGGCGCGCGACTTTCGTCTCGGCCACCGCACTGCCGCTGTCGATCATCCCGACCTTCGCCGCCATGTACCTGATGGGCTTCACGCTCAATGTGGTGACGCTGCTGTCGATGTCGCTGGTGGTCGGCATATTGGTGGATGACGCCATCGTCGAGATCGAGAACATCATGCGCCATTTGCGCATGGGCAAGACGCCCCTGCAGGCGGCGCTCGAAGCGGCCGACGAAATCGGCCTGGCGGTGATCGCCACCACCTTCACGCTGATCGCCGTCTTCCTGCCGACCGCCTTCATGGGCGGCGTGCCCGGCAAATTCTTCGTCCAGTTCGGGTGGACCGCGGCGATCGCCGTCTTCTTCTCGCTGGTCGTCGCCCGCATGCTGACGCCGATGATGGCGGCCTACCTTCTCAAGCCACCGACCAGGGAACACCACGAGCCGCGCTGGATGGAGGTCTATACCGGCTGGGCGGCCTGGTGCCTCAAGCACCGCCTGAAGACGACCTGCGCCGCCCTCGTCTTCTTTTTCGGCTCCTTCGCCCTGGTGCCGTTGCTGCCGACCGGTTTCGTCCCGCCCGACGACCTCTCGCAGACGCAGGTTTATATTTCGCTACCGCCCGGCAGCACCTTCAAGGAAAGCTTCGCCGCGGCCGAACACGCACGCGCCATTGTCGAGCAGAACCCGCACGTCAGGATGGTCTACACCGCCATTGGCGGCGGCGCCGCTGGCAGCGACCCGTTCGCCCCGCGCGGGGCGCCCGAGGTGCGCAAGGCGACGCTGACCATCAACATGACGCCGCGCCAGGAGCGCGGGGGCGTCAGGAAGCAGGAAGTCGAACGCCAGTTGCGCGAGGCGCTTGGCGCGCTGCCCGGCGTCCAGATCAAGGTCGGCCTGGGCGGCTCCAACGAAAAATACGTGCTGGTGCTGGCCAGCGAGAACGGCGCGCTGCTGGCCGAACACGCGCGCACCGTCGAGCGCGAACTGCGCAGCATCCCGGGTATCGGTGCAGTGACCTCGACCGCCAGCCTGGTCCGCCCCGAACTCGTGGTGCGTCCGGATTTCGCGCGCATGGCCGATCTCGGCGTCACCTCGGCCGTCATCGCCGATACGCTGCGCATCGCCACCGCCGGCGATTACGACCAGAACATTGCCAAGCTCAACCTGACGCAAAGGCAGATTCCCATCGTCGTCAAGCTGCCGCCGGAAGCGCGCCAGGATTTGTCCCTGCTCGAACGCTTGACCGTGCCCGGCAAGAACGGCCCGGTCATGATCGGCAACGTCGCGACGCTGAGCCTCGCCGGCGGCCCGGCCGAGATCGATCGCTACGACCGCCTGCGCAACATCAATTTCGAGATCGAACTCAACCAGCAGCCGCTCGGCGAGGTCGAGAAACAGGCGCTGGCGCTGCCCAGCCTCGTCAACCTGCCGCCCGGCATCCTGCAGACCACGGTCGGTGACGCCGAGGCGATGGGCGAACTGTTCCAGAGCTTCGGGCTGGCGATGGCGACCGGCGTGCTCTGCATCTACATCGTGCTGGTGCTGCTGTTCAAGGATTTCGTCCAGCCGGTGACCATTCTTGCCGCGCTCGTGCTCTCGGTGCCCGGCGCCTTCCTGGCGCTGTTCGTCACCCAGACCGCACTGTCGATGCCGTCGATGATCGGCCTCATCATGCTGATGGGCATCGCCACCAAGAATTCGATCCTGCTCATCGACTACGTCATCCTGGCCCGCCGCGAACACGGGCTCGACCGCTGGCATGCCCTGCTCGACGCCTGCCGCAAACGGGCGCGGCCGATCGTCATGACCACCATTGCGATGGGCGCCGGCATGCTGCCGATCGCCCTCGGCATCGGCACCGACCCGAGTTTCCGCGCGCCGATGGCCATCGTCGTCATCGGCGGCCTGATCACCTCGACCTTCCTCAGCCTGCTGGTGATTCCGGTCGTCTTCACCTACGTCGATGACACCGTGACCTGGCTGAAGCGGCATCTCCCCAAGGCGCACGCCTGATGGACAGCATTTTTGCCGAGCTGCCGGGGTCAACCGCAAAAAGCGAGCAATTTTCGGAAATCCTCAAGCGGCCGGGTCTGCGCATCGAACGCATCGTTTCCACCGGCCAATGCAGTCCTGAGGATTTCTGGTACGACCAGGCCGACGGTGAATGGGTGCTGCTGATCCAGGGTGAAGCCCGGCTACGCTTCGCAGATGAGGCGGTAGCGCGCCACCTGCAGGCCGGCGATTTCGTCAACATCGCGCCGCACCGGCGCCACCGCGTCGAACTGGACGCCACCCGGCCAGACCACGATCTGGCTGGCGGTGCATTACCCTGCCTGAATTTTCCCGGCCGCAGCAAGCGGTAGTCCGGCGTCTCAGTCGCCCTTCGTCTTCAGCGACTTCCGGACATAGATGTCATAGCGGCTCGACTTGCCCTCGAGCGCATGGCCCGGCTTGCTCCCGGCCACCGCCGGCGCCTTGCGCGGCCGTTTGACGACGACCCGGTGCGTGGCCAGCGCCAGCGCCGCCGCCAGCAGTTCCGGCGCATCATCGTCAGCGCCAACCAGCGGCCGGAACAGGCGCATTTCCTTCTTGACCAGCGCACTTTTGTCGCGATGCGGAAACATCGGGTCGAGATAGATGACCTGCGGCGGCTCGCCCTCCCAGGCGCGCATCAGATCGATCGCGTTGCCCCGCACCAGGCGCATCCGGGCGATGATCGTCGCCACCTCGGCATCGGCCAGCGCCCGCTGCAGGCCGTCCTCGAGCAGCGCAGCGATCAACGGCTGGCGCTCAACCAGCGTCACCGGACAGCCCAGTTCGGCCAGCACGAACGCATCCCGGCCCAGCCCCGCCGTCGCATCGAGCACGACCGGGCGCACCCCGGGCTGGATGCCGACTGCCCGCGCGATCATCTGCCCGCTGCCGCCACCGAACAGCCGCCGGTGTGCCACCGCCCCTGCCACGAAGTCCACGCGAACCGGCCCCGCTGCACCCGGCCCGAGTTCGACGAACTGCAAGCCCGAGACGCCAACCTGCAAGGCAAAATCCGCCTCGCCAGCAAGCGGCAGACCCAGCCGCGCGGCCCACGCGGCGGCCGCCGGGGCGTACTCGGGCGCAAGAAATTCAACGCGGACAACAGCAAGGCAGACAGGATCGGTCAAGGCAGCTTCAGGAAGAGGAGCGGGGCGCACGTTGCGCCGGGGATTAAAACCTGCCGTTATCCACCCGGTTAACAATCTCGGGCTTCACCTGCTCGAAGTGGAGAATTCGCTTGCCCTTGTGATCCTTGAGGAAATTCTCGGCATCGGCCCGGCTGGCGAGCGGCACGAATTCATGCCCCATCGGGCCGAGGACGTCGGAACCGATGACGAAATACGCCTGCCGGGCATCGACCTTTTCGAGGTTGTAGAAATCGGTCACGGCAATCGAGCGGATGTCCTCGCTGCGGTGACCCGGGGCATATCTGGGCAGATCCAGCAGATACCTGAACAGATCTTTCGCACCGTCGAAATGGTGCGCGTGGCCATCCTTGTAGAGCACCGTGGCGGTCCAGTTCGGGTATTTCGAAACGATCATCCCGCACACCGGGCAGAGATCCTTCGGGCCGGGCTTGGGAATGCCCGTGAGCGCGGCCTGGGCGCTGACGTTGCCGGCAAACGCCAGGATCCAGAGCGCCCCGACGATGCGAAAAAATCGCGCGGCGAAAAACATCAGCCCTGTTTCTGCTCCGCCGCCCGCTTGCGCCGCTCGGCGCGCATCTTGCGGATCGCCGAGACGTCGCCAGCCATGTCCAGATAGGATTCGCGCAGCGCGTCGTCGAATTTTGCCAACGAGCCGCCATGTTTGGCCTGGAATTCCTTGGCAACCTCCGGACTGGCGAAGGAATGCTTGCTGCGTCGGGTCATCGCGTGCTTGAGGTCGGCGCCGATCAGGTAGGTGAACTTGTCGACCGGCAGCAGCGGACGCGGGTCGGCGCTGTTGGCGTAATCCGGGCCCCAGATTTCCTGCGGCTCGCGGTCGATGTTGAGCCCCAAGCTGAGCGACAGACAATGGATGGAGCAGACGCCGTCGACCAGATTGTCGCTGTACTGGACCAGCATGCGAGCGCGGTTGTGCTCCTTGCGGTCCATGCCGCAGTAGGGGCACTTCGGATATTTCTCGAACTCGTTTTCCAGCGGTTTGGCGTCCGGCGGGTTCCGGGGAATGAACTGGTTCGGCGTCCCGTCGCCGGGACAGGCCGGGGCCGCTTCCGAGCGGGCGCTCAGCGCCAGACCGCCAGAGGCGAGCGAAAGTTTGAGCAGGTCGCGGCGTTTCATGTCTTCTCTCCTTTGCATTGAACAACCCTGAATGCAAGGTATATTAGCCTTCGTTGATGCCGTCGCCGTGCGGCATATTGTCGCACTGGCGCACCTCAGGCGACCAGCCTGTGCATGACGCGGAAATAGCCGATGCCCTGCCATAGCGTCGAAAAGCCGAGCGCGATGACGAACAGCCCGGCGCCTTTCTGCAAGGCGCCACGCAGGCTGGGGCCGAGCTTGCCGAAGAGAAAACTGGCCAGCATCATCGACGGCAGGGTACCGGCACCGAAAGCCAGCAGCAGCAGGCCACCCTCGCCCACCGATGGCGCAGTGGTCGCCTTGACTGCCATCGCCATGGTCATCGAACACGGCATCAGTCCATTGACCAGGCCGGCGATCGCTGCACCGCGGACGGCGCCCTTCTGTGCCGCCCCGGCGAACTGCTGGCGCAGCCAGCGGGCGGGTGCGAAGCCGACCGTCAGCTTGAGCGGCGAGAGGCCCAGCAGTTCGAGGCCGAGCAGGATCACGACGAATCCGGCGACGATCTGCAGCACGCCCTGCGCCAGCCCGATCTGTCCGGTTCAACACGAGCACCGCGCCGAGCGCGGCGGCGATCAGCCCGACCGTGCCATACACCGAGATGCGGGTGCCGTGATAGGCGAAATAGGGCCAAATCACGGGTCGACCGCCGCTGCCGGCATTGGCGCGGATGAAGTAGCCGCAGACCAGGCTGCCGCACATGCCGAGGCAGTGGCCGCTGCCCAGCAGCCCGGTCATGAAGGCGGCGAAATAGCCGAAGCCTTCGACGGCGTGGTGCAGCGAATGATCCACGCCGGCTTCAGCCCTTCTTCAGCAGGCGCAGCGAATTGACGACGACCGAGACGGAACTCGCCGCCATCGCCGCCGAAGCGATCATCGGGTTGAGGCGGCCGGCGGCGGCTACCGGGATGGCGATGGTGTTGTAACCGAGCGCCCAGAACAGATTTTCGCGAATGATGCGCATGGTCCGGCGCGAAATCGACAGCGCTTCCGCCGCCTTGCCGAGGTCGCCGCGCACCAGCGTCAGGTCGGCGGCTTCGACCGCGATGTCGGTGCTGCCGCCGATCGCCATGCTGACATCGGCCGCCGCCAGGGCCGGGGCATCGTTGATGCCGTCGCCGACCATCGCCACGACTTCGCCGGTCGCCTGCAGGGCGCGGATCAGCTGCAGCTTGCGGTCAGGCGTCGCCCGCGCTTCGACGCGGTCGATGCCGACCAAGCCGGCGACATGGCGGGCTGCCGCTTCGACATCACCGGTCGCCATCACCGTCTTGATCCCGAGCTTGTGCAGGCGTTCGATGGTCGCCGCAGCATCGGCGCGCGGCTGGTCGGCAATGGCGAAGAAGGCCACCAGTTGGCCGTCAACCGCGGCCAGCACCGGCGTCTTGCCTTCCGCCCCGGCACGGGCGCAGTCATTGGCCAGTTCCGTCGTTTCGATGCCCGCCGCGGCCAGCCACTCGGCATTGCCGATGAAGACCTGCCGGCCATCGACACTAGCCGCGATGCCATGCCCCGGCTCGGCCCTGAAATCGGCCACATTTTGACCGTCGACCGCAGCCAGCAGCTTGGCGAACTCGCGCAGCGCCCGGGCCAGGAAATGTTCCGAACCGTTCTCGGCGGCCGCCAGCAGGCCGAGCAGTTCGCGGTCCGGCAGGCTGCCGAGATTCCGCCAGTCGCTGACCTGCGGCCGGCCTTCGGTGATCGTCCCTGTCTTGTCGAAGACGACCGTCGTCACCTTGGCGCCGACTTCCAGGGCACTGCCGTTGCGGATGAAAATGCCGCGCCGGGCGGCCGCGCCAGTGCCAGCCATGATCGCCGTCGGCGTCGCCAGGCCGAGCGCGCACGGACAGGCAATCAGCACGACGGCAATGGCATGCGCCAGCCCGTGCGTGGCCGGCGCCCCGGCAAGCAGCCAGCCACCGGCCGTGGCCCCGGCGATGCCCATGACGCCGGGCACGAACACCGAGGAGATGCGGTCGGCCAGCTTCTGCACCGGCAGCTTGGCGCTTTGCGCCTCATCCACCATGCGCACGATGTGGGCCAGCACGGTATCGCGCCCGACCGCCATGGCGCGCACGGTCAGCGCGCCGTTCTGGTTCATGCAGCCACCGATCAGGCGGTCACCCGGCCCCTTGCCGACCGGCAGGCTCTCGCCGGTGAGCATCGATTCGTTGACCGCCGAACTGCCGGCGATCACCTCGCCATCGGTCGGCACCCGCTCGCCCGGACGGACAAGCAGGGTTTCGCCCGGCACGATGGATTCGACATCGACGACAATCTCGACGCCGTCGCGGATCACCGTCGCCGTCGCCGGCTGCAATTCGATCAGCTGGCGGATGGCCTCGCCAGCCTTGCCCTTGGCCCGCTCTTCCAGGTAGCGTCCGAGCAGCACGAAGGTGACGATGCTCGCCGCTGCTTCGAAATACAGGAAGTGGCCGCGCCGGTGCGGCATCAGGCCGGGCAGGCTGTATACATAGGCGGCCCCGGCGCCGAGGGCGATCAGCGTATCCATGTTGGCACCGCGGTTGCGCGCCAGCTTCAATGCCTTCTCGAAGAACGGCAGGCCGGCCCCGAAAACCACCGGGGTCGCCAGCGCGAACTGCAGGAGGCGCAGGCTGTAATGATGCGGCATCGCCATGCCGAGCGCCATCAGCGGGCCGGTCAGTGCGGCGGCGGCGAGGAAACGCCGGCGCGCCTCTTCGCGCAGGATCTTCTCGCGCTCGACCAGAAAGCGGCGCTGGGCCAGCGTATCCATCGGCCGCGGTGTGAAGCCGAGGCGTTCGACCAGGGAAAAGACGGCGTCGCGGTCGAGCTGACCATCGACGGCACAGGTGCCGGCAGCGAAATTGACCGCCGCCGACCTGACCCGCCGATCACGCTGGAGGGTCAGTTCGATCAGCGCGGCGCACGAGGCGCAGGTCATCCCTTCGATGGCGACCGAGTTGTGCTGCACCGGCCCTTCCGGATCGGCCTTCGGCGTCGGCGGTGTTCGTGGCGACTTGGCCAGCGTGCCGGCGATCCGCGCCACCGCACGAAGCAGATCGTCGCGGTTCATGGCGGCCGGGTCGAAATGCACGGTCAGCGAGGCGATGCGGCTTTCACCCCTGACCTCGCGGATCGCCGGCCATTTGCGCAGCAGGATTTCAAGCAGGTAGAAGCGCTCCTGATCGCCTTTCAGGGCCGGAATCACAACTCGGATACGGCGCTGCAGGGCATGCGCCAGCCGGACCTCGAGCGCTTCGCTCATGAGGCCGCCTGCGCAGTATCCGGGGCCGGCAAGGCCTTGGGCGCGGGTGCGCCTTTCCGGTACTTGACCAAGAGGAAGGTCAGGTAGAACACGGTCAGCCAGGCGCTGCCGTGCTGCAGGGGCGCCTTGATCCAGTGCTGGGTGATCAGGTTCCAGTGCACGCGAATCAGATAGAAGGCGACGATGTCATTCAGGAAATTGATCACCGCCTTGTCGTTGAGCAAGGCCGGGTTGAAGGCACGGCGCAACGGTGTCAGCCGGTTACCGGCAGCGGCCAGGCCGGCACCCGGTGCCGGCGCAGCGGATGGCGACAGTTGGGCCTGAACCTGTTTCAGGATTTTCCTGCCCGCCTGCTCCAGGGTCCGCACCCCGGCTGCGAATTGCCGGCCGAGGTCGGCCGGAACGATGCCGGCCAGCGGCTCCTGCACCGCCGTCGGCCCCGCCGCATCCTGTGCCGCCGTCAGCGAGCCGTTGAGGATCAACGCCAGTTGACGCAGGCTGCACACCAGCGGGTCGTAGTGGATGGCAAGCTTGGCGCTGCGCCGGTCGAGACTGGCCACGCGGACACCGGGCACCCGCAGCAGGGCGGATTCGATGACGCCGGCCGACCCGGCGTTGGCAAACCTGGCCGGAAGGACGAAGCGGACATGACCGTCGCTCTTGTGCAGAACGAAAATCTGGCGGGCAATCTGGTTCATGGCAAAACTCTCCACTGGCGACAGCCGGGAAACTGATTCACGCGGCAGCGGCCGGCTGCTCCTCGACGACGGTCGCCTTGGCGGCAGCCTCGTTGCTTTCCTGGGCTTCGGCCACCAGGTCGCCGAGCGACTCCTTCTGCTGCAGGATGAAGTCCTTGCCGAGATCGGTCGCCTTGGTCACTGCCTGAATGATTTCCCTACGGTACTTGTGGGCCAGATAGCCTGCCGTGAACCCCGCAGCCAGCAGCACGAGCGGGCTGCGCAGCAGGAGCAGGGCCGGGTTGCCGGTCATTGCACGGGCAGCGACGAAGCCGCTGGCGCCCATCATCATCGGCTTCAGCATGTCGCTCATCATCTGCGGTGCCTGACGGGCGGCTTCGTGCATCATCGGTTGCATCATTTTTTCTCTCCTTGAAACGGGTTGTTCGGCGAGTTCGCAGGGGTATCGTCGATGCCGTTCAACATCTGGTAGATGCCCTTGCAGCCCTCGCAGCAAAAACGGAATGTCCGCTCCGGCGTGGACAGGCTGTAGTCCTGCATGCCGATGGACAAACCACAAAGGTCGCAAGCTTCATTGTCGCTCATTTGAGCAATTCCAGTACCTGGCGCTCGAACGTGGCCTCGTCGGCTTCGCCGATGATCTTGCCACGCACGATGCCCTGCGCGTCGACGAAATAAGTCGTCGGCAGTCCGACCACGCCATAGCGCTTGGCAATTTTCGACTGTTCGTCGAGCAGAGCCGGATAAGTCACGCCGATTTTGGCGATGAAGGCGGCGACCGTCGCCTTGTCCTGCCCGGTGTTGATCGCCAGAACCTGCAGCCCCCGGCTCTTGTGACGCTGGAAGACGGTTTCGATGGCCTTCATCTCGCCCTCGCAATACTTGCACCAGTCGGCCCAGAAGCGGATGACCAGAGGCTTGCCGGCGAAGGCCGCCGGAAAGTCGACGGGAGCGCCGGCCAGCGAGACGGCCTGGAAGGCCGGCGCGGCTTGTCCGGCATTGAGCTGGACGGCCGGGGCACCGCTGTCGCAGGCAGCAAGCAGAAACGCGGCCATCAGGAATGCGCAGAGCAGACGCTTCATGTCAGTTTCCGAAAAGAATCAGGTTGGAGTTCACGACCATCGCCGTGGCGATCAGCGCGAACAGCACGAAACCGCCGGCGGCGACGGCAGCCAGCCGGGCCGAGGCACCGGGGATCAGCATAGTCAGGCTCGCCGTGCGCTGAAACGGCTGCAGCACGCCGGCGCCGAGGCCGGCTGCGGTCGACAGGAAAAGCGGCACATAAAGCAGATAGCCCTGGTAACCGTACTCCGGCTTCAGCAGGCAGAACGGGCAATGATGGTGCGGATGTTCGTAGACGTAGAGCGAGACGAAGGCGACGATCCCGGCCAGCGCCGCGACGAAGCCGCCGGCGCTGGCCAGCCCGGCGCAGTAGCCGGTCCACCGCTGGCGCAGCCCGGCATGCAGCGCGTTGGCGAAAACGGCAAGGCCGAGGGCACCGTAGAACAGCATGATCGCCGGTATTGGCTCCAGCGCCGAGGCTTCGCCGGCGAGCGATGGTCCCTGTTCGGAAAACAGGCTGCCGCAGCACGAGGTGATGACGTCGGCACGCAGGTTCAGGAAGTATTTCAGCTGCAGGACAAGCACCGCCGCCAGCGCCGGCAGCAGCAGGAGCAGCAGCGCATACTTGACACGCACCAGCGGGTAATCGGGCGCCTGGTTGTCAACATGGTTGAGCGTCAGCCAGGCGCCGGCCAGGAAGAACACCGCCATCTGCGCGTAAAGCATGGGAAAGCCCCAGGCATTGGCGTTGAGGGTGCCGACGGCACACATGGCGCCGACGAACATGATCGCCATCCGGTCTGCATTGAAGACCGTCAACAGCAGGGCCGCCAGCTGGGTGACGAAGACGAAGGCGGTCAGCGTCGAAAACAGGTAGGTGCGCTTTTCGAGCCGCAGCTGCAGTTCGCTGCCACTGCAGATGTCCCAGCGCCGGATCACCTGCAGCGCAAAGGGCGCGGCGGCCAGCAGCACCGCGACGCTGACCGTGCCGGCCAGCAGCAGGGCGATGATGGCGGGCTGGAAGAGCATCGTCAGGCAGCCGCCGCATCGAGCAGCCGCCCGTCACGCAGGCGTACCACGCGGTCGACCACGCTCGATTCGACGACCAGCGGGTCGTGGCTGGTCAGGACCACCGTCCGCCCCTCGTCAATGAGACGGCCGAGAATGTCGAGGAAGTGACGCGACAGGGCGGTATCGAGATTGGCCGTCGGTTCGTCGGCGATGATCACCTCGGGATCGTTGATCAGCGCCCGGGCGATGGCGACCCGCTGCTGCTCACCGCCGGACAGCCATTCGACGCGGGCGTCGCGGCGGTGGCCGAGGTCAAGGCCGGCCAGCTGGTTTTCTGCCTTTTCCCGCAGTTGCACCGTAGGGCAGGCCAAGCGGATAGGCCGGCAGCATCACGTTGTCGAGTGCCGAGAGGCCGCGCACCAGGTTGAACTGCTGGAAGACGAAGCCGAAGGTGCGGCGGCGGATATCGGTGAGAAAGCGTTCCGGTAGCCCGGAAACTTCCTGTTCGCGCAGGCGCACCCGGCCGCGCGTCGGCCGCGCGAGACAGCCGAGCAGGGTCAGCAGTGTCGTCTTGCCGGAGCCGCTGGGCCCGGAAAGCGCCGTCACCTGGCGGTCGGCGATCGTCAGGCTGATGCCGTTGAGCGCCCAGAATTCGTTGGCCTGCCCCTGGTTGAAGGCCTTGTGGATGTCGTTCAGTTCGATCATCGCGCCACCTGGCGGGCAAAGTCCGCCGTCGCATGCATGTTCATTTTTTCTCAACCTCGCATCACGACATCCGGATCGGTGGTCGCCGCCCGCCAGATCGGCACCAGCACGGCGACGGCATAGGGAAAGACGGTGAAGAAGAAGAGCGTCCCGATCTGCAGCCCGTCGATCGCCGGCACCAGCGTGAATTGCGGATAGAGCACGGCCCAGCCCTTGAGCACTGGCGCGAACAGCCCGGCCGAGAAATGGAAGACATGCACGTAGGCCGCAAGATAGCCGATCAGGAAAGCCGCCAGCGACACCAGCAGGCCTTCCCACAGCTTCATGCGGATGACGTCGCCGGTTTCCCAGCCGATCGCCTTGAGGATGCCGATCTCCCGCTTTTCCTCGGCCGACAGCCCTGAAGCCTTGTCCCAGGCGAGAATGGAAAAGGCGAGAATAGCCGCCGACAACAGGGCCAGCGCGATGCCCTCGCGCCAGTCGAAGATCGACTGGTAGGTACGCAACACCTCGTCGCGCAGGATCGGCCGCGAATCGGGCAACGCGGCGGCCAGTTTGGTCGCCACCGTACGCACCTCCTGCGGGTTGGCGACGCTCAGTGCGATGTCGGTGTAGTGGCCGTCGGGGTAATCGAAGAAGGCCCGGAAATCTGCTTCACCGAGCAGGACAAGGTCGGCGCCGATCAACTCGGATTCGGGCGGCATAACCTCGTCGACCGTGAAGGTGAACAGCTTGCCGGAGTAGGAACGGAAGGACAGCACGTTGCCCGCCTGCACGCCACGGTAACGCGCCAGACCGGCGCCGACGGCGATTTTCCCGGCGCTGCGCGGCCGCTGCGGATCGACCTGGAAAGTGTAGTTGGCCTTGACCACCGGGTCGTAGTAATAGCCCCACAGGCGTGGCTCGATCTGCTGCACGCCGCGCACGCGCCCGATCCGTTCGCGATAGCCCGGCGGAATCAGGTCGTGGCGGCCCGCGACCATGCGTTGCAGCAGCACTTCCGGGGAGTGCGCCAGCACCCGCGCTGCCTCCTGGCGCAGCGCCGAGGTCAGCAGGGTCACCGAGGCCAGCGCGAACACCAGCAGAGAAAAGACGAAGACCAGGCCGAGGTTTTTCGTCTTGCGCCGGGCCAGCGAGGCCAGCGTGAAATCAATCAGGTAACGTTGCCTGGCGATCCAGTGGCGCATGGTGGAGGAGGTGTTCCGGCGGCGGCAGCAGGCTGCCGGATGGGAAATGTTCCAGGCTCATCGGATGGTCCTGAAAGGCGGAATGGAGGTCGGCCATCGAGCGGTGGCGGGTGTAACGGGCCTCGGTGAACAAGGCCAGGTCGGTGAGTTTGAGCGCCTCGGCCTGCGCCGCCCGCAACGCCTGCGCCGGTGCGCGCTGGCTGGTCAGGCGCGCAGCATCGGCCAAGGTCGCCAGAAAGGCGGCGGCGAGCACGGCGAACGCGATGGCCGCCCGACGCGAAGGACGCGACGCCGGTTTCATAAGGCCTTGCGGATCGCCGCCCGCAGATCGTCCGCCGGTGCGCCGAGCGGCAGCGTGGCGGCCAGCTTGCCATCGCGGCCGACGACATAGGTGTTGGCGCTGTGATCGACGGCATAACTGCCATCGGAGCGCGCCGGCTGCCTGATGTAGCCGGCCCCGAAGGCCTTGGCCAGCGCGGCGACCTGCTCGGGCGTGCCGGTCACGCCGATCAGGCTGGGATGGAAGTAGGCAGCGTAGTTTTTGAGGCTTTCCGGCGTGTCGCGCTCGGGGTCGACTGACACCAGTATCGGCCGGATGCGCGCCCTCTCCTCGGGCGTCATGCCGTTGAGCACCTCGTTCATGGCGGCGAGTGAAGTCGGGCAGACATCGGGGCAATTGACGTAGCCGAAGAACAGCAACACCACTTTGCCGCGGAAGACCTTGCTGTCAACCACCCCGGCCGGTCCCTGCAGGATGAAATCAGCGCCTGTCGGCCGGCCCGGGCGGCTGGCCGGTTCCGGCGCACAGGCGGTAAGGGTGCCGCACAACAGACCGACGAGTAACAGGGTTTTGGCAAAACTGCGCATTGTCGGGGTGCCCGGGCTGTCGATCGTTGATAGACCCACGCATTTTCCCCGGTGGCATGGCCAGCCGAGTTGAGGAAGATCAAGCGCCGGATCAGGCGCGGTTGGCGGCGCGCATCAGCAGACCGCGCAGGGCGATGGTGACGCTCGCCCCGAGTCCGACCCGCTGCGCCAGCGCCGGAACCAGAATCAGCGACGCCAGCGCGAGGCCCGTCCCGACCAGCAGTGCTGGAAATTCGCTGCTGTCCCCTTCCTCGATCTGCATTTTGTTGTCCATGCCGTCTCTCCCCCTGAACTTCCCATGACCCGAGCTTACGCAAGCTCGTTGGCGATGTTTTTGATTCTAGGCAAAAAAGCGCCTGCTCAGATTGCGACAAATTGTCGCAGGCGGTCGGGCGGTCGACCCCGAAACATTTTCAGCTTTCCCGCTACAACGCTTCGTTCCGTGATTTGGACTGAACGGCGCGGCCTTGTCCCGGATGGGTGAAATCGGCGAAAATCAAACGTTTCATGCGGTCAACCGCAACAACCCCATTTCCCGAGGATTTTTCCGCATGGCCACCCACGACAACACCGAACAGCACGCACCGGCCCCGCAAGACGAAAACCAGCTCATCGCCGAGCGCCGCGCCAAGCTGGCCGCTTGGCGCAAGAGCGGGAAAGCCTTCCCCAACGACTTCCAGCGGGAAAACACGGCGGTCAAGGTGCTCGAGGGCTACGACGGCAAGACCGCCGAGGCGCTCGAAGCAATGCCGGTCGAGGTCAGGATGGCCGGGCGCATGATGCTCAAGCGCGTCATGGGCAAGGCCTCGTTCGCGACCATTCAGGATTTGTCTGGGCGCATCCAGATCTACGTCACGCGCGACCGGGTCGGCGAAGAGACCTACGCTGATTTCAGGACCTGGGATCTGGGCGACATCATCGGCATCGTCGGCACCCTGATGAAGACGAAAACCGGCGAACTGACTGTGCAGGCTGCCGAAATCCGCCTGCTGACCAAATCGCTGCGCCCGCTGCCCGACAAGTTCCACGGGCTGGCCGACCAGGAAATCAAGTACCGCCAGCGCTACGTCGACCTGATCATGAACGAGGAAACGCGCTTCACCTTCCTCGCCCGCAGCCGCATCGTCGCCTCGATCCGCAATTACATGAACGGGCACGGCTTCCTCGAAGTCGAGACGCCGATGATGCACCCGATTCCCGGCGGCGCGTCGGCCAAGCCCTTCGTCACCCACCACAATGCGCTCGACATGCAGCAGTTCCTGCGCATCGCCCCCGAGCTTTACCTGAAGCGGCTGGTCGTCGGCGGCTTCGAGAAGGTCTTCGAGATCAACCGCAACTTCCGCAACGAAGGCCTCAGCCCGCGCCACAACCCCGAATTCACGATGATGGAGTTCTACGAGGCCTACGCCGACTACAGGAGCCTCATGGACTTCACCGAGGGGCTGCTCCGCCACGCCGCGCGCGAGGCGCTCGACCGCGAGGTCTTCGAATACCAGGGTCGCGAACTCGACCTGTCCAGGCCGTTCCACCGGATGACCATGGTCGAGGCGGTGAAACACTACTGCCCGCAATACAGCGACGTCCAGCTCAACGACGCCGGCTGGCTGCACGAGCAACTCGCGGCGCGCAAGGTCGAGATGAAGGGCACACCGGGCCTCGGCACGCTGCAGCTGATGTTCTTCGAGGAAACCGCCGAGGCGCAGTTGTGGGAGCCGACCTTCATCATCGACTACCCGGTCGAAGTCTCGCCGCTGGCGCGCGCTTCCGACAGCAACCCGGAGATCACCGAGCGTTTCGAGCTGTTCATCGTCGGCCGCGAGATCGCCAATGGTTTCTCCGAACTGAACGACGCCGAGGACCAGGCGGCGCGTTTCGCCGAACAGGCCAAGGCCAAGGAAGCCGGCGACGAGGAAGCGATGTACTACGACGCCGACTTCATCCGCGCCCTCGAATACGGCCTGCCGCCGACCGGCGGCTGTGGTATCGGCATCGACCGGCTGATCATGCTGCTGACCGATTCGCCGGCAATTCGCGATGTGATCCTGTTCCCGCAAATGCGTCCCGAATGATGCAACGCTGAGCCGGTGCGCGCACTGGCGATGGAAAACTAATCGTCCGCACCCGCCGGGCGGGCGACGACCACGCGGTCACGTCCGGTTTCCTTGGCCATGTAGAGCGCCCGGTCGGCTGCCCTGACCAGGGCTTCGGCATTGTTCCCATGATCCGGCACCATGGCGACGCCGGCCGAAAACGTGACCGGCGACAATTCGCGGCCCATCACCCGGGCGCCCATGTTGCGCACCTGGGCGGCGATCGCGCTGATCCGCCGAACCGCTTCCGCGGTATCCGCCCCGGGCATGACCACGAGAATTTCCTCGCCGCCCCAGCGGCATGCGATATCCGACATGCGCAGGCCATCGAGTAGCGTCTCGGCGACCCCGAGCAGCACGGCGTCCCCTGCCTCGTGCCCCCACTCGTCGTTGAAGCGTTTGAAATAGTCGAGATCGATCATCACCACGGCCAGCGACTCGTTCTCGCGCAGCGCCCGGGAAATCTCGCGCGGCAGGGTCTCGTCCAGGTAACGCCGGTTGAAAAGCCCGGTCAGCGAGTCGCGAATGGCCTGCTGATGCAACTCTTCGGTACGCAGGCGGACTTTTTCTTCGAGGCGGCGGTTCATCGTGCGCAGGTTGTCGGCCATCAGGTCGCGCCGCCGGTGGGCGCGGGCCAGCACCAGGCAGCCGGCGAACAGCGTCCCCATGAACAGCAGCGTAATCACGACCCAGCCGCCAAGACTGGTCGTCCTTGCCTGGCGTAGCGCCTCGGCCGGAACCCGCGAGACGACCTTCCAGACGTATTCGTCTGCACCGACAGGTACGGTGGAATCAGGCAACTCCGCCGATGCGCCGCTACCGGATGTCATGCCGGCGAGCAGCGGACGCACCGTTTCGAAGGACCAGAAGCCGTCATCGTTCTCGAACTGGCCGCGTTCGCCGGCGGAAATCACCTTCCAGGCAGCAGGATAGCGCGTACCGAAGTGATCCTTGCGGCCGAGCATGAATCCCCATTCATCGCTGGCCTGTGGCGCCTTGAGCCAGAATCCGTCGCGGTTGAGCAGGCTGATGCGCACGCTTTCGTCGCGGGATTCGGTGGCCACGGCGAAGGCATCCAGCAGGTAACTGGCAAAAAAATTGGCAATCACGATGCCGCGCGCCCTTCCCTCACTGTCCCAGACGCGGACCGCGAGGCGGAGCATGGGCTTGTAGGGCGTCTCGACGCGATCCTGCTCCACATTCAGGTCAAGCGGGGAAACGAAAACCTCGTCCGCCGCGAGCCGCATCGTTCCGGTGTAGTAATAGCGCTGCGCCTTGTTCTGGAGGCGCTCGGCAGGCACGACCCGGGGCTGGTTCTGCACATAATCGACCCGGACGCGCTCCATGCCGGTCTCGTCGATCCAGCGCAGCTGGTCATAGAACCGGCGACTGGCGGAAATCGCCGAAATGTCCGCGGTCAGCCGCGCCATCGTCTCGGCATCCGCGTTCTGAAGCACGGCTGCGAGGCTCGGCAGGCTGGCGAGCAAACGGACATCGCTGGCGACGAGACCGAGGTCGCGGGTCAGGGAATGGACGCCGGTTTCCAGCCGGAGCAACTCTGCCGCTTCCAGCGCCTGCCTGATCCGGGTCTGCTCCTCGTGATAGAGGGACGCAAGAAAAATCAGGCAAAGCAGCCCGGACGGGAGAATCAATGTCAGAAGATAACGAGCCAGCCGAGATCGCATGCTTTCCTCATTTTCCTTGGGGATTATGAGCCTGGAGCAGGCAAATGGAAACCTCGATCGACCGCACCAGTCGCGCCAAGGCGGCACACCCCGGGAGCAATGTAAAATTCGCCGCATGCCCCTGCACCCTGCCCGCCTCGAAGTCAGCCCGGATGGCACCCCGTTTTCCGGCGTTTACGGCGATGTTTACCACTCCGTTCATGGCGGGCCGGCGCAGGCCCGCCATGTCTTTCTCGGTGGCAACGATCTGCCGCAACGCTGGCAGGGCAGGGATCGCTTCGTCATTCTCGAAACCGGTTTCGGGCTCGGACTGAATTTTCTCGCGACCTGGCAGGTTTGGCGGGCCGACCCGCAGCGTTGCCGGCGCCTGCATTTCATTTCCTTCGAGAAACACCCGTTTTCCGCAACCGACCTCGCCATTGCCCAAGGTGCCTGGCCGGAATACGCCGCGCTGGCTGCCGAGCTGCAAGCGGCCTGGCCACCGCTGACTCCCGGTTTCCACCGCCTGCATCTCGAACGCCATCAGGTCATCCTGACCCTGATCTTCGGCGACGCGACCAGCGAATTGCGCGCCGTCGATGGCGCGGTCGACGCCTTTTTCCTCGACGGTTTTTCGCCGGCAAAGAACCCCGAATTGTGGTCACCCTATTTCTGCCGGGGTCTGACCCGCCTCGCCGCAGCGGAGGCCACGCTGGCCACATGGAGCGTCGCCGGTCATGTCCGTGCTGCGCTCGCGGCGGCCGAATTCACGCTGGAGAAGCGCCCGGGCTTTGCCGGCAAGCGGCAAATGCTGGCCGGCCGCTTCCGCTCGCGGCGGCCGAATCGCCACCCTGCGCCGACCGACCGCCGTGCCATCGTCATCGGCGCCGGCATCGCCGGCAGCACGACGGCGCATGCACTGGCGGCCGCCGGCTGGCAGGTCACGGTACTGGAACAGGCGACCGCACCGGGCAGCGGCGCCTCCAGCAATCTCGCCGGCATGCTGCGTCCCTTGCCCAGTGCCGACGACAACCACCTGTCCCGCCTGACCCGCGCCGGCTTCCTCGCCACCCGCGCCTTGCTCGCCAGCCTGCCCGATGCCCGCTGGTCGCCCTGCGGCGTGCTGCATCTGGCGCGTGAACCCGAGCACGAGGCACAACAGCGACGGGCCGTCGAACAGCTCGGCTTCCCGCAATCAATCCTGCAGTTCGTCGACCAGGACACGGCCAGCCAGATACTGGGCCAGCCGGTCAACATCGGTGGCTGGTGGTTTCCCACCGGTGGCTGGGTGCAGCCCCCCTCCCTTTGCTGCGCTGCGCTGGCCGCCTTTCCGGAGCGGATATCGACGCACTTCAAGGTCACGGTCAACCGGATAAATCGGGCAAAAATGCAGTGGCAGGCGCTCGACGCCGAGGGCAAGGTGCTGGCCGAGGCGCCGGTGCTGATCATGGCCAGCGGCACCGCCGCCCCGGGCTTCGAACAGTTTGCCTGGCTGCCGCAGCGTTCCGGGCGCGGACAGGTCAGCCATTTGCCAGCTGCCGGCGGCGTGGCGATTGACACGGTGCTCTTCCAGGTCGGCTACGCCATCCCGGAAATCGACGGCACCCAGCTGATCGGCGCCTCGCTGTCGTACGCAGACGATGAACCGGCCGAACGCGAAGCCGACCACCGTGACAATCTGGCCCGCCTGCGCCTGACCCTGCCCGACTTCGCCAGCTCAATCGACCCGGCTACCCTGCACGGCCGCGTCGGTTTCCGCCCGATGTCACCGGACCGGATGCCCATTGTCGGCGCCGTGCCGGACACCATGGCGGCGATGCCCAACACCCGCCTGAACAACCTCCCCCGCCAGCCCGGCCTGTGGTGCGTGCAGGGCTTCGGTGCGCGCGGCATCGTCTGGTCGGCGCTGATGGCCGACCTGCTGGTCAGCCAGATCGAGGGTGAGCCACTGCCGCTGGAGACTCGATCTCGTCGATGCCGTCGATCCCGGCCGTTTCCTGATCAAGACCGCTCGCCGACCCTGGCCCGACCCGGTCGATTCCGGTTAGCGTGCCGGCGACGCTTGACGCCTGCTAGACTCCATTTTTTCACCCACCACAAGACAAAGAGAGAGACGCATGAAAATTGAAACCATCGCCGTCCACGGCGGCTATTCGCCCGACCCGACCACCAAGGCGGTGGCCGTGCCGATATACCAGACGACCTCCTACGCTTTCGACAGCACCCAGCACGGCGCGGACCTGTTCGACCTCAAGGTGGCCGGGAATATCTACACGCGCATCATGAACCCGACCCAGGACGTGCTGGAAAAGCGCGTTGCCGCGATGGAAGGCGGGGTTGCCGCGCTCGCCATGGCCTCCGGCATGGCGGCGATCACTGCCGCCATCCAGACCATTGCGGAGGCCGGCGACAACATCGTCACCTCATCAACCCTCTACGGTGGCACTTACAACCTGTTCGCCCACACGCTGCCGCAGTACGGCATCGACGTGCGCTTCGCCGACTACCGCGATCCGGCGGCCTTCGAGAGGCTGATCGACGGCAAGACCAAGGCCGTTTTCTGCGAATCGGTCGGCAACCCGCTGGGCAACATCACCGATTTCGAAAAGCTCGCCGAAATCGCCCACAAGCATGGCGTGCCGGTCATCGTCAACAACACCGTGCCCTCGCCCTACCTGTGCCGTCCCTTCGAGCATGGCGCCGACATCGTCGTCCATGCACTGACCAAGTACCTCGGCGGCCACGGCAATTCCATCGGCGGCATCATCGTCGATAGCGGCAAGTTCCCGTGGGCCGAGCACAAGGCCAAGTTCAAGCGCCTCAACGAGCCCGACGTGTCCTACCACGGCGTCATCTATACCGAAGCGCTCGGCCCTGCCGCCTACATCGGCCGCGCCCGCGTCGTGCCGCTGCGCAACATGGGCGCCGCGATCAGCCCGTTCAACGCCTTCCTGATCCTGCAGGGCATCGAGACGCTGGCGCTGCGCATGGACCGCATCTGCGACAACGCGCTGAAGATCGCCAACTTCCTGAAGAACCACCCGCAGGTCAGCTGGGTCAACTACGCCGGCCTGCCTGACCACAAGGACCACGCACTGGTGCAGAAATACATGGGCGGCCGAGCTTCCGGCATCCTCAACTTTGGTGTCAAGGGTGGTCGTGACGGCGGCGGCAAGTTCCAGGATGCGCTGCAACTCGTTACCCGCCTGGTCAACATCGGCGATTGCAAAACGCTGGCCTGCCACCCGGCGTCAACCACGCACCGCCAGTTGTCACCGGAGGAACTGGCCAGGGCCGGCGTGTCGGAAGACATGATCCGCCTGTCGATCGGCATCGAGCACGTCAACGACCTGATCGCCGATCTGGATCAGGCGCTGAACGCCGCCTGATCAAACCCGTGGCCCACAAGCAAACCCGGCTGCGTGCCGGGTTTTCATTTTTAAATTGGCCGGCTTTTAGCCGTCAACCGCGCTTGCCCTGCGCCGCCCCCAACCGATACCCAGAAGACCAAGCGCTGCGAGAATCAGGGTCGCCGGTTCCGGTACAGCCCGGGTGTCAGCGATTATTGCCTGCATGGTGCCGGTGAAGCTGCCGTCCGCGACAAAGGTCAATCCGGTCACGAAGGCCGTGATATCAAACGGATTGACTTCCGCAGAGGTCTCGATGCCGCGTATCTGGAATTGTTCGACACCGAGACCGCCAAAGTTCCAGGACTCATTGACAGCCAGCCCGGACTTGACCAGGAACCAGCTTGTGCCGTCCCATGCATACACGTCATAGAGCCCGTCACCAACGTTGCTGACAACCAATACGCTCTGGAAATTGGGGTCGCCAAGCCCCTTGGTAAAGGTGAAGCCGGTGGCAACCAGCGGGTCAATGTAGGTCACTGCATTCGGCGACACCCCTGCAATGTTGAATCCATAGAGCGGCCCTGCCGTCAGGCCACTCGACGTGGGGACTGGCACGAAAGTCGGCAGATAGACATTCAGGGAGCCCGTGTTCAGCGGGGTGAAATCGAAAAATGATAATGAACGTGATTCAACTGATCCATCTGGACGAAGGTCCTGGGCTGCGATTGCAATTGAATACTGATTGCCATATTGAAGATTGGCACCTTGCGGAATCTGGAAACTGTTCTGTCCTTGCGGAACCACTGCATTGAAAATGAAATCCGACTGCTGGAATGTGGTGCCGGTATTGGTGTTCCTCGTGTTGACCGGATTGTCGCGATCGAAAATAAGCACCCGGACCTGGTCAACGCTGACATTGAGCCCCGCAGTATCAGGCAGTTGCCAGCTGATGTTGGGCGTCAAACCCGCCCCCTGGACGCTCATCGACTGAACGAAAGGCATCAGGTCCACACTGCCCACCGCCGGGGTCGTGAATACAAGGTTCGTTCCGGGGGCATAGTTTGGGGTCAACGAAAACACCAATGTCCAGGGGTTGGTCAAGTCCGGATCATAGGGACGTGAAGCAAAATACTGGTTGGGCCGCAGGGTATAGGGGCGCTGCAGGAGACTTTGACGGATGTAATCCGGATCGCTTGGACTCGAACACGTTGCGCCCGTCGGGCACTGGCGCGTAGTTCCATACACCGTGAAGGGGGCTTGAGCATCGTTGGCTCCCCAGTAGAGCACATCGCCCGTGGCTAGGTTGTTGTCGTTGGCACTGTTCTGGGTGCGCATCGAGAACAGGTCACTGACGGAAGGTTGTTGCGCTAAAGCGCCGGTCGCGGCAGCCCCCAGCAGCAATGCGATCAACACGCGGGAACTCGATAGGATGTGGTTCATGGTTTATTCCTCCTGTCTTTTTGCGTAGGACTGAAGTCTGGGGCTGGCCAATCTACATCACCGGGAGCAGTAAGCCCGTACTTGTCAAAGCCCGGGAACTATCGAGCAATTTGCATACCAAATGAATTGATTCCCTGACTGGCCGGGCATTAACGATTCGACAATGGCCGCGCGGCAACGAAACGATTGTGCCAATGTAAAATCGGACGCCACACCCATTCGGGGTATGCCAGATGAAATGTCGTAACGAATTGATGGGGTGTGCATGCCGATCATCACAACCGAGCAATTGAGCGAACTGGCCGGCTGCTTCTACGATGCGGCGGCAAACCCCGCGTTGTGGCCTGATTCAGTCGACCGAATACGGCGTGCACTGAGCGGTTCAGCTGCACTTCTCTTCACGCCACTGCATGCTGCCGAGGCGGGTGGAATTGCGTTCGCCAGCAATCTGGCGGCTGATTTCATGACTCGATACGCCAGCCGATATCAATTCGATATGTGGACGCAAGCCATGATTGACAAAAGACAGTTGATTTCTGGCGTTGTGGTCTCTGACGAAGAACTCGTTCCGCGCAGGCAGTTTCTGAGCAACACCTTTTACCAAGAAGTCCTCAAACCGATGGATATTTCTCGTGTATGCACGTCGGTCCTGTTCGGTCAGGATGAGCCTGCACACTTACCGACCATCATATCCATCTATCGTCGTCGTCGTGCGCCAGCATTCAGCAATACTGACAAGGGGTTGCTTCACTTGCTGACCAGGCATATTTCACGTTCGCTTCGGATCACGTATCACCTGCGCAATGCCGATGACAAAGTCACGTCGAGCCTGTCCGCCCTCGACAGGCTGACCTGCGGTGTCGTTCTTTTTGATTCCGAAGGCAACGTTGTTCATACCAATCAAAGTGCAAGGAAGTTGTTGGCCGAAAACGACGGACTGTCGCTCGATGAGACTGCTTGCCAGGTCTATCGGCTCAAGACTCCGAGTGCGCTTCGGACAGCCCACATGAACAACCTCGTTGCAGCAGGCATGAACATATCCGCGCCCGACACCAACCACATCCAGCGAAGCATACGTATTCCGAGAATTTCGGGAAAGGGTCCGATAGTGTTATCGCTATCGCCCCCGCTTACGATTCACAGTTGCGCAAGCAAAGCCTGTCATCAGTTCGTAACCGGATTCCTGATCGATACCACTGCCCCCCTGAGCCCTAACGATCATCTATTGAGCGAAGTTTACGGATTGACGCCGGCAGAGATTCGTATCATCAATGGCCTCGGTCACGACATGACAATTTGTGAAATTGCCGCCAAACATGGTGGCAGTGTCGAAACAGCAAAAAAGCAATTGAGAAGCGCGTTCTCCAAGACGGGCACAAATCGGCAATCAGAATTGCTCAAATTGGCGAGCGCCCTGGCGATAAAAGTCGACAAACAATAATTCGCCGTTTAATTCTTTCCAATTCTCCGCCATTTCAGCCGTTGACCGCACCGCTCCGAAGAAGGATTCAGGGCGTGGTATCCTCTTCCGGCAGCGGTGGTTGCGGCCGGCTGGTCACGTAGAGCACGATCGTGCAGAAACCGAGAAAGGCAACCGTCGCCAGCGCACTGGGCACCCAGGCGTCGGCGAGGCCGCGCTCCTTCCACAGCCAGAAAAACAGCCCGAGGGCCGGCAGGGTCAGCAGGGCGCAGAAGACGGCGGTGGCGAGCGCCACTTTTTGCCCGATATGACGTTTCAGTTTATTCACTGCACTTCCTCCACTCTGAGCCAGATTGCCGCGGAATCGCGTCCTTCGCTTGTGGCAAGCGCCTGCGTGCCGTGTTGCCTGCCGCTCGCCTGACTGCTGACACCGCCGAGTTCGATCCATTCGCCAAGCCGACCGGAAACAGTCGTTGAACAGGCGCTGCGTGTTGATGACGCCGCGTCCCGCGGCGCTGATGCTGTCGGCCTGCTGGCTGATGTCGATGGTCACCCGGTCGCCGTTGAGGCGCGGGCTGGCGAAGAAGCCGCGCCCAATATCGTGGAAGACCACCGTGTCGCTGACCAGTGCGCCGCCCGGCCCGATTGCCACCGAGCGCATGGGAATCGGCAGCGAGCGCCCGACCTGGATGAAGGTCTGACCGCCTTCGACGGTCTGCACCATCTGGCTGGTGCCTTCGTTGCGTCTGCCCTGATTGTCCCAGGCCCGCGCCTGCAGGTTCGCCCGGTTGTCGCTGCCGAGCACCACTTCGCCGCGCAGCGCGCCGCCGCGGCTGGCGCCTTCGACTTCCCGGTTGTGGCTGACCTGGATGACGAGGCGCCGCGCCGGTCGGTCGATTGCGGCCAGCGCGCGCTTGATGTCCTCGCGATTCTGGCGACTGGCGCGCAGGAACAGCTGGTCATTGGCGCCGGTCAGTGTGCCCCCCGGCTCGACCAGGGGCAGCAGCACGGGCAATACGCGGTCGACCGTCTGGCTGCGCAGCGGGATGATCTCGAACGTCTGCTCTGCGGCGGTGGACACTGCCAGGAAAAGGGCCAGAAACAGCAGCAGGATGCGGATCATCGCTTCACGCCGCGCGGCGCCGGGCCGCGCTCATGCGTTACGACACAGCGCAACACGGTGGCAGTTTTCCAGATCGGCGGCGACGGCGGCCACGACAGACGGATCGGCGCGCCCCTGGGTTGCCCGCTCGTGCAGAATTGCGATGATTTCTGCCGGCGCCATCGGCGCCCGGTAAGGCCGTTCCTGTGCCAGTGCCTGAAAGATATCGGCCACATTGATGATGCGCGCCTCGAGCGGCAATGCGGCGCCGCCGACATGGAAAGGATAGCCATGGCCATCCGGCGTTTCGTGGTGGTAAGCCGCCCAGCGCGCGATCTCTTCAATGGCATGCAGGCGCTTGAGCACCTGGCGGGTGCCGTAGCTGTGGCTCTTCATGATGTTGAATTCCTGCGCGGTCAGCGCCGCGCGGCCCTCGATGATTTCATCGGGAATCTGCAGCTTGCCGATGTCGTGCAACAGCCCGGCCACCTCGATTTTCTCGCAGGCGACGAAATCGAGCCCCATGTGCTCCGCCAGATAGCGTGACAAGCGCGCGACGCCCTGCGAGTGCTGTTCGGTGTAGGGCGACTTGGCGTCGATGATGCGCGCGAAGATGTCGGCACAGCGCTTGAATTCAGTCCAGCCGACGAGGCGCAGGTCGCCGTGGCTTTCCATTTCCAGCTGATACTGGTGCACGGTGTCCGGCTGCAGGTCGAGCCAGAAGGCCTCGCCTTCGGAGATCGCGAGAAAGGCGTCGATCAGCTCGGGGGCGAACAGGCGGCCGCGCTCGGCAGCCAGG
Source organism: uncultured beta proteobacterium (assembly GCA_963815365.1). Classification (GTDB taxonomy): domain Bacteria; phylum Pseudomonadota; class Gammaproteobacteria; order Burkholderiales; family Rhodocyclaceae; genus Azonexus. The sequence continues at coordinate 108,759 of CAWFGN010000005.1, forward strand.
CGCTCGCGGATTCCGGCGGCATGGGCGAGGACCGTCTGGTCGGCATGGAACGGGGCGGCCAGCACATCGATACGGTCGGCCAGAAAGATCAGATTGGCGTGGCGTGCCGTGTTGGCGGGCAGCGCCTGCTGCTCCAGCCACATCCAGCGGCTGTGGTGATAGCGGATGAGCGGTGCCAGATGGGCGAGCGGCGCGAAATCCCTGAGCAGTTCATCGCCGCGAATGCAGTGCTCCTGGGAACCGGCCCATTCGAGGTCAGCCACCAGGCGGCGATGGACGCGGGTCGAACGAGACGCCACAATCATGCAGCAGGCCGGCATCGTAGAGGAGCAGCTGGGTCGCTTCATCCCAGCCCAGCTGACGCGCCATCTCGCAGGCCAGCATGCCGACCCGGCGCCCGTGCAGGACATCATCGACACCGACAAGATCGACCGTATTGGCAATCGTCATGACCAGCTGGCGCAGGTCGATGGCGAGGTCGGCGGGGAGTTGTTGGGTGGTCGGCGCGGCCATGTTGATCAGTTCGAGTTGTGCGGCAGGGAGAGATACTCGCGCGAGTTCATTTCGGTCAGGCGGCTGACCGTGCGGGCGAACTCGCCGGCCTGGGTGCCCTCGGTATACAAGGCTTCCGGAGCACAATCGGCAGTGCAGATCAGCTTGACCTTATGGTCGTAGAACACATCCACCAGCCAGGTGAATCGGCGTGCCTCGGACGCCTGGTGCTGGGTCATCCGCGGAATCTGCGAGAGCAGCACGGTGTGGTAGGCACGGGCGATTTCCAGATAATCGTTCTGCGAGCGCGGGCCGCCGCACAGCATCCTGAAGTCGAACCAGATGACGCCATGGCCGCGTCGAACAGTGTCGATATTGCGTCCGAGCACTTCGACCTGCCCGCCCTTCCTGCCCTCCTCGCCAGCAACCGCACGGAAGTAGGCGAGCATCTTTTTCTCGGCGCTGGCATCGGACGGATGATGGTAGATCTCGACCTGCTCCAGCGCACGCAGCCGGTAATCGATGCCGGCCTCGACTTCCAGCACGTCGAGATGGCGCTTGAGCAGATCGATGGTCGGCAGGAAGCTTTCGCGATGCAGGCCATTCGGGTAAAGCAGGTCCGGCGGGTAGTTCGAGGTCATGATCAGGATGACGCCCTTGGCGAACAGTCCGTCGAGCAGGCGCCCGAGGATCATCGCATCGGCGATGTCGGAAACATGGAATTCGTCGAAGCAGAGCAGGCGCACCTCGCGCGCGATCTGCTCGGCGATCCTGAGCATGGGATCGGGCTCGCCCTTGTATTTGTCGAGGTCGTGATGGATCTGCTGCATGAAGGCGTGAAAGTGGATGCGCTTCTTGCGCCGATAGGGCACCGAATCGTAGAAGCAATCCATCAGAAAGCTCTTGCCACGCCCGACGCCGCCCCAGAAATACAGGCCCTTGGGCGGGGTGGGTGGCGCCAGCAGACGCTTGAAGGTGCTGCCACGGTTGACCTTGAAGGCAAGCAGGCTGCCGTATAGCGTTTGCAGGGCGCTGGCGGCGGCCATCTGTGCCGCATCGGCGACATAGCCACGGGTCGTGAGCAATGCCTCGTAGGCATCCAGCATGCCCCGGGCGGAGACTTTGAGTTTTTTGTGCGGCATGAGGCGAGATGATATATCAGCCAGCGACCGGCTGACCCGGCGCCTCATCGGGCAGGATGATGCGGAAACGTGTTCCCTGGCCGGGCGAGCTATCGACGGTAATGCTTCCTCCGAGAACCACGGTCACCGTATTCCAGACAATATGCAGGCCGAGGCCGGTGCCGCCCCGCCCGAGTTTGCTGGTCACGAAGGGGTCGAAGATCCGGTCGAACAGTTCGGGGGCAATGCCTGCCCCGTTGTCGGAAAAGCACAGGCATATCTGACCGTCGGCGAGCGGCTCGGCGCTGATCTCGATTGTCCCCTCATTTCTGCCTTCGAGGCCATGGATCAGTGCATTGGTCAGCAGGTTGGTCAGCACTTGCCCGAGCGGTCCGGGGTAGCTGTCCAGCACGAGATCGCCGGGAATCCGGCAATCAACCTTGAACGGCGTGCGCCGGAGTGTCGGCTGCAGGGTCAGCAGGATCTCGTCGAACCATTTCGGCCAGCCTGAAACGGCGACGCTGAACGCTGGTCTGGTCAACGGCCACCTGCTTGAAGCTGGCGATCAACTCGTTGGCGCGCTGGAGATTGCGCAGCGCAATTTCGCTGCCGCGCTCGACGCGGTCGACGAAGGCAGTGAGCACCGAGCGGCGCAGGCCACCCGCCATCTCGCCCCGGAAGCTGTGCACCTGGTCGTGTACCGTCGACACCGCCATGACACCGTTGCCGATCGGGGTATTCAATTCGTGTGCGACGCCGCCAACCAGGTTGCCGAGGGAAGCCAGCTTTTCCGAGCGTACCAGTTCGCCCTGCGCCATTTTCAGGGTTTCCATCGCTTCGGAAAGCTCGCGGTTGGCACGGGCCAGGTCGGCCGTCCGCCGCTCCACCCGGGTCTCCAGTTCAAGATTGAGCTGCTGCACGTTGCGCAGGCTGTGCCGCAGGCGTTCCTCGCTGCGCTCCAGTTCTTCCTGGCGCTGGCGAACCGCTTCAGCCATCGTCTCCATGTCGCTGGCCAGCTGGTTGAATTCCAGAATCGGCCCGCGCGCCACCTTGTGTCCGAACTTGCCCGTCGCCAGTGCCCGCGTCTGCGCAGTCAGCTCGCGCAGCGGCCGGGTCATCCGCGCCGCCCACAACGGCGCCAGGGCGAGCGCCAGCAGCATCGATCCGGCAAATCCCGCGATAACCAGCAACACCGTCGTCTGCACGCGCGGATTGGCAATGCCTGAGGGAATCGCCACCATGAAGGTCCAGTCAAGCTTGCTTGAGCGGGCGAGACCGGTGTCGTAGCGCTGTCCGGAAAAATTGATCTGGCGGAGTGTCTCTGGCGGCTCGCCGGCACCTCCCGGCAAATCTCCAGACCAATTGCGCAGACGGTCGCTCTCCGCCAAATTCTTGCCGGTTACATATTCGCCGGCTCGATCAATCACCAGCACGGGGTGAGTCAGGTATTCGGCAGCGCCCGCCACAACACGCTGAGCAAAGTCCGGCGCAACCTCGCCGAGGAGGACGTAGTTGGCGAAAGGCAGCGCCACGCCGATGGTTGAATCGCCGGTCAGCACCGACAAGTAGCGGTCGCTCCAAACCCGCCTGCCCAGTTCCTGTGCCGAAAGGAACAGCGGGTTGCGTACAAGATCGGCCCCGCGCAGATTGCTCCGCGCATGCACGGAGATGTCGGACAAGGCCACGTACTCGACGCGGCCGGTGCGGCTGAGCAGGTAGATCGCCTGAAATCCGCCTTCGGCGAACGTGGCATCGAGAAAATGCTGGATCTGTGCCGGCGGCATTGCCGGGTCGAGCGCGGAAAGCGCGCCCAGGCGACCTTCCAGTCCGCTCAGCATCTGCTCGAAGTAGAGCGCCAGATCTCTGGCCTCGCTGCGCATGTGCTGGCGGTCTTCTTCGAGGATGGCGGGCACGCGGTAAGTCAGGATGCCGGTCCCGATGACGCCGTAGGTGACCAGCGTGGCCACCAGAAGCAGCACGATGAGCGAGGTGCGTAGCCGCCACTCGCCCGTTTTTGTTCACCGCCCCTGAAGTCTCAACGTGACACCTTAACGGATGGTGACAAAGCGGCCATCACGCACCACCGTGACATGCGGAACGCGCCGCGTGTTGTCGCCGAAACGGTCAAATGCGACGCCCGCCTCGGCACCCGCAAAGGGGCCGCGCGTGCGCAACGTCTCCGCCAGAGGCTGCTTTCCTTCGCGCCGGGCCAGGGCGCCGGCGATCGCCTGAGTTGCGTCATAGGCTGCCACCGCCGCAAAGCCGGGGGCGCGCCGGAAACGCTCCTCGTAGGTGCGCTGCAGGCGGACCATGGCATCGGTCAGGCTGCCCTGGTCGAAGTAATTGTGCAGAATCATCCCATCGACCGCATTCCCGCCCAGTTCGATGAGACGCTCCGTGGTGGCCCACTGCGAGGCGAAAAGCAGCAGCGCCCGGTTGTGCTCGCGAACTTTCTGGGCAAAGCGTGTCGCATCGACCGCGCTGGCAATCAGCAGGACGGCATCCGGCTTCTTGCTCAGGGCAAGCCGGGCGACGGTGTCGACATCGATATCCCGACCCGAATCGTAGGGCACCGGATCGACAATTCCGCCCAGCTTCTGGAAGGCAATGGTGAAATCCTCCTTCCAGCTTTCCGTGTAGGCGCGGTTCTGCAGATCATAAATGGCTGCCACCCGGCGCACGCCACTCTCCCGGAAATGGTAGTCGGCGCTGAGTGTTGCCTCTTCCCGGGTACTCGACATGATCAGGAAAAAATTGTCGTCCAGACCGAAAAACTTGCGCGCCGTCACCGTCGGGCTGACCAAGACGATCCCGGCCCGCTCGGTAATCGGCAGCACGACTTCGGCCATGGCGCTGGTCATCGGTCCGATGATGGCCTCGACCCGTGCGGCAATCAGTTCATTGACCGCAGCAATCGCTTTCTCTGGAGTTTGCGCATCGTCACGCACGACAAGTTCCACGCTGCGTCCGTCAATCCCACCGGCCTTGTTGATCTCCTCCACGGCAATCTGGGCGCCATTGCGTCCGGCTTCGCCAAGGTCGGCGACGCGCCCGCTCAGTCCGCCGAGAAAACCGATGCGCAGCGGTTCGCGCGGGCTGCAGGCGGCCAGCAGGCAAGCATGACAAGCATGACAAGGATTGCGACCGACCTGAGCATTTCCGCTCAGCGCTCCCGGCCGGCAAGCCAGTCCAGCAAATCCCGGGGCAACATGGCCCGGGCGTAGTACCAGCCCTGCCCTTCCCCGCACCCCAGGGCAACCAGGGTCTGCAACTGCCCGGCACTCTCGACGCCTTCGGCCACCACGCGCATGTCGAGCTGCTTTCCGAGCTGGATGACCAGATCAGCGATGCGCGTGCCGGAGCGCCGGTCATCAAGGGCATGGATGAAGCTGCGGTCGATCTTGAGGCAGTCCGCCGGGATACGGTCAAGATAGCTGAGCGACGAGAACCCGGTACCGAAATCATCGATGGCGATGGAGACACCGAGCGCCTTGATCGCGTGCAGGCGCTCGGCGATATGGACCCCGCCATAAAGGGCGACCGACTCGGTAATTTCAAGCTCCAGCAGCGCCGGATCAATCCCGGCCTGCGCGACGGCCGCTTCGACCATTGCCACGAATTCTGGATGGCGGAACTGGATCGGCGATACGTTGACCGCCATGCGCAGCGGATAACCCTGTTCCGCCAGCTCACGCTGAGCCACCAGCGCCGTACGCAAGACCCAGGCGCCCAGGCTGACAATCAGGCCGGAGTGCTCGGCGACCGGAATGAACTGCTCAAGCGGCACGAATTCTCCCGCCTCGTCGCGCCAGCGCAGCAGCGCTTCGGTACCGACCACCCGCCCCGACGCCAGATCAATTTGCGGCTGATAAGCCAGGAACAGCCGTCCGTTGTCGAAAGCCGCGCGCAGGTCGTGCAGCAGGTGAACACGCTTGCGGGTCAGCACGCCTACTTCAGCAGTATAGAAAGCCTCATTCCCCGGCCCGTCGAGCTTGGCCCGCTTGAGGGCAATTGCCGCATTGCGCAGCAATTCGGTGCCGCTGGCTTCCGTTTCGGCGTTCCGTACCAGACCGATTGAAAATGAAATGGTCTGCAATCCCACCTCGCTGGCGAAGGGATCGAAGAGAATTTTCCGCAGATTTTCCGGGTTCACCCTGTCGGCGCTGCCATAGACACCAAACACGTCGCCCCCGACTCGGGCGACATGCACATCGTCGGGCAGGCTCGTGCGCAGCCGGCTCGCTATCGCCTTCAGCTGCTGGTCGCCAAAAAGGTAACCAAAGGCGTCGATGGCTTCGGAAAACTGGTCGATATCGATCAGCGCAAGCGTGTAGTTTGCTGCGTTGGCAATTTTTGCCAGCTCGTCGATGGCAACGATCTGCGCCGCCCGGTTGGGCAGTTCGGTCAGGCCATCGACGTAGGCCACATGGCGCAGGCGCTCGACAAGGCCGACGTTCTCGCCGCAGATTGCGATATTGGTGCAGAACACATCAAGCAGGTGACGGTCGATTTCAGGGATTGCCGTGTTTGACTCGATGCAGGCGGCGAAACTTCGTCCATGCCGCCCGGGAAAGTACAGCGCCAGGCATCGTTCGCTCCGCTGACTTTTGCGTTCCCGCACGCAAGCCTCGAGCGTCTGGCGCATCTGCGGATCATCGATCGTTGCCGGCGCCTGGTTCAGTGCCCTCCGGAACCGCCCGGCAGCCGCCAGAATGAAGCATTGCGGAAGCCCTTCGCCAGTGGCCGGGGAGGCATGCTCGGCATGCGCGCAGACCACCCCCGCCGGCGGAACGCCGAGCAAGGCCGCCATTTGCGTAATGATTCCGGTCGCGAAGGCAGCCGAGCCGTGCTCGGCATTGAAATGGTTAGCACCGCGCATGATCAGCTCGAGACCATTGCGGCTGGCCTCCAGCCGTCGAATCTGCTCGAACGAGCGAATCGCCGACGTCACCGTGGTGAATAACTTGCTACGCGTCAGTTCGCTCTTGGTCTTGTAATCGTTGATGTCATAGTGGCTGATTGCCTCGAGCTCGGGCGCATAACCCGGCTGGCCGGTACGCAGGACGATCCGCACCGCCGCCATGCCCAGCTCGCTGCGGATGCGCTCGACGACCCGGAGACCGGCATCCTCACGTTCCATGACCACGTCGAGCAGGATGATCGCCACGTCCGGCCTGCGGACCAGTACATCGATGGCTTCCTCCGCACCGAAGGCATGCAGGAATTCCAGCGGGCGCCCAAGTACACGCAAATCCTGAAGCGCGAATTCTGTGGCGTGGTGGACATCCTCGTCATCGTCGACGATAAGCAACGGCCAGAATTCTCCCGGAACACCGGATTCGGGTTCGCAGGTATCCTCAACAAATGCCAGATGGTCGTCGTCGTTATGCATTCCGCAAGTCTAATGGGATAGCGCCGCCAAGTAGCGCTTAGTATGGCGGGAAGATCGACAAAAACAAAGAGCCCCGAAGGGCTCTTTTTGCATGCCGGCAAGCCGCGAGCGCGGCTTTGCGCAAGACTCAGAAGTGCAGCGGGCGCTTGTCGCAGGCCAGTGCCGCTTCATGCACCGCTTCCGACAAGGTCGGGTGGGCGTGGCAGATGCGTGCCAGATCTTCGGAAGCGCCGCCAAATTCCATCGTGACGACCGCTTCGGCAATCAGTTCGGAGGCATTGGCGCCAATGATATGCACGCCAAGGATGCGGTCGGTCTGCGCGCAAGCCAGCATCTTGACGAAGCCGGACGGTTCGCCCATGCCCAGTGCCCGGCCATTGGCCAGGAACGGGATCTTGCCGGCCTTGTAGGCAATGCCCTCGGCCTTGAGCTGCTGTTCGGTCTTGCCGACCCAGGCGATTTCCGGGGCGGTGTAGATGACCCAGGGAATGGTATTGAAATCGCAGTGACCCGATTGACCGGCCATCAGCTCGGCAACCATGACACCTTCTTCCATGGCCTTGTGCGCCAGCATCGGACCGCGCACCACATCGCCCAGTGCCCAGACGCCCGCCAGATTGGTCTTGCAGTGGCCGTCGACTTCGACGAAGCCGCGGGCATCGAGCTTGAGGCCGACCGCTTCGGCATTTAGACCATCAGTATTGGGAACGCGGCCGATCGAAACGATCAGACGGTCGGCATCCAGTTTCTGGGCCTTGCCGTCCTTGTCGTCATAGGCAATCGAGACGCCCTTCTTGGTGACCTTGATATCGCCGATCTTGACGCCGGTCTGGATGTTCAGACCCTGCTTGGCGAACAGCTTGGCGGCCTCCTTGGCGACGTCCTGATCGGCCACGGCAAGAAATTCGGGCATGGCTTCGAGGATGGTGACTTCGGCACCGACCCGACGCCACACCGAACCCATTTCGAGGCCGATGACACCGGCACCGATGATGGCGAGCTTTTTGGGTACGGACTCCTGATTCAGCGCACCGTCATTATCCATGACGATTTTCTGGTTGACCGCAACATTCGGCAGGTGCCGGGCCTTGGAACCGGTGGCGACGATGACCTGTCTGGCCAGCACTTCCTCGGCGCCGACCTTGACCTTCCAGAGATCGCCTTCCTTGCCGACGAAGGAACCGTGCCCGGGCAGCATGGTGACCTTGTTCTTCTTGAACAGACCCTTGATGCCGGAGGTCAGCTGGGTAACGATGGTGTCCTTGCGGCCCTTCATCACCGGTACGTCGATCGCCGGCTTGGAAACCTTGATGCCTTGAGCGGCAAAGCTGTGGCCGGCTTCCTCGAACAGGTGGGAGGTATGCAGCAGGGCCTTGGACGGAATACAACCGACGTTCAGACAGGTGCCACCGAGGCGCGGCTCGCCCTTCGGGTCGGCGTAGGGGTTGGATTCGCAGCAGGCAGCGGAAAAGCCGAGTTGCGCAGCGCGGATCGCCGCGACATAGCCGCCGGGACCGCCACCGATGACGAGGACGTCAAATTGCTTGGACATATTTTCGTTCCTTGAAATGAATTGAGGATCCGGGAAGCCGGACCGGGCAGCGATGTGCCCGGCCCTTTACCCCGGATCCCCGAAAGCGACCCCTTAAACGCCGAGCAGCAGGCGGGACGGATCTTCCAGCGCTTCCTTCATGGTCACCAGACCAAGGACGGCTTCGCGGCCGTCGATGATGCGGTGGTCGTAGGACATGGCCAGATAGTTGATCGGACGCACGACCACCTGACCGTTTTCAACCATCGCACGATCCTTTGTGGCATGGATGCCGAGGATCGCGGATTGCGGCGGATTGATGATCGGGGTGGACATCATTGAGCCGAAGATGCCGCCGTTGGAGATGGAGAACGTGCCGCCGGTCAGATCTTCGATCGACAGCTTGCCATCCTTCGCCTTGGCACCGAACTCGGCAATTTTCTTCTCGATGTCGGCGATGCTCAGCTGGTCGGCGTTGCGGATGATCGGCACGACCAGGCCGCGGGGCGAACCGACGGCAATGCCGATGTCGATGTAGCCGTGATAGACGATGTCATTGCCATCGACCGAAGCGTTCAGAACCGGGAACTTCTGCAGGGCAGCGCAGGCAGCCTTGACGAAGAAACCCATGAAGCCGAGACGCACGCCGTGGGTCTTTTCGAACTTTTCGCCGTACTGCTTGCGCAGGGCCATGATCGGACCCATGTTCACTTCGTTGAACGTGGTCAGAATGGCGTTGCTCGATTGGGATTCGAGCAGGCGCTCGGCAATCCGCGCACGCAGCCGGGACATCGGCACCCGCTGCTCGGCACGATCACCCAGCGCCACGGCAACCGACGGTGCCGGCAGGGCTGCCTTGGCAGCAGCCGGCGCCGCAACCGGGCCAGCCTTCGGCGCAGCTGCAACAGCGTCTTCCTTGGTCACGCGACCGCCACGGCCGGAACCGGCGACGTCGGCAGCAGCAATGCCTTTCTCGTCGAGGATCTTGCGGGCGGACGGGCTGGCCGTACCGGCCGGCGCAGCAGCGGCCGGGGCCGGCGCGACGGCCGGCGCGGCAACTGCCTTGGGTGCTTCGGCAGCTGGCGCTGCAGCGCCAGCCTTGGCTTCGGTGTCGATGCGGGCGATCAGTTCTCCCGACACCACAGTCTCGCCGTCAGCCTTGACGATCTCGACCAGTACACCGGCGCCTGGTGAGGGCACCTCAAGGACGACCTTGTCGGTTTCGATATCGATAAGAATTTCGTCGCGGGCAACGGCATCGCCGACTTTTTTCTTCCAGGAGGCAAGCGTGCCTTCGGCCACAGACTCGGAGAGCTGGGGAACTTGGACTTCAATAATGCTCATAGTGACTCCACTCTGCTTTAGTTATCAGTACTCGATCTTGCCCAGCGCGGACTCGATCAGTGCTTTTTGTTGCTCGTTATGCTTGGCGAGATAACCCACTGCCGGTGACGACGAAGCGGGGCGCGATACCAGCAGCATCTTCTGCTTGCTGCTGACCAGTGCATCGAGGTGTTGACGCGAGGCGATCCAGTACCACGCGCCCTGATTGCGCGGCTCTTCCTGACACCAGACGATTTCGGTCGCCTTCGGATACTTGGCCAATTCCTTCTGCAAGGTATCTTTGGGGAAGGGATAGAGCTGCTCGACACGGACAATCGCGATGTTGGCGATTTTTCTCTCGCGACGCGCCGCCAGCAAATCGTAATAGACCTTGCCCGAACACAGGACAACGCGGGTGACCTTCTTGGCATCGATCTTGTCGATTTCGCCGATCACGGTCTGGAACTGCCCCTTGGCCAGATCGTCCAGCGAACAAGCTGCATCCTTGTGCCGGAGCAGGGACTTCGGGGTCATGACGATCAATGGCTTGCGCTGCTGACGAAGCCCCTGACGGCGGAGCATGTGGAATACCTGGGCAGCGTTGGACGGCACACAGACTTCCATGTTCATCTCGGCACACGCCTGCATGTAGCGTTCGAGGCGGGCGGAGGAGTGTTCCGGACCCTGACCTTCGTAGCCGTGCGGCAGCAGCATGACGAGACCGCAGGCACGACCCCACTTGGCTTCGCCGGAAGCGATGAACTGGTCGATGACGACCTGCGCACCGTTGGCGAAGTCACCGAACTGGCCTTCCCAAATCACCAGTTCGTACGGGTTGGCCGAAGCGTAGCCATAGTCGAAGGCAAGCACAGCCTCCTCGGACAGAACGGAATCAAAACACTGGAAGCCGGCCTGCTTTTCCTGCAGATTCTTCAGCGGATGGTAGGTGCCCTCGTCCCAGTTCTCGCGATTCTGGTCGTGGAAAGCGGCGTGCCGGTGGAAGAAGGTGCCACGGCCGACGTCTTCACCGGAGATGCGCACACCGTAGCCGGAAACCAGCAGAGAGGCGTAGGCGAGGTTTTCGGCCATCCCCCAATCGACCGGCAAGGTACCCTCGCCCATTGCCGCGCGATCCTCGACGATCTTCTTGACGCGCGAATGCAGCGTGAAGCCTTTCGGGAAAGTGGTCAGGCGCTGTGCGAGGCGTTGCAATTCCTTGACCGGCACCGTGGTGTCGCAGTTCTCGATATAAACCTTGGTCAGGAACGGCGCCCAGTCGATGGTGTTTGGATGCTTGTAGCCGGCGAGAACCGGGTTGTAAAGCAACTCTCCCTTGTCCAGATGCTCGCGATACTCCTTGATCATCTGGTCCGGACCGTCGGCTGGCAGCACGCCCTCGGCCACCAGCTTGTCGCCGTACAGCTTGCGCGTACCCGGGTGCTGGGCAATCTTCTTGTACATCAGCGGCTGGGTGACCATCGGCTCGTCCTGCTCGTTGTGGCCGAGCTTGCGGAAGCAGATGATGTTGACGACGACGTCCTTCTTGAACTGCTGACGGAATTCGACGGCCAGCTGGGTCACCAGCGCGACCGCTTCCGGATCGTCGCCATTGACGTGGAAGATCGGCGCGTCGGCCATCTTGAAGATGTCGGTGCAGTAATGGCCGGAACGGTAGTCGCGCGGGTCGCTGGTGGTGAAACCGATCTGGTTGTTCACCACGAGATGCAGCGTGCCGCCCGTGCCGTAGCCGCGCGTCTGCGCGAAGTTGAGCATTTCCTGATTGACGCCCTGACCGGCAACCGCGGAGTCGCCGTGAATGATCACCGGCAGAACCTTTGACTTGCCGTCTTCGCCGCGGCGCAACTGGCGTGCATATACGGAGCCTTCGACCACCGGATTGACGATCTCGAGGTGCGAGGGGTTGAACGCCAGTGTCAGGTGGCAGGGGCCGCCCGGGGTCGAGACATCGGACGAGAAGCCCATGTGGTACTTGACGTCGCCGGCCGAGAGATCGCTCTTCTTCTTGCCTTCAAACTCGGCAAACAGCATCGACGGCGCCTTGCCCAGCGTATTGACCAGCACGTTCAGACGTCCACGGTGTGCCATGCCGATGACCACTTCGTCGACACCCAGCTTGCCACCGACGCGGATGGCCTCATCCATGGCGACAATCAGGGAATCACCGCCCTCAAGCGAGAAGCGCTTCTGGCCAACATAACGGGTATGCAGGTAGCGCTCCAGCGTCTCGGCTGCGGTCAACCGTTCCAGCAGGCGCTTTTTTTGCTCCGCGCTGTAGGTCGGACGCGAACGAATACCTTCCAGGCGTTCCTGCAGCCAGCGCTTTTCGTTGTAGTCTGTCATGTACATGTACTCGATCCCGACAGTCCCGCAATAGGTCTGCTTCAGGGTTTCGAGGATGTCGCCGAGCTTGGCCGTTTCCGGCAGACCCTTCAGCGAACCGACGCTGAAGGTCTGGTTCAGGTCGGCATCGGAAAAGCCGTAAAAGGAAAGTTCAAGCTCTTCAATTTTCGGGCGCGGCAGGCGCTTGAGCGGATCGAGATCGGCCCAGCGGGTGCCCATCGAGCGATAGGCAGTGACCAGTTGGCCAACCGCGGACTGCTTCTTGTTATCGCCACTGCCGGCCGCGGCGACCGGACGGAAGCCGCCATCTTTCGCCAGTTGGGCAAAAGCGGCAATCACCGGCGCATGCGCCACGTCACGTGCAACAAAACCCGGCATCTGGGCCAGGCGGTCGAAATAGTCGCGCCACTCGGCCGGCACGGAAGTCGGATCGTCAAGATAGCTTTCGTACAGCTCTTCAACAAACGGCGCATTGCCACCGAAGTAAAGCGTGCTGTCGAACAGTTGATTCATCGTAGTCATAGGCGTCCCCTTGAGGGCTTGTATTGCTCTGCAGTCCCGGCCTGCAGCGCTATAAGTTTCTGCGGGTAAAAAAAGGGCGGCCAGACGGCCGCCCGATTTCCTGTTTAGCTGCGCTGGGCGAGCGGAACCACGTTGCGACGGGCAGCGCCGACGTACAGCTGACGCGGACGACCGATCTTGTATTCCGGATCGGTGATCATTTCTTCCCACTGCGTCATCCAGCCCACCGTGCGGGCCAGCGCGAAGATGCAGGTGAACATTTCGGTCGGAATGCCAATGGCCTTCTGGACGATGCCCGAGTAGAAGTTGACGTTCGGATAGAGCTTCTTCTCGACGAAGTACGGATCTTCCAGGGCGATCTTTTCCAGTTCCATGGCCAGCTTGAACAGGCGGTCGTTTTGCAGACCGAGTTCGGACAGCACTTCGCCGCAGACCTTGCGCATCAGCGTGGCGCGCGGGTCGAAGTTCTTGTAGACACGGTGACCGAAGCCCATCAGCTTGAAGGAATCGTTCTTGTCCTTGGCGCGGGCGATGTACTCGCCGACCTTGGAGACGTCACCGATCTGCTCGAGCATCTGCAGGCAGGCTTCATTGGCACCGCCATGCGCCGGGCCCCACAGACAGGCGATACCGGCAGCGATACAGGCAAACGGGTTGGCCCCGGAGGAGCCGGCCAGACGCACCGTGGAGGTGGAGGCATTCTGCTCGTGATCAGCGTGCAGCGTGAAGATCGTATCCAGCGCACGGACCAGCACCGGGTTCGGCACATACTTTTCGCACGGGTTGCCGAACATCATGCGCATGAAATTGGCGGTGTAATCCAGATCGTTGTCCGGATACATGAACGGAGCGCCGGTGTTGTACTTGTAGGCCATCGCGACGATGGTCGGCAGCTTGGCAACCAGGCGATTGAAGCTGACGTTGCGGTGCTCGACATCGGAGAAGTCCATCGCATCGTGGTAGAAGGCGGACAGCGCACCGACCACACCGGTCATCACGGCCATCGGGTGGGCATCGCGACGGAAACCGGAGTAGAACTTGGAAAGTTGCTCATGCACCATCGTGTGGTTCTTGATGGTGTTTTCGAATTTCGTCTTCTGCGCGGCATTCGGCAATTCGCCGTTCTTCAGCAGATAGGTCACTTCGAGGAAGTTGCAGTTCTCGGCGAGTTGCTCGATGGGGTAACCACGGTAAAGCAATTCACCCTTGTCACCGTCGATGAAGGTCACCGTTGACTTGCAGCTTGCCGTCGACAGGAAGCCGGAGTCATAGGTGAACAAACCTGTTTTGGCGCCCAGCGTACGAATGTCGATACAGTCGTTGCCATGCGTCGGAGACATGATCGGAAAATCGACGGGCGCCTGCCCATCAATTGCGAGTGTTGCCTTGCGTTCGGTCGTCATCGTTATTTCCCTTTACAGGTGTAGGTTGTCACTGCACTGCCAAAGATACCAAAATTAGCCGGTTCACCTTACTTAACTCTTACGCAACATCGCCACCACGGATGCCAGGCGAGGATCGTCGATTTCAGCCTGACCGCTGATCAGATGCCAGAGATCATGATCTTCCATGTCGGCGAGTTCCACGAACGCCTGCTGCTGGTCTGCGTCCAGCGTGTCGAATCCGCTGTCGAGAAACCGGGTCAGCGAAATATCGACCTCCAGCAGACCGCGCCGGATGCAGCGCCAGCGCAGACGCTCATAGTCCTCTCTTTGCATCAGACTGCCCGACGCACCATCATGTCCTTGATCTTGCCGATGGCCTTGGTCGGGTTCAGCCCCTTCGGGCATACGTCAACGCAGTTCATGATGCTGTGGCAACGGAACAGGCGATACGGATCCTCGAGGTTGTCGAGACGCTCGTTGGTCGCCTGGTCGCGCGTATCGGCGATGAAGCGGTAGGCCGCCAGCAGACCGGCCGGACCGACGAACTTGTCCGGATTCCACCAGAACGACGGGCAGGACGTCGAGCAGCAGGCGCACAGGATGCACTCGTACAGACCATTCAGTTCTTCGCGATCTTCCGGCGACTGCAGACGCTCGCGCTCCGGCGGCGGATCGTTGTTGATCAGGTAGGGCTTGATCGAGTGGTACTGCTTGAAGAACTGGGTCATATCGACGATCAGGTCGCGAATGACCGGCAGGCCCGGCAGCGGACGCAGCACGATCGGCTGCTTCAGGCTGTCGATATCGGTCAGACAAGCCAGACCGTTCTTGCCATTGATGTTCATCGCATCGGAGCCGCAGACACCTTCGCGGCAGGAACGACGATAGGAGATCGCGTCGTCCTTGGCCTTGAGCTTGGTCAGCGCGTCCAGCAGCTTGCGGTCGGTCGGTTCGATCTCGACCGAGATATCCTGCATGTACGGCGCATCGTCCTTGTCCGGATCGTAGCGATAGATACTGAATTGAACATTGCGTTTGCTCATTATCAACTCCGATTAGTACGAGCGCGTCTTGAGCGCAACAGGCTCGACGGTCAGGGGTTGCATGTTCACCGGCTTGTAGGTGATCGAGTTATCTACCGGCGAGAACAGCGTGTGCTTCAGCCATTCCTTGTCGTTGCGGCCATTCGGGAACTCGGCGGTATCCGGCGCATCGTCGCGAACGTGGGCGCCGCGGGATTCCTTGCGGGCTTCGGCGGAAATCATCGTGGCCTTGGCGACTTCGATCAGATTTTCCATTTCGAGCGCTTCGGTACGGGCCGTATTCCAGGCCATGCGACTTGTCCTTGATTTCGAGCTGGCGAGCCGCCTTTTCGACTTCGAGGATTTTTTCGACGCCCTGTTTCAGCATGTCGCCGAAACGGAATACGCCAGCGTGGTCCTGCATGGTGCGCTGCATGGCCAGACGGGTTTCGTGCACGTTGGCACCACCCTTACGATTGTCCAGCGCAGCGATGCGAGCCAGCGTCTTGTCGGCAACATCCTTCGGCAGTTCGCGGTGAGCGCGACCGGCCTTGAGATCCTCGACGGCGGAGTCACCGGCCGACTTCCCGAATACCAGCAGGTCGAGCAGCGAGTTGGTACCGAGACGGTTAGCACCGTGCACCGAGGCACAGGCGCATTCGCCACCGGCGTAGAAGCCCGGAACGACGGAATTGACATCACCGTTCTTCGGCACCACGACACGACCGGAGTAGTGGGTCGGGATACCGCCCATCTGGTAGTGGCAGGTCGGCACGACCGGCAGCGGCTCTTTCAGGCAGTCGACACCGGCGAACTGCAGGCCGATTTCGTGGATACCCGGCAGGCGCTTCATGATGGTGGCCGGATCGAGGTGAGTGATGTCGAGCAGGACGTAGTCCTTATTGACGCCACAGCCGCGACCTTCCTTGATTTCGGTCGCCATGGCACGGGAAACGACGTCACGCGACGCCAGATCCTTGGCGTTCGGCGCGTAGCGCTCCATGAAGCGTTCCTTGCTGGAATTACGCAGGATGCCGCCTTCACCGCGCACGCCTTCGGTAATCAGCACGCCGGCACCGGCCACGCCGGTCGGGTGGAACTGCCAGAATTCCATGTCTTCGAGCGGGATGCCGGCACGTGCGGCCATGCCCAGACCGTCACCGGTATTGATGAAGGCATTGGTCGACGAGTAGTAGATACGGCCAGAACCACCAGTTGCGAAAATCGTAGCACGGGCGTGGAAAATCACGATCTGGCCGGTTTCCATTTCCATGGCGGTAACACCAAGGACATGACCTTCTTCGTCGCGAATCAGGTCAAGCGCCATCCATTCAACGAAGAACTGGGTGTTGGCCTTGACGTTGCGCTGATACATCGCGTGCAGCATGGCGTGACCGGTACGGTCAGCGGCAGCACAGGAGCGACGCACCGGCTTTTCGCCGAAGTTGGACATGTGGCCACCGAACGGGCGCTGGTAGATCTTGCCGTCATCGGTACGATCGAAAGGCATGCCATAGTGTTCGAGCTCGACGACCACTTCGTTGGCCTTCTTGCACATGAACTCGATCGCATCCTGGTCGCCGAGCCAGTCGGACCCCTTGACGGTATCGTACATGTGCCACGTCCAGTGATCTTCCTCGGAGTTTCCAAGAGAAGCAGCCACCCCCCCCTGCGCCGCAACGGTATGCGAGCGGGTCGGAAAAACCTTGGACAGCACGGCAGTCTTGAGGCCGGCTTCGGACAACTGGATCGCGGAACGCAGACCGGCACCACCGGCGCCGACAATGACCGCATCAAACTTCAGAACAGGAATACTCACGCTTACAGCCTCCAGAGAATCGCAGCAGCCCACGCGGTGTAGCCCACCAGCGCAGCCGCAGTCAGCACATGCAGGACAAGCCGCAAGCCGGTCGGCTTGACGTAGTCCATCCAGATATCTCGCACACCGATCCAGGCGTGATAGAACAGGCTGACGAAAAACAGGAAGGTCAGGAACTTGATGACGCCGTTGGCGAAAACGCCTTGCCAGGCTTCGAAGCTCGCAGGACGCACAAGCAGAAGAACGGCCGCAATAAGCACCGAATAGACCGCCATGATGACGGCAGTGGCGCGCTGGACAATCCAGTCTTTCAGGCCGTAATGGGCACCTACAACAATGCGGTTGATCACAGCAGAACCCCCCAGAGAACCAGGGTCAGCGGGATGCTGACGGCAAGAACGACAGCCGCCGACTTGCGCGCCGCCTCTTTCTCGATACCCACGTGCAAATCAAGCAGGAGGAACCGGATGCCCGCACAGAAATGATGAACGTAGGCCCAGATCAGACCAGCGAGTATCACTTTGGCTGGCAGACTAGAGAACACCGCCTTGAAGCTGGCGAAAGTCTCGGCCGAAGTCAGGCTGGCGGAAAACAACCAGAGAATCACCGGCAGGCAGAGGAACAAACCGGCACCGCTAACGCGATGAAGGATTGAGACCTTGCCCGGCAACGGCAACTTTATTGTGGTCAAGTCCAAATTCTTTGGACGTTTCTTTATGGTCATTTCTGCCATGAATTTCATCCCTCGCGAAAATAGGCGGCAACGCCGCTTCTACGTGGTTCGATAAGAACCATAATTATATATTCAAAATACTGCCGAACACGCCACTCTAAGCGTTTTCCCGCATAGTAATAAAGCACTATCGATGTTAGCCAAGATCGTTCCGGTAGTAGTGCCGATGAGTGCAATAGAGACCACGCCGCCACTCGACCGGCTTGTTTCCGTACGTGTAGGCCGTCCGCTCCACCAGCAATAGCGGGGCCCCGCTCGGAACACCGAGAAGCCCGGCGCTGTATGCATCTGCCGCCACCGCCCGCAGATGCTCCTCGGCATGTATCATGCGCACGCCGAAGTCGCTTTCAAACACGCTGTAGAGGGAACGCTCGCCGCCGCTGAGTCGCTCGAGCGTCAAGCCGGCGAAGAGGTCGCCCAGCAGGTAGATCTGGTCGAAGACCACTGCCTCCCCGTCGAAACGCAGGAGGCGCTCGACATAAATGACGGGGTCGCCGACCCGAACACCAAAGACGGCCGCCACTGCTTCGTCAGCCACCCGCGACGAACATGAGATCGGAACGCTCACGGCATGCGTCAGGTGGCCGTCATCCGGCACCAGTCGCAGGAAGCGATAGAAGGAGCGGGGATCGTCGTGGGTAGCAACGAAGGTACCCTTCCCCTGACGGCGAACCAGAAGATTTTCCGCCGCCATCTCATCGATCGCCTTGCGTACGGTGCCCTGGCTGACGTTAAAGCGACCCGCCAGCTCACCTTCACTGGGAATGGCATCGCCCGGCCCCCACTCGCCGGCCTCCAGACTGCGGATCATGAAATCCTTGATCTGGCGATAGAGCGGACTGAAAGTCGGCGACGCGACGCGGAAGGACGGACGAGCTGGATCCCGATTCATGGGCGCAAATTTCAGCACATTTCACCCCGCCCGTCCACGAAAAGTTATCTTATATAAGACATATGATGAATTGACAGCAAGACGCCGAACTTCTAACATCTTCATCCTCTCGCGCCCGCTCACGCAAGAAATCATTCAGGCAGGGGTCCGAGCAGAATTGAACAATTTCAACCATGCTGTTTCTACAGGAGCGATACATGTCCAAAGCCCCCAAGCGCGTAGCAGTCACCGGCGCCGCCGGCCAGATCGGTTATAGCCTGCTGTTCCGCATTGCCTCCGGCGAAATGCTCGGCAAAGACCAGCCGGTCATCCTTCAGTTGCTCGACCTGCCGCAAGCTCAGCAAGCCGTCAAGGGCGTCATGATGGAACTGGAAGACTGCGCCTTCCCGCTGCTCGCCGGCATGGTTGCCACCGATGACCCGAACGTCGCCTTCAAGGACGCCGATGTCTGTCTGCTGGTGGGAGCCCGTCCGCGCACCAAGGGGATGGAACGTGCCGATCTTCTGACCGCCAATGGCGCCATCTTCACCGTGCAAGGCAAGGCCATCGCCGAAAATGCCAATGAAGACGTCAAGGTCCTGGTTGTCGGCAACCCGTGCAACACCAACGCCTACATCGCCGCTGCTGCCGCCAGGAAGGTTGGCCGCACCAACCCGAACAACTACCACGGCATGCTGCGTCTCGACCACAACCGCGCCCTGTCGCAACTGGCCGGCAAGATCGGCCGTCCGGTTTCTTCCCTGAAGAAGCTGGTCGTCTGGGGCAACCACTCGCCGACCATGTACGCCGACTATCGCAACACCACTTCCAACGGTGACAGCGTCAAGGCACTGATCAACGATCACGCCTGGAACAACGATGTTTTCCTGCCGACCGTCGGCAAGCGTGGCGCCGCCATCATCGAAGCACGCGGCCTGTCGTCTGCCGCATCCGCTGCCAACGCCGCCATTGACCACATCCGCGACTGGGTCGCTCGGCTCCGACGAATGGGTGACGCTGGGTGTTCCGTCCGACGGCTCCTACGGCATTCCGGCCGGTATCGTGTTCGGCTTCCCGTGCGAGTGCAAGGGCGGTTCCTTCAAGATCATCCAGGGTCTGGAAATCGACGAGTACAGCCGCGAGAAAATCAACATCACGCTCAAGGAACTGACCGACGAGGCAGAAGCCGTCAAGGACATGCTGTAATCCACAGCAAGCCTTAGCTTGCGCACGGGGCCGCGGTAAAATACCGCGGCCTTTTTATTTGTAGAACAGGAACATCATGCGCCATCCAAAAGCAGTTCTCTTTGCCGGCGAAAAGCCCTTTCCCGTCCTGCCTGCGGTTGACCACTACGCCGGCTCGGAAAAGCTGATGCGGAAGGCGCTCCAATTGCAGAAGGATCTCGGCCCGATCTTCGACATCACCTGCGACTGCGAGGATGGCGCCCATGCCGGTGCCGAACGCGAGCATGCGGAGATGGCTGCAGCCGTGATCATGTCGGAAGACAACCTGTTCAACCGGGTCGGCGCCCGCGTGCATGACGTCACCCATCCGCACTGGCGGCAGGACCTGGAAATCCTGGTGCACCTTGCTGGCAATCGCCTGCCCTTCATCACCTTGCCCAAGCCGTGCAGCGTTGGCGACGTGCAGGTCCAGATCGAGGCCCTGCGTGAAATCGAGCGCGAATTCGGCGTTGACCGCAGGATTCCGGTACATGTACTGATCGAGACCCACGGAGCGCTGCGCGAAGTCTGGGAGATTGCCGCTTTGCCCGGCGTCGAATCGCTGGATTTCGGCCTGATGGATTTCGTCTCCGGCCACCACGGGGCCATTTCTGGCACGGCGATGACAAGCCCCGGCCAGTTCGAGCATCCGCTGGTCGCCCGCGCCAAGTGCGAGATCAGCGCCGCCGCACTGGCCTGCGGTCTTGTGCCATCGCACAACGTGACCACCGAACTGAAGGACATCGAATATATTCGCAATGATGCCCTGCGGGCGCGAACCGAATTCGGCTATCTGCGCATGTGGAGCATCCACCCGAACCAGATTCTGCCCATCGTCGAAGCGATGCGCCCTGACTTCTCCGAAGTACAGGCCGCCGCCGAAATTCTGATCGCTGCCCAGGATAAGGACTGGGGACCGATCCAGCATGACGGCAGGTTGCACGACCGCGCCTCCTACCGCTATTACTGGGAACTGCTCGACCGTGCCCACGTCACCGGCATGGCAATGGGTGCCGAGGCGACGAGCCGTTTCTTTGGCTGAGCAACTACCGATTCTCCATCGCGACGAGCACATCGTCGTCATCGACAAGCCGCCGAATCTGCTCGTCCATCGTTCGGAAATCGACCGCCAGGAAACGCGATTCGCCATCCAGATCCTGCGCGACCAGATCGGCCAGCGGGTCTGGCCGGCGCATCGTCTTGATCGCGGCACCTCGGGCGTCCTGCTGTTCGGGCTCAGCCCGGAAATCGCCCGCATCATTGGCCGGCAATTCGAAGCCGGCACGGTGGAAAAACGCTACCTGGCCGTTGTTCGCGGTTACCCACCAGCCGAGGGAAGCATCGATCACCCGCTGAGCCGTCGGCGCGACCCGTACGAATTCCGGGGCGAGCGGAGCAGCATGGAGGCGCGGCCGGCGCTGACCCATTTCCGCAATCTGGCGGAGATCGAACTGCCCGTCGCCGTCGATCGCTACCCGAGCAGCCGTTACGCCTTGCTCGAACTCAATCCGCTCACCGGGCGCCGCCACCAGTTGCGCCGCCACCTGAAGCATATCGCCCACCCGATCATCGGCGACGCGACCTACGGGAAGGGGCGGCACAACCGCTTCTTTGCCGAATCACTGGGCTGCCACCGCTTGCTTCTGGCATGCATCGAACTCGGTTTCGATCATCCGGCCGGTGGTGAACGTCTGAAAGTGAAAGCGCCAGTGTCCGGCGAATTTGCCGCCACACTGGCGCAGTTCGGCTGGAACCCCGACAATCGCTAGGCGATGTTTTCTTCCAGGTGCTCCCGGAACTTCAGGTCACGTTCAAGCTGAACCATGTCCTGACCGAGGGCATCGCGGGCCGACACCATGCCGACCGGCGCACCGTCTGCGTCTACGACCGGCACATGGCGAAAACCGCCATCCGCCATGAACTGCAAGGCATAGCCGAGCGGCTTATCGGTGCGAATCGTCTGCGGGTCCTTGACCATCACCTGGGCGAGTTTCGTTGCATCCGGATCTAGTCCTCCGGCGAGGACCTTGTTGAGTGCATCGCGTTCGGTGAATATCCCGGCAATCCGGTTGTTGTCGACGATGACCAGGGCACCGATACGATTTTCGGCCATCAACCGGCAAGCTGCGCGGACAGTCATGTCCTTGTTGCCGGAAACCAGCGGGCGGCCGGCAATGATGTTGCTGATAACTCGTGTAGGCATTTTTGTCTCCTTCGTGGGCTGGGGTAACGCAATAGTCTATGCATTGGCGCCTTGATGCAAGCATGCCGCGCGATTATTGCGACTTGATGACGATAATCGCTATCACCAGAAAGACAACGATTATGCCGATCAGTTCGATATTGATCATTACCGCAACCCGTCGGCCGTTGCGCAACGCAGGCTGACCCGCTGCCGGCGCCAGTCCGTCAACAGGGTTTGCCCGGCTGGCAACCCTTCAGTATCCACAGCGAGATGACTCCCGATGCCTCGTTGGCCATCACCTTGCGCGCCATCGAGGTAGGGTCGCGCCCGGCATTGGTCTTGGCGTGAGGATCAGCCCCCGCTTCGAGCAACAGTTGCGCGTGCTTCGCATTCTGCGTATACGCCGCCATGTGCAGCGGCGTGGCGCCTTCCCCATCCCTGGCGTTCGGATCGGCTCCCGCAGCGAGCAGCGCCTTGAGTGCGCTGACATCCGGGTTGGTCGCGGCAAGGTGCAAGGGGGTCGAACCCTGGGCTGTTCTGACCTCGCGTGCTGCGGGCTGCGCTTTCAGGATTGCGGCGACATCCTTCCCGTTGCCGATCCGGGCGGCATCGTGAATCGGCTGATCGTTGGCGCCCAGCACCGGCGTCTGCGCCTGAACCGGGAGGGCGAACAGCAGCAGGGAAGCGCAGACCAGGGAAATCCAGCGTTGCATTTTCATCATCTCGCAAACCTCCTTCACCCGGAACTGCGGGTTGAGCGCACCCGGACGATATCTGTCAGACAGCCTCCGGGGCGGGCAGTGCCACCTTGTTGTCGGTGCTGAACTGGTAATCCTTGAAAACATGCTCGGCGGTCAACAACTGGTAGCTGCCGTCGCTCAACCTGTGGGTCGTGTCCTTGAGGCGCCAGGTCAGCTGGCCGCAGGTCCACAAGTCGAAATTACGCATGTGCGTACACAGACAGGTCTTGTCCCACACCTGAACCTTGCGTGCCCCCGGATGCAATGCCACCTCCCGGTTGTAGGCGGTGACATAGGAACACTTGCCGTTGGCATCGAGCAGGTAGCCATAAGCTTCGCAGTTTGGGCGGATACCGTCACCGATGGCCGGGCTGCTCCTGATCATGCGCATCGGGTAGCCCGTAGGTGAAATTTCGTTGACCACGATGTCGTCCTCGTTGGCCTTGAAGTATTCCTGCTTGATCTTGGCCGGCAGTCCGCATTCTTCGGACACCGTGAACCGAGTGGCCACCTGGACAGCCGCCGCGCCGGCTTCGAGAAAGGCGGCCGCATCGCTGCCGGTGAAAATGCCGCCGGCCGGAATGACTGGAATGTCCAGTTTCTCGTTCCTGAGGTGCGTAATGACCTCGCCGACGATGGTCGCCAGATCGTACTTTGCCCAATCCAGGCCGAATCCGAGATGACCGCCGGCCAGCGGCCCCTCGACGACGATGTAGTCAGGCAGGCGACCGGTCCGGCTGCTCTTCTTGAGGAAGAGCTGCAAGGCGCGCACCGAGGAGACGATGATGCCCAGCTTGGCGTCGCGGAAACGCGGATGATCCTCGATCAGTGCAAACGACCCGAGGTGCAGCCCGGCCGCCAGCGTGATGCCGTCGATACCGCAATCCAGCGCCGTGCGCATGCGCACGCGCAGGGTTTCCTTCGGCGCGTTCATCGTCAGCTTTTCCATGCAGTTGATGAACACCAGGCCGGACCCCTGCTTGCGCGCCATCGTCGCATCGATGTGCAGGCGGGTCGCTTCGGCAACCGTACCCAGGTCGAACTGAACGGCTGCCTTGTCCTCGTTTTTTACGTTGTACTTGTAGAAGGCGAGCTTTTCCTTGACGTATTTTGTCTCGTAGCGGCGGTCGGCAACGGTGTTGATCATCGCGTCCGAAATGTGGCCGATACCGCCGAGCCGGGCAGCTTCCAGCGCCAGATCGGCAGTCGAGATATCGACACCCATGCCACCGATCATGATCGGCACCAGTTCATGCTCGCCCAACTGCAAACGGAAATCGTCCACGCGCTTCATCGTCATCCTTCAGGAAAGCAGCCGAGCCCTCTTTCGGTTTCGCGAGCGCGGCTGAACGCGCGATTTTACGTCAATGTATACCTTAATGGGTGCCCAGCCTGCGATAAATCGGGGCCGGACCACCCTGCCTGATATTTTGAGTGGCCACCTCCGGGAAGGTTCACCGGACTCGCCCCGAACCCGACATTCCGAGCGCTCGGATTATCCCAGCACGCGCAGGAAAGCCCGTTCTTCATCGTTCAATTGACTGAAGGGAATCTCGACCTTGATGCCGAAGCGCAGCTGTTCCTGCACGAAGCCCAGGCACGGGAAAAACCTCAGCGTCGCCTCGATGTGTGCCCGCTCGATTTGCGGCTACATGAGTGTCACTCCCCGAATATTCGTAGCGGAGAATCCAGCGAATTTCACGCCGAGCCCCGCACGGCGCAAACAGTATGGAAACAGTCACTTGGCAATAACCCGGTTTGTCGGGCATGCAACAATCAAACCGTGGGATACTGCGCCCCCTCGCCCACGTTCGGAAATCGACCCATGACGGCCCCTGCCCCCAAACCCGGACTGCACCCGCGCAACAGGAATGCGGCCGGCTACGATTTCGCGGCCCTGACCGCCATCGCGCCGGGGCTGGTCAAGTACGTGGTGACGACGCCCGCCGGCACGCCGAGCATCGATTTCGCCAACCCGGCGGCGGTCAAGGCGCTGAACCGGGCGCTGCTGGCGCTGCATTACGGGGTCAAGGGCTGGGAAATTCCGGCCGGCTACCTGTGCCCGCCAATTCCCGGACGTGCGGATTACATCCACCACGTCGCCGACCTGCTCGCCAGCTGCAACAGGAAGGTGATCCCGACCGGGCCGAGTGTCCGCGTGCTGGACATCGGCGTCGGCGCCAACTGCGTTTATCCGCTGATCGGCCATGCCGAGTATGGCTGGCGATTTCTCGGCGCCGACATCGACCAGGCGGCGCTCGCCAACGCCCAGGCCATTTTGGGCAAGAATCCGGCGTTGACCGCAGCCATCGAATTGCGCCATCAGACGGTGTGGGAAAACATTTTCGTCGGCCTGCTGCGCTCCGGCGAAAGTTTCGACCTCAGCATCTGCAACCCGCCCTTCCACAATTCGCCGGACGACGTGCTGGCAGTCAGCCAGCGCAAATGGAACAAGCTTGGCAAGCCAGGCGCGCGCAAAGGCGTTGCCCAGCCGCGCCTCAATTTCGGCGGTGGCGGCACCGAGTTGTGGTGCAACGGCGGCGAACGCGCCTTTCTCAAAAACATGATCGAGCAGAGCGCGACCATTCCGAAGCGCTGCCTGTGGTTTACCAGTCTCGTTTCGAATGCCGAAAACATCCCGCATGCCGAAGCCGCGCTGAAAAAAGTCCGCGTCGTCGATTCACGCATCGTCCCGATGGCCCAGGGCCAGAAGCAGAGCCGACTGCTGGCCTGGACGTTCTGCGGCAACGGCGAACGGGAAAAGTGGCGCAAGGCCCGCTGGCAAAGCGAGGCTGCGATGCCCCCCGAAGGCGACACTGTTTCCGCCGGCGAATAGAAAAAGTACCGCTTACTGAAAGGCGCCGGGCGCCAGGGAACTGCTCGTCCGAATCGGCCGGCTTCCCGCCGGCAGGCTGAATTCCGCTTTCGGCAACAGATCGATGCCGCGTGCCTCTCCCGGCACCCGGACGCTGCCGCGCAGCCGGGAAAGGTTGGTCAGGCGCAGCGGCGCGCCAGCATACTCGATCATTTCGGCCCGCGCGGCCGTAGCGTTGCCTTCGAATCGGCCCTGTGCCGGCCGGAAGAAATTGCCGTCGCCGATCATCAGGTTGTTGATTCCCCAGACCTCGATTCCCGCCGGGAATTTTTCCTCCCATACTTTGAGAAACGTCCCGGCATGACTGTCGTTGATCACCGTGTTATGTACGAGATACAGCGCGTTGTCCGGCCAGCGCGGTCCTTCCGCGCCATAGGAAACTATGGTCGGGTTGTCGGTGACGGGACTCTGGCCGATCGCATTGCCGATCACATAGGCAGCTCCGCCGTTGGGAAACTCGAGTTCGTAGGACGCCTGACCCGACGCACCATCGACCAGCATGTTGTAGAGCACATGACTCTCGCGCGCCCGCGATTTGACCAGATGGCCCCGGTAACCATTGTGCAGGCGGCTACCGCGCAGGACGAACTTGCCGATCGCACCGACATAGAGCAGGTGATGCAAGTCGCCGGCATGCCGCGGGGCATCGGCGAATTCACTATCTGACACCTCCAGCGACAGTTCAGCTGAATTGGCGGTCAGAACCCCCATCTCGTTGTCGACAAAGCGACAGCCGTGGATCGCTAACTGGCCTTTCTCGAAGCGAATGCCGGCACCATTGCCATCCGCCACCCGGGCACCGCGAAACTCGATGTTCTCGATCCGGATCTTGCCTCCCCTGACCACCCAGATCGCCTTCCCTTCGGCACTCTGGCCATCGGCGATCATCACCGGGCGCTCACCGATACCGCGAACAATCAGATTGTTCTGCGTCCAGATCGCCGGTTGGCCACGGTAATTTCCTGGCCGCACCTCGACCACCTCCCCGTCGCGGGCAAGGCGCGCTGCCTCCGTCAGCGTGCTGACTTTCTCGTCAGCCCCGACGACCATCGTCGCTTTGGCAGCCAAGTCGGCAGTGTGCCTTGGCGCCGCGCCAACCGCCTCCGGCCGCGCGATCAGCTTCCCGTCCGGTCCGCGGCGGATCTCGCCAAGATAGCCTTGCTGCGGTGGCAATTGGTCGGCCGCCTCGGCAAATGCGCTGACAGAACCGCTGAAGATAGCCACGCACAGGATGCGATAGAATAGTCTCGGTGCCATGATTTTCCTTCCGTTTGAGGAACGTTACACTTCACATCAGTCGCCACCATGACAGACGGCTAAAGTCGCTGGGTAAATTTCAATGCGCATCGCTGCGTGCTTTTAAACGCGCGCCGACACCTCAGCTCATACACCACTTGGCGGGACACCGCCGTTTTGCATGCACAAAAACACGAAGCCCCGCATTAGACAATTGTCTAAATCCGGGGCTTCAAAAGTGTCTAACACCAACTTTGCCGATGTCGGGCAAACAAAGAGTTAAGTCATGCTATCTCGACAATTCGGTTAGACACTTCAAACACTCACATCTCAACAGTGGCGGCCTGTTCCACGAATTCCGGGATCTGGTCGAAGTTCATGTAGCGATAGACGTCGGCTGCTTTGGCATTGACCAGTTTGATCTGCTCCATGTATTCCGGCACCGTCACGATGCGGCCGGCCAGGGCGCACATGGCGGCCAGTTCGGCGGAACCCAGATAAACCTGGGTGTCGATGCCCAGACGGTTCGGGAAGTTGCGGGTCGAAGTGGAGATCGCGGTCGAGCCCTTGCGGATCTGAGCCTGGTTGCCCATGCACAGCGAGCAGCCCGGCATTTCCATGCGCGCGCCGGACTTGCCGAGGACGCCGTAGTAGCCTTCTTCGGTCAGGATCAGCGCATCCATCTTGGTCGGCGGGGCGATCCACAGACGGGTCGGGATGTCGGACTTGCCTTCGAGCACCTTGGCAGCAGCACGGAAGTGGCCGATGTTGGTCATGCACGATCCGATGAAGACTTCGTCGATCTTGGCCCCGGCAACTTCGGAAAGGACCTTGACGTCGTCCGGGTCGTTCGGGCAGGCCAGGATCGGCTCGGTGACTTCGGCCAGATCGATTTCGATCACGGCGGCGTATTCAGCGTCATCATCCGGTTGCAGCAGCGTACCGTTGGCGATCCAGTCTTCCATGGCGTTGATGCGGCGCTTCAGGGTGCGGGCATCCTGGTAGCCTTCGGCGATCATCCATTTCATCAACGTGATGTTGGAGCGCATGTACTCAACCATCGGCGCCTTGTTCAGACGCACCGAACAGGCGGCAGCAGAACGCTCGGCAGCAGCGTCGGAGAGTTCGAATGCCTGTTCGATCTTGAGATCGGGCAAACCTTCGATTTCGAGGATGCGGCCGGAGAAGACGTTCTTCTTGCCCTTCTTCTCGACGGTCAGCAGGCCGGCCTTGATGGCGTAAAGCGGAATGGCGTTGACCAGATCACGCAGCGTGATACCGGGCTGCATCTGGCCCTTGAAGCGGACCAGCACCGATTCCGGCATGTCCAGCGGCATGACGCCGGTGGCGGCGGCAAAGGCGACCAGGCCGGAACCGGCCGGGAAGGAGATGCCGATCGGGAAGCGGGTGTGCGAGTCGCCGCCGGTGCCGACCGTATCCGGCAGCAGCAGGCGGTTCAGCCAGGAGTGGATGACGCCGTCGCCGGGGCGCAGCGAAACGCCACCGCGGGTCGAGATGAAGGACGGCAGTTCGCGGTGCGTCTTGACGTCGACCAGTTTCGGATAAGCCGCGGTGTGGCAGAAGGACTGCATCACCAGGTCGGCGGAGAAGCCGAGGCAGGCCAGATCCTTGAGTTCGTCGCGGGTCATCGGGCCGGTGGTGTCTTGCGAACCGACGGTGGTCATCTTCGGCTCGCAGTAGGTGCCAGGACGGATGCCGGTCACGCCACAGGCCTTGCCGACCATCTTCTGGGCCAGCGAGTAACCCTTGCCGGTGTCGGCCGGGTTTTGTGGCAGGCGGAACAGCGTGCTTTGCGGCAGACCGAGGAATTCGCGCGCCTTGGTGGTCAGGCCGCGACCGATGATCAGCGGAATCCGGCCGCCGGCACGGACTTCATCGAGGATGACCAGGGTCTTCAGCTGCGATTCGGCAATCACGGCACCGTTCTTGGTGGCAGTGACCTTGCCGGTGGCTTCGTCAACCTTCAGTTCAATCTCGTCGCCCATGTCCATCTGGCCGGCGTCGATTTCGATCGGCAGCGCGCCGGCATCTTCCATCGTATTGAAGAAGATCGGAGCGATCTTGGAGCCGAGGCAGACGCCACCGAAACGCTTGTTCGGAACGAAGGGGATGTCTTCGCCGGTGAACCACAGCACCGAGTTGGTGGCGGACTTGCGGGAAGAACCGGTACCGACCACGTCACCGACGTAGGCGATCAGGTTGCCCTTGGCGGCCAGCTTTTCCAGTTGCTTGATCGGGCCGCGCGCACCCGGCTCATCGGGTTCGATACCGGCACGCGGGTTCTTCAGCATGGCCAGCGCGTGCAGCGGGATATCCGGACGCGACCAGGCATCGGGTGCCGGCGACAGGTCGTCGGTGTTGGTTTCGCCAGTCACCTTGAAGACGGTCAGCTTCTGCGCAGCCGGTACGGCCGGACGCGAGGTAAACCACTCGGCATCGGCCCAGGACTGCATGACGGACTTGGCATTGGCATTGCCGGCCTTGGCCAGTTCGGCGACATCATGGAAGAAGTCAAAGACAAGCAGGGTCTTTTTCAGGCCTTCGGCAGCAACCGGGCCGACTTCGGCATCACCAAGCACATCGATCAGCGGCTTGACGTTGTAACCGCCAAGCATGGTGCCGAGCAGTTCGGTTGCCTTGGCCTTGGAGATCAGGGAACAGGCCTCTTCGCCCTTGGCAACCTTGGCCAGAAACTCGGCCTTGACCTTGGCAGCGTCATCGACGCCGGCCGGAACGCGGTAGGTGATCAGCTCGACCAGGGCGGCTTCTTCGCCCTTCGGCGGATTCTTCAGCAGGGCCACCAGTTCGGTGGTCTGTTGCTTGGACAGCGGCAGCGGCGGGATACCGAGGGCTGCACGCTCTGCTACATGGGCGCGATAGGCTTCAAGCACGGCGACTTCCTTTCGTAAACGGTTGCTCTGGGAAATTCTTGGCGGAAACAGACATTCTATGACAGCGACGGGGAACATGGGTTCAGCCGGCGGCGGAAAGTTCCCATCAAGTCTTATATATTTTATCTTTTAGATGGCTGACTGTGAACTTTCGTTCAGCCTCCCTCGGGAAAAACCGGAGCAAAACCCGTGGCGATCGCGCACACGCAGGCGACGCCCTGCCCATTCCTTAGGCAACAGTACATTTTCCGTTCCCGCTCAGCGCCTTGGCAGGTTTGTCCCAAGCTTATCCACAGACTTACCCAGGCAAAACGGGGATAAACTCCAATATCGGATATCGCTTTCGTAACCCCGCCCCCCAGAGTAGCAGCTCCCCGTGATCGTTCTGCAGTACGCCCGGCCCATACCACCCCATACATCATGCACCCCGGTTCTTTCCCGAAAACGCCCCTGCTCACCGGCAACGATGTCGAGCAGATGCGCCACCGGATTCTCGATTACTTCCACGCCACCTTCGACCGTTACGAGCAGTTGTTCGAGGTGCTGCGCAGTGACGAGGCCTATTACGTCAAGCCGATTCCGCTGCGCCATCCGCTGATTTTCTACTTCGGCCATACCGCTACCTTCTTCATCAACAAGCTGGTGCTGGCCGGCCTGCTCGAACAGCGCATCAACCCGCAATTCGAGTCGATATTCGCCATTGGCGTCGATGAAATGAGCTGGGATGACCTGAGCGAAGCGCGTTACGACTGGCCGGGCGTCGACGCGGTGCGCGACTATCGCCGCCAGGTGCGTGCTGCGGTCAACCGGGAAATCCGGGGGGAAACGCTCAACCTGCCGATTGCCTGGGAGCACCCGTGGTGGATCATCCTGATGGGCATAGAGCACGAGCGCATCCACCTCGAAACCTCGTCGGTGCTCATTCGCCAGCATCAACTCAAATACGTGCAACCGCACCCGGCCTGGGTGCCCTGCCGCGACAGCGGCCCGGCGCCCCAGAATGGGCTGGTGGACATCCCGGCGGCCAGCTTCCCCCTCGGCCGCGAACGCAATGACCCGAAAATCTATGGCTGGGACAACGAATTCGGCTGCCACGAGGCATCGACCGCTGGCTTCCAGGCAAGCAAGTATCTGGTATCCAACCAGGAATTCCTCGCCTTCGTCGACGCCGGCGGCTACGCCGACGACAGCCTGTGGCCGGAAGAAGGCCGGGCCTGGAAGCAATTCGTCAACGCCGAAAATCCGACTTTCTGGCGCAGGGACGGCAGCGATTGGCGGCTGCGCCTGCTGCTCGAAGAAGTGCCGATGCCCTGGGACTGGCCGGTCGAAACCAATTACCACGAGGCCAAGGCCTTCTGTAACTGGCAGACCCGGCAGACCGGCCAGCCGGTGCGCCTGCCGAGCGAGGACGAATGGCAGGCACTGCGACTGTTCGCCGGCATCCCCGACCTGCCCCATGGAAACAGGGCCGCCGCCAATATCGAACTCGACCACTACGCCTCCAGCTGCCCGGTCGGCCGCTTCGCGCACGGGCCGCTGTTCGACGTCGTCGGCAACGTCTGGCAATGGCTGGAAACCCCGATCTACCCGTTCCCCGGCTTCGCAGTCCATCCCTGTTACGACGACTTCACGACGCCGACCTTCGACGACCGCCACAACCTGCTCAAGGGCGGCTCATGGATATCCTGCGGCAACGAAGCTGCACCGGTCTCGCGCTACGCCTTCCGCCGCCACTTTTTCCAGCATTCCGGTTTCCGCTATGTCGTCGCCGACGCGCCGGCCAGCAGCCCCGGTTCGCATTACGAAACCGACCGCCTGGTTGCCGAATACATCGAATTCCACTACGGCAGCGAATACTACGGCGTGCCCAATTTCCCCAAAGCCGTGGCCCGGATGGCCATTGCCGCAATGGGCGACAAGCCGGCCGGCAAGGCGCTCGACCTCGGTTGCGCCACGGGCCGCGCCAGCTTCGAACTGGCCCGCCATTTCGCGCACGTCACCGGCATCGACTTCTCGGCACGTTTCATCGGTGTCGGTACCCAGCTGATCGAACAGGGCCGCGTCCGCTATACGCTGGTCGACGAAGGCGAACTGGTCAGCCACAAGGAATGCACGCTGGCCGAACACGGCCTGGCCGAAGCCGCCGGCAAGGCGGAATTCTTCCAGGGCGACGCCTGCAACCTCAAACCGCACTTCACCGGCTACGACCTGATCCTCGCCGCCAACCTGATCGACCGCCTGTACAGCCCGGCCCGCTTCCTCGAAAGCGTCCACGAACGCCTCAACCCCGGCGGCCTGCTGCTCATCGCCTCGCCCTATACCTGGCTGGAAGAACACACCAGGCGCGCGGAGTGGATCGGCGGCTTCAAGAAGGATGGCGAGAGCCTGAGCACGCTGGATGGCCTGAAAGCCTTGCTTGGCAAGCATTTCCGGCTGGTGGATGGTCCGCGCGAAGTGCCTTTCGTCATCCGCGAGACGAAGCGAAAATTCCAGCACACGCTGTCGGAAGTGACAATCTGGGAAAAGTACTGAACCGTGCCCGGCCGTCAAAGCGCCGGCAACCCGCAGCGTTGTCGTGCCCGATTGCAGGCGGCATGTTCAGTATCGAATTCGCGGCACGGCGACGGTCGGCTATCGTAGATTGTGCAGGTGACGTTCTTGCCAATCTCTCCCGCCAGCGCCACGCAACGCGGTGGGTTGGCGTCGGTGCCGGCCATGCGGACGATGGCCGGCGTCAACGGCACGGTCATTTCCTTTGGCACGCCTGCGCCCCAGGCGAAAGCGCCGCCCGCCAGCTCGGCCGGGTGAAAATCGACGCGAAAGCTGGCGCAGCAGGCGCCACAGGTCTGGCAGACATTCATCGCAGACTGACCCGGCAGCACCAGAGTTCGTGGCCGGAGGCGAGGTATTTCTTCTCGAAGGGCGTCATCGGGTCATTGGTGACATAAGACTCGGCAGCGACCGGCTGGCCCGTTCAACAGCGTCAGCGCCTGGGCCATTTCCTCGATGTAGATACGCCAGTTGCTGCGGCATTCCAGCTCACCCCCCAGTTCGCGCCACACCGGAAACACCGCATGGCCGTGCCAGCGCCGGGCAAGGTGGCCGATTTTCGGCCACGGGTTCGGATAGAGGTTGTAGTGACGCTCCAGCCGGATGCCGCTTTCCGCCAACAGGCGCCAGAAATCGACCAGATCGGCGCGGATCAGCAGGGCATTGGCCGGCAATGGCAGCGGCTTGGCGCGGCTGATGCGGTTGACCGACTGATCGACGCCAAAAACGAAGTGATCCGGGAAGGTCTCGGCAATGCGCTGCGTGCTCCAGCCGACCCCGCAGCCGGCGTCGAGGATCAGCGGCGCGCCCGGCTGCCAGGCGTCGCGGGCAGCCAGCGCCAGCGTCAGCGCTTCCCGGTTGTAGTCGGCAACCGGCTTCCTGAACGGATGCGCCATGTGGCGGCGCACCAGCCCCGCCAGATCGCGATGCGGCCCCTGCTGCGCGCTGCTGATGAAACGCGAGTTGCCGCTCATGCCGGGCGCGGCAGTTCGCCGAGGATGCCGGATTCGCGCAGCGCGGCGTCGATTTCCTCGGCCACCTTCAGTGTGCGCAGACGCTGGTAGAGCACCTCGGCCTCCGGGTAGTTGCGGCGCAACAGCCCCAGCCATTGCTTGATCCGTCCGCCGGCATGCGCCGGGACGACTTTCCGGCGCACGCCCAGCCAGTAGGCAGCGACACCGGGGGCGATTTCATCCCAGCCGCCGGTTTCCTCGCCGCGCACGCCTCGTGCCAGCAGCGGGTCGGCAATCGCGCCGCGCCCGAGCATGATGTCGGCACAGCCGGTGGCCTGCTGGCAGTTGCGGAAATCGTTCGACGGTCCACACCTCGCCGTTGGCGATCAGCGGAATGTCGATCGCGGAACGCACCTTGTCGATCCATTCCCAGCGCGCCGGCGGACGATAGCCGTCGAGCTTCGTCCGCCCATGCACGATCAACTCGTCGATGCCAGCCGCGGCGAGCGCCTGCGCGCAGTTAACCGCCCGGCTGGTGTCGCTGATGCCGAGGCGCATCTTTGCCGTAAACGGAATGTGCGCCGGAACCACCACGCGCACGGCGCGGGCAATGGCGTTGAGCAATTCCGGCTCGGCGAGCAGCGCCGCGCCACCGCGATGGCGGTTCACCGTCGGCGCCGGGCAGCCGAAATTCAAATCGATGCCGGCCGGATTCAAGGTCACCAGCCGGCGGGCGTTTTCCGCCATCATCAGCGGGTCGGAACCGAGCAGTTGCACGCGCATCGGCGTGCCGGCTGCGGTCTTGCTGCCATTCTGCAGTTCCGGACAGATGCGCTCGTAAGTCCTGACTGGCAGCAGGCTGTTCGACACCCGGACAAATTCGCAAATACCCCAATCGTAGCCGCCAATGGCCGTCAGAACACCGCGCAACAGGGGGTCGGCGAGTCCTTCCATCGGGGCGAGAAGAATACGAGGCATGCGGGTTCCGGGTGAGGCGCCAGGGCGGCGCAGAAGAGGCGCGCATTATAATCCGCGCCATGCTGCGCCTCGTCCTCGACACCAATGTCGTCCTCGACCTCTTCCATTGGGGCAATGGCGATTCCGTGCCGATCATGGCGGCGCTCGAAGGCGGCCGCATCGAATGCCTGGCCGACGAGCGCACGCTGGACGAACTGCAGCGCGTGCTGACCTACCCGCAACTCAAATTGACGCCGGAAATGCGCGTCGACCGTTACCAGCGCTACCGCAGCCTCGTCCGGCTGGCGCCCGCCGGCGATGCCCCCGCCCTGCCGCGCTGCAAGGATAGAGACGACCAGAAATTCCTCGAACTCGCCGCCCGTTGCGGCGCCAACCTGCTGGTCAGCAAGGACAAGGCGCTCGTGAAGCTGCGCGGACGGACCACGCTGGGCTTCGCCATCCTGACCCCGGCGGCGGCTTCGGCGCTGCTTGCACGCGAAACACCGACCACCTGACGCGAATTTGCGGCGGTTTTACGGGTTGACCGTAACCACCCCCGCCGTCATCCACGATTCGGCTTCCGCCGGACTCATTCCGCACCCGCCAAGAATTGACGACCAGTTTGCCCCGCGCGCCGGTGGCGGTGCCGGAACGGGTCCGGGGAAGGCCGAAAAACGCGGGGCCGGGGCGGCTTGCAGCACGCCGTCACGCACGCCATAGACGCCGCGCCCGGCAAGGTGCGGGTGCGCGGCGGCCGCCGTCGGGTCGAGGACCGGCGCGAAGCAGGCGTCGCTGCCTTCCAGCACCTTGCACCAGTGCGCCTGCGGCGCGCCGGCGAACAGGCTCGTCAGGCGGGCGCGTGCCGCCGGCCAGGTGGTGGCGTCGTAAGGGGTGGCAAAGGCCGGGTCGCCGGCAAGCCCCAGGCGTTCGATCAGTTCGCGGTGAAACTGCGGTTCCAGCGCGCCGAGGGTGATATCGCGCCCGTCGGCACAGCGATAGGTGTTGTACCAGTAGGGGCCGTCGAGCAGGCCGCCGCCGCGCGCGATCGGCAGGTGGCCGCCGGCATGGATCGAGAGCAGCAGATTCATCAGGTTGGCGCTGCAATCGACGATGGCGGCGTCGACCACCTGCCCCTGGCCGCTGGTGCGCGCGTGGGTGATTCCGGCCAGAATGCCGAGCGCCAGATAGAGCGCGCCGCCGCCCAGATCGCCGACCAGCGTCGGCGGCGCCAGCGGTGGCTGACCGGGCTGGCCGGCATACCACAGGGCACCGGAGAGGGCGATGTAGTTGAGGTCGTGGCCGGCCGCCTGGGCGAGCGGACCGCTTTGTCCCCAGCCGGTCATGCGCCCATACACCAGGCGCGGATTGCGTTCGAGGCAGGCATCCGGGCCCAGCCCGAGGCGCTCCATGACCCCGGGGCGCATGCCCTCGATCAGCGCATCGCAGGATTCGACGAGGCGCAGCACCAGTTCGCTGGCGCGCGGCGCCTTCAGGTCGACACAGAGCGATTGCTTGCCCCGGTTGAAGATCGCATTCGCCCCCAGATCCAGCGGATCGGGCCGGCCGCCCGGCGGGCGCTCGACCAGGATGACCGTCGCCCCGAGATCGGCGAGCAACATGCCGGCGAAGGGTCCCGGGCCGATCCCGGCGATTTCAAGGACTTTTACACCGGCCAGCGGGCCGCGTTTTTCTGCTTCGCTCATTTTCCACCCGCTATCGACCGCGCAAGTTACGGCAACTGGCGCGCAATCAGTTCCTTCATGATCTCGTTGGTGCCGCCGTAGATGCGGGCGACACGGGCATCCGCCCAGGCCCGGGCGATCGGATATTCCCACATGTAACCGTAACCGCCATGCAACTGCAGGCAGGCATCGAGCACCTTGCACTGCAGGTCGGTGCACCAGTATTTCGCCATCGAGGCAGTCGTGGCATCGAGTTCGCCGTTGATGTGCAGCTCGATGCAGCGATCGACGAAGACCCGCGCGATCTGCACCTCGGTCAGCGCTTCTGCCAGCGTGAACTGCGTGTTCTGGAACTGCATGATCTCCTTGCCGAAGGCCGTACGCTCCCGGCAATAGCGGCTGGTCCAGCCGATCGCGGCCTCGGCCTGGGCGACTGCGGTAACGGCGATCTGCAGGCGCTCCCAGGGCAGTTCATTCATCAGACAGGCAAATCCCCGGTTTTCCTCACCAAGCAGGTTGGCGGCCGGAACCCGGACGTTGTCGAAGAACAGTTCGCCGGTGTCCTGGGCCTTCATGCCGATCTTCTTCAGTCGCTTGCCCTTGGAAAACCCGGCCATCTCCGTATCGACGATGAGCAGGCTGGTTCCCTTGGCACCCCTGGCCGGATCCGTCTTGGCGACCACGATCACCAGGTCGCAGTGCGCCCCGTTGGTGATGAAGGTCTTCGAGCCATTGAGCAGGTAGCTTTCGCCATCGCGGATCGCCGTGGTGCGGATGCCCTGCAGGTCGGAGCCGGCCGCCGGCTCGGTCATTGCAATGGCGCCGATCATTTCCCCGGAAGCCATGCGCGGCAGGTATTTCTGCCTGAGATACTCGCAGCCGTAATGGAGGATATACGGTGCGACGATTTCCGAATGCAGGCTCCAGCCGAGAAGGCCCTGTACCGCCTTGCGCGCCGGTTGCTCGAAAAGGACGACGCTGAACAGCTTGTCGGCGCCAAGGCCGCCGTATTCCTCGGGCATCGACGAACACAGGAAACCCGCTGCACCGGCCTTCAACCAGACCTCGCGGTCGATGACGCCCTGCTCCTCATAGCGCGCGTAGTGCGGCGCCACCTCGACGTCGATGAAACGATCGAGCGCTTCGGCGAAGCGGAGATGTTCTTCACTGAAAATCGTACGGGCAATGGTCATTGCTGTTTCCCTTTCCGGTCAGATACGGAATCCGCCGCTGCAGACCAGCAATTCGCCGGACACGTAATTGGATTCCGGGTAGCAGAGCAGCGCGATGGCGCCCGCCGCTTCTTCCGGCGTGCCGCCCCGGCCGAGCGGAATCATCGCTTCGAGCTGCGAGAAGATTTCGGGATTGACGCCGGCCCGGATCTGCCGGCCCTCGATCTCGAGCGTCGAACTGCCGTCGGCCGGCGCACTGGTCAGCCGCGTGTTGATCAGACCGAACGCGACACAGTTCACATTGACCCGGTAGCGCCCCCATTCCTTGGCCAGCGTGCGTGTCATGCCGATGATCCCGGCCTTGGCCGCCGCATAGTTGGCCTGGCCGGCATTGCCGCCGATGCCCGCAATCGAGGAGACATTCACCACCTTGCGGAAATTCTCCTGACCGGATTCGGCTTCTCTCTTTGCCGCCAGCCGGAGGAAATCGGCCGCGGCGCGCAGGATGCGGAAGGGCGCCGTCAGGTGCACGTCGAGCATTGCGTGCCACTGCTCGTCGGTCATTTTCTGGAGCACGTTGTCCCACGTGTAACCGGCATTGTTGACGATGATGTCGAGCCCGCCGAAGCCGTCGATCGCCGTGTGCACGAAGCGCCCGGCAAAGTCGGGGTCGGTGACGCTGCCGCTGCAGGGAATGGCCTCGCCGCCGGCGGCGACGATATCGGCCACCGTCTGCGCGGCCGGCTCGGGATCAAGGTCATTGACCACGACGCGCGTGCCCTCGGCGGCCAGCTTCAGCGCCACAGCCCGGCCGATGCCGCGCCCGGAGCCGCTGACGATGGCGATTTTTCCTGCGAGCTTGCCCATGGTTTCTCCCTGTTTCAGTGAACCCGGACGAATCAGCCGGCGCGCCGGTAGAGCGTCACGACGCAGGCGCCGCCCAGACCCAGGTTGTGCTGGAGCGCCAGGCGCGCATTGGCCACCTGGCGCGCACCGGCTTCGCCGCGCAGTTGTTCGACCAGCTCGGTACATTGGGCCAGCCCGGTGGCGCCCAGCGGATGCCCCTTCGAGAGCAGGCCGCCCGACGGGTTGGTTACGACGCGGCCGCCGTAGGTGTTGGCGCCGGCCTCGACAAATTGCGCGGCGCCACCTTCCGGGCACAGGCGCAGCCCTTCGTAGGTGATGACCTCGTTCTGCGCGAAGCAGTCGTGCAGTTCCACCACATCGATATCTTCCGGGCCGATGCCGGCCTGCGCATAAACCTGGTCGGCCGCCGCGCGCGTCATGTCGGCGCCGACCAGCGCCATCATGCTGCGCTTCGCAAAGGTTCCGGGGCGGTCGGTGGTCATCGCCTGCGCCGCAATCACCACCCTGCGCTCGAGTTGGATGCGGTCGGCAAAGCGCTCGGAGACGAGAATGGCTGCCGCCGCGCCGCAGGTCGGCGGGCACGCCATCAGCCGCGTCATGCCCGCCTCGGGAAAAATCATCGGCGCCGCCAGCACCTCCTCCGCGCTCACCACCTTGCGCAGCAACGCCAGCGGATTATTGGCCGCGTGCCGGCTGGCCTTGGCGCGCACCTTGGCAAAGAGTTCCGGCCCCACGCCGTAGCGTTCCATGTATTCCTTGCCCGCCCCGCCGAAGTAGCGCAGCGCCAGCGGTACCGGAAACGGACAGATCTCGGCGCTCAAGGCATCGAAACGCGCGAACGGCGACGGACGGTCGGTCCAGTGTTCGCCCAGCGCCCCCGGCTGCATCTGCTCGAAACCCAGCGCCAGCACGCAGTCGACGGCCCCCGACTCGACCAACTGGCGGGCCAGGAAAAGCGCCGTCGAGCCGGTCGAGCAGTTGTTGTTGACGTTGGCGATCGGGATGCCGGTCATGCCGACCCCGTACAGCGCGCGCTGCCCGGACGTCGAATCGCCATAGACATAGCCGACAAGCGCCTGCTGCACCATGTCATAGCTCAGGCCGGCATCGGCGAGCGCCTTGTGCACTGCGGCCGCCGCCATCACATCGTAGGGCTCGCTCGAGCCCGGCTTGGCGAAAGGCGTCATGCCGACGCCGGCGACGATTGCTTTGGCTTGCATTTTCAGTCCTTAAACTTGAACTTCTGCGCGGGCGATGATCGCGGCACAGTCCGTTCCCGCGGGGAGCGTGCCGAACTGCCGATGGCCTGCACCGGCAAGCCGCGATCGGCAAAACGCGTCGGCCAGCCAGCCCGGCGCGTGGCGGAGCAACAGACTGGCCTGCAGCGCCAGCGCCAGGCGGTCGGCCAGGTCACGGGCGACGAACTCGGGGTCCTTGAGGGCGGACAGATCCCGCTGCAGGGCGTCGACATGATGGTCGAGGAGTGCATTGCCGCCGCGCGCCCGGTTCACTTCGGCGAAATAGGCGGCGAGCACCGCCGGCGTTTTGCGGATCGAGCGCAGCATGTCGAGGCACTGGATGTTGCCGCTCCCTTCCCAGATCGCATTGACCGGCGATTCGCGGAACAGGCGGGGCATCGGCGAGTCTTCCATGACGCCGCCCCCGCCGATGCATTCCATCGCCTCTGCCGCATGCTGCGGCGTCCGCTTGCAGATCCAGTACTTGCCCAGGGCAGTGCCCAGGCGCACCAGCAAGGCTTCCGATTCGTCGCCTTCGGCGTCCAGCGCCCTTGCGATGCGCATTGATAGCGCGGTCGCCGCCTCCGCCTCCAGTACCAGATCGGCCAGCACATTCTGCATCAGCGGCTGTTCGCTGAGGCGCCTGCCGAAAGCGCTGCGCCGCCCGCAGTGATGCAGCGCCTGGACCACCGCCGCGCGCATCCCGGCGCTCGACCCGAGCATGCAGTCGAAGCGGGTCAGCGCCACCATGTCGATGATCGTCCGCACGCCCCGGCCTTCCTCGCCGACCCGCCAGGCCAGCGCCCCGCGCAGTTCGACCTCGCAGGAGGCATTTGAAACGTTGCCCATCTTGCGCTTGAGGCGCTGAATCTGGACCGGGTTGCGCGAACCGTCGGGCCGCCAGCGCGGCATCAGGAAACAGGTCAGACCCCGCCCCGCCTGCGCCAGGGTAAGCACCGCATCGCACATCGGCGCCGACACGAAGTACTTGTGGCCGACCAGTTCGTACGCCTGGGCCGGGCCTTCGGCTCCCACCGGGAAGGCGCGCGTGGTGTTGGCCCGGACATCGGAGCCGCCCTGCTTCTCGGTCATTGCCATGCCGATAGTGACCCCGTTTTTCCGGTCAACCGGCACATTGCGCGGATCGTAGACGGGGGCCGTGATCTTCGGCTCCCACAGCGCAGCCAGCTCGGGCTGATGGCGCAGTGCCGCCACGGCGGCGAAGGTCATCGTGATCGGGCAGCAATGTCCCGCCTCGACCTGCGTCTGCATGTAGAACCTTGCCGCCCGGGCAACCTGGGCGCCCGCGCCGGGCGCTGTCCACGGCGAAGCGTGCAGCCTCTCGGCGATCGCGGTTTCCATCAGCGCATGGTAGGCGGGATGAAAACGTACCAGATCGATGCGATGTCCGAAGCGATCATGCGTGTCGAGTTCCGGCGGGTAACGGTTGGCCAGTTCGCCCAAGGCAAGCGACTCGGCGCTGCCCGCGCACGCGCCGAACGCCTGCAACCCTGCATCCGCTCCCGGTCCGCCCTGCACGGCGACGGCTTCGCGCAGGGCGGCATCGGTCGTGTAAAGATTGTAGTCGGCCAGCGCCGTGGGCTGGTTAGACGACCTCGTGGGTGTTCGCCAGAAAGCGGTCCATTGCCGCCCCCGGGTCTGTGCCCGTCGATTGAGGGTGGTTCATGCTGTCTCCTTTATTATGGGATAACTATAGCAGGCCATTGCCGCCGCTTGCGGGAAACGCACCCTGCGGTAGCATTGCTGCATGACCGCTCGTATCCACCGAACGTTGCTGTCCGCACTGTTGCTCGGGCTCGCCATTTTGGCGACCGGGCTCGCAGGCTGCGCCGCGACGGCGGACAAATCGCTGGCTGAAGCGGAAAGCGAATCCCTGCCCGGGCAGCCGCCTGCCGGAGCGTTCCACAAGGATGGACAACTCCTGCTGCAATACCGCGCCGGCGGCGAAATGGCCTATCTGGCGGCCAACTGGCCTGCCAGCGGTAATAGCGACGGGCACCACCGCTACCATGCCGCGCTGATCGGTCCGCTCGCCGATGCGGCGCCCGACCCGCAAGTGCTGGAACGGGACTGGCAGGCGGTGACGCTGCGCGATCACGAGCACTGGAAGGATCTGCTGCGTACCCTGCTCGCGGAGGCCGCACCGGCCGGCCAGGGCGGCGGAACGCTGGTGACACTCCAGGGCGCTGACTTCGTGCTCAGCCGCGACGCGGCGGGGGCTTTGCAGGTCGTCCGCATGGAAAACAAACCTGCCAGCCTGC
Organism: uncultured beta proteobacterium; assembly: GCA_963815365.1. Taxonomy (GTDB): domain Bacteria; phylum Pseudomonadota; class Gammaproteobacteria; order Burkholderiales; family Rhodocyclaceae; genus Azonexus. The sequence goes on from CAWFGN010000005.1 coordinate 150,204, forward strand.
AGATTGTCCGCAGCATCAGCGAAGCGTCCTTCGCAGCCCGTGCCGACACCTATCTCAAAGCCGAGATGGCGAGGGATGGAAAAGAGCCCGGCCCGCTGCTTTTCGTGGCCGGTGAAGACGGCAGCGGGGGCAGCTTCGTCTTCTTCGACCTTGCCGCCAACCAGTCGGTATTGATCATGCAACCGGCAAGCGCGCTGCCCTTCGACGGCAAACTGGGTTTCTCGCTGCGCCTGGTCGATGCAATAGCCCTGCGCAGCCATCTGCTGGCGACGCTGAAAAGCCCGCTGTCGACCACCAGTCGCCTGATCTCGCTGACCGCGCAGTCGGGCGCCGTGCTCGTGCCGCGCGGGCAGGCCGTCGGAGCCGCACCCGGCAGCGTCGGCGCCGGGCCCGGGATGGATCTGGCGCAGTGGGAACAGCATCTCGACGAACGGGTGGCGGGCGAACGCTACCGCGGCAGCCTGACGCCGCTGATCGATGGCGAAACCTTCTTCGTTTCGCTGATTCAGGCGATCCAGGACGCGCGCGAATCAGTCGATATCCAGGTCTACATTTTCGACAGCGACGACTATGCCTTGCGCATCGCCGACCTGCTCAAGCGGCGCTCGCGCGATATCCGGGTGCGGGTTCTCGTCAACCGCCTGGGATCCATGGCCGCCGCGCAGGTGCCCGCAAATTCGCCGTATTACGCGCGCAGCAAGCCGCCGCAGTCGATCGCCGGCTATCTGCGCGAAGACTCGGCAATCGATGTTCGCGCGCTGGACAACCCGTGGCTGACCTCCGACCACACCAAGGCAATCATCGTCGACCGGAACACCGCCTACATCGGCGGCATGAACATCGGACGTGAATACCGCTACGAATGGCATGACCTGATGGTCAAGGTGGAAGGCCCGGTCGTCGGCCGCCTGCAGGGCGATTTCGAGCGGCGCTGGGCCTTTGCCGGCGTCGGCGGCGATGTCGCGCGCGCCTTCGCCGGCATCAGGGCTGAGCCGCTCGCCGCGGCCAGGGCGAACGATGACAGCATCGACATCCGCCCGCTATATACACGCACCGGTGATCCACAGATCCTGCGCGCGCAGCTTGCCGCCATCCGCCGCGCACAGTCCCACATCTATGTCGAGCAACCCTATGTTTCCGACGATGAAGTGATCAGCGAATTGATTGCAGCCCGCCAGCGCGGGGTCGATGTGCGCGTCATCGTGCCCGGCCGCGGCGACTCCGGCCTGATGAACCGCGCCAACCGGATCGCCGCCAATGCCTTTCTGGCCGGCGGCATCCGTGTCTATGCCTATCCCGGCATGAGTCATGTCAAGGCGGCCATTTACGACGGGTGGGCCTGCATCGGCTCGGCCAATTTCGACAAGCTGAGCCTGCGCATCAACCAGGAAACCAACCTGGCGACGTCCGACCCGCGCTTTGTCGAGCCACTGCGCCGTGATCTGTTTGAAGCGGATTTTGCGCGCTCCCGGGAATTGACCGCGCCACAGCCCGTGAAATGGACCGACTACCTCGCCGAATTCATCGCCGATCAGCTTTGAAGCCGCCGCCCCAGGCGAACTTGCCGGTCAAACTTCCCGCCGCCGGAATACCCAGTTCGTCGCGTCCGAAACGTCCGGCGCGAAGGCATAGCCGTCATCGGCGAAATCCTTCAGCCCTTCCGGCTCGCGTAGCCGGTTGACCACGGCGAAGCGCGTCATCAGCCCGCGCGCCCGCTTGGCGTAGAAGCTGATGATCTTGTACTGCCCATTCTTCCAGTCCTGGAACACCGGCTTGATCAGCTCACCCTTGATCTTGCGCCCGACGGCAGCCTTGAAATATTCCTCGGAAGCGAGGTTGACCACAACCGGGCTCGGCATGTCGGACAGTTCGGCGTTGATCGCCTTGAGCAGGCGCTCGCCCCAGAATTCGTAGAGATCCTTGCCGGCCCTGTTGGCGAACCGGGTGCCCATTTCCAGCCGGTACGGCTGCATCAGGTCGAGCGGCCTGAGGATGCCGTAGAGGCCGGAAAGGATGCGCACGTGTTGCTGGGCAAAATCGAGGTCGGCGGCGGAGAGCGTCTTCGCGCTCAGGCCATCGTACACATCACCGTCGAAAGCCAGCACGGCCTGCTTGGCATTCTCCGGAGTGAATGGCAGCTTCCAGTCGGCGTAGCGGTTGAAGTTGAGCAGCGCCAGCGGGTCGGAGAGATCCATCAAATTGGCGATTTCAGCCGGCGAAAGCTTGCGCAGCTGCCTGATCAGCGTTTCCGACTGCTTCAGGAAAGCCGGCTGCGTATGGGTCGCGACCTGTGGCGGCGTCTTGAAATCGAGCGATTTGGCGGGTGAAAGAAAGATCAGCATGGGAACAACCTTGGTTGAATTTTGTGCATTGCGCTACGCCGGATTTTACCGGCTGGTAAAATCCTGTCTTTGAATTTTCTGGAACACCCATGAAACGAACCCGCTTCGGCTCGCGCGACCGCCTTTCCCGTGACGCCGCTGAACTCCAGCGCCTGGCCACCGGTCTTTCGGAATCCGGCGGCAAACTGGAAGACAGCTACTGGGAAAGCCAGCTTGCCGAAACCGTCGACAGCCTGCTCAAGAACGGCGCCGAAGACGACATCAACACCGCCCTCGACCGCCTGTTCGAAGCCAACCCGCGCGCCCACGACGAACTGGCCGACATGGTCGAGTCGCGCGCTGAAACCGGCCGCATGGATTTCCACGGCCAGGAATTCGACATCCAGCTGTTCGCCGCGCCGGTGCTCGCCTGGTCGCGCTTCTCCATCCCCGCCAGCCCGCTGCCGAAAAGCACCGTCGAGGCGCTCGCCGTCCATCTCGGCGCCCACGTCTTCGGCGCCGACACGCGCGTCGCGCTGGCCGATTTCCTGTTCAGCCCCGACCAGTTGCCGCGCAGCTTCTGCGATACCTGGCAACTGACCCAGGCGCTGGGCCAGGCAACGCTGGCCGGTGAACATCTTGCGGTCGACACCGCCGGCATGGCCGAAACCAACCGCTTTCTTTCCGACGTACGCTACCTGGTCGGCAGCATCGCCGTGCCGCGCGGCAAGCCGCTGTTCCGCTGGAACGAGAAGGACGGCAACAAGGAAACCGCGCTCAAGGAATGGATCAAGCAGGGCAGCCCCAACCTCGAACCGCTGCTCACCGGCTGCGCCTGGCAGCCGCTGCTGCCCGACGCCTACCACGCCGTCGTGCCGCAATGCCGACCGCCTGTCGCGTCCGTATTCGCTGAAAGCCTCGGTGGCTTTCCTGCAGACCATGCTGAGCCTGATGCCGGCTGATATCCGCGCTGTCGTCGGCCCCTGCTACGACCGCCGCATGGAGGAATACCGCGTCGGCCTCGGCCCCAAGGACAAGGACGAGACCTACCACGGCATCGTCTGGCCGCTGCTCGGGGCGGAAGACGAAGCGACCGATGCCGCCAGCGAAATCGAGACCGTGCTGCGCGAAGCCGGGGTCAAGGACGTGGTCTTCCTCGACCATCACTTCCCGATGGAATTCTGCGACGACTGCGGCGCCCCGCTCTACCCCAACGCCGAAGCCGAACTGGTGCACGCCGAAATGCCGGAACAGGCCGCCGCCAACTCGCAGGCATTGCATTGACGTGACAGCAAGGTCGGCGAACGCGGACTGGCTGGCGCGCAGCCAGTCGGCCGTCTGGCACCCGTGCACGCAGATGCAGCACCACGCGCAGCCCGGCACGCCCGGCCACCTGCCGCTGGTGCCCATCGCCCGTGGTCAGGGGGCCTGGCTCTACGACTTCGAGGGCAAGCGCTACATTGACGGTATCAGTTCGTGGTGGACCAACCTCTTTGGCCACGCCAACCCGCGTATCAACGCGGCTTTGCGCGACCAGCTCGACACCCTCGAACACGTCATGCTGGCCGGCTTTACGCACCAGCCGGTGGTCGAGTTGTCCGAACGGCTGAGCGCCCTGACCGGCGGCGCCCTAGGCCACGCCTTCTACGCCTCGGACGGCGCCTCGGCGACCGAGATCGCGCTGAAGATGAGCTTTCACTACTGGCGCAACGTCGGTCGGCCTGAGAAGGCTGAATTTCTCTGCCTGCAAGGCAGCTACCACGGTGAAACGGTTGGCGCCTTGGCCGTCACCGACGTCGCCATCTTCAAGGATGCCTACGCACCGCTCGTCCGTGCCGCAACGGTCATCCCCTCGCCGGACTTCCGCCAGGCTGAAGCTGGTGAATCGCCGGCCGACGTTGCCCGCCGCGCCGCCGCCGCGCTGGAAAGTCATCTCGAAAAGCATGGCGAAAGCATCGCCGCCCTGATCGTCGAACCGCTCGTCCAGGGTGCCGCCGGCATGGCGATGTACGACCCGGAATACCTGCGCCTCGCCCGCGCCCTCTGCGACCGCTACGAAGTGCACCTGATCTGCGACGAAATCGCCGTCGGCTGCGGCCGTACCGGCAGCTTCTTCGCCCACGAGCAGGCCAATATTCGTCCCGATCTCATGTGCCTGTCGAAAGGCATCTCCGGCGGCTACCTGCCGCTGTCCGTCGTCCTCTCCAGCGACACGATCTACGAGCGCCTTCCTCGACGATTCGGTCGCCCGCGCCTTCTTGCATTCGCACAGCTACACCGGCAACCCGCTGGCCTGCCGCGCCGCGCTCGCCACGCTCGATATATTCCTGTCCGACGACGTTCTCACGGTCAACCGGAAAAAAGCGCAAAAAATCGAATCCGCCCTCGCCCCGCTGGCCAACCACCCACAAGTCAAACACCTGCGCCAGCGCGGCATGATCGCCGCCTTCGATGTCAACACCGCCGACCCGCACTTCTCGCGCAAGTTCTACCGCGCCGCGCTGGACCGAGAAGCCCTGATCCGACCGATTGGCAGCACCATCTACCTCATGCCGCCCTACATCGTCAGTGATGCGGAGATTGAGCATCTCGGAAAAGCCATCAAGGCGGCTTGCGTGATGCCTTGGCCTGATAGGCAATCTCCGTCCCCCGTACCGCCTTCCTTGCCAATTTTTGCCAAGCGCTCTACGATGAGCTTATGAGCACGATGAATATTTCCCTGCCCGATGCGCTGAAGTCCTTCGTAGACGAACAGGTCAGTCAGCGCGGTTATGGCACGAGTAGCGAGTATGTGCGCGAGCTGATTCGCAGGGATCAGGATCGCCTGCAGTTGCGTGGGCTGTTGCTGGCTGGCGCTGCTTCGGCCCCGGCGGCACCGGCCGACGCGGCCTATTTCGCGGCTTTGCGGGCGCGCGTCGCTCAGCAAGCCGGGCGGTGAAGGCGAAGCCGGCCATCCCGCGCGAGCAAGCCAATCGGGATATCTACGAAACACTGGCCTACTACCTGAACGAGGGATCGGAGAGCGCAGCCCTCGACTTCCTCGATACGCTTGAACAGGCTTACGCGCACATTTCCCGACACCCGGCCACGGGATCGTCTCACTACGCCCACGAACTGAGTCTTCCCGGCCTGCGTTTCTGGCCACTCAAACGCTATCCTTACCTCGTGTTTTACGTCGAGCAGGAAGCGCATATCGATGTCTGGCGCGTACTCAATGCTAAACGCGACATTCCCGCCTGGCTGCAGGAAAATAACGCCCCATGACCACCTCCCCGCTCGAAAACCGCCTGACTGCCGAACTTGCAGACATTGAAAACTCCGGCCTGACCCGCCGCCGCCGCGTGCTGGAAAGCCCCTGCGGGCGCATCGCCACGGTCAACGGGAAAAATGTGCTCAATTTCGCAGCCAATGATTACCTCGGCCTGGCCGGCAATGCCGAAATTGCCCGGGCACTGGCCGATGGCGCGCTGCACTGGGGCGCTGGCACCGGCGCTTCGCACCTGGTCAGCGGGCATCTCGCGCCGCACGAGGCGCTGGAAAAGGAAATCGCCGCTTTCACCGGCTTCCCGCGTGCCCTGACCTTCTCGACCGGCTACCTCGCCAACCTTGCCGTGACGCCGACCCTGGCCGGCCGCGGCGACGCCGTGTTTGCCGACAAGCTCAACCACGCCTCGCTGATCGACGCCATGCAACTGGCCAAGGCCAACGGCGCCGAGGTCCAGCGTTACCCGCACAACGATGTCGCGGCGCTGGAGAAGATGCTCGCCGCCAGCAGCGCCGCCCACAAGGTCATCGTCACCGACGCCGTGTTCAGCATGGACGGCGACCTCGCGCCGCTGCCGCTCATCTTCGCGCTGGCCGAACGTTACGACGCCTGGCTGGTCATCGACGACGCGCACGGCTTCGGCGTCCTCGGCCCGCATGGCCGGGGCAGCCTGGCCCACTTCAACCTGCCGGCCTCGCCGCGCATTTTGCTCATGGGCACGCTGGGCAAGGCGGCCGGCGTCGGCGGTGCCTTCGTCGCCGGCTCGGAGACGGCCATCGAATACCTGCTGCAGAAAGGCCGCAGCTACATCTTCACGACGGCCCAGCCGCCAGCCATTGCCTGCGCGCTGAGCAAAAGCCTGGAACTGATCCGCGACGGCGACGCGCTGCGCGCCAAGCTCATGGCCCGCATCGGCCAGTTGCGCGACGGGCTGGCCGGCCTGCCGCTCAGGCTGCTGCCCTCGCCGACCGCCATCCAGCCGCTCATCGTCGGCGACAACGACGCCGCCGTCACCCTCGCGAAAGCGCTTTGGCAACGCGGCCTGTGGGTACCGGCCATTCGTCCGCCGACGGTGCCGAAGGGCACGGCACGGCTGCGCATTTCTGTCTCCGCCGCCCACACCGAGGCCGACATCGCCCAACTGGTCACCGCCCTGAAGGAACTGGCGTGAGCGCACCGCTTGTTTTCCTGCCCGGCTGGGGCCTGGGCAGCGGTCCGCTCATTTCCACGGTCAACCGGAAATTTGGGCAAATTTTTGAATTGCCCGGTTATGCCGACGCCCCGCTGATCACCGACTTCGCTACCGCCGTTAACAGCATCGCCGGCCGCCTGCAACCGGGCACGACGCTGGCTGGCTGGTCACTCGGCGCGCTGCTTGCGCTGGCTGTCGCCGCCCGCCATCCGGCCAGGGTCGGCAAGCTCATCCTCGTCGCCGGCACCGCCTCCTTCGTCCAGCGCGACGGCTGGCCGCAGGCCATGGCACCCAGCGTGCTGGACGACTTTGCCGGCGCCATCGCGGCCGATGCCCAAACCCATCTGCCGCGCTTCGTCGCCGGCTTCAATCGCGGCGATGTCCGCGCCAAGGCCGTGACGCTCGAACTGCTCAGGCTGGCCGAACCGCAGCCTGCCAGCGAAACACTGGCCACCGGCCTCAACTGGCTGCGCGAAGTCGATCTGCGCGACCTCGCCCCGCAAGTCGCGGCGCCGACCCTGCTCATCCACGGCGCGGCCGATCCACTCATGCCGCTCGGCGCCGCCGAAGCCCTGGCCGCCCTGATTCCCGACGCCAGACTGGCCGTTTTCGCCGACTGCGCCCACGCCCCCTTCATTTCCCGGCCGGACGATTTCCTTGCCGCCGTGCAACAATTCATCGATGACTAAACCCTCCAAGGCCCGCATCCGGCAATCCTTCGAGCGCGCCGCCCCGACCTACGACAGCGCCGCCACGGTGCAGCGCCACATCTGCAGCCACCTCGCGGATCGGCTGCCGGCCATGCCGCCGGTGGAACGCCTGCTCGATGCGGGCTGCGGCACCGGCTTTGCCCAGCCCCTGTTGCAGTCCCGGTTTCCTGCCGCCCAGGCGATTGCACTCGACCTCGCGCCCGGCATGCTGCAACGAATCGCGGCCCGCTGCTGCCGCCTCGCCGGCGATCTCGAACATTTGCCGCTGGCCGATGCCAGCATTGACCTCTACTGGTCCAGCCTCGCCGTGCAATGGTGCGACCTGGCCAAGGCGCTGGCCGAAGCCCGGCGTGTGCTCCGCCCCGGGGGCTGCCTGGCGCTGGCCAGTCTCGGGCCCGCCACTTTCCACGAACTGCGTCATGCTTTCGTCGGAATAGACGATTACCACCACACGCTGGCCTTTCATACGTCGGTGGAAACTGGCCGGCTGGCGGCCGACCTCGGCTTTGCTGCGGTCGACGTAAAAAATGGCACGGAAATCGCGCACTACGCCGATTTCCGGACACTACTCAAGGCGGTCAAGGCGATCGGCGCCAACCAGTTGGGCAGCGGCCGCCGCACCAGCCTGATGAGCCGCGCTGCCTTCACCCGCGCCGCAGCCGCCTGCGAAACGCTGCGCACCCCGGCCGGCCTGCCGCTGACCTACGACGTCACCTACCTGACCGCCCGCACATGAGCCAAGCCTACTTCCTGACCGGCACCGACACCGAAATCGGCAAGACCTTCATCACCTGCGCCCTGCTCCGGCACGCCGGGAATATCGGCCTGCAGGCAGTCGGCATCAAGCCGATTGCCGCCGGCACGGATACGCAGGGGCGTAACGACGACGTCGAAGCCATCCGCATCGCCAGCAAGGTCGTCCTGCCGGCTGAAATCATCAACCCGTATTGTTTCAAGGCCGCCTGCGCCCCGCATCTTGCGGCTGCCGAAGAGGGCATCAGCATCGAATTCGCGCCGATCATCGCCGCCTGCGCCCACGCCCGGCGCCATGCCGATCTGCTCATCGTCGAAGGCGTCGGCGGATTTCGCGTGCCTTTGGGCGTCGACCGGGACAGCACCGATCTCGCCGTCGCTCTGGGGCTGCCGGTGATTCTCGTCGTCGGCCTGCGCCTCGGTTGCCTGAACCACGCACTGCTCACCGCCGAAGCCATCGCCACGCGCGGCCTGACGCTCGCCGGCTGGGTCGCCAACCAGATTGACCCGGCCATGCCCCGCCTGGAACAAAATATCGCCGCGCTTGCCGAACGCCTCGGCGCGCCGCTGCTCGGCGTCGTTCCACACCTGCCAGGCAGCGATCCGGCCGGCGCTGCCGGGTATCTCGGGTTGCCCGAAATCCGGGGGTTATAATTCGCCGCCATGAAAATCCTTTTCGACCTTTTCCCCGTCATCCTCTTCTTCGCGACCTTCAAGTATTCCGAGAAGAACCCGGAAGCCGCCGCCGCGTGGATGAACACCCTGCTCGGCGGTGCCGTGGACATCAAGCAGGCGCCGATCCTGCTCGCCACTGTCGTCGTCATCGTCGCCACCGTAGCGCAGATCGCCTGGGTGCACTTCCGCCACGGCAAGGTGGACAAGATGCTGTGGGTCAGCCTCGGGCTGGTATCGGTGTTCGGCGGCATGACCCTGATCTTCCAGGACGAAACCTTCATCAAGTGGAAGCCGACCATCCTTTACTGGGTGTTCGCCGGCAGCATGGCCTTCGCCTCGCTGGTGCTCAAGAAGAATCCGATGCGCGCCATGCTCGGCGAACAAATGACGCTGCCCGATGCAGTCTGGAACAAGGTCACGCTGTCGTGGATCGCCTTCTTCATCTTCATGGGCGTGCTCAACCTGGTCGTCGCCTTCAATTTTTCGACCGATACCTGGGTCAATTTCAAACTCTTCGGCGGCATGGGCCTGTTGCTTGTGTTCGTGCTCGGGCAAGGCCTGATGCTGTCGAAATACGTCGAGGAAAAGCCATAATGCTCTACGTCATCATCGGTGAAGACGCCCCGGATACACTCGCCCAGCGCCTCGCCGCCCGCCCCGCCCACGTCGAGCGCCTGCAGGCGCTGCAAGCCGCCGGCCGCCTGATCCTGGCCGGCCCCTGCCCGGCCATCGACTCGCCCGACCCCGGCCCGGCCGGCTTTTCCGGCAGCGTCATCGTCGCCGAATTCGACTCGCTGGGCGACGCCGAGGCCTGGGCCGACGCCGACCCCTATGTCGCCGCCGGCGTCTACGAAGAAGTGACCATCAAGCCGTTCAGGAAAGTCCTGCCAGCGTGAGCGGTGCAACCCTCGATTTGCTGCGCCAGCGCCTGGCCGTGCTGCAACCGCAGGCGCTGGAGATCGAAGATGAGTCGCATCGCCATGTCGGCCATGCCGGTGCCCGGGATGGCGGTGGCCATTACAAAATCACCATAGTCGCCGCCGCGTTTGCCGGCCAGAATACGGTCCGCCGTCACCGCATCGTCTATGACGCTGCCGGCGACCTGATGAGCGGTCGCATCCATGCGCTGAGCATCCGTGCATTTTCGCCCGAAGAAGTATAATCTTTTCGTTTTTTTACCCGCACCCAAGGAAAACCCAATGATCAAGCTCTCCCGTCTGGCCGCATTGCTGGTAGCCGGCGCCCTTTTCTCCGCCCCGACCTTTGCTGCCGATGCTGCCGCCGCCAAGGGCAAGACCTTCGTCACCGTCAACGGCCAGGCCATCCCGCAAAATACCTACGACGCCTTCGTTGCCGAGCAGAAGGCCCAGGGCGCGCCCGATTCCCCGCAACTGCAGAACGCCGTCAAGGAAGAACTGATTCGCCGCGAACTGCTCGCCCAGGAAGCCAAGAAGAAGGGCCTCGACAAGAAGCCGGAAGTTCAAGGGCAAGTCGAACTGGCCAAGCAGGCTGTCCTGATCCGCGCCTACCTGACCGACCTGGTGCGTGCCAACCCGATCAGCGAAGAGAAATTGAAGGCAGACTACGAAGCGATCAAGGCCACCCTCGGCACCACCGAGTACCACGCCCGCCATATCCTGGTCGCCAGCGAAGACGAGGCCAAGGCCATCATCGCCAAGCTTGACAAGGGCGAGAAGTTCTCCGAACTGGCCAAGCAATCCAAGGATCCCGGCTCCAAGGACAACGGCGGCGATCTCGGCTGGGCTTCGCCGAGCAGCTTCGTCAAGCCGTTCAGCGACGCGCTGACCAAGCTGAAGAAGGGTGAAACCACCAAGACCCCGGTCAAGACCGACTTCGGCTATCACGTGATCCAGCTTGAAGACACCCGTCCGCTGACCCCGCCGCCCTACGACCAGGTCAAGCCGCAACTGCAGCAGCGCGCCAGCCAGCAGCTGGTCGAGCAGCAAGTCAAGAAACTGCGCGATAGCGCCAAGGTCAACTGATCCGCATCAACAGTCAAAGAAAATGCCCGCCGGTTCCGGCGGGCATTTTTGTTTGGGCTCCCCGGCGATCGCGGCCGCCGGTTCACTCCACCCGGAATGGAATGAATTCCGAATTGATCCGGTCATAAACCCCGTTACGCTTGATCTGCTCGAGCGCCTGGTCGAATTTTTCCTTGAGTTCGGGGCGCCGTGGATTGATGGCGAACGAGGCATTGCCTGCAAGCTCCGGAACCTGCAACGCGGTGGCCTGAATGCCGAGTTCGCGGAGCGCGGGATTTTTCTGCAGGTTGAAGCTGCTCATCAGGGGCACGACGGCCGCCTGGGAGACGCCCGAGGCCAGCTGCTCGACCATCTCGGCGGAATTCTGCGCGCCGATGATGGGCCAGCGCCGCGACTTGATATAGCTTTCCTGCGCCGAGCCGCGAAATGTCGAGATCCGCACATCGGGATCGCCGGGTTGAACGCCGGGCCGCGCAAACCACAAGGCGGTGGAACGATAAATCGGCCGGGTGAACAAGACCTTCTGGCTGCGTTCCGGCGTATTGAGCAAGCCGATGGCGGCAATATCGAAGCGCCCGGCCACCAGTCCGTCGATCATGGCATCGAGCCGGGCGGGCTCCAGCTCACAGTGCAGGGCGAGCTCGGCACACAACGCCTGGACGATGCGGGTGGTGAACCCGGTCAGATTGCCCGCCGTATCGCGATAGGCCAGCGGCGGTGAATTGACCAGCACGGCCACCTTGACCGCCGGCATTTCCGCCCGCACATTGCCGGCAAGGACGCACCAGAGCAGGCCCAGACAGGAAAGCGTGGTGATCCGGAAAAAACGCATGGGTGACGTGGCTCAAGGATGATTCAAGGAAAATCATGGCCCGGAAAGGAAAAACCATACGAAAGCCACGGGCAACGTCGCATTTTACAACGCGTCGGCGCAAAACTTGATGCAAATCCGCGCGGGAAACAGCCTCCAGCGATAAATTGCGATCCGATGAAGTGCTTTCGCCTTGCCTTCCATTTCTTCCTGAGCCATGCCCTGCCGGCGCTCGCCGCGCTGCCGCTCCAGCCCTGGCTCGATGCCGCCCTGCCCGGCGCCAGCATTCGTCTGCCGCCCGGCATCTATGAAGGTCCGGCTGTCATCAGCAAGCCGCTCACCCTTGAGGGCGACGGCAAGGTGATCATCGATGCCGGCGGCCGGGGCACCGTGCTTACCGTCAACGCCGACCAGGTCACGCTGCGCGGGCTGACCCTGCGCGCCAGCGGCGATTCGCACGATGCGCTGGACGGGGGCCTGATGGCCCAAGGAAAGAACCTGCTGATCGAAGACAACGTGATCGAGGATGTGCTGTTCGGCATTTCGCTGCACAAGTCTTCTGACAGCATCGTGCGCCGCAACCGCATCCGCTCGCGCCCGGTCGAATCGGCGGATCGTGGCGATGGCCTGCGCCTCTGGTACAGCACCGGCAACCGCATCGAGGACAACGACATCGCCCGGATCCGCGACATCACGGTCACCAACTCGACGCACAACCGCTTTACCGGAAACACCATCCGCGACAGCCGGCGTGCCTTCAACTTCCTTTTTGCCCATCGAACCCTGGTCAACCGCAACCGTCTGGAAAGCAACTCGACCGGCATCATCGCGCTCAATTCCGACGGCCTGATCATCCGCGACAACCGCATCCTGCATGCCATGGACCCTTCGGGCGCGGGCATCGCGCTCAAGGAGACCTCGGCGGCGCTGGTCATCGGCAACGAAATCATCCACTGCGCGCACGGCATCATGGCCGATTCGCCGATGGACCCGATCAACCGCATCGTCTTCATCGACAACCTGGTCGCCCACAACATCACCGGCATCTATTTCTACGGCGCCAAGGGCGGCCATATCGCGCTCGGCAACACCTTCCGCAGCAACCTGTGGCCGGTCACCGTCATCGGCGATGGCGACCCGCTCAACGACACGTGGTGGGGAAACTACTGGGACAGCTACGAAGGTTTCGACGGCGACCAGGACGGCTACGGCGACCGCCCCTACGACCTGCTGGCCTACGCCGACCGCATCTGGATGGATACGCCGGCCGCGCGCTTCTTCCGCAACTCGCCGGTACTCGAACTGCTCGACTTCCTCGAACGCCTGGCGCCCTTCTCGGCACCGGCGCTGATCCTGCGCGACAGCGCGCCGCGCATGCAGCCACCGCGCACCGCCAACTGATCGCACCGCGCCGCCTGCGCGGAGTAAAATTGCGCCGCCGTGAGGGGTTCACGGCTATCTGCAATTGGGGTTTGTCATGCTGAAATACCTGGATGTCGCGCGACTCGTCGGGGCAGGAATCATGTGCACTGCGTGCAGGAGCACGCGCTGCCGGCAATCGCAATGGCATTCGAAGCATGAGCGGCTCAGCAACGATGGTTTTCAGCCGTATCGCTGCGAAGACTGCGCGCATCGTTTTCTCGCCACCACCAGCGCCTCCCTGGAACGGACGCTGATCAACAGCACCGTTTATGTGGCGCTGGGCATCTGCGTCCTGACCGCAGTCGAGCTCTGGCTGGGCAGCGACGACGAGCCGGCGGCCGGGCGCCTCGAGGCAGTCGCGACAGTCACCACCGAAGAAAATGTGGTTTGGCGTCAGGATGGCCTCAAGACCCCGGGCCAATCCAGCGACGTGACTCCTGATGTCCGACGGGAGCCGGACGCCCCTGTCGACAAGGTCGCACTGCTGCAGAAGGCCGCTGCCAACGGCCAGGCCGGGGCGATGGTCCAGCTTGGGCAAGTCCTGGCCACCGGCGACGGGCATCCGCAGGATATCGAGCAAGCGGCCAAATGGATGCAAATGGCGGCAGCCACCGGCAATGCCGAAGGAATGTTCGAACTCGGACGCCTGTATCGCAATGGCACCGGTTTGCCGCGCAATCCCGTGCGCGCCTACGTCTGGCTGAACCGGGCGGCTATTGCCAACCATCCCGGCGCCATGCACGAGCGCGATGATCTGGTCCGGACGATGGGCACCGAGGAACTGCGGGAAGCCCAAACGCGGGCAATATCGGCGGATTTGAGCGACGACGGCGGAAGCCGGCGGCAGTAAGGGCGAACTGCCCGGGCGGCTTCGCCAAACCCCGGGGCAGTGTGCCGCGCATGACGGCGCCTACAACTGGTATTCGGCGCCGCCCCCGTGCATGGCCATTTCGACCACGCGCTTCGACAGGTGCGGCGCGAACAGCGCAATCAGGTCGTAGTCGTAACGGCGCAGATAGGTGCCGCGGCGCAGGGCCAGGCGGGTGGTGTTGGATTCGAACAGGTGCGCGGCGTCGACCGCAACCAGCCCGATGTCGCGCTGGGCGTCGAAGGCCAGCGCCGAAATGATGCCGAGACCGAGGCCGAGGCTGACGTAGGTCTTGATCACGTCGGCATCAAGCGCGGTCAACGCGACATTCGGCTGGGCGCCGATGCGCTCGAAGGAGCGATTGATGCGCGAGCGGCCGGTGAATGCCGTGTCGTAGGTGATCAGCGGCCAGCGCGCCAGTTCGTGCAGCGACAGCGGCAGCGACTTGAGGATCGGGTGACCTTCCGGTGCGATCACGCAATGGCTCCACTGGCGCACCGGCAGCGTGATCAACTGGGCATACTGGTCGAGCGCTTCGGTCGCGATGCCGATATCCGCCTCGCCGGCGAGCACCCATTCGGCAATCTGGGTCGGGCTGCCCTGATGCATTTCCAGCTTGACCGTCGGGTGCTGGGTAACGAAATCGCGTACCACCACCGGCAGCGCGTAACGCGCCTGAGTGTGGGTGGCCGCCAGCACCAGACGCCCGGTATCGCCGGTGGAAAACTCCGAACTGGCGCGCTTCAGGTTCTCGGCCTCCCGCAGGATTCTCTCCGCAATTTCCAGCACCGCCTTGCCGGCTTCGCTGACGCCGGTAAAGCGCTTGCCGCTGCGTTCGAAGATGGCAACGCCCAGTTCGTCCTCGAGCAGCTTGACCTGCTTGGAAATGCCGGGCTGCGAGGTGTACAGCGCTTCTGCCGCCTCCGAGACATTGAGTCCCTGGCGCTGGATTTCGACGATGTAGCGCAACTGCTGGAGTTTCATGACGGCACTTAATAACGTCTCGATATAACAATCTAACCCAATATTCTTTTTGTTTCAAATGTCCGCTTGTATCATCCCGAAACTTTAATCTCTCGTCCCTTGCGTTCGAGAATTACAACTTTCAGGAACGGGTGCTGTCCGAAACCTGTCCGTCACTTGACCGATCCCCATCGGAGCGCTTATGTACCACTATGATTCGATTGACCGGCAACTCGTCAGCGAGCGCGCCGCCCAGTTCCGCGACCAGGTCGAACGCTGGAAATCCGGCGAGTTGACCAACGACGAGTTTCGCCCGCTGCGTCTCCAGAACGGCCTCTATGTCCAGCGCCACGCGCCGATGCTGCGCATCGCGGTTCCTTACGGCATGCTCAGTTCCACCCAGCTGCGCAAGCTGGCCTTCATCGCCCGCACCTACGACCGGGGCTACGGCCACTTCACGACGCGCCACAACATGCAGTTCAACTGGCCGAGGATCGAGGACGTGTCCGGACATCCTCGACCGACCTCGCCGAAGTCGAGATGCACGCCATCCAGACCTCCGGCAACTGCATCCGCAACGTCACCACCGACCAGTTCGCCGGCGTCGCCGCCGACGAGGTGATCGACCCGCGCCCGCTCGCCGAAATCCTCCGCCAGTGGAGCACCTTCCACCCGGAATTCGCCTTCCTGCCGCGCAAGTTCAAGATCGCCATTTCCGGCACCCGCGAAGACCGTGCCGTCACCTGGTTCCACGACATCGGCCTGCATCTGCAGGAACAGGACGGCGAGATCGGTTTCCGCGTCATCGTCGGCGGCGGCCTCGGGCGCACGCCGATCCGCGGCCAGATCGTCCGCGAGTTCCTGCCCTGGCAGCACATCCTCACCTACTGCGAAGCCATCCTGCGCGTCTACAACCGCTTCGGCCGGCGCGACAACGCCTACAAGGCGCGCATCAAGATTCTGGTGCAGGCGCTTGGCGTCGAGGAATTCGCCAGCCAGGTCGAAGCCGAATGGGTGCACCTGAAGGACGGCCCGGCAACGCTGACCCAGGCCGAATACGACCGCGTTGCCGCCCATTTCGCTGCGCCTGCCTACGAAGCGCTGACCGATGGTGAATTGCCCGCCGACCCCGCCTTCGCCCGCTGGGTCGAGCGCAATACGCATGCCGCACAAGGTCGCCGGCTACGCTGCCGTTACGCTGTCGCTCAAACAGCACGGCGTCGCACCGGGCGACATCTCCGCCGAGCAGATGGACGCCGTCGCCGATCTTGCCGACCAGTACAGCTTCGGCGAACTGCGCATCAGCCACGAGCAGAACGTCATCCTCGCCGACGTCAGGAAATCCGACCTTTACGAAGTCTGGCAGAAGGCCAGGGGCGCCGGCCTCGCCACGCCGAACATCGGCCTGCTGACCGGCATCATCTGCTGCCCGGGCGGCGATTTCTGCGACCTCGCCAACGCCAAGTCGATCCCCATCGCCAACGCCATCCAGGCCCGCTTCGACGACCTCGACTACCTGTTCGACATCGGCGAGATCGACCTCAACATCTCCGGCTGCATGAACGCCTGCGGCCACCACCACGTCGGCCACATCGGCGTGCTCGGCGTCGACAAGAATGACGCCGAGTTCTACCAGGTCACGCTTGGGCGGCCGTCAGGGCAACGAGGCCAGGCTCGGCAAGGTGATCGGCCCGTCGTTTGCGGCCGACGAAATGCCCGACGTCGTCGACAAGATCATCAAGGTCTATCTCGAGAACCGTCACGCCGACGAGCGCTTCATCGACACCCTCGACCGCATCGGCATCGACCCGTTCAAGAACCGCGTTTACGAAGGCCGCGCCCACGGCAAGGCCAGGGTCGCTCAAAAGGAGGCCGCGTAATGGCTCAATTGATCAAGAACGAGTCGCTGTTCGGTCGACACCTGGAAGACGCTTGAATTGGCCGAAGGCGAAACCCCGGAAGGCGTTGCCCTGCCGGAAGGCGACGTCATCTTCCCGTTCGCCGTCTGGCGGGCGCGCAGAGCCGAGATCATCTCCACACACAAGCGTATCGGCCTGCTGCTCAAGGGCGACGACCGGGTCGAAGACGTTGCCGGTGACCTCGAGTACTTCATCGTCATCGCCGTCAACTTCCCGAAGTTCGTCGATGGACGCGGTTATTCCACCGCCAGCCTGCTGCGCCAGCGCTACAAGTACCAGGGCGAACTGCGTGCCGTCGGCGATGTGCTGCACGACCAGCTCTTCTACATGCGCCGCGTCGGCTTCGACAGCTATGCGCTGAAGGACGGCAAGAATGCCGTCATCGCCATCGAGAAGGGATTTTCGACCTTCGGCGACGCCTACCAGACCTCGACCGACCAGCCCATTCCCCATTTCCGCCGCCGCGCCTGAAAATCAGCGATGACGCCCAATCTGCTCAACATCACGCCCGAACTGACCGCCAGCGTCGCCGCCAGGACCGCCGCTGCGCAAGCCCTGCTCGCCGACATCGCCACCGACTGGTCGCCTGCCACCTTCGCCAATAGTCTCGGCGCCGAAGACATGGTGCTGACCGACCTGATCGTCAAATCCGGCCTGCCAATCGAAATCTTCAGCCTCGACACCGGTCGCCTGCCGCTGGAAACCTACGACCTGATGGCTGCGGTCGACGCCCATTACGGGCTCAAATTGAAGGTTTATTTCCCGCACAGTGAAGCGGTCGAAACCTACGTCCGCGCCAACGGCATCAACGCCTTCTACGAATCCGTCGAACTGCGCAAGGGCTGCTGCTACATGCGCAAGGTCGAGCCGCTGCAACGTGCGCTGGCCGCCAAGAAGGCCTGGATCACCGGCCTGCGCGCCCAGCAGGCGGCGACCCGCAGCGGCCTGCCGACCCGCGAGTACGACGACGGCAACAAGCTGGAAAAATTCAATCCGCTCGCCGACTGGAGCGAAAAGGAAGTCTGGACCTACATCAAGCAGAATGCCGTGCCCTACAACGCGCTGCACGACAAGTTCTACCCGAGCATCGGCTGCGCGCCCTGCACGCGGGCGATTTCGCTCGGCGAGGACGTCCGCTCCGGCCGCTGGTGGTGGGAATCGCCGGAACTGAAGGAGTGCGGGCTGCACGTGAAGGGCTGAACCCGATTCCACACCGGATATCCACGCGACAAGGCCTTCAATGAAGGCCTTTTTTTGCTGGCCATGTTTTATTCGGTTTGATGCCCGCGAGCGCCATTGACCCTTTTGCGGCATTCACTGACGGTCCGCTTCCGACCCAAAACGGCCTGATGTCTTTCGGACCGTGCCATGGCGGCCTTGTGATCCTCAAGCTGCCGGTCGAATTTTCTAACCAAGCAGCCTGAATCCACAAACTGGATATCCCCAATCGCTTGTCACAGCCGCTCGGAAACTTGCTCTATTTTTCGCTTTTTAGCCGCTTTGAACCCTCCAGCAGCGGGTGCCACCCGTATACGAGAGAGATCATAAAACTGTCCATCTGCAGATCCCCGGGCCCGTTGTCGTTTACGGTCGAACTTGTAGCCGAGGGTCAGGTTCAGGTTGTCGTTGATGGTGTACCCCAAGGTTACGCCGAAACCGAGGTTGTTGAGTTTCTGCCCCTGGGTGACGCCATTGATACTCGCCTGACCGCCGCTGTACCACGCCGCGTCGAGGGAACCCCAGAGCTGTTCCGTGAAGTCGCGGGTCAGGTGGGCGTCCAGCTGGAACATCGGATCGGTCTTCAAGGTCTGCCCGACATAGTCGGAGTTGTCGCCGAATATCCAGACGGCCGGTAGGAACTCCAGCGTCGTGCGCCGGCCCGGCACCCAGTCGCCGAGTTGCCAGATCACGGGCAAGCCGACACGGCCATACCAGCGATTCTGGCCGATGTTGAGCGGCTTGCTGCTGTCGTACTCGCCGATCGGCAGTGCCAGGTCAGTGAGCAGGTCAACCGAGAAGCCCGGCTCATAACGCAGGGCGTCGGGGATGTTCTTCTGTGCCGCCGGGCCGATGAGATTGATGCTGAATTCGAGCATCGGATCGCCGAATCCGCTGGCCGACTGGTTGAACGTCCGGCCAGCCACGGTCACGTCGCCCGAGATTCGCCCCATCGGCACGATGATTGCAGCAATGGCGGAGCGGTCCAGCAACGAGAAGGTGTGCGCGTAACCGATCAGGGCCATGGTCGCGTCGAAATTCGCGCCGGGCGTCACGGTATGGGCAGGGTCGAACGGATTGGTGTTGCCGCTCACCGAATTGACGATGACCGGCACCGCATTTGCATCGCTCAGCCCCCGCAGGTAGAAGCGTCCCGGCGTCTGTGCCTGCGCCGCCAGTGGGCAGAGCGTACCGGCGACCGTCAGAAAAACGGCAACCCAGCGGGACCAGTGTGTCTTGTTCATGATGCCTCCCTCGTCTTCAAAGAAATTTTGTCCTTCGCGCCCGGTTCCGGGTCACGCAACCGCTCACGGTTTGGGATCGGCCACCATGTCCTTGGGCGGCACGAACTGCCGCTTGTAGATCAGTGGCGGGTAGCCCGGATCGTCCGGGACGCGCTGCGGCAGCTTGTCTTCCAGGGTTTCGAAGGTGGAACGGCTGGGCAGGATCACGTTGTTGGCCTGGACGTAGTCGTTCCAGAGGCCGAGCATTTCCTTCAGCTTGTCGGCTCGCTCCGCGGCGAGGTCGATACGCTCGGCCGGGTCGGTCGCTAGGTTGTACAGTTCCCAGTTGCCCTTGCCGAATGGCTTGTATTGCCAGCGCAGCTTCCAGTCGCCCTGCCGTACCGCACGATTGCCGAAGACTTCCCAGCCCAGATAGTCCTTCGTCGTGCGCGGCGACTCGACTTGTCCGGTCAGCATCGGCCCCCAGGACTTGCCCATGAGCGGCGGCAATTCGCTTCCCCCGGACGTCTTTGGATAGCTGGTGCCGGCCACTTCGAGCAGCGTCGGCATGATGTCGGCGACATGCATGATCCCGTGGTTGATGCTGCCCGCTGGCCGTTTGACAACTGGTCCACTGACAACCAGGGCATTGCGAATGCCGCCCTCGGCGACCCAGCCCTTGTACTGGCTGAAGGGCGTCATCGAAACCTGCGCCCACATCGGGCCGTAACCGACATACGAACCGGGATCCCCCCAGGCGTTGGGATGAGTCTGCGACCACTTGATTGCCGCATAGAGGAAGTCGCGCGTACCGGGCGTTCCCGCGATCTGGGCGAAGAGGTCAGTACCCTCGGCACCGTTGTCGCCGAAAACGATGAAGATCGTGTTTTCGTACTCGCCGATTTTCTTGAGGTGGTCGATGAGCCGCCCGATGTGGAAATCCATGTTCTCCATCATGCCGGCGTAGAGTTCCATTTTCTTGCCGAGGAGCGCCCGGCTCGCCGGCGCCAGCACGATGGGGTCCGGCACGAACCACATGCGCTCGGCCAGCTGGGTTCCGGCGGGCATGATGCCGAGCTCGACCTGCCGCTTCAGGCGTTCCGCCCGCACCGCATCCCACCCCCTGTCGTACTCGCCGACGTGGCGATTGCGCCAGTCACGCGGCAGATGGTAGGGATCGTGCGGTGCCTGATGGGCGACATAGGCGAAGAAGGGCTTGCCATCACCACGGTTGGCATCGATGAAGCCGATCAGCTTGTCGGTATAGGTCTTGGTCGCGTAATAGTCATCGGGCAGTTTCGTCAGATAGCGCCCGTCCTCGGTGAACACCGACAGGGGTGACGCTCCTGTGAAATTGGTCATGTCCCAATAGCTGCCGGCGCCGTCGAGCAGCGAGAAATCGCGCTCGAAGCCGCGCGCCGCCGGTATCTGCTCCGGACTTTTGCCGAGATGCCACTTGCCGACCATGTAGGTGTGGTAGCCGGCATCCCTGAGCAGCTGCGGTAGTGTGGCGACCCGGTCGTTGAGATAGCCTTCGTAGCCGACCGCGCCGCGCTGATTGGGCGCCGTCCATTCGTCCATGTTGCCGAGGCCGTTGCGATGGGTGTCAACGCCACTCAACAGTGTCGCACGCGTAGGGGAGCAGCTCGGGTTGGTATAGAAGTTCGTGAAGCGCACGCCCTTGCTGGCGAGGGAATCCAGATTGGGCGTCCTGATCTCGCTGCCGAAAGCGCCCATGTCGGAAAATCCCATGTCATCGCCGAGGATGACGACGATGTTCGGCCGGCGGGGGCTGTCTGCGGCCGTTGCAATGTTCGGGAAAGCGTATGTCGCAACCATGCCAACGAAACAGAGGATTCCCGCCAACCGACTCCGGCTGGACGGCTTTCCACCCGTTGCACGCGCCGAACCTCGCAGTACAGATTCCATTGACTGACCCCCCTGCTAAACCATCCAAACTCGACCGCAATTGCCAGGCGCATTGCGGCTTGGTCGATCAAATCGAAGTTTCCCGCCTCGGGTCGCACAATGTCGTCGCCGCTGGCCTTCGGGCCTCGTCACCGCTGGTGACACTCCTCACTGCTACACTAGCGACTCGGCGAGGGCCATTTGCTCTCGGTCGCGTTGGCCGCATGCAGGCGTGGAGCATTGTCCGGCCTAGCCATTGGACCGTCTATCGGAATTCCGCAAAAGCCAAAAAATCGTGAAATCCCCAGCCACCAACGATCGAACTGCCGTCACTGTTGTCGAGATCAGCGATCCCACGGATGCCAATGCCGGCATCGAACTCATCGATCTGGACGCGGTACAGCTTCAGTCGCTGCCTTTTCGGGCACGACGTGTGGTTGTTCGTGCCGGGGCCGCCACAGTGGTGTTCCACTCGACCAACGTCCGCATGCGTACCCGAACACGCGTTTCCGAAGGACAGGTCGCGTACGTCACCTTTGGCCCGCAGTCGCAAGGGACGGTCAATGGACTCCCGGTTCGTCCGGGATTGATGCTTGCCGCGGGATCGGAGGCAGAAGCCAGGTTTGTCGTCAACGCCGGCTGGGAAAGCGTCACGATTCTGCTGCCGCCACGGGATATTGGTGACCATCTGGCGGCACGCCAGCGCGAAGGCGAATTTCGTCTGCCGGCGGGAATCGAGACGCTCAAGACAAGCCCGGCGGCGGTATACAGGCTGTTCGACTGGGGGAAACAATTGACCGACACGGCCGCAGAGCAGCCTGCCCTCTTCAATGAACGGCAGGATGAGCTGCTTGCGGTGCAGGTCAACCTGATCGAGCAGTTGCTGGCGACCATTGGCACGGCCAATGTTTTCGAACCCGGCCGCAGTGACCGGACGCTGCAGAAGCGGAGTCTCGTCGTAAAGATTGCCGAGGAGTATGCGCTGTCGCAGAAGGGGGCCAATCTCTACGTGACTGACCTTTGCAGAGTCACCGGCGTCAGTGAACGTGCATTGGAGTATGCCTTCAAGGATGTCATGGGGCTGACGCCGGTAGCCTATCTGATCCGGCTTAGACTCCATCGGGTACGCCATGCGCTCTTGGCCGCGCCTCCGGGATCGACCACCATTGCGATTGAGGCGCTCCGCTGGGGTTTCTGGCACTTCGGTGAATTTGCGCGCGCCTACAACGACTGTTTCGGCGAACTACCTTCCGATACGCTGCTGCGGATCCGGGAGTAGGCGGCGCTTGGGTAAGCGAGGCCCTACGATGGGGGCTGGTCGGGTAGGCGCCTGAGTCACCCCATGCCTGAGTCACCCCATGACTCCGGGCACCTGCTCAAGAGGCGAATGTCCGGTATCTGATGAACTAGCTACCGTTCGTGCAGTTCGACTTTTCGAGGCTGATACGACCGCTTGTGTTTAGCGTTGTTCGACGCCTGCCCAACCGCGCGGGTGTAGGCAGTCCGCACCGAGGCCAGCGGGCAGGCGTTGGACAAGGCCCAAGGGAGGAAACCGCGGAATGCTGCGAGGCGGTCAGGGTGAGCGACGCGCTATGGGGATTCGACCGGCGCGGAGTCGTCCCGAAGCGTTGAAGCCGGGGAGCCGGCGCCGGTAATCGCCTTGGTCGGCCGCTCCCGATGCGCGATGGGCAGCAAATGGCCGCCGTCTCCGGATCGAAAGTGCCGTCCTGGCCAGCGCTTCTGTCGGCAGACACAAGCCGTCCGCTCGCGGCCGGGCAATACCCGAAGCCGACAGACGATTGGGATCTGGAAGCACGGACGTCATCACGGGACGCCTTGCCGTCCGGGCGGTGAACGAATGGATGCACCACGCACCAGGGTCTCGACCACGATCATCGGCATCCCGCAGCACCGACACACGAAGGTCGGCAAGACCGACCCGATGGTCGCTGCCTCTCCGTTGGGTTGGGTCGGGTTCCCGGTTGGATGGGCGGCCAGCAGTTTCCGAACACGCCCCAGCTTCTCGCGACGCCCGGCATTGGCCAGCAGCCCGTAATGGCGGATGCGGTGAAATCCGGAAGGCAGCACGTGCAGCAGGAAGCGGCGCATGAACTCCGCGGGCGAGAGCGTCATCGTCTTGTGACGCGTCCGTCCCGTAGCGCGATAGTCCTTCCAGCGAAACGTCACCCCGCGTTCATCCAGTGATACCAGCCGGCGGTTCGAGATCGCCACCCGGTGGGTGTAACGCGACAGATAAGCCAACACAGCCTCCGCTCCGGCGAAGGGTCGTTTCGCATAGACCACCCACTCGCTGGCACGCAGCGGCGCCAGCCAACGGGCAAAGGCCTTGGGATCGTCCAGGCCGGCGAACTCCCCGAAGAACTTCAGCTGGCCGGCGTGGTGGGCCTTGCCCAGTTCCTCCAGGAAACGCCGGCGGAACAGCCGCGATAGCACCCGCACTGGCAGGAAGAAACCGCGCCGACAGGCAACCCAACGCTCCCGGTCTGGCGACAGGCCGCCACCGGGCACGATGCCGTGCACGTGGGGATGGTGCGTCATCGCCGAACCCCAGGTGTGGAGCACCAACGTGACGCCGATCTCTGCGCCGAGGTGCCTGGGGTCCGCGGCGATCGTCGTCAGGGTTTCCGCCGCCACCTCGAACAGCAGCCGATAGATCATCGCCTTGTTGGTATAGGCGATTGCACTGATCGGTGCCGGCAGCGTGAAGACCACGTGGTAATACTCGACCGGCAACAGGTCGGCCTGCCGGGCTTCGAGCCAGCGTTGCGCGGCCTTCGCCTGGCACTTCGGGCAATGCCGGTTGCGGCAGGAGTTGTAGCTGATTTCCAGGTGGCCGCAGGCATCACAGCGCAACACGTGGCCACCCAGCGCCGCGCTGCGGCATTGTTCGATGGCCGACATGACCTTGAGCTGGGAAAGACTCAGGTGGCCCGCTTGCGCTTCGCGCCAGGCTGGACCGAAGGTACGGAAGATGTCGGCGACCTCCAGGGCGGAACGCCCCACGGCCGACCTACGGCGAGCGCAAGGTTTCCAGCGGACTGATCACTTCGCGCAGGATGTCGGTGGCGACGTGCGTGTAGATCGCGGTGGTGTCGAGCTTCTTGTGGCCGAGCAGGACCTGGATCACCCGGATGTCAACCTTCTGTTCGAGCAGGTGGGTGGCGAAGCTGTGGCGCAAGGTGTGCATCGAAACCCGCTTGTCTACGCCGGCCGTCCGAGCAGCGGCGTGGATGGCACGATTGAGTTGCCGGGTGCTCAAGGACTCAATTGGGTTGAGCCCGGGGAACAACCAGCCACCGTCGAGCATCTTGCCCTGCGCCCGGGCGACCTTCCACCAGAACCGCAGGCGCTCGAGGAGGATCGGCGAGAGGATGGCGTTGCGGTCTTTGCGCCCCTTGCCTTGTTCGACCCGCAGGATCATGCGTTCGCTGTCGATGTCGCTGACTTTGAGCGCAGAAACTTCGCTGGCCCGCAGGCCGGTGCCGTAGGCAAGCGCGAGGGCAGTCTGGTGCTTGAGATTGCCGCAAGCGGCGATCAGTCGCCCGACTTCCTCTCGGCTGAGTACGACCGGCAGTTTCTGCGGCACGCGGAGGGGTTGCATCCGCGCCATCACGGCCGTGCGCTCGAGGGTGATGTCGAAGAAGAACTTGAGGCCGGTGATGGCGGCATTCACGGAGATCGGCGAGGTGCCGGCATCGACCAGATGAAGCTGGTAGTTGCGCAGGTCCTCGACGGTGGCAGTGTCGGGCGACCGGCCGAGGTACTTCGTGAAGCTGCGGACCGCGCGAATGTAGGCGCTTTGCGTCTTGGGATTGAGCTTGCGCATCCGCATGTCGTCGATCATGCGTTGCCGCAGCGGGCTGATGCTCGGGTTCCGGGTTTCCATGGCTTGCTCCTGTCAGAAAACGAGGCGGATTGCCTCGCTTCCAACATCAGCAGATTTCTGCCACGGCACAACCACAAACCAGCATTACCGAAACCCCGCCCGCCGGTTCAGCCACCCCCAATACCGCGCGAGCGGTTTAGTCCTCTGGCCGGATTGAGCCATTCACATTGCCCCGCCAAAAACAAAGCCCGCGATCCGGCGGGCTCCATCCGTCTGCAAGCGGCAGCCAATCAGACCAGCCCGAGGCTCTCCTCGACGCCAAGATGCACGTTCATCGCCTGCACGGCGGCGCCCGACGCCCCCTTGCCGAGGTTGTCGAGACGGCCGACAAGCAGCATGCGTTCTTCGTTGCCGAAGACGAACAGGTCAACCCGGTTGGTGTCGTTGCTGGCCTCGACGTTGAAGAAACCGCCCTCGGTGTTGGCCTCCAGATCGACCGGCGCGACGCGGATGAAGGGTTCGCCCGCGTAATAGTCGGCAAGGATCTTCTGCACATCGGCCGGCGTTGCCGGGCGGGTGAATTGCTGCGGGTGCAGGAAGGCGGTGACGGCCAGGCCCTTGTAGAACGGCCCGACGATGGGCTGGAAGATGGGTGCCACGGTCAACCCGGAATAAACGGCCATTTCCGGCAGATGCTTGTGGGCCAGGCCAAGCGCGTAGGGGCGCGGTGCGTCGATGCGGGCCGCGCTTTCGTAATGCGCGATCATCGACTTGCCGCCGCCCGAATAGCCGGTGATGGAATTGGCGGCAATTTGCGTGTCGACCGGCAGCAGGCCGGCGGCGACCAGCGGCTTGAGCGCCAGGATGAAGGCCGAGGCGTGGCAGCCGGGGTTGGCGATGCGCTTGGAGGCACGGATCTTCGCGCGCTGGTCCTTCGCCAGTTCCGGCAGGCCGAATACCCAGTCCGGATTGACGCGGTGCGCGGTCGAACGCATCGATGATGCAGGTTTTCGCGTTATCGACCAGGGCCGCCGACGCCTTGGCCGCGTCGTCCGGCAGGCACAGGAAGGTGACGTCCGATTCGTTGATCAGGCGCTTGCGCTCGGCGAGATCCTTGCGCTTGTCGGAATCGATCTTCAGCAGCTCGATGTCGGCGCGCTTCGCGAGGTATTCGTTGATCTGCAGGCCGGTCGTGCCTTCCTGGCCGTCGACAAAAACTTTGTAGGTCATCTGGGATCCTGAGTCGTCGCGTTGTTCGAAAGTCGGAATTCTTGCAGAAAACACCGACAGTTTCGCAAGAACCGCGCAAACCGGGACAAAAATAAACGGTGCGCCGCCGCTAGCCGGTAGCGGGCTATGCTGCAATGCAGCAAAGTGGTAGTCTATGCCTATAAATATACCGATTGCACACGAGAACCAGCATGAGCGAAATAGACCTGAAACAGTTCTTCCTTGAACAGGTGCGCCTGTTCGAGAGCTTCCCGGCCGACAAGGTCGAAGAAATCGTCATCAAGTCGCGCCTGGCAACCTACGAAGGCAACGAGGCCATCCTCGAAACCGGCGACGAAGGCAAGTTCATCGGCGTCATGATCAGCGGCCACGCCGAAATCTCGATGACCGACAACACCGGCAGCCGCTCGGTGATCAGCCAAGCTTGAAGAGCGGCGACGTCTTCGGCGTCATGTCGCTGCTCACCGGCGACCGCATCGTCGCCGACGTCATCGCCGGCAACCGCTGCTTCGTGCTGATGATCCCGCAGGAAGTGTTCAACACCCACATCCTGACCAATCCGAAGGCGGTCGGCTATCTGTCGCGGCTGCTGGCCGAGCGCACGCGCGCCCATGTCGGTCGACCTCGCCAGCCGGCCAGGCCCGTGCCGCCGTCCAGGTCGGACGACCCTTACGCGCTGTCGCTCAATACCGATGCGCCGGGCAAGGTGGTCGTCCTCAATGTCGGCGTCAGCCAGATTCATTTCGGCATCTACGACACCCAGGACAGCGGCGCCGACGTACACGGCATCATCGACAATGCCGACCAGCAGCTGCCGCGCATCACGGTCATGGTCGGCCCGCGGCACAAGACGCTGGCGCACGAGCCGTTCAAGCTCTCCGACATCTTCAAGGTCATGCAGGAAGCCACTGCCCTGCTCGGCGAGGCCTTCACCTTCCACCCCGAGGACGTGACCGCCGTCGGCCACCGCGTCGTGCATGGCGGCAACCAGTTCTCCAGTTCGGTCGTCATCACGCCGGCGGTGATTGCCGACATCGAGGAACTCGCGATCTTCGCGCCGCTGCACAACCCGGCCAACGTCGCCGGCATTCGCGTCGCGCATGAAACAGTTCCCCGGCGTGCCGCAGGTCGCCGTCTTCGATACCGCCTTCCACCAGACGCTGCCGCCCTACGCCTACCTCTACGGCCTGCCCTACGATCTTTACAAGCAGGACGGCATCCGCCGCTACGGCTTCCACGGCACCTCGCACCGCTACGTCTCGCTGAAGGCGGCGGAAGTGCTCAAGCGTCCGCTCGGCGAGCTGGAAATCGTCTCCTGCCACCTCGGCATCGGCGCCTCGCTGTGCGCCATCGACCACGGACGCTCGGTCGATACCAGCATGGGCATGACACCGACCGACGGTCTGATCATGCCCAGCCGCTCCGGCAGCATCGACCCGGCGGTGATGATCCACCTGATGCAGAACCACGAAATGTCGCCCGATGCAACTGTCGACGGCTGATCAACACCGAGAGCGGGCTCAAAGGCATTTCCGGCATCTCCAGCGACATCCACGACATCGAGGCCGCCGCCGGCGACGGCCATCACCGCGCCCTGCTCGCGCACAAGGCCTTCTGCTACCAGGTGCGCAAGAACATCGGCGCCTACGTGGCGGCGATGGGCGGCATCGACGTTCTCGCCTTCACCGGCGACATCGGCGAAACCAGCGCCACGGTGCGCAGCCTGGCCTGCCAGGGCCTCGGCTACATGGGCATCAAGCTCGACGAGGAAAAGAACCGCAACCTCGACCACGGCTGACCTCGCACGCCGTGATCTCGGCCGACGATTCGCCGGTCACCATCCTGGTCATCGCCAACGACGACGAGCGCCTGGTCGCCTGGGAGACGCTGCGCGCCATCGAGCGCAACCAGCTGCTGCGTGGCGATGCAAGGACGATGAGGCCGAGGCGCCGATTCCGGTCGAGATCTCGGCCCACCACGTCCATCTGTCGCAGGCCGACGTCGACAAGCTGTTCGGCCCCGGCCACCAGCTGACGCCGGAACACGAACTGTCGCAGCCCGGCCAGTTCGCCTGCGCGGAAAAGGTCGCATCTGGTCGGCCCCAAGGGGCGCATCGCCAACGTGCGCGTGCTCGGCCCGACGCGCAAGGAAACCCAGGTCGAGATCGCCATGACCGAGCAGTTCAAGCTCGGCATCCAGCCGCCGATCCGCGAGTCGGGCGACCTCGCCGGCACGCCCGGCATCACGCTCGAAGGCCCCTACGGCAGCGCCGTCATCGAACGCGGCGTGATCTGCGCCCAGCGCCACATCCACATGACGCCGGAGGACGCGCATGCGCTTTCGCGTGCGCGACAAGTACATCGTCCGCGTGCGCATCGAAGGCGAGCGCGAACTGATCTTCGGCGACGTCGTCGTCCGCGTGAACCCGGACTACCGGCTGGCCATGCATATCGACACCGACGAAGGCAACGCCGCCAACATCCGCACCGGCATGCTCGGCTACATCGAGGAAATCCAGAGCCGGCGCTGATTGACGCCACGCCGGGCCGTGAACCATTACACTCCGCCTTGCCGGGGAGTGCCTGATCCTTCGCCGGCGCTTATTGTTGCACTACCGCTCCGTGAAGGTTACCCGATGCACCCGGTCAATGATGTTGATGCACTCCTCCTGCTCGCCACCACGCTCGCCGCCAAAAAACGGCCGGCCGAACTGGTCGAGATCATTGCTGCGGTCAACCTGATCCAGACGGAAATTCCCGGCGAAGCCAAGCTCGGCGAGTCGTTCGCCCGCCTGGCGACGAACGGCTTGATCTGCGAAATCGATGGCCGCTATACGCTGACCGCCGACGCCCAGAAAATCATGGCCGGCCAACCCAGAAAGGGGGCCAGCGACGAACGCATCTTCCGTGTTCGGGACGAGCTTTCCGCCTTCATCCCGAAGGGAGCGCACGCTTCCGTAATGCTCACGGCGGAACAACTGGATGCAGCCATCCGGGCGCACCGCACTGCCGGCGAAGGCACAGGGAAAAACCTGCTGGTCCCGAAGCCAAAGCCCGAGGGCGACAGTCAAAAGCCGGGGCAGCGCCAGCGCAAGCCGATGCCGGCGCGCAAGCGCAAGGCCTGAGCCATGCTGAGCGAGATCACGCCGCTGTCGGCGCCGGCCGGCCGCAGCTTCGCCGAACTACCGCTGACGCCGGCCATGCTGGCGACGCTCCAGCAGCTCGACTACCGAACCATGACGCCGATCCAGGCGGCAAGCCTGCCACTGGCGCTGACCGGGCACGACCTGATCGCGCAGGCCAAGACCGGTAGCGGCAAGACCGCCGCCTTCGGCCTGGCGCTGCTCAGCCGCCTGAACCCGCAAAGCTTCGCCGTGCAGGCCATGGTGCTCTGCCCGACGCGCGAACTGGCCGACCAGGTCACGCAGGAAATCCGTCGTCTGGCCCGTTTCCAGGAAAACATCAAGGTGCTGGCGCTGGTCGGCGGCTCGACCTTGCGCAACCAGGCGACCAGCCTGGAAAACGGCGTCCATGTCGTCGTCGGCACACCCGGTCGCATCATGGACCACATGGAGCGCGGCTACCTCAAGCTCGGCGAACTGAATACCCTGGTCCTCGACGAAGCCGACCGCATGCTCGACATGGGCTTTCACGACGACATCGCCTATGTCGCCAAGCGCTGCCCGGCCCAACGCCAGACCCTGCTCTTTTCGGCCACCTACCCGGAAGGCATCGCGCAACTCGCCAGACAGTTCCTGCGCCAGCCGCAGGAGGTGAAACTGCTTGAGCAGCATGCCGGCAGCAAGATTCGCCAGCGCTTCTACGAAGTCACGAATGAAGACCGACTGCAAGCGGTGGCCAGGCTGCTCAAGCACTACCGCCCGGTCAGCACGCTCGCCTTCTGCAACACCAAGCAGCAATGCCGCGATCTGCTCAACGCGCTGCGCCATGCCGGGATCCAGGCGTTGACCCTGAACGGCGACCTGGAACAGCGCGAGCGCGACCAGGTGCTGATCCAGTTCGCCAACCGCAGCGTTTCGGTGCTGGTGGCCACCGATGTCGCGGCGCGCGGCCTCGACATTGCGAATCTCGAAGCGGTGATCAACGTCAACGTGACGCCCGACCCGGAAATCCACATCCACCGTATCGGCCGCACCGGCCGCGCCGATGAGGAAGGCTGGGCGCTCAGCCTGTGCAGCCATGGCGATCGCCGGCGGGTGGCGGCAATCGCCGAATTCATGGGCAGCCCGCTGACCTGGAGCGAACTCGGCGCGCTCGACAGCGCGGACAACGCGCCGCTGGTGCCGCCGATGTCCACGCTGCTGATGCTGGGCGGGCGCAAGGACAAGATCCGCCCCGGCGACGTGCTCGGCGCGTTGACCGGTGAAGCAGGCAGCGCCGACCGATTCACCCGCGAACAGATCGGCAAGATCACCGTGACCGATCAGACCACCTACATCGCCGTCGCCCGCGACATCGCCCGCGCCGCGGTACACAAGCTGGCGGCCGGCAAGGTCAAGGGCAGGACCGTGAAAGTACGGGTACTGTAGCGCACCGTTTTTCAGGGGTTTTTGGCGTTGACCGTAACCGGCCCACCAGGGGATCTGCTTCGCAGTCGCAGGAAGCGCCCGGCGCGAAGCGAATGAATCAATTAAGGCGTGCAAGGCAACAGCCGGCGTTCAACTCTATTTCGCGCGCTCCTTCCAAAGCTCGGCAAGGCGCACGTCGCGACCGCAGCCCGAACGGTAATACGCGTAGCGCAGCGGGTTCTTCCTGTAGTAATCCTGGTGCGCCTCTTCGGCCAGCCAGAAGGTCGAGGCCGGCGCCAGCTCGGTATGGATGGCGGGAAAGCGACCGCTGTCGAGCAGGGCCTGGCGGCTCGCTTCGGCCACCTGGCGTTCCGTTTCGTTCTGCCAGTAGATGCCGCTGCGATACTGCGAGCCGACGTCGCAGAACTGCCGGTCCTTGACCGTCGGATCGATATTCCGCCAGAAATGGCCGACCAGCGCCCGATAGCTGACGACGCTCGGGTCGTAGGTCACGCGCACGGCCTCCGTGTGCCCGGTGCCGCCCCGGCTGACTTGATCGTAGGTCGGATTGGGCGTCCGGCCGGCGGTGTACCCCGATTCGACGGCGATGACCCCGCGCACTTTCTCGAAATCGCTTTCCATGCACCAGAAGCAGCCGCCGGCGAATATGGCCGTGGCCGGACCGGCAGCCGGCGCATCGGCGGGCCGGGCGAGGGCGGACGCCATAATCAGCCCGATCGACAATAGCGCCTTGAGCAACATGCCGGCCTTCACGTGCGCAGGGCGGGCAAGGCTTCGCCACGCGGCACGAAGGCCAGGGCAACGCCGTTGTTGCAGTAACGCTTGCCGGTCGGCGGCGGCCCGTCGTTGAAGACATGCCCCTGATGCCCGCCACAGCGGGAGCAATGGTATTCGGTGCGCGGCAGGATGAGCTTGAAGTCGGTGGAGGTGCCGAGCGCCCCCGGCAAGGGCTGCCAGAAGCTGGGCCAGCCGGTGCCGCTGTCGTATTTGTGGGCGCTGTCGAACAA
The DNA here is from genome assembly GCA_963815365.1 of uncultured beta proteobacterium. Lineage (GTDB taxonomy): Bacteria > Pseudomonadota > Gammaproteobacteria > Burkholderiales > Rhodocyclaceae > Azonexus. Next base: position 182,088 of record CAWFGN010000005.1, read on the forward strand.
CGGCAGGTTGCAGGCGGCGCAGATGAAGGTTCCGGCCCGCTTTTCATTGTTAAGCGCGCTGCTGCCGGGCGGCTCGGTGCCCTCTTCGAAAAGCACGCGGAAGGCATCCGCTGGCAGCAGTTTCTTCCACTCCTCGCGCGCCTTGACCAGCGGGAAGCTGCCGGCCGCGCCGGCCGGGGCCGCGGGCAAGGCCATGGCGGCAAACAGACCGGAAACGCTGCTTAACCAGTGACGGCGGTTCATATTCATTCCTTCAAAATGCGTGATTCAGCGCAATTCGGAGTCCCTGTGCGCCGGGATAGTTCCCGAAGTTGGCGTCGCGAGCTGCCGCATGGCGTACACTGCGCCCCTCCCTTTTCCCGGCAGGACGCCCGATGCAATCCGCACACTACATCCCGGGCAAAGATGCCTCGCTCGAATACTCCATCGCCACGATGCAGGCCAGGCTGACGGCCCGCGGCTTCGACATCGAGGAATGCGCATGGCTCAACCCGGTCGACCATGTCTGGTCGGTGCATTTGCGCAACCGCGCCTGCCCCCTGATGTTCACCAACGGCAAGGGGGCGACACAACTGGCTGCCCGCGCCAGCGCGCTCGGCGAATTCTTCGAGCGCCTGTCGTGCAACTACTTCTGGAACCACTACTATCTCGGCGACGACTTCGCCAACCGCGAATTCGCCCACTACCCGCGCGAGCGCTGGTTCCCGGTTACCGGCAGCGACTGGCCGGCCGAACTGCTGACCCCGGAACTGCAAGCCTTCTACAACCCGGAAGGCAGCATTCCGGCCGAAGCACTGGTCAACCTGAACACCGGCCACTACGAGCGCGGCATCTGCGCCATTCCCTACCTGCGCGAGCGCGACGGCGCCGAGGTCTTCTTCCCGGTCAACATCATCGGCAACCTTTACGTCAGCAACGGCATGGCGGCCGGCAACACGCCGGCCGAAGCGCGCGCCCAGGCGCTGGCGGAAATTCTCGAGCGCCATGTCAAGTTCAAGGTGATCGCCGAAGGGCTCTGCCTGCCCGACGTGCCGGAAGACGTCATCGCCCGTTACCCGGGCATCGCCGCCGGCATTGCCGGCCTGCGCGAGGCCGGCTTCGGCATCCTGGTCAAGGACGCCTCGCTCGGCGGCAACTACCCGGTGCTCTGCGTGACCATGCTCAACCCGCATGACCAGGGCGTCTTCGCCAGCTTCGGGGCGCATCCGCGCTTTGAAATCGCCCTCGAGCGCGCTCTGACCGAACTGCTGCAGGGCCGCGCCCTCGAGGCGCTGGACGGTTTTCCGCCGCCCGGCTTCGATCTCGATGAAGTCGCCAGTGCGCCAAATATCGAGATCCACTTTGTCGATTCCAGCGGCATCGTCCATTGGAACTTCTTCGGCGACGCGCCAGACTTCGCGTTCGTCAACTGGAACTTCAACGATCTGGAGAATGGCAAGACCGCCGACGACTACGCCTGGCTGGCCGAACGCATCCACGCCGACGGCCACGATATCTATGTCGCCGACTTCAACCATCTCGGTGTTTACGCCTGCCGCATCCTGGTGCCCGGCATGTCGGAGATCTACCCGGTGGACGATCTGGAATGGGAAAACAACAGCAACGGTGCCGCGTTGCGCCCGGCCATCCTGAACCTGGCCAAACTCGATGACGATCAGTGCGGCGAGTTGCTCGACATGCTCAACGACCTTAACCTCGCCGACGAACGCCCGGTCGCCGCGTTGATCGGCCTCGCTCCCGATCCCGGCTCACTGTGGGCCGATCTGCGCGTCGGCGAACTGAAGACCCTGCTGGCCCTGGCCGCCGGCGACATCGACGCGGTACGCGAAGGCTGCGAGTGGGTGCGCCAGTTCGCACAGCTTGACGCCGCCCGCCGGCGCACCTATCGCTGCGTCGCCACCCTGCTCGACATGGTAGACGCGGACGCCTGCGAAGGCGCGCTGGTCGCCTTGTACGGGGATGAAACCCTGGATCAGGCCAGCGACCTGATCGACGGCGACCTGCGTTTCTTCGGCCTCGAGTCGCCGGGCCTGAACCTCGATGGCTGCGAGGTGCACCGGCGCCTGATCAAGGAGTACGCAAAAGTCCACGCTGTTCTCCTCCAAGCGGACTTCGTTCCGGGCGCGGTCAACGCCTGAAATCGGCCAAATAACCTCCAGCCAGCTCACAAGGACCCCGATGAAAAAGACCGATCTCTACAAAAATCTCGCCCTCAAGGTTGAAAGCCGCATGAAACAGGCCGGCACCCCGGAGCGTTTCGCCCAGGGTGTCGTCCTCGACCGCAAGGAACAGCGCAAGCTGGACCAGGCGAAAGGCCTGATTCCCTTCGCCGTCAAGCTCGATGCCGAACTGGCCGGGGAACTGCGCGCCCTGGCCGAAGCACGCCAGACCGGCCTCAACGAACTGGTCGCTGAACTGCTGCGCAAGGGAATGGCAGCCGGCGCTTGATGCCCGGCCCGCCCGTCGCTCAGTACCCGGGCCCGGCACCCGTCGAGGCGGCGCTCTTTACCCTGATCCGTGGGTTCATGCCGATTGCGCTGGCGCTGAACACCCGGTAGAGCCGGGTGACCAGCTCGACGTAATTGCGTGTTTCGGCGTAGGGCGGAATGGTGTCCTTGTATTGCTGGACCGCCCCCTCGCCGGCATTGTAAGAAGCCAGCACCAGATGCTGCTGCCGCGGGTACAGCTTTTTCAGGTCGGCCAGATAGCGCGCGCCCAGGCGGATATTGGTCTGCGGGTCGCGCAATTTCATTTCGACCGAGCGGTTCTTGTCCGCGGCCAGGCCATAGCGGGCAGCCGTCGCCGGCATCACCTGCATCAAACCAATTGCCCCCTTGGGCGAAACCGCGTCGGGGTCGAAGCCCGATTCGGCGGCAATGACCGCCTTGAGCAACGCGAGTTCGACGGCGAAATCGCTGCTTGCGGCGCGCAGCATGGGTTCGTATTTTTTCAGCTGCGGATGCTCGGTCAGCCGGGTGATCTGCGGCGATTTTCCGAACGCGGCGGCACCCAGGTCGAGCGTCCCGAACCGGTCACCGCGCCCCAGCAGCTGATAGCGCGCATCCAGCTTTTCGCCTGCGAAATGCGACACACCCTGCTCGTCAACATAGCCGTAAACGTCCCCCTGGCTGCTTGACGATGCAAGACCAAAAAGGAGCGCCAAGACGAATTTGTAATGATTTATCGCCATTCACGGATAGCCATTGGGTGCAGCTTTGTCCATGAAAGCCAGGAATTGGTTTCGCTTCAACATGCTGATCCTTGCGCGCAGGAACTACGCTGTTTGAGTTTCGCCCGCCGCCGCCTATAGTACAGAAACTGCCTGAATGCACGCCTGAGGCATTGTCACCATCTCACTGATACGGGAGAGCGTCATGACCATTATCGTTGACAATAACGAAAGACGCATCGGCATGGCGCTTTCGGGCGGTGGCTTCCGCGCTGCGGCCTTTCATCTCGGAGCCTTCCGCAAGCTCCAGCAGCTCGGCCTGCTGTGGAAGCTCGACCTGCTTACCTGCGTCAGCGGCGGCAGCATCGCCGGCGCCTTTCTGGCAGCTCACTGGGGCGAGGACGATGCGCTCGACAAGCTGGACAAATATCTTCGCACCTCATCCATCGCGGTGTCGTCGGTCATAGGCGGCGTCCTCGACCCCTTCCACAGCCGTCTCGAAAAGCTTGCCGCGACCTACGAGCGCGACCTTTTCGGCCAGCGCACGCTGGGTTCGCTGCAGGGCGGGCCGCGACTTTATCTCAACGCCACCAACCTTGCGACGGGCAACATGTTCTTTTTCGTGACCGGTGGCGGCAATGATGGCAAGGCCGAGATGGGCGAATGGGAACTGGGCACCACGGCTGCCGCCGGATTTCCCCTCAGTCGCGCCGTCGCCGCGTCCTCCGCCTTCCCGCCGGTCTTCCCGCCGCTCAAGGTTGAGCAGGCCCAATACCCGGCGGCAGGCGTCGAATACGTCACCCTTTCCGACGGCGGCGTCTACGACAACCTGGGGGTCAATCCCCTGTTCCGCAAACGCAATGCCCTCGACTACGTGATCGTCAGTGATGGCGGAAAACCTTTCTCCATCGACGAACGGCCGACCGAATCCGGCTCTGCCGTGCTGGTGGCAGCCATCGACATCCTGATGGAACAGGTGCGCGGCCTGCAGTTCAAGCGGCTCGAGCTGAATGCCGGCAGCGAAGGTGGCGCCCGACCGGTCTGGTTCTCGATCGACAGTACCGTGGGCGAGGATCGCGAAGGCGACGCCGCCTTCGCTTCTGCCATCAGCACCAACCTGACGCGGCTCTCGGCGCCCGAAATGGCTGTTCTCGGCCGTCACGCCGGCGCGCTGCTGACCCACCGGCTACAGACCTATGTGCCGGAACTTCTCAGCATCTGACCCACTGGTCACCGAAGCGCCAGCCATGCCGAAAACCCGCACCGAGCCGTTCTCTGACCAATGGGTCTGGCCGCTGCTGGATCTCGCCAATAGCGATCCGGCCCCCGAGGTTCGTCTCGCGGCGCTGAGGGCGGCTGCACATTTTCCGCTTGGTCAACGAGCCTGGCAGCAGTTGGCCGTTGCCGGATGGCGACTCGTCGCTGAGACTCCCGGCGGCTCGCCGGTGCGTCGTGCCGCCTTGGGCTTGGCAGCCAGGCTTCCCCTGCCATCGGTGCGCAACAAACTCCGCCAGATGGCTGCGAATCCGGCGGAGCCCGACCGGGACGCCATCGCCGCAGCCATGAAGATGGCTCCGCATGCCTCTAGTCGGCTCCGCGCGCCACCCCCTGGAGATCACCATCCTGAATTTCGGCCATTCGGGCCCGTCGAGTTTCCCGAAGTATTCAAAGTCCATGCAAGCGTCACAGGACTCTTGCTGGCACTGCTCCAACAAGAAAAAACTGGTCTTCATGACGACCAGGTAGCCTGGAAGATCGCCAGCAAAGCGTCCCGTGACTTGATCCGCGAAGTCGTCGCCCTGGTTCGCGGCAACTGGCCGCCAGAAACACGCCGGCGCCTGCTCGACATCCTCGGCCAGGCGGCTGACTGCCAGGCCGGTCGTGCCGCCACCCGCTTCTGGGATTATGACGGGGGTGCCGAGCCGCCGCCGGATCCGATCGTTGATGCGCCATCCGTACACGCCCGCTCGCGGGGATCATCGTCGCGTGCCGCCGACCAGGCAGCCTCGCCACCCAGAATGGCACCGGCGTCAGCAACGGTTCCCGCAAGACCCCGGGGCGCGCCGTCCGTCTCGATTTCCCGCGGTGGTGCAACACAGCATCCGCCAGGGGCCGAACCGGCCGCCGTAGCATCCGCCACAACGACAACGCAGGATGAACGACATGTTCGCGCCCGGATCATCCACGAGGGCCAGCCGCGCAACACCTTCGTTGCCGGCGCCAGCAACATCATCCGGTGCTGGATCGGTTTGCCCGAGGACGATGGCGCGGCGACTGCCGACGCCCCGATCCAGACTGTCGCCATCCCGAAGGAGGGCCTGCTGCTGACCGTTGAACTGTGCTGGGGCGACCAGCGCGACAGTAGCACGATGCTCCTGCCCGCTCCACGCAGCGCCCGCAGCGGCGACTGCGACCTGCATGTCGATGTTCCGGCTGAAGAACGATACGTCAAGGCGGAGATCATGTTCCGCTACCGCGGCCGTTGCTTCGAGACGGTCCTGGTCGAGGCTGCGGCACTTGCCCCGGGCGAAGAGGCCGGTCCGCGCGACGCCCTGCGGATTCGGGCGCAACTCAGCCGCCGTGAGGTAATCGCCGTCGCTGATGCCCGACCCTGCACTTCCACGCTGACTTTCGGCAACAGCAGTGAGCCGGGCAGTGACCATGCAGCAGGTGTTTCGGGAGGCCAGCCCACGCTAAGGGTCTATGACGGCACGGGTGGCAGGAATTTCACGCTCAAGTCGCCCGGCAAGGCGATCGAAGCGCTCAACACCGTGCTTTTCTCCACCCAGAAATCGCTCGTCCGCCGCCTCGCTCCCGCCCCGGGCGCCGAGGCGTTGCTGGATGCCGGTGACGAGGAAGTGCGTATCCTCCTGCGCAACATGGCCCGCTTTGGCGCTGGTCTGTTCAACCAGCTCGAGCAGCAGGGCTTCGCCGACCCCGGCGAGCGCATCCAGCTGCTGAGCCTTGATCCTGATGTCGTCCTGCCGCTCGAGTTCGTCTATGACCGCGGCTACCCAATCGACGCAGCCCATCTCTGCAAAGGCTGGCAGGCGGCACTGGAGGCCGATGCCAGGGTTTGTCCGGCCTGCGGCCACGACCCGCTGAGCGCCGACGCCCGGCGGCATGCAGCGACGATCTGCCCGCTCGGCTTCTGGTCGCTGCGCAAGGTAATCGAACGCCTGAACCCGGCTGGTGCAGAGAATGCCTCGGCCCCCGGAGCAAACCGGCGCAGTCTCCCGGCCATCGACTCGGCAGTCTTCGCGAGCAGCAACAAGGTTCCGGAGGATGAACGGACAGCCACCTGGAAGACCATTCACGAATGCATCGGGAACGCCACCCTCGCCCGTGATTGGGACGAATGGTACGACGCGGTAAAACAGCACCCGCGCCTGCTGATCGCGCTACCGCACCATGACGAAGAGGAGTTGGAGGACTTTCTCGAGATTGGCGACGAAAGCCTCGGCCACGATCTCGCGCGACTGCGGCGCGGGCAGATTCGCCCAGAATACGTTAACCCGGATGGCTGCGAACCCGGCCCCATCCTGCTTCTGCTCGGCTGCCGCACCGGTGCCGAGTCCGAACTGGGTTACGTGCAAGTCGTCCGCGAATTCCAGAAACTCAAGACCGCAATCGTCCTCGGCACCCTCGCCCAGATCCTTGGCCGGCATGCGGCGCCGCTGGCGCGCGAACTGGTCACGCAACTGGTCGCGGTCGACGACGCCAACGCCGACTTCGGCACCCTGATGCGCCGCGTCCGCCGCCGCATGCTGGCCCGCGGCTACCTCCTCGCCCTCTGCCTGGTCGCGCTTGGCGATGCGGAATGGCGACTGACGCCGCTGCCCCGGGCAAGCGAACCAGCCGCCACACCGACCTGAAAGGATAGATCTTCGCAATGTTCCGCATTGAAATGCTCCCCGCCGCGCACGGCGACTGCCTGTGGATCGAATACGGCAGCGGCCGCGAGATCCATCGCATCCTGATCGACGGCGGCCCGGCCCATGCCTATCCGGCGCTGCGTGAGCGCATCCTGCACCTGCCGGCTGACGAGCGCCACTTCGACCTGCTCGTGATCACCCACATCGACGCCGACCACATCGAGGGCATCATCCGGCTGCTACTCGATGCCGAGGCGCCTCGATTGCCGCTTCGACCGCATCTGGTTCAACGGCCGTGATCAGCTCAATGCCGTCCCCGACCCGGCCGGCGAAGCCCTCGGCGGCGTCCAGGGCGAGATTCTCGGCATGCTGATCGCCGACTACGAGCAACGCACCGGCACGGAGGTCTGGAATCTCGGCTTCGCCGGAGCGCTGGCGGCCATCGACCGTAACGCCTCCGCCCTGCCGGTCGTCGACCTGCCAGGTGCCTGCCGCCTCACACTGCTCTCCCCCGATTTTCCGCGTCTGCTCGACCTGAAGGACAATTGGGCCAAGGAACTCAAGGCCGCCCGGGTACCCTCCGGCAACATCGCACACCTGCGCGAACGTCTCGCGGATAGCCGTAGCCTGCGTCCGCTCGGCGACGTGCTCGGTACTGACGAAGATATCGACGGCGGCACACCCGATAGCGCCGAGATGGATGGCGAACTCGCCGATGTGCTCGGTGGCGGCAACGGCGAACCGGGCGCCGATGCACCCTTTGGCGGCGACACCAGCCGTGCCAATGGCAGCAGCATCGCCCTGTTGCTCGAATATCCTGCGACTGATCCCGAGATACGCTTCCTGCTTGCCGGCGACGCCTGGGCCTCGGTACTGGAAACCTCGCTCGACCGCCTGCTCACGCCGGATTCGCGACTTGCCCTCGACGGCTTCAAACTGGCCCACCATGGCAGCGTCGCCAACATCAGCGAAGCCCTGCTCGCCCGGCTGAAATGTCCAAACTACCTGATCTCGACCAATGGTGCGATCTTCGGCCATCCGCACGCCCGTTGCGTCGAACTGCTGCTCAAGTCCCATAACGCCCCCGGGAAGCCCCGATTGCACTTCAACTATCTTGTCGCCTCAACCGAAGCGTGGAGCAGGATGGCCGACCAGCGTGCCCGGGGCTACCAGGCGTTTCACCCCAAGGGGCTGTCGCTCGGGTTCTGATTCCTCGGCGAAACCCCAGAGCAGTCGCCGCGCCACCGGCATTCCGGGCACGGCAAGTCGCACGGCCGGCGCTTGCGTTTGAACTTCTTCACATGGTCAATGTCATCAAGTAACCAGATGGAATTCCGTCGCACCGGGATTCCCGGGCGTTGATCGGGAGGAACGTATGAAACGTACTCTGCTGGCCGCTTTCGCGGCATTCATTACCCTTGCCGCTGGCATCGGAATATTCCAGACTCAACACCAGGGCATCGTCGATGCCCATGCCGAAACCACCCCGGCCACCGCCACGGCCCCGCCCGGCAAACTGCTCCCCGAAGTTTCCATTGTCGACCAGGACGCCCCCTATTTCGAAGCCTGTGCCCGCGAGGGGCTGAACGAGTCGGAGTGCGTCGGGCGCCTGATCTGGTTCAAGGCCACCGGCGGCAACGAGCGCTTCCACACCTACACCTTCCAGCAGCGCATCGGCGTCCTCGTCGACTGGTACCGCGTCCTGCGCACCGACCAGCGCGACGACCGCTTCTGGGCCTGGGGCATCATCAACGACCCCGCCTGCTGCAAGCCCGGCGCCCCCGACTGCCCGGCCAGGTCGCTTGATGAAACCTACGGTCTGGACTGGTGCCCGGGTGACGACGTGCTGCTCAAGTACGTCGGCAAGAACGGCTATGTCGACCCGGCCTGCGGCCTCAAGGATGCCGCGCTCGACGCCGACGATCCGCACACCCAGGGCGGCAAGGTCGACCAGCGCGCATTCGCCGTGCGACCTGCGTTTCGGCACCTCGACCGGCGCCCTCGGCCTGCGCAAGTTCCCCAACCCGCGCTTCGACGCCGCCAAGTGGAAGGCGCTCAACGGCGACCTCGCCACCTGGTCCGGCTTCACCGCCACCAAGGCCGCGACCACCGGCATCGAGTCCGACCAGCGGGTGAGCAAGCTGGCCGACGCCTCGGTCGAGCCGCCCTTCCTGATCGGCACCACCTGCGGCTCCTGCCACATCGCCTTCGACCCGCTCAACCCGCCGGCCGACCCGGCGCACCCGAAGTGGGAAAACATCAAGGGCCTGATCGGCAACCAGTACACCCGCATGTCCGAACTGCTCGGCTCCGGCATGCCGAAGAGCAGCCTCGAATACCAGATGTTCGCCCACGCCCGGCCGGGCGTGACCGACACCTCGGCGATTTCGCACGACCAGATCAACAACCCCGGCACCATCAATGCCCTGATCAACGTCGCCCAGCGCCCGGTGTTCAAGGGCGAGATGGTCACCAAGTGGCGCAAGGCCGCCACCTGCGGCGCCGAGAAGGACGAAGGCAAGTGCTGGTGCGAACCGGGCCGCGACGGCAAGTGCTGGCAGAAGAGCACGCGCGACGACGACACGACGACCGTCTATCTCGGCGGCCAGAAGGTCGTGCTGCCCGGCGTCCATCACATCCTGAAGGGCGGCGAGGATTCGATCGGCGCCCTCGAAGCGATCCAGCGCGTCTATTTCAACATCGGCTCGTGTTCCGAGCAGTGCTGGGTCAATCACTTCGCCGACATGCGCCAGGTCGACCCGGAGCAGCGCGGCTTCGGCCAGACGTCGTTCGACATCGGCCAGTGCCGGCGCGATTGCCCGAACTTCCGGGCGGTCGAGGATCGCCTGCAGACCATCCTCGATTTCTTCGCCTCGGCCGAATCCGACCAGACCGATCTCGCAGGCCGCCCGCGCCAAGCCAGCGCAAGGCGAGCTATACGCCGGCCGATCTGACCGCCGACCTCGACAAGGAATTCGGCAAGGGCGCCGTTACGCGCGGCCGCACGGTCTTCGCCGACAACTGCGCGCGCTGCCATTCGAGCATTCCCGAAAGCGCCGGCGGCGCCTTCGCCAACCGCGATTTCGCCGCCGCCAACGAAGCGCATCCGCGCAAGGTGCGCGCCGATTTCCTGGGCAACGACCAGACGACGCCGGTCACCGAGGTCGGCACCTTCCGCTGCCGCGTCGCTGCACTCCAACCACAAGGCCGGCCACCTGTACATGGAATACGCCTCCGACACCCTGCGCAAGCGGCCGCGTCGTCGCCGACATCCCGGAGCGCGACGGAACTCAAGGACGGCGGCCGCGGCTATCATGCGCAACATCTCGCTGGTCAATGTCTGGGCCACCGCGCCCTTCATGCACAACAACGCCATCGGCCCGGAGATCTGCGGCAAGCCGGCCAACAAGGACAACGATTTTCACCGCGCCCGCTACGTCGACCGCGACGGCAAGCTGCTCGCCGCCCAGCCCGACTGCCTGCGCTACGACCCGACGGTCGATGGCCGCTTCGAGCTCTACAAGCGCTCGATGCACGAGCTGCTGAATCCGAAGGAACGCGGCAGCAAGCGCACCCTGACCAATGCCGACCTGCATCATCGACGTCGGCATCCGCCCGCTCGACGGCAAGACCGAGAAACCGCTCGGCGGCTTCGGCCAGGTCAGGATACCGGAGGGCACCAGCGCCGGCTTCCTCAACGGGCTGCAGCACAAGCAACTGATCGGCGACCTCTTCCTCGCCAAGCGCGACCCGGCGAGGCTCGAAGCCGCCGGCAAGAAGGATCAGGTGCCGACGCTGCAGGCCATCGCCGACGAAGTGCTGAAGCACCCGGCCCGCTTCGTCGACATCCTGCGCGAGACAGCGGGATTTCCTCAGCGCCAATTACGAGACCTGCACCGAGGAGATCGAGAACGACGGCCACCGCTTCGGCGAAGACCTGTCCGATGCCGACAAGAAGGCGCTCACCGCCTTCCTCGCCACGCTTTAAGGGAGGGGATCACCATGCGACTGCCGCCCACCTTCACCCGCACCGGCCTGATCGTCCTCGCCGCCCTCGTTCTCGCCGCCTGCGGCAAGCCGGAACCGCCCAACATCGGCTTCGCTCCCTACGACAAGGACTACCAGTCGAAGCTGGACCTCGCCCAGGTCGACTACAAGTACCCGATCGCCCCGGCCGAACTGGCGAAGATCACCCCCGACTGGCTGGCCAAGCTCGACCAGGAACAGCTCGACCAGATCTACGCCCGCCTGCCCGCCGGCCCCATCCCCGACGGCGCCTTCGACGGCCGCATCCTGCTGCCGCGCGGCGAGAGCGGCAAGTTCCGGCTGTCCGAGATCGTCGGCGGCTTCACCGGCACGGCGCTGCATCTCAAGGGTCTGGTCATCGAGGACATCGGCGAAACGCTGTGGCGCGGCAAGGTCTTCTTCCGCGACGAACGGGTGCTGCGCAACCGCATCGAAGACCTGTCGATCCTGAAAAAAATCGGGCTGGTCGAGGGCGAGCCGAAGAAGATGAACTACGGCGGCAAGGAAACCTGGCTGCTCTTCCCGGCCAAGCTCTACTGCGGCCAGAGCCTGCTCGACGCCCGCCGCGAATCGATCATCATCGACTATTTCTTCACCGACGAAATCCCCGGCTATCAGGAAAGCCCGGACTTCCTCGCCGGCCGCCGCGGTCTCAAGGTGCGCGACGAAATCCGCATGATCCGCCCCGGCCTCTACCTCGGCCGCGCCTACCTGGACCGCGCCTTCGCCTTGAATTTCACCCTCTACGACATGGCCACCGACGACAAGGCGCGCGAGGAATTCGTCAAGACCGGCAAGGTGCAGGAAGACTGCTGGCCCGGCACCCAGGCCCGCACCGTCGTCGCCACCGCCAAACCGTGAGCCGTGCCATGGAAGCCCGCCATGAACCTGCGCAACGCCCTCCTGGCCGGGCTGCTGGCCCTGGTCTGCGGGCCGGGAGCAGTGATGTGGGCAGCGGCTGAAAGCGCCCCCCGGCAGCCGACCTGGGTCATCGACCCGGCCGTCCCCGGCGACAACCTGCCCCCCGCCGGCCGTTCGCTTTTCGACCAGCTTTTCGCCGTCGACCACAACGGCCGGGCGAGCATCGACCTGCCCTTTCCTTTCGAAGCACTGCTCGCCCGCCTCGACGCCCAACTGGCGCGCGACCCGGCGAGCGCCCTGCCGCCAGCCAAGCGCGTCCTGATTCCCCTCGGCCGCTCGCTGCAGCGCACCGCCGCCGCGCCGGAGTATTTCGCCTACCCGCGCGTGGTGGTTGCGGTCAACGCCCAGCCGGGCACGAATTCCGCCCCCTACCTCAAGGACCGCCTGTACATCGGCTACCAGGAAAAATCGGCGGTGCTCGAAGTCATCAGCTACAACGAGGCCGCCGGCCGCTTCGAATTCCAGCTGGTCAAGGACTACCGGGCCAGCGGCCGGCCGCAGGTGGTCTACGCCAACCGCACGCTGTGCGTCGCCTGCCACCAGAACGGCGCGCCGATCTTCTCGCGCGCCCTGTGGGACGAAACCAACGCCAACCCGCAGGCCGCCGCCCTGCTCGCCGCCGAATTTGCCACCACTCGCCACGACTTCTACGGCATACCGGCCGAGCGCGGCGTCGACGTTCCCTACGCCATCGACAACGCCACCGAGCGCGCCAACGGCTTCGCCCTGACCCAGCGCCTGTGGCGCGAAGGCTGCGGCGCCGACGACCTGCCCGCCCGCCGCTGCCGCGCCGGCCTGTACGCCGCCGCCCTGCGCCACGCGCTTTCCGGCGGCCAGGCGTGGGTGGCGGATATGGATTTCGCGCAAACCGTCGCCGTGCCGCTGCGCGCCGAGGCCGGCCGCCGCTGGCCCGGCGGATTGGCCGTCGGCGACCCCGACCTGCCCAACCGCAACCCGCTGCAGGGCATGAACGCCTGGCCGGCCGACAACGCGGCGCGCATCGCCCGCTCGCACGTGCCGGCCCGCTTCGACCCCCTGCTGCCGCGCCCGCCGCGCGAAATCCGCCAGCCCGGAGCACCGGAAGCCATCGCCGCGCTGGTCGCCGGTCTCGCCGAATTCGTTTCGGCGCCCGAGCGCCAGCAGCTCGAAGCCGCCCTCGCCCGGCAACCCGAAATCGCCACCACGCGCATGACCGTACCCTGCCGCATCGCCGCCAGCCCGCCGGCTTCGCGCTGGTCGCTCCACTGCGCGCCGGCCGCCGGCCACGCCGGTCCTACGTTGGCCGGCACCGTCGAGATAGCCAGTGGCCGCCCGCGCAGCGGCCAGTTGACGTCGCCTCACGCTGCCCGGCGGCACTGCCCTGACCAATATCGAGCTGGCCGTTTCCGGCAAGGCCACGGCGCAGCGATGCGACCTTCACGCCCCGCCTCGGCGACCGCCTGCCGCGCAGCGCCGCCGGCCACACCATCGCCCGCCTGAACGTGCGCGCGCGATGCCAACGACCCGGCGACCGGCACGGCGACCCTGGAAATCCGCCAGGACTTCGCCGCCGTCGACCAGGCCTTGTCGGCACTCGCCGCCGGCCCGGCCGGCGCCAGCCTGTTCGGGCCCGGCGTCTTCCCGCGCCAGGCGCTGTTCGCCGCCCTGCTCGGCCAGCTCGGCGCCCCGGCCGCGCCGCCCTGTTGCCGCGCCGCCCAGACCCTGCCCGCCCCGCGCCTGGAAACGAACGCCATCGCGCCCGGGCAGCCCGGCGAGCGGCCCGGTCGAGCCTGCCGTGCAGGGCTTCTATCCCTACTGCGCCGCCTGTCACCAGACGGCGGAAACCTTTCCGCCCAATTTCCTGACCGGGACCGGCACCGAGGTCGCCGCCCGCCTGCGCCAGTGCGCGCCGCGCCTCTACGTGCGGCTGGCGATGGCCGACGTCGCGCCGGAACACCGCGACAAGACGCCGATGCCGCCGGAAAGCATGCTGCCGGCCTTCGCCACCGACCGCGCCGGCTGGCGCGCCAGCCCGGCCCGCCAGGCGCTGCTCGCCCAGGTCGGCGACTGGCTGCGCACCGAAAACGGCCGGCCGCCGGATCTCCGGCAACTGCTGGCCGGCGGCTACGAGGCGCTGCGCCCCTGTCTGCCGGCGCCGTAACCAGAAGATCGAGGGGGAAGCACGATGAACGACGAACGCGAACAAGCGGCAAGCCCCTGGAAGCGGCGCTTCACCCTCCTCTTCCTGATCGCCGTCGCCCTGCCGCTGCTGATCGGCCTGATCCTGCTCAAGCGCTTCAGTGGCGACGTGCCGGTCGACTACGCCAGCCCGACCGAGCATTTCAAGTACGGCTCGACCGGCGGCGAGCACGAAATGGGCTTCCCCTACTGGATCTGGCGCGCCCTCCCCGAGGTCTGCCCGCAATACCTGCCGGGCAAGGGTTACCAGTCGCTCGGCATGGTTTATGAGAAGAACCCGGACGGCAGCGAGCGCGACGTCCCGGTCGGCACGTCGAAGCGGCGCTTCCAGGGCATCGACCGCGTCTTCGTCAATTGCGCCGTCTGCCACGTCAGCACCGTACGCACCGCCGCCGACCAGCCGCCCACCATCGTCCTCGGCATGCCCGCCGCCACCTTCAACATGAAGGGCTTCGAGGAATTCTTCTTCCGCTGCGCCGCCGACCCGAAGTTCTCCAAGGAATACATCCTCCCCGAAATCGCGCGCCAGGGCGGCGAGCTCGACCTGCTCGACCGCTATCTCGTCTATCCGATCGCCATCGCCATCATGCGCGACCGCGTGCTGGCACTGGCCGGGCGCTTCGACTGGGTGTTCAAGCAGCATGACTGGGGACCGGGGCGGGTCGACACCTTCAATTCGGCCAAGGTCATCTTCAATTTCCCGATGGCCCACCTCGACCCCAAGGAGTTCGACGCCCCCGCCGACTTCCCGTCGCTCTGGCGCCAGCGCCAGCGCAAGGAGCCGAAGGAGATGCAACTGCACTGGGACGGCAACAACACCACGGTCGAGGAGCGCAACAAGAGCGCCGCCTTCGGCACCGGCACGACGCCGCCGACCATCGACATCGAACGCATCAAGCGCGTCGAGGCGTGGATACTCGACGCCGCGCCGCCCGAATTTGCCGACTTTTTCCCGGTCGACCGCAAGCTTGCCGATCAGGGCGCGCCGATCTACAAGGAATACTGCGCCGCCTGCCACGGCGCCTCGGGCAGCGACTTCAGCGGCGAATACGTCGGCCAGGTCGAGCCGCTGGCGAAGATCGGCACCGACCGCCGCCGCCTCGATTCCTACACCTACACGCTGGCGGTCAACCAGGCCACGCTTTACGCCGGCTACCCGTGGCGCTTCACCCATTTCCAGAAGACCCACGGCTACGCCAACATGCCGCTCGACGGCCTCTGGCTGCGCGCGCCCTACCTGCACAACGGCTCGGTGCCCAGCCTGCGCGACCTGCTCGAACCCGCCGCCAATCGTCCGCCCGCCTTCTACCGCGGCAACGACGTCTACGACCCGGTCAAGGTCGGCTTCGTCTCGGACGTGCCGGAAGCCGGCGGCAAGAAATTCTTCCGCCTCGACACCGCGGTAGCCGGCAACGGCAACGGCGGCCACGAGGGCAAGGCCTACGGCACCGAACTGAGCGCCGCCGAAAAAACGGCGCTGGTCGAGTTCCTCAAGACATTCTGAGAGGCAAGAAATCATGACGACCTCCTGCTCCTGCAAGACCTGGCTCAAGGGCATCGGCCTCGCCCTGCTGGTCGTCGCCGTCATCGGCGCGATGATCGGCTACGACCGCGGCTTCCGCGAACACCCGCAGCCCGACTGGGTGACCGCCACCCCGGAAATGCGCTTCAAGTACGGCTCGATCGGCGCCGAGCACGACGCCGGCGTGCCCTACTGGATCTTCTACGTCCTGCCGCGCGTCTTCCCGGAAAAATTCGTCCAGGACGGCAAGGTCGTGCCCGGCGGCTACGCCTCGCTCGGCGTCGCCTGGGAACAGGGCCAGGAACTGCCGGTCGGCTTCACCAACAAGACCATCGGCTTCGCCCGCGTCGCCAACAACTGCGCCGTCTGCCACACCACCAGCTACCGCGTTTCACCGGATGCCAACCCGATCTTCGTCGTCGGCGGCTCGGCCCACACCGCCAACGTCCAGGGCTTCTTCCGGCTGCTCATCGACTGTGCCAAAGACCCGCGCTTCAACGCCGACATCCTGATGGCCGAGATCAACCGCGTCACCGACCTCGATTTCATCGACAGCCTGCTCTACCGCTTCCTCATCATCCCGATCACCAAAAAGCGCCTGCTCGAACGCGAAACCCAGTTCGCCTGGATGTACCGCCCCGACTTCCCGGAATGGGGCCGTGGGCGCGACGACGCGATGAACCTGACCAAGTACTTCATGATCAAGGCGCCGATGGACGACACCTTCGGCCCCACCGACATGCCTTCGGTGTGGAACCTGAAGAAGTACGTCTGGGACAAGGGCCACCGCATGAACTACGCCGGCGACAGCCACGACGCCCATTCGGTGATCATGGACTCGGCGCTCGGCGTGCTCGGCGCGCCGCCCGCCGACAAGGCCGATTTTCTCGGCGCAGGTGCAGTGGCTGAAGGACTACATGTCGGAATTGCCGCCGCCGAAATATCCCTTCCCCGTCAACGCCGCCCGCGCCGCCGCCGGCAAGCCGCTGTTCGACGCCAACTGCGCCGCCTGCCACGCCAGCGAGCGGACCGGCACGCCGCTGCTGCTGGCCGAAGTCGGCACCGACCGCGGCCGCCTCGATTCGTGGAACAAGGGCGCCGCCATCAAGGCCAACCAGGTGGTCAGGGAAATGGGCCTGGAACGCCGCGGCCTGGTCGAGGAAGACCTGAAGGGCTACATCGTCGCCCTTCCTCGACGGCATCTGGCTCAAGGCGCCCTACCTGCACAACGGCTCGGTGCCGACCCTGCGCGACCTGCTGGAACCGGCCGCGCAACGCCCGCAAGTGTTCTGGCGCGGCTATGACGTCTATGATCAGGCGAAGGTCGGTTTCGTCAGCGACACCCCGGAAGCGCAACGGGTCGGCACGAAGCTTGACACCGCCAGCAAGGGCGGTGGCAACCAGGGGCATGAGTTTGGCACCAGCTTGTCCGCCAGCGAAAAGGATGCCCTGGTCGAGTATTTGAAAACGCTGTGAATCGCTCCGGGCTGACCAAACCGGATGGTTGGCCCGGCGCATTTTGCGCCCATCCGGAAAGGAAGGTCACCGATGAAAACCAGTCTCCTGATCGCCAGCACCCTGCTGGCCTTTACCTGCACCACGGCATCCGGCGCGCCGGAAAAGCTGTCGCCGGCCGACCAGGCCGCCGCCTTCAAGGCCGCCGGCTTCAAGCTCAAGGGCAAGCGCTGGCAAGCCTGCGCCGACCCGTCACCCGGCGCCACGCCGGGGGCCATCGAAGACGTCCGCGACCTTAACGGCGACGGCCTTCCCGAAGCCATCATCACCGAAGGCGGCACCTTCTGCTACGGCAACACCGGCGCCGGCTACAGCCTGGTCAGCAAACAGGCCAATGGCAGCTGGAAGCTCATCACTAGCGGCACCGGCATGCTCAACATCCTGAACACCAAAGGCGCCGGCAACTGGCCGGACCTCGAAATCGGCGGTCCCGGCTTCTGCTTCCCCGTCCAACGCTGGAACGGCCGGGAATACGCACTGCAACGACACCAATACGAAGGCAAACCCTGCCGACGGAAATAGCCGGCCGAGCTGGCGGCTGAGCGTGATTGCCACGGTCAACCGGAAATTCTGCCCAAAATTGAAATGTGTGAGGCGTTACATAATCGGCCTTATGTGAAGCTTTCCATAAGGCCGATTTTAGAGACACTCAGACAGCTCCTGTGCGTTCTCGATAAAACAGCACATTTGAAAGAGCACCAATCCCCGCTGACGCCTTTCCGCCACGTTAATTGAACGGAATATTATTTCCGCGGTCGACTAGCTGAGGTTGGCCAGCCTTGCTGGCGTCGGATTCGTGCCTAACCGCCTGCTGAGCGAAGTTGGCGAATCGGCGGGTTTCCCGGTTTTTCTGGCCTCATCGGGGGGAAAGGAATGACCGATATATTCCTGAGTTACAACGAGAAAGACCGAGAGCAGGCGCGGCGCGTGGCGGCATTGCTGGAGTCGGTCGGCTGGTCGGTCTGGTGGGATCGCCGGATTCCGGCAGGCGAAACCTGGCGCAGCGTACTGGAGAAGGCCCTGGAAGACATGCGCTGCATGATCGTGCTGTGGTCGTCCCGGTCGATCGAAAGCGAATGGGTGTACGAGGAGGCCACCGAAGGACGCCGCCTGGGCAAGCTGGTGCCGGTCATGATCGAAGCGGTACGCCCGCCTGCCGGTTTTCGCGAGATCCAGGCCGCCGACCTGACCGACTGGGACGGATCGCGCGAATTCGACGGCATGCGCATGCTGATCGCCGACCTCGAAAGCATGCTGGGCAAACCCGTTCCTGCCCCAACGGGACGCACCGTAACGCCCGTCGAGCATGCGCAAATACCTTACGATCCCGCCGATCTGGCGGGCGGCAAAACCGATAGTAACTGGTGGCCACGGCACCGCCTGACGGTCATCGCCGCTACGGGCGTGATGCTGCTGGCCGCGGGCGCTGTCTTTCTCGGCCTGTCGGCGCGGGAACCGGCGGTGGATACGCGCCCGGTACCCGAGCCCGGACGGCAGGAAACTCAACCAAGGCCATCGCCGGCGGAACCTACCCCTGTTCCGGAAGCCCGCGCACCCTTCCCGGTTGAGCCCGCGCCCATCCCTCCCGCGACAATGCTACCGCCACCCGTTGCGCAACTTCCATCGAAGCCGCGACCACCCGTCAAGCGCGCCGAAACGACGCGTTCGACAAGTTCGCGCTGTGCCGATCTGCTCGCCAGGATTCAGCTGGGAGAGTCACTCTCCCATGAAGCACAAACCGTATTCCAGAAGGAGTGCCAACAATGACTACCAGCTACCGCAACACCGGCATTGCCGGACTCATGAGTGTGTCGCTGTTCGTCGCCCTGCTGGTCGGCGGATGCGACAGCTTGCGCGAGATGCAGGGAACGACAGCATCACCCGCCACCAGCGCAGCAGCTCAGCCCGCTACGCCAGCACCGTCCCCACCGCCGGTGCAGCCCTACGACAAGGCCGTACTGAGCGCAGCAACGGCCTTGTTCACCAATGCCAAGCTACCGCCCCCGGGAGCACCGCCGCAAGACCGCTACCCCGTCGTCATCGATCCGCTGATCGACGGCATGACCGGGGCGCAATCCATCGCGACACAGGCGATGGGCATGCGCCTGACGAAGATGATGCGCGAACAGTATCCGCAATACGACGTGCAGGCATTTTCCGCGGCCAACGTCGCCAAGAGCCCGCTGGTGCTGATCGGCACCTTCACCGGCGTCAACGCCGAACGCAAGACCGTGGGTTCGCGCGAAGCCTACCGGATTTGCCTGGCGCTCGCCGATCTGCGCACCGGCAAGCTGGTCAGCAAGGGACTGGCATTCGCCCTGCCCGACGGGGTCGATCCGACGCCGCTCGCCTTCTTCCGCGACGCACCGGCGTGGTCCGAGGATCCCGCGACCGAGGGCTACATCAAGACCTGCCAGGGCACCAAGGCGGGCGACCCGATCAATCCGTTGTACCTCGACCGCATCGTCGCCGCCTCGCTGGTTGCCGAAGCCATTGATGCCTACGATGCAGGACGCTATCAGGACGCGCTCGATCTCTATACCGGCGCGCTATCCACGCCAGCGGGCAACCAGTTCCGCGTCCTTAACGGGATCTACCTCGCCAACTGGAAGCTGGGGCGCCAGCAGCAGGCGGAGGCGGCATTCGGCAGGATTGTTGACTACGGCCTCGATCACCAGCGCCTGGCCGTCAAATTCCTGTTCCGGCCGGGGTCGACCGCATTCGTCCAGGACGCGAAATTGAGCGGGCCGTATCCGGTCTGGCTGAAAACCATCGCCAGGCAAACGTCGGGCACCGGAAAATGCCTGGAAGTCACCGGCCATACCAGCCCGACCGGCCCCGAACCCCTGAACGAACGGTTGTCGCTGTTGCGGGCGGAGTATGTAAAGTCACGTCTGGAAGGCGCGTCACCCGTACTCGCCAAGCGCATGATCGCCAATGGCGTCGGCTCGCGACATACCATGGTCGGCAACGGCCGCGACGATGCCAGCGATGCACTTGACCGTCGCGTCGAGTTCAAGGTGATCGGGTGCTGAGAACTTCCAAACCCGATCTGAATCCAAATTGTGCATGCAACTTGCCAGCTCTGCTGCCTTGGGCAGATATCGAGGAGTACATCATGGAAAGACCCGTACACAACATGAGCAACCTGTTCGCCCAGCTCGGCCAAGCCAACGATGAGGCGGCAATCGCGCAATTTATCGAAAGCCACCGTCCGCTGGCCGAGGGCCTCCGGCTGCATGAAGCACCGTTCTGGAGTGAATCGCAGGCCTGCTTTCTGCGCGAAGCCATTCTCGAGGATGCCGACTGGGCGGAAGTCGCAGATGAACTGAGCGCAGGATTGCGCGCCCACCATTAACTTTCCCGATCTTCCATGATCCGCCTGGAGAAGGACTCCTTCGGCACCATCCCGGTTGCATCCGAGCGCCTGTGGGGCGCGCAGACGCAGCGTTCGCTGGAACATTTCGCCATCTCCAGCGAGCGCATGTCCGAAGAGTTGATCCACGCGCTGGCCGTGGTCAAGCACGCCTGTGCGCGGGTCAACCGGGAACTCGGCCTGCTGCCCGGGCACAAGGCGACTGCGATCATGGCGGCCGCCGACGAAGTCGCCGGTGGCCTGCATACCGACCAGTTTCCGCTGTCGGTCTGGCAGACCGGCTCGGGCACGCAGACCAACATGAACATGAACGAGGTGCTGGCCAACCGCGCCTCGGAACTGCTCGGCGGCGAACGCGGCAGCGCCCGCCTCGTGCATCCCAACGACGAGGTCAATCTCGGGCAATCGTCCAACGACATCTTCCCCACCGCCATGCACCTGGCGGCCGCCATCGGCATCAGCCGCCGGGTGTTGCCTGCACTCGCCCAACTGACCGACACGCTGGAAGAAAAATCCACCGCCTTCGCCGGCATCGTCAAGATCGGCCGCACCCACCTGCAGGACGCCACGCCGCTATCGCTGGGGCAGGAATTCTCCGGCTACGTGGCTCAACTGCAGCACGCCAAGGCAGTGATCGTCGCCAGTCAGTCATCGCTGTACCCGCTGGCCGCCGGCGGCACAGCGGTCGGCACCGGGCTCAACACCCATCCGGAATTCGGTTTCCGGGTTGCCGCCAAACTCGCCGACCAGACCGGGATTCCCTTCACCAGCGCCGCCAACAAGTTCGCCGCACTGGCTGCCAACGATGGCCTGGTCGCCGCGCACGGGGCGCTGAAGACGCTGGCCGTGGCGCTGATGAAAATTGCCAACGACATCCGCTGGCTGGCCTCCGGCCCGCGCTCCGGACTCGGCGAAATCAGCATCCCGGAGAACGAGCCGGGCAGCTCGATCATGCCCGGCAAGGTCAACCCGACTCAGTGCGAGGCGCTCACCATGCTCTGCTGCCAGGTTCTGGGCAACGATGTCGCGATCGGAATCGGCGGCGCTTCGGGCAATTTCGAACTCAACGTCTTCAAGCCGCTGATCGCCCACAACTTCCTGCAGAGCATTCGCCTGCTGGCGGACGGCATGCACAGCTTCGAGCATCATTGCGTCAAAGGCATCACGGCCAACCGCGAACGCATCACCGAACTGATGGAACGCTCGCTGATGCTGGTCACCGCTCTCGCGCCGCACATCGGCTACGACAAGGCTGCCGAGATCGCCAAGCTGGCCCACCACGAAGGCACCACCCTGAAGACGGCAGCGCTCACGCTGGGCTACGTCAGCACCGACGACTACGAGCGATGGGTGGTGCCGGTGGACATGACTTATCCGGCTGTCTCCTGACGCCGATATCGCCACACCTACCGCCGGGAACTCCCTTTGCCGCGCAGGAAATTCCCTGGAAGGCGAGGAAGTGAGCTTCCGAAAAATGCCATCACTTTTCGCGCGTAGGCTTAACGCTCCAGCGTATCGCGGAAGTAGGCGATGGTCTCCCGCAAGCCATCTTCGAGGCACGTTTTTGGCGACCAGTCGAGGCGGGCGCGAGCGAGCGAGATGTCCGGCTGGCGTTGGCGCGGATCGTCTGGCGGCAGGGGATGAAAGCTGAGACGCGACTTGCTGGCGGTGAGGCGGAGAATTGTTTCCGCAAGCTCGAGCATCGTGAACTCTTGCGGATTGCCGAGATTGATTGGGCCGGTTGCTCCGGGGGGCGTGTCCATCATGCGCATCAGACCGGCGATCAGATCGTCAACATAGCAGAAGGAGCGACTTTGCAGACCGTCACCGTAGAGCGTGATATCTTCGTTGCGTAGGGCCTGAACGATGAAGTTGGAGACGACACGGCCGTCGTTGGGGTGCATGCGCGGGCCGTAGGTGTTGAAGATGCGGACGACCTTGACATCCAGGCCGAACTGGCGGAAATAGTCGAAGAAAAGCGTTTCGGCGCAGCGCTTGCCTTCGTCGTAGCAGGCCCGGATGCCGATCGGATTGACCTTGCCCCAATAGCTTTCGGTCTGGGGATGCTCGTCCGGGTCACCATAGACTTCGCTGGTCGAGGCTTGCAGAATGCGGGCGCGCAGGCGCTTGGCCAGTCCGAGCATGTTGATCGCACCATGTACGCTGGTCTTGGTGGTCTGAACCGGGTCGAACTGGTAGTGCACGGGCGATGCCGGGCAGGCAAGGTTGTAGATTTCGCCGATTTCGACATAGAGCGGAAAGGTCACGTCGTGGCGCATAAGCTCGAAGCTCTGTTTGCCAATCAGATGGGCAATGTTGCGCTTGCTGCCGGTGAAGAAGTTATCAACACAGAGGACATCGCGCCCCTGCTCGATCAGCCGGTCGCACAGGTGCGACCCGAGAAAGCCGGCACCGCCAGTGACCATGACGGTACCGCTGTTGATGTGCTTGTTCATGCACGCGAACGCATGGAACTGGTTACTTGGGCGGGACATGTTGCGTGCATGAATCCCGGCCCGAAGGTACTCAACTCCGATTTCGGCAGCTTGGCGAGGGCCTTGTCATTGTGACCGAGGTGCTCCTGCAGTATTCCCCACTGGTCACGGAAAGTCTTGCTCGGGCCGACTCTCGCCAGCAGATAGTTGGAGCCGGTCCTGGTTTCGATGATGTGAAACCCGTTGATCGCATAGGCGCTGACAATGAGGCTCGTGCGGATGTCGCTGCCGTTCCGCGCCGACTTGTGTCCGTAGACAGTGCCTGCCGCGACCACACCGATCGTTGCGTTGAAGAGGACACCGTGAATCTTCGTTGTCGGCGATGCAGCGGAGATGCGCTTGGCCTGGGCGAGGAAATATTCGATTGGCTGGTCCATGATGCAATGCTCTTCGGTCGTTTGGATGGGTCGATTGTGATCGAAACCAGCGCCCCCGACTGTTAGCAATTTCACGAACTGCGCCATTCTCCGCCCACCGTCTTCACAGGCCATGCATCTGAGCGAAGGACGAATTTCCGGGAAATCGCCGCCACCGATTATCATTGCCACAGGATCACCCCAATGCGGAGCTGCGATGCCTCAGCTGCGCGCGGGAACTGTCACCCTGCCCCATCCCGAGGAAGCCCCATGAATCAGCGCATCCTTGCCGCAACCGATCTTTCCGCCCCGTCACGGCATGCCGTTGACCGGGCTTTCCGCCTCGCCGCCGAGCGCGGCTGGCCGCTCAGTCTGGTGCATGCCTTCACACCCGGCCTTTACGACGAGCTTCAGGCCATGCTCGGCCTGGGCGCTCCGTCGCTCGCCGACACGCTGGCAAGGGAAGCCGCCGAGCGCCTCAACCGCCTGAACGGAAATCCCGTACGTACGCGCGGCGTGCTTGCCGAGTGCGCCGTGGTCAGAGGCTCGCCGGTCACGGCGGTGGTCGACTATGCAGCTCAGATCGAAGCCGGCCTGCTGGTGCTGGGCGCGCGCGGTGAAGGCTTTCTCCATCAGATGGCCTTCGGATCGACCGCCTCGCGCATCCTGCGCAAGAGCCGGCAGCCGGTTCTGGTCGTCAAGCAGCCGCCCCACGAGGGTTATTCCAGGCTGCTTGTTGCGATTGATTTTTCCCCGGCCTCGCTGGCCACGCTGAGGCTGGCCCGCCGGGTGGCGCCGGAGGCGGCCGTCGTGCTGCTGCATGCGGTCGTACTGCCATTCGAGGGAAAGATGCAGTACGCCAACGTGAGCGATGAAATCATCCTGCGTTATCGCACCGGCTCGCGCGCGGAAGGCTTGCGCCGGCTGGAGGATCTGGCCAGTGCCGAATCGCTGCCGGCGGGGTCAACCCGGCTTCTCGCCGTGCATGCCGACTCGGCGCCACAGTTGATCCTTGAGCAGGAGCAGGAACACGACTGCGACCTGATCGTCGTCGGCAAGCACGGCGTCAATGTGGTCGAGGAATTGTTGCTGGGGAGCACGACCAAGCATCTGCTCGGCGAATCCCAGGGCGACATCCTGATCTCGGTCTGACGACCTCAACCGGCAGGATTCCCTGTTCCGGGCAGCGGACACTTGAGGCCGACGGCGCTGATCGTTCCGTTGCCATCCATATCGCGAACGACGAGGATGATGCCGCCAACCGGAACGCGGTCGCCAACGACCGGCGGCCGGCCGAGGCGTGAATTCAATAGCTCGCGCAGGTTCAATTCCGTCTCGCCTGCCGCCAGCTCGAAACCGTAGGCCAGTGCCAGATCACCCGCCAGGCAGGCCGGGTCAACGGCAAATTCGCCGAAGAAACTGGCATTGCGTCCCAGATCAAGGCCGGCGCTGCCGAACAGGCGCGCTATCGGCTCGGCCAGGGCCTCCGGTGCAATGAACCAGACCGAATCATCCGGGCGCAGGCGCAAATCCGCCACCATCGTCTGCAAGCTCCCCTGCCTGACCAAGGCAATGCAGCGCACATCCTGACCGGCGAAGTCACCGGCGATATCGTCAGGATGCAGCCCGTCGGCAACGGAATCCGCCGTGACCCGATATTCGAACATGGGCAAGGCGGCTTCATCGCCCACCCAGACTTCGCGCCGGTCGTGCGGCTCGTCGGCCGGCGGCAGTTCGACCTTGAGCAGGCGGGCGGCTGCCGGGATGGTCGCGCCCTGGACGAGCAGGGAAAGCAGGACGACAGCGAAGGCGACGTCGAACAGCAATTTCGAATCCGGCACACCCATCACCACCGGAACGATCGCCAGCACGACAGGCACCGCGCCACGCAGCCCGACCCAGCTGACAAAGACGACCTCGTTCCGCGCATAGCGGAAAGGCCAGAGGCCGACTGCCACTGCCGCCGGGCGCGCCACGAGCATCAGGAAAAGCGCCATGGCCAGGGCTTCCCAGGCGTATGCGGCAACGTGCGAGGGGGTCACCAGCAGCCCGAGGACAACGAACATGCCGGCCTGGGCCAGCCAGGCGAGGCCGTCCATGACACGCAGGACGTGTTCGGTGGCATGGCTGCGCCGGTTGCCGACCACCACGCCGGCAACGTAAACAGCAAGAAAGCCGCTGCCGTCGAGCAGGTTGGCGGCGCCGAAGATGAGCAGCCCGCCGGAAAGAATCAGCAGCGCGTATAGCCCTTCCGCCAGGTTGAGCCGGCGCAGCAGTGTCGCCAGCACCCAGCCGCCGCCGAAGCCGAAGCCCAACCCGAGTCCGGCCTGGGTCAGCAGCAACAGCGCGAAGCTGCCGACGCTGGCCTGCTCAGGATGCAGCAGGATTTCGACCATCACGGTGACGAGCAGGATGGCCATCGGGTCGTTGGCTCCGGATTCGATTTCGAGTGTGCTCTTGACCCGCTCGTTGAGGCGCACGCCGCTGTTACGCAACAGGGCGAACACCGCCGCCGCGTCGGTCGAGCCGACGATGGCGGCGAGCAACAGGCCAAGGCGCCAGTCCACAGCGAGAAACCAGGTCGCGAAAACGCCAAGCAGTCCGACGGTACCGATCACTCCCCAGGTGGCCAGCACGGCGGCCGGCTTGAGGGCAACGCGGAAGCTGCGGGTGTCGGTGCGCAGCCCGCCATCGAGCAGGATCACGGCGAGGGCGAGTTGGCCGATCAGGTTGGCGGTGAAGAAGTCGCTGAACAGGATGCCGCCCGGCCCATCTTCGCCGGCCAGCATGCCGACGATCAGAAACAGCAACAGCAGTGGCAGGCCGAGACGCGCCGATATGGTGCTCGCCAGCACGCTGATGAAAAGCAGCAGGCCCGCCAGCAGGAAGAGAGTGCTGATCGTGGTCACAAGGGAAATCTAACACAGCCCTTGCGCCGCTCGCGACCTGTCGGGCTCGCCGGATTTATATTCTAAATTCGAATAACACGATACTGACTCGTTCTTAAAAGAATATTAAGCCCTTGCTACAATGGCGAACATTCGACAATCCCTGCGGATTACCCAGCAATGACCCAACGCTTCACTTTGTCTCACCTCGACTGGCTCGAAGCCGAAGCCATCCACATCATGCGCGAAGTGGCCGGCCAGTGCTCCAACCCGGTGCTGCTCTTCTCCGGCGGCAAGGATTCGATCTGCCTGCTGCGCCTGGCCGAAAAGGCCTTCCGCCCGGGCAAGTTCCCCTTCCCGCTGATGCACATCGACACCGGCCACAATTACCAGGAAGTCGTCGCCTTCCGCGACAAGCGCGCGGCCGAACTCGGCGAGCGCCTGATCGTCCGTTCCGTCGAGGATTCCATGGCGCGCGGTACGGTCGTTCTCAAGAACGAAGGCGAATCGCGCAACAAGCACCAGTCGGTGACGCTGCTCGAAGCCATCGAGGAATTCGGCTTCGACGCCTGCATCGGCGGCGCCCGGCGCGACGAGGAAAAGGCCCGCGCCAAGGAACGCATTTTCAGCTTCCGCGACGAATTCGGCCAGTGGGACCCGAAAAACCAGCGCCCGGAACTGTGGAGCCTCTACAACGCCCGCAGTCACAAGGGCGAGAACATCCGTGCCTTCCCGATCTCGAACTGGACGGAAATGGACGTCTGGCAATACATCGAGCGCGAAGGCCTGGAACTGCCGTCGATCTATTTCGCCCACATCCGCCCGGTCGTCTATCGCCTCGGCGCCATCGTGCCGGTCAATGTGCCGCTGGTCAGCGGCGAAGTCATCAACACGCCGAAACCCGGCGACGAAATCGTCAACCTGCAGGTGCGTTTCCGCACCGTCGGCGACATCACCTGCACGGCGCCGGTCGAATCCGATGCCGACACGATCGAAAAAATCGTCGTCGAGACGGCCACCACCACCATCACCGAGCGCGGCGCCACCCGTCTGGACGACCAGACCAGCGACGCCTCCATGGAACAACGCAAGAAAGAGGGTTACTTCTGATGACCGCCCAGATTGAAGATCACGGCCTGCTCCGCCTTCTCACCTGCGGCAGCGTCGATGACGGCAAGAGCACGCTGATCGGCCGTCTGCTGTTCGACAGCAAGACCATCCTGGCCGACACCCTGCACGGCGATCACGCGCACCTCGGAAAAGCGCGGCCTCGGCGCGGTCGACCTGTCGCTGCTTACCGACGGCCTGCAGGCCGAGCGCGAACAGGGCATCACCATCGACGTCGCCTACCGCTATTTCACTACCGGCACGCGCAAGTACATCATCGCCGATGCACCGGGCCACGAGCAATACACCCGCAACATGGTGACGGCCGCCTCAACGGCGAACCTCGCCATCATCCTGATCGACGCGCGCAAGGGCGTCCTGACCCAGACCCGCCGCCATTCCAAGCTGGCTTCACTGGTCGGCATCCCGCACCTGCTGGTTGCAATCAACAAGATGGATCTGGTCGAGTACTCGCAGGCCACCTACGAGAAGATCAAGGCCGACTACCTCGAATTCGCCGGCAAGCTGGGTATCGAGGACGTCCGCTTCATTCCGATCTCGGCGCTGAACGGCGACATGATCGTCGACCGCGGCGACAGCCTGAGCTGGTACGACGGCCCGACCCTGCTCGAGATCCTCGAGGAAACCCCGGGCGCCCACACCGAACACACAGAGAAATTCCGCTTTCCGGTCCAGTATGTCTGCCGCCCGCAGGATTCGGCCAACCCGGAACTGCACGACTACCGCGGCTTCATGGGCCGCGTCGAAGCCGGCACGATCAGGGTCGGCGATGCGGTCACGGTGCTGCCCTCCGGCCGGACCTCTACCGTCAAGGCCATCCAGATCGGCGGCGTCGATATTCCGGAAGCGATCACCGAGCAGTCCGTCACCCTTCTGCTGGCCGACGAAATCGACACCTCGCGCGGCGACATGATCGTCAAGTCGAACGAAGTCCCGGCCGCCGTCAAGCAGATCGAAGCCACCGTCTGCTGGCTGGCCGAAGCACCGCTCGACCGCGCCCGCACCTACCTGATCCGCCACACGACACGCGACTCCAAGGCCAAGCTGGCTGCCATCGACCATCGCCTCGACGTCAACACGCTGGAGAACGTGCCGGCCGACAGGCTGGCGATGAACGACATCGCCCAGGTCACCTTCAAGCTGGCCCAGCCGCTGTTCGCTGATCCCTATCTGGAAAACCGCGGCACGGGTGCTTTCATCATCATCGATGAAAGCAACAACAATACGGTCGGCGCCGGGATGATCCTCTAGGCCGCGCCACGTCCAAGACAGTTTTCACGACCCTGCCTCCCCATTTGCGCCAGGTTGCGCTATAAAGCGGGTATGAAGATCGTCCGCTGCGTTCTGCTTGCGCTTCTCGGCATTGCCCTCCAGGCACAGGCCGAGGTGTACAAGTGCCGCCAGCCGGATGGCCGTACCGAGATTTCGAACTCGCCGTGTGCCGGGGGCAGCAGTACGGTCAAGTCGGTTCAGGAGGAGGTCATTCCCGAAGATGTTCGTCAGAAGGCCGAGCGCGATGCCGAAGCGCAGCGGCAAAGGGCGGACAAGCTCCAGGCCGAGCGCCGGGCCGGCGTTGCAGCAGAGAACGAGGCCATGGCGAAGCAACAGCAGAACGCCGGCAGCGCGCCCTCCCCGGCCATGATCGACGACTGTCTGCGCACGCTGGACCGCATGGCGCTGGATTCGACACGCCGCGCCGAACTGGAGGCGGGCTGCCGCAGCTACGGTGCCGTGCAGCCGGTCTACGTACCGGTGCCCTACTATACCGGCGACGACTACGGCAATCGGTACCCGCCACGCCCGCCGCGTCCGCCGCACGTCAAGCCCCAGCCGTTGCCGCAGCCGGTCAGCCCATCCAACCCGGCGAGCCCGGGCGCCAAACCTGGCGATCCTTACGCGGCGCCCGGCAACTACCGCCGCCGCTGAGTCTCCTCACAGCGTCCCGTGCTGGCTGCCGTCGCGGCTCTGGCTCCCGAGTGTCAGTTCGCTGTCGGTACTGAGCGCATCGAAGAAGGCCTGAACTGCCTTCGGCTCGCCGGAAGCGGCAAAGGTGGTTTGCCCGCAGGCGCACTGGCCAACCCAGATTGCCTCGACACCCGGCATGCCGCGTGTGCTGACCGGGTGAATCGTCGTCACTTCGGCGCCGCAGCCGTTGCAGACGAGCTTTTCCGGCCGCGTCGCCGCGATCTTCGCCTGAGCCTGCGCGATGCGTTGCTCGATGCTGCCGCGTTTTTTCGCTTGCCCCATGAATTTCCCCTGTGTTACCCAAGTCAGCGAGCATAGCGGCGCTCCGCCGCCTTGTCGAACGCACCGACAGCCACCTGGCTCAGCGCGCGGCAAAAGCATGACGCTTCTTGCCGCTGGCCTTGGCCTGGTACATCGCCTGATCGGCCAGCCCGATGATTTCTTCCGGCTCGCTGCCGCTCTCCAGGCCACCGCAAAACATGCAGATGCCGATACTGGCACTCAAGCCGCTGGCGTCGGGCAGCCCGGCCAGTTGTTCCTCGATGCTGTGGAGCAGTTTGTCCGCCAACTGGGCCGCCCCTTCCCGCGTATCGACATCGTGGGCCAGAACGAAGAACTCGTCACCACCGAGGCGCGATACCGTATCGGTCTGGCGCACCGCAGCGACCAGGCGCCGTGCCACCGTGCACAGCACGGCATCGCCCTGGGCGTGCCCCAGCGAGTCGTTGATCGCCTTGAAGCCGTCGAGATCGATGTAGAGACCGGCATGGCAACCGCTGTCGCGGCGCGCCCGGGCCAGCAACTGGGCGATGCGGTCCTCGAGCAATTCGCGGTTGGGCAGGCCGGTCAGGCGGTCATGCAGCGAGCGGTCGAGGTGGTGCTTGCGCTCAAGATCAAGTTCGGTTTCGCGGACGAACAGCTGGCGGCGCTGGTATTCGGCCAGGTAGCCCGCGCCGCCGCCAATCAGATTGGCGGAGAGGATGAAGAAGGCGTGGCTCATCAGCACCGGTCCCGGATTTTCACGCAGCACACCGAACACCAGGACATAGGTCAGAACCATCACGATATTGACGACCAGCGCATAGATGAAGCGGGTACCGATGAAGTTGTAAGTGAAGAAGGTCGACAGCAACAGCCCGGGGTAGAAATAGGAAGCCGCCGCCAGTGGCAGATGCCAGAGAATGGCAATCAGCCCGAAGGCCGCCGCCAGCCCGGTCAACGCCAGCGGCAACTGATTGAAGCGCGCGAAAAGCCGGCTGAAGGTGAGCAGGAATACCGCCGCCGGCACGCTGAGTGCAGCGAGGCGGATCGTCCATACGGTAGCCTGCAGCTCGGACGGAACGAACCAGGTGTCGAGCAAGCCGTACAAAAGATATACGAAGGTTCCGACCAGGATCGCCGCCCGCCCCTGCAGGCGCAGGCGCGCCAGCGAGTGTGCGGCATAGGCGCGCTCACCCTCCGGGTCGCGGAAACTGAGCGTCAGGGGATGCAGTCGTTTCATCATCGACGGGGACTCGCTCCATGCAAACGCTGTCGGCGAAAGCGCATCATTCCTTAATCCGGGAAAAATGGGAAGAAGCCGCCGCCGGCGATTTTCCCCGATGCCGGACGGGTGCCGAATATGGCAAGATGCCGCCATGCATGCACTTCCCCACCTTGCTGCGGTCGACTGGTTCGCACTGGCTGTTTTCTTCGCCTGCTGGGGCGGTTACGCCTGGTTCTCGGAACACAGCCGCTGGGGTGCGGTCGGGTTGATCCGCACCAGCCAGAATTACCGGCTGGAATGGGCCTACCGCATGCTGGAGCGCGACATCCGGGTCATGGATTCGACGCTGATCGGCAACCTGATGACCAGCGTCTCGTTCTACGCCAACACCACCATCTACATCATCGCCGGCCTCGTCGCCGCACTTGGCGCCGCCGACCGGCTGCTCAGCTTCACCGCCGACCTGCCGTTCGGCGGCTCCGGCAATCGCGAACTGCTGGAGATCAAGCTGATGCTGCTGCTCGCCTCCTTCGTCTTCGCCTATTTCAAATTCACCTGGTCGCTGCGCCAGTTCAACCTGCTCTCCATCCTGGTCGGCGCCGCGCCGCTGGGCAAGTCCGGCGAGCCGGGCATCGACACCTATGCCCACCGGCTGGCCGGTGCCAACAACCTGGCCGGCGACGATTTCAACCGCGGCATCCGCGCCTACTACTTCGGCCTCGCGGCATCGGGCTGGCTGCTCAACCCGATCGCCCTCGCCGTGCTCGCCCTGGCCGTGCTGATCGTGCTCTACCGGCGCGACTACCGTTCGTCGGCACTCTACATCCTGCGCGACCGGCCCTGAGCCGATGGGCGCCAACCGCCAGCTGGCCGGTATCGGCTTCGGCCTGATCGCCTACGGTATCTGGGGCTTCTTTCCGCTTTTCTTCCGTCAGCTCGGCCACCTCTCGCCGCTCGACATCCTTAGCAACCGTGCCGTCTGGGCCTGCGTCTTTGTCGGCCTGCTGCTCACCCTGCGCCGGCGCT
Source organism: uncultured beta proteobacterium (assembly GCA_963815365.1). GTDB lineage: Bacteria > Pseudomonadota > Gammaproteobacteria > Burkholderiales > Rhodocyclaceae > Azonexus. The sequence continues at coordinate 214,014 of CAWFGN010000005.1, forward strand.
GGCACAAGGTGCTGGCGGTCTTCCGGCAACCGCGCCAGCTCGCCATGCTGGCGCTCGCCGCCCTGCTGGTCGGCAGCAACTGGCTGATGTTCCTGTGGGCCGTCGCCAACCGCCAGGTGGTCGCCTCCAGCCTCGGCTATTTCCTGACGCCGCTGGTCAGCGTCCTGCTCGGCCTCGTCGTGCTCAAGGAGCGCCTGAACCGGCTCGAATGGATCGCCGTCGCCCTGGCGCTGGCGGCGCTGGCCAACGAAATCGTCACCCTCGGCAGCCTGCCCTGGGTATCGCTCTTCCTCGCCGCCACCTTCGGCTGCTACGGGCTGGTGCGCAAGCAGGTGCCGGTCGACGCGCTGTCCGGCCTGTGGCTGGAAACGCTGGCCATGCTGCCGCTCTGCGGCCTCTACGCGCTGTGGCAGGCGCAGCACGGCCACCTGGTTTTTGCCCTTCACGACACGTTCGACCGCAACCCTGCTGATCGGCGCCGGCATCATCACCGCCCTGCCGCTGATGGCCTTTGCCGCCGCCACGCAGCGCCTCGACCTGGCCACCGTCGGCATGCTGATGTACATCAACCCGACGCTGCAGTTTGCGACCGCCATCTGGCTGTTCGGCGAGCCGCTGCAGCCGGCACGACTGGTCAGTTTCGGCCTGATCTGGATCGGGCTGTTCGTTTTCAGCTGGAGCATGTGGGAAAAGTACCGGGATCGCGGATAATACGAGGTCATCAAGCCTTGCGGAGCGCCCGATGGGATTGCTCGAAAACACCCTGATCATCCTGCTGCTGATCGCCATCAGCGCCTTCTGTTCGACCTCCGAGATTTCGCTGTCCGCCGCCCGCAAGCTCAAGCTGAAGCAACTCGCCGCGAGCGGCGACCCGCGCGCCACCACGGTGCTCGAACTGCAACGGCAGCCCGGGCACTTCTTCACCACCATCCAGATCGGCCTCAACGCCGTCGCCATCCTCGCCGGCATTCTCGGCGAGGAAGCCTATGGCCCGTTCTTTTCCGGCACGCTGCTGCCCTATGTCGGCAGCGCCGCCACCGCGGCGACGCTCGGTTCGGTCCTCTCCTTCGTGCTCGTGACAGCGTCCTTCGTCCTGCTCGCCGACCTGCTGCCCAAGCGCGTCGCGATCGTCAAGCCCGAAGCCATCGCGCTGCGCATCGCCCGCCCGATGGCCCTTTTGATCCGTCTGCTGGCGCCGGTCGTCTGGGCCTTCAACGGCGCCGCCAACCTGATCATGGCGCGCTTCGGCCTGCCCGAAACCCGCCCCGACGATGTCACGCCGGCGGACATCGTCGCCCTCACCCAGGCCGGCATGGACGCCGGCGTCGTCGCGCAACAGGAACACCAGCTGATCGAGAACGTCTTCGAGCTCGATATCCGTACCGCCCCCTCGGCGATGACCGCCCGCGACAGCATCGTCTGGCTCGACACGCAGGAGAGCGAGGCGGAAATCCACGCCCGCCTGCGCGCCCATCCGCACGCCAAGTTTCCGGTGTGCGCCGGCGGCATCGACGAGGTCGTCGGCTACGTCGATTCCAAGGACATCCTGAACCGCATCCTCAACGGCGAAGCGCTGTCGCTCAAGGCCGACGGCCTGCTGCGCAACGCGCTGATCCTGCCCGAAACGCTGACGCTCGGCGAAATTCTCGGGCAGTTCAAGGTAGCGCGCGAGGATTTCGCGCTGATCATCAACGAATATGCGCTGATCGTCGGCCTGATCACGCTCAACGACGTCACCGCCACGCTGGTCGGCGACACCCTCGATTCCTCGGACGAGGCGCAGATCATCCGGCGTGACGACAACTCCTGGCTGGTTGACGGCCTGACGCCGGTCGGCGACCTCGAAGCCCTGCTCGACATCCCGCCCTTCCCCGACGACGACCAGTTCGAGACCATCGCCGGCTTCCTGATGTACGTGCTGCGCAAGGTGCCGCGCCCGACCGAGAGCGTCGATCACGGCGGCTTCCGCTTCGAGGTGCTCGACGTCGACCATCACCGCATCGACCAGCTGCTGGTCACCCGCCTCGAACCGAAGGCTTCCTGACCCGCCGATGTCGCGCCTGCTGATCTACGCCATCGTCTTCATCGAGGGCTTCTCGTCGCTCGGCGCCGAAATCATCGCCCTGCGCCGGCTGGTGCCGCATGTCGGCAGCTCGATCATCGTCACGGCGCCGACCATCGGCTTCTTCCTGCTCGCGCTGGCCCTCGGCTACGCCTCCGGCGCCCGGGTGGCGACCGATTACCGGGCCATCGTCGCCCGCAACTTCCTGGTTTCCGCCGCGCTGGCCGGCTTCGGCCTCGCCGGCGTCACAGTCGACTGGCTGTTCGTCCACCTGCAGCCGGCGCTGATCGCCTACTTCGTCTTCATCGGCGGCATCCTCTGCCCGCTCGCCTGGCTGCTCGGGCAGACGGTGCCGATCCTGACCAACCTGATGAAATCGGAGCGCACCGGCGAAGCCAGCGGCATGGCGCTCTACTGGTCCACGCTCGGCTCCTTCCTCGGCTCGCTCAGCCTGTCGCTGATCGTCATGCAATGGCTGGGCGTCTCGGCGGCAGTGCTCGCCTGCAGCCTGCTGCTGGTCGCCGGCACGCTGCTGCTCGGCGGCCGCCAGCTGAAAATGGCCCTTTTTTGCGCGTCAACCGCAGCCGTCGCCATCGGCTTCAACCTGCACCACGAGGTCACCGCCGACACCGCCTACGCCGAATACATCGTCGGCCCGACCGCCCTGCCCGGCCAGAAAGACCCGCGCGCCTTCTGGGTGAACAAGTCGAACGGCCTCGCTGATCGACGATTCCGAGCCACCCAACTACACGCGCTACATCAAGCGCCTGCGCCAGATCCTGCTCGACGAACTGGCCTTCCGCGAGCGCGACATCCTCGTCCTCGGCGCCGGCGGCTTCACGCTGTCGCACCGCGAGCCGAGCAATCATTACACCTACGTCGACATCGACCCGGCGATCAAGGCCATCGCCGAAAAGCACTTCCTGCGCGAAGCGGCGCACGGCGAGTTCATCGCCGACGACGCCCGCCGCTTCGTCGCCACCAGCGAGCGCCGCTTCGACGCCGTCGTCGTCAACGTCTACAGCTCGCACACCTCGATTCCCAGCCACCTGGTCACCCGCGAATTCTGGGAAGGGACGCGCCGCGTGCTCAAGCCCGACGGCGTCCTGCTCGCCAACCTGATCCTCGACGGCAAGCTGGAAACTCCCTACGCGCGCAATCTGCTGGCCACCATCGACAGCGTTTTCGGCCGTTGCGCGGTCGACGTCCTGCACAAGGCGGAACTGCTGTCCAACGTCGAAGTCACCTGTTTCGCCAGCAGCCGGCCGAGTGCTGCCGGCATCTACGTCAACGAAAAAAACCGCGCCGACCTCGACATGGTGCGGTCGCGCTAGGCACCGTTACCGATTCACCAGCGCTGGCTTGATGGCGCCTTGACGCTGCTTGCTGTCGGCCTATGATGGGCACGATGGGTTTCACGGGAGTTCGTCTTGCCCATGCGTAGCCGTGTCCGCCGCGCGCCGATCGACTCATATTACAAGGAGACATTCCCATGAATTTCATCGGCAAACGCCAGCCGCTGACTGCCATCGGCCTCGGTGCGGCCCTCGACCACATGGACATGCAGGCGAGCGAAGCCGCAACGATCTGGGCCGTCGTTGACGTCGAGACTTCGGGTATCACGCAGGGTTGCGGCTTCAGGATCGATGGCCGCCCGCAGATCCTGTACGAGCGCCATGTCTTCCGGCGCGAAACGAAAGGGCGCTTCGACCGGACGGCGCCGCATCTTTCCGGTCCGGCCGGCGGCTATGGCGGCCTTGCCACCCAATACGGCAAGCTGGAGGAGGCGCTCGCACTGTGTGAAGCCGCCGGCCTCGGGCGCGAACCGGCACTGCGCTCGGTGTCCTGGGGGCTGGGCCAGATCATGGGCTTCAATGCCGGGCTGGCTGGGTTTGCCAGCGCCGAAGCCATGGTCAAGGCCATGCTCGACAGCGAGGATGCACAGGTTCTGGCGATGGCCACTTTCCTGCGTTCGCGGAACCTGCACAAGGCCCTGCTGCGCCGTGACTGGGCTGCCTTCGCGCGCGGCTACAACGGCCCGAGCTATGCGCAGAACCATTACGACATCAAGCTCGAGCAATCTTATGCCCGCCTCGCCTCCGGTTCGCTGCCCAACCTGCAGTTGCGGGCGGCGCAGGTCGCACTGCTTTACCTCGGCTTCGCACCGGGCAAGATCGATGGCGTGATCGGCCAGCGCACCCGCGGCGCGCTCAGCAACTTCCGCTTGCAGGCCGGCCTTCCGGCTGGCAGCGAACTCGACGGGCCATGCTATGTCGCGCTGTGCGAAAAAGCCGGCTTGCGGCCATGAATTGGCGACCCAACTTCGAAGCATGACCACCGTGCCTGAATACCTGGCACCCGGGCCCTTCGTCGAAACTGTTACCCGCTGAGGCTGTCAGGCGCACTTCGCCACACCCGGGCACTCCAGATTTTTCGCGGGCAGCGGTACGCCGTCAACTTCTTCAACTATCCTGAGCCGAGGGAAAACTCCGGGAAAATCAGCGCAGGAATAGCAAGCCGGCGAGAATCAGTCCGGCGAGAAAGGCCGTCTCGGCGGCCAGCATCAATACCGGACGCCAGCCAAGACTGGCCAGTTGCTGGAGGGATGTCTTGACGCCCAGCGCCGCGATTGCCACGACCAGGCACCAGCGGGACAGGCCCGAACAGGCATCGACCACGACCTTGGGGATGATGCCGAAGCTGTTGATCACCACCAGCACGGCAAAGCCGATGAGGAATCCGGGTAGCAGGGGCGGCCGTGTGCCGCGCTCGCCACCGCCCATACGGAACACCATTGAAAAAACCAGCACCACCGGCAGCAGCATCGCTACCCGCAGCAGCTTGACGAAGGTCGCGCCGTCGCCGACTTCCGGCGAAATCATGTAGCCCGCTGCGACGACCTGCGCCACGTCGTGAATCGTTCCGCCGAGAAATACCGACGCCTTGCCGACATCGAGGTCGAGAGCGCGGGCAATCGCCGGATAGACGATCATCGCGACCGTTGAAAGTGTCGTCACGCCGACCACGGTAAACAGCGTAAACCGCTGGTTTTCCTCGGTGCGCGGCATGACCGCGGAAATTGCCAGGGCCGCCGAGGCACCACAGATGCCCACGGCGCCGCCGGTCAGGAGTCCCTCAATCTTCGACCGGCCAAGTAGCTTGCCCAGTAGTGCGCCGAACAGGATCGTCAGCACGACGCCGCCAATCACCATGAGAATCGGGAGCGTACCCAGACCGGAAATCTGCTCGAAAGTGATCCGTGCCCCAAGCAGCGCCACGCCAAAGCGCAATACCTGGCGCGAGGTAAAGTCGATGCCGGCCTTCACCTTCTCGCCATTGGCAGCGAAGTTGAACGCCATGCCGAAGAACAGCGCGTAAAGCAGTTGTGGGCCGCCCTGGTGCTCGGCAATAAAGGTGGCAGCGAGCGCGATGGTGATCGCGGTCAGCAGGCCCGGCCAGATGACTGGCCACTCGGGAAGCTGCAACTTGGCGGCGAGATTCATCATTTTTCTCGATAGGTTTGTTCGTCGCGGACGAAACGACGGAGGAGTGTCGTCCGTGTGGAATCAGCGTCCGAAGGCGCGTGCCTGCGCCGGGGTGCGCAGCAGGAAGTGCGACAGGGCCGGGATCAGGACGAGGGCGCCGATCATGTTCCACAGGAACATGAAAGTCAGCAGGATGCCCATGTCGGCCTGGAACTTGATCGGCGACCAGGCCCAGGTGACCACCCCGGCGGCCAGCGTTATCCCGACCAGCGCGACGACCTTGCCGACGAACTGGATCGAGCGCTTGTAGGCGACAGCCAGCGAGGCACCAGCGCGCTGCTGCGCCAACTGGATACTCAGCAGGTAGAGGGCGTAATCGACACCAATGCCGACACCGAGCGCGATCACCGGCAAGGTCGCGACCTTGACGCCCATGCCGAGGATGACCATCAACGCTTCGCAAAGAATCGACGTGAGCACGAGCGGCACCACGGCGACCACCACCGCCCGCCAGTTGCGGAAGGTGATGAAGCACAACAGGATCACCGCGCCATAGACATAGAACAGCATGGTTCGGTTGGCTTCCTGGACGACGATGTTGGTCGCTGCCTCGATCCCGGCATTGCCTGCGGCCAGAAGGAACTGGCGCTCCGGGCCGGAATGCTCCTCGGCAAAGCGGGCTGATTCCGCCACCACCCGGCTCAGTGTTTCCGCACGGTGGTCAGACAGATAGGCGATCACCGGCATCACCGAGCAGTCGTTGTTGAACAGATCGGGATTGTTCACCGAAGCCTGCTGCGCCCCATAATTCAGGATGTCCTGATTGCGCGCCAGCGTCAGCCATTTCGGGCTGCCCTCGTTGGAACCGGCAGTAATCTGCCGTACCGCATTGCCGAGGAATACCGTCGTCTGCACGCCGGGCAACTGCTGCAGATTCCAGGCAAGGCGATCGGCCTCGACCAGTGTCTGGTAGTTGAGGCAGCCTTCGGGTGCCGTCTTTACGATCACTGCAAACTGGTCACTGGATAGCGAATAGCTGCCCGCAATATAAGCATTGTCGCGGTTGTAGCGCGAATCGGCGCGCAGTTCGGGCGCCCCGGGTTCGAGGTCGCCAATCTTCAACTGGAGACTGACGACGAAGCCGCCCACAGCGAGAACCGCGGATACCACGATGGCGCCCAGGGCCCAGCGGCGCTCCGTGAATTTCTCGAGCCACAGCCAGATTGCGGCAAAACCGCCCTTCGCTTCGCCTGAGTCCGCGCGCAGACTGCGCTCGGCAGCCGCCGGGCTGACGCCGGCATAGGACAGCAGAACCGGCAGGAGGATCAGGTTGGTGAAGATCAGCACCGCGACCCCGATACTGGCCGTCAGTGCCAGATCCTTGATGACCGGGATATCGATGATCATGAGAACGGCGAAGCCCACGGCATCGGCAAGCAGTGCCGTCATCCCGGCCAGGAAGAGGCGGCGGAACGTATAGCGGGCAGCCACGAGGCGATGCGTGCCACGCCCGATATCCTGCATGATCCCGTTCATCTTTTGCGCCCCGTGCGACACCCCGATGGCAAAGACGAGGAAGGGGACCAGGATCGAGAACGGATCCAGTTCGAAGCCCAGGAAGGCGACCAGCCCTAGCTGCCAGACCACGGCAATGACCGAACAGGCAATCACCAGCGCCGTGCTGCGCACGCAGCGGGTGTAAAGGTAGATGATGGCGATGGCGATCAGCGCGGCAATCGCGAAGTAGGTCATGACCTGGGTCAGTCCCTCGATCAGGTCGCCGACCAGCTTGGCGAAGCCGATCATGTGGATGCGCACTCCCGGCTCGCCGGTGCCGGCGGTCTCGAAGCGGGCCCGGATGTTTTCTTCGAGCGCCGAGGACAGGGCGCGGTAATCAATCGCCTGGCCGGTTGTCGGATCCTTGTCGAGCAGCGGCACGACGATCATGCTCGACTTGAAGTCGTTGCCGACGAAACGTCCGACGATGCCGGCACGGGCGATATTGAGCTTCAGTTGCTCGGTGGCTTTCGGCGAGCCATCGTAATTGTCGGGCATCACCGGGCCGCCCTGGAAGCCCTCCTCGGTCACTTCGGTCCAGCGTACCGCTGGTGTCCACAACGACTTCAGCCAGGCGCGGTCGACGCCGGGCGTGAGGAACAATTCGTCGTTGATCTTGCGCAGCGTTTCCTGATACTTGGGATCGAAGATGTCGCCTTCGGTATTCGCGACGACGATGCGCAGCACGTTGCCGAGGCCGCGCAACTCATTGCGGTTGTCCAGGTAATTCTTGATGTAGGGGTGGCCCTGCGGAATCATCTTCTCGAAACTGGCATTGAGCGAAAGTTTCGTGGCCGCCCCGAAGAGCAGCACCAGTGTCACAACGACACAGGCGACGACGACGGCCAGGCGGTTATTGAAGATCAGCCGCTCAAGTGCAGTCCCCGAATTTGGATTGAAATCGGCCAGACTCCGCACAATCGGCATGCGGTCCATGAGGTCGGTTGAAACGGCCATCGTTCGTGTCTCCTGAAATTCAGATTGTTCTGGTTATCGGTCTGGCGTTTGTTACTGGACGGCCTGTGCGCGGACGCCGCGCGGCCCGGCGATCACTGCCGTGTCCTTGCCCAGGCAGGCAACGGCCGACGCCGGCACCGGCTGGTCGAGCTTGACCTGACGGAAGCTTTCGCCGTCGTTTTCGCTGAGCAGCATGCGGCCCGACTGGCTTACAAGAAAGAGGCGATCGTCGGCGCACGCCGAGGCGCCGGTGATTCCGTCCTGCAGGCCGGTCTCGATCTTCTGCCAGTTCCTGCCGCCATCGACGCTACGGAAGGCATGGCCGCGCAGGCCGAACACCAGCGCGGCGCGCTCGCTTCCCGTCACGCCAAAAAAACTGCCCTTGTAGCCGATATCGCGCCGGGAAAACTTCCCGGCCGCGGAATCAAGCCGGAGGACCAGCCCTTGCTCGCCGGCAACGTACAAGCCGCCGCCAACCTGACTGATCGAATAGAGGTGCAACCGGTTGGGATTTTCGGTACGGTGAAACCAGGGCTCCCAGGTCTTGCCACCGTCGCCGGTACGGAATATGAGATTGAAGGCGCCGACGATCCAGCCATTGTTCTCATCGGCAAACCACACGTCGAGGAACGGGTTCTCGGCGCCCTGCTCGCCGATCCGCGTGGCTTCGCTGACCAGTGCGGCGGCGCTTTCCGGCGAACCGAGCGCACCCTTTTCCGCCTGCGCCGCAAAGAAGGTTGCCATCAGCTTTCCGGCGCTGCGTCCGTCAAGCTGGCGCGCCCAGGTGGCGCCGCCGTCTGCGCTGTGCAGGACGATGCCGTCGTGACCGACGGCCCAGCCCTTCTCGGGCGTCGGAAAGGTCACTGCGACGAGATCCGAGGAAACCGGCACCTTGGCCTGAACCCAGGTCTTGCCGGCATCGTCCGAGTACACGACATGGCCGCGCTGGCCGACAGCGACCACCCGCCTGCCGGTGCTGGCGACGCCGTTGAGCAGGGACTTGCTGGCGAATGCGCTTGCCTGGGCCGGTGTATCGAGCATGTCACGGAAGCCTTCGACGGCCATTGCAGCCAGCGGCAACGTGAAAACGAATGCAACAAGCGGAGAAGCTATTTTCCGGATCAACATGACTTACCTTGGAATGGATGTTGGGAGCAGAGCGCGGACCGGCCGCGCCCTGCAGGGGGACCGGCAACGCTTAGCGGATGCCGGCACCGGCCAGCGCGTCAGGCGACCAGTCGCTCTCCTTGGCCGGCTTGCCGGGGCGCATACCGCCTGTTTCAGCGGTGTAGCCGCTCAACGAGTAGGAACCGGCGATCAGATCGTAGAGCCCATGCATGTCGGCCCACGGCGCGGTGGCGTCGTAGCTGGGCGTCTGGTACGCGAAGCCGGCGCGGAAAAGCTGGCCGCGGGCGTCATACTGGTCGGAGGCCAGAACGGTCCAGGAATCCTCGTCGATATAGAAGGTACGCTTGCTGTAGATGTGGCGCTTGCCTTCGCGCAGCGTGGCCTCGACGACCCAGACGCGGTGCAGTTCCCAGCGGACCAGATCCGGATTGAGGAACTTCGGTTTCAGCAGGTCATCCTTGGTCAACCCGTAAGCCATGCGATAGGTGTTGTACGGAACGTACATTTCCTTCTTGCCGACCAGCTTGAAGTCGAAGCGATCCATCGAGCCCAGGAAGAGGAACACGTCGTCGAAGGTCGAGGTACCGCCCGTACCCGGGTTCGGGGTGTCGAAGTTGAGGTCGGGCGCCACCTTGACGCGGCGCTGTCCGGGCAGGTACTGCCAGGCGCGGCGGTCATTCTGGGCATAGTCGAGCGGATCGATCAGCATGAGCGCCTCTCCGGCACGGCGAGCCGGGCCGGAGTAGGAAATGCGCTGCTTGTAGTAGGTGCCCGAACCGGCCTTCTCGGCATCCCAGTACGGATACTCCTGGACGATCGTGCCCGCAGTCGACAGCGAAGGCCGACCCGAAGAATCGATGTTCCAGTTGCTGTACTTGACGTTGTAGGCAACGCCCTGGAAGCGGACCAGATGATTCCACATCACTTCGTAGCCGGTCTTCGGGATCGGGAACGGGAAGCCGGCATGGCAGCCTTCCATCGAGCGGCCGGCGTTGGCCGTCTTCGCACTGACCGCGCACTTCGCGGTATTTTCGGCGACCCACTTGGGATAGGCGACCGAGCGCTGGGTATTGTAGACATCGATCCGGTAGTCCGGATTCTTCTTCATCAGCGCCTTGGTACCCTCGGTCAGCTTGTCGGCGTATTTGTCCATCGATTTGGCGTCAACCGAGAACAGCGGCTTGTCGGCGGCAAACGGGTCGGGGCGCAGGCCTTCACCGGCCTTGAACTCGGCCGGGGCCTTGGTCAGGCCGCCGGCATAGGCGGGGATCGTACCGTCCTTGTTGCCGGCCTTTTCGGCGCCGGTCGCGGTCAGGGTCGTGCCGAGTTGCCTGGCCTCGTCAGCGGTAACGCCGGCCCAGACGTTGGCACCGGCGACGGAAGCCAGCGCGGCGATGAGCAGAGATTGTTGGAATCGCATGAGTGTCTCCTCAGAATGTGGTTTTAAGAGTCAGGCTGATGAAATCGCGATCCTTGAGCAGGGTCGTGAAGCCGTTTTGCGTGATGTTCTGGGCGCCGTAAGGACCGCCGGTGCCGTAGTCGTTGATGCGGCCGAAGTAGCCGATGTACTTGAGATCGACCCGGTGCTTCTGGAAAATGTCGAAGCCAAGGCCGGCAGTGAAGTTGCCCATGTCCTGGTTGCCGCCGAAGGTCGTCGCCGCGTTGCCGCTCAGGCCAATCGCAAAAGTCATCGGCGCCAGGAGATCTACACCGGGCATGATCTGGTACCAGGTTGGCGTGAAGCTGGCGCCGATCCCGACATAGTTCTTCGTCGCGCAGCCATCCCACTTGTCACCGACCGGCTTGAAGGTGCCGAATGAACAACCCTTGTAGCCAACGCCCTGGAAAGTTTCGGCACCGCTGGTCACGTCAACCAGCCGGCTCCCGACCAGTTCGACAGCCCAGACGGCAGCGTCGAACACCGGCGTCTTGTTGATGATGCCGAGCGCATTGACCAGGCCATGCACGGTGTTGCCGACCGGACCAGTCGTTTCGCCCTCGGCAGGAACCGGCACCGGCAACCCGGTGCCCGGAATGCCGAGAATCTTGGAAAGCAGCGGGGTATTGTGGCGGTAAGAGAGTTCCGAGCCGAAGCTGATGCCCCCGATATTCTTGGCAAAGCTGACGCCGAACAGGTCGATGTCATCCTTGTAGATCAGGTTGTACTGGCTGAGCGTGGCAAAAGGCGCGGCCCGGGAATTGGTCCGCGTGACCAGACCCTGCGGCAGCTTGTCAGCATAGCGCCGGTAATAGATACCCAGCGTGCCGTCGATCTCCTCGGGCGACCAGCGCAGGTTCAAGCCGAATTCACCATTGTTCTGCGCGGGCTCGAAGGGATTCCCGCGGGTGTAACCGACCGCAATGCCGTTCGGGTTATTGGCCGGAACACGCTGGATCAGAACCCGTTCCGGCCCGTTGAACGCGAAGTCAACCGGCCCGAGATAGGTGCCGCCTTCCGGATAACGGTAGGCTTCCCACTCCAGGAAATACTGTGCGGCGAGCGACAGCGTGTCAGTCAGCTGCACCTGGCCGGAAACCTGATTGAGCGGACGGAACAATTCCTTGGCTTCGACGCCCGGCGTCGCAAACCCCTTCTGCAGGTCGAGCGGCATCTGCGAATAGGAAATCCCGTGCAGCGCGCCGCCGAGAAAGAGCGATTCGCCCCAGAACACCGTGTGACGACCGGCACGTACCTTGACCGGTGTTTCGGCGATATCGAAGTTGGCAAACACGAAGGCATCTAGCAGTTCGCCGGACGGCCCGCGATAATAGCGTTCGGTGTAATCGCTGAACTGCTGGTTCACGTAGCTGGAAAGGCCGGCCGCGGCAAACTTGGGGTTGGCGTGGCTGGTGCTGCTGTAGGCACCGTCGCCCCATGCCTGGCCGCTGAGACGGAACCCGTACTTCTTCTGGTAGACGAAATCAAGCTCGGAGAAGATGTCCAGCCGGTTGGTGACGAGGTCACCCTTGTCGAAGCTGTAGGTACCTTCATCCGAAGCGATGTTGTTGGCGATTAGCGAATTGCGTTCCTTGACACGAACACCAGCGTTGTAGCGGACAGTGGTGTCCAGGCGCAATTCGACGTCGTCGTTGCCGGTATCGATTTCAAATGCCAGGGCATTGCCGGCGCCGCCGAGTGCGGTCGCCAGCGCAAGCGCGATCGGGCGGACCCGCTTCCGGTATTGACCTTGTCTCTCCATGGTGTTCATGGTCTTGTGTTCCTTTTTGAGTGATGAATTTGCTGAAAAATATTCATAGTCCAAGTGCTTCAGACTCGAGAATATCCGGACAGCACTGCCCGACACCCCCCCCAAGATACGGGGGGACGGGGACTCTGAAGGGGGGGATTCGGAACGCTGGCGCGGCTGATTCAGCCGGCTCGTCCGCGCCGATGGCAGAGGCAAATAGCCGTCGCCGACCGACGAATTGACAGCGCGTTCTGGTGAGACACAGTGATATCGCCGGCCTGATCGGGCCGGTAGCGGCAACGCAAGTTACGCGGCAGCCATCCCGCTCATTCGCCGCCTTCGAGCAGGCCGAGCAGTTGCGCGCGGCGCACGACATGCTTGCGCGTGCCGGCGTCGAGCTTGCCAAAAAGGTTTTTAAGGTGCCACTTGACCGTTTCCTCGCCAACCGACATTGCCTGGGCAATTTCCTTGTTTGAGTAGTTGCGGGCAAGCAATTCGAGCACCTCGCGCTCCTTGGGGGTGAGGACCGTGCTGGGCACGGCGCGCGGCAGCGTCGCTTCCCGCGCCGGGCGCGGGCGCACGGCACGGGGCACTGAAACACCGCCTGCCGACTCGTCGCCGCCCTGCTCCTCCTCGGCCAGGCGGCGCACCCAGTCGGCGATGACCGGGTGGGCATCGACAAAGGTCCGCACCAGCCCGAAGGTCTGCGCCAGATTCATCGCCTCGAGCATCAGCGCCCGCCCGTTTCCGCTCTGGCGCTCCAGCGCGAAGGCACGCAGGGCCATGAATTCGATGCGCAGGCGACCCAGCTTCATCGCATCGACCTGGGAGACGGCCGGAGCCATGCGGTCGAGCGCGCCCTGCCAATCCTGGGCAGCGATGGCGGCGTCAACGCGGGCGAGAATGTGGAGCAGATCGACCGAGTGCCGCCACAATGATCCCGGCGGATGCATGCACCGGGCGATAATTTCATCCATGCGTTCAATCAGCGCCCGGCACGTTTCGCTGCGGAATTTCCCGGCATGCATGCGGATCTGGTCACCCAGGCTCGCAATGCACAGCCGCGGGAGGCGGCGGGCGACGCCCACCGCACCGAGCGCCTCGAGCAGGTCGAGCGCACGGTGCTCAACACCCTGGGCTGCGGCGATGCGTGCCAGGGTTCGGTAGGCGAGCAACGCCGTATCGGGTGTACCGAATCGCTCGAGAACGTCGAGCCGGTTGGCGAGCAGCGCTGCCGCTTCGTCCAGCCGGTTCCGCTCGTAGAGTGCCGAGGCGAGCAACGCAGCCAGCATGCAGGCTTGCGGATGCCGGCGGCCGAGTTCGGCATCGGTGTGAGCCAGCGCCGGGCGCAGCGCCTCCTCGCCGAGTAGCACCTGGCCCTCCCAGAGATAACTCAGGCCAGAAAAGAACTCACGCCAGCGGCCAACATAGGCATTTCCCTTGCCTGCATCGCCGCGGGCGACCTGCTGCAGGTAACGGCGTCCCTGCGCCGGATCGCCCTTGAGAATCGCCAGCACCGACTGCCGGTTGGCATGCATCTGCAGAAGATGCGGCACGCCGGCCGGCGGCGAGTCAACCCACGGCTCGAAGATTGCGACACAGCGATCGGGTTCGTCGGCGTAATATGCGGCGCCGCTCAGTATCAGCGCGCACTCGTAGCGCAGGCTGTCGTCCACATCGGAGCTTTCAAGGATGCGGGCGACGAGAAGCTCCGCTTCCTCATGCCTTTCGCTGAGCGCCAAAGCCCAGGCGGCGGCCAGACGCAGGCGCGGACGCCGATCCAGATCAGCCTCGGGTATTTCCTCGAACCACTCGAGCACGGTGCCGTGGTAGCCCTGGGTCACCGCGTCGTAGAGGCATTGCTCGGCCATGTCGTAGGCCTTCTGCCGCTGCCCGGCCGCATGGGCATGGCGCGCCGCCTCCTGGATCATGTCACGCGCCACCAGCCAGTTCATGGAGCGCAGGTGAAGCTCGATCCGTTCCGCTTCCGGCAGTGCGGCAAACCGCAGGCGCAGGGCATCGCGCACCAGGGCATGGACGCGGCACCAGTCGCCGTCGAGGCCGACCATGAAGATCGGGGTATCGCGCGCCAGCCGCGCCAGTTGCTCCGGCGCGTCATCACGTCCGACAAGGGCCTGGCAGAGGTCGGGATGCAACATATCCACCAGCGAGGTGCGGACCAGGAAATCGACATCCCCGGCGGCGAGATGGTCGAGCAGGCCGCCGACCAGTTGTTCGCTGCGCCATTCATTTCGCGCCAGCATGTCGTTGACCGCCACGCGCGGGTCGCCCCACCCCTCGACCGCCGCCAGCGCAAGCTGAAGTCCGAGCGGCCAGCCGTCGGCGATCTCGTGCAGCCGGGCGCAGGCATCGGCATCGACCTTGCCGCCGAAGCGGTTGCCGACGAAGGCAATCGTCTCTTCCAGAGTAAAGCGCAGCATTTCCGGTCCGACCAGCGCGCAGTCACCATAGGCCACGAGATCGGCCACCGCATCCTCCCGCCCGCCGCGGCCGCCGACAATTACGCGCAGGTTCGGCGGCAGGTTATGCAAGAGGTAGATGAGTGCGTGGAAATTGCGCTCGGGGAGGTTTTCCGCCTCATCGACGATGAGCACCATGTCGAGCGAGGTCTGCGCCACCTCGGCCAGCCACCCCGTGATGCCTTCCAACTCGCCACCCGGAGCGCCTCCGCCCTCGAGAATGAATCGACCGAAGGTCGGCCGGCCGCAACCGATGCGCACCGCCAGGGTCAAGGCATGCAGGAAATGCTGCGGATCCTCCTGGTCGTCGGCTGACACCCAGGCCACCGCCGCACCGCGCGCCAGATGCTCGCGCCGCCATTGCCCGAGCAGCGACGTCTTGCCGAAACCCGCCGGCGCCAGCACGACCATGACCGGCCGGTCGCGAAAATCTCCGCCATCGAGTCCGAGCCGCGCTCGCAGGAGCTGGTGGCGCGGCGCCCGCGGCGGAGTGGTGCGAAGAACAAGCCCGGACATCATCGGGCCGGCCTGGCGGATTGCGCTGGTCATCGGGTTGGCCGCTGGTTCTTTCCGGCTTTCGCCAGTGGTGAGGATTCCGGAGCACTGGTCGGAGCACGGCACAGCGCGCGACGACAAGTCCCGCACCCCCTGAATCAATGCTTCGATTTAAGCACACGCGAGGATTCACTGACAATCTCCGCCCCCCTTTTTCGAGGGGGGAAAAAATGACAGGAGGCCCTTACCATGCGCTCCATACCAATGCGTCTGCAGAGAGAGCCTGAGCATGAGACAAGTCGATGTTTGCGCGGCAAGCGATATCCCTCCGGGGAAGTCACGTGCAGTGCGCGCCGAAGGCAGGGACATCGCGCTGTTCAATGTCAACGGCACTATCCACGCCATAGAGAACAGCTGCCTGCACCAGGGGGCAGCGCTGAGCAGCGGCGAGTTCTGCGGCAACAAGGTCAAGTGCCGGGCGCACGGCTGGCGCTACGACGTGACGACCGGCAGGCTGACCAGTTCCCCCGAACTGGGGGTTGCCTGCTTCCCGGTCAACATTTCCGGTGACAGGGTATTCGTCACCATCGACAACTGAACCCGGTATCGCGCAGTTTTATTACAGGAAACGCCATGTATCGACATCTGCTGGTCCCCATCGAAAACTCCGACTTGTCCACCGTGACGATCGGCCGTGCCGTCGAATTCGCGCTCGCGCTCGACGCGCGGATCACTTTCTTCCATGCCCGCGCCGATCACGAGGCGTCGATCCTGGGCGACGCCGACATCGTCCGCGTGACGGCGCCGGAAGATTATGCCTACAACTTCGAGGGCCGTGCCCGCGAATTACTGACCAAGGCCGAATCGGCGGCGCGCGCCCGTGGCGTACCCTGCGCTTCGGCCAGCGCCGTCAGCGACTCGCCCTACACCGCGATCATCGATGCGGCGCGTTCCGCTGGTTGCGACCTGATCTTCATGGCCTCGCACGGTCGCCGTACCACGCTTGGCATGATGCTCGGCTCGCAGACGCTGAAGGTTCTGGTCAACTCCGAGATTCCGGTGCTCGTCTCGGCCATGGCCGATCCACCGGTTCCGGCCCAGGCCATCGGCATCATCCGCGACGAGCACCGCTCGCTGGCGGCCGTGCTGCACGCCTGGCAACACCTGTTCAAGAACGCCCAGAGCAGGAATGTCCGGCCGGACGCCGGCCTGATGAAGGCCATGGTGCGCTATATCCAGGATTTCCCGGTCGCCCTGCATCACCCGAAGGAGGACGACTACCTGTTCCGCAAGTTGCGCGAGCGCACGGCAGCCGCCAACCCGGAACTCGACGAACTGGAACGCCAGCACGTCCGCGACGAACAGATGGTCTCGGAACTGGCGGCGCAGGTCGAGCGTTACGCGGCCGGCGAAGTCACCCCAGGCGAAATGGAACAGGACGTCGCGCGCTATGCCCAGTCGATCTGGGAACACATGGGCCGCGAAGAAGGCGTGATCCTGCCCCTGGCGCAGCAATACCTGACCAACGAAGACTGGATCGAGATCAACGAGGCCTTCCAGAAAAACCGCGACCCGCGCTTCGGCGGCGACACCGACGCCGAATTCAAGCGCCTGTTCTCGCGCATCGTCAATCTGGTGCCGTCGTCGAACTGATGCACCAATCCGCATAAACCAGCAAAGACCATAAACAGGAGAGCACCTTGGAAAAAGCAGTCCGCTTCCACCAGACCGGCGGACCGGAAGTCCTGCAGCTGGAGGAGGTCGAAGTCGGCGACCCCGGCCCGGGCGAGGTGCGCCTGCGCCACGTCGCGGTCGGCCTCAATTTCGCCGACACCTATTTCCGCAACGGCACCTACCCGATCCCCCTGCCGGCCGGCATGGGCGTGGAGGCCGCCGGCGTGGTCGAGGCGGTCGGCGCCGGGCGTGACCGACGTCGCAGTCGGCGACCGCGTCACCTACACCGGCTTCATCAACACCCTGGGCGCCTACAGCACCGAGCGCATCATCGCCGCCGCGCCGCTGATCAAGCTGCCGGAAGGCATCGACTTCGAGACCGCCGCCGCGATGACCATGCGCGGCCTGACCTCGGCCTACCTGATGCGCCGCATCTATCCCTTCAAGGCCGGCGATACCCTGCTCCTGCACGCGGCCGCCGGCGGCGTCGGGCTGATCGTCTCGCAGTGGGCCAAGCTGCTCGGCCTCACGCGTGATCGGCACGGTGTCGACCGAGGAAAAGGCCGAAGTCGCCCGGGCCCACGGCTGCGACCACACCATCAACTACAGCCACGAGGACGTGGCCAGGCGGGTGCGGGAACTGACCGATGGCGTCGGCGTCAAGGTGGTGTTCGACAGCGTCGGCGAGACCACCTTCAATGCGTCGCTCGATTCGCTCAAGCGCCGCGGCCTGATGGTCTGCGTCGGTACGGCGTCCGGCACCATCCCGCCCTTCGACCCGCAGCTGCTGGCCATGAAGGGTTCGCTCTACCTGACCCGCCCGGCGCTGGCCGACTACATCGCCGACCCGGCGGAAAAGGCCGAGCTGGCCGGCGAGATCTTCGGCCATGTCGCCGCCGGCCGCATCCAGATCGAGATCAACCAGCGCTATGCGCTGCAGGATGCCGTGCAGGCGCACCAGGATCTCGAATCGCGCAAGACCACCGGCTCATCCATTTTTGTAATTTGAAGGTAGAGGAGACAAGCAACCATGAGAATCGAACAACTGACCTGCACCATCGGCGCGGAACTGCTCGACGTCAATCTCGGCGATGCCGTGCGTGACGACGGCCTGTTCACCGAAATCTACGCCGCCCTGCTGAAGCACAAGGTGCTGTTCCTGCGTGACCAGACCTGGACAAGCTGTCGCGCGTCGACCACGTGGCCTTCGCCCAGCGCCTCGGCGAGCTCGAAGACCCACCCGATGGCGCCCAGCCACCCGGAAGCACCGGGCCTGGTGCAGATCTACAAGAACCCGGACAGCCCGATCGACCGCTACGAGAACGCCTGGCACACCGACGCCACCTGGCGCGAAACCCCGGCCCTGGGCTGCGTGCTGCGCTGCGTCGAGTGCCCGCCGGTGGGCGGCGACACGATGTGGGCCAACATGGTGCTCGCTTACGACAAGCTGCCGGAATACGTCAAGAGCGAAATCGCCGGCCTGATCGCCAGCCACAGCTTCAACTCCACCTTCGCCGCCGCCATGCCGCAGGACAAGCGCCTGGCGCTGAAGGCGCAGTACCCGGACGCCGAGCACCCGGTCGTGCGCACCCATCCGGAGACCGGCGAGAAGGTGCTGTTCGTCAACGCCTTCACGACCCACTTCGTCAATTACCACACCCCGAGTCGTGTCCGCTTACGGCCAGGACTACAACAAGAACGGCAGCGACCTGCTGCAGTACCTGATCAGCCAGGCCTACATCCCCGAGTACCAGGTGCGCTGGCGCTGGAAGCCGAACAGCATGGCGATCTGGGACAACCGCTCGCACCCAGCACTACGCGGTCATGGACTACCCGCCCTGCCACCGCAAGATGGAGCGCGCCGCCATCATCGGCGACAAGCCGTTCTGAATACCATCCGGGCCGGCCGGTCGCGGTCGACCCGGAATATCACCCGAAATCCATATCAAGATCATTTCAAGGAGCAACACATGAATTTCCTCGACGGTTCGCCTTTTCCCGAAAACCAGCAGAAGCTTGTCATTACCTGCGCCCCCTACGGCCCCGAATGGATGCCCTCCGACTTCCCGGAAGACATTCCGGTCACCATGGAAGAGCAGATCCAGAAGGCGGTCGATTGCTACAACGCCGGTGCCACCGTGCTCCACGTCCACGTCCGCGAACTCGACGGCAAGGGCTCCAAGCGCCTGTCGAAGTTCAACGAACTGATCGCCGGCATCCGCGCCCGCGTACCGGACATGATCCTGCAGGTCGGCGGCTCGATTTCCTTCGCCCCGGAAACCGATGGCGACGTCGCCAAGTGGCTGTCCGACGACACCCGCCACATGCTGGCCGAACTGACCCCGACGCCGGACCAGGTGACCATCGCCATCAACACCAACCAGATGAACGTGGTCGAGCAGATGTGTGAAGCCGACGTCGCCGGCACCTCGCTGGCCGAGCCGGCCAACTACCGCGCCTACCGCGAGATGACCATCCCGGCCGGTCCGGAGTGGGTTGAGGAGCATATCCGCCGCCTATCCGCCAGGGGCATCCAGACCCACTTCCAGCTCGCCAACATCGCCCAGCTCGAAACCGTCGAGCGCATGATGCGCCGCGACGTCTGCAACGTGCCGCTGATCCTGACCTGGGTCGCCATCGGCGGCGGCTTCGACGCGCCGAACATCTACAATCTGGCCAACTTCGTGCGCGCCTGTCCGGACGGTTCGGTGCTGACGCTGGAAACCTCGATGCTCAACGTGCTGCCGCTCAACATGATGGCCATCGCCATGGGCCTGCATGTCCGCTGCGGCATCGAGGACAACATCTGGACCCAGGACCGCTCGCGCAAGATGGACAGCGGTCGAGCAGATCGAACAGCTGGTGCGCATCGCCAGGGAATTCGGCCGCGAGTCGCCAACGGCAAGGAAGCCCGCGAGATCTACAAGATCGGCACCTTCTACAACAACGCCGACGAGACCCTGGCCGCCAACGGCTTCGCGCCGAACCGCCAGCCGGGTCAGATCGGCTTCACGCAGTACGCGACAGGCCGCCTGAGCGGCATATCGCGCAACCCGTGGGACGGGCAGTCGAAGGCTGTCCGTCCCGCAACCAGACATCACCACAATGGGCCCGGCTGGTCGCTGACGCGGCCGGCCGGCTGCCAGAATCTACGAGAATTCCAGGAGACAGCAGTGGCCATCCATGTCGCCGATGCCGGCATCGACATCCAGTATACCCCGAAGGTGTCGCGCACCTTCGCCTGGATCGTCTTCGCCCTGACCTTCGGCCTGCTGCTTTCCGACTACATGTCGCGGCAGGTGCTCAATGCCGTGTTCCCGGTGCTCAAGGCCGAATGGGGACTCAGCGACACCCAGCTCGGCTCGCTGAACAGCATTGTCTCGCTGCTCGTCGGGCTGCTCACCTTTCCGCTCTCACTGCTCGCCGACCGCTGGGGCCGCGTGCGCAGCATCGTCCTGATGGCCGCGCTGTGGAGCCTGGCCACTGCCGCCTGCGCGGTGGCCGAGAACTACGGCCAGATGTTCGCCGCGCGCTTCTTCGTCGGCGTCGGCGAGGCCGCCTACGGCAGCGTCGGCATCGCCGTGATCATCGCCGTCTTCCCGCCGCACCTGCGCGTCGACCCTGAGCGGCGCCTTCCTGGCCGGTGGCGCCTTCGGCTCGGTGCTCGGCATGGCCCTGGGCGGCGTCATCGCCGACGCAGTTCGGCTGGCGCTGGGCCTTTGGCGCGATGGCCGTGTTCGGCATTGCACTGGTCATCCTCTATGCGCTGGTCGTCACCGAGAAGCGCCTCAACCCGGACAGCATCGCAAAGTCGCGGCAAGGGCCGGAAACGCAGCGGGCGGCAAGAGCTTCCGTTCGTTGCGCGACCTGCTCGCCGGCCTGTTCTCGTCGGTTTCGGTCTGCTGCGCCTATGTCGGCAGCGGTCTGCAGCTGTTCATGATGGGCTCGATGATGGCCTGGCTGCCCAGCTTCGTGAATCGCTATTACGAACTACCCACCGACAGGGCCGGCCTGATCGCCGCCGTCTTCGTCCTTGCTGGCGCGGTCGGCATGACCGCTTGCGGCATCATCACCGACCGCCTGAGCCGCAATTTCGCGACCCGCAAATGGTCCGTCGCCATCGCTTTTTCGCTGCTCTCTGCCGTGTGCCTGATCGTCGGCTTCCATTTGCCGACCGGCATGACCCAACTGGCCGTCCTCGCCATCGGCATGTTCTTCGTCGCCGGCACCACCGGCCCGGTCGGCGCGATGGTCGCCAACCTGACCCATCCAGCGATCCACGCCACGGCCTTCGCAACATGGTCGCTGGCCAACAACCTGCTCGGCATGGCGCCCGGCCCCTTCCTGACCGGCTCGCTCGCCGACCGTATCGGGCTGCTCGGCGCACTGCAGTGGATGCCGCTTCGTCGGCCTGGCCGCCGCCGCGATCTTCGCCCTCGGCCGCCGCAATTACGCCGACGATCTGCAGCGCATCCGCGCGCTGCAGGCCCGGGGAAATAACTAGACTCTCCATTGGAACATCCATGACCCAATCACGACCCCGACCGTCCTCTTCGTTCCCGGCCTGCGCGACCACGTCGAGGATCACTGGCAGACCCACGCCCAGAAGAAGATCCCCGGCGCCCGCTGCGTCGCCCCGCTCGAACATGACAAGCTGTCGCGCGACGCCCGCGTCGAGGCGCTGCAGGCGGCACTGGCCGCGATCGACGGCCCGGTCGTCCTCGCCGCCCACAGCGCCGGCGTGCATGATCGTCGTCCAGTGGGCGCAGAAGTACCGCCGCGCCGACATCGTCGGCGCCCTGCTCGCCGCCCCGGCCGACGTCGAATCGCCGATGCCCGCCGGCTACCCGACCGTCGACCAGCTCGCTGCCGCCGGCTGGACGCCGATTCCGCGCCAGCCGCTACCCTTCCCGTCCATCGTCGCCGCTTCGACCAACGACCCGCTGTGCAGCTTCGCGCGTGCCGAAGGCTTCGCCCGCGACTGGGGCAGCCGCTTCCTCGATGTCGGCGCGGTCGGCCACATCAACCCGCCGGCCGGCTTCGGCGAGTGGAAGCAGGGCGAAGACCTGATCCACGAGATGATCTGACCGGCCCCGGACGACACCCGTGAAAACGCTCTCCCCGGCGGCGTTGACCGCGCTGCTGGCGGTGATCGGCCTGCTCAACTCCATCTGCTCCGACATGGTGATCCCAGCCCTGCCCTCGCTGCGCGACGACCTGCAGGTGAGCAACTGGCAGGCGCAACAGACGATCTCGCTGTTCTTCGCCGCCTGCGCCTTCATGTCGCTGTGGTACGGGGCGCTGGCCGACGCCTGGGGTCGCCGCACGGTGATCCTCGGCGCACTGATCGTCCTCGCCCTGACCGCGCTCGGCTGCATGGCCACCCGGCAGATCGAGCAGCTGTGGGTCCTGCGCACGCTGCAGGGGCTCGCGTCCGGCGCCGGACTGGTCGATCAGCCGCACCATCGTCCGCGACCTGCATATCGGCCCCACCGCACAGCGGCTATTGAGCAGGATCATGATGGTGCAGACGCTGTCGCTCGTCGCGACGCCGGTGATCGGCGGCTGGCTGGCCCAGACTTGGGGCTGGCGCGCGGTCTTCGCCACCATCGCCGGCATCATGCTGGCATTGACGCTGGCCTGCTGGCGCTGGCTGCCGGAAACCCTGCCACACGCGCAGCGCCGGCCGCTGCAGCTGGGCGTGCTGTGGCATTCATACCGGTCCGTCATGCGCTCCGGCACCTTCGTCCGCCTGTCGCTCGCCCATGTCGCCAACTGGGTCGGCATGGCGATGTACGCCTTCTCGGCGCCGGCCTTCGTCATGCATCACCTTGGCCGCGGCCCGACCGACGTCTACCTGGTCTTCGCGCCGATCACCGCCGGCCTGGTCAGCGGCTTCGTTCTCTTTCCGCGCCTGGCGCGCCGTCTGCCGGGCGCCGCCATCCTTGGCGTCGCCTACCGCATCCTCGGCGCCGCCGTGGTGCTCAACCTGGCGCTCTGCGGGCTGCTGCCGCCGGGGCTGATCCAGCTCCTGCCGCTGTTCGTCTACTCGCTGGGCATGGCGCTGGCGCTGCCGATCCTGCTCGACTGGGCGCTGACGCCGGTCCACGAACATGCCGGCGTTGCCGCCTCGTGCCAGACCTTCCTGCAGTTCGCCGCGATGGCCGTCGGCGCCGGCGTGCTGGCGCCGCTGCTCTGGGATTCGCTGTTCTCCCTGGCCCTCGGCACCGGCGTCATCACCGCCATCGGCGCCTGGTGCCTGTTCCGCGAACGGCAATTCCGCCAGACCCGCCCCTGCCCTGCCCCCTGAGCCATGCCTGAAACCATGACCGAAAAACTCGCCATCACCGTCCATTTCGATCTGATCTGCCCCTGGTGCCTGATCGGCAAGCGTCATCTGCGTACCGCTCTCGACGCAGTTCCGGCCAGCGCATCCGGACGTCGCCATCAACGTCGACCTGGCGTTCCCACCAGCTGCTGCCGGACATCGCCCGTGGCGGGCATTCCCTACCAGGCATTCTACGAGCGGCGCCTGGGCAGCCAGGCGGCCGTCGCCGCGCGCCGGGCGCAAGTCCGCGAGGCGGCGCGCGCACGCCGGCCTCGAGCTCGCCTTCGAGCGCATCGAGTTCATGCCCAACACGCTGCTCGGCGCACCAGTTGATCGACTGCGCGCGCGAGTCAGGGCAGCGCGGGACAGACTGGATGGGCTGATCGAGCGCCTGTTCACGGCCTACTTCATGGAAGGCCGCAATATCGGCGACCGCCGCGGTGCTGACCGCAATCGCCGCAACGCGGGTTATCCCGGATCCAGCATCGCGGCTGCCTCGCGTCGCCCGAGCAGCGCCAGCGCTTCGGCGCAAAGGCTCGCCGCCGCGGCCGAGGAACACGTGCCCGGCGTTCCGTACTTCGTCTTCAACGACCGTCTCGCCCTGTCCGGCGCCCAGCCGCCTCCCTGCTGGCCGCGATGGAACAGGCGCTGCAGCCGCGCCATGGAGCAGGCGACTGACCCAGCCAGTCGCCCGCCGAGGCGGCGCCCAACACCAAACACAAGGAGAACACTCATGGAAAACCCCGTCCCCGCCTGGACCCCATCGCCCGAGACGATCAAGAACGCCAAGGTCACGGCCTTCATCGACTGGCTGGCCCGCGAGCGCGGCATCGCAGCTGGCCGACTACGACGCCCTGTGGCGCTGGTCGGTGACCGACATCGACGCCTTCTGGGGCGCCGTCTGGGATTACTTCGCCATCCCGTCGGCGACGCCGCGCGGCAAGGCGCTGGCCGATGCCCGCATGCCGGGCGCGGTGTGGTTCCCCGGCGTCGAACTGAACTACGTCGAACAGGTCTTCCGCCACGCGACCGACACGCGACCGGCCATCGTCTTCCGCAACGAGGCCGGCGACGACCGCGACGTCTCGTGGGCCGAACTGCAGCGCCAGGTCGGCGCGCTGGCCGCCACGCTGCGCGCGCAGGGCGTCGGCCGCGGCGACCGCGTCGTCGCCTTCATGCCCAACATCCCCGAATCGGTCATCGCCTTCCTCGCCGTCGCCAGCCTCGGCGCCATCTGGTCGGTGTGCTCGCCCGACATGGGCCGCGTCGCGGTGCTCGACCGCTTCCGCCAGATCGAACCGAAGGCGCATGATCGCCGTCGACGGCTACCGCTACGGCGGCAAGGCGCACGACCGCCGGGCGCTGGTCGGCGAACTGCTGGCCGAACTGCCGAGCGTCGAGCACCTGGTCCTGCTGCCGGCGCTCGATCCCGCAGCCGGCGTCGCCGGCTTCGCCAATGCCACGACCTGGGCCGACGCCACCGCCGGCAACGCGCCGCTGCAGGTCGAGCACGTGCCCTTCGACCACCCGCTGTGGGTCGTCTATTCCTCGGGCACCACCGGCCTGCCCAAGCCCATCGTGCATTCGCAGGGCGGCGTCGTGGTCGAGCACCT
Source organism: uncultured beta proteobacterium (assembly GCA_963815365.1). Lineage (GTDB taxonomy): Bacteria > Pseudomonadota > Gammaproteobacteria > Burkholderiales > Rhodocyclaceae > Azonexus. Next base: position 238,981 of record CAWFGN010000005.1, read on the forward strand.
CAAGGCGATCACCTTCCACCTCGACCTCGGCCCCGGCGACCGCTACCACTGGTATTCGACCACCGGCTGGATGATGTGGAACTTCCAGGTCGGCGGCCTGCTCGCCGGCTGCACCATCTGCCTGTTCGACGGCAACCCCGGCACGCCCGACCTCAACGCCCTGTGGCGCTTCGTCGCCGACCAGCGCGTCGACTTCTTCGGCGCCGGCGCCGCCTTCTACGCCTCGTGCCAGAAAGCCGGCATCGAGCCGACCGAGGCCGGCGACCTGTCGCGCCTGCGCGGCCTCGGCTCGACCGGCTCGCCGCTGTCGCCGGAAAACTACCAGTGGCTGCTCGACCACGTGCGCCAGGACCTGTGGATCAACCCGATCTCCGGCGGCACCGACCTGGTCAGCGCCTTCGTCGGCGGCGTGCCGACCCTGCCGATGCACGTCGGCGAAATGCAGTGCCGCTGCCTCGGGGCGAAGATCGAAGCCTTCGACGAGGCCGGCCAGCCGCTGACCGACGCGGTCGGCGAACTGGTCTGCAGCGCACCGATGCCGTCGATGCCGCTCTACTTCTGGAACGACAAGGACAACCTGCGCTACATCGACAGCTACTTCGACACCTATCCCGGCATCTGGCGCCACGGCGACTGGGTGCGCATCACGCCGCGCGGCGGCGCCATCATCTACGGCCGTTCCGATGCGACGATCAACCGCCACGGCATCCGCATGGGCACCAGCGAATTGTACCGCGCCGTCGAGGATCTGCCGGAAGTGCTCGACAGCATGGTGGTCAACCTCGAATTCCTCGGCAAGGAATCCTACATGCCGCTGTTCGTGGTTTTGCGCCCCGGCGAGGCACTGACCGCAGCACTGACCGCGACCATCCGCGAGCGCATCAAGGTCGCGCTGTCGGCCCGCCATGTGCCGAACGACATCTTCCAGGTGCCGGCCATTCCGCGCACGCTGACCGGCAAGAAGCTGGAACTGCCGATCAAGAAACTGCTGCTCGGCCAGCCGCTGGACAAGATCGTCAACCCGGATACGATGTCCAATCCGGAGTGCCTCGCCTGGTACGGCGAATACGCCATCCGCCGCCAGCAGCACGCCTGACTCAACCCGCCAGATATTTTGAAAGGAATTTTCAGATGAAAAGCCGGAAAAACACGATTCGTTTGATCGCCCCCTGTGTGGTGTTCGTTGCAGGCCTCGTCGCAGCAGCACTGCCCGTATCGGCAACCGAGCAGGCGCAACAGCGTCGCGAAGGTCGGGACGTCAAGCAGGACACCCGTCAGGATGCCCGCCAGGAAAAGGTCGATTGCCGCGCCGAAAATCAGAAGAGCAATGCCGCCTGCCGCCAGGACAAGCGGGAGAACAAATCGGAAGGCCGTCAGCAGGCCCGCGACATCAAGTATTGAACGTTGTTATCCGTGGCTCTGGCAAACCACGGGAAGCCATGGGAGCAGCGCACCTTGCCTGCTCCCGTTGCAACTTAACGTCTATCCACAACTAACGGGCCGCCCCGTCGTCGCCGATGCTCTGGCGAGCCGCGGCGAAGATCTCGTCCCGCTGGGTCTTGATGAGTTGCTGGAGTATCACCATCAACGCAGCCGAACTCATGCCCACCATTAGTACGCCATTGACGGCCTCGAGGGGGCCGAGCAATTTCCAGTTCTTGCTCATGACGATATCGCCGTACCCGAGCGAGGCGAAATTGACGGCCGAGTGGTAAACGGCTTCGTAGAGTTCGCTGAATTCACCAAGCCAGATGAAGAGGATTCCCCACAAGATAATCTGCACGAAATTTCCAGCCACCATGGCCAGCATGGCGATGAGGAGGGTGCGGAGGCCGGTGCCAAATTTGCGTGGCGATGTCGCCGCCAACGTTTGTCGCACGTAGTAGCGCACGCTCCAGAACGCGATGGCCGCTTGCACGACGAGGCACAGCAACATCGTGGGCAGCCCGATCATGAGGTTGGTGACGATCATTTTTTTCTCCAGTTAACCGGGTTCGGAAATCAGACTCCGCTGTCTCGAATTGCGCCAGCGTTCGAGGATCCAGACCGTTCCCCACGCATAGAGCGCGACGGCGACGAATAGTGCGGTGCGGACCGCGGACGCCTCGAAGACGCCCTTGCCGTTGGCGCTGTCCTCGATTGCCGGGCCGAGCAGGATCAGCATCGTGATCAGCGCATTACTCCAGAAGGAGGGACGGAAGGACGTCGGGCGCGTGCCGAAGATGCCGCTGCCGGCCCATAGCGCGGCGCCCGTCATCCACAAGGTCAGCATCCACAGGCTGGGGTGGAGCGACAGGCCCAGCCAGACAATGGCTGCGACGAGCGCCCCCATCAGGGTGGAACCGACCAGTTCGCCGCCGGCGGAACGTGCATTGACCACGCCCGCCTGCTGGCTCAAGGTGACCGTCTTCATGATCGCCGCGAAATAAAATGATGGATTGGCGAGGGCCAGCACGAAGACGGGCATGACGATCAGCGTGGCGCGCAAGGCGATCCAGCGGGCGGCGACGTGACTGACGGCAGGCGCCGGTCGATCTGCCGCGGGGGTTGGCGGGTCGGGGAAAAGCGCATGCGAAACGCTGCTGACCAGGATGCCGATAAGGATGCCGATGGCCAGGGTCATGCTCAGCATGCCGACGAGCGCCTGATCTGCGACGCCGGCGACCGGAATCAGGGCAAATGAAATCACCAGCACCATCGTCAGCGGATTGCTGTTGACCAGGCCCAGAAAGAAAACGCCATAAAGTATCGCCCAGGTAAGGAGAATGCCGCTCAGGGCATAGTTCTCCAGAAGCGGCACCATCACCATGCCACCGGCCACCAGCGCCGCGAAGAGCGTGGCGACGATCAGCCCCTTGGCCAGTGGCAGCGGCGGTCCAGGTTTGCAAAGGACGAGGACCGACATCAGGCAGACGACGAAGGGCATCGGCAGCGCAAAACCGTAGGCGATCAGGACAGCCAGGCCGAGGCCAAGCGCCAGTCGTATCACCGCCTTGTCGGCACGGTTCATCGTCGGCGATCAATAGAGATAGGAGAGCCAGCTCATCAGGCGGATGTAGATGGCACCGAGCGTGTTCATCAGCAGATTGTCGCCGGTATAGACCAGCACCTCCGCCTGCCCGCCGATCCGCAAGCCTTTCAGCCGCGCGAGTTCCGCCGGGTCGAGTTCGACCGCGACCGGAATGCGCTGCGCCTGGCGCAACCAGTCCTTGCTGTTCTGTACCGTCGGCAGTGTTCCGGGCGGTGCCTGCTGACCGCTGCCGACGCCACCGCCGACGCTGCGAACCCGGCCCTTCAGCACTTCGCCCGGCATGACGTCGAGGACGATGGCGACCTCGTCGCCGGGGTCGATGTTGCCGAGGTTGTTTTCCGTCATGTCGGCGCTGATCCACAGGTCATGCATCGCGATCAGCGTCATGACCGGTGCGCCGGGCTGCGCAAAATGCCCGACGTCGACCCGCAGATCGGTCACGGTGCCGCCGGCCGGGGCAATCACCTGGGTCCGCGCCAGATCGAGCTTGGCTTTCTCTACCGCCGCGCGGGCACTGCGCAACTGGGCATTGTCGTCACCGCTGTCGCCCGCCGACTCCTGGGCCTTGCGCAGATCGGCCTCGGCGCGCTTTTCCTTGGCCCGGGCTTCCTCGCGTGTCGACTGGGCGATTTCCAGGCGCCGTACCGAGATCGCACCAGGATCTTCGTCATGCAGCCTTTCCTGGCGGCCGGCGTCCTTTTCCGCCATCTGGCGGCTGGCTGCGGCAGCCTGCAGGGATGCCCGCGCCGCATCGACGGCAGCGACCGAGGCATTGACCGAGCGGCCGATCGAATCGTAATCGGCCCGGCTGCGCTGCAGGGCAATTTCGTACTGGTCGGGGTCGATGTCGAACAGCGCCTGCCCCGGCGTAACCTCGTCGTTGTTCTTGATATGGACCTTCTGCACCTTGCCGGAAACCTCGGCCGCCACCGGCACGACGAAAGCCTGGATGCGCGCCTGCGACGAGTAGGGAGTCAGGCGGTCGCCAGCGAAGTAGAGCAGCAGGCTGAGCGCGATCAGCGTGGCGATGATGCCGGCCCCGATACGCGTCCCCTTGCCGGGCGGCGTTGCCTGTTCGGCGACCGCAGCCGGCGTCTCTGGATGTTCCTGTGTCATTGCGTTTCCCTTCGCGGTGGCCGGGCCTGCACGGAATCGGTCGGCGGCGGTGGCAACGGCGCGCGCAACAGCTCCTGCCACGCGCTGCGTTCGCCCATCGTCTCGCGGGTTTGTTCATCGATGACGGGGCGCTCGCGGCCCGCCTCCCAGCCGCCGCCCATCGCCTTGTAGAGCGCAACCAGATTGACGGTGACATTGCCGCGGCTGGTCACCAGGCGCTCCTGCTGGCTGAACAGGGTGCGCTGCGAATCGAGGACGCGCTGAAAATCGACCAGGCCTTCGCGGTACTGGATGGTGGCAATGTCGAGCGAACGCTTGGCCGCCTGAGCCGCCTGCTCCAGGAGCGGGATCTGGAGGCGAGCATTGGCAAAGGCGACGGCCGCATCGTCCATCTCGCGCGCGGCGCGCAGCACCGTATCCTGATACTGCTCGTAGAGTTGCTGGAAGCGCGCATCCTGAACCAGCACCTGGTTCTTCAGGCGACCGTAATCGAAAATATTCCAGACGAGGCCGGGACCGACGGCCCAGTCGACCGTTCGTGCCGACCAGGCCAGCGATGTGGCGGAAAGCCCGACCGAACCGAGCAAGGCGATCGACGGATAAAGCGCACCCTCGCTGACGCCGATGAGGGCGGACTGGGCGGCCAACTGCATCTCGGCAGCCCTGACATCCGGTCGGCGGCGCAGCAGGTCAGCCGGCATGTCGACAATGAGTTCGAGCGACGCGTCCGGAATTTTTTCGGTGCCGGCCGCCATCTCCGGCAACGGGCCGGGCGGTCTGGCGAGCAGTACCCCCAGCGCGTTCTGGGTCTGGCGCAGGGCAGATTCGAGTTCGGGAATGGTGGCGAGCGTGCTCAGATAAAGCGACCTGGCCTGCTGTACGTCGAGTTCGGCCTCGTTGCCGCTCTTGAACAGGCGTTCCGTGATCTCCAGGCTGCGTTTTTGCAGCGCGGCATTTTCATGGGCGATACGCAGACGCAGTTCGGTGGTGCGGATGCTGGAATAGAAGCTGGCCACCTGTGCCGCCACAAGGACCTGGACATCGTCGTACTGGGCAATGCTGGCAAGGTAGCCGGCATCCGCGGCCTCGATGCCGCGCCGGAACTTGCCCCAGAAGTCGATTTCCCAGCCGATGTTCAGCCCGATGCTGTAGGCGGAGAAGTAATTGTCGGCACCTCCGGACTGATTTTGTCCGACCCGCAAGGCTTCGCCGGAAATCTGCTGCAACTGGGGATAGAGGGCGCTGCCGGCGATACCCAGTTGGGCGCGGGCTTCCATGATGCGCATGCCGGCGGTGCGAACGCCGGGGTTGAGGCGTTGCGCCTCGGCGATCAGCTGATCGAGCGCCGGATCGTTGAAGTTGCGCCACCAGTCGTCGGACTGCGGCCGTATCCCGGACCGCGAATCCGCCTTCAAGGATTCGAGCGAGCCACCCGACCAGCTTGCGAGCCAGGGCACGTCGGGCGACTTGAAGTCAGGGCCGACGGTCGTGCAGGCGCTCGACAAAAGCGACGCGATCACCACGAGCAACCGGACTGGCCGGCGAGTCATCGGCATGCGGGCCATTGAATCAGTCGGGTAATTCAGAGTCCGGTTCGGAACGCGCCCGAAGCGCATCCGGATTGTTTGCCACCCAGCTCATGAAGATCTGATAGCCAAGGGCAAGCAGGGTAGCGCCGACGAACATGCCGAGGATGCCGGCTACCGCCATGCCGCCCAGGGCACCGATCAGGATCACCGGCATCGGCGCATCGACGCCGCGGCCAAGCATCAACGGCTTGAGCACATTGTCCGCCATGCCCGACACGAGCAAGGCGACGGTGTAGACCGCCGCCATCGCGGTGCTGTAATCACCGCCCGACCAGAGGTAGCCGATGGCCGGGAGCGTCACGATTACCGCTGGTACTTGAGCGATGCCCAGAACCAGCACGATCAGCGCGAGCACCCCGGCCCACGGGATGCCGGCAACCAGCAGAACCAGGCCGACGATAACCGCCTGGATAAATGCGACCCCGATCACCCCTTGGGCGACGGCGCGGATGGTAGCCGTTGAGAGTTTGGTGAATTCGCCACCGCGTTCAGGACCGACGAAACGCTCGGAGATTGCCTGCATGCTGCGCGCACCGCCTTCACCAAAGGCCATGATGATGCCGGCAATGATGAGGGAGGCCACGAACTGCAACAGCCCGCCGCCGATGCTGGCCACAAAACCCAAAGCGGTCTTGGCCAGGTCGCCAATTTTTGGCTGCATGCTCTTGACTAGCGCCGGGAGATCGGCGTGCGCCTGTGACCAGAGCGCATGTACCTTCTTGCCGACGACAGGCCATTCCTCAACGCCGGGACGCGGGGCAGGAATTTGCAAGCTGTTGGACTGGACGTCACTGATCAGTTGTTGAACCGAATCGCCCAGCGAACTCATCAGGACGGCAGTAGGCCCCACCAACAGCACGATGCTGATGCCCGCGATCAGCGTCGCCGAGAGGCCATTCTTTCCTCCCAGCTTGGCGGTCAGCGAGCGATGCAGCGGGTAGAGGTTGATCGCCAGAATCATCGCCCAGGCCATCAGGGTCAGGAACGGCGAAAAGATCTGGAAGCACAGCATGACCATCGCCAGGATGAGTCCGGCGCGAATGAGGACATCCAAAAACCGCGATGCCAGGCGATCCACGAGTTCCTGATCAGATTTGTTGGGCGTATTCATGTTTCAGCTCCTGTTGGGATTTCGAGCGAGGACCAGAGCAGTTGCGTGGATGGTTCGGGTGAATCGAAAACTGGATCAATGGCCCATGCGCCGTTTGTACGCCTGGACGAAACGATCGTCCAGTCCCTGGTCCTGCGGACCGAGATCCTTTGCGTCGAACTGGACACGGAGACTCCCATCGGCCTGCGGGATGACGCCGATGGTCACGTCCGCCGCGTTGTACCGGCCGTAGATACGACCGGAATTCCGGTCGGCCACCGAGACGGCGATGCCAACATCCTGGGCAGCGCCAAGGGCGGCGCTCCAGGAGCGGTCAAAACTTGCGGGAATGGTGGATTGGACACCCATCGGCTCATAGACGACGCAGCCCGGGAGCGACAGCGCGAGCAGAATGCTCAGCAGGGCGTGGCGCAGCTTATCCATGGTGTTTCCCCCAGTTGCCAGTTGGCAAGGTGATGCCGGGTACTGGCTTTCCAATTCTGCCACGGTCAACCCGTCAAAAGAGGCAAAAACGGAGTGCCGGAGGCCGACGGCTCCGCCGGCCCCCGCTTTTCTGCTCAGTAGGGCGGATTGACGACAACGTACTGCGAGCCCTGGGGCTGGTACCAGGTGGCGCCGCACTGCTGGTAGACCATGCCACCATAATTGACCGGGACACAGTTGGCCGGCGGGGTACGTACCATCGAACCGATGACCGCCGCCGTCCCTGCGACTACCGCGGCCGCGGCGACCGGGTGATAGTCATTGTCCCAGCCACCGCCACAGCATCCGCCATTGTTGTCGACATTGACATTGACGTTGCGGTTGGCATTGACGTTGGCATTCCGATTCACGTTGGTGTTCCGGTTGGAATTGACGTTGGTGGCGCTGGTGTTGCGGACGTTGTTGGTCCGCGCGTCGGCACGACTGCTGTCAACCTGCTTGCCGCCGCCAGCGCGCGCTGCGCCACCGCCACCACCCCCGCCGGCGCTGGCGCGCGCACCACCACCGCCGCCTCCGCGACCGCCGTCGCGTGCTTCGGCGACCGGCTGCAGCGTGAAGCTGGCCAGAACGAGAACGGTCAGGGGAGCCAGGAACAGCTTGCTGAATGAGTTTTTCATGATGGCGCTCCTTTACTTTTGGGGCAGCGGACGAAGTTCGACGGCGGTGCTGCCCTTGGGTGGCGTGAACTTGAACACGGCGTCCTTGAAGGTCGGCTTCAGGTTCCAGTCCATGTACGAAACCGATTGCGGGCGCGCTTCGTCGGCACGATTGGTGATCACCAGCTTGCGCGGCAACGGCTTGCTGCCGGTCGTGATCCAGATCTGCCAGTCGAAGATGCCCTGGCGGAAGGCGTAATGGTTGCAGAGATCGTCATCGATGAAATCCTGGCCGGCATTCATCGCCGAATCGATCTTGTCGAGGGGCGCCGCCGGAGTGCCCCAGAGGAACAGGTCGGCGAGCGGGATATCGACGCCGTAGCGTTCCTCGAGCTTGTTGATCAGCCCGCCGATGTTGTCGGTGAATTCGACCGTCGAGTAGTACTTCAGCGCCGGCGTGAAGAGCGTGACCGTCTTGCCGTCGTAGAAGATCTCGCGTTCGGAACGGGCACTGACCATGCGGGCACGCAGCATGTTCGGGCGATGGACTTTCAACTCTGCTGCCGCCGAATGCTGCAGTTTCTGGCCGTCGGTCAGGACCCGCTCGCCGGTCAGCTCGGTCAACACCTGGAAGCGCGTCAGGGTCTGCAGATGGGCGCCCATGTCCTTGAGCGCCTGGATCGACGCCGGGTCGACGGCATTGGCCGCCGGTGCTGCACTGGCCGCCGGGGCGGTCTCGGCATGGAGGCCGGGGGCGGCGAGCGACAGTACCAGCAGCACTGATGAGAGTTTGTTTAGCTTCACATTGATCTCCTCTGATTGAACTTCCGAAAGACGTGGGCAAGCATCAACAACAGGATTGATCCTACCACCGAGGCAACCAACAGCGCATAGGTACCGATGGCAAAACTGCCGAACGTGGCCGCCAAAAGAATGGCGAATTCATCAGGCCAGCGGATACTTTGTTAAACAATCAAATTGAAAAATTCCGATTTTGCGCACTTGCTTCTCATATTGCGCCACACATGCTTCCCGCTGGCGTTCGTCCATGTCACCGATGAATCTCAGAGGGGCTCTTCAGGATTCAATCCGGGTCTGTCCCACAGGGACTTTCTTTACAGCCCGCCATTCTGAGGCGGAATAGCGATGGCAAAAAAAGCGGGGGCCATTCGGCCCCCTTGAAAGACAGAAACGACGGGCGTGGTGCGCCCGGAATCCCTGTTGCAGAGTCTGGCTTACTGGAACAGTTCGTCGCCCATTCCGGCCAGCGCCGCATCGCCGGCGATAACGGTGGCCGCCTTGGCGGCGGCCTGCGGCAGCATCTGGTCGGCATAGAAGGCCGCGCTGGCCAGCTTGGCCTTGTAGAACGGCAGGTCGCCCTCGCCCCTGTCCAGATAGCCGGCCGCGGCCAGCGCCGCCTTGCCCATCAGCCAGCCGCCGGTGACGATGACGGCGAGGTCGAGATAGGGGACGGCTGCGGTCAACACCCCGGAAACGCCGGTTTTCGCATTGGCCAGCAGCCAGTCGGTGGCCTGGCTCCAGGCCCTGAGTCCGGCGTCGAGACGCCGGCCGATGGCCTGCAGGTCGGCGCGGTCCGACTCGGCCAGGACGCGCGCGGTCGCGGCGACTTCGGCGAAGACGACGCGGGCGGTGGCGCCCTGGTCGCGCATCAGCTTGCGGAAGATCAGGTCGTTGGCCTGGATGCCGGTCGTGCCTTCGTAGATGGTGGTGATGCGCGAATCGCGCCAGTGCTGGGCAACGCCGGTTTCCTCGATGAAGCCCATGCCGCCGTAAACCTGGATGCCGAGCGAGGTGACCTCGATGCCCATTTCGGTGCCACCGCCCTTGACGATGGGAATCAGGAACTCGGCCAGATACAGGTCGCGCTTCTTCTGCTCGGCATCGCTACCGGCATGCACCCGGTCGAGCAGGCCGGCGGCGTAGTAGGTCGTGGCACGGCAGGCCTCGACCCGCGACTTCATCGCCATCAGCATGCGGCGGATGTCCGGATGGTGGTCGATGGTGACCAGCGCTTCGCCGGTCACCGCGTCGCGCCCCTGCTTGCGTTCGCGGGCATAGCCCAGCGCCTGCTGGTAGGCGCGCTCGCCGAGGGCGACGCCCTGCAGGCCGACGCCCATGCGGGCCTCGTTCATCATGATGAACATGTACTCGAGGCCGCGGTTGGGTTCGCCGAGCAGGTAGCCGACGGCGCCGCCGTTGTCGCCGAAGGCGAGCACGGCGGTCGGGCTGGCGTGGATGCCGAGCTTGTGTTCGATCGAAACGCAATGGGCGTCGTTGCGTTCGCCAAGGGAGCCGTCGGCATTGACCAGGAACTTGGGCACCAGGAACAGCGAAATGCCGCGCACGCCGGCAGGGGCATCGGGCAGGCGGGCGAGGACCAGATGGACGATGTTGTCCGTCATGTCGTGGTCGCCGTAGGTGATGAAGATCTTCTGGCCGAAGACGCGGTAGCTGCCGTCGGCCTGCGGCTCGGCACGCGAGCGGATCAGCGCCAGGTCGGAGCCGGCCTGCGGCTCGGTCAGGTTCATCGTGCCCGTCCATTCACCGGTGATCATCTTCTCGAGATAAACCGCCTTCAGTTCGTCGCTGGCGCAGGTGAGCATCGCCTGGATGGAGCCGCCGGTCAGCATCGGGCAGAGCGAGAAGGCCATGTTGGCCGAAGCGGTCATTTCCTTGACCGCAATGCCGAAGGTTTCGGGCAGCCCCTGGCCGCCGAAGTCGACCGGCATCGCGAGACCGTTCCAGCCGGCGTCGCAGAAGGCCTTGTAGGCATCCTTCCAGCCGTCCGGGGTGGTCACGCCGTCGGCGCCGAGCTTGCAGCCCTGCTGGTCGCCGATCCGGTTCAACGGGGCGAGGACGCCGCCGGTGAATTTGGCCGCTTCCTCGAGAATGGCGTCGGCCATGTCCGGGGTCGCCTCCTCGTAGCCCGGCAGTTGGGCAATTTCATCGAGGCCGACGATTTCGTCCATGACGAAACGCATGTCCTTTACGGGCGCACGGTAGTCGCTCATCTTGCTGTCTCCTGTTCAGTTATCTCTTAAATTCGTTCGATGATGCCGGCGGCGCCCATGCCGGTACCAATGCACATGCTGACCATGCCGTAGCGGCCGCCGGTACGCTTCATGCCATGCGCCAGGGTGGCGATGCGGATGGCGCCGGTGGCGCCGAGCGGGTGGCCGAGGGCGATCGCCCCGCCGAGCGGGTTGATCTTCTCCGGGTTCAGCCCGAGCTCGCGGGTCACCGCCAGCGCCTGCGCGGCAAAGGCCTCGTTGAGCTCGATCCAGTCGAGATCGTCCTGGGTGATGCCGACCTGCGCCAGCACCTTCGGAATCGCCGCGATCGGGCCGATGCCCATGATCTCCGGCGCGACGCCGCCGACCGCGTAGCCGGCGAAGCGGGCGAGCGGGGTCAGGTTGTATTCCTTGAGCACCTTCTCCGAGACCAGCATCACCGCGGCGGCGCCATCGGACATCTGCGAGGCATTGCCGGCGGTCACCGAACCCTTGGCGCGGAAGACCGGGCGCAGCCTGGCGAGTTTCTCGACCGAAATATCCGCACGCGGGCCTTCGTCGTTCTCGACGATGCGCCGGCGCTGGCGAATCTCGCCGCTCGCCAGATCGGGCAGATGGTCGCAGACGGCGTAGGGCGAGGTCTCGGCGCTGAAATGGCCGGCGGCGATCGCCGCGCACGCCTTGCGGTGCGAGGCTTCGGCAAAGGTGTCCTGGTCCTCGCGGGTCACCTGCCAGCGGCGGGCGACCTCCTCGGCGGTCAGGCCCATACCGTAGGCGATGCCGAGATTTTCGTCGCTGAAGATGGCCGGGTTGGGCATCACCTTGTTGCCCATGATCTGCGGCATCACACTCATCGACTCGGTGCCGGCGGCGATCATCACGTCGGCCAGGCCGAGGCGGATCTGGGCGGCAGCATCGGCCACGGCCTGCAGACCGGAGGAGCAGAAGCGGTTGATGGTGTAACCCGGCACCGTGTTCGGCAGCCCGGCCAGCAGCACGCCGATGCGGGCGATGTTCATGCCCTGCTCGGCTTCGGGGATGGCGCAGCCGACGATGACGTCGCCGATGCGGGCGGGATCGACGCCCGGCACCTGGGCGACCAGCGCGCGGATGGCATGGGCCAGCATGTCGTCCGGGCGCACGTGGCGGAACAGGCCGTTGCGCTTGGCCACCGGCGTACGGGTGGCGGCGACGATGTAGGCATCCTGAATCTGTTTGCTCATTTTTGTATCTCTCCTCGGCCCGATCAGTTGCGCAGGGGCTTGCCGGTTTCCAGCATGTGCCGGATGCGGGCCTGGGTTTCGGGGTTCTTCAGCAACTCGACGAACAACTTGCGCTCGACGCCGAGCAGCCATTGCTCATCGACCTTGCTGCCGGCCTCGATCTCGCCGCCGCACAGGGCGACCGCCGCGGCACGGGCGACCTTGTAGTCGTAAGCGGAAATCATCCCGCCGTCGCGCATGTTGACCAGCGTCATCTCCAGCGTCGCGATCCCGGCCCGGCCGGCGACCGGAATGCCGCGCGCCCGCTGCTTCGGGGCATAGCCCGCCTCGGCCATGGCGCGCGCTTCGCGGATCGCCACCCAAAGCAGTTCCTCGGCGTTGAACAGCACGGTGTCAGCGGCGCGGGCGAAGCCAAACTCGATCGCTTCATGGGCGCTCTTCGCGACCTTGGCCGTGGCGATGTTCATGAATACCGGCTGCAGGAAGGCGAGCACTTCGTTCGGGGTCGCCGTGCGCGCCGCCCACTCGGCGGCCTGCAGCGCGAATTCCTTGCAACCGCCGCCGGCCGGGATCAGGCCGACCCCGGCCTCGACGAGGCCGGCATAGGTTTCCAGCGCCAGCACGCGCTTGGCCGAATGCATCGCGAATTCGCAGCCGCCGCCCAGCGCCATGCCCTGCACGGCAGCCACGGTCGGCACCTGCGCATACTTCAGTGTCTGCGAAGCGCGCTGGAACTTCTCGACGGTTTGTTCGAGCATCGCGAACTGGCCTGCTGCGCAGGCCTCGCTGACCTGTTGCAGGTTGGCGCCGACCGCGAACGGCGCTTCGTGCCAGAGCACGACGCCGTCCAGCGTCTGCTCGGCCTGGCGCACGGCGGCGATGACGCCGTCGAGCACTTCGTTGCCGATGACGTGCATCTTCGACTTGACGGAAATGATGCCAATTCCGGCGTCGACCGCAGGGAGCCGCCACAGGCGCACACCGTCGTTCTCGTACAGCGTTTCGCCGGATTTTTCCGGGGTTGCGGCAGTTTCGCCGAGGACACGCTCGGGAAAGAGCTGGCGCTGATAGACCGGCAATGTCGAGCGGGCGACGTAGGCGTTCTTGCTCGCCGAGTAGGAACCCTGCGCAGTATGCACGCCGGTGCGCCCCGCTTCCAGTGCCCAGCCCGGCAGCGGCGTGCTGCTCATGGCCTTGCCGGCGGCGATGTCGGCGGCGATGGCTTGCGCAGTCTGCGCCCAGCCGGCGGCCTGCCAGGTTTCAAACGGGCCTTGCGCCCAGCCGAAGCCCCAGCGCATCGCGAGATCGAGGTCGCGCGCGTTGTCGGCGATGTTTTCGAGCTGCACGGCGGCGTAGTGGAATACATCGCGGAAGATCGCCCACAGGAACTGGGCCTGCAGGTCACCGGAGCCGCGCAGCGCGGCGAAGCGCGTCGCCGGGTTTTTGTCGGCAAGGATGGCAGCGACTTCGGCGCTCGTCGCGCCGGCGGACGAGTGGTAGTTCTGATCGCCGGGATCAAGCACGTGAATTTCCCGGCCAACCTTCCGGAAGATCCCGCCACCGGCCTTCTGGCCTAGGGCGCCCTTCTCGATCAGGGCGTCCAGCCAGGCGGGAACCCGGAAGTGGCGATGCCACGGATCATCGGGCAGCGTGTCGCGCATGGTGCGCACGACATGGGCCAGCGTGTCGAGGCCGACAACGTCGGCGGTCCGGTAGGTGGCGCTCTTCGGGCGGCCGATTTTCGGGCCGGTCAGGGCATCGACCGTATCGAAGCCGAGGCCGAGGCGATGCGTGTGGTGCATCACCGCCAGGATGGAGAACACACCGATGCGGTTGGCCACGAAATTCGGTGTATCCAGGGCGCGGATCACGCCCTTGCCCAGCCGCGAGACCAGCCAGGTTTCCAGCGCGTCAAGCGTACCGGCGTCGGTGCTCTGGGTCCCGATGATCTCGACCAGACGCATGTAGCGCGGCGGGTTGAAAAAATGGATGCCGCAGAAGCGCGGGCGCACTGCTTCGGGCAGCCCTTCGGCCAGCGTGTTGATCGACAGCCCCGAGGTGTTCGAGGCGATGATTGCGGTCGACGACAAAAACGGGGCAATTCTTGCGTAGAGGTCGTTCTTCCAGTCCATGCGCTCGGCGATCGCCTCGATGATGAGGTCGCATTCGCCAAGCAGCGCCAGGTGCTCGTCGTAGTTGGCTGCATCGATGTGCCTGAGCATGGCCTTGCTCGCCAGCGGTGCCGGCTCGAGCTTGCGCAGGCCGTCGAGCGCCTTCTTCGCGATGGCGTTCTTGTCGCCTTCCCGGGCCGGCAAATCGAACAGCACCACCGGCACCCCGGCGTTCGCCAGGTGCGCGGCAATCTGCGCCCCCATCACGCCGGCGCCGAGGACGGCGGCTTTCCTGACCTGCAGTTTGTTCACGATATGCTCCGCTGTGGTTTGTCGGTCAGCCGGCGATCTGTTCGCGCATGGCCTTCTTGTTGAGCTTGCCGACGCTGGTCTTGGCCAGCGCCTCGACAAAGCGCACCTGGTCGGGAATTGCGTAGCGCGAAATGTGGCCGGCGTCGGAATACTTCCGGACGTGGCGCTTGATATCCTCAAGCGTTGCGCTTTGCCCTTCCCTGAGCACAATCAGCGGCAGCGGACGCTCACCCCACTTGTCGTCCTTGATGCCGACGACCGCGACCTCGTTGACCGCCGGGTATTCGGAAATGATGCTTTCCAGTTCCAGCGAGGAAACCCACTCGCCGCCCGTCTTAATCACGTCCTTCATGCGGTCGGTGACCTGCAGGCAGCCGGCCGCGTCGATGACGCCGATGTCGCCGGTATGCAGGTAGCCGCCGGCCCACAGCTCTTCGGAAGCGGCCGGGTTGTGCAGGTAACCCATGGTCAGCCACGGCGTGCGCACGATGATCTCGCCGGCGCTGGCGGGCTGGCCGTCACGCGAGGTATCGAGCATGTCGCCGTCCACCGTGCGCAGGTCGACGAGCGGGATCGGGTAGCCGGTGCGGACGCGCTCGGTGGCCTGGCGCTCGCTGTCGTCGGCAGCAACATCGGCCGGCACACGGGTCAGGGTCAGGATCGGGCAGGTTTCCGACATGCCGTAGCCGGCGAAGATGTCGATGCCGCGCGCGATGCCGGCAGCGGCCAGGCCCTTGGGCAGCGCCGAGCCGCCGATGATGACCTTCCAGCCGGAGAAATCGACATCCTGCGCGGCAGCACTGCTCAGCATCATGTGCAGGATGGTCGGCACGCAGTGCGAGAAAGTGACCTTCTCGTCGCGGATGTACTGGATCAGCGTATCCGGCGCATAGCGCCCTGGATAGACCTGCTTGACGCCAAGCATCGTGGCCACATAGGGCAGGCCCCAGGCGTGGACGTGGAACATCGGGGTAATCGGCATGTAGACGTCGCCGCGGTGCAGACGCCCCTGGTCGACGCCGGCGCCGAGGTGGGCGGCAACCGCCAGGGTGTGCAGGACGAGCTGGCGGTGGCTGAAATAGACGCCCTTCGGCAGGCCGGTGGTGCCGGTGGTGTAGAAGGTCGTGGCGCGGGTGTTTTCGTCGAAATCGGGGAAGTCGTACTGCGCTGATGCCTGGCCGAGCAGCGCCTCGTATTCACCGGCAAACGGGATCTTGAACGATGCCATGTCGCCGCCGGCGTCACTGATCAGCACGAACTTTTTGACCGTTTCCAGCTGGTCCTTGATGATCGCCAGCAGCGGCACGAACTCGGCATTGACCAGAACGACGTCGGCCTTGGCGTGGTTGAGCGTGTACAGGATCTGCTCGGGCGACAGGCGGATGTTCACGGTCTGCAGCACGGCCCCCATCATCGGCACGCCGAAGAAGCATTCCAGATAGCGGTGGCTGTCCCAGTCCATGACGGCCACCGTGTCGCCCTGGCTGACGCCGAGGCCGGTCAGCGTGTTGGCGAGGCGGCCGATGCGGGCGAACAGGTCGCGATAGGTCATGCGGTGCGAATCGCGATAGACGATTTCTTGATCCCCTGCAGTCGCCATCGGCGTGTGCAGCAACTGCTTGATTAGCAGCGGGTAGGTGTAGGCTGACGGCGCAACTTCAATTTGGTCAACGGGCATGTCTGTCTCCTCGGAATTTTGATGGCTTGCGATGGCGACGAAAGATAGCCGATGACGGGCCGCCCAAGACCCCCCAAAAAGGGTAGGAAAGTTACCTCGTAGCACCTCGGGCAACCAGAAACCGGGACCCGATAATCAGGGCGATTCGCCGTCATCAGGGGGTAAGAGCTCTCCGATGCGCGTCGGAAAACTTCCAGGGACGACTCAGGGCCGTTGCGGGCCCGTTCGATGGGGGCAGGCTAGTCGCCGTTTGCCCGGAGAGCGAACCAGTCGGTCACCGGCCGGCTTTCGCCGAGGCCGGCGAGCTGGTGATCAATGGCATCGTGGTTGCCCCAGATCACGTCAGCCAGAGTGCCATCGGCGACACGGGATTCGATGTCATGGCAATAGAGCCCGAGGTCGCGCTGCACGTAGAAACCGTAGGTGCGGCAGGCGACCGGGCGATGGGCATAAACCTGACAGGCGCCAGTCGCCGGATCCACCAGCGGGCAGACGACGGGGCGCGAGCGCTGGCTGGCCAGCGCGAGCATGTCCCTGCTGATATCCTCAAGGCGCTCCGCCGGCAGTGCGTCAAGACCGTCGCGCAGCAGATCCCATTCCGCTTGCGTCAGCCGGGGGATTTCGGCGAGGCGTCGACAACAACCGTCACAACCCTTCCCGCACAGCCAGTCCGGGCGACTTTCCCGAATGACTTGAACACGCACGTCAATTTCGGCATGTAGCTGGAGAAGCATGATCATCGTTCTTCATTACAAAAATGCCAGCCGGCATCATCAGGCGAAGGGCTGCAAATTGCAGCGAAATTTAAAGTCAACCGTGGCACCTGGCAAAAATGCCCCTGGCTCAGGCAGCCTTGATTTCATCCGTCAGCGGCTGCCCGTTGGCGAACTGGGTGACGCTGTTGATGGTGGTTTCACAGATGGTGCGGATCGCGTCCTCGGTGAAGAAGGCCTGATGCCCGGTGACGATCACGTTGGGGAAGGAAAGCAGGCGCTGGAAGGTGTCGTCGGTGATCACCGTGCTCGACAGGTCGCGGAAGAAGAGATCGGCTTCCTGCTCATAGACGTCGAGCGCCAAACCACCCAGCTGGCCGCTCTTCAACGCTTCGATGGCCGCCTCGGTGTCGACCAGTCCGCCGCGGCTGGTGTTGATCAGCAGGGCGCCGCGCTTGGCGCGCGCCAGCGTCTCGGCGTTGATGATGTGGTAGGTCTCCGGCGTCAGCGGACAATGCAGTGAAATGATGTCAGCCTTGGCCCCGATTTCGCCTGGTTGAGCATAGTGCGCGCCGAGGGCGGTGAAGGCGTCTGACGGATACTTGTCGTAGCCGATCACTTCGCAGCCAAAGCCGACCATGATCCGGGCAAAGACGCAGCCGATCTTGCCGGTTCCGATCACGGCGACGGTCTTGCCGTGCAGGTCGAAGCCCATCAGGCCGTCGAGCGCGAAGTTGGAATCGCGGGTCCGGTTGTAGGCGCGGTGAATCTTGCGGTTGATCGCCTGCAGCAGCGCGACTGCGTGCTCGGCCACCGAGTAGGGGGAGTAGTTCACGACGCGGACCACCTTGAGGCCCAGTTCGGCCGCCGCCTTGAGGTCGACGTTGTTGAAGCCGGTGCAGCGCAATGCAACCAGACGTGTGCCGCCGGCGGCCAGGGCCTTGAGCACCCCGGCGTCGGCCTTGTCATTGACGAAGATGCAGACTGCATCGTAGCCGGCGGCGACGCCGACCGAATCGTCGTCGAGTGGCGCGTCGAAAAAGCGCAGTTGATGTCCGGCCCGGGCGTTGGCTGCACTCAGGAATTCACGGTCGTAGCGCTTGGCGCTGAATACGGCGATTTTCATGGTTTGTCTCCTGGTTTTCGGGGATTCGGGCGATGCGCGACGGCCCCTAAAGAAGGGCCGCGACAATCTGCACGAAGATGATCTTGGCTATAGTCATCGACGGGAAAATCATCGCGTAGCCGATATCGGGCTTGTCGGTCGGCGCGACGCGACCGGCGAAGGCGAGGATGGCGGGGTTGCCGGTCGCGCCGCTGATGACGCCGGCGGTCGTGTCGAAGGGAAGCCGGAAGACCCAGAGCGCGAACACCGCGGTGATCAGCACCAGCGCCAGCAGGATCAGGGCACCATAGAGCAGGAAGGCGACGCCCTCGACGCCGATGGTGGCGAAGAACTTGGGCCCCGAGGCGATGCCGACCTGGGCGAGGAAGATGGTCAGGCCGAAGTTGCGCAGCACGAGGTTGGCCGACAGTGGCATGCTCCATACGAAGGGACCGGTGCGGCGCACCTTGCCGAGGTAGAGGGCGAGCAGCAGCAGCGCCGCAAGGCCAAGGGTCAGCCGGGCGACGCCCGGGATGACGATCGGAATCAGGCCAAGCGCCAGTCCGAGCGCAGCGCCGATGCCGATCGAGATGAAGCTGAGTTCGGCGGTGCCCTTGATCGAGTCACCGAAGAACTTGCGCATTGTCTTGATGTCTGCGCGGTTGAGCAGCAGGCCGACGCGGTCGCCGAACTCGAGCGTCAGCTCGGGATTCGGCAGCAGGTCCGCATCGCCGCGCCGGACATGGACGATCGAGGCATTGACGCCGTCGGGGAAGCGGATGTCGCCGAGCGCAAGCCCGACCACCGCCTTGCTCGAAGCAAACACACGCTGGTAGTCGAGATCCTCGCGGTGGCTGGTCATGCGCCCCGGCTGCAGTTCGCCGAACATGGCGGCGGCCTTTTTCAGCGTCTCGGAATTGGTGCCGGTCACCATCAATACATCGTCGTCGCGCAGAACAAGGCTGTCGGATGGCAACTGATTGTGGTGCTCGCGGCGAATCGCGGCAATGGCGACGCCGGCCGGCAGTTTCGCGCTCAGTGCCGAGAAACGCTGGCCGACGAACTCCGAATTCTTCAGCGCGATTTCCGCCACTTCGATGATCTGGTTGGCCGGCTGCTCGATCTTCGGTTTGAGAATCGCCTTGAGTGCGTAGATGCACAGGATGGGGCCGGCAACGCCAAAGGGATAGGCCACGGAATAGCCGACCGCGGCACCGTCGCTCTTCATTGCGGCGATGATCGCCTGCAGCGTTGCCGTACTGGTGCCCGAGCCGGCGAACATGCCGAGCGCCTCGTCAGGCTTGACCCCGAACAGCGGCACCAGGGCCAGCGCGACGGCGCCGGCGCCGAGCACGCCGAGGAAGGCGGCAGCGTTGGCCTTGAGGCCCTCGGCGGTGGTTATGCCCTTGAAGAACTGGGCGCCGTACTGGATGCCGACGCCGTAGAGGAAGAGCAGCAGGCCGAGCGTGCCGAGCAGCGCCGGCGGCGCCGCCTTGGGCGCAAAGCCGCCGATGGCCAGGCCGACGAACAATACAGCCCCCGAGCCAAGGGAAAAGCCCTTGATATTGATCTCGCCGACCAGATAGCCCAGGGCAATCGTCAGAAACAACGTGAACAGCGGCTGGGTTTCAAGCAGTACCCTGATTTCATCCATTTCGTTCCCCCCGTACCGTAAGCCGGTGAAGCCGGAATTTCCGGTCGTCCCGGAGATTGAGTACAACTCTCGGTGAGAATAGCACGACCGCAAATGCAGGTGGCGAGCGGCATTCACCCGGGGAAATCAAGCCTGCGGAATCCACAGAAAAAAATAATTGCTGCAGTGCACAATTTTCTCGATTAATCGGTTATACTTGCGCCTGAACACATCGACAATCACCCTTTATCCAGGAGACACCACATGTCCATCAATCCCGAACAATTCGCCGCCGCCAACAAAGCTGCTGTTGATTCCCTGCTGTCCGTAGCCAACACCGCCCTCGCCTCCGCCGAGCGCATCGCCGCCCTGAATCTGAACACCGCCCGTGCCGCCCTGGAAGACACCGCTTCCGGCGTCAAGTCGGTGCTCGGCGCCAAGGATCCGCAACAGGCGCTCGCCGTTCAGTCGTCGCTGGCCCAGCCGGCTGTCGAAAAGGCTGTCGCCTACTCGCGTTCGGTTTACGAAATCACATCCGAGACCCAGCAGGAACTGGTCAAAGCGGTTGAAGCCCAGTTCGGCGACTTCCAGAAGTCCGTCGCCGGCCTGGTTGAACTGGCCGCCAAGTCGGCACCGGCCGGCTCCGAAGGTGCCATTGCCGCGATCCAGAGCGCCATCGCTGCCGCCAACTCGGCTTTCGGCAATGTTAACGCCGCGGCCAAGCAGTTTTCGGACGCTGCCCAGGCAAACCTGTCTGCGGTGACCAAGAAGAAAAAATAAGTCTTTCGGGCTCCCCGAAATCAAAGGCCCCGCGAGTTTCGCGGGGCTTTTTTCATGAACGTGAAAAAATTATTGGTCCGCCCGGACAATATTTGTTGCAGCGCAACATATTCATTGGCATAATGGTTTCTGTCTCCTCCATCTCCTCCAAGAAATGGATTTAAGCCCGCCTCGTGCGGGCTTCTTTTTCTTGATCGAGCCAACCGCCGCTGTCGCGAGGAAGACGCCTTTCCTGACAGCCTGAACATTTTAAAAGGGCCGGCCAGCCAGATGGATAAGCCAATGACGGAAGATGATCTCGATGCAAAGGTCGAGCGCCTGCTCAACGCCGCCATGGGTGGGCTGACCCCGCATCAGCTGCTGGTTCAGACCTCGCTTGCCGAGTCCGCCAATGTGAGCGAGCGCGAAACGGCAATCGCCAGGAACCGGGAGCGCGCCTTGCGCCTGCTGGCAGCCATCGAGAAGACGCAAGACTGATCCGACCGGGAACTTGGCGGGCGGCTGCCGGTCACTGAAGTGACGTCGTGACGCATTCATGCAGCGCGACACTGTAAAACGCTTCCGGATCCCCCCATGCTCCGTGCGCCGTGTTTTTTTCTGGCCTGTTGTCTGCTGGCAGTTGTTGCCAGTGGCCCCGCAAGCGCCGACCCGGTCCCGCTTGCCGAACTGGCAAAGCCCGGGCGGGTGTTGATGTTGCGCCACGCCATCGCGCCCGGCATCGGTGATCCACCCGGATTCCGGCTTGACGACTGCGCCACGCAGCGCAACCTTGATGATAGCGGTCGCCGTCAGGCGCAGGTGCTGGGCGAACAGCTGGCCAAGGCCGGCGTCACCGCGCCCCGCATCTACTCCAGTCAATGGTGCCGCTGCCTCGAAACCGCCCGGCTGTTGCAACTCGGCCCGGTCACCGCCCTGCCGGCGCTGAATTCGTTTTATCAGCAAACGCAAAATCGCGAAGCGCATATCGCCCAACTGCGTGCCTTCCTCGCCAAACTGCCGGTCGATGGCCCGCCCGTCATTCTCGTCACTCACCAGTTCACGATCAATGTATTCACCAGTGTCGGCGTTCCCTCGGGGGGCGGCAGCGTGTTCCAGCTCAATGGTTCGGGCGCCCCACGCTGGCTGGGAAGCCTGCCCGGCGATTGAAGCATTCCGCGTGGAGACCATCATCATGCACCGTATTCTTCTGGCTTTCGCCCTGCTCCTCGCCCCGTTTGTCCAGGCGCAGCCTGCGCTGCAGGCAACACTGATCGCCGAGCAGGCGGATGGGCTGGCGCAGCCGCATGATGCTGCCTTATCGCCGGATGGCAAGCTCCTTTACGTCACCGATATGGCCAACAGCCGGATCGTCGTTCTCGACGCGCTGACGCTCAAGACTGTCGGCACCTTCGGCAAGGGATCACTCTCCTACCCGCACGACGCCGAGTTCGACAGGGAAGGGCGCCTGCTGGTTGCCGATACCGCCAACGATCGCGTCGCCATCTACCAAGTGCGCGGCGCGCAGGCCGAACTGGTCGGCGAACTCAAGGGGCTGCAGGGGCCGGAAGGGGTCGCGATCGCCGGCGACGGACGGGTACTGGTCACCAACACGCGCTCGGGAAGTGTCAGCGTGTTTCGCGAAGGCAAGCTCGAACGCACCATCGGCCGCCAGGGCGCGCGCGACGGGGAATTTTCCCACCCGCACGATATCGACGTGGCGCCGGATGGTGCGGTGTATGTGGTCGACTCGGGCAACAACCGGGTGCAGGTGTTCGACGCCAGCCTGATGCACCGCGCCAGCTTCGGAGCCGAACTGAAACTCAGCGGCCCGAAGTATCTGTCGGTGAATCAGGAGCGGATCTGGCTGGCCGACGAATACAACCACCGCATCCTGCTGCTCGACCGCAGCCACCGGCTACTCGGCGTCCTCGGCACGGGAAGGCAGGGGCGCGGGGCGAATGCCTTCTACAAGCCAGAGGCGGTCGTCGCCCGCGCTCCGTATCTCTGGGTCGTCAACACCTACAACGACCGGGTCGTCCTGTTGCGCGTGGAGTGACGTTCTGCCTGCCGGGAATCACCCGAAATCCCGAACGTTCCCGCGCGCGGGTCGGCCGGCATTGCCGGCTGCGTGACTAACCCCGACAATGCCCCCATGCCTCGCTGCCTGATCGACTTTGAAACGCCCGCTTCCGTCGCCTCGTGGTCGGCGATCGACGATGCGGTCATGGGTGGCGTCTCGCACAGCAGCCTGCATCATGACGCGGCCGGCCATGCGGTCTTTTCGGGCGTCGTGTCGCTCGAACGCAACGGCGGCTTTGCCTCGGTGCGCTCGCCGGTGCTCGATCCCGGCGCGCCGGACGTGACGGCTTACCTGCTTGAAGTCAGCGGCGACGGCCAGCGCTACAAGCTCAATCTGCGTACCGACGATACCTTCGACGGCATCAACTATCAGGCAAGCTTTGCGCCACCAGCGCAGGCGTGGACGCAGATCAGCCTGGCGCTGACCGATTTTCGACCCCGCTGGCGCGGCCGCAGCGTGCCCGACGCACCGCCGCTCGACCCGGCACGGGTGCGCCGGATCGGCCTGATGATCGCCGACCGCCAGGCCGGGCCGTTCGCCCTGGCGATCCGCTCGATCAGCGCCGCATGAGCGCCGGCAAAACCTGGTACCTGTACCTGATCGAGTGCGTCGATGGCAGCATCTACACCGGCATTACCGTCGATCTCGAAGCGCGCTACGCGGCCCACGTGAACGGCAGCGGGGCGCGCTACACCCGTTCGCATGCACCGGCCCGCCTGCTCGGCTTTGAGATCCACCCGGATCGTTCTTCGGCGTCGCAGGCGGAGTATCGAATCAAGCGCCTCAGCCCGGCCGAAAAACGCCGCTATGCGGCGGAACTGCAGGCCAGCGAAACACTCTGACCCGGATGACCCAGCCCGCCCGCGCGCCATTGCCCCCGATTGGCACCGCCATCGCCCACACCGCCGGGGAAATCAGCTGTACCGTCTGGGCGCGCCTGACCCCGGCCCGGCACCCGTTTCTCAACGCCGATTTCCTGACCATCCTCGAGCGCCATGACGCCGCCGGCCCGGCCAGCGGCTGGCATCCCAGTCATCTGCTCGCCACGGATACTGATGGCGGCGTGCTCGGCATTGCCCCGAGCTACCTCAAATCCAACTCGCACGGCGATTTTGTCCGTGACTGGTCGTGGGCCGCCGCCTATCAGCAGCTCGGCAAGACCTACTACCCGAAGCTGCTGACCGCCCTGCCCCACACGCCGGCCAGCGGGCCCCGCCTGCTGGCTGTGGCCGGCGCCGATAAAGCAGCGATCCAGCGCCATCTGGTCGAGGCCGGCAAGGAAATGGTCGCCGCCAGGCACTTTTCTTCCTGGCATGTCGCGCTGCCCGCTGCTGACGAAGTCGAACTGTTGCGTGCCGGCGGGCTGCTGGTCAGCCATGACGTGCAATTCCACTGGCGCGATCACGGTTACGGCGACTTCGACGGATTCCTTGCAGCGTTTTCCTCGGAACGGCGGCGCAAAGTCCGGGCCGAGCGGCGCAAGGTCGGTGAAAGCGGCCTGCACATCGAAGTCCGTCATGGCGACGAAATCGCCCCCGACGAATGGCCCGCCCTGCATCAACTCTATGCCGCAACCTTCGACAAGTTCGGCAACTACGCGGCCTTTTCCGCGGCCTGCTTTGCCGAGCTGGGCGCTGCCCTGGGCCGGCGCATGGTCGTCTTCATCGCCCGCGAAGGCAGTGAACCGGTCGCGCTCTCGATCTGCTTCCGCAGTGATGAGACGCTGTACGGGCGCTACTGGGGAAGCCTCGGCCAGTACCCCAGCCTGCACTTCGAGCTGTGTTTCTATCAGGGCATCGCCTACTGCCTGCGCGAAGGCCTGACCACCTTCGAGCCGGGCGCCGGCGGCGAACACAAGGTGGCGCGCGGTTTCGTGCCGACCATCGTGCGTTCCTGCCACTGGATCGCCGACGAGCGGATGCGCCAGCTGATCGGCCAGCATCTGGCCCGGCAGCAAGGCGGCATCGCGGCGTATGCCGAAGAAGCGGCCACGCACCTGCCGTTTCGCGCCGATACCGCGGCCGCGCAGGCGGCTCAACCGACCCGGATTCTTTCGCCATAGCCGGTCATTTCGAGGTAGCCACGGCCGATTTCACGGCCATCCTCAAGCAGGCGGACCGCGCCTTCCCAGTAAATGGCGCCGGTCGAGCGCCGGCTGTCGAGTTCCTGGTCATCCATCAAGACCTGCAGTACGAAATGCCGCTGGCCAACCCTCAGATGCCATTCCACCGGGTAGCTGAGCGCGGTGCGCGGCGAACGCCAATGGCGCAACGCCGCGAACTCGACAGCCTCGGGCGGAAAGATTTGCGCACTGCCCGCCGTCGGCCGGTAAGTGGCCGCAGACCACAGCGCCAGCCCGGACTGGCCGCGCATGCGGAAGGCCATCAGCGCGCCGCCATCGTCCAGATTGATGCCGATCCAGTCCCAGCCCTGCGCACCGTCCGGCAGCAGTTCGCTTGACCATTCGTGATCGAGCCAGCCGTGTCCCGATACGGCGTTTTCCCTGCCGGCCACCGTCACCGTGCCGTCCACCCTGAGTTGCGGACGGCTGTAGTAATAGCTGGCGTGGCGCGGATCGGGGGCCTTGGCGCTGAACCCGGCGCGCCCGTTGAGCATCGGCGGCCCGGCCGCGGCCAGATTCAACGCATAGGCGAAATCGTCCGCGCGCACCATGGCCCGGTAGCCGTCCGCCGTCTGTTCGAAGCGCCAGTCGCCGATCCAGACCCCGGTGCGCCCGCTGGCGAAACCGGCGCGCCCGAAGCTGACCCGGGCGGCACGTTCGGCATGGCGCAAACGGCCCAGCCGGGGATCGGCCAGCGCCGCGTGGGCGAGAATCAGCTGGCGCGGCGCGAAGGCGCTGGCGTTATCCTCCCCGATGCCGGTGCGCACGCGGAAAAAGGTCGTCTGGAAACCCAGCGGGCTGCCATCCGGCAGGGTCAACCACCCCGTCGCGTACCACCATTCGCTACGAAACTCCGGGTGGGCGGCGTGATCGGCGGGGAACACCAGTTGGCGGCCCGGCAGCACGCGGGCGAAGTTGACTGCCGGCGCGCCAAACGCCCTGCCCGCGCTCAGTCCGGCCACGACCAGCAGGAAATCACGACGCTCCATCACCAGTCCTCGCGCACGGCAAGCACCGCATCCTGGCGCATCGCCTGGCGTCCGGCGATCACTGCAGCGAGGGCAGCCAGCGCCACCAGACTGAGCCCAAACAGGGCCAGCGAGCCCCACGGCACATGCAGGTCCATGCTCCAGTGAAAGCTCTGCCGGTTGACCACTTCGATCAGCACCAGGCCGATCGCGCCGCCGGCCAGCAGGCCGGCAAGCACGCCGACGCCGGCGGCCAGCGCGCCTTCCTGGGCGAGCATCCAGCCGATCTGGCGGCGCGTCAGTCCGAGATGGCGGAGCATGCCGAATTCACGGCGGCGGGCCGCGGCCAGCGCGGCAAAACTGGCGGCGACGCCGGCCAGCCCGATGGCGACGGCGACGGCTTCGAGCAGGTAGGTAACAGCGAAGGTACGGTCGAAAATGCGCAGGCTGATTGCCCGTATCTCGCCCGGCCGGGCAACTTCCAGCACGCCGGGGCCAGCCAGCGCGGTCAGCGCCGCCGCGACCTCGTCAGCGACTGCGCCCGGGGCGAGGTCGATGGCGGCGTCATTGACCAGACGGTCACCGGTCAGCCGCCGATAGTCGGCCAGATCGATCATGATGGCGCCGGTCTGCCGCGAATAGTCGCGCCAGATACCGGCCACATGCACATCCACCGGGCGCCCGGCCAGCGGCAGCGCGACGCTCTGGCCAACCTTCCAGCCATGGATATCGTGCATCGCTTCGGAAATCCAGATCGCCGGCCCGAGCCCCGGACGAACCGGCCCGACCAGCGGCAAATCGCTGCCATCGGCCGCCAGCGGGCGGGCGATCAGGGCTACCGGCGCCTTACCGCCGGCCAGGCGCAGGCTGTCGTGGCGGGTGAAGCTGCTGCGGTCAACGCCGGAAATGCCGGCAATTCCGGCTTGCAGCGACTCGTCGAGATGGCCGCTGGTCTGGGCACGGCCGGCACGCAGGTAGAGATCGGCCGGCAAAATCTGGTTCAGCCACTGATCGACCGAATCGCGGAAGGACGCCACCATGATCGCCATCGCTGCGGCCAGCGCGACGCTGGTCAGTACCCCGGCCGCCGCCACCACCGCATGCCCGGGTGCTGCAGCAAGGCGCGCCGCCGCCAGCCGGCCCGGCACCGGGCCACGAGCCGGCAGCAGGCGGGCGATGCCGGAAGCCAGCAGCGGCAACATCAGGACACTACCCGCCAGCAGGAACGCGACCGCCAGATAGCCGCCGACCGGCAACCCGCCCTGCGGCGGAATGGCGCTGGCGGCGAGACTTGCCACCAGCAAGCCGAGACCCCACCACGGGTGCCCCTTGCCGCCGATGAGCCTCGCCTCGTCACCGGCCTTCAGCGCCTGGGCCGGCGAGACCGTGGCCGCTTCGTGCGCCGGCAGCCAGGCGCCGGCAATTCCTGCCAGCACGCCGAGGGCTACGTAGATGGCGGCCGCCTGCGGCTGAAATTGCAGGGACGGGGTCAGGCCGGCAAAGTAGCCGGCCCCGAGATCGCCGCCAAGCAGCTTCAGCGCCCCCCAGGCCAGGCCATGGCCGAGGATGATCCCGAGCACGCCGCCGACCAGCCCGACCGCTGCCCCTTCCGCCAGCAACCAGGCGAACAGGCTGCGCCGGGCCAGGCCGAGAGCGCGCAGGAAGGCGAACTCGCTGCGCCGGCGGACGACGGAAAGGGCTTGTGCCGAAAAGACCAGGAAGCCGCCGGTCAGCAGCGCGATGGCGGCCAGCATGGTCAGATTGACCCGGTAAGCGCGCGACAGATTGGCCGCCTGGTCGGCTGCCGCGTCCGGCACCTCGACCAGCACCCCGGCGGGCAGCAGGGGCTGCAGCGTGGCCCGCGCCGCGCCGGGAACCACCCCATCGGCGAGGCGCAGATCGACGCGCGTGATCCTGCCGAATTTGTCGAATGCGGACTGCATGGCGGCAATATCCATCAGCGCCAGACGACGGTTGTCGGCCGCCCCCGGCATGTCGCCGGCGACCCGCAAGCCGATGCTGCGGGTGCCGGCCTGAAAATTAACGCGTTCACCCGCCTTGAGCCCAAGCGCGGTTTGCGTGGCGACGGTGAGAAAGACCGTGTCATCAGCCAGCATGGCAAAGCGGTCAGCCGGATCGGCCGACCGCGGCAACAGGACCGGCGTCACCCGGGCCAGTGCGAACACATCCACGCCCAGCAGTTGCAACGTTTCTTCCCGCCCCGCCAGCCTGACCTCCAGTTCCAGCAGCGGGCTGGCCTCGGCGACTTCGGGACGGCTGGCGAGGACGGCATAGACAGCCTCGTCGAAGCCGCCACGCGGCCCGACCACCTGCAGGTCGGCTGCACCGGCCAGCGAACGCAGGCCGCGGCCAAATTCACTCAGCGCCGCTTCATGCACCGCCTGCACCGCCATGCCCAGCGCCACGCCGAGGACAATCGCGATCAGCGAGAACAGCGTCGCCAGCCGCCGCCGGGCCAGCGAACCGAGAAAAACCGGCGCCAGAATCACCCGTGCAGCCCGTCGGCAGTAAGGTGCAGGATCCGGTCGGCGGTTGCCGCCGCTTCCTGCGAATGGGTGACCAGAATGCCGATGGCGCCGGCCGAGCGAATCCGCTCGGCAAGCAGCGCCAGCACCCGGGTGCCGTTGGCCGGGTCGAGGTTGCCGGTCGGCTCGTCGGCCAGCACCAGGCGCGGGCGGTGCACCAGCGCCCGGGCGATGGCCACGCGCTGCATTTCCCCGCCGGAAAGTTCACGCGGCCAGCCGGCATGCCGGTCGCCGAGACCGACCGCATCGAGCAAATGCTGCGCCGGCTCATCGGCTGCCCTCCCCTGGACGCCCTGCAGCCAGAGCGGAAGCGCCACGTTCTGGCGGATGGTGAGATGCGGCAGGATATGGAAGGCCTGGAAAACGAACCCCAGCTTGTCACGTCGCAGGTGGGTCAGCGCATCCTCGTCGAGTTGGGCGTAATCGACGCCATCGAGGACGAGACGACCGCGATCAGGGCGGTCGAGCCCGGCGATCAGGTTGAGCAAGGTGGATTTGCCGACCCCGGATTCGCCAACGATCGCCACGTATTCGCCAGCCCGCAGGCGCAGCGACAGGTCGCACAGGACGCTGCGACCGGCGAAGCGACGGCTCAGTCCGTCAATTTCGAGCATCGGCTGCCCCGCAGATTGCGTGCCGCTCCGCCATGCGATCACCTCCTGATAGCTGCCGGCCAATCACCGAAAAACATTGGGTCAAAAATCAGTGACCCTATCGGGTTGCATGTTGCAGGAACAGGGCGCGAATATCCACCCGTGCCTTGAGTTTCGCTGCCAGCATGAAGAGGCCGCCGATCTTGCGATGCAGGAACAGGGCATCGACCGGCGGGGTGTGCCAGAAATCGCGGTCGGCGCCGAGCTGGAAGCCGGCGTCGCGCATGCGCAGGGCAAGATCGCTACACCCGAAATCGTAGGGTCCGGCGTGGCGCAGCGGCTCGCAGGCCTGGTGAAGAATGCCGAGCACGAGGCGGCGATGGCGCGCCTCGATATCCGCCTGGAAGTAGCCGATTTCAGCCGCCGCATCGTTCAGGGCCGGCAGGTCGTCACGCATGCCGGCGCTCAGCAGGCGCCGGTAGGCCTCCACCCGAGCCGCCGCAAATTCGCGGGTGGCGCCGAAGTCGAGCAGGACCAGCCGGCCGCTCGCCGGGTCGTAGCGATAGTTGGCGAAGTTCGGGTCGGTCTGGACCCGGCGGAATTCGAATATCTCGCGGAACATCAGCTCGAAGAGCAGGCCGAGCACGCGATCGCGTTCGGCTTGCGGCGCTGCCTGCAGCGACTCGATGGCTGCGCCGTCGACGAAGGACATGGCCAGGATATTGGCGGTGGTCAAGCCGGCATGCACCTCGGGCAGCAGAAATTCGCGCTGTTTTTCGAGTAGACCGCGGAAGTGCGTCAGGTGGGCGCCCTCCTTCAGGTAATCCGCCTCGTCGTGCAGTTGCTGCTTGGCCTCCTCGAGCAGCGGCGCGATATTGAGCGATTTCGGCAGCAGGCCGGACAGGCGAAGCAGCGTCGCGACGTTATCGACATCGCTCGCAATACTCTGGCGCACCCCGGGATATTGCACCTTGATCGCGAGCTGCCGACCATCCGTGGTTTGCGCGGCGTGCACCTGGCCAATCGAGGCGGCGGCCAGCGGGGTGAAGGAAAAGCGCTGGAACTGCCGGTCCCAGTCCTTGCCCCAGTGGGCATTGAGCACCGAGACCAGCTGGCTCATCGGCATCGGGCGGGCGTCGGAACGCAGGCGCGCGAGAATTTCGCTGAGTTCGGGCGGCAACAGGTCGCCGGCATCCATCGACAGCAGTTGCCCGACCTTCATCGCCGCGCCACGCAACTGGGCGAGTTGCTCGGCCACCCGGCGGGCATTGGCCGGCGTCAACAGCAGATCGCCGACCGAGGGGCGCTTGCCCTGGGCGAACTGGCGCACCCCCTCGGCCAGCATGCCGCCGGCGACGCCGGAGGCGAGCCCGCCCAGGCGCGCCAGACGCGCCAGACGGCTGCCGGGAACGGCGAACGCGGCGGTCGCCATCGGCGTCACCGGCGCCGGCCGGGAAGCGGCGCGTCAGGCGAATCGAAATCGATCAGCGGATAGGGATCGGCCACGTAGGCCGGCCCCTTCATCACCATGACGATGAAGGCCGCAATCGCCACCGTAAACACCACGGTCCAGTGCAGGATCAGCAGGCCGATGGCGTAGATGTTGACGGTCATGGTCAGCGTTCCGTTGCCCAGCTCGGGCAGACCCAGCACGAGCAGGCGGACCGCCAGCGAGGGCAAGGCCAGCAGCAGGCTGCCGATGACCAGCACTTTCGGCAGCAGGCGCAGGACACGGCGCTCTTTCCCCGGCGGGGTCGTCCGGAAGCCGGGAAGTTTGTTGAACAGGTTCATCGCAGCCTCCAGCGTCTCAGAATACAGCGAAAACGGCCCCGCTCAGCAGGCCAAGGCAAGCGACCACGGTCAAGCGCCGACGCAGCGGCAGATACCATTCCGGCAGCCGGGCCGCACCAGCCAGCCGCCGGTCCTGCCAGTAATGTGCGGCAAAACCGGCGACCAGCAGCATGGAGGCCAGTGGCGGCATGAGCAGCAGCGCCGGCCAGGCGATCAGGGCCGGCACCGTGCTCCAGATGAAACAGGCCCGGCGCCGTTCGGCAGTCAGCCCGGGCAGCGCCATCGCGAAGCCCCAGTGCAGGGCGCCGACGAAACTCAGGATCAGCGCGCCATAGGCGACCAGGGCATCGCCCCAGAGCTCGCCGTGGTGCGCGTCGAGCGGAATCAGCAGGGCCAACCCGACGAAGGGCAACAACCCGCCATAACCCAGCCAGGCCACGGCGTGCGGCAGGGAAGTTGAGGACGCGTCGTTCAACATCATCTCACTTGACCAGCGGCCGGATAGTCGAAAAGCCGCCATCCATCGACCACACCTGCCCGGTCACCCGCGCCGCCTTATCCGAAAGCAGCCAGGCCATCAATTCGGCGAGTTCGGCCGGATCACCGATGCCGGGCAGCGGATACTGGCGCGCCGCGCCCTCGCGCGCCGCCGGGCTGCCGATGATGCCGGCGGCAGCCGGGGTTGCCATGATGCCGGGAGCCACGGCGTTGATCCGGATAGCGGCGCCGGCATAGCTCGCCGCCGCACCGCGCACCAGCCCTTCCAGCCCCGCCTTGGCGGCAGCCACCGCCTCGTGATTGGGCGTCCCGATACGCGCTGCGGCCGATGAAACGAAAACCGCCGCGCCCGGGCAGCGCGCCTCGCGCAGGCTGCCGACGAAACCGGCCAGGGTATGAAAGGCGCTGACCAGGTTGGCGCCAAGGCAGTCGTCGAAATCCGCTTCGGCCATGCGGTGCAGGGCGCCAAGGCGGATGTTGCCGACGCAGTGGGCCAGTGCCGTCGGCTGAACCGCGCTTTCCTTGAGCACCGCAAACAGCTGGCGCACGCCGGACGGCGTCGAGCAATCGGCCTCGATCTGCCGGTGGGATTCACCGAACGCCGCCTTCAGGCGCGCGGCTTCCCGGCTGACCACGATCAGTTGCCAGCCCTCCGCCACAAGCTGGTTGGCAAGGACCTGGCCCAGGCCACCAGCGGCACCGGTGATCAATGCAATTCTTTCCATCAGCTTTCCCTCAACCTTGCGCAACCGAACCTGAATATAATTCACATATTGTCTTGGACATAATATATAGTATCAGTTCAATTAACCGATATTTTGCCCGAAATTGCGAATGTATAAAATAATTGTCCATGACAAATATATCAAACCCCAAACATTACCAATTCGCCCGACAAGACAATCTCTCATTGCGATGAAAATCAAACTGATCGTTACCGCCCTCTGTCTATGTTGTTTCAGTCCCTTCGCCAGCGCGCAGGCCCTGGCCACCATCGAGTCGCTCGACGTGTCCCGCTACATGGGAACCTGGTACGAAATCGCCAAGTTTCCCAACTGGTTCCAGAAAAAATGCGTGGGCGATACGCGGGCTGATTACAGCCTCGCCGCCGATGGCAAGGTGCAGGTCATCAATCGCTGCCGGCTCGCCAGCGGCGAGTTCGATCAGGCCAGCGGAACGGCGCGGCAGATCGGGGCCACAGACTCGCCGAAGCTCGAGGTCACCTTCGCCCCGGCCTGGCTGTCGTTCCTCCCCCTGGTCTGGGGCAACTACTGGGTCATCGACATCGACGCGGCCTACCAGCTGGTCGCAGTCAGCGAGCCCGGCAGGGAATACCTGTGGATCCTTTCCCGGACGCCGAGCATCGATCCGCAAGCCTACGGGCGCCTGGTCGCCCGTTTGGCCGCGCAAGGCCTTGATACAGACAAACTCGAGATTACCCGGCAAGGGAACGGTTCGGCCATCCGGTAACGGGAGAACTGATCGTGTCCCTGGACGTGGTGTAAGAGGCAATCAGGAAGTCATGGACTCCGGTCTGGCTGGATTGCCAATCAGACTGTCACGGCGGACAGGCTGACGGTGGGATTGTCGCCGACCTCGGCCAAGGTTTCCAGTGTCATGTAACGTCGCTGCAGCGCCCACTCATCATTCTGTTCAAGCAAGAGCGCGCCGACCAGGCGATAGATGGCCGCTTCGTTGGGGAAGATACCGACCACGTCGGTGCGGCGCTTGATTTCGGCATTCAGGCGCTCAATCGGATTGGTGCTGTGGATCTTGCTCCGATGCTCGCGAGGAAAGCCCATGTGCGCGAGCACGTCGTCCTCGGCCTCATCCATCAGGCGGGCGATTTTCGGTAGGCGTTCGCGGAGTTGGTCAGCCACCGCCCGCCACTGATCCCGTGCTGCGACCTCCGTCTCCTGCGCGAAGATGGTGGCGATCAGTGCCGACACCATGCGACGTTGGCTGCTGGGCGCATGAACCAGCATGTTGCGCATGAAATGCACCCGGCAACGCTGCCAGGTTGCCGAGATGACCTTGCGTACTGCAGACTTCAAGCCTTCATGGGCATCGGAGATGACCAGCTTCACCCCACGTAGCCCACGCCGAGTCAGGCTGCGCAGGAAATCGGTCCAGAAGGGCTCGGCTTCCGATGCGCCGACCTGCATGCCGAGCACCTCACGCCGACCATCGCTGTTAGCGCCAATGGCGATTATTGCAGCGACCGAGACGATGCGCCCGGCCTGGCGCACCTTGAGGTAAGTCGCGTCGATCCACAGGTAGGGCCAATCGCCTTCGATGGGGCGATGAAGGAAGGTCTGCACCCGCTCGTCGATTTCGGCACACAGACGCGACACCTGGCTCTTGGAGATGCCGCTCATGCCCATCGCCTGCACCAGGTCATCGACCGAGCGCGTCGAGATGCCTTGCACGTAGGCCTCCTGGATGACGGCCGCCAGCGCCTTCTCGGCGGTCCGGCGAGGTTCCAGAAAGGGCAGGAAGTAGCTGCCCGAACGCAGCTTCGGGATGCGCAGCGCCACCGTGCCGGCCCGTGTGTCCCACTGGCGATCCCGGAAACCGTTCCGGGAGTTGGTTCGCGCCTCGGAACGTTCACTGTGGCTGGCGCCGCAGCGGTTGTCCACATCCATCTCCATCAGGCGCTGGGCCACAAAGCCGATCATCTCGCGCACGATATCGTCAGCGCCGGCCTTTTCAAGCAGCTCGGAAAGCTGCATCCTGTCTTGGGTCATCGGTTTATTCCTCAGTAAAGATTGAGATTCGCAAACCCAACCTTACCGGAGTTCTCCGATGACCTCCTGATCGCGCCCGCCGTGGTGGCCCTGCAGGGCCACCACGGCAAACCCAAAACCCTCAGCTCTTACACCACTCGGCGGGACACCACCGGAGAAAAACTGCTGAACGCTGAAAAGCGTTGATGCCAATCGCCGGAAAATTTCTACCGGAAGCGTCGGATGGAATGGATGGCCAAGGTGGCGCCGGTTCGCTTTACAATCATGTCTGAAGACCAGATGCCCGCTGTAGC
>CAWFGN010000006.1:0-613221 GCA_963815365.1 uncultured beta proteobacterium
GCGCATGCAATTCCGGGAAGAGAATCGTCGGTTCAGGAGGGAGTCAACAATGAACAAAGGGCTACACGCCATCGAATCCGCCAGCCGCGACGAAATCGTCGCCCTGCAGACCGCGCGCCTCAAATGGACGCTGCACCACGTTTACAACAATGTGCCGCATTACAAAATGAAGTTCGACGCCGCCGGCATCCATCCCGACGATTTGCATACACTGGCCGACCTTGCCAGATTCCCCTTCACCACCAAGCAGGATCTGCGCGACAACTACCCCTACGGCATGTTCGCCGTGCCGCGCGAGCAGGTCGTGCGCATCCACGCCTCGAGCGGCACGACCGGCAAGCCGACCGTGGTCGGCTACACCCAGCAGGACATCGACACCTGGGCCGACCTGATCGCCCGCTCGATCCACGCTTCCGGCGGGCGGCCCGGCGACATCGTGCACGTCGCCTATGGCTACGGGCTGTTCACCGGCGGCCTCGGCGCCCACTACGGCGCCGAAAGACTGGGTTGCACGGTGATCCCGATGTCCGGCGGGCAGACCGAGAAGCAGGTCCAGTTGATCTGCGATTTCAAGCCGGACATCATCATGGTCACCCCGTCGTACATGCTCAACATTGCCGACGAGTTCCGCCGTCAGGGCATCGATCCGCGCAGCACCAACCTGCGCATCGGCATCCACGGCGCCGAACCGTGGACCGACGCCATGCGCAAGGAAATCGAGGCCGCCTTCGGCATCGACGCGATCGACATCTACGGATTGTCCGAGGTGATCGGCCCCGGTGTCGCCAACGAATGCGTCGAAACCAAGGACGGCCCGGTGATCTGGGAAGATCACTTCTACCCCGAAATCATCGACCCCGATACCGGCGAGGTGCTGCCCGAGGGCAGCCAGGGCGAACTGGTGTTCACCTCGCTGACCAAGGAGGCGATGCCGGTCATCCGCTACCGCACGCGCGACCTGACCCGACTGCTGCCGCCGACCGCCCGCTCGATGCGGCGCATCGGCAAGATCACCGGGCGCTCGGACGACATGCTGATCATCCGCGGGGTCAATGTCTTCCCGTCGCAGATCGAGGAACTGATTCTCCGCCAGGCCAGGCTGTCGCCGCACTACATGCTGGAAGTCAGCCGCGACGGCCATCTCGATTCGCTGAAGGTCAACGTCGAACTGAAGCCGGAATTCCGCTTCGCCAGCAGCGCCGAGAAGGAATTCGTGGTGAACGACCTGCAGCACCACATCAAGTCCTACATCGGCATTTCGGCGCGCATCGACATCGTCGAGGTCGGCGGTATCGAGCGCTCGATCGGCAAGGCAAAGCGCGTCATCGACAAGCGCCCGAAGTAGCGCTCAAACGATACGGGCGCGCAGCGTGCCGACGCCGTCGAACGCCTGCCTCCAGCGCGTCGCCCAGCACGAGCGGGCCGACCCCGGCCGGCGTGCCGGTGTAGATCAGGTCCCCGGCTTCCAGGCGAACCAGCATGGACAGGTTGGCGATGATGTCGGCCACCTTCCAGCTCATTGCCGCCAGATCGCCGTCCTGACGGATCTGGCCATTGACCGTCAGCCAGATGCGCCCGGCAGCCGGATGCCCCGCCATGGCCACGGGCTGGATGATCCCGGCCACCGCCGACTGGTCGAAGCCCTTGCCCATGTCCCACGGGTGCCCCTTTTCCTTGGCCTTCGCCTGAATGTCCCGGCGCGTCAGATCGAGGCCGACGGCGTAACCGAAAATCAGGGCATTTGCGGCGTCAACCGTGACATTCGCCCCGCCGGCGCCGAGCGCCACGACCAGCTCGACCTCGTGGTGCAGGTTTCGGGTCAGCGGCGGATAAGTGACGGCGACTTCGCCCGTGCCGCCGACCACCGTATCGCCAGGCTTCATGAAGAAGAATGGCGGCTCGCGTCCTTCGGCCTGATCGGATGCGCCCATCTCGCGCGCGTGGTCGGCATAGTTTCGCCCGACACAATAGACCCGGCGCACCGGAAAGAACGCCGGACTGCCGGCAACCGGCAATGCAGCGGGAGAATGCGGAGGAAAGACAAAGGCCATGGCGTCCCTTTCTGTGCTCGTGAAATTGGCATCCATTGTGCAATAGTTCCTTATGCCGGCGCCGGCGCACTGGTAAAATTGACCATGGAATAATCGCAAAATTGCCAAAGGCAGCCATCTTGAATTCGAAGACATTCCACTTGAGCATGCTGGGTGCAGCCCTGTTGGCGACGGCACCGGCCGGTGCCGTCGGGTTTGGGGAACTCGTCCTGCACTCGCGCATCGGCGAGCCCTTGCGCGCCGAGATCCCGATCCACGCCGAACCGGGCGAGGGCATCGAATCCGCCTGCTTTTCGCTGGCGCCACTCAATGGCTCGGACCTGC
Organism: uncultured beta proteobacterium; assembly: GCA_963815365.1. Lineage (GTDB taxonomy): Bacteria > Pseudomonadota > Gammaproteobacteria > Burkholderiales > Rhodocyclaceae > Azonexus. The sequence continues at coordinate 2,376 of CAWFGN010000006.1, forward strand.
CCGTGGTATCGAGCGGCAAGACCAGGCTGGTGCAGGAAGGCAACCGTTTCCGGCTGATCATCACGGGCAGCAAGCCGATTGTCGAACCGATCTTCGTGATCGGCCTGCGCGCCAGCTGCGGCACCGACCTGCAGCGCGACTTCGTCCTGACCCCGGCCGAGCCCCTTGTCCTGTCCAGCATGCCGCCGCCCGCCCCCGTTGCTGCCGTTGCCCCACCGGCGGGCGCCACGCGCAGCAGTGGCGCTGCCATCCAGGAATGGCGGGCGAGCGAGGGCGAAACACTGGAGAATATCGCCGAAACACTGATTCCCGACAACCTCGCCCAGCAACGGCGGATGCTGGCTGCGCTCAAGCGCGCCAATCCGCAATTGAAGGGCCGCCCGGCGCTGGCCGAGGGCACCCCGGTCGCCATCCCCGACCTCAGGCAGCGGGTCGTTGCCGAACGCGACCAGTTGCCTGCCCAGCAGGCCAGAAGCCGAAGCGAGGCTGAAAACGCCACCGGCACCTCCGCCGCCCAAGCCGCGCCCCAAAATTGCCAAGCCGGCCGCTCCGCCCAAGGCCGGCGGCCCCGACCGCGTCCTGCTCGGCGCTCCGCCCGCCGAGCTCAAGGCCGGTGAAACTCCAGCCCCGGCGCGCGGCAGCCAGGCCGAGACAAATGAGCGAATGCTCAAGCTCGAGGCCACGATACAGTCGCTGAACACGCAGATCGAAGCGCTCGACAAGGCACTGGCGCTCACCATGGAAACCATGGCCCTGCAGAAGAAACTGCAGGCTGCCCAGGCCGGGCAGCCGCCTTCCGAGGCCGGCGCGTTGCCGGCGCCTGTGGCCAGGCCGGCCACCCCGCCCCCGGAAAGCGGCAGCAACTGGCTGGATATCCTGCTCAGCGCCCTCGGCGGAGGCGCCGTCGCCGCCGGGCTCGCCCTATACCTGAGCCGGCGGCGCGAGCAAAAGGTCGAAGCCGAATTACCGCTCGCCATCGTCGGCAGTCAGCGCTCCGGCGAGACCGTCAGCACCGGACGGCCCCCGAAGGTCAACGTGGCGCCGCCCCATATGTCCCAGCAAGTGGCGGCCCCCGTACAAGTTGCGGTTGACGTCCCGCTCGAAGGATTTTCCCAAGCCCCCGAAGATCTCAAGGCGGTCAACGTCGACTTCCACGAAGATGAAAGCGCCCTCGCCCTCGCCGAGATCATGCTCTCCTTCGGTCGCGTCCAGGGCGCTGCGGAAACGCTGGCCCGCTACATCGGGGAGCATGCGCCGGACAATCCCCGGCCGTGGCTGATGCTGCTCGACCTCTATCGGCGCAGCGGCATGCGCGGCGAGTACACGCGTTTGCTGCCCGGCCTGCGCCAGAAGTTCAACCTGAGCGTGGCGGACTGGGACGACCTGAAAACTCCGGACGCCGGCCTCAAATCGCTCGAGAACTACGCGCATATCGCCGAACGGACAACCAGCCTCTGGGGAAGCCAGGCCGGCATGGATTATCTGTATGGCCTGGTGCATGACAATCGCGGCGGTCAGCGCAGCGGCTTTCCGCTCGAAGTCCTCGAGGAAATCGTGTTGCTTCTGCTCGTCCTCGAAGACGCCTACGGCCTCAAACGTCAGGTTTGACGCCGTCCTAGACCGGGTTGTCAACGTCTACGAATTCGCACTGCAAGCCGCAGTGCGCGGCCAGATGCGCGGCGAGCGCGGCGATGCCGTAACGTTCGCTGGCGTGATGCCCGCAGGCCAGGTAGGCGACACCGCTTTCGCGCGCCAGATGGACGGTCTGCTCGGATATCTCGCCGGAAACGAAGGCATCGACGCCGAGGGCGATGGCCTGCTCGAAGTAGGACTGGGCGCCGCCGGAGCACCAGCCCAGACGCCGGACCGGCCGCTCCGGCACGCCGATCAGCAACGGACTGCGCGCCAGACAGCGGCCAATGTCGTCAGCCAGTTGCCCCACCGTCGTCGGTGCGGCAACCGTACCCAGCCAGGCAATATCCTGCTCGCCGAAGCGCCCGTCCGGCAGCCAACCCAATAGCCTGGCCAGCTGCGCGTTGTTGCCCAGTTCCGGGTGGGCATCGAGCGGCAGGTGATAGGCGAACAGGCTGATGTCGTTAGCCAGCAGGGTTTTGAGCCGCTGGCGGCGGATACCGGTCACCCGCCCGTCCTCGCCCTTCCAGAAATAACCGTGATGCACCAGCACGGCATCGGCCCCGCGCGCCACGGCAGCATCGAGCAGCGCCTGGCTTGCCGTCACCCCGGCCAGCACGCGCGAAACCTCGGCGCGTCCTTCCACTTGCAGTCCGTTTGGGCAATAATCCCTGAACTTCGCGGGCTGCAGCAGCCCGTCCAGATAGCTCACCAGGTCTTCGCGTTTCATCGATACGGTCTCTCATGCACAGGTTTTGGCTGATTTTTGCACAAACGGTCACCGTTGCGGTCGGCATTCTGTTCGTGGTCACCACCCTGAAACCGGAATGGCTGCCGTCCCGCCCGCCGGCCGTGACGCTGCAGGAAGCGCCCCCGGTCCGCGCCGACGATGAGGCACGGAGCGCCGGCTCGTATCGCGAAGCTGCGCGCGCGGCATTGCCTGCCGTCGTCCATATCTACACCACGCAGGTCGCCAGGAAGCAGCGCCACCCACTGCTTGACGACCCGGTCTTCCGCCATTTCTTCGGTGACCGCCCGGACGGCCCGCCGCAGCGCAACTCGGGCCTCGGCTCGGGCGTGCTGGTCAGCAGCGACGGCTACATCCTGACCAATTTTCACGTGATCGAAGCGTCCGACGACATCCAGGTGTCGCTCAATGACGGCCATACCTACAAGGCCAAGGTCATCGGCAGCGACCCCGAATCCGACCTCGCCGTGCTGCAGATCAAGGCCGACAAGCTGCCGGCGATCACCTTCGGCCAGATGGAGAGCCTGCGGGTCGGCGATGTGGTGCTCGCCATCGGCAATCCTTTCGGCGTCGGCCAGACGGTGACCATGGGCATCGTCTCGGCGCTGGGCCGTTCGCATCTCGGGATCAATACCTTCGAGAACTTCATCCAGACCGATGCGGCGATCAATCCCGGCAATTCGGGCGGCGCGCTGGTCGATATCAACGGCAACCTGGTCGGCATCAACACGGCGATCTATTCGCGCACCGGCGGCTCGCTCGGCATCGGTTTCGCGATTCCCGTATCGAGCGCCCGGCACATCATGGAGCAGATCATCCAGCACGGTTCGGTGACGCGCGGCTGGATCGGCGTCGAGGCCCAGGAAATCACCCCCGAACTGGCCGACTCCTTCGGCCTGCCTGATACCGAAGGGGCGCTGATTGCCGGGGTGGTACGTGGCAGCCCGGCCGATGCGGCGGGCATCCGCCCGGGCGACGTGCTGCTGGCGGTCAGCGGCAAGGCGATCAAGGATCCTCAGGTCATGCTCGACCTGATCGCCGCCCTCAAGCCGGACGAGCGCTCGGCCTTCCGCCTGCGTCGCGACAGGAACATCGTCGAACTGCAGGTCAAGGTCGGCAAGCGCCCCGCCATGCGCGCGGAAAGGGATTGAGCGATGTGCCAGCTACTCGGCATGAACTGCAATGTTCCGACCGACATCTGCTTCTCGTTCACCGGCTTTCAGGCGCGTGGGGGTGCGACCGATGTGCATTCCGACGGCTGGGGCATCGCCTTTTTCGAGGGCCGCGGAACCCGGGTCTTTCTCGAACCCAAGCCGTCGTGCTCCTCGCCGCTGGCCGAAGTGGTCCGCCAGTACCCGATTCACTCGAAGAACGTCATCGCCCATATCCGCAAGGCGACGCAAGGCGTCGTCGGGCTGGAGAACACTCACCCGTTCATGCGCGAACTGTGGGGGCGCTACTGGATTTTCGCCCACAACGGCAACCTGCTCGACTTTACTCCCGAGCTCGATGGCTGCTTCATCCCGGTCGGGGTGACCGACAGCGAGCGCGCCTTCTGCTGGCTGCTCCAGCAGTTACGCCGACGATTCGGTTCCACGCCCCCGGCGACGGGCGAACTGTTTGCCGCCATTCGTCAGCTGACCCTGGAAATCGCGCGCCACGGCGAGTTCAACTTCCTGCTCTCCAATGGCGACTGGCTGTTTGCCCACGCCTCGACCCAGCTGGCTTACATTGTGCGCCAGGCGCCTTTCGCCGAAGCCCACCTGAAGGATCAGGATGTCTCCCTCGACTTCAGCGAGGTGACGACGCCCGAGGATCGCGTGGCGGTGATCGCCACCCTGCCGCTGACCGATAATGAGGCGTGGACCGTGATGCCGGCCGGTACGTTATGGTGGTTCGCCGAAGGGACGCCGGTCAACGCACTGGACACCGTGCCCGGCCCGGCCCGGAAGGTCGCCTGACTACTTTTCCGGGAGGTTGCGGAACGCCTCTTCCGCGCTTTTCAACTCGGCATCCATTTTCGCCTCGTTTTCCGGGTCGACCGCAGCTTGCCGGGCGGCCGGCGCCTCCGCAACCGGCCGCGAGACCAGACGCGCGGCAAATATCCCGAGCTCGTAAAGCAGGCACATCGGAATCGCCAGCGCCAGCTGCGACACCACATCCGGTGGTGTGACGATGGCGGCGACGACAAATGCGCCGACGATGAAGTACGAGCGCCATTCCTTTAGCTGTTCGACGCTGACCAGCCCGAACTTGACCAGCACGACGAGCGCCACCGGCACCTGAAAGGAGAGGCCGAAGGCAAGGAACATGGTCATCACGAAGGACAGGTAGGCCTCGATATCCGGGGCCGGCGTGATGCTCTTCGGCGCGAAGCTGGCAATGAAGCTGAATACCTGTCCGAAGACGAAGTAGTAGCAGAACGCCATACCGAGCAGGAAGAGCAGCGTGCTGGCAACGATCAGCGGAACGCCGAGCCGCTTTTCATGGGCATACAGGCCGGGGGCGATGAACGCCCAGGCCTGGTAAAGAACGAATGGCAGGGCCAGCACGAAGGCCACCATGGCCGTGACCTTGAGCGGCACCATGAAGGGCGTGATGACGCCGATGGCGACCATCTTGGTCCCTTCCGGCAGCGCGTTGGTCAGCGGGGCGGCGAAAAAATCGTAGATCGCCGCCGGCCCGGGATAAATACAGATCGCGGCCAGGATCACGGCAACCGCGATCAGGCTGTGCAACAGGCGGTCGCGCAGCTCGATCAGGTGCGACATGAACGACTCTTCCGGCGCGGCAGTTCCCTGCGGGTCGCTCATGGCGACGGCTTTCCGGAGGACTCGGCGACCGGCGGCGTCGCTGACGGCGTCTGTGTCGCCTGCCGGGTCGCGGCCTCCAGCTCGGCGACCGCAGCCTGCGTGGGTGCCTCGATGGCACTGCGCGCCGTATCGTATTCCTTGCGCACGGAATCTTCGAGCGCACGTGCCGAGTCCGTCACCTGGGCCTGCAGCTTCTTCAGTTCATCAAGCTGCATTTCGCGGTTGATGTCGGATTTCACGTCATTGACGTAGCGTTGTGCACGTCCGAGCAGATGTCCGAGCGTGCGCGCAACCTTCGGCAGCTTCTCCGGCCCGATGACGAGCAAGGCGACGATGCCGATGATCATGAGTTCCGAGAAGGCGATATCGAACATAAAAGCGCGACGAGCGCAGCTGCAAGCAGGCGCCGTCGATGCCGGCCCTGCCGTTCGCGGCAGGCTACGACTTGGTCTTTTCCTTTACTTCGACATCGATCGTCTGGCCGGTCACCTTCTCGGCCGGCGCAGCGTCGGCCGGATTCTCGGTCGTGCCGGCATCCTTCATCCCATCCTTGAAGCCCTTGACCGCGCCGCCGAGGTCCTGCCCGACATTGCGCAGCTTCTTGGTGCCAAAGATCAGCAGCACGATGACCAGTACGATCAGCCAGTGCCAGATGGAAAAACTGCCCATGATTGTCTCCTAGATGCGTTTGAGCATGGGGCCGACCGGGTCCGGCCCGCCCACGATATGGATGTGCAGGTGGGGCACTTCCTGGTTCCCGACCCGACCGGTATTGATGATGATGCGAAAACCGTCCGGGCTGCCCTGCTCGGTCGCGATCCCGTTGGCCACGGCCAGCATTTTTCCGAGCAGCGGCGTATCTTCGGCAGTCACCGTGGCCAGCGAGGTGATGTGTTTTTTCGGGATGACCAGCACATGCACCGGGCGCGCCGGGTTGATGTCTTTGAAGGCGAGGATATCCTCGTCCTCAAAGACCTTCTTCGCCGGGATCTTGCCCTCGACGATCTTGCAGAAGATACAGTCGCTCACTTGGCGCTCCGGGCCTTTTTCTCGTCGATGCCGGAAATGCCCTCGCGGCGGCGCATTTCCTGCGAGACGTCCTCGATGCTCAGACCATAGAAGGCGAGCAGCACCAGCACGTGGTAGATCACGTCGGTCGATTCCCAGACGACGTTCAGGCGCTTGCCTTCCTTGCCGGCCATGATCAGTTCGGCGGTTTCCTCGCCGATCTTCTTCAGAATGGAATCGGGGCCGCTGGCGAACAACTGGGCGGTGTAGGAGGTTTCCGGATCGGCATTACGGCGGGAGGCGAGCGTCTCGGAGAGACGGTGCAGGATGTCGTGCGTGCTCATTTTGCGTAAATTTCCTTAGGGTCTTTCAAAACCGGATCAACGGGAACCCAGCGTTCCCCATTCAATTCGTTGAAGAAGCAACTTTCCCGACCGGTGTGACAGGCGATACCGCCAACCTGTTCAATCGCCAGCAACAGCACGTCGCCGTCGCAATCGGTGCGGATCGACTTCACTTTCTGGAAGTGGCCCGACTCTTCGCCTTTGCGCCACAGACGCTGTCGCGAACGCGACCAGTATACCGCGTTGCCACAACGGACTGTTTCCTGCAGCGACTCGCGGTTCATGAAGGCAAACATCACGACGCGCCCGTTTTCGTCCTGGGCGATCGCCGGAATCATGCCGTCGGCGTCCCACTTGAGCGCTTCCAGCCAGTTCAGGGAATTGTCGAGATCGCTCACAGACGGACTTCGATGCCGCGGCTGGCCATGTATTCCTTGGCCTGACGCACGGTGTATTCGCCGAAATGGAAGATCGAGGCGGCCAGCACGGCATCGGCACGGCCTTCGGTGACACCGTCGGCGAGATGCTGAAGATTGCCGACGCCGCCGGAAGCGATCACCGGAATCTTCACCGCGTCCGATACCGCGCGGGTCAGCGCCAGGTCGAAACCGTTCTTGGTGCCGTCGCGGTCCATGCTGGTCAGCAGTATTTCACCGGCGCCGAGCATTTCGACCCGTTTTGCCCAGTCGACCGCATCGAGGCCGGTGTCGTTGCGCCCGCCATGGGTGAACACGTGCCATTTGCCGGGCGCGGTCTGCTTGGCATCGATGGCGACGACGATGCACTGCGCACCGACCTTGCTGGAAGCATTGAACACCAGATCGGGGTCATTGACCGCGGCGGTGTTCATCGACACCTTGTCGGCACCGGCATTGAGCAGGCGGCGGACATCCTCGACCTTGCGCACGCCGCCACCGACGGTCAGCGGAATGAAAACCTGTTCGGCGCAAGCCTCGACGATGTGCAGGATGATGTCACGCTGATCGGACGACGCCGTGATGTCGAGGAAGGTCACCTCGTCGGCGCCCTGCTCGTCGTAGCGGCGGGCGATCTCGATCGGGTCGCCGGCGTCGCGCAGGTCGACGAAGTTGGTGCCCTTGACGACGCGGCCGGCAGTGACGTCCAGACAGGGAATGATGCGCTTGGCCAGCATCAAATGCTGCCGGCGTCGGCAGCTTCCTGCGCAGCCTTGAAATCGAGCGAGCCGTCATAGATGGCGCGACCGGCGATGGTGCCGACGACCCCCTCGCGCTCGACCGCGCACAAGGCCGTGATGTCATCGATGGTGGACAGTCCACCGGACGCGATCACCGGAATGGTCAGGGCCTGGGCCAGACGCACCGTGGCGTCGATGTTGATTCCTGACAACATGCCATCGCGGCCGATGTCGGTGTAGATGATCGCCTCGACCCCGTAATCCTCGTATTTTTTGGCGAGATCGACGACATCATGGCCGGTCAGCTTGGACCAGCCATCGGTCGCCACCTTGCCGTCCTTGGCATCGAGGCCGACGATGATATGGCCAGGGAAGGCGGTGCAGGCATCGTGCAGAAAACCGGGGTTCTTGACCGCCGCGGTGCCGATGATGACATAGGAAAGACCGCCATCGAGGCAGGCTTCGATGGTGTCGAGGTCGCGGATGCCGCCGCCGAGCTGAACCGGAATGTCGTCGCCGACTTCGGCCAGGATGGCCTTGATCGCCGCCGCATTCTTCGGCTTGCCGGCAAAGGCGCCGTTCAGGTCAACCAGATGCAGGCGGCGCGCACCCTGTTCAACCCAATGGCGGGCCATCGCCGCCGGGCTGTCGGAAAAAACGGTGGCCTGTTCCATCAGGCCCTGCTTGAGACGGACGCACTGGCCGTCCTTGAGATCGATGGCGGGGATAATCAGCATGGAATTTGGAGGAGAATGAACTCGGCAGACGTTGTCTTACGGACGCCACTCGACAAAGTTTTTCAGAAGTTGCAGGCCGTCCTGGGCGCTTTTCTCGGGGTGGAACTGAACGGCGAAGATATTATCCCGGCCCACCGCACAGGTAAAGGGGATGCCGTACTCGGTCGTGCCGGTCACCAGCGCGGGATCCGCCGGATGCACGCAGTAGCTATGCACGAAATAGAAGCGCGAAGCATCGGCGATATTGGCCCACAGTGCATGCGACTTCTGGCGCACTTCGTTCCAGCCCATGTGCGGCACTTTCAGACGCTGGCCATCGCGGTCAACCATCAATTCATCGGGAAAACGCTTCACCTCGCCAGAAAAGATGCCCAGCCCGGCGACATCCCCTTCCTCGCTGTGCCCGAACATCATCTGCAGGCCGATGCAGATGCCGAGAAACGGCTTGTCCTGTGCCGCCGCCAGCACCGCCGGGCGCAGGCCGCGCGCATCGAGCTCGCGCATGCAGTCGGGCATCGCACCCTGACCGGGGAAGACGACGCGCTCGGCGGCGGCAACCACCACCGGATCGGCCGTGACGATGACCTCTTTGCCGCCCGCGACGTGCTCCAGCGCCTTCGACACCGAGCGCAGGTTGCCCATGCCGTAGTCGATGACAGCAATGCTCACAGGCTGCCCTTGGTCGACGGCATGGCACCGGCCATGCGCGGATCGGGCGTTGCCGCCATGCGCAGCGCACGGCCGAAGGCCTTGAAGACGGTTTCCGCCTGATGGTGCGCGTTGCCCCCGCGCAGGTTGTCGATGTGCAGGGTCATGCCGGCATGGTTGACCAAGCCCTGGAAGAACTCGTGGACAAGGTCGACATCGAAGCTGCCGATCACGGCGCGCGTGAACGGCACGTTGAACTCCAGTCCGGGGCGGCCGGAAAGGTCGATGACGACACGCGACAGCGCTTCGTCGAGCGGCACGTAGCTGTGGCCGTACCGGGTCAGCCCCTTCTTGTCGCCCCAGGCCCTGGCAAGTGCCTGGCCGACTGTGATGCCGATGTCCTCGACCGTGTGGTGGGCGTCAATGTGCAGGTCGCCCCGGGCCTGAACGTCGAGGTCGATCAGGCCATGACGGGCGATCTGGTCGAGCATGTGGTCGAGGAAAGGAACGCCGGTGGCGAATTTGCCCTGGCCGCTGCCGTCAAGGTCGAGACGCACGGTGATTTGCGTCTCCAGAGTGTTGCGCGTGATGTCGGCTTGCCGCATGGTAAAGGCTGCAAAGGCTGATGAATGGAGGGCCATGATACCATTTCGGTCACCATTCAAGCTTTCCGTGAAAACCTCATGAGTCGTTTCTGGAGCCAGGTCGTCCGCGACCTCACCCCGTATGTGCCCGGCGAACAGCCGAAGCTGGCCAATCTGATCAAACTCAATACCAACGAGAGCCCATTTCCGCCCTCGCCCCGGGTGCTGGCAGCGATTCTGGCCGAGCTCGGGGACGACGCGGTGCGCCTGCGCCTCTATCCCGACCCGAATGCCGACCTGCTCAAGGGCGCCATCGCCAGGCGGCACGGCGTGACGCCACAGCAGATCTTCGTCGGCAACGGTTCGGACGAGGTACTGGCCCATGTCTTCATGGCTTTGTTGAAACACGAGCGACCGATTCTTTTTCCCGACATTACCTACAGCTTCTACCCGGTGTATTGCGGACTGTACGGCGTGGACTTCCGTACCCTGCCGCTCGCCGAAGATTTCAGCATCGACCCGTCCGCCTACTGCGGTCGACCGAACGGCGGCATCATCTTCCCCAATCCGAATGCGCCGACCGGGCGCCTGCTGGCGCTCGACGCCATCGAGCGGATTCTCCAGGCCAACCCGGATTCGGTGGTCGTCGTCGATGAAGCCTACGTCGACTTCGGCGGAATTTCGGCCATTTCCCTGGTCAACCGCTACGACAACCTGCTGGTCGTCCATACGCTGTCCAAGTCGCGTTCGCTGGCCGGCCTGCGCGTCGGCTTCGCGGTTGGCCATCCGGCACTGATCGAAGCCCTGGAACGGGTCAAGAACAGCTTCAACTCCTACCCGCTGGATCGCCTGGCCATCGTCGGCGCCGTCGCCGCGCTGGAGGACGAGGCGTACTTCGAACATTGCCGGCGGGCCATCATCGCCACCCGCGACACCCTGAGTGCGAACCTCACGGCGCTCGGCTTCGCCGTCCTTCCCTCCGCCGCCAACTTCATCTTCGCCCGCCACCCGCAGCACGACGCGGCGCAACTGGCGCAGGCCCTGCGTGAACGGAACATTATCGTCCGCCACTTCAAGCTGCCGCGCATCGACCAGTTCCTGCGCATCACCGTCGGCACCGAAGCGCAATGCGAGGCACTGACTGACGCCCTGCGCCGGGTCACCGAATGAAGACGATCTGGAAACGCCCGGACGGCAGCATCGTCGCCTGTACCGAGAAGATCAAGGTGCTCCGGGAAAATCTGGAAGAATTACGCCAGATGGCGCAGGATGCCTTCGAGGACGCGCTGCTGATGGAGTGCGAGGAAAGTCAGATTCGCGCCGTCTTTCAGGAAGTCATCGCCAATCTGGAAAACCCCTACGCGAAGCCGTAGGCGGATTTGATCTGTGTTGCGGTCGACGCCCGAAACAGGGCAAAAATCAGACGACGCCAAGCAGGCCCAACACCGCTCCGACGGCGATGAACCACAGCGGATGCAGCTTCGTCCGCAGGTTGGCAACCACCGTCGCCGCGACCAGCACCCACGCCGCCCAGCCCAGTGCGGCGGATTGTGCAATCAGCGTCGCGCCGGAAAAGATCAGGCCGACGGCCAGCGGCGCGACGCCGAGGCTGATCGCCCGCTGCCAGCGTTTCCCGGCGAAGCTTTCCCAGCGGTCAATCAGCAGGTAGATGACGATGCTCATCGGCAGGCACATGGCCAGCGTCGCGGCCAGTGCGCCAGCCAGCCCGGCGACCTGCCAGCCAATCAGCGTGACGACCAGCACGTTCGGCCCGGGCGCGGCCTGAGCGATGGCGTAGAGGTGGGTGAAGGTGGTGGTGTCGAGCCAGTGATGGTTGTCGACGACGACGCGGTGGAGTTCGGGTAGCAGGGCCGAGGCACCGCCGAAGGCAACGAAGGAGAGCAGCGCGAATTCGAGGAAGAGTTCGCCGACGATCATTTCCGGCCCAGAACCCAGTACGCAATCGCCCCCGAACAAACCAGCCCGGCCGCCATGACGATTGGCATCGGCCAGCGCAGCCAGGCAATGGCGGCGACGGTCAACGCCGAAAATGGCAGAAAAAGTGGCTTGCCGCGCAGCGCCGCCCCCATGCGCCAGGCCATCGCGAAAAGCAGGCCGCAGCCGACCGCGGCGATGCCGCGCAACATCGATTGGGCCTGCGGCAGATTGCCGTAGCGGTCATAGAGCAGCGCGAGCAGCAGCGCGATGACGAACGGCCCTGCGAGCAGACCGAGCGGCGCGACAACAGCGCCCGCCACACCCTGGTAGCGTTTGCCGACCAGCACGGCCAGATTGACCACGTTCGGGCCGGGCAGAAACTGGCAGAGGCCAAGCTGTGAATTGAACTCTTCGGCGCTCATCCACTGGCGCTCGTCGACCAGCATGCGCCGGGCGAAGGGCAGGACGCCGCCGAAGCCGGACAGGCCGACCGAGGAAAAACCCAAAAAAAGCGCCCGGAGGTCCGGGCGGCTTTGGAATTCGGTGCTCGCTGCGGTCAACGTCGTTTCCGGATCAATTTTCCAAGCGGAACTCAGCCGACCTGGCATGCGCCGGCAGGCCTTCGCCCTGCGCCAGCGTCGACGCGATCCGGCCCAGCGTCTGCGCGCCGGCCTGCGACACCTTGATCAGGCTGGTGCGCTTCTGGAAATCATAGACGCCGAGCGGCGACGAAAAGCGCGCGCTGCCGGAAGTCGGCAACACGTGGTTCGGGCCGGCACAGTAGTCGCCGAGCGATTCCGACGTGTAGTGACCGATGAAGATGGCGCCGGCATGGTGAATCTTGCTCACCCACGGATCGGGGTCGGCCAGCGCCAGCTCGAGGTGTTCCGGCGCCACGCGATTGGCGATGGCGACCGCTTCTTCAAGGTCACGCACGAGGATGAAGGCGCCGCGATTGGTCAGCGAGGTTTCGATCACTTCACGGCGCGGCATGGTCGGCAGCAGTTTCTCGATGCTCGCCTGCACCTTTTCGATATAGCCGGCGTCGGTACAGATCAGGATCGACTGCGCCAATTCATCGTGCTCGGCCTGCGAGAACAGGTCCATCGCCACCCAATCCGGATTGCCCGAACCGTCTGCCACGACGAGGATTTCGGAAGGACCGGCGATCATGTCGATGCCGACGATGCCGAACACCCGACGCTTGGCGCAGGCAACATAGGCGTTGCCGGGGCCGACAATCTTGTCCACCTGCGGAATGCTCGCCGTACCATAAGCCAGCGCCCCAACCGCCTGCGCACCGCCAATGGTGAACACGCAATCGACGCCGGCCAGACAGGCCGCCGCCAGCACCAGCTGGTTGTGCTCGCCGCCCGGCGTCGGGACGACCATGATCAGTTCCTTGACGCCCGCGACCTTGGCCGGAATCGCATTCATCAGCACGGAAGACGGGTAAGCAGCCTTGCCGCCCGGCACGTAGAGGCCGACGCGGTCGAGCGGCGTGATCATCTGGCCGAGCATGGTGCCGTCGGCCTCGGTGTAGGACCAGCCATCCAGCCGCTGCTTCTCGTGATAGACACGAACGCGCTGCGCCGCCGCCTCGAGCGCCTGACGCTGTTCGGCCGGCAAGCTGTCGAGCGCCTTCTGCATCTCGGCCTTCGACAGTTCCAGATCGGCCATGCCGCCGACGGACAGCCGGTCGAACTTGTTGCTGTACTCGACGACCGCGGCATCACCGCGTGCCTTCACATCAGCCAGAATGCCGATGACGGTACGCTCGATGCCTTCATCCTGCGCCGCCTCGAAAGCCAGCAGCGCATCCATTTCTGCCTTGAAATCGGTATCGACCGTAGCAAGCCGTTTTATGGCGACCATTTATTTCTCCACCGCCTGCGCGAAGGCGTCGATGATCGGTTGCAGGGTTTCGCGCTTGACCTTGAGCGAGGCCTGGTTGACCACCAGCCGGCTTGAAATATCCACGACATGCTCGACCGCCACCAGCTTGTTGGCTTTCAGCGTGCCGCCGGTCGACACCAGGTCGACGATGGCATCCGCCAGCCCGGCCAGCGGCGCCAGTTCCATCGAGCCATAGAGCTTGATCAGGTCGATATGAACGCCCTTGGCAGCGAAGTGCTCGCGCGCCGTCTTGGTGTATTTGCTCGCCACCTTGAGGCGGTTGCCCTGGCGTACCGCATTCTCGTAATCGAAGCCCTCCGGCACGGCGACCATCATCCGGCACTTGGCGATATGCAGGTCGAGCGGCGCGTAGAGGCCTTCGCCGCCATGCTCGATAAGCACGTCCTTGCCGGCCACGCCGAGGTCGGCGGCGCCATATTGCACGTAGGTTGGCACGTCGGTCGCGCGGACGATGACGACGCGCACATCGGGATGATTGGTCTCGATGATCAGCTTGCGCGAGGTTTCCGGATTTTCGCTCGGCACGATGCCGGCTGCCGCTAGCAGCGGTAGGGTTTCATCGAAAATGCGGCCCTTGGAGAGGGCGATGGTGATGCCGGTCACAGGGAGTCTCGTGGAAAAAAGCCAATTTTACCGCAAAGCAGCAATCCGCCCATGAGCGCCATGAATACCGACCAGCGCAAACGACCGGCCGGCACGAAATCAACGGCGCAGCTTCAGCCGTTGCGTGCAGCGTAGGCAGTGGCCGAACGTTCGTCCTTGTGGCGGAAGCTGATGCGCGCCTTGGTCAGGTCGTAGGGCGACATTTCCAGCGTCACGCGATCACCGGCGAGAATCCGGATACGATGCTTGCGCATCTTGCCCGACACATAGGCGATCACATCCACCCCGTTTTCCAGGGTGACGCGGAACCGGGTATCCGGCAACACCATGGCGACAACGCCCGGCAGTTCAATGATTTCTTCTTTGGCCATGCAATGGTTCTCCTTCACGGGCCGGACGACAGCCAGTGCGATATTTCCGGAAATAAAAAAGCCCGGCGGACGCCGGGCCTTTGTTGCAGCTTGCGAATTCGCCTGACTTATTCAGCGGGGCGAATGTTGGCAGCTTGCTTGCCCTTCGGGCCGGTGACGATGTCGAAGGTCACCTTCTGGTTTTCGGCCAGAGTCTTGAAACCGTTGCCTTGAATGGCGGAGAAGTGAGCGAAGAGATCTTCACCACCTTCGGACGGGGAGATAAAACCAAAACCTTTGGAGTCGTTGAACCACTTTACGGTACCAGTTGCCATTTATAGCTTCCTTGGAAAAAATTGACGGGCTTACACCCTAAAAATACGAGAACCAAGACCGAGGAGCTGACAAACCGTGGTACGGCGCAGGAACAAAACACTGCCTGGAAATCCCGAGCTTACGAGTATGGGCCAGGACGCGAAATAAAGAAAGTGTTTTTTAAGCATTTGGGGGTATTTCTGCGGTCGACCGCAAAAATACCCCCGATTTCAGGGCAAGACGAACGCCGCTCAGCGGACCCGACTGACCGTGGCACCGAGCTTTGCCAGCTTTTCCTCGATGCGCTCATAGCCACGGTCGAGGTGATAGATGCGGTCGATCAGCGTTTCCCCGCGGGCTACCAGCCCGGCGATCACCAGCGATGCCGAGGCGCGCAGGTCGGTTGCCATGACCGTTGCCCCTTCCAGGTGTTCGACGCCGCGCACGATGGCGTTGTTGCCCTCGATCTGGATATTGGCGCCGAGGCGCATGAGTTCATTGACGTGCATGAAACGATTCTCGAAAATCGTCTCGCGGATCGTCGCCACGCCGTCGGCAATGCAGTTGATCGCCATGAACTGCGCCTGCATGTCGGTCGGAAAAGCAGGATATGGCGCCGTGCGCAGGCTGACCGCCTTGAGGCGCTGCGGCGCCTGCAGGCGGATGGCATCGCGCTCGACAGTGATTTCACAACCGGCATCCATCAGCTTGTCGACCACGGTATCGAGATAGGCCGCCGAGGTTCGGGTTAGCCGGATGTCGCCGCCGGTGGCCGCCGCCGCGCACAGATAGGTGCCGGTCTCGATGCGGTCGGGCATGATCGAATGAGTCGCCCCGTGCAGTTTTTCGACCCCCTGAATGCGGATCACATCGGTGCCCGCCCCGGAGATGCGCGCCCCCATGCTGACCAGGCAGTTGGCCAGATCGACGACTTCCGGCTCGCGCGCGGCATTTTCGATGACTGTCTCGCCCTCGGCCAGACAGGCGGCCATCATCAGGTTCTCGGTACCGGTCACGGTGACCATGTCGGTACAGATGCGCGCGCCCTTCAGGCGGGTTGCCCTGGCGTGCACGTAACCCTGCTCGACGGTGATTTCGGCACCCATGGCCTGCAGCCCCCGGATGTGCTGATCGACCGGCCGCGCGCCGATCGCACAGCCGCCGGGAAGCGACACGCGGGCTTCGCCGCAGCGGGCAACGAGCGGGCCGAGGACGAGGATCGAGGCGCGCATGGTCTTGACCATCTCGTAGGAGGCCACCGGGTTGTTCAGCCCGCCGCCATCGAGCACGAGGCCGTCAACCCCGTCCATCGTCACCCCGACGCCCATGTCGCCGAGCAGGTGCAACATGGTCGAGATGTCCTTGAGCTGCGGCACGTTGGTGAAATGCAGCGGGTCGGCCGTCAGCAGCGTGGCGCAGAGAATCGGCAGGGCGGCATTCTTGGCGCCGGAGATGGCGACCTCGCCGGAAAGGGCGTGCCCGCCCTGAATCAACAGTTTATCCACGTTGCGCGCTCCATTCGTCCGGGGTCAGGGTCTTGAATGACAGGGCATGCAATTCGCCGGAATCGAATTTTGCTTTCAGAATCCTGTTCACGTGCTGCTGGCGCTGAACGCGGCTCTTGCCGATGAATTCAGCACTGACGATAAGCGCGTCGAAATGCTGGCCGTCGCCATCGAGCGCCAGATGCTCGCAGGTCATGCCGGCGAGGATAAGTTGTTTGATTTGATCCGGGTGCATCATGTTTCAGGCTCTCAGTTTCCAGCCCTGCTTCAGCAATCCGAGCGTTATCAGGGACACGGTCATGAAGCAGGCAACGACCACCGCGAGACTGATTTCGGGCGCCACATCCGAGACGCCAAAAAATCCGTAGCGAAAGCCGTCGATAAGGTAAAAGACGGGATTGTAATGCGACACCTGCTGCCAGAAACCGGGCAGCGAATGAATCGAATAGAAAACGCCGGACAGCATGGTCAGCGGCATGATCAGGAAATTCTGGAAAGCCGCGAGCTGGTCGAACTTCTCGGACCAGATACCGGCAATCATGCCAAGCGCCCCGAACATCGACCCGCCGAGCAGCGCAAACACCAGCACCCAGAGCGGCGCCACCACCTTCAACTCGGCGAACCAAACGGTCGCCAGCAGTACGCCGACGCCGACCATCAGCCCGCGCGCCACCGACGCCAGCACGTAGGCGCCAAAGAAGGCGCTGTAGGGAAGCGGCGGCAGCAACACGAAAACGATCGAGCCGGTAATCTTGGCCTGGATCAGGCTGGAGGACGAATTGGCGAAGGCATTCTGCAGGACCTGCATCATCACCAGCCCGGGCACGAGAAAAGCTGTGTAGCGCACGCCATGCACCTGCACATGGTCATCGAGGACATGGCCGAAGATCAGCAGGTAGAGCAATGCCGTCAGCACCGGCGCACCGACCGTCTGGAAGGCGACCTTCCAGAAACGCAGCATTTCCTTGTAGAAGAGCGTCCAGAAGCCGATCACTGGTTCATCGTCCGCACAAACACATCTTCGAGCGAACCGCCGGGATGCGCCGCCATCAGGTTGGCCGTGGTATCGAGGGCGATGACGCGCCCCTGTTTCATCAGCGCGAGCCGCCCGCACAGGGCTTCGGCTTCTTCCAGATAATGCGTGGTCAGGATGATCGTGTGGCCCTCGCCGTTCAGACGCCGGACGAACTGCCAGAGGCCCTGGCGCAATTCGACATCGACACCGGCCGTCGGCTCGTCGAGGACGATCACCGGCGGCTTGTGCACCAGCGCCTGGGCGACCAGGACGCGGCGCTTCATGCCGCCCGAGAGGCGGCGCATATTTACATTGGCCTTGCTGGTCAGATCGAGGTTGTCGAGGATTTCGTCGATCCAGTCATCGTTCTTGCGGATGCCGAAATAGCCGGACTGAATCTGCAGGGTTTCGCGCACATTGAAAAAGGGATCGAACACCAGTTCCTGCGGCACCACGCCAAGCAGCCGGCGCGCCTGACGGAAGTCGCGGAACACGTCATGCCCGAGCACTGCGAGCGAGCCGGAATCCGGGCGCGCCAGTCCGGCCAGGCAGGAAATCAGCGTTGTCTTGCCGGCGCCGTTGGGGCCGAGCAGGCCGAAAAACTCACCCTCGGCAATCTCGAGTGAGACGCCATCGAGCGCCTTCAGCGCGCCAAAATACTTGACGACGTTAACAATGGAAACCGCAGCCGCCATGAAACCTCCCCTCAGGCGAGGGGCAAAAGCTCGGTAACGCCGTAAAGTTCGGCCAGGGAACGAACACCCGCCGGAATATGGGCAAATTTTACGGTCGACCGCGACTGCTCGGCCGCGCGCAACCAGCCCAGCATGACCGCCACTGCCGACGAATCCGCTTCGCTGACCTGCGAAAAATCGAACACCTGTTCGCCCGCCTGCAGCGCTGAACTGCCAGCCTCCAGCAAAGCGCGCGCATTGACCATGGTCAGCGGCGCGGTGACCACCAGGCGCCCGCCCTGGCGTTCGATCATTTTCCCTCGGCCTTCGCCAAGTTGCCCTGCAGCGACTTGTTCTTGGCCGCGATCGACGCGATCAGCCCGTCGACGCCGCCATGCCGGACCTCCTGCGCGAACTGTTCGCGATAATTGGTCACCAGGCTGATGCCGGCCACATTAACGTCATAGACCTTCCAGCCCGCATCGGTCTTTTCCAGACTGTAATCCAGCTGCACCGGCTTGTTGCCCGGCTCCTGGACTTCGGTACGGACCAGCACATCGGTGTCGCCATTGTTCATCCTGAACGGCTTGTAGATGATCTTCTGATTCTTGTATCCGGTCAGTGCGTTGGAATAGGTGCGCACCAGCAGGGTCTTGAACTCGGCGGTCAACTTCTCCTGCTGCTCCGGCGTCGCCTTGCGCCATTCCTTGCCCAGCGCCAGCGCCGTCATGTGCCGGAAATTGAAATTCGGCAGCACCTTGGCATCGACCAGATCGATGACGCGCGTCGTATTGCCCTTCTGTATATCCTTGTCGTTGCGAACGATTTCGAGGACTTCCTCGGTCACGCGCTTGACCAGCACGTCCGGCGCTTCCTGCGCGACAGCGAAGGTGGACAGCAAGGCGGCGAATACAAGGGCAATCAGTTTATTCATCATGGTTGTCAATCCAGTACGTCCTCGAGCCGCGGCGGGCGGCCATCAAAAATCTGGTTACGGCGGCGCTGCAGATAGGCGTCGCGCACATAGGCATATTTGTCGAGCGCCGCCTCCTCGACCACCTTATCGGTCGGCAACAGGCTGGCACGAACGTCGACGAAACGCAGGGCCAGCAGGCTGTTGCGGGCAGCGACCGTCTTGTTGATCGTCTACCAGGTCGGATCGGTGTAGGCATCGACGACCCAGCCACCGGTGTCACGCACCGTGCGCGGCCCGATGATCGGCCAGAACAGGAAGTCGCTGTCGGTCCACCCCCAGACGGCCAGCGTCTGGCCAAAATCTTCGTCATGCCGCTCGAGGCCCAGTTCGCTGGCGACATCGAACAGCCCGAAAATGCCGATAGTGGAATTGATCAGCAGCCGGGCAAGATCGGTCCCGGCATCGCCTCCCTTGCCCTGCAGCGCATTGTTCAGGACATTGCGAAAATCGAGGATGTTGCCGAAGAAGTTTCCGACCCCGGCCTTTGCCGGTAGCGGAACGACAAAGTCGTAGGCCTGGGCGATCGGCTTCATGGCGACCATGTCGATGCCTTCGTTCACCGCGAACATAGCCCGATTGAAGCTCTCGAACGGATCGCCGGGGGTTTCGTCGGCCAGCGCCGGCGCGCCCCACATCAGGAGACCCGCCACCAGACAAGCAGCCCCCCTCGATTTCCAGGTCAGTTTCGTCTTCATCATTTCGTCTCCGGCCCTTCCGATGCCTTGTTGAACATGAACTGGCTGATCAGCTTCTCGAGCACCACCGCCGATTGCGTCTTCACGATGGTATCGCCCGCATTCAGCATTTTCTCGTCACCGCCGACCTCGAAGCCAATGTACTGCTCGCCCAGCAAGCCCGACGTATTGATTGAGGCGAACGTATCCTTCGGAAAGCGGTAGCGCCCGTCAACATCCATCGTCACCACGGCTTCGTAGGTCGCCGGATCGAACTTGATGTCGACGATGCGCCCGACCAGAACTCCGGCGCTCTTGACCGGACCGCGCACCTTGAGCCCGCCAATGTTGTCGAATCTTGCCCGCAACTGGTAGGTATCGGACAAGTGACCCGAAGAAAGGTTGCCCACTTTGAGCGCGAGAAACAACAGCGCCACAATGCCGATCGCCACGAAAAATCCGACCCAGAGGTCGAGCACGGTACGGTTCATGAAGTTCCCCGGAACATGAACGAAGTCAGAACGAAATCCAGTGCCAGAATGGTCAGCGCGGAGGTGACCACGGTGCGGGTAATGGCACGCGACACGCCCTCGGCCGTCGGCACGGAATCGTAGCCTTCGAAAACGGCAATCAGCGAAACCGCGATGCCAAACACAAAACTCTTGATCACGCCGTTCCAGATGTCGTACCTGAAATCGACGCCCGCCTGCATTTGCGCCCAGAAAGCGCCGTCATCGACGCCGATGAAGACGACGCCGATCAGCCAGCCGCCGAGTACCCCCATGGCCGAGAAGAGCGCCGCCAGCAGCGGCATGGAAACGACGCCGCCCCAGAAACGCGGGGCCACGACTCGGGCAATCGGATTGACCGCCATCATGTCCATGGCCTTGAGTTGCTCGGTCGCCTTCATCAGGCCGATTTCGGCGGTCACCGAGGAACCGGCGCGCGAAGCAAAAAGCAAGGCCGCCACCACCGGCCCCAGTTCGCGGGTCAGCGACAGCGCCACGAGAACGCCGAGTGCCTCGGTCGACCCGTAACGCTGCAAGGTCTCGTAACCCTGAAGGCCAAGCACCAGCCCGACGAACAATCCGGAGACCATGATGATGAGCAGCGACAGCACCCCGCTGAAGTAGATTTCGCGCAGGGTCAGCGGCAGGCGGCGGAACGACGCGCCCGAATACATCAGGACCGCGACGAAGAAGCGGGCGGCAAAACCCAGACGCCAGATGCGCTGGGTGACGGCCTGCCCGAGCTGGCGGATAGGCTGCAAGAGGTCAGCCATGCACGGCTCCGCGTAGAAAGACCTCACGAGCCGGGGGGGCCGGGTAATCAAAATGCACCGGCCCGTCCGGTTCGGCGTAGACGAACTGATGGACGAACGGGTCTTTCGACGCCCGGATCTCATCCGGGGTTCCCTGAGCGACAATCTGGCCCTGCGAGATGAAATAGATGTAATCGACGATCAACAGGGATTCATGAACGTCGTGCGTCACCATGATCGAGGTCGCGCCGAGCGCGTCATTCAGCTTGCGGATCAGCTGGCCGATGACGCTCAGCGCGATCGGGTCGAGGCCGGTAAACGGCTCGTCGTACATCACCAGCATCGGGTCGAGCGCCACCGCGCGGGCCAGTGCCACCCGCCGCGCCATGCCGCCGGACAGCTCGCCGGGCATCAGGGCATGCGCACCGCGCAGACCCACCGCCTCGAGCTTCATCAGCACCAGGTCGCGGATCATTTCTTCCGAAAGGTCGGTATGCTCGCGGATCGGAAATGCGACGTTGTCGAACACCGACATGTCGGTAAACAGTGCGCCGAACTGGAACAGTGCTCCCATCTTGCGGCGCAGCCGGTACAGTTCGGCATGCGACATCTCGCAAACCCGGTGCTGCTCCAGACGCACCATGCCGCCAGTCGGCCGCAACTGGCCGCCGATGCAGCGCAACAGCGTGGTCTTGCCGCAGCCGGACCCGCCCATGATCGCCACCACCTTGCCACGCGGAATCTTCATGTTGATTCCCTGCAGCACGGGCCGGCCGTCATAGTTGAAGCGGAGGTCCTGGATATCGACCAGAATGTCGTCTGACAAAGCGGAATTCCAAAAAAAGACGGGCGATTTTATCAGAATAGCCAAGCCCCGCCCCAACATGGCATGGTTATAATTGTTTGGTTTATATATACAAGAGCCGCCGTAGCCTTGCCGAACAAGCCCCTGCTTCTCATCGTCGATGACGATCCGCTGATCAGCGACGCCCTGAGCTATGCCTTTGCGGCGGAGTTCGACGTCGTCACCAGCCACGCCCGTCCGCATTGCCTGGCCCTGCTGCGCCAGTTGCGCCAGACGCCGCAGGCGGCACTGGTCGATCTCGGGCTGCCGCCCCAGCCGCATCGCCCCGAGGAGGGTTTCGCGCTGATCGGCGAACTGCTGGCGCATGCGCCGGAAATGAAGATCATTGTCCTCTCCGGGCAAAACGGCGACGATAATGCCCGTCATGCACGTACGCTCGGCGCCGTCGAATTCGTCGGCAAGCCCTGCGACCCGGGCCGGTTGCTGACCCTGCTGCGCCAGGCGCTCGCCTTTTCCGGCAACGAAATCGGGGCGGCCGGCCCCGCCGGGCTGATTGGTGAAAGCCTGCCGATGCAGCGCCTGCGCATGCAGCTTGGCCAGTATGCAAACCTTGGATTTCCGGTTCTGATCGAGGGCGAATCCGGCAGCGGCAAGGACGTCGTCGCCAGCCGTTGCCTGCACCAGCTGACCGAGCGTCGCGATCAGCCTTTTCTGGCCATCAACTGTGCGGCGATTTCTCCCAGCCTGCTTGAACCGACGCTGTTCGGCCACGCCCGCGGCGCGTTCACCGGCGCCGCGACGGCCAAGCCGGGCTATTTCGAGGAAGCCGGCGAAGGCACGCTGTTTCTCGACGAAATCGGCGAACTGCCGTCCGATCTACAGCCCAAGCTGCTGCGCGTTCTCGAAAACGGCGAATACCAGCGCGTTGGCGAAACCCAGACCCGCGTCTCGAAGGCGCGCATCGTCGCCGCCACCAACCGCGACCTGCGCCAGGAGATCAAGGCCGGACGCTTTCGCGCCGACCTCTACCACCGGCTTTCGGTTTTTACCGTCAGCGTCCCGCCGTTGCGTGAAATGGGCAACGATCGCCTGCTGTTGCTCGAGCATTTCCGCAGGCTCTACGCGACGCAGGCGCAATGCCAGCCGTTCGTGCTCGACCCCGAGGCCGAGGCGCTGTGGCTCGACTACGCCTTCCCGGGCAACGTGCGCGAACTGCGCAATATCGTGATCCGGCTCACCGCCCGCTACCCGGGTCAACCCGTTAACCGGGATCGCCTGCTGGCCGAATTCGACACATCGGAGCCGGTTGACCGCGGCCCCGCCGAGGCTGTTCGACAGCGACGACGGCCAGCGCCTGCAAGCCGCCATCAAACACCTTCAGTCAGCAGCCCGCATCGATCTCGATGCGACACTGGCCACCTGGGAGCGCAGCTATATCGAAGCGGCACTCGAACTGTCCGGCGGCAACGTCAGCCAGGCGGCCCGCCGCCTTGGCATCAACCGTACGACGCTCTACAACCGCATGGTAAGCTGGCACCGTTCATGAGCCTTTATCTCGAACATTTCGGCCTGCGCGAGCCCCCCTTCCGCATCACGCCGCACACCGACTTCTTCTTTACCGGCGCCAACCGCGGCCCGACGCTCGACGCCCTGATCTACGCCATCACCCAGGACGAAGGCATCGTCAAGGTGACCGGCGAAGTGGGCAGCGGCAAGACCATGCTGTGCCGGATGCTGCTCGAACGCCTGCCGGCCGATGTCGAATCGCTCTACCTGGCCAACCCGTCGCTGTCGCGCAGCGAAATTCTCGGCGCCATCGCCGACGAACTGGGCATCCCGGCCGACGGCAAGACTACCCACTCGATGATCCGCACGCTGCAGGATGCGCTGGTCGAACGCTACGCCGCGGGCAAGCGGGTCGTCATCATGATCGACGAGGCCCACGCCATGCCGGCCGAGTCGCTTGAGGAAATCCGGCTGCTCTCCAATCTCGAGTCGAAGGCCACCAAGCTGTTGCAGATCGCCCTCTTCGCCCAGCCTGAACTCGACGAGCGGCTCGCCGCCAACGACATGCGCCAGCTGCGCGAGCGTATCACCCAGCACTTCAACCTCGCGCCGCTCAAGGCGAATGAAATTGGCAGCTACATCGAATTCCGCCTGCGCGCCGCCGGATACCACGGCCCCAATCCGTTCACCGCGCGCGCCGTGGACATGATCGCCAAAATATCCCAAGGCCTCTCCCGGCGCATCAACATCCTCGCCGACAAGGCGCTGCTCGCTGCCTATTCGAGCGGCTCGCACCAGGTCGACGTGGCCGAGATCAAGACCGCGGCGCAGGATGCCCGTTTCGCCCCGATCCAGCAAAAACCCGCCGGCGCCCCCGCGCTGTGGCTCAAGCTGGCCCTGGCCGTTGTGCTCACCCTGGCGCTGCTGGCCAGCGTCGGCGTCACCTTGTGGCCACGCCTCCCCGCCCCCGCAGCCGATGCCGGCAGTGCCCCGAATCCGGCGCCGGCCGCAGCGGCGCTGCCAGCCGTTAACGCCGTGCCGCAATCCGCCCCCCTGACGATGAAAGCCGCCGATTCGTTCACCGCCTGGTTTCCGACTGCGCCCCGGGAACATTTCGTCATCCAGTTGATGACCCGCGACGTTTCACGCGCCGGCGAAATCGAGAATTTCCTGAATGCCGCCAGCCAGTCGCTGGACGCTGACGGCCTGCGCGTGTACCGCTGGGAGCAGTCAGGGCGCAACCGGATCGGCGTGATCTACGGCGAATTTTCCACGCTGAAGGCGGCTTGGGCAGGCATTCAACGACTGCCGGAAGACATTCGTCTGCTGCGCCCCTATCCGCAGCAGGTGAATAAGCTGCAATAATGACAATGACACCCCGGCCGGGGGCAGCGCATGAACTGGTGCATGTGTTAGCATCCGCAAAACTCGGAAATGGGTCATAACCCGCTCGATACAAGGCTTTGTCGGATGAAATACGGTCTCCACAGCGCATTACTGGTTTCATTTTTCCTGGTCGCCTGCCAGGCGCCGACCCCGCAGCAGCCGCTGGTCGGCCATCTCAGCACGGAGACCTCGGTGGCGCAGGCCCGGGGCGACATTCCCCCGCCGGTCCAGCAGACGCTGGCCCTGCCCCGGCCACAGGCCAAGCCCAAGGCCGAAACCTACAGCGTCGTGGTCAACAACGTCCAGGTCCGCGACCTGCTGTTCGCCCTGTCGCGGGACGCCAAGGTCAACGTCGATATCCACCCGGGAATCACCGGCACCGTCTCGCTCAACGCCATCGACCAGACTCTGCCGCAGTTGCTGACGCGCATCGCCAAGCAGGTCGACATGCGCTTCGAACTGGACGGGCCCAACCTCGCGGTGATGCCGGATTCGCCTTTCCTCAAGCATTACAAGGTGGATTACGTGAACATGTCGCGCAACGTGACCGGTACCGTATCCGCCAACACACTGATCTCGACGGGCGTACCCGGCACCACGGGGAGCAGCGGCAGTGCCCCGACGCAGGGGAGCAGCGCGACCGGCAACACGTCGAAGACGGAAATCACCAATACCTCGAAAAACCATTTCTGGGAAACGCTCGAGAAGAACATCAAGGACATCCTGCGCGAAACCGACAAGATCCTCCCCGAAGGCTCAAGCGAGACCGTCGTCGAACAGGCCAGCAGCCAGACCGCGACCGGCGCCGCTGCCTTGCCGCAAGGCAGCGGACAACGCTCGGCGCAGGCCATTGCCAGTGCGCTGCAGGCCAACCCTTCGCCGGGTTCGTCGAGCCAGGCGACCGGCAATTCGGTCGTCCGCCGCAGCACCTTCCGTGAAGCCGCATCGGTCATCATGAACCCGGAAAGCGGCGTGATCACGGTACGCGCCACCGCGCGCCAGCATGAAAAGATCCAGGAGTTCATCGACCGGGTCATTCTCTCGTCGCGCCGCCAGGTGATGATCGAGGCGACGATCGTCGAGGTCCGGCTGGGCGAAGGCTATCAGCAGGGGATCGAATGGGGACGGGTGCGCCGCGATGACGAAACCGTCGGCTATTCGGTCCGGCCGGCCGGGGTCAACACCAATGTCGGCAGCGCCCTCCAGCCCTTCGCGCTCAGTTTCAAGAGCCTCTCGGGCACGATGGCATTGAATGTCGCCGTCAATCTGCTGCAGAGCTTCGGCACGGTCAAGGTCCTGTCCAGCCCCCGCCTGTCGGTAATGAACAACCAGACCGCCCTGCTCAAGGCGGTCGAGAACTACACCTATTTCTTTGTCCAGTCGCAGCTGACCCCGTCCAATGTCCCCGGCGGCGAACCGGTGACCGCCACCACGACCACGCCGCAATCCGTATCCGTGGGGCTGGTGATGACGGTCACGCCGCAGGTCAGCGATAACAATGCGGTAATTCTCAATGTGCGCCCGAGCATATCAAGCATTACGGAACTGAAACGCGACCCGAACCCCTCGATTCCCAGCAGCATACCCAATCTGGTCCCACAGATCCGCACCCAGGAGATCGAATCGGTGATGCGGGTCAATAGCGGCGAAATTGCCGTCCTCGGCGGCCTGATGACCGATGGCATCGACTGGAAGGATGGCCGGGTACCGATTCTCGGCCAGATTCCGCTGGTCGGCGAACTGTTCAACACCCGCAACAATGCCGCCACCAAGTCGGAACTGGTCATTTTCCTGCGCCCGATCATCATCAACGACCCGAGCCTGAACGGCGACTTTTCCGGTTTCCGCCCGGCACTGCCCGACGAGAATTTCTTCGCGCAACCGAACGATGCCCAGCCGTTCAACTTCATGCCGAACCGTTAGGCGGCTGCGATGAGCCTTCTGATGGACGCCCTGAAACGGGCCGAGACGAGCAAACAGGAAGCCGCGCGCGCCGCCGCAAACGGGGCACCGGCGGGAACGGACAAGCTGAGCCTCGAACCGATTTCGGCAACCCCCTCCAGCCCGTCAACCCTGCCGGATCTGGCCACGCACAGCGCCGCGCTCGACGCCGAACTGGCGGCGAGCGCAAGCCCCCAGGCGGCGCGACCGGCGGCAACCCCGGCCTCACCGCCGCCACCGCCCGCGCCACAAATCAGCGTTGACGACAGCAATCGCGCAGCCGCGCGCAATGCCTTTGCCGCCAAGCATGCCGAACCGCCATCCCGCACCCCGATGTGGCTGGCGCTTGGCGTCCTCGGGGTGGCGGCCATCGGCATCGGGGCATATGTCCTGTTTGAAGTACAGTCGATGGGCGGCGGTTCCCTGACGACACCGCCAGCAGGCGGCACGGCGATCGCCCCGGCCGGCCGCCCGTTACCGCCCGCTCCTGCCGTTGCGCTGCCGCGCCCCGCACAGCCGGCGCCAGCCGTAATTTTGCCGTCTGATTCGGCGTCAACCGCAGCCGCCCCCACGGCGGATTCACGCTCGGCACGCATGGCACGTCCGGAGAGGACAAGGAGCGCTGCCGCGAACGAGGCGCCGGGCGCCTCGCCACCGATTCGTCTGACCCGCTCCCGGCCCGAGCCAGATACCAACGTCCAGCGCGGCTATGCCAGCCTGCAGGACAACCAGCTCGACAGCGCCCGCCACGACTACGAGCAGTCACTCAAATCCGACCCGCACAACGTGGACACGCTGCTTGCGCTGGCGGCGATCGCCCAGCGCCAGGGACGTTCCGGCGACGCAGATCGTTACCGGCAGCGCGCCATCGAAGCTAACCCGGGCGACGCCAACGCCCAGGCGGCTGCACTCGGCGCCAATGCCGGCGGCGACCCGGCAGCGATCGAGAGTCGCCTCAAGACCCTGCTGGCCAACCAGCCCGAGTCGGCACCGCTCAATTTTGCGCTGGGCAACCTGTACTCCCGTCAGGGCCGCTGGGCGGAAGCGCAGCAGGCGTATTTCAACGCCGTGGCCGCCGACGCCGACAACCCGGACTATCTCTTCAATCTGGCGGTCTCGCTCGACCACATGCGGCAGAACAAGCTCGCGGCCCAGCATTATCGCCTGGCGCTGGAAGCCGCCCAGCGCCGCCCGTCGGCTTTCGACCGCGAGCGCGTCAAAATCCGCCTGAATGAACTCCAGTCGTGAGCGCCCGCCGACCATGAACACCTCCACCACGCAGCGCCGCCCCCTCGGCCAGATCCTGATTGCCAAGGGCATCCTCTCCGAGGATCAGCTGCGCATCGCATTGCTCGAGCAGATGAAGGCCAACCAGCCGATCGGCAAGCTGCTGGTTTCGCTCGGTTTCGTCTCCGAAGCGACCCTGCGCGAGGCTTTGTCCGAAAGCCTGGGCCGGCAGAGCATTGACCTGTCCAATGCCATCGTCGATCCGCAGGCGCTCAAGCTGGTGCCGCGCGACGTCGCCAAGCGCCACCACCTGCTGCCGCTCGATTACGACGAGGTCAATCACCGACTGACGCTCGCCGCGGCAGACACCCGTGACATCGTCGGTTTCGACAAGGTACGCTCCCAGTTGCCGGAGCATGTGGAAATCGACACCCTGCTCGCCGGCGAGTCGGAAATCGACCGTGCCATCGACCAGTATTACGGCTACGAGCTGTCCATCGACGGCATCCTGCACGAAATCGAAACCGGCGAGATCGACTGGAAAAGCCTGTCGGCAACCGACGACGAATACAGCCAGCCAGTCGTCCGGCTGATCGATTCGATCCTCACCGATGCAGTAAAGCGTGACGTCTCCGATATCCACTTCGAGCCGGAAGCCAACTTCCTGCGCATCCGCTACCGGATCGACGGCATGCTGCGCCAGATCCGCGCCCTGCACAAATCCTACTGGCCGGCGATGACCGTGCGCATCAAGGTTTTGTCGGGCATGAACATCGCCGAAATGCGCGCCCCGCAGGACGGGCGCATCGGGCTGAGCGTTTCCGGGCGCCAGGTCGATTTCCGCGTCGCCTGCCAGCCGACCATCCACGGCGAGAACATCGTGCTGCGTATCCTCGACCGCCAGAAGGGCATTGTGCCGCTGGAGGACCTCGGGCTGGCTGACGACCACCTGCAGCAGCTCAAGCTGATGATCGCTCGCCCGGAAGGCATCATCCTGGTCACCGGGCCGACCGGCAGTGGCAAGACGACCTCGCTCTATTCGGTGCTCAACCACATCAACTCCGAGGGCGTGCACATCATGACCCTCGAGGATCCGGTGGAATACCCGATGGCGCTGGTGCGTCAGACCTCGGTCTCGGAAACTGCCAAGCTCGATTTCGCCAATGGCATCCGCTCGATGATGCGTCAGGATCCCGACGTCATCCTGGTCGGCGAAATCCGCGATGCCGAAACCGCGGAGATGGCCTTCCGCGCCGCGATGACCGGGCACCAGGTGTATTCGACACTGCATACCAACTCGGCCATCGGCACCATTCCGCGCCTGCTCGATATCGGCGTCCTGCCCGACATCATGGCCGGCAACATCATCGGCATCGTCGCCCAGCGCCTGATCCGCCGCCTGTGTGACCACTGCAAGTCGCCCTACCATGCCGAAAACCACGAAATGCGGCTGGTCGGCACGCCAGCCGACGGCTCGCACCCGCTGCTCTTTCGCCCGACCGGTTGCGAACGCTGCGACTTTCAGGGCTACCGCGGGCGCATCGCGATCATGGAGCTGTTGCGCATCGACGCGGGCATCGATGAACTGATCGCGCGCCGCGCCACCACCCACGAAATCCGCGCCAAGGCCCTGGAACAGGGCTTTGTCACGCTGGCCGAGGACGGCCTGCGCCGCGTGCTCAACGGCACCACTTCGCTTGAGGAACTCGGGCGCGTGGTCAACCTGACCGACCGGATGTAGCCATGCTTTTCGACTACAAGGCCGTCAGCATTGAAGGACGAATGATCTTCGGGCGCATCGATGCGATCAACATCGTTGATCTCGAAATGCGCCTCAAGCGCATGGACCTCGACCTCGTCTCGGGCAACCCGGTCAACCAGGGCAAGCTGTTCGGCAGCCGCAAGATTCCGCGCCGCGAGCTGATCAATTTCTGTTTCCACCTCGATCAACTGGCGCGCTCCGGCGTGCCCATCCTCGAGGGGCTCGCCGACCTGCGCGACTCGATCGACAACCCGCGCTTTCGCGAGGTCATCGCCGGCCTGATCGAGGGTATCGAAGGCGGCCAGACCCTGTCGCTGGCCATGGCGGACCACGCCACGGTCTTCAATCCGGTGTTCATCAGCCTGATCCGCGCCGGCGAAGCCAGCGGCCAGCTGCCCGAGGTGCTGCACAGCCTGAACGAATCGCTCAAGTGGGAAGACGAACTGGCCTCGCATACCAAGAAGCTGCTGATGTACCCGGCCTTCGTCGGCACCATCGTGCTCAGCGCCACCTTCTTCCTGATGATCTACATGGTGCCGCAGCTCAAGCAGTTCGTGAAGAACATGGGCCAGGTGCTGCCGCCGCAGACCCAGCTGCTGTTCTTCATCTCCGATCTGCTGGTCAATTTCTGGTGGTTCTTCCTGATCGCCCCGGTCCTGGTGTTTTTCGCCGTGCAGATGGTGCTGCGCTCCAACCCGCTGGCCCGGCTCCGCTTCGACGGTATCAAGCTGGCCTTTCCGGTGATCGGGCCGATCCTCAAGAAGATCATCCTGTCGCGTTTTGCCAATACGTTCGCAATGCTTTACGCGGCCGGCATTCCGATTCTCGAATCGATTCGCACGACCCAGGACATCGTCGGCAACCGCGTCGTCCGCGAAGCCCTGCGCAAGGTCGAACAGTCGATCCGCGAAGGGCAGAATGTGGCGAGCGCCTTCCATGACGCCGGGCTGTTTCCGCCCCTCGTCGTGCGCATGCTGCGCATCGGCGAGAACACCGGCGGGCTGGACAAGGCCCTGCTCAACGTCAGTTATTTCTACAACCGTGACGTCAAGGAGTCGGTCGAAAAGGCACAAACCCTGATCGAGCCAATGCTGACCGTGTTCATGGGCGCCCTGCTCGGGTGGATCATGCTCTCGGTCATCGGACCCATCTACGACGTCATCAGCAAGATCAAGACGTGATCGCCCGCCGCCTTCTCTATCTCGAAACCCAGCGCCTGGTAGCCTATTTCTGGCACCAGGGCAAGCTGGACACCGAGGGCACGTTCGAGAACCGCCCCGAGGATCTGGCCCGCTTCACCGATTACCTGCGCGCCCACCCGCGCAGCCATTTCCAGATGCTGGCGAACGTCAGCGAGGAAGGCCACGAGCTTGAAACCATCCCCTTCCTGCAGGGTGCCGACCGCAAGGCGTTGATCACCCGCAAGCTGGGCCAGCATTTTCTTGGCAGCCCGCTGGCCACGGCGATTTCCCTCGGTTACGAGAAGACCAAGCGCAAGAACGAAAAGCTGCTCCTTTCGGCACTGACCAACCCGGCGCACTTCGAGCCGTGGCTGAACTGCCTGAAGGAGGCCGACGCGCCGCTGGCCGGCATCTACACGGTTGCCCAGCTGGGCGGCCGGCTGCTGAAGAAACTGGGCAAGCCGGACAAGCGCGCCCTGCTGCTGACCTATCAGGACCACTCGATCCGCGAGAGTTTTCTGGTCGATGGCCACGCCCTGTTCTCACGCATGGTTCCCCTCTCCGGCAGCAGCGTTGCCGGCATCGCATCACGTCTTGCGGCGGAGGCGGCCAAGCTCCACCAGTACCTGGTAGGACAACGCCAGATCAAGCGCACCGAGCCGCTGATGGTCTACTTGCTGGCCCATCCCCAGGCTGCGGGCGCCATTCGCCAAGCCTGCGTCGACACGCCGAACCTGACCTTTGAAGTCATCGACAATCATCTGGCCGCCAAGCGGCTGGATCTCAAGACACTGCCCGACGACAGCCGCAGCGAACTGCTCTTCATGCACCTGCTGGCCAAGGCGCCACCCCGTCAGCAGTATGCTGCCGAAGCACATCGCCACGACTATCGAATTTCGCAGATCCGCTCCGCGCTGCTCGGGCTCGGGGCTGTCACGCTACTGGGCGGCACCCTGTTTGCCATCAAACAGTTCTACGACGCCTACAGCCTGCGCCTGGAGACATCTGCCCTGGCCGTCAGCGAACAGGAACTGGACTGGCGCTATCGTGAAATTGCCGCCACCTTTCCGCAGCTGGGCATCGACAACGATACGCTGCGCCGGGTCACCAACCGCCAGGGCGAGCTGCTCAAACAGCAACGCTTACCCGACCAGGCCTATCGGATGGTCAGTCGCGCCCTCGGCGAAGCGCCCAACGTGCAGCTCGACGCCATCGACTGGATGCTCGGCGACGGTACGCCGGCCGCCCCCGCCAAGGCGGGACAACAGCTCACGAGCAAGGCCGAAACCACCACGCTACGCGGCACCATCCGCCGCGGGCCGGCCAGTTCCCCGCGCCAGATACTCGAAACCTTCGAACATTTTGTCGAGCTTTTGCGCGTTGACCGCGAAAACGTCGTGAGCGTTCTCCAGCAGCCCATTGACATTGAATCCGGGCGTGCCCTGCGTGGTGGTGACGTCGATGAAGACCTCGCGCCACCGCGCCATTTCACGGTTCAGATCGTGCGAAAGATGGCCCCATGAAGCTCGAGCGACGCGACCTTGGCAAGCTTCAATGGCAGGCACTGCTGGCCGTCGCGCTGATTGCCGTTGCCGTGGCGCTGGTGCTGTGGAGCAATGCCAGCGCGCTCAAATCCAGAATGGAACGCGATGCCGTGGCCACGCGCAAGGCGCAGATCGAGCAGCGCCTGCGCCAGGTACGCACCGAGGAGCAGGACATCAAGGCGCGCACCGAACGTTTCCAGCAAATGGATCTGGCCGGCATCGTCGGGCCCGAAAAGCGCCTTGACTGGACCGAATTTCTACGTGACCTGCAGCGCCAACTCAGGCTGCTGGGAATGACCTACGAATTCGGTCCGCAGATACCCCTGGAGACCCTCGCCGGGGCCGGCTATGCTTACCATAGTAGCCAGCTCAAAATTCAGTTGCGTCTGCTGCATGAAGAAGATCTGCTCCACTTTGTCGAACGCCTGCAAAAAGAAGCCAGGGCCATGATTCTGCTGCGCGGCTGCAAGCTTAACCGGCTACCCACCACCAACCCCACCGGTGACTCTGCCTTGCTGGCCGCAGAGTGCACGATGGAATGGGTTACCCTGCGCCGAACGGATGGCGCCCGCCAGCGATGACCAGACGAATCCTTCCGCTGCTGCTTGCCCTTATCGCACTGCCCGCCTGGCCGCAGGGCGAGCCGCTCGGGCGCCTGTTCTTCACGCCGCAGCAGCGCGCCGCCCTCGACCGCGAACGCCTGCTCGGCTTCAGCCAGCGCCCGAGCGGACTGGATGGGGAGTCGAGCTACACCTATAACGGCGAAGTGCGCCGCAGCAGCGGAAAGAACACTCGCTGGATCAACGGCGAAGCGCAGACAGCGGCCAACCGCCCGCCCGGCGTAGCCGTCGGTGATACCTACCACCCGGCCACCGGCGAACACGATAGCCTGTTGCGCGGGGGCAACATCGTCATTCAGCGCAAACCGCCCGCGCCATGAAGCAAAAGCAGGGCAGCGCACGGAAACAGGCGGGCATCGCGCTCATCCTGCTGCTCGTCGTACTGATTCTGGGCGGTGGCTATGCCTTCTATCGCAGCGCCAATATCGGATTCGGTTCCAGCCGGCAGGATGCCAAGGTGTCCGCTGCCCTGGCCCGCGCCAAGGAGGCCTTGATCGCCCGCGCCGTGACCGATGCCAATCGACCGGGCAGCCTGCCCTGCCCGGATGTCACCGGCGATGGCAAGGCAGCCATGTTCACGCTGACCCAATGCCCCAGCTATATCGGCTGGCTGCCCTGGGCAACGCTGGACCTGCCCGAACTCACCGACGACACCGGCACGCGTCTCTGGTATGCACTGTCCCCCACCCTGCGCGACGACGACAGCGCGCAACCGATCAACAGCGACACTGCTGTCACCTTGCGCATCGACGGCGGTGGCGAGATCGCCGCCGTCATCATCGCCCCGCGCGGCGCCCTGGCCGGACAGACACGCCCATCGAACAATGCCTCCGACTACCTTGAGGGCGACAATGCCAACGCTGACGACAACTACGTCAGCGGCCCGGTCGGCAATGCTTTCAACGATGTCGTGGCCATCGTCACGCGCCAGGAACTGATGGCCGCTGTCGAGAAACGCGTTGCCAACGAGGTCAAGGCTTGTCTGGAACAACATGCCGCGAACACGGCGGACAACCCGGCTCAAACCTATCCATGGCCGGCGCCGCTTGCGAGCAGCGCCTTCAAGGGAGCCGCCCAAAGCCTGTTTGGCAGGGTTCCCGCCACCCAGCCGGGCGGGAACCCCGATGCGGATCTCAAGCATTCGATCGCCAATCTGGCTGCGGCACAAAATACCCTGTCAACCGCCTGGGCAACCAGCGACCTCGCCACGGCCCAGCAGGCACTGGCCAGCATCAGCGAACTCGCCGCCTATGCCAGGGCACAAGTCGAACAGGCTGTTCATCGTCGCGCAAGCGCTGTACCAGAGCGCAACTGCAACCAAGACGCTTTTCAGCGCGCTCGGGAGCGCCCCGGGCAACAGCGCCATCGCGGCGGCACGGCCGTCTCTTGTGGCATTCCAGGTCGCCTTATCCGACAGCGGGATCGATCCGTTTCTCGCGGAAATCACCGATCAGAATCAAACGCTGGCCCAGAAGATCAACGATGCCGCCAGCACCCCATCGAACACCAGCTTTGGCGCGTTGCAAACCCAGATGAACAATATCTTCCGGAGAAAGATATACGCCTACAGCTACACTCCCAATCCGGACATTTCGCAGGAAATCAGCGTGGCCAACGTCATTGCATTGGATGCCATCAACAAGGCAGCCATTGCAAAAAACCTGCCCGACTACACCACGCCACCGAACGTCGTGCTGGCCAATCAGGCTATCAGCAGAGCCAATGACCTGATCAACGCCAACACGGCAATCAACAACATGGCGCTGGCCAGCCGGGTCAATGTTGATGCCAGCGAAATCAGCCATCTCGCCCGACAACTGACGGCAGGACTGGCTGCCTACTCGGCCGCGCCAAGTACCGATAGCCTGAACGCGCTGGCCCTGGTTCTGAACGGCGCCTACCAGACCGTCGCCTTGGTATCGACCGGATCGACGACCGTGCTCGCGGCCAAATCGACGGCCATCGGTGCGCTCAATGCGACTCTCCCCCCCGACGCCAACACGATCGTCACCCTGGCCGGGGCGGCAATCACCCGCATCGGCGCACTCGCCACGGCAATCGAAAACAACGGTGACAACGTCCTGCTCGAAACCCTAAGATACGACGATGCACAGCTCGCCCTGGCCGTCTCCGGAACGCTGTCTGCGGCGGCCCTGAAGAACGCCGTTGATGGCGTCGAATACTGGGCAACCCAGACCATGGCCTACGCCAACGATATCGCCCGCAAGGCCCGGAAACGGGTGAACATTGCCACCGTAAGCGATAGCAGCACCTCAGCCTACACCAGAGCCGGACAACTTCTTGCCAGCCTGGATGGATCAACCGGATCGGTCGCTGCATTGAATGACTACATCCAGGCGCCCGGCAATTCCGGATTGGCGAGCGCGGCACAAACCGCCGTCACGGCAACGCAGACGGCGCTGAACAATACGCTTGCCAGCGCATCAACCCTTGAAACCGTCCTGGAAAGCAGTACCGCTCAGGCGGCCAGCGAAACCCGGTGGCACGGCAACGCGTGCGCCTTCCTGAACCCAACGACCGGCACACCTTCCTGGTGGGCGGCCAACAACTGGGCTAACACGACCTTCTACCAGATAAGCGACCGCGTGCGTCCCGCTATCGGCAATCTGACGGTCAATGGCAGTGGTGCGTATCGCGTAGTGGCAATCAGCGCCGGGCGGGCGCTGACCGGGCAAGATGTGACCCGCGGCACATCAGCAGCCACCCATTTCCTGGAGGGAATCAATGCCGACACCAATGCCCCCGGCACCCCCGGCTCCCCCAGTTCCCCCGGCGCCAGAGACGGGACGGCACAAAATCCGCCAACCGCCTTTTCGAGCGCGCCAGTATCGGCTACCTTCAACGATCGCCTGGCCTATTGAAGCGGAGCACCAACTTGCGCCCGAATCAAAATCCTAGAACCACCCGGGGCTTCACGCTGGTCGAACTGGCCATCGTGCTGATCATTGTCGCCTTGCTGACCGGCGGCTTGCTGCTGGGGGTTTCGGCCCAGCGGGAAGCGGCGGGGAACGTTGACGCCCAGCGCCAACTTGAAAACATCCGCGAGGCACTGCTCGGGTTCGCCATCAGCAACGGTCGCCTGCCCTGCCCGGCCCTGCCGAACCTGCCAAGCAGCAACGTGAATGCCGGCGTGGAAAACTGCACCCAGCCGCACGGGGTTCTGCCCTGGGCGACACTCGGCCTCCCCCAGACCGACCCCTGGGGTCAGCGCTTCACTTACTTCGCCAACAGCAATTTCACGGCTGCGGTTCCGACCGGCGCGCTGGCCAGCTTTAACCTCACCTCCATCGGCAACGCCAACATCAAGGAAACCGGCAGCAGCACGGCCAATTTGGCTTCGGACCTGCCTGTGGTCATTGTCAGCCACGGCAACCGGAGCGCCGGCGGCTGGAAGCCGGACGGCACACAACAACCGGGAGCGACCGTCGACGAGGCGGAAAATGCCGATGCCGACCTGACCTTCATCGCGCGTACGCCAAGTGACACCTTCGACGATCTGGTGATCTGGATTGCCCCGACCATCCTAAAGTCAAAAATGGTGGCAGCCGGTCGGCTGCCCTGAAACTCAGGCGGTTTCTTCCCGCGATTCGCGCGCCATCAGGACCTCCAGGGCCGCAGGGGCAGTGATTCGTCCGTCGAGCAACGCGGCAACGGCGGCGGAAATCGGCATGTCCACGCCAAGCTGGCGGGCCAGACCATCGACTTCACGCGCCGTATAGACGCCTTCCGCCACATGCCCGAGTTCCTCGAGAATCTGGTCCAGCGACTTTCCTTCGGCCAAGCCCAGCCCGACCCGCCGGTTGCGCGACAGGTCGCCGGTGCAGGTCAGGATCAGGTCGCCCATGCCGGCGAGACCCATGAAAGTATCGCGGTGGGCGCCGAGTGCCACGCCGAGGCGGGCGATTTCGGCCAGGCCGCGGGTCATCAGCGCCGCCCGCGAATTGAGTCCGAGGCCAAGGCCGTCGCAGACGCCGGTGGCGATGGCCATCACGTTCTTCAGTGCACCACCGACTTCGACGCCGATCAGATCATCATTGGCATAGATGCGCAGACGCCGGGTGTGCAGCCCGTCAGCGACGGTGCGCGCGAACGCCATGTCGTTGGCCGCCAGTGAAACGGCCGTCGGCTGACCCGTGGCGACTTCCTCGGCAAAGCTCGGGCCGGAAAACGCGCCACAGACGGTCTTCGCCCCAAGCACTTCGGCGATGACCTGGTGCGGCAATTTGCCGCTGCCCGCTTCGAAACCCTTGCATACCCAAAGCAGGGGCAGTGTGCAGCCGAGTTCCTTGAGACGTTCGGCTGTCGGCCGCAGGCCGGCAATCGGCGTTGAAATGACGAGCAGTTCCGCATCGGCCAGCGCCGCCGCAAAATCCGTTTCGACGCGAACACCGTCAGGAAGCTTGTAGCCGGGGAAAAAGCGGCGGTTTTCCCGGGTGTTTTTCAGGTTGACCGCGACATCTGCCTCGCGCGACCACAGAGTGACCCGGTGGTTGCCGGCAAAGGCAATCGCCAGCGCCGTTCCCCAAGCCCCGGCGCCGAGCAGGGTGATGTTCATAGCCCCCAAACCTGCGTGTTACGCACGTAGCCGGTGGCCCCGTCGCGATGGTTAACCTTGATCCAGCCCGGTGCCGCCGGCTCGACAAAATCGAGAACGACCCATTTGCCCAGTTCGGCGACCACCGCCGCGTCGGGCTTGTCGGACTGGCGGATTTCCGCCTTGGGGGCCGTGACGATCAGCGTCCGGCGCTCGCCGAGATCGCGCGCCTCAACCCAGGCCAGCGTTCCCTCGGCATCGCGCACCTTGACCCAGCCTTCTAGGCGTACCACCACTTCGACCGGCGTCTGGGCGCGGATGAGATAGAGCTTTTTGCCCTTTTGCGACGGCGAATCGTAGAGAATCGCCACCGGCACCTCGACCGAACGGTAATCGAGCGCCAGCGCCGCCGGAGCCGCGCCGATCAATGTCAGGGTTGCCAATAACCGGCGCCACATGGCCATGCCCTACTGAATGGTCACTTCGACCGGAGCGCTTGCCTGCGCCTGTTCCTGCAGGCGCTGCATGTACATGCCCTCGAAATTGACCGGCTGCAGCACGATCGGGGAGAAACCGGCGCGAGCAACCGCATCGGAGACCGCCTCGCGGGCATAGGGGAACAGGATGTTCGGGCAGGCGACGGCGACCAGCGGTTCGATCTGCTCGTCGGGCAGGTTCATGATCCGGAAGATGCCGGCCTGGCCCACTTCGACCAGGAAAACCGTCTTTTCGCCGAGCTTGGCGGTCACCGTGACCGTCAGCACGACTTCAAATATGCCTGCATCGACCGCGCGCCCGGCCGTGTTGAGCTGAATCTCGACCTGCGGCGCTTCGCGCTCGAGGTAAATCTCCGGCGCATTGGGCACCTCGATGGAAAGATCCTTGACGTAAAGTTTTTCGATGCCGAAGACGGGTTGTTCGTTTTGTTCCATGGCTTTCTTTCTATGTGTGAATTGGATTCAGGCGGCGCCGTCCAGCAGCGGCCGGAGTTTGCCGGCCGCGTCGAGCGCGGCAAGGTCGTCGAAGCCGCCAACGTGAGTTTCCCCGATGTAGATCTGCGGCACGGTACGGCGCCCGGTTTTCTGCATCATTTCATCACGGCGTTCGGGGTCGCGGTCGATACGAATCTCTTCGATACCGGTCACCCCGCGCTCCGCCAGCAAGCGCTTGGCGTTGATGCAGAAAGGGCAAACTGCTGTCGTATACATCAGGACAGGCGCGGTCATTTGTTGCGCGTCCCCTTCTTCACCGGCAATCCGGCGCCAACCCAGGCGTCGACGCCACCGGCCAGGCTGTGAACTCTGGTGAAACCGAGCTTTTTCAGCTCACCGCTGGCCTTGCCCGAACGCATTCCCGAGGCGCAGCAGACGATCACCGGCTTGTCCTTGAACTTGTCGATTTCGCTGACGCGGTCCGCCAGCTTGGCGAGCGGAATGTTGCGCGCATCGGGCAGGTGCCCGCCGGCAAACTCATCGACCTCGCGCACGTCGATCACGTGGGCATCCTCGCGGTTGATTAGCAACGTCGCTTCCCCGGGGTTGACCTGGTTGGCGCCCGACCCCATGAGCAGGGGCCAGATCAGTCCCGCCCCGCTGATCGCCACGACGGCAATCAGCAAAATATTCTGGTTGATGAACTCCATCGGCACTTAGTTACCCTCCACGCCGCAAAAAACCTCGCGCATCATGGAAATGAGCTGCAGGGTACGCTGGTCGCCGACCCGGTAGAACACCCGGTTGGCATCCTTGCGCGTCACCAGAACGTCCTTTTCCCGGAGAATTGCGAGATGCTGGGAAATATTGCTCTGGGAAGTGCCGACCGCCTCGACGATCTCCTGCACGCAGGCCTCCTGATCGCCGAGCACGCAGAGAATCTTGAGGCGCAGCGGATGCGCGATCGATTTCAGCGCGCGGGCAGCGGTCTCGATGTGCTCCTGCTTGTCGATCAGGTTGAATGAAGGCGTTTCCACGACAATACCTCGTTATCGATTAATGGATCATTATAAAATAAGGTCTTGGCTTTCGCAGGCCTTAATCAAAATCAATCCACCAATGTGCTTCGACCGAATTCATCCACTGCCTTTCCGCCTGTTGTCCAGGAACGGGGAAGGCCGCTGAAGCCGCTGGAATCCGGGCCAACTGTGGATCGTCGTGCCATGGCTAGGGCCTGGCTGGCCGCCATGCTCGCTGCCGGCTCTCTCCTGGCGACGCCGGGTCTGGCAAGAATGGATGAGAAAAAGGTCAAGGCACCCGCCCCGACGCCGGAAATTGCCGACAAGCAGGCCGACCTCGGCGAATTGCGCTCCCGTATCGAAAGCCTGCGCAAGGAACTCAACGCCAGCGAGGAAAACAAGGCCGACGCGGCCGATCGCCTGCGCGAATCGGAACGCCAGATATCCCGCCTGCAGCGCGAACTGCACGAGCTGACCGAACAGCGCGGTCAACTGAAAAAAAAGCTGCAAAATCTTGAAAAACAATCGCAGGAACTGACCGACACCCTCGGCCAGCAACAAGTTCAGCTGGAAAAACTGCTCTACAAGCAATATTTGCGCGGCAACCCTGATTCGCTCCAGTTGCTGTTAAACGGCGACGATCCGAACCAGATGGCACGTGATCTCTACTATATGTCGGCCATCGCGCAAACCCGCGCCGAACTGATGGGCGAAATCAGCGCCACACTCGACAAGAAGAAAGCCTTGGCCGCCGATGCCCGGGAACGCGCCGAGGAAATCTCGGAAGTCGAGGCGCAGCAGCAGCAGCGCCACGCCGACATCCAGAAGGAGCGCGAACAACACAAGGCGCTGTACGCCCAGGTTTCCGACAAGGTCAAGGCCCAGCGCCAGGAAATCGGCAATCTGCAGCAAAACGAGAAGCGCCTGACCCAGCTCATTGACCGGCTCTCAAAAATCCTTGCCATCCAGGCTGCGCAGGCGGCCCGCGCCGAAGAAGCGGCCCGTGCTGCCGAGGCCGCCCGTATCGCCGAGGCTGCGCGCCAGAAGGAGAAGCTGAAAGCGCGGCCGGCCGAGGAGGAGCGCGAGCCGGCGCGCCCGGTCGCGGGCAGCGAACCTCCGCGCCCGAAGGCGGTCGAAGCGGAGAACCGTCTGGAACCGGTGGCCAGCGACGGAAGCTTTGCGCGCCAGAAGGGCAGCCTGCGCCTGCCGGTGCGTGGCTCACTGGCCGGTCGCTTTGGTTCGCCGCGCGAAGGTGGCGGCACCTGGCGCGGACTGTTCATCAAGGCCGGCCCGGGCAGCGACGTGAAGGCGGTCGCCAATGGTCGCGTGGTGTTTGCGGAATGGATGCGCGGCTTCGGCAACCTGCTGATCGTTGATCACGGGGATGCCTACCTGACGATTTACGGCAACAACGACTCGCTGCTCAAGCAGGTGGGGCAAGCGGTCAAGGGCGGAGAGACGGTCGCCACCGTGGGCAACAGCGGGGGCAATCAGGATTCCGGTTTATACTTCGAGCTCCGCCACCAGGGGCAACCGATCGACCCGATGAAATGGGCCAGCTTAAAATGAGCAAAACGAAAACCATCAGCTTGACACTGGGCGCCTTCATCGCCGGTGCGTTCATCAGCCTGCACGTGCCGGCGCTGGCCGACAAGGAGGTCAAGCAGGGGCTGCCCATCGACGACCTGCG
Organism: uncultured beta proteobacterium; assembly: GCA_963815365.1. Classification (GTDB taxonomy): domain Bacteria; phylum Pseudomonadota; class Gammaproteobacteria; order Burkholderiales; family Rhodocyclaceae; genus Azonexus. The sequence continues at coordinate 43,442 of CAWFGN010000006.1, forward strand.
CACCTTTGCCGAGGTGTACAGCGCCATCAAGCAGGGTTACGTCGAGCCGGTGGAAGACAAGAAGATGATCAGCAATGCCATTTCCGGCATGCTTTCCAACCTCGACCCGCACTCCGCCTACCTCGATGCCGACGCCTTCAAGGATCTGCAGGTCGGCACACAGGGCGAATTCGGCGGGCTCGGCATCGAAGTCGGCATGGAGGACGGCCTGGTCAAGGTCGTTTCGCCGATCGAGGACACCCCGGCCTACCGGGCCGGCGTCAAGTCGGGCGACCTGATCTTCAAGCTCGATGACACCCTGGTCAAGGGCCTGACGCTGAACGAAGCGGTCAAGAAAATGCGCGGCAAGCCGAAGACGCCGATCAAGCTGACGATCCTGCGCAAGGGTGAAACCAAGCCGATCGAGCTGACGCTGGTGCGCGAAGTCATCAAGGTGCAGAGCGTCAAATCGAAGATCGTCGAGCCGGGCTTTGGCTGGGTGCGCGTCACGCAATTCCAGGAAAACACCATCGCCGACCTCGCCAAGCACCTGAACGGACTCTACAAGCAGGGCAACCTGCAAGGCCTGGTGCTCGATCTGCGCAACGACCCGGGCGGCCTGCTGACTGGCGCCATCGGCGTCTCGGCTGCCTTCCTGCCGACTGACGCCAAGGTCGTATCAACCGACGGACGCACCCCGGACGCCAAACAGGAATTTCTCGCGCGTTCGCAGGACTATCTGCGCGGCTCGCGTGAAGATCCGCTCAAGAACATTCCGATCCACCTGAAAACCGTACCGATGGTCGTGCTGGTCAACAGCGGCTCCGCATCGGCATCGGAAATCGTCGCCGGCGCGCTGCAGGATCACAAGCGCGCGCTCGTCCTGGGGACCCAGACCTTCGGCAAGGGCTCCGTGCAGACGGTCGTTCCGCTACCCGGCAATTCGGCGATCAAGCTGACCACCGCCCGCTACTACACCCCGCAGGGCCGCTCGATCCAGGCCAAGGGCATCGTGCCGGACATCATCGTCGAGGAAACCCCCAACGGCGATGGCGGCCCGCGCATTCGCGAAGCCGATCTCGATCGCCACCTGATCAACGACCGCGAGAAGGAAGCGGCCAAGCCGCAAGCCAAGACGCCGGCCAAGCCGGCCAAGGAAAAGAACGGCAAGGAGGAGGCCGAGGACGAGATGCCGGCGCGCCTCGAATACGCCAGCAAGAGCGACTATCAGTTCCAGCAGGCATTGAATCTTCTCAAGGGAATGAAGATCATGCAGAACAAGACGCAGTGGTTCACTCATCGGGAGGGATGATGACCGACGCCGACCTCAAGAAAAAACGGGAGATACTGTTTGCCAAGTTTCCGCCCGGCCAGGTGCCGGAAGCGGCAGACGACCTGACCCACCTAGAGGCGGTCAACGTCCAGCCCCACTACGAAAAGCGCTCGCTCGGCGTCGCCTACGAACTGACCCGGCACACGCTCAGGGAACTCGACGAACACCTGGTCAACAAAGGCTTCCACCTCGACAACACGCTGATGAGCAAGCTGACCCGGGCCCTCATTTACTACGTCGAAGACACGCAGCTGCACAATATCGGCGCCCCGGAAAAACGTATCAAGCGCTCTTCGCAGGAAGCCTACGTCAAGGCGTGGGAACACCACCCGCACGGCGACCACGACGACACGCCGCCGGAGTGGCGCGAATACAAGTGACCGACGAGCAGCTTCTCCGCTACAGCCGCCACATCCTGCTCGACGCACTGGGTATCGAAGGCCAGGAGCGGCTGCTTGCCAGCCATGCGCTGGTCATCGGCGCGGGCGGACTGGGCTCGCCGGCCGCGCTCTACCTGGCCTCGGCCGGCATCGGCAGGATCACGCTGGTCGATGACGACACCGTGGACTTCACCAACCTGCAGCGTCAGATTCTTCATGTCCAGGCGCGCGTCGGCATGGCCAAGGCGGAATCCGGCCGCCAGGCCCTGCGCGCGATCAATCCGGACATCGAGGTTGCCCCCCTGCAGCAGCGGCTGACCGGCGCGGCGCTCGATGCCCTGGTCGCCCGCGCCGATGTCGTCCTCGACTGCACCGACAACTTCGCCACCCGCCACGCGATCAACCGCGCCTGCGTGCATCACCGGAAGCCGCTGGTCTCCGGCGCGGCGATACGCTTCGATGGCCAGATCAGCGTCTATGACCTGCGCCGCGACGACTCGCCGTGCTACCACTGCCTGTTTCCCGAGGGCGACGACGTCGAGGAAGTCCGCTGTGCGGTGATGGGTGTCTTCGCGCCGCTGACCGGCATCATCGGCACCACGCAGGCTGCCGAGGCGCTCAAGCTGGCCGCCGGAATCGGCGAAAATCTCACGGGTCGCCTGTTGCTGCTCGATGCGCTGGAAATGGAATGGCGCACCGTAAAATTCAAGAAAGACGCCGGCTGTACCGTATGCGGCGCTAACGGGGACGGGCGATCAGGCGAATATCTGCGCCGACCTGACGCAGATCGCGAATCTTCAGCGGCATCTTGCCGTCTAGCGACGTAAGTTCGGGCAGGTTAAACAGCCCGCTCGCCTCGTGGCCGATCAGGCAGGGCGCCAGATAAAGCAGCAGTTCATCGACCAAGCCCTCGCGCAGCAGCGAACCATTCAGCTTGAACCCGGCCTCGGCATGCACTTCGTTGATGCCGCGGCGCGCCAGTTCTTCAAGCAATGACCTGAGGTCAACCTTGCCATGGGCATTCGGCAAGACCAGCACTTCGGCGCCGGCAGAACGCAGCGAATTTGCCCGGTTTTCGTCGTCGACCGCAGCCGCCACCAGCACCGGCCCGCCGCGCAGAATGCGTGCCGACAGGGGCATTTCCAGCTTGCTGTCGACCACCACCCGAAGCGGCTGCCGGGTTGTTTCCACGTCGCGCACATTCAGTTGCGGGTCGTCGTCGCGTACCGTGCCGATGCCGGTCAGGATGGCGCAGGAACGGGCCCGCCAGCGCTGACCGTCGCACCGCGCTGCAGGGCTGGTGATCCACTGGCTGACGCCGTTGTTGAGCGCTGTCTTCCCGTCCAGGCTGGCGGCTGCCTTCAGGCGCAGCCAGGGGCGGCCGCGGGTCATGCGCGCGACAAAGCCGATGTTCAACTCGCGCGCCTCGCTTTCGAGCAGGCCGCTGGCCGTCCCGATGCCCGCCGCCTGGAGCAGGGCCAGCCCCCGGCCGGAAACCAGCGGGTTGGGGTCGCTCATCGCCGCCACGACCCGCGACACACCGGCGGCAACCAAGGCTTCGGCGCAGGGGGGCGTGCGCCCGTGATGGCTGCACGGCTCCAGCGTCACATAGGCGGTGGCGCCGCGCGCCCGTTCGCCGGCGGCGCGCAGGGCATGCACCTCGGCATGCGGCCCGCCGGCCCGTTCATGCCAGCCTTCGCCGACGATCTCGCCGGCCCGAACCAGCACGCAGCCGACGCGCGGGTTGGGCGACGCTGTCCACAAGCCGCGCTCGGCCAGTTGTAGCGCGCGCGCCATCATGCCGTGGTCAACGGCAGAAAAGCTCATTTTTTGCGCGGGTTCGGCGAGACTTCGCGAATGGCCTTGGAGAAGGCATCCACGTCCTCGAAATTGCGATAGACCGAGGCGAAGCGGATGTAGGCCACCTTGTCGAGCTTCTTCAGTTCGCGCATCACCAGTTCGCCAAGCTGCTGCGTGCCGACTTCGCGCTCGCCTGCCGACAGCAAGCGCTCCTCGATATCAGCGACGGCGGCATCGACCGATTCGATGGAGACCGGCCGCTTGCGCAGCGCCAGTTCCAGGCTGGCGCGCAGCTTCTGCCGGCTGAAATCGGTGCGCAGGCCATTTTTCTTGACCACCTGCGGCAGCTGGATTTCCGCCCGTTCGTAAGTTGTAAAGCGTTTGTCGCAGGAATTGCACTTTCTGCGGCGCCGGACGATGTCGCCCTCTTCGCTCAGGCGGGTATCGACGACAGCCGTTTCGTCATGGCCGCAGAAAGGACATTTCACGGCGCCTCAGGCTCCGTACACCGGGAACTTCTTGCACAGCACCGCCACCTTGGCGCGCACGGTCGCGGCAACGGCCTCATCGTTCGGCGCTTCCAGAATATCGGCCACCAGATGGGCCACCAGCTCGGCTTCGATCTCGGTAAAACCGCGCGTGGTCATCGCCGGCGAGCCGATGCGGATGCCGGAGGTGACGAATGGTTTCTGCGGGTCGTTCGGGATGCCGTTCTTGTTGACCGTGATGTGGGCACGGCCGAGCGCCGCTTCGGCGTCCTTGCCGGTAATGTTCTTGGCGCGCAGGTCGAGCAGGAAGACATGGCTTTCGGTGCGCCCGGAAACCACGCGCAGGCCACGCTCTTCACCGAGCACCCGGGCCATGACGCGGGCGTTGTTGATCACCTGTTCCTGATAGTTGCGGAACTCGTGGGTCGCGGCCTCCTTGAAGGCCACAGCCTTGGCGGCGATGACGTGCTCGAGCGGACCGCCCTGCAGGCCGGGGAAGATCGCGGAATTGAGGGCTTTCTCGTGCTCGGCCTTCATCAGGATGAATGCCGCCGCGCGGGCCGCGCAGGGTCTTGTGCGTGGTTGAGGTCACGACATCGGCAAAGGGCACCGGGTTCGGGTAGAAACCGGCGGCGATCAGGCCGGCGTAGTGGGCCATGTCAACCCAGAAAATGGCGCCGACTTCCCTGGCGACCTTGGCGAAGCGTTCCCAGTCGATGCGCAGCGAGTAGGCCGAGGCACCGGCGACGATGATCTTCGGCTTGTGCTCGCGGGCCAGCGCTTCCATGCTTGCTCGTAATCGATCTCTTCGTTCTCGTTCGAGGCCGTAGGACACGACGTTGAACCACTTGCCGGACATGTTCAGCGCCATGCCGTGGGTCAGGTGACCGCCTTCGGCCAGGCTCATGCCCATGATGGTGTCGCCCGGCTTGGCGAAGGCCATCAGGACGGCCTGGTTGGCCTGCGAACCGGAATTGGGCTGGACGTTGGCGGCATCGGCGCCGAACAGCTTCTTCAGGCGGTCGATGGCGATCTGCTCGGCGACGTCAACGTATTCGCAGCCACCGTAGTAGCGCTTGCCCGGGTAGCCTTCGGCGTACTTGTTGGTGAGCTGGGAGCCCTGGGCTTCCATCACGGCCTTGCTCACGTAGTTTTCGGACGCGATCAGTTCGATGTGGTCTTCCTGACGCTGGTTTTCGGCCACGATGGCCTTCCAGAGTTCGGGATCAACTTTTGCCAGGGTGTCTTTCGCGGAAAACATGGGGAATGCCTCAAGCCATTGAAAAGGAGCCGGATTTTATCACGCCGGGAGCTCGTCAAGGGCGCCCGGCGCCAGATGGTCGGTTTCGCCCCAGGTTTCGAGCGTCCAGACGCCGTCGACCATGGCAATCCAGTTGATACCGGCATTGGGAATCAGGAAGTCGCGCGGCATTTCAAGCGGATTGCCGCGGACGAAGCGGTTGACGATATCGAGCACGCCACCATGGACCACGACAGCGACGTTGCGGCCTGAATGGGTGGCGGCGATGGCTTGCAGCTTGCCGGTCACCCGCGCATGCATGGCCTTGAGGCTCTCGCCAAGCTCGAAATCGTAGTCGGCATTGCGCCCCTCGAATGCAGCGTAACCGGCTGGATAACGGGCCTGCGCCTCGGCATAGGTCAGCCCTTCGAACACGCCATAGGCCCGTTCGCGCAGTTCCGGGGCCGCTTTGGGCGGCAGCCCGAGCGCTGCCCCGATCGCCTGCGCCGTAGCCCATGCACGCTGCAGATCGCTGCTGTACAGCGCCGCAATCCTTGCCGTCCTTAGCCAGCAGCCCGCCGCCTCGGCCTGGCGCCGGCCGGTCGCGTTGAGGGCGATGTCGGTCTGTCCCTGGATACGGCGCGCCGCGTTCCATTCGGTCTCGCCGTGGCGCACCAGGCAGATGCGGGTTGTAGGGATTTCCACCATGTTCGATCCATCACCTTCGCGATAAATTGCATCCGTTAGGATTTTCCATTTACCCCGGACACCGTTAGAAGCCGGGCATTTTATCAACCGAGGAGGACTTTAAGTGACCCTTCTGCTCAAGCTCTCGCAGCTGATCGACTGGCTCAACGAGCGGGTCGGCAAAGGCGCGTTCTGGCTGGTGCTGATCATGACCGTCATCAGCGCCGGCAACGCCGTCGTCCGTTTCACCGTCAACTACAGCTCGAACGGACTGCTGGAAATCCAGTGGTACCTGTTCGCCGCGATTTTCATGCTCTGTTCGCCTTATACGCTTCTAAAGAACGAGCACGTGCGCATCGACGTCATCTCCAGCCGGTTTTCCCCGCGCGGACTGGCGGTCATCGACATCATCGGCACCCTCTTCTTCCTGCTGCCGATGGTCGTCGTCGTCCTTTGGCTCTCCCTGCCGCTGGTCGCCGACTCGTACAAGATCAACGAGATGTCCTCCAACGCCGGCGGACTGATCCGCTGGCCGGTCAAGATCCTGCTGCCGATCGGCTTTGCCCTGCTCGCCTTGCAGGGCATTTCCGAACTGATCAAGCGCATTGCCTTCCTGGCTGGGCTGATCGACGACCCCAACACCAAGGAAAAGGCGCCAACCCCCGAAGAAGAACTGGCCGCAGCGATTGCCGCCGCCAAAGCCAAGGAGGCCAAATGATGGCGGAATTTATGATTGCCAACATGGCGCCGCTGATGTTCGGTGCGCTCGTGCTGTTCATGCTGTTCGGCTACCCGGTCGCCTTCGCGCTGGCCGCCAACGGCATCGTCTTCGGCCTGATCGGCATCGAACTCGGCCTGCTCACCCCGGCGCTGTTCCAGGCCCTGCCCGAGCGCATCTTCGGCATCATGGCCAACGACACGTTGCTCGCCATCCCCTTCTTCACCTTCATGGGGCTGATACTTGAACGATCGGGCATGGCCGAGGACCTGCTCGACACCATCGGCCAGTTGTTTGGCCCGATTCGTGGCGGACTGGCCTTCGCAGTCATCTTCGTCGGCGCCCTGCTTGCCGCAACGACCGGCGTCGTCGCCGCCTCGGTGATCTCGATGGGCCTGATCTCGCTGCCCATCATGATCCGCTATGGTTACGACAAGCGCCTGGCTTCGGGTGTAATTGCCGCCTCCGGCACGCTGGCCCAGATCATTCCGCCGTCGCTGGTGCTGATCATCATGGCCGACCAGCTCGGCCGCTCGGTCGGCGACATGTACGAAGGCGCGATCATTCCCGCCCTGGTCCTGACCGGCCTTTACGTCGGCTACGTCGTGATCCTCACCCTGATCAAGCCCAACGCCGCTCCGGCCCTGCCGCCGGAAGCCCGCACCCTGCGCGGCTTCAAGCTCGGGCTGCGCGTCATCACGACCATGGTGCCGCCGCTGCTGCTGATCTTCCTGGTGCTCGGCACCATCTTCCTCGGTATCGCAACGCCGACCGAAGGCGGCGCCATGGGCGCCACCGGCGCGCTGATCCTGGCCATCGCCCGCAAGCGGCTCAGCTTCAAGCTGCTCAAGCAGGCAATGGCGACCACCGGCAAGCTGTCGTCGTTTGTGATCTTCATCCTGGTCGGATCGACGGTATTCGGCCTGGTCTTCCGCGCGGTCAATGGCGACCTCTGGGTCGAACACCTGCTGCTCGGGCTGCCGGGCGGCCAGGCGGGCTTCCTGATCGTGGTCAACATCATGGTCTTCCTGCTCGCCTTCTTCCTCGACTTCTTCGAGTTGTCCTTCATCATCGTGCCGCTGCTGGCGCCGGTGGCGGACAAGCTGGGCATCGACCTCGTCTGGTTCGGCATCCTGCTCGCGGTGAACATGCAGACTTCGTTCATGCACCCGCCGTTCGGCTTCGCGCTGTTCTACCTGCGCTCGGTGGCGCCGGCCTCGGTCAAGACGACGGATATCTACTGGGGCGCCGTTCCCTTTGTCTGCATCCAGATCATCATGGTCGCGTTGATCATCATCTTCCCCAACATCGTCAGCTACGGCGATCCGGCGGCACGCGCCAAAGCCGAGCAAAGCGCGCCGATCGATCTCGACACCATGATGCAGCAATCGCCAGACAGCGGCGACGGCGGTGGAGAACAGAAGGAGGGCGACCAATCCGACATGCTCAAGAACCTGCAGCAGGGCGACAAGTAGAGGCATCTGCAGCGCGCAACTCAAACGGGGCTTCGGCCCCGTTTTTGTTTTCCACATAGACAACGTCAATGGCGCCGATATGCATTCCCGATTTGAAAACAGGCAGCCGGCCTGCCAGAATGATCACACTGAACCATAAGCCGAAGGGAAACTGTCATGGATATCGGAATCACCAAGAAGGATCGCGAAAAGATTGCCGACGGGCTGTCCCACCTGCTCGCCGATTCATTCACCCTCTACCTGAAGACACACAACTTCCACTGGAATGTCACCGGGCCGATGTTCAACACCCTGCATGTGATGTTCATGGATCAATACACCGAGTTGTGGAACGCCCTCGACATGATCGCCGAACGGATCCGCGCCCTGGGCGTGGCCGCCCCCGGTTCATTCAGCGAGTTCGCCAAGCTGACGGTGATCAAGGAAAGCGAAGGCACACCCAGCGCCACCGAGATGATCAAGCAACTGGTCGCCGGCCAGGAGGCCGTGACCAAGACCGCGCGCAGCATATTCCCGATCGTCGACAAGGCCGGCGACGAGCCGACCGCCGACCTGCTGACCCAGCGCATGCAGATTCACGAGAAAAACGCCTGGATGCTGCGCAGCCTGCTGGAGAGTTGATCGCCTCACCAGCCTGAAATAAAAAACCCGCGAAATTCGCGGGTTTTTTGTGGTCGACCGTAGCAGTCTATTTGTGCGTCTGGTTGAAGCTGTCCATGCGCATTTCGGCGACGCTGAACCACGCATTCTGCGATTTTCGGTACTTTGAAAACTCGTCGTAGATCTTCTTGAACGCCGGATTCTTGGCCGACTCGTCGGCATATAGCTCCTGAGCCGACTTGTAGGCAGCAGCCATGATCTCGTCGGAGAATCTCTGCAGCTTGACGCCGTTCTGCAGCAGCTTGGACAGCGCGATCGGGTTCTTGTGATCGTATTCGGCCAGCATGGTCACGTTGGCCTCGTAGCATCCGGCCTGGAGGGCAGCCTGGTACTCCTTGGGCAGCTTGTCCCATTCCTTCTTGTTGACGAAGAAGTGGAAGCAGGTGCTCGGCTCCCACCAGCCCGGGTAGTAGTAGTTCTTGGCGACCTTGTAGAAGCCCAGTTTTTCGTCATCGTAGGGCCCAATCCACTCGGCGGCATCGATGGTGCCTTTTTCCAGCGCCGGGTAGATATCGCCACCGGCAATCTGCTGCGGCACGACGCCCAGTGTCGCGAAGACGGTGCCGCCGAGGCCGGCGATGCGCATCTTGATACCCTTGAGGTCGGCCAGCGTCTTGACTTCCTTGCGCCACCAGCCGCCCATCTGGGTACCGGTATTGCCACCAAGGAAGGAAACGACGTTGTAGCCGGCATAGAAGTCGTCGAGCAGCTTCTGGCCGCCGCCCTCGTAGATCCAGGCGTTCATCTGACGGGCGTTCATGCCGAAGGGAATCGCCGTGCCGAAAGCGAAGGCCTTGTCCTTGCCGACATAGTAGTAGGAACAGGTATGGGCGATTTCAACCGTACCTTGCTGGACGGCATCCAGCGCCTGCAGGCCAGGGACGATTTCACCCGCGGGGAAGGCGCGGATATCGAACTTGCCACCGGTCAGGGCACGCACGCGGTCAGCCATTGTCTCGGCGCCGCCAAAAACCGTATCCAGGCTCTTCGGGAAGCTGGACGTCAGCCGCCACTTGATGGTGGGCGCGGTCTGGGCGATCGCCGGCGCGGCCAGCGTGGCAGCTGCACCAGCGGCTGCGCCAACGGAGGCCTTTTTCAGAAAATCACGACGTTGCATATATTGTCTCCTCGGAAAGTGTATTGGTCACATTTGCGACCAGCAGATTCTATGCTTCCCATCAGCCGTGAATACTGCGGAAAACCCTATGCCTGACGACAAGCCCCCATCTTTTTGCCACAGGATGGGGGCTCTCGTCTTGCCCGGCGCCCGTTCCGGGCGGGGTTACTTGTGCGACTGCGAGAAGCGGTCCATACGGGCTTCGGCCAGGCTAAACCAGGCGTTCTGTGACTTGCGGAACTTGTCCCACTCGGTGAATATCTTCTTGAAGGCGGGATTCTTGCCCGACTCGTCGGCGTACAGATCAAATGAAGCCTTGTAGGAAGCGTTCATGATTTCATCGGAAAAGGGGCGCAGCTTGGTGCCCTGCTGCAGCAGCCGCGACAGGGCGAGCGGGTTCTTGTAGTCATACTCGGCCAGCATCGTGACATTGGCTTCGTAGGCGGCCGCCTGGAAGGCTTCCTGGTATTCCTTGGGCAGTTTTTCCCATTCCTTCTTGTTCACGAAGAAATGGATGGTCGGACCGGGCTCCCACCAACCCGGATAGTAGTAATACTGCGCAACTTTGAAAAATCCGAGCTTTTCATCGTCGTAGGGACCGACAAATTCGGCGGCATCGATGCTACCTTTTTCCAGCGCCGGGTAGATGTCGCCGCCGGCAATCTGCTGCGGCACGGCGCCCAGTGCGGCAAAGACGTTGCCGCCGAGACCGGCGATGCGCATCTTCAGGCCCTTGACGTCAGCCAGCGTCTTGATTTCCTTGCGAAACCAGCCGCCCATCTGGACGCCGGTGTTGCCGCCGGCGAAGGAGTAGATGTTGTAATTGCTGTAGAACTCGTCGAGCAGCTTCTGACCGCCGCCGAAGTAGATCCAGGCGTTCATCTGGCGGGCATTCATGCCGAACGGCACGGCGGTGCCGAAACCGAAGGTCTTGTCCTTGCCGACGTAGTAATAAGAGCAGGTATGACAAATTTCGACTGTGCCTTGCTGCACGGCGTCCAGGGCCTGCAGGCTGGGAACGATTTCACCGGCGGGAAAGACCCGGATGTCGAACTTGCCGCCGGTCATGGCGCGCAGGCGATTGGCCAGCACGTCGGCACCGCCGTAGATGGTGTCCAGGCTTTTCGGGAAGCTGGAAGTCAGACGCCACTTGATCGTGGGTTGCGACTGGGCAATGGCCGGAGCGGCCAGCGTGGCAGTTGCGCCTGCGGCCGCTCCAATCGATGCTTTCTTCAGAAAATCACGACGTTGCATATACTGTCTCCTCGGAGGTAATTAATGACATCAAGCCTTGTGGCCATTTCCATTGTTCCCCAAACCGAATGTTTTGACGAGTCGTGGAAAATGCTAACGACTCGCCAAACCCGGTCTGACCGGCATAAACTTGGGCTGACCGACACTTCCATCTCATAGACGCACCGCATGCACGACGAACTCGCCGAAATCCGTGATTTTGTGGCCGCCTGTCCGCCCTTCGACGGCCTGGACAAATCCGCCCTGCAGCGTCTGACGCCTCACTTCGTGATCCGCTACCTGCGCCGGGGCGCCGTCTTCCCGCCCGATGGCAAGGCCGGCTTGTGGCTGATCCGTCAGGGCGCCGTCGAATTGCGCACCACGGACGGCCAACTGATGCGCCGCATGGGCGAGGGTGACATGCATGACGCGGCCTGCCTGCCGGATTCCCCGGAACGTGCCTGGAGCGGGCACGCCAGCGAAGACACCCTGCTCTACGGCCTGTCGTGCGCCGATCTCGACGCGCTGTGGAACGAGTTTCCCGAACTCCGCCAGCGTGCCATGGACGACCTCGGCCAGCGCCTGCGCCGCGCCCGGCAAAACGGCAGCCTGCCGCCCGAGCGCGATCTCGGCAGCCTGCCGCTGGCCGAATTGATCGGCCGCCCACCGGTCTGTGCCGCACCCGGGGACAGCGTGCGCGAAGCCGCGGAAAAAATGACCCGGGAGCGTGTCTCCGCCCTGCTCATCGTTGACGGCGAGCAACTCTGCGGCATCGTCACCGACCGCGACCTGCGTAGCCGCTGCCTGGCCACCGGGTTGCCGGACGACACGCCACTCTCAGCCATCATGACCGCCAGGCCGCTTGCACTGCCCCCCGACGCCCCCGGCTTCGAGGCCCTGCTGATCATGACCCGGCACGGCATCCACCACCTGCCGGTCGTCGATCAGGGGTGCCTGCTCGGCCTGGTCAGCAGTACCGATCTGCTGCGCACCCAGGGGGTGAGCAGCGTGCATCTCGCCGATCGCATCCGGCGCGCCGGCGACCTTAGCGAACTGGCCGCGCTGGCCGGCGAACTGCCCGAGCTGTGGCTCAACCTGGCGCGCCGCGGCGACTCGCCTCTCGTCCTTGGCCGCATCCTTTCCGGGATCGGGGACGCGCTGGCCAGCCGCCTGCTGACCCTGGCCGAAGAGCGCCTCGGGCCGCCACCACTACCCTACGCCTGGATCGTCTACGGCTCGCAGGGTCGCCAGGAGCTGACTTTGCACTCGGACCAGGACAATGCGCTGGTCCTCGCCGACAGCTTCGACCCGGCGCAACACGCCGATTATTTTGCCGAACTCGCCCGCCTCGTCTGCGACGGTCTGGCCGCCTGCGGCTTTGCCTATTGCCCGGGCGAGATGATGGCGGCCAATCCGCGCTGGCGCCTGCCCGTGGCGGATTGGGACGAGCTGTTCGACGACTGGATCGGCAATACCGACGCGCAGAAGGCGCGCCTCGCCTCCAACCTGTTCGATCTGCGCGTGGTGCATGGCGAGGCGGAACTGGCCCGGCCGCTGCGCGAGAAAATCAGCCGCGACAGCCCGCGCCACGAAACCCTGCTCGTCCATCTCGTCGCCAATGGCTGCAAGACCTCGCCGCCACTCGGCTTCTTCCGTCGAACTGGTGGTGATCAGCGACGGAGAGCACGAAGGCCGGCTCGACATCAAGCGCCACGGCATCCTGCCCATCGTCGACCTGGCGCGCATTCACGCCCTGATTGCCGGAACGGGCGAAATCGGCACACTGGCCCGCCTGCGGGCAGCGGCCGGTTGCGCTTTGCTCAGCCGGGAAGGTTCCGAAACACTCGCCAGCGCCTTCGAGTTCCTGCTCGGCTTGCGTACCCGCCACCAGCGGGAACAACTGGACAGCGGCCTGAGCCCGGACAATTTTGTCGCCCCGGCGCAGTTGACCGCTGCCGACCGGCAAGGTCTGCGCGACGTCTTCCGGGCCATCGCGACACAGCAGAAGGCGCTGCTCCAGGCCTTTCCGCATACCCTGACCCAATGACCCTGCCGCGCTTTCTTGCCGGCCTGTTCAGCCCCACGACCCAACGCCGCTGGCAGGCGCGCCGCTTGCGCGGAAGGCCGGCCGCAGTCCCCCTGCTGACTTACCTCGACAGCCCGCTACCGGACAAATCTTCGGCCTGGCAGGCTGCCGCCTACCTGGCACTCGACCTCGAAACGACGGGCGGCGACCCGGCGCGCGACGACATCCTGAGTTTCGGCTGGGTCTGCCTGGACGGCCCGGAAATCCGCCTGGAGAGCGCCCGCCACCGGCTGGTGGCGCCGCGCCGGGCACTCAACGAAGCGAGCGTGGTCATTCACCGGATCACCGACGACCGGGCCGACACCGGCGAAGCCTTGCGCAGTGTGCTGACCGATTTTCTCGTCGACCTGCAGGGACGGGTGCTGATCGCCCACTATTCGCCGACCGAAGTGGGCTTCATCGACGCTGCCTGTCGCGCCTGCTTCGGCGGCAACTTCCTGCCGCCGGTCATCGATACACTCGTGCTGGCCCGCCGCAGCGCGGCGCAGCACGCGCCGGGCAGTCTGCGCCTGGCGGCCCTGCGCGCGCACCACCATTTGCCGCGCTACCCGATGCACCATGCGCTGTCCGACGCGCTGGCCGCCGCCGAGCTGTTTCTCGCCCAGGCCGAAGCCGCCTCGGCCCGCCGCCCGGCCACGCTTGGCGAATTATTGCTGGCCTGAGGCCACCTACTCCCCGGCGACCGTCATGCGGTCGATCAGGATCGAACCGGATTGCTTGCTGCCGCGCACCTGCACATCGTTGCCGACGGCGACGATCCCGGCCAGCATGGCCTTGAGATTGCCGGCGATGGTGATCTCCTCGACCGGGTAGGCGATCCTGCCGTTCTCCACCCAGTAGCCGGCCGCGCCGCGCGAGTAGTCGCCGGTCACGTAATTGATGCCGTGGCCAAGCAGTTCGGTGACCAGCAAGCCACGCCCCATGTGCGCCAGCAGACCGGCAAAATCGAGTTCGCCCGGCTGAATGATCAGGTTGTGGCTGCCGCCGGCATTGCCGGTGGTCGGCAGACCCAGCTTGCGCCCCGTGTAGGTGCTGAGGAAATAGCCCTGCAGGATGCCGTCGCTGACCACCTCGCGGTCGCGCGTCGCCACACCATCGCTGTCGAACGAGGCGCTCCCCAGACCGCGCAGGATGTGCGGGCGTTCGCTGATCTGCACGAATTCCGGCATCACGCGCTTGCCGAGGTGGTCGATCAAGAACGACGACTTGCGGTAGAGCGCCCCACCGCTCGCCGCATGCACCAGGCTGCCGAGCAGCCCGGCGGCGAGCGGCGACTCGAAGAGGACGGGAAATTCGCCGGTCCTGACCTTGCGCCCGCCTAGGCGCGCGACGGCGCGCTCGGCTGCGGTACGCCCGACCAGTGCCGGATCGTCCAGCTCGGCAGCGCAGCGGCGGGTGGTGTACCAGTCGTCGCGCTGCATCGCGTCCTGCTCGCCGGCGATCACCGAGCAGGAAATGTAGTGGCGCGAGGTCGGGTAGCCGCCCATGAAGCCGAGGCTGTTGGCCGACACGAAATGCGCCTGCTGCGTGGACACCGAGGCGCCTTCCGAATTGCTGACCAGCGGGCTGGCGTCGAAAGCCGCCTGTTCGCAGTGGCGCGCCGTCGCGATGGCGTCTTCCACGGTCAACGCCCACGGATGGTACAAATCCAGATCGGGACAATCCCTGGCCATCAGCGCCACGTCGGCCAACCCCGCGCAATCGTCCTCGGCAGTGAAGCGGGCAATGTCGAGCGCCGCCTCGACCGTTTCGCGCAGTGCCTGCGGCGAGAAATCCGAGGTGCTGGCGTAGCCCTTGCGCTGGCCGGCGTAGATGGTGATACCGATACCCTTGTCGCGGTTGAACTCGATGGTTTCCACCTCGTCACAACGGACGCCGACCGATTGCCCGAAGCCTTCGGAAACATCGACCTCGCAAGCCGTGGCGCCCTTGTCGCGGGCGTGTTTGAGGACATCCTCGGCCAGTTGCTGCAGGGTCGCGAAGGGGTAGGAAAAAGCGGCGGTTTCGGGCATGTGGGGGGCAATCTGGCTGACAAGGGTTCTATGATAGCAGCCCGGCATTGCCTACCCCCCGGTCGCGCAAGCAAAAACGCGCCCTGACGCCACCCCGACCCTTCGCCCCGACTACTTCAGTGTAGCGGCAAGGGCGATGATCGCCGTCGCGACGACGAACATCGCCAGCCACAACGGCCAGACGAAGCGCAGATACTGGTTGTAGCCGACCCTGGCGATGGCCAGACCGCCGACCAGGACGACGCTGGTCGGGGCAACGATCAGTGCCAGGCCGTGGCCCGTGATCCAGGCGGTGATGGTGGTGGCGCGGCTGACCTGGGCGAAATCGGCCAGCGGGGCCAGCAACGGCATCGCCAGCGCCCCATGCCCCGAACTGGATGGAATCAGTATGCCGAGCGGTATATTCACCAGCACCGTCAGGAAGGTAAAAACTGCCGCCGAGGCACCGCTAACCATCTTTTCCATCGAGAAGAGCACCGTATCCAGCGTCTGCGTGTTGGTCATGATCGCCGAAACGCCGCCTGCCAGCAGCACCACCATGGCCGGCCCCATCATGTCCGAGGCCCCGGCGGCGATCAGGCGCACGGTCTCCTTCTCTCCCTTGCCAGCCACGATGCCGACCAGCACCGAAGCCAGGATGAACAGCATTGCCAGTTGCGGGAACCACCAGTTCAACTCGAACCAGAGCGGCCGGACGTCAGCGACCTTGTGCGTCGCATAGTAGTCGGCCGGTCCGACGTGACCGCCAAGCACGCTGGACCAGGGAATGACGGAAAATATCATCAGCCCGAAGGCGAACGCGGTGATCGCCAGCACCCACTTCTGCATGGTCGTCAGGCGTTCCCGCTGCTCGGGCGCCACGGCGTTCGTCACACCGTCTTCGTCCCATCCGACCAGCGAAGCGTCGGGATTCTGACGCACCTTTGCCGCATAGCGCAGCACCCAGCCAACGGCCATCGCATTCAGCACCACCCAGAGAATGGCCCGCAACACAATGCCGTCGCCGAGCGAGACTCCGGCTTCGCCCGCCGCAACCCCGATCGAGAAAGGGTTGACCGTGCCCGCCATGACACCGACCAGGGCGCCGAGGATAATCATCGAGGCAGTGACTAGGCGATCGTAGCCGAGCGCCGCCATCAGCGGCAGGAAAAGCGCGTAGAAGCCCAGTGTCTCCACCGAGAATCCCATGGTCAACCCGAGCAACGAGAACAGCACCATCACTGAGGCAATCAATAGCCAGCCTTTGTCTCGCAGGCGGTAGGCCAACGCCGCGACGGCGACTTCGAGGCTGCGTGTGGCGAAGCTGACCGAAATGAAGGCACCGATAGACATGATGAAAACGATGATGCCGATCTGCCCGAAGATTCGACCGACCACTTCAGTATCGATGGTCTCGGTGTGGATGCTGCGCAGACCATAGATACCATTGATCGGCGCCAGGACCAGTTGCTCGATGGTTTCGCTGACACCCAGCGGCGATTCCGTCTGCTTGTAGGTACCCGGGATCGGCGAGCCATCGGCGTCGGTCAGATAGCGGCCTGCCGGAATGAACAAGGCGGCGATCCAGACCAGCACGACAACGATCGCCAGCGTAGTGACGGCACCCGGAAACCGGAAGCCGAGCTTCGAGACCTTTGCGTCGCTCTCCAAATCGCTTACACCCATACTCTCATCCGTCTCGGCGATGCTGCCGCATGTCACCCGGCCATCGCTTCTTCACGTTAGCCATGCCGGGAAGGCATGGCTAACTTTTTTGTCTGCGACGGCCACCCAGGCCACCGAAAATTGCCTAGAAATCGACCGGGTCGCGGATGATCGGGCAAGTCATGCAGTGACCGCCACCGCGCCCGCGGCCAAGTTCGGCGCCAACGATGGTGATGACCTCGATGCCCGCCTTGCGCAGTAGCGTGTTGGTGTAGGTGTTGCGATCGTAGGCATAGACCACGCCCGGCGAGGCGCAGACGAGATTGGCACCGCTGTCCCACTGCGTGCGCTCGCGCTGGTAGTCGCTGCCACCTGCTTCGACCACGCGCAGCTTCTTGAAGCCCAGCGCCTGCGCGACGACGTCGACGAAGGGCTTCTTCTCGGCCACAAGTTCGACGCCGCTCGGGTGACTGCTCGGCCGGTAGGAGAAGGTGGAGGTCTTGGCCAGAAAATCCGGCGCAAGCAACACACAGTCACGGTCGGCGAAGGTGAACACGGTATCGAGGTGCATCGCCGCCCGGATCTTGGGCATCGCGGCAACAATGACGCGCTCGGCCGCGCCCTTGGCGAACAGCGTGGCGGCCAGCTGGCTGATCGCCTGGCGCGAGGTACGCTCGCTCATGCCGATCAGCACATTGCCCTTGCCGATGGGCATGACGTCGCCGCCTTCCAGCGTAGCCAGCCCGTGGTCCTGGGTCGGGTCGCCCCACCAGACGTTGACCTTGCCGGCGAAGTCAGGGTGGAACTTGTAGATTGCGGTCGTGAGGATGGTCTCCTCGTGGCGCGCCGGCCAGTACAGCGGATTCAGCGTCACGCCGCCATAGATCCAGCAGGTGGTGTCGCGCGTGTACAGCGTGTTCGGCAGCGGCGGCAGCAGGTACTCGGTAGCACCGGCGGCCTGCTTCACCACCTTCAGCGCCTTGCCGCCGATCTTCTCGGGGAAGTCGTTGGTCGACAGCCCGCCGATCAGCGTCTCGGCCAGCTCGCGGTCGCCCAGGCCCTCGAGGTAGCTGCGCAGTTCGTCGATGAAGCCGAGGCCGACCTGATTGGGCACCACCTGGTTGTCGAGAATCCACTTCTTGCCCTCGGGCACGGCCACCGTCTCGGCCAGCAGGTTGTGCATCTCGACGACCTCGATGCCGCGGTCGCGCATCTTCATCATGAAATCGAAGTGGTCGCGCTTGGCGTTCTCGACCCAGAGGACGTCGTCGAACAGCAACTGGTCGCAGTTGCTGGGCGTCAGCCGCGCGTGCGCGCGGCCCGGCGCGCAGACCATGACCTTGCGCAGCTGGCCGACCTCCGAGTGCACGCCGAGTTTGACGTCGCCTGCCTTCGCTTTCTCCTTCGCCTTCGCCTTTTCTTTCGCCATGGTCGTCTCCGTGGGTTGATTTAGATGGAAATGGTGCCGGTCGCCAGACCGTAAACACCGTAGATGCCTGCTGCCAGAATTACGCCGAAAGTGGCCCAATCGCTGACGCCCTCGAACACCGGCTTGCCCTGCTCCCGTCGGGCGATGTAGTACAGCACGGTGCCCGGCGCAAACAGGATGGCCGACAACAGGATGAATTTCAGGCCGCCGGCATAGATCATGAACAGCGTGTAGAGCACTGCTAGCGAAGCGATGACGAGATCGCGCTGGCGCTCCTCCGGCCGCTTGTCATAGGTCTCCCCGCGCCGGGCGATCATCAGGCCGTAGGAGGCGACGAACAGGTAGGGAATCAGTGTCGTCGCGCTCGTCAGGTTGAGCATCAGCGAGAACGCGTCGCGCGACCAGTAGGTCGAGATCACGATCAACTGAATGATGATGCTGGTCAACCACATCGCCACATGCGGAACATCGTTCTTGTTGGTCTTCGCGAACATCTTCGGCATGTCTTTCGAGCGGCCGGCGGCGAACATCACCTCGGCGCAGATCAGCGCCCAGGCCAGGTAGGCACCCAGTACCGACACCAGCAACCCGACGCTGACGAATATCGCGCCCCACGGCCCGACCACCGATTCGAGAACCGCGGCCATGGACGGCTGCCGCATGCCGGCGATGTCGGCGCGCGGCAGCACCGCGAAAGGCAGCAGCGTCACCAGCACCATCAGGGTAGTCACGATAATGAAGCCAAGGATTGTCGCCTTCCCGACATCGGCACGCTCCTTGGCAAACCGCGAATAGACGCTGGCGCCCTCAATACCGATGAACACGAACACCGTCACCAGCATCGTCGCCCTGACCTGCTCGAACAGACCGTAGGTCAGGTCGCCGCCATAGAGGTTGAAGCGGAACAGGTCCATCTTGAAGGCGAAGAACAGGATGCCGATGAACACCATGATCGGGATGACCTTGGCCACCGTGACAATGCTGTTGATGAAGGCAGCCTGCTGCACACCACGGAGGATCAGGAAGTGGAACAGCCAGATGCCGACCGAGGCGAGCGCGATGGCGACCGCTGTGTTGCCATCACCGAAGACCGGAAAGAAGGCCCCCAAAGTCGATTTGATGAGCACCCAGTACGACACGTTGCCGATGCAACTGCCGATCCAGTAGCCGAACGCCGAGAGAAAGCCGGGGTAGTCGCCAAAGCCTTCGCGGGCGTAGGCATAGACGCCGGCATCGATGTCGGGTCGGCGCTCGGCCAGCGCCTGGAACACCCGCGCCAGCATGTACATGCCGGTGCCCGCGATGGCCCACGCAATCAGTGCGCCGAGCGGCCCGGTTGCATTCGCGAAGGTGCGCGGCAGGGAAAAGATACCTGCGCCGACCATGCCGCCAACAACCATCGCGGTCAAACCCCAGCGCGACATTTTCTGTTCGTTTGCCATGGTGTCTCCTTGTATTTTTTTGGAATGGCCGGCTCAGTCTATCCCAAATGCAGCCAGCGGCGTTTCGCGCCGTTCATGGCTGGTCAAAAGTCGGCACGGACATTGATCCATGCCTCCGTCGAGCTGTAGTTGAACGCGGTCGCGTTGCTCTGATCGCGAATGTAGAGAAGCTCCGGCCGCAGGGTCCAGCCCGGCGCAAACTCCCAGACCAACCCGGCACCGACTTCGTACAGATTGTCCTTGCGGTTGAGGTTCACGCTCTGATCGATGGCATCCGGATGAAAATGGATACGATCCGCATCGAACGAATCATGCTCCCACCAACCGAACACAAATCCGCCCAGATTCTTGGAGATGGTGAAATCGTAGGTGGCGGTCAAGCCATAAACCAGGGAATCGCCGTCTGGCCGGCTGGTCGCAAAGTTGTAGCCGCCGTGCGCGACGAGTGAAATGCTGGATTCGCCGCCGTTCAGGGCATGCACCCAGCCGACATTGGCAATGGCGGACGAAAAACTGCGGTCTGGCAGCGCGGCGGGATAGCGCCGACGCCTGAGTTCGACGCCGGAGGTCACCTGGTTGTCGGGATCGACGCGATAGCGGTAGTCCGCGAAAACGCCATAGTCGTTACGATGGTTTCCTTCACCACGGTAGCTGGTACGGCCGCGCAGCCCGAGCGCCAGATTGTTCTCGCCGAACGAGCGACTGCCAGCGGCACGCCAGCGCAGGTCGGAGTCGTTGCGACTTTCCGGATTGTCGTAGTAGCGAAAACGGTAGTCGAGGCTGGCATCGAGAGCGTAGGCTCCCGCAAGGTCATAATTCAAACCGCCGCCGACCCGCGCGTTGTAGAAGGTATCGCGGCGGTCGCCACCACCCAGCGCATTGGTGCCCCGTGTCGAATTGACCCGGTACTGCCCGATGCCGGTCGCCGCGTAACCGTACCAGAGCAGTCGGTCACCGTCCTCGAGGTAGGCCCTGGCTGCCCGGGCATAGATTTGCGCCTGCGACTCCAGATCGGGCGGCAGGTTGTCGAAGCGGAAGACCGTCTCGAACACGATCCTGGCTTCGGCGAACATCTCGAGCTGAAAATAGGCAAGCCCGAGCGCCAGATGCGCGGCCACCGAATCCGGATAGGTCGCGAGGCTCTGCGCCAGAAGAACCCGCGCCTTCTCCGGCTGTCCGGCACCCAGTGCCGCGCGGCCGGCCAGGTAATCGAAGGTACCGCCTTGCGCCCCGCCATTTCCGAAAGGCGCCAGCAAAGCGTAGGCCTCCTTATAGCGCCGCTCGGAGACCAGTTGCTCGGCGCGTACCAGATCGGGCTCGTCGGCCCAAGCCGGGTTGCTCCCCAGCACTGCCAACGTGGTGGCAATCGCCACCCCCCATCTCGACAGATAGCACGGACGAACGCGAAGGTATGAATGACATTCCGGATAGAGCGAGACGGATCGGGCCGAACGCAACGACCTGTCGGCAGCCTCGGCTTCCGTACCCGGATACGATGTTTCAATCCTCTCGTCGAATTGACGCGAGTTCATCATCGCCCTTTCGTCTCCGTTGTCTCGGGTATTGTTTTTCGTGTCCAGCAACGATACATCAGCAATCGCAGCAATCACAACATCATTCGCGCCGGACAACTGCGACAATTGGTCGCGCCCGGTGTTCGGGGTCGATTTCCGAGCCTCAACGGGGTCACCGGCTCTGGCGCCCCCGGCGCTGGTTCGGGCAGGCGCTCGCACCGGAAAGCCGCTATCATTGCAGCCCCGTGTCACTTACATATTCCATGCAAGACGAAGATTTCTCCGACAGCAGCGCCCGCCCCTCCAAGACCAAGAAAAAGGAGGCGATGCACGAATTGCAGGATCTCGGCGCCGAACTGGTCGAACTCTCGGTCGGCCAGTTGAAGCGCATCGGCCTGCCCGAAGACCTTTACGATGCCGTGCGCGAGTGTCAGAAGATTACCGCCCATGGCGCCCGCCGCCGGCAATTGCAGTATCTCGGCAAGCTGATGCGCAATGCCGATGACGAACCGATTCGCGCCGGGCTGGCGTTGATCCGCGGCGAATCGGCCGCCGAAACTGCCCGCCTGCATCGCCTGGAGCGCATGCGCGTGCGCCTGCTGGAAGACGAAACGACGCTTTCGGACATCGCGGCAATCTGGCCCGGTGCCGACCTGCAGCATCTGCGCCAGTTGCGCCGCAATGCGCTCAAGGAACAGGAAGCCGGCAAGCCGCCGAAGAATTTCCGCGCCATTTTCCAGACCCTGCAGGAACTCGATCAACAGGGAGCGACCGATGCCACAGAATGAAACACTGGTGATCGGGCTGGTCTCGATCAGCGACCGCGCGTCGAGCGGTGTCTATGAGGACAAGGGCATCCCGGCCCTGCAGGAGTGGCTGGCCGGCGCATTGACCTCGCCTTGGCGTGTTGAAACTCGGCTTATCGCCGACGATCAGGCGGGCATCGAAAATACGCTGATCGACCTGGTCGACCGTGCCCGTTGCCACCTCGTGCTGACCACTGGCGGTACCGGGCCGGCGGCGCGCGATGTCACACCCGAGGCGACGCTGGCCGTCGCCGACAAGGAGATGCCGGGATTCGGCGAGGAAATGCGCCGGATCAGCCTGAACTTCGTGCCGACCGCCATTCTTTCCCGACAGGTTGCAGTGGTGCGCAAGCAGTCGCTGATCATCAACCTGCCCGGCCAGCCCAAGTCGATCCGGGAAATACTGGAAGGCGTGCGCAATGCCGAAGGCAAGGTCACGCACGTCGGCATCTTCGCTTCCGTACCCTACTGCCTTGACCTGATTGGCGCTCCTTACGCGGAGACCGACGAGGCGGTGATCAAGGCCTTCCGCCCCAAGTCGGCGATGCGCAGCTGAGTGGCAATTCAGGCGGTCGTTCCGACCCGGTAGCACGCCAGTTCGTAATCGGCACCGCGTTCGACGAGCGCCACCGGCACCAGGCAGGCGCGCTGGCCATCCAGTTCGCATTCGAGCGTCTCGCGCAGATCGAAGGAGCCAACCGGCAACAGGGCGCGCAGTTCTCCGTTCGGACAGCCTTCCCGAACCAGCAGCGCCGGAATCCCGGCCACTGCCGAGTAGCTGGATGCCGCGCGGGTTCTGAGTTCACCGGGCACGGCGCGCAGGGCCAGCGTTTCAATCCCGACATACGATTCAGCCTCACCCCGCCGCTGGTAGCGACGGACAACGCCCAGTTGCCAATGATCACCCCCACGCGGGGCGCACCGTTACCAGGGCTCCGACCTTGATCCATGCTGCGGGAACGCCGCCGAGAACGGCGCCAAAGCCGCCGCGGCTGATATTTTCGACGAGCCAGCCGGCGCTGGCCGTAACGGCATCGCCCGGCGTGAGCCTCCCCGAGAATGCCGCACGCGCATTGGCCAGCCCTGCGAGCATCTCGGCCGGTTGCCTGACGTCATGGCGGTCATGCCGGCGCTGCGGCGGAATCGGGGCGAGATAGGCGGCAAGGTGGCGCAGCACCGGAATCAGCGCGCTCGCCTGGTAATGACCGCCCAGATTGATCTCGCCCGGGATGTCATGTCCCTGCTCGATCTCTTTCAGCAACGTCACGATGCCGGCATGCGCTGCGCCCGGTTTGAAAAAGCGCTGGCTTGGCCTGGCCTGCGGCGGCATGCGGGCAAGACGCGTGGGCGGCTGATCGAGGGCAAGGTCGAGCCAATACACGCTGTCATGCGCCGCCACCGGTGAAAACACGAATTCCGGCCGAAAATGAGCGATCAGGCGTTCGGCAATTTCGATTTCCAGCGGCGACAGGCTGTCCAGCGACGCCGCCTGCAGGCCAAGGATGCGAATGAATTCCTGTTGCGGGCTGGTCATGCCCTGGTTGCTGTGCACGCGGGTGGAGCGCGTTGCGACACCTGCCTCTTCAGCCGCCATTAGCGTCGAACCCGAGGCGCTGCCAGAGATTGCCGGGAGCCGAGCCGCTACGAAACTGCACCCATTTCAAAACGTTTCCGAGCGCGGCGATCAGGCGCGTGCACAAGCCAGGCAATACCGGCTTCAATTGCTCCCCGCTCCGGCCTTGCCCGCGGGCGGCGGTCAGGCAGCGCTCGTATGCCGCGGCAAGGGCCGTCCAGAATCCGTGATTGATGGTCCATAGACGCTTTTCGTCCGCCGGTGACAGCTGCGGGGAATGCAGATAATCCCTGGACAGTGCGCGCAGGCAGGGCTGCGCTGCAGCATCGAGCTGGCTCGCGGCTTCGTACAGTCGCAACTCGGGAAAATCCGGGGTGTCGCGCAAGGACTCCAGCCAGCCGACAATTTCTTCAAGCGCCTTGAATGACTGCGCCATTGGGATTTCACCGAGGATACGGCGCAATTCGCGCGCATCCGCCAGCGGATGATCCACTTTCGGCACCCCGATTCCGCTTAATACCCGCAGCCTCTCAAACATGTCCGCCCCCCGAACCGCGAAGTTTAGCGCGCGTTGCGGGATCGTGGCACGCTGACACTGCAAAGTCGTGCGAGCTGCATGTAAAATCCACTTTTTACTTGCCCCGGCAGCCTCCGCCCATGCAGCAATATCTCGACCTGATGCGCCACGTACTGGAAAACGGCTACGCCAAGTCCGACCGCACCGGCACCGGTACGCGCTCCGTCTTCGGCTGGCAGATGCGCTTCGACCTGAGCCGAGGCTTCCCGATGGTGACCACCAAGAAACTGCACCTGAAATCGATCGTCCACGAACTGCTGTGGTTCCTGCAGGGCGACACCAATATTCGCCTACCTCAAGGAAAACGGCGTCCGCATCTGGGACGAATGGGCCGATGAAAACGGCGACCTCGGCCCGGTCTACGGCAAGCAGTGGCGGCGCTGGGAAACGCCGGACGGCCGGCTCATCGACCAGATCGCGCAACTCGTGAACAGCCTGAGGAACAACCCCGATTCGCGCCGCCATATCGTCTCCGCCTGGAACCCGGGCGACGTCGACCGCATGGCGCTGCCGCCCTGCCACTGCCTGTTCCAGTTCTATGTCGCCGACGGCAGGCTCTCCTGCCAGCTCTACCAGCGCAGCGCCGACATCTTCCTCGGCGTCCCGTTCAACATCGCCTCCTACGCGCTGCTGACCCTGATGATGGCGCAGGTCTGCGGCTACCAGCCCGGCGAGTTCGTCCACACCTTCGGCGACGCGCACCTCTACACGAATCACTTCGATCAGGCGCAGCTGCAACTGGCGCGCGCACCGCGCGCCCTGCCGACGATGTGGATCAACCCCGAGGTCAGGGACATCTTCGCCTTCCGCTTCGAGGATTTCCGCCTCGACGGCTACGACCCGCACCCGCATATTCCGGCGCCGGTCGCGGTCTGAATTTCATGGCTTTTTGGCGGTCCACCGCAAACGACGTGTAAAAGCAAACGGCCCCGAAATTCGGGGCCGTTTGCTTGGGCGCCTTGCAAATCTAGAACGAGCCGAACATCGTTCCCAGAACGATCACCGACACCAACGCCAGAATCGCGCTGACAATGGCGACCATGACAAGGTCGAAATAACTCTTGCTGTGCGTCGATCCGCAGACGGCCAGCAGTGTGACGACCGCACCGTTGTGCGGGAGGCTGTCGAGCGTTCCCGAAGCAATCACTGCGACACGGTGCAGCAGCGCCGGATCAATACCCAGTTCGCCCGCCAGCTGAAGGTAGGTCGGGCCAAGCGCTTCGAGCGCGATAGTCATGCCGCCGGAGGCAGAACCGGTCAGCGCCGCCAGGATGTTGGTGAACACCGCAAGTGAAACCAGCGGACCGCCTTCGATCGAGAGCACCCACTCGCTGACCGTCGCGAAGGCCGGCATCGCCGCCACTACCGCGCCGAAGCCGACCAGACTGGCGACGCCGAGGATAGGCAGCGCCGAGGCATGGGCGCCGGCGCCCACCGTTTCGCGCAGGTTGGGTAGCCGGCTGCGGTTGAGCGCAACCAGCACCACGACGGCGCAAATCAGCGCAACACTCACCGACCAGACGCCGCTGACCGATGACAGCAATATCCCGCCCCACTCCGGTTTGGCAAGGTAGCCGGTTTCCATGCGCGGCAATACCACCATTGACATCAGCAGATTGACCGAGATCACCACGGCCAGCGGCAGTGCGGCAATCAGGATGCCCGGCGCCTCGCTGCTGCGCTGGCCGCATTGCATTTCGGAAGGATCGAAGGACTGAGCGGTGGTCGCCCGTTCGCGAACGACGGTGTCGTCGGTCGCCGCTTCCCCCGCGACGGTTGCTTCACCATAACCCTCTCCGGCACGGCGCGCCGCCGCCTCGGCCCGGGCCAGCCACCAGAGGCCAAAGCTGAGCATGATCGCCGAAGCGATGATGCCGAGTCCCGGCGCGGCGAACGGCGTCGTGCCGAAGAAGGGCATCGGGATCGCGTTCTGGACGGCCGGCGTCCCCGGCATCGCCGACATCGTGAAGGTCATGGTGCCCAGCGCAATGGCCGCCGGCATCAGCCGGTTGGGAATATTGGCAGTACGGAACAGCCCCTGGGCCATCGGCGCGATCACGAAGAAGGCGACGAACAGGCTGACCCCCCCGTAGGTGACGAGCGCCCCGGCCAGCACGACCGCGAGGATCGCGCGCTGGATGCCGAGTTTTTCGGTCATAAAGCGCGTGATCTCGGCAACCGAACCGCTATCGTCCATCAGCTTGCCGAATATCGCACCGACCAGAAAAAGCGGGAAGAACTGCGCGACGAAACCGGCTGCCGCCAGCATGAAGGTTTGCGTCCAGTGCGCGAGCAGCGGTTCGCCCGAGAACAGTGCGACGACCAGCGCCGCCACCGGTGCCAGGACCAGGACGCTCCAGCCGCGAAACGACAGCCAGACGAGAAAGCCGAGTCCGGCCAGGATGCCAAGCAGTCCCATGTCCTTAAACCTCTGTCAGCAAATGGTCGATATTCAGCGTCAACCGCACCCCGATATCGGCGCCGTATGTTTCGAGGAAGGTTTCGCCGGCACGCCGCCCTTCGTCGCGCAACATCTGGAAGAACGCCCATTCCGCGAGCAGCTTCGAGGAATAGCCCAGTTGCAGCATGATGTCTTCGCCGGCGACACGGTGGATGCGCATCTTCGCCCACACCGCGCCCTCCCCCTTGCCGGGATCGGCGACCTGGCGGAGCAGGGCTGCCATGCGCAACTCCTTGATCAGCGGCGAGTTGAAGGAAATCTCGTTCAGGCGATTCTGGATTTCCATCGCGGTACGCGGCGTACCGGGCCGTTCGATCGGGTTGATCGAAACCAGGATCGTGTCATCCGAATCACATTCGCGGACCAGTGGCGTAATTGTCGGGTTACCGGTAAAACCGCCGTCCCAGTAGGGTTCGCCGTCGATTTCCACGGCCTGGAACATGGTCGGCAGGCAGGCGGATGCCATCAGTACTTCGGGCGTGAGATCGGCATTGCGGAAAACGCGCCCGCGACCGGTATGGACATTGGTGGCAGTCACGAACAATTTTGGCCCGGCCTTGGCCAGGCGTGCGAAATCGACCGATTCTTCGAGGATCTTGTGCAGCGGATTGGCACCACCGCCAGGCATGCTGTAGGGAGAGTACAGCCGTGCCGCGATATCGGCGGCGACGAAGGCCGGCGAAAAATCGAGCGTCCACTTTCCGGTCAATATTTCGAGTGGACCACGCCGGAACGGACTCAGCAAAGCTGCGTCAGCAACCCGTTTCCAGAATGCCGCAAGCGCGACCTTGGCGCCCTGGGGGCCGCCCTCGTTCAACCCATGCGCCATCACCACCGCGTTCATGGCGCCGGCCGAGGTACCGGAAATGCCGTCGAACTTCAGCCACGGCTCGTCGAGCAGCCGGTCGAGCACGCCCCAGGTATAGGCGCCGTGCGCCCCGCCGCCCTGCAGCGCGAGATCAACGAGTACGGGTTCGCGGGCGCCGCCGCCGGCGGCTTTCTTATTTTTTGCAGCAGTCATTTTTTGAGACTCTCATCTATTGATGTTGGGGGCGCAATGCGCGTACGCGAGCAGTGAATGGTCAGGCCAGTGCCTTGTTCTTGAGCTTGGCGAACTCGTCCTGGTTGATCGTTCCGGCATCGAGCAGTGCCTTTGCTTCGGCGATCTGTTCGGCGGGGGATTTTCCGGCGACCTGCCGGATATAGGCATCCGCCTCCTCCTTGGAGCGCTGCAGGGCGGCGCGCTGGCGCTGGGCCATGCCCTTGCCGCGCACCAGCAGATAGAAGAGCGCGGTCAGCATCGGCAGAAACACCAGGCCGAGGAGCCAGAGCACCTTGGAGCCACCCCCAAGTTGTTCATCGCGGAAAAGATCGGCGATCAACTGGAACATGATCATCAGATAGGCGACAAAAACGAATCCCGAGAGAATCAGCAGAATAAGATCCCAAAAATTACTCATAACCAGCCTTCCTTTGAATTAAATACGGTGAGCAGTGCGAAATGATACCGGCCAGTCAGCCGGCCTTGCCGGTCGCTCCCTTGATCCAGCTGCGGATCAGGCCGAACAGGGCGCTACCGGTGAACATGCCGAGAACATAGACACCGATGATTAACAGCGAAACGGGCAGGGTCAGGCTCGCGCCAAAGAGTGAAACCGTGACCGCGGTGAAGTTCTGTACCTTGAACAACAATACGAGCGCCGTGCTCGCGACAATCAACGCAATATAGACGTAGCGCATGGTAACCCCTTTTTATGTCCGGCCTGTTTCAGGCGCCCCGGCCCGCCCCGATTGGCGGCACCTTCAATGTCCTGCGCAGCAGCATATGGCAAACCGCAAAGGCCCCGGCCGCGGCGGCCAGGTGCTTGAGCGTGTGGCCGCTGACCAGATGGTTCATCTCCAGCACCTCGGCATCGAAGGTCTCCAGCACCTTGCTGAATACATACCAGCCAAATACCCAGTAGATATCGTTGCCGCGCGTGTAGCGCGAGGGATTCAGCATCGCCAGCAACAGCAGCACCACGACCGAATAGCCTTGCAGGATGCCATAGGGCAGCACGTTGCCGGCCCCCATGCGCTCGGTCGCCCGCCAATAGACGACCGACGCGACACCGAGCAGCAGCATCGGCAGCAGCAGGACGAGGCCCGCCCGCACGTTGATCCGGTCAACGATCTGGCTGGCGACCAGCCCCATGAAGGCAATGGTCATCGGCAGCCGGTCCCAGAACAGCGTCTCGTTATCGGGGGCCAGATGGTAGTAACCGGAACCCAGCGCAGTCAGCGTGACGCCGAAGAAAAACACGGCGAACGGCCAGCGCTCGCCCGGAAATTCGAAAGATGTCCGTTGACCGAAGACAATGAAAAACCCCCATAGTCCGGCAAACAGGAAGCCGATATTCGAGATGACATCGAGAAAATTGTCGACCCCGAAGACATGGCGATGATCGGCGAAATCGTGATATTCGAGGGGCTGCCTGACCGCCGGCATCAGGAAGGCCGCGGCCAGCGCGACCCCGGTCAGCACGATGATCCAGCCCGTGCGGCGATTCATGAAGAGCCTCCGCGAGCTTGGCAGGCGCGGCTCGGCCGTATCAAGCGCATGTCTTATTTGCCGTGCTCGCTGGCGGTCAGCACGCGCTCGCCGTCGGCGCGATGCATGTCGAGCATGCCGGCGCTGATATCCCAGGTCGTCGCGTTCTCAAGCGCCGTCAGGAACTCGCGCTCCTGCTCCATGACGCCTTTGCCGTGGCACATCTTGCGGGTAGCCATTGCCGGCCCGACGACGATGCGCTTGCCGTCGGTCTGGTAAGTGGCCCGGAACGAATTGCAGCCGCTGCTGCCCGCCACCGTGCCGTTTTTGAAGGCGAGCGTGATCGATGTGCCGAGTACCGTACTGACCACGGCCTGGCGACCGTTGTTGAATCCGGTAACCTCCCATTTGATGCCTTCCAGCACCGGCGGGGGTTCCTGATCGAAGACCAGCGGTGCCCCGGAGGCCGGCGTCAGGGTCAGGCGATTGTCGACAATCGCATAGCGCAGCGTGCCGGCAAACGCACCCTTGAAGGCGCTCTCGATGGTCATCCCGGTGCCCGGGCAGGCCATCATCGTTCCGGCAAGCTGGGCCAGGGTGAGTTGATCACGGTCAACGGAAAAACCACCCATGAATCGGTTGCAACCGGAAAAACCATGAACGCGCCCCGCCTCGAAACGCACAGTGACCTGACGTCCCGGCCCGCCCAGCGCACCGAGATCATGGCCGGGCAGACTGACCAGTCGCCAGGTCACGCCCTCGATCGTCGTCGTCGCAGCCGTGCCCAGTGCAGGAACGAACAGCGCAAACAGCAGCATCAACAATTTCAGTCCGCGCATACCCGTATCCATTCCAATAAACCGAAAACACCTGGGGTCGGGAAAGCCTGCAAGTCGCTTGCCGGCGACCCAAGACAGCCCGAAATTGCCTTTACGGCAAGATCTCCAGGCCATTGTTGCTCACCCGCACACGGTCGCCGATGCGCACGCCGGGCGCCGATGTCTGCTGGATCGTCGCCGCCGAGCCGTCGTCATAACGGACATCGATGACCCACACCAGCGAGGTGTTGCCACTGGCCACCCGGTTCCCGGCGTAGGCACCGCCGGCGGCGCCGACCACCGTGGCGACGGTGCGCCCGGTTCCGCCACCCACCTGGTTGCCGAGCAGGCCACCGACCAGCGCCCCACCGATCGTGCCGACGGCGCTGTTGGAATTCTGGACGGTGTGCGAACGGATCGACTCGACCGTGCCGACGCGCGACGACGGCTGACTGACCTGGAAGGCCGGCGGGGTGGCGCAACCGGCAAGCGCCAGGGTGACAAGGGCAGCGCACAGGGCAAGCATGCCGCGCAATTGATTGAAATTCATGTTCTGGTCTTTCTGGACGATAACGGGTGACTATTCGGGGATCGAGTTCAGCAGGTACATGGCGGCCAGCAGACCGGTCGGCCGGCCGAGTTTTCCCAGCCACTGCGCGAAGATGGTCTCGATGTCGCTGCTCTGGTAAACCTGCGTCAGCGCCCGATTGACTTCCAGGCGCAAGGCGGCGTCGCCGCGCGGCAAGGCCAGCGCATAAGGCTCGAACGACAGTTCTTCAGTCAGCATCGCGAACTTTCCCGGCTCCTTGGACAACGCGACCAGGCCGACCAGCTTGATCTTGTCGCCGGCATAGGCGTCAACCCGGCCGGATTCGAGCAGGGCCAGCCCTTCGCCGGCGTCGCTGACCGGGACGATGCTGGCGTTGGCCAGGTGTTGCTGAACGATGACGCCGAGGCGTTTCTCGGTGGTCGTTCCCTTGAGCACGGCGATTTTCTTGCCCGCCAGTTCGCTGATGCTGTTGGCGGTGGAATCGGCGCGCAGGATGACGCCGCCGGCATCGACGAAGATCAGGCTGGAAAAATCGACATTGGCCAGGCGCGCCAGCGTCTGGGTGGTATTCGCGCACTCGAGGTCCGCCTTGCCCGAGGCAACCAGCTGCAAGCGCTCCTGCGTCGAACCGGCAAGCCAGTTCACCTTCAGGTTGGGCACACCGACCGTCTGTGCAATGCGGGCAATCACCCGTTTGCACAGGTCGATCGAGTAACCAGCCGGTTCATTGTTGGCAGCGGCAAACGAAAACGGCAGCGAATCGGCAGCAAAAGCCACATTGATCACTTTTGCCGACTTGATCTTGCCCAGCGTATCGGGCGCCTGCTGGGCCATGGCGCCGGTGGCGCAAAGACTGGATGCAACAAACACCCCGATCAGAAATCGTTTCATGCGGAATCCTTTTTATTTTGGCGATGCGAGAAAACACTGCGTTGGGGCCGAAAAAGCCGTCCCGAAAGATAACAGAGCCGCCGGCAGCGATCAACCGGACAGAGCCAGTCGTCATGGCGACGACCGCCCCATGGCCGGTTTGCGGCGCCGGAATTTGCTGACTTTTTCCAGTCGACCGCGCCTTCGGCGCGGGCGCTTGATCGGGCATGGTCACGACGCATGGCTGAGGTAAGATGGCGGCGCTGGCGCCCTGATGCGCGCTGCAGCGTAACCGGAGAGGGTTCGGATGGGAATGAAGAAGTCATTGAAGTGGATATTGATCGGCGCCGCCGCCATCGGCATGGCCATGCTCGCTGTCCGCTCGTATCGGGCGCTCAGTGGCCCGCCACTACAGCCCTGGCACACCTTCGTCCCGGCCGAGCTGCAGCAGAGCGAACTCGATACAGCCGACTGGTCGCGCTATCTCGCGCAGGAAGGAAACATCTTCGAAAGCGTGCGCACCGAAGTCAGCCAGAAGCTCGATCCGGACGACCGCGTGCCGATCAACCGCTACTTCGAACAGAGCCCGGTCTATCCGGCGCACTTCGCCCATAACTGGAACCGGTCGTATGTCATGGAACCCGACGGTCCGCCAATCGGGGCTGTGGTGCTGCTGCACGGGCTGACCGACTCGCCCTATAGCCTGCGCCATGTCGCCCGCCTTTACCGCGATCGCGGCTACATCGCCATCGGTCTCCGCCTGCCCGGGCACGGCACCGTGCCGGCCGGCCTGACCAATGTACGCTGGGAAGACTGGATGGCCGCCACGCGGCTGGCCGTGCGCGAGGTTCGCCGGCGCGTGCCGGCGCCCGCACCGCTGCACCTGGTCGGCTTTTCGAACGGCGGCGCACTTGCCGTGAAGTATTCGCTCGATGTGATCGAGGACCCGAAGCTCCCGCGCGCCGACCGCATCGTGTTGTTCACGCCGATGATCGGCATCACGCGCTTCGCGCGCTTTGCCGGCCTGGCCGGCCTGCCCGCCATCCTGCCGCCGTTCGCCAACGCGGCGTGGTTGAGCGTCGTGCCCGAGTTCAACCCGTTCAAGTACAACTCCTTCCCGGTCAACGGCGCACGCCAGTCGTATCGCCTGACCGATACGCTGCAGGGACAACTCGAGCGCCTCGCACGCGCCAGGCAGCTCGACGGCATGCCGCCAATCCTGACCTTCCAGTCGGTGGTCGATTTCACCGTCAGCACGCCGGCGATCCTGAACGCGCTGTATTCGCTGCTGCCCGACAACGGCAGCGAGATCGTCCTTTTCGACGTGAACCGCACCGTGAAATTCGGCCCGTTGCTGCGCCCCACCGCCTATGTCGCGCTCGACCAGTTGACCCCGGCGACAGCGCAGCCGTATCGCTTCACCGCTATCGTCAACGCGAGCGAGGACAGCGACGCCACGCTCGAACGCAGTATCGCGCCCGGCCAGCTGCAGGCAGTGGACCGCGCACTGACCCTGCCCTACCCCAAGGGCATCTTCTCGCTGTCGCATCTGGCGATCCCGATTCCGATGGACGACCCGCTCTACGGGCTCGCGCCCGACACGACGAAACCGCCCGAATATGGCTACGCCCTCGGCGCCATGAGCGCCCGCGGCGAACGCGGCACCCTGGTCGTCGACCAGGATTTCCTGACGCGCCTGCCGTCCAACCCGTTTTTCCCGTATCTGCTCGAACGGGTTGACGAAGGCATCCAGCGGCCCTCCGGGCCAACCGGGCGCAATCTCGCCGCAACCGCGACTCCCGGCATCCCGGTGCGCCTCGAAGCCCTGCTATCCACCTTCGTCCCCGACGATACGCGGCCGTTCGCCGGGCCCTGATAACCAGCCGGAGCGCCTGAATGTCTGAACCGTTGCCAGAGGCACGGCATTACCTTGCACAGAATTTTCGCGACCGGCTTGCTTATGCCTTCGTGAAGTTCCTGCGTTTCTTTGCGGACACCTTTTTTGCCGGACGTTATGGCCATCGTGCGGTAGTCCTGGAAACGGTGGCCGCCGTTCCCGGCATGGTGGGCGGCGCGCTGCAGCATTTGCGTTCCCTGCGGCGCATGGAGAGCGACCAGGGCTGGATTCGCACCCTTATCGACGAAGCCGAAAACGAACGCATGCACCTGATGACCTTCATCGAAATTGCCCGGCCGTCGCGCCTTGAGCGCCTGCTGATCGTGCTGGCGCAGGGCGCCTTCTATAACTTCTATTTCCTGCTTTACCTGGCCTCACCCAGGACCGCGCATCGCGTCGTCGGTTATCTGGAAGAAGAAGCGGTTTACAGCTATACGGAGTATCTGGCCGGGGTCAACAACGGAACCTACGCCAATGTCGCGGCACCCGGCATCGCCATCGACTACTGGAAACTGGCACCCGATGCACGCCTGCGCGACGTGATCCTTGTGGTTCGCGCCGACGAGGCGAAGCACCGCGATGTCAATCACGGGTTTGCCGACCAACTGGCAACCCCGGGCAATCAATCCTGTGGTGCGTCTGGAGACTGACGGGCAGCCCGGATTCAAACACGCACCAGACGGCCGCCAAAAAGCGCCTTCAGCGCCCGCCCACGATCAGCGCGGCAAACAGGAGTGCCAGGCACAGCAGGGACATACTGGCGACCGGCCAGCGCCGGGCGCGGGCATCGGCCATCTCGAATGCGCTGCCCGCCACCACTGCCGCACGGCGCAGCGGGCCGCCATGCGCGCCCGCATCAGCCCGCCACGCAGCGCTGAACAATGACTGTCGGGACAGCCCCAGCGCCAGCAGCGCACCGCCCAGGACGACCGCCAGAAGCGTCCCCAGTTCCTTGGGCGCGAGCGGGCTGGATACAAGATCGCCGGGCACCGGCCCCAGCGCAGCGAAGGCGAGCAACAGCGAACTCAGGGAGAGCCCCAGCGCGGCGAATTCGGACAGTCGGGAGACACGTTTCACCAGCGGCACTGGAGCAGAGCGACGGCGCAGGACGCTGACCAGCACCAGCACCACATACGCGGCGGTGAACACCGCGCCGCCCTGCAACACGATTGTCCACCACCACTGCCCGGAGCCGTCGGCGGCATGGAGCATGAGCTTCTTCGCCAGATAGGCACCGCTGGGCAACACCCCCATGAGGGCAAGGCCGGCCAGTGCAAAAGCCAGCACGGTGAGGGGCAGCGCGCGGGCAACGCCGGCCAGGTCGGCGATGCGGTCGTGACCGAGTGCCGCATAAATGAGGCCGGCCGCCATGAACATGCCGGCCTTGGCGGTGGCATGCGATACGGCCTGCAACAGTCCGCCGGTCAAGGCCGCGCCATGCACCGGCCCGCTGCCGGCGGCATCGAAGGCAAGCGGGAACATGAGAAACAGATAGCCGATCTGCGCCAGCGTCGAATAGGCGACGAGCAGTTTCAGGCGTTCCTGGCGCAACGCAACGACGCTGCCGACGACGATGGCCGCCGTACCCAGCGCGCCGAGCAGTTGCGCCGAGGACAGCGTCACCACACCCGGCATCACGTCGAACCACAGGCGCACGACAAGAAACCACGACCCCTTGACGACCAGCGCCGAGAGCACCGCGCTGGCCGCCGCCGGTGCTCCGGCATGCGCCGGGGGCAGCCACAGGTGGAGCGGAAACAGCGCGGTTTTCGCCAACAGCCCGACCGTCATCAGCGCCGCCGCGGCGAAGGCCGCCGGCTCCGGCCGTACAAGCCGGGCAAGCAGCGCAATGTCGAGCGTGCCATAGGCGCCATAGAGCAGCACCGCACCGAGCATGTAGAGCACCGAACCGATCAGTGCGTAGAGCAGGTAGCGAAGCGCCGCCTGCAGAGTCTCTGGGCGCCCGTCGAGGCAGACCAGCGGCACGCCGGCAAAGGTCAGCAGTTCGAGCGCGACATACAGCGTGAACAGGTCGCCGGCCAGGAAAATCGCATTGAGCGCGCCCCACACGGCGAGCAGCAACGTCCAGAACATCAGCGGCGCGCGCGCCTCAGGCCCGCCGGCCGGGGTCGAGAAGTCTTCGCGAGCATAGAGGGCGACGCCCAGCATGATCGCCGCGCTGGTCACCAGCATGACCACCGAGAGGCCATCGGCACGCAGCGCCACGCCGAGCGGCGGCGCCCAGCCACCGAGCAGATATACCAGCGGGAGCCCGGTTTGCGAGGCCTCGAGCACAATGGCAAGGACCAGTGCGAGACCGAGCAGGATGGTCACAAAAGCGACGCGCCGGGCATGGCGCCCGCCGAGGACCAGGGCGAGCAATACGCCGATCAGGGGCAGTATCAGCGCCAGAACGAGCAGGAATCCGCCTGCTGTCGTCAGCGCCGGAAAGGCATTCGGCAGCGCACTCATGTTTCAGGCGGCACGCCAGGTTCCGGCGCGGCAAGGGTGGCCGAACCGGTGACCTCATGCAGGCGCAGAAGCAGCGCGACCGCCAGCGCCGTGGCGGAAAAGGCAACCACGATGCCGGTGATCACCAGCGCCTGGGGTACCGGATCGCCGCCCATGCCGAGCGCCGCGCCACGCCGGGCGACGACACCGAAGAGCAGGAAAACGCCGCTACCGACCAGATTGAACGAAAGAATCTTGCGCAGGGGCTGCGGATTGACCAACAGGCCGTACAGACCCAGTCCGACCAGCGCGGCCCCGCATAGGCCATACAAGGTAACCGCGTTCATGACTGCTCGCTCCGTTCCGGCGGCCCCATCACGAGCAGGGCGAGGGTGAAGGCGATGGATGCCATCGATGCCGCCTCGATGGCAATGATCAGGGGCTTGGCGTAGCCCGCCGGATAAGCCAGAAAGGTGCCGGCCAGCGGCACACCGGCAAAGCCGATGGCGAGAAAGACGACGGTGCCGGCCACCAGCGCCACGCGCAGCGAGCGCCGGCTGATCGCGGGGGCATGGGCCAGGCCGGCCATGATGGCGAGCAGCCACATCGCTGCCAGCAGTGTGCCCGCCTGAAACTTGCCGCCGGGCAGGTCGGCACCAACCCACAGCACGTAAATGGCGACAACGATCCCGAGCGGCGGGAGCAGACGCCCCAGGTAGGCGAGCATGCCATTCGGGTCAGTTGCATACTTCGGCCCCGGACGTCCGCCCCAGAATTTGTCCGGCGTCAGCGTCCACACCGCGATCAGCGCGAAGATCAGGACAACCGCCTCGAGCAGCGTGTCGATGGCGCGGAAGGAGAGCAACACGGCGGTCACCGCGTTGCCGAGGCCGGTGCTGGCGATATGCTGGGCCACCTGGGGCGCCAGCGTGGGCGCCGGCTCGGGCAGGCTGAGGACGACCAGCGCCAGCCCCGCCGCAATGCCGCCTGCAACCAGCGCCGCGAATACCCGGAACAGCGGGCCGGGAGTTTCGGCGCGGGAAACGGCTTCGGTCTGGCGCAGCCTGACCGCGGCGCGGATCAGCAACACCCCGGTCAGTCCGCCGCCGATGGCCGCTTCGGTCAGCGCCGCATCGACCGCAGCAAGGCGCACCCAGGCGAGTGCCAGCAGCAGACCATAAACGGTATAGCCAACCACTGCGGCGAAAGAATCGCGCACGGCAACGGTCCACACCGCAACCGACAGAATCAGCAGCACCAGGCTGGCATCGAGCAGCATGGCCATCGTCATGCCGGTGGCTCCGCCCGCCGCGCGATGCGCGCGATCATCTGGGAGGCAGTTGCTCCGGCAAGCAGCACGAGCAGCCAGACGCAGACCAGTTTGAGGGCGGCCAGCGGACCGCTGACGTGCGGCAGAAGGCCGAGGACGACCAGCCCCAGGCCCAGGTTGTCCGCCTTGGTCAGGGCGTGCAGCCGGGTCAGCGTATCGGGAAAACGCAGCAGGCCGACGGTACCGGCGAGAAAGAAAAAGACGCCGGCCGATACCGCGACGACGGTCCAAAGATCGAGCAAAAAACTCATTTTTCGCCTCCCGAGTCCGGCGTACCCGACTTGCCCAGACCGCCGCCGTACTTGACGAAGGCAACCGACGCAAAAGCCGCAAGCAACGCCAGCGTCAATGCGGCATCGATGATCGCCGGATCGGAAATCGTCGCGCCCAGCAACAGAGCTGCGATCCCCCCGGTGCCGAGCAACTGCCCCGCCATCATGCGGTCGGCGTCACCGGGGCCGCGCAGCAGGCGCACCAGGCCGAGCGCGGTCAGCAAGAGCACGGCACACGCGGCGGCGAGCAGAAAATCAGCCATGGGCCGACGACTCATCCAGCACGGTGGCCAGTACCTTTTGTTCCGCCGCCAACTGCTCAAGCACGGGCTGCTCGACATCAAGACAGTGAAAGATAAGGTTTTTTTCATCCTCGCCGCAAGGCAGCGTACCAGGCAGCAGGCTCGCGATGGTTGCGAAAGTATTGCGCAAGTGACCCGGTCGATGAGCACAGCGATAGGTAATGAACCCCGGGCGCAGCCGCAGTCGCGGCGAGAAAGCACGCCAGGCGACGTCCCAGCCGGCCAGCAGCGACTGCCAGAGAAAGCGCGGCAACAGGGCGAGCAGCGGCAGCAGACGCACCCGCTGCGACCCGGGCGGCAGCAGTTGCAGGCTCGCCCACGTTGCGCCAGCCGCGGCAACAATGCCAACGGCAAGCGCTGTGAGCGAGAACCCGATGAGCGCGCT
Source organism: uncultured beta proteobacterium (assembly GCA_963815365.1). Taxonomy (GTDB): domain Bacteria; phylum Pseudomonadota; class Gammaproteobacteria; order Burkholderiales; family Rhodocyclaceae; genus Azonexus. The sequence goes on from CAWFGN010000006.1 coordinate 81,501, forward strand.
CCAGAAAATCAGGAACAGCGCCCCGCGAACCAGAGCCGTGCGCAGCCACGGACTCACGTTGCGCCCGCCGCCTCCGCCGTCGGCGGCTTGCCACCGAAGACCGTCACATAGAGCGCCGGCAGGAAGATCAGCGTCAGCAGCGTCGCCACCAGCAGACCGCCCATGATCGCGAAGGCCATCGGCCCCCAGAACACGGTCGGCGCAATCGGCAGCAGGCCGAGCACGGTCGAGATCGCCGTCAGAACCATCGGCCGGAGCCGTGAGGTTGCCGAGGCGAGGACCGCTTCGAGAACGTTCTTGCCTTCCGCGCGGTCGGTCTCGATCTGCACGATCAGGATCACCGTGTTCTTGGCAATCATGCCGATCAGCGCGAGGACGCCGAGGATGGCCACGAAGCCGAGCGGCCTGTTGAACAGCAGCAGCGAAAGGACGACGCCGATCAGCCCGAGCGGCAGCACCGCGACCACCATCGCCAGGCGGCGGAAGCTCCCCAGCATCACCATCATCGTCGTCAGCATCAGCACGATCATCAGCGGCACAACCGCGAACACCGAGGCGCTCGAAATAGCGCTTTCCTCGTACATCCCGCCGGTTTCGATCTTGTACTGCGAGGGCAGCCTGGCGTTCAATTCGGCAATCTTAGGCGCCAGCGCGCCGACTACGGTATCGGGCAGGACGCTGTGGTCGACATCGGCACGCACGGTAAGGGTGGGCAGCCGATTGCGACGCCAGACGAGCGGGAATTCCTGTTCCTCGACCACCGTCGCAAACTGACTCAAGGGCACCATGCGCCCGCTCGGCGTCGGCACCTGAAGCGACGCCAGCGACCCGAACGACGCACGCTCCTCTTCGACCGCACGCGCCACGACGTTGACCAGGTAAATATCATCGCGGACCTGTGTGACCGTCGAGCCGGTTACCTTGGCGTTGAGCACGGCGGCCAGGGCCGCCGAGCTGATGCCAAGCTGCCGCGCCTGATCCTGGTTGACGCTGACGCGCAATTGCCGGGCCGGCTCCATCCAGTCGTAGTTGATGTAACGTGTCCGGGTGTCGGAACCCATCACCTGGGCCAGTTCGAGCGCGATTCTGCGCACTTCGTCCTTGTCCGGGCCGGTCACCCGGTACTGCAGCGGCCAGCCGACCGGCGGCCCCAGTTCGAGCGGCGAGACGCGCGCGACGACCTCCGGAAACTGCTCGGCGAGTACTTTCTCCAGCTTGGCCTGCACCCGCTCGCGCGCTTCGAGGTCCTTGGTGACGATCACGAACTGGGCAAAGAACGGGTTGGGCAGTTGGACATCAAGCGTCAGGATGAAACGGATCGCGCCGCGGCCGACATAGGTGCTGTAGTGATCGATGTCGGGATCGTCTTTCAGGAACGCTTCGAGGCGCACGGCCTGAGCCTCGGTCGCGTAGATCGAGGCGTTCTGCCGCAGCGTCATGCCCACGGTCAGTTCGCTCCGGTCGGAGGACGGAAAGAACTGCTGCGGAACGTAGCGCAGCAGGAACAGTGCGGCGACGAAAGCGGCCAGCGTCAGGGCGATGGTCAGCCATCGAGCGCGGATCGCGCCTTTCAGGAAGGTGCTGTAAACAGCAACCATCTTGCTCGGTTTTGGCTCCGCATCGACCTTGGGCGCTTTCAGGATGGCCTTGCCGAGCAGCGGCCCGAAGACCACCGCGACCAGCCATGACGCGATGAGCGAAATGCCCACCACCGAAAAGATGTCGAAAGTGTACTCGCCAGCGTTACTTCTGGCGAAGCCGATCGGCACGAAGCTTGCGATCGTGACCAGTGCACCGATCAGCATGGGTGCCGCCAGCGTGCGGTAGGCGAAGGTAGCCGCATCATCCATGCTGTCGCCCGCGCCGAGGCGGCGGAGCATGGCATCAACAGTGGTCATCGCATCGTCAACCAGCAGCCCCAGCGCGATGATCAGCGCACCGAGCGAGATGCGGTGGAGGTCGATATTCGCAACATTCATCACGGCAAACACGACCGCCAGCGTCAGCGGAATGGCAAGTGCGACGACGGCGCCGGGCCGTCCGCCCAGACTCGCAAAGCTGCAGACAAGGATGATGACGATGGCCTGCCAGAGCGAGGTCATGAAATCGTTGATCGCGACATCCACACTCACCGCCTGATCCGCAACCAGCGTCGGCTCGATGCCGTGCGGCAGGTTGGCGGTGAAATCGGCCATTTCGCTGCGGATGTTGCGGCCCAGCGCCAGGATATCGCCGGCGTCACGCATGGCGATGGCGAGGCCGATCGCGGACTTGCCGTTGACGCGGAACATCGGCTGCGGCGGGTCGGCAAAACCGCGCCGCACCGTGGCAATGTCGCCCAGGCGGAAAATGCGGTCGCCGGCGACGAGATTGACCGACTCGATATCGAGTTCCGAATCGAAGGAACCGCTGACGCGCAGGAACACGCGCTCCTGCCCGGTCTGGATGGTACCCGCCGGCCGCACCAGATTCTGCGCCTGCAGCGACGCGAGAATTGTCTGGTAGTCGAGACGCAGGGCAGCCAGGCGCTCGGTCGAGAACTCGATGAAGATTCGCTCCTCCTGCGCGCCAAGCACCTCGATTTTTGACACATCGGGGACGTGCAGCAGGCGCGAACGCGCCGCTTCGACATAATCGCGCAGCTCGCGGAAGCTGAAGCCATCGGCGGTAAAGGCATAGATGATGCCGAAGGTGCTACCGAAGTCGTCGTTGAAACCCGGTCCGACGACACCGGCCGGCAGCGAGCCGCGCATGTCGCCGATGTTCTTGCGCACCTGATACCAGATGTCGGGCACCTTGTGCGGCGGCGTCGACTGCTTCAGGTCGACGAAGATCGTTGTCTGGCCGGCCGTGGTGTAACTGCGCACGCGGTTGAGATAGTCGGTTTCCTGAATCGATCTTTCCAGGCGTTCGGTGACCTGATTCAGGGTTTCCTCGACCGTCGCGCCCGGCCAGGCGGCGCTGACCACCATGGTCCGGAAGGTGAAGGCAGGGTCCTCGCCACGTCCGAGTCGCTGGAAGGAGAATGTCCCGGCGACCACCGCGACGATCATCAGGAAGATGACCAGCGAGCGGTTCGCCAGTGCCCATTCCGACAGATTCGGGCCGATCATGGCTTGGTCTCGAGCAGGCGGACCTTCTGGCCCGGGCGCAGCGCCTGCACGCCCGCGGCGACGACGATCTCGCCCGGGTTCAGGCCCGCCGCGACCTGAACCGTCGCCGGGTCGGAGGCGCGCACTTCAATTGTGCGCATGGAGACCGTCAAGGCCTGCGGGTCGACGACCCATACCGCCGACCGGCCTTCGGCGCGAACCAGCGCCGACGCGGGAATCTCGATTCCCTGCGGGGCCCCGAGCTGCATGCGACCGGTCACGGTGGTTCCCAGTCGCATCGCGGCCGGCGGGTCGATCAGTCCGACGCGGACCGCGAAGGTTCCGGTCACCGGGTCGGCGCGCGGCGAAACCTCGCGCACGCGGCCCCTGGCCGTCACTGTCGGATCGGTCGCCAGGGTTACGGAGATTTCCGGATTCGCCGGCGCGATGTCCTTGATTCGCGCGGACACATCAAAAACTGCGTCGCGACCATCCTTGCGCGCAACCTGAACGACCATGCGCCCACCCTGGACCACTTCACCGGGTTCGGCACCAACCGCGGTCACCACGCCGCCGGCATCGGCCAGCAGTCGCGTGTAACCGAGCCGGTTGCGGGCGATGCCGACCTGCGCCTGCGCCGCGTCGACCTGCGCCTGGGCGCTGCTTGCAACCTGCGTGATCCGATCGAAAGCCGCCTGGGAGATGAAGTTCTGCGCCAGCAGGGAGCGGTTGCGCGCCTCGTTGGCGCGCGCCTCGATGAGCTGCCCGCGTGCCCCCTGCAGGGTGGCCTCCGCCGCACGCAAACCGTTTTCCTCGTTTTCCGGATTGAGTCGCGCGATTTCCTGGCCGGCCGTGACCGTGTCGCCGACATTCACCGCCCGGCTGATCATGCGCCCGTCGATGCGAAACGCCAGATTGACTTCGGATTCCGCCTGTACCCGACCGGTAAGCACCACCTCGTCGCCGCCATTGCGCGACTCGACCGCCACCACCCGCACCGGCCTGATCTCGGGCGCCGGCGCCTCGCTGGCGGGCTGGCAACCGACCAGCCCGAGCAGGGCCGAACTGACCAGCAAAATATTCAATTTTTCCGAACTACTTTTTTTCACAGTCGACGACATACTTCTTCCCAATCCCGGCAATCTGAACAGTCGTGAATTTACCACACGCTCATGACATTCGAAGACAGCGCGGACAGGCATTTCGCGCCGCCGTGCACCAGCCTTTCGGCATATAATCGGCCCCTGTTCGGCTCATCCGACCCAGACCAATTCGCTGCTGAAATCCGCAAAGTGCCCCCGTCGCTCGCCCCGCCCCCTGCCACCCATCGAACCGCAATGATCCTCGGCGGCGACCTCGGTGGCACCAAGACCCTGCTGGCCCTCGCCGAGCAGCAGGATGGCCGGTTTCGCGTTGTCCGCGAGCAACGGTTCGCCAGCCAGGACTACCCGAGTTTCGATACCCTGCTCACCGGGTTTCTGGCGGATGCCCCGCCCATCGACGCCGCCTGCTTCGGTGTCGCCGGCCCCACCGACGGCAAGACCGCCAAGCTCACCTACCTGCCCTGGCAACTGTCCACCGCCAGGCTCAGCCGGCAGTTCGGGATCGGGTGCGTCACGCTGGTCAACGATTTCGCCGCCGCCGCCCACGGGCTCGACCTGATCGAGCCGGCGCAGATCAGGACGCTGCACGCAGGCCAGCCGGTCGCCCGGGCGCCGCGGGTAGTTCTTGGTGCCGGCACCGGCCTCGGCGTCGCCGGAATGGTCTGGGATGGCAATCGCTACCGGGTCATCGCCGGCGAAGGAGGGCATATCGGTTTCGCGCCGCAAACCGCCCAGCAAGGCGAACTCTGGCATTGGCTGCTCGAACAGAACGGGCGGGTGACCACCGAAGACATCGTTTCCGGCCCCGGCCTGGCACGGATTTATGCCTTTTTGGGCGGTTGACCGCGCCCGTCGGGAAACACTGTTGGCGGGAATCCGGCGGGATATCACCCCGGGCTGCGGCAACCTGAGGAGATCGGCAAGGCCGCCCTGGCGAAGAGCGATGCGCGGGCCGAACAAGCGCTCGGCATCTGGCTTAACTGCTTCGGCGCCTTCGCCGGCGACCTTGCGCTGCACTGGCTGGCGCGCGGCGGCATCTACCTGGCCGGCGGGATTGCCGCGAAACTGCTGCCGCGGGTCGACACCAGCCCGTTAACCAAGGCCTTCCTGGCCAAGCGCGAACACCAGCACCTGATCCGGAACATCCCGATTCACCTCGTCACTGCAGAAGACCTCGGCGTGCAGGGCGCGCTGGCGCTGGCGCTGGCGGCCAGCAGCCTTAACCCTGACCGGCCCACCGGAGAACCACCGCCGCCAGCGGCGGCATCGTGATTTCCAGGTTCGCCGGGCGGTTCATCCATTCTCCGGCACAGGCTTCAAGCCCGCCGGCATTGCCGAGGTTGCTGCCGCCGTAGTGCGCCGAATCGCTGTTCAGGATTTCCTCGTAGCGCCCGGCTTGCGGCACGCCCAGCCGGTAAGCGCGCTGCGGCACCGGGGTGAAGTTCAGGGCGACAACGACAAAGCTGCCGTCGCGCGCCCAGCGCAGCCAGGCGAGGACCGAATGTGCGCTGTCGTGGCAATCGATCCATTCGAAGCCGGACGGCGAGAAATCCTGCTGGTGCAGCGCCGGGCAATCGCGATACAGGCGGTTGAGATCGGCCGCCAGGCGTTGCAGGCCGGCATGGTTGCCATCGGCCAGCAGCCCCCAGTCAAGTTCGCGCGCTTCGGACCACTCGCGCGGGTGGCCGAACTCGCAGCCCATGAAAGTAAGTTTCTTGCCTGGCGTGAATGTCTGCCAGGCAAGCAGCAGGCGCAGGTTGGCCAGTTGCTGCCAGCGGTCGCCCGGCATCTTGCCGAGCAGCGAGCCCTTGCCATGGACCACCTCGTCATGCGAGAAGGGCAGGACGTAATTTTCGCTGTAGGCATACACCTGGCTGAAGGTCAGTTCATCGTGGTGCCAGCGGCGGTGAATCGGGTCACGCTGGAAATAGCGCAGGCTGTCGTTCATCCAGCCCATGTTCCACTTCATCGAGAAGCCCAACCCACCGACATAGGTGGGCCGCGACACCTGCGGCCAGGCCGTCGATTCCTCGGCGATGGTCAGCGCCCCGGGGAACTCGCCATGCACCATCGCATTGAGTTCCTTGAGGAAATCGATGGCCTCGAGGTTTTCCCGGCCACCGTACTTGTTGGGCAGCCATTCGCCGGCCTTGCGCGAATAATCTAGGTAAAGCATCGAGGCCACCGCATCGACGCGCAGGCCGTCGAAATGGAATTCCGCCAGCCACCAGTGGGCCGACGAGAGCAGGAAGCTGCGCACCTCGTGGCGTCCATAGTTGAAAATATGCGTACCCCAATCGACATGCAGCCCGAGGCGCGGATCTTCGTGTTCGTAGAGCGCCGTGCCGTCATAGCGGGCGAGGGCCCAGTCGTCCTGCGGAAAATGCCCGGGCACCCAGTCGAGGATGACTCCGAGCCCGGCCTGATGACAGGCGTCGATGAAGGCGCGCAAGTCGTCCGGCGACCCGTAGCGCGCGGTCGGCGCAAAATAGCCGGTCGTCTGGTAACCCCAGGATTCATCGAGCGGATGCTCGGTGACCGGCAGCAATTCGAGGTGGGTGTAGCCCAGTTCGACGGCGTAAGGAATCAGACGCTCGGCCAGTTCGCGCCACAGGTAGCGCGTGCCGTCCGGGTGGCGCATCCACGAACCGGCGTGCACCTCGTAGATATTGACCGGGGCATGCAGCCAGTCCCAGGCCGCCCGCCGCGCGAGCCATGCCGCATCGCCCCAGACATGTTGCGCAGGCGCCACGACATAGGCGGCAGAACCCGGGCGCAACTCGAAGCCGCGCCCGTAGGGATCGGACTTGATCAGGCGGGCCCCGGAGCCACGCGCAATGATTTCAAAGCGGTACAGGTGACCGGGGCGAACCTCCGGCACCGTTACCTCCCAGACACCGGAAGCACCCAGCGGCGTGAGGCAATGGGCACCGCCCCGCCAGCCGTTGAAGTCGCCAACCACCGAGACCCCGGCCGCGTTGGGCGCCCAGACGCGGAATACCGTACCGGCTTGCGTAAGATGCGCGCCAAGGAGGCGGTAGGCCTGATAGTTGCGGCCTTCGTTGAACAGATAAAGCGCGTCGGATGACTGCATTTGCCCTCCCTATCGCAGTATCATAAGACAAAACAGTGCAGCAGGGAGTTTGCCATGTCGAACAACACCCCATGCCCGCATCAGGCATATTGCGAGATGCGGGATCAGACGGACATGCGTTTCATCAGCCACCTGACGCGCAATACCTTCGCCATCATCCTCGCCGGTGGCCGGGGCAGCCGGCTCAAGCAGCTGACCGATTTCCGCTCGAAGCCGGCCGTACCGTTCGGCGGCAAGTTCCGCATTCTCGACTTCACGCTGTCCAACTGCGTCAATTCGGGCATCCGCAAGATCGGCGTCGCCACGCAATACAAGGCGCACAGCCTGATCCGCCACATCCAGCGCGGCTGGAGCTTCCTCGACGGGCGTTTCGACGAGTTCATCCAGCTCCTGCCGGCGCAGCAGCAGATCGACGAAACCCAGTGGTACCAGGGAACGGCCGATGCGGTTTACCAGAACATGCACTTCCTCCGGCGCTACAACCCCGATCACGTGCTGATCGTCGCCGGCGACCACATCTACAAGATGGACTACGGGCGCATGCTGGCCTTCCACGCCAAGCACCAGGCCGACATGACCGTGGCCTGCATCGACGTGCCGCTCGACGAGGCGCGCGAATTCGGCGTGATGGGCGTGGATGCGGACGATCGCGTCGTCGATTTCGTCGAGAAGCCGCAGCACCCGCCGCCCATTCCCGGCCAGCCCGGGCGTGCCCTGGCCTCGATGGGCGTCTATATCTTCAACGCCAGGTTCCTCTTCGAACAGCTCGAACGCGACGCCCTGACCGCAGGTTCCAGCCGCGATTTCGGCAAGGACATCATCCCGCACATCGTGCCGCGCTACCGCGTCTTCGCCCACCGCTTCGCCGATTCGTGCGTCGGCAGCGACCACCACGACCCCTACTGGCGCGACGTCGGCACCCTCGACGCCTACTGGGAAGCAAACATGGAAATGACCAAGGTCACGCCCGAACTCAACATCTATGACAAGGACTGGCCGATCTGGACCTATCAGGAACAGCTGCCGCCGGCCAAGTTCGTCTTCGACGACGATGACCGGCGCGGCATGGCGATCGATTCGCTGATCGCCGGCGGCTGCATCATTTCCGGCGCCACGGTGAAACGTTCGCTGCTCTTCTCCAGCGTCGAGGTGCATAGCTGGGCGAGCGTCGAGGATTCGGTGATCCTGCCCGGCGTCGATGTCGGGCGGCACGCGCGGCTCAAACGCTGCGTAATCGACAAGCGTTGCCGGATTCCCGAAGGGATGGTCATCGGCGAAGACCCCGAGGCCGACCGTCAGCGTTTCTTCGTCAGCCCCAAGGGCGTCACGCTGGTCACCGCCGAAATGCTCGGCCAGGGTGCCAACCCGGCAAACCATGGCTGACCTCGCCTTCCTCTGGCACATGCACCAGCCGGATTACCGGCATCCCGAAAGCGGCCATTTCGTGCTGCCCTGGGTTCTGCTGCATGCGATCAAGGACTACACGGACATGGCCGGCCATCTCGAGCGGCACCCGGGCATTCGCTGTACAGTCAATTTCGTTCCGGTGCTGCTCGACCAGGTCGAGGACTATTGCGATCAGCTGGCCACCCGCCAGTGGCGCGACCCCCTGCTGCGCATTGCCGCCCACCCGAATCCGGAGCAGCTGACGGCCGAGGACAAGACCTGGCTGCTCGACATGGCCTTTCGCTGCCATGCGCCGACCATGCTCGAACCCTTCGCGCCCTACCGCCGGCTGCGCGACCTGCTGGCGTTCGTCAAGGTGCAGGACGCCAACGCCCTGACCTACCTGTCGGGGAATTACTACACCGATCTGGCAATCTGGTTCCTTCTCGTGTGGACCGGCGAAAGCCTGCGCCGCGACGGCCACCTCGTGCCCCGCCTGATGGCCAAGGGCGATGCCTTCGATCTGGGCGACCGCGAACAGCTGCTGGACGAACTCGGCGACGTGCTGCACAAGCTGATTCCGCGCTATCGCGCCCTGGCCGAACGCGGCCAGATCGAACTGAGCTGCACCCCGGCCAATCACCCGCTGGCCCCCTTGCTGCTCGATTTCAAGGCGGCACGTGAAGCCTGGCCGGAAAGTCCGCTGCCGCACGCAGCGGAATACCCGGGCGGGCGCAGCCGGGTCGAAGCCCATATCGCCAGCGCCCGCAGCAGCCACGAACAGCGTTTCGGGCAGGCGCCGGCCGGCATGTGGCCGGCCGAAGGCGCCTTGTCAACGCCTTTCCTCAACCAGATTGCCGAGGCCGGGTTCAAATGGACTGCCAGCAGCCTTGGCGTGTTGCGGCATTCGGCCGGCCCCGAGGCCGGCACCAACGTACCCTGGCAAGCGCCTGAAGGAACGCCGGGCGACATCACCTTGTTCTTTCGCAACGAGCATCTCTCGGACCTGATCGGCTTCGAGTACGCGAACTGGCACGGACGGGATGCGGCCCAGCATTTCATGACCGAACTGAAGGCATTGCATCTGACCAACCAGAACAGCCTGATTCCGGTCTTCCTCGACGGGGAAAATGCCTGGGAATATTACCCGTACAACGCCTGGTACTTTTTTTCCGACCTTTACGAGGCACTTGAAAAAAGCCCCACCATTCGCACCGTGACCCTCGGCGAGGCGGCAAAAAAACACCACGAGCGCCGCTCCCGCCTCCCCCGGCTCACGGCCGGCAGCTGGGTATATGGAACGCTGTCAACCTGGCTTGGCCATCCCGACAAGAACCGCGCCTGGGACCTGCTCTGCGAAGCCAAGCAGCATGCCGACCGCATCCTGGAGGGCAGCCGCCTGTCTGCACAGGAACGGGCGGCCATCCTGCACCGTCTGGCCGTCTGCGAAAGCTCCGACTGGTTCTGGTGGCTCGGCGATTACAACTCTCCTCAGTCGGTCGCCAGCTTCGATGCCCTGTTCCGGGAAAACATCAAGGCGCTCTACCGCCTGCTTCACCTGCCGCTCCCGACCAGCCTCGATCACCCGATCAGCCAGGGCGGCGGCACCCCCGAAAGCGGCGGCACCATGCGCCGCGCCACCTGAAAATCACGTAAATGACTCAAGCTGTCACCCTTTTGCTCGGCGTCCACGCCCACCAGCCGGTGGGCAATTTCCCGGAAGTGATCGAGGACGCGCATCAGCGCTGCTACAGACCATTCCTCGAAACCCTGTATGCCTACCCGGATTTCCGCTTCGCCGCGCATTTTTCCGGCTGGCTGCTCGACTGGCTGCGCGAACGCCACCCGGCCGACATGGATTTGCTGGCGCAGATGGTCAAGCGCGGCCAGGTCGAATTGTTCAGCTCGGGCGACACCGAACCCGTGCTGGCTGCGATTCCGCAGTGCGACCGGGTCGGCCAGCTGACGACGCTTAACGACAAGCTGACCGCGTGGACCGGTGTCCGGCCGCACGGCGCCTGGCTCACCGAACGCGTCTGGGAATCCTCGGTGGTCCCGGCGCTGGCCACGACCGGCATCCGCTACGTGACCGTCAACGACTACCATTTCTTCTGCACCGGCAAGGCGGCCGATGAACTCGACGGCTTCTTCAGCACCGAGGAAGACGGCCAGCGCCTGGATCTCTTCCCGATCTCCGAAGCCCTGCGCTACCGCCTGCCTTTCTCGCCGGCACACGAGGTCATCGGCTACCTGGAAAATCTCGCCGACCAGGGCCACACCGCCGCCATTTACTTCGACGACATCGAGAAATTCGGTATCTGGCCGGAAACCTTCGACTGGGTCTACCACCGCGGCTGGCTCAAGACGTTGATCGAGGGCGTGCTGGCCAGCGCGAAGATCCACACCGCCACCTACGCCGAATTCCACGCACAAAACACCACACGCGGCATCGTCTATCTGCCGACCACGTCGTACAGCGAAATGAACGAATGGACGCTGCCGATGCCGGCGGCGGGCATTTATGCGGACTTTCTCGCCAGCGAGAAAGCGGCCGGGCGGGCCGACCTGCACCGCCCCTTTCTGCGCGGCGGCATCTGGCGCAATTTCCTGACCCGCTACCCGGAAGCCAACTGGATGCACAAGCGCATGCTCGGGCTTTCCGCCCGCCTCGCCGCGCTGCCCGAGGCGCCGCCGGCGTTGACCGCCGACCTCTACCGCGCCCAGGCCAACGACGCCTACTGGCACGGCCTGTTCGGCGGCCTGTACCTGCCGCACCTGCGACGTGCCGTGTGGAACAACATCGTCGCGCTGGAGGGAAAGCTCGACGCGCTGCAACCGCGCCCGAACCTGGTCGCGGTCGACCTCGATTTTGATGGCAAAAGCGAAATCCTCGCCCATACCGGACAATTGCAGATTGCCGTGCGCGACGACGGACTGGGCGCCGTCCACGAACTTAGCAGCTACGCCCTGGCCCACAACTTCGGCGATACGCTGCGCCGCTACCACGAGCATTACCACGACAAGATCGAAGGCGGCCCCAGCCAGCACACGGGCGAAGGGATCGCCTCGGCGCACGACATCGTGCGCTTCAGGCACCCGGTAGCGGCATCGGATATCGTTCCCGACCGCCTGCCCTGCGCGCTCTGGCTGGATGACATCGACGGCATGGCGATCACCGATTTCCGTCTGGCCGATACCGGTGCGCTGCGCTTCGAACGCTCCGGCGTCGTCAAGACCATCTTGCTCGATGCGGCAAGCTTAACGGTCCGCTGGCAGCTTAGCGGACTCGCCGGACTGCCGCTTCACGACCCGCCTGAACCTCGCCATGCCCAGCTGCGACGGCTTTCTCGGGCGCTACATGCTGGCCGGCGGTAACATTCCCGGCGGTTTCGGCCAGACGCTCGAACTCGCCGACGCCACCTCGCTCACCCTGGAAGACGGCGTGCTCGGCGGCAGCGTCAGATTACGCGCCTCGATTCCGGCCGAAATTCACGGTCAACCGCAGCAAACGGTCTCCCAATCCGAGGCCGGGTTTGAGAAAATCATGCAGGCCGTCGCCGTCAGTTTCACATGGACCGTACCCGACGACAGCCACACCCTTCAACTCCACCTGACCATAGCACCGAGCGCCCCATGACCGGAACCGTCTACAAACTCGAAGTCAATCCGCAGATCCCGGCCCGCCTCGAGCGTCTCGAAGAACTGGCCAACAATCTCTGGTACAGCTGGGATCGCCCCTCCCGCTCATTGTTTGCCAGCCTCTCGCTGCAGTTGTGGGATGCCACCAACCACAACCCCAAGGCCTTCCTCAAGCGCGCCGACCAGAAGCGCCTGGAAGCCGCGGCGGAAAACCCGGTCTTCCTCGGCACGCTGAACCGCGTGCTCTCGGCCTACGACACCTACCACGAGTTGCCCAACATGGCACACGTGCATGGCCGGGCGTTCAAGGACGACGACCTGATCGCCTACTTCTGTGCCGAATTCGGCTTCCACGAAAGCCTGCCGATCTATTCCGGCGGCCTCGGCATTCTCGCCGGCGACCACTGCAAGGCGGCGAGCGACATGGGCCTGCCCTTCATCGGCGTCGGCCTGCTCTACGACCAGGGCTACTTCCACCAGACACTCGATGCCGACGGCAAGCAGCACGCCACTTACAGCGATTCCGATTTCGACGACCTGCCGGTTTCGCCGCTGCTCGGGGCGGACGGAAAGGAGGTGCTGGTCGCGGTCGACATGCCGAACCGCACGGTTTTCGCCAAGGTCTGGGAAGTCCGGGTCGGCCATGTCCGGCTGATCCTGCTCGACACCCTGCTGCCGCAGAACTCGGCGCACGATCGCGAAATCACCCACCGCCTCTACGGCGGCGACAAGACGACGCGCATCGAGCAGGAAATCCTGCTCGGCGTCGGCGGCGTGCGCGCCCTGGCGCTGCTCGGCCTCAAGCCGACGGTCTGGCACGTCAATGAAGGACACGCCGCGTTCCTGATTCTCGAACGCATCCGCAGCCTGGTCGGGGAAGGCGTTCCCTACGCGGCGGCCATCGAGGCAGTGGCGGCCAATGTCGTATTCACCACCCACACCCCGGTGCCGGCCGGCCACGACCACTTTTCCGAGGAGATGATCCGCCATTATTTCTCGCAATGGTGCCTGGGCCTCGGCGTGCATTGCGAGCAACTGCTGGCGCTTGGCGCCGAGCCGGGCAAGACGGATTTCAACATGACCGCCCTCGCCCTGCGCGGCTCGCGCCACCACAACGCAGTGTCACGGATTCACGGCGACGTTTCGGCAGACATCTGTCGCTACCTGTGGCCGCAGATCGGCCCCGAAGAAAACCCGATGGACTACGTGACCAACGGCGTCCACCTGCCCACCTTCCTGGCCTCCGAATGGTTCGAGACCTTCGAGCGCTATCTCGGGACGGGCTGGCAGGAACGCCAGACGGAAGCGGCCAATTGGGATGGCATCGGGCGCATTCCCGACCCGACTTTCTGGAGCATCCGCCAGCAACTGAAATCAAAACTGCTGCGCCTGGTCCGTGAGCGTATCCGCGAACAGCACCAGCGCAACCAGGGGTCGCCCACCCACCTCGACCGCCTGCTCAAGTTCGCCGACCCGGACAATCCGAACGTGCTGACCATCGGCTTTGCCCGCCGCTTCGCCACCTACAAGCGCGCCGCGCTGCTTTTCCACGATCCGCGCTGGCTGCGTGAGATCATCTGCAATGCCGGCCGTCCGGTGCTCTTCCTGTTTGCCGGCAAGGCCCACCCGGCCGACCAGCCGGGCCAGGAAATCATTCGCAAGATCGCCGAGATGGCCCGGCTGCCCGAGTTCGAGGGCCGCATCCTGCTCGTCGAAGGTTACGATCTCTCCCTCTCGCGCGCCCTGGTCGCCGGTGTCGATGTCTGGCTCAACAACCCGATCTATCCGCTCGAAGCGTCCGGCACCTCCGGCATGAAGGCCGCGATGAACGGCGCCATCAACCTTTCGGTACTCGACGGCTGGTGGGGTGAAGGCTACGACGACTCCGGCGACATCGCCAACGGCTGGGCGATCAAGCCCGCCCCCGGCCATCTCGACGCTGCCCAGCGCGACGCCGAGGAAGCGCGCACGCTCTACGAAATCCTCCAGGACCATGTGATCCCGACCTACTACCGCACCGGACCGATGGGCTATTCGCCGGAATGGGTGGCCATGGCCAAGCGCTCGATCGCGACGATCGCACCCCGCTTCAACGTCACGCGCATGGTGGGCGAGTACGTCAAGAAATTCTATGCGCCGGCCGCGCTGCACGGTCGCCGCTTCGCCAACGACGAATTTTCGGTCGCGCGTTCGGTCGCCAGCTGGAAAGCCAGGGTGCGCGCCGCCTGGCCGGGCGTGCGCCTGCATCGCCTCGACACACCCGAGCGCCGGCTCAGCTTCGGTGACTCGCTGCGCGTCCAGGTTGCCGTGCAGCTCAACGGGCTGGACCCGGAAGACGTCCGGGTCGAAGCACTGATCGGGCGCCCGACGCCGAACGGCGATTTCAGCCGGCGCTCGCGCCACTATCCGATGAGCAGCGAAGGCACGACCAGCAATGGCGAAATGCTCTATACCCTGGATCTGACGCCGGAGGTCTGCGGCCGGCTGGAGTACCGCATCCGCGTTTTCCCGTCGCATGCGTCGCTGATCCACAAATTCGAAACCGGGCTGATGATCTGGTTATGAGCCTGGCCGATTCCCCGGGCTGGCGCGCCCTGGCTGCCCATGCCGAAACCCTGCGTCCGCAGCACCTGCGCGAACTGTTCGCCGTCGATCCGGCACGCTTCGCGAATTTCTCGCTGCGCCACGACGGCCTGCTGCTCGATTTTTCCAAGCAGCGGATCACCGGTGAAACCCTCGCCCTGCTCCACCAGTACGCCGCCAGTGCGGACGTCGACGGCTGGAAACAGAGGATGCTGGCCGGCGAGCCGATCAACCACACCGAAGGCCGCGCCGTCCGTCACATGGAACTGCGCGCCGGCGACCAGGCCCCGGCCGAGGTACGCGCCGTACTGGCGCGCATGCGCGATTTCTGCGAGCGCATCCACGGCGGCCAGTGGCGCGGCTATAGCGGCGAACGCATCACCGATGTCGTCAATATCGGCATCGGCGGCTCCGACCTCGGCCCGCGCATGGTCGCCCGGGCACTGGCCGCCTGGCAGCAGCCGGACATCGACGTTCATTTCGTCGCCAACGTCGATAGCGCCGACATCGCCCCGCTGCTTGCCCGCCTCAACCCGCGTACGACCTTGTTCATCGTCGCCAGCAAGACCTTCACGACGCTGGAGACCCTGACCAACGCCCGCACCGCGCGTAACTGGCTGGTCGCCGCCGCCGGTGACTCCGACGCGGTTGCCAGCCATTTCGTCGCGCTGTCAACCAACCTCGACGCCACCTGGGAATTCGGCATCGCCGCCGAGAACGTCTTCGAGTTCTGGGACTGGGTGGGCGGCCGCTTCTCGCTGTGGTCGGCGATCGGCCTGTCGATTGCGCTGGCCGTCGGCTGGAAGCATTTCGCGCAATTGCTGGCCGGCGCGCGCAGCATGGATGCGCATTTCGTCAGCGCCCCGGCCGCCGGGAACCTGCCGCTGACCCTCGCCCTGCTCACCCTGTGGAATACCGATTTCCTCGGCGCTGCCAGCCATGCCGTGCTGCCCTACAGCCAGTCGCTGGCGCTCTTGCCCGCCTACCTGCAGCAACTCGAAATGGAAAGCAACGGCAAGCAGACCGACCGCGCCGGCAACCCGCTCGGCGTCGCTTCCTGCCCGGTACTCTGGGGCGAAGCCGGAACCAACGGCCAGCATTCCTTCTACCAGCTGATCCATCAGGGCGGGCAAATCATCCCCTGCGACTTCATCGCCCTGCGCGAAGCCGACTTTCCGCTCGCCGGGCACCACACCAAACTGCTCGCCAACTGCCTGGCGCAGTCGGCGGCGCTTGCCTTCGGCCAGACCCGCGACCGAAGTCGAAGCCGCCGGCGTGCCGGCTGCCCAGCTTCCCTACAAGGTTTTTCCCGGCAACCAGCCGTCGACCACGCTAGTCCTGCCGCGTCTGACGCCCTACACGCTGGGCCAGTTGCTGGCGCTCCATGAGCACAAGGTGTTTTGCCTTGGCGTCCTGTGGAACCTGAACTCCTTCGACCAATGGGGCGTCGAGCTCGGCAAGCAGCTGGCCAGCCGGCTGACGCCGGTACTCGAGGGCACGGGCGATGACAGCGCCTTCGATGCCTCGACGCGCGGCCTGATCGCTGCGCTGCGCCTGCCATGAGCCGCCTTTCAATTCTCTTCGTCACCTCCGAGATGGCGCCCTGGGTCAAGACCGGCGGCCTCGGTGACGTCGCCGCCGCGCTGCCGGCCGCGTTGCAACGGGCGCGCCACGACGTGCGCGTGCTGATCCCCGCCTACCCGGCACTGCGCAAGGCATTTCCGCAGGCCACCCTGCTTGCCGAATTACCGGCACTCGCCCCGGCCCTGCCACCCGCCCGCCTGCTCGCCGCCGAAGCGGACGGCCTGCCGCTGCTGCTGCTCGACTGCCCGGAACTCTTCGACCGCCCCGGTAACCCTTATCTCGATGCCCACGGCCACGACTGGGCCGACAATGGCATCCGCTTCGGCCTGCTCTCAAGGGTTGCCGCCCTGCTCGGCCAGACCGCCTCGCCGCTCGACTGGCGGCCGGACGTCGTGCACCTCAACGACTGGCAGAGCGCCCTCGCCCCGGCCTGGCTGCACTACGAAGGCGGTGCCGCCAGCGTCGTCACCGTGCACAACATCGCCTTCCAGGGCAATTTCGCCGCCGACCTGCTGCCGGCGCTCGGCCTGCCCGAACATGCCTGGCGCTTCGACGGCGTCGAATACCACGGCCAGCTCTCCTTCCTCAAGGCCGGCCTGCAGCTGGCGACGCTGATCTCGACAGTCAGCCCGACCTATGCCCAGGAGATCCAGGACGAAGCCTTCGGCTACGGCCTCGCGCCGCTGCTGCGCCACCGGACGGATGCCCTGCGCGGCATCCTCAACGGCGTCGACAGCGCCCTGTGGAACCCGGCGGCCGACCCGGCGCTGGCGGTGCCTTATGCGGCCAATCGTCTGGCTGCCAAGCGCGAGAACAAGCGCGCACTGCAACAGGAAATGGGACTGGACCTCGCGACCGACCGCCCGCTGTTCGGCATCATCAGCCGGCTCACCGAACAAAAGGGGCTCGATCTCGTCCTGACGCTAGGTGAGGGCATCACAAAACTGCCGGCGCAACTGGCCCTGCTCGGCAGCGGCGACAAGCTCATGGAAGCCGGCTTCCGCGACCTGGCAGACCGCCACCCCGGACAGATCGCCGTCAAACTCGGCTTCGACGAAGCGCTCGCCCACCGCATCGAGGCCGGCGCCGACTGCTTCCTGATGCCCTCGCGCTTCGAGCCCTGCGGGCTCAACCAGATGTACAGCCTGCGCTACGGCACGCCGCCCATCGTCCGCGCCACCGGCGGCCTCGCCGATACCGTGATCGACGTTTCGGAAGCGACGCTCGCCGACAAGACTGCCAACGGCTTCGTCATCGCCGAAGCCACACCGCACGCGCTGTGGCTGGCGCTCGAACGCGCCACCCGCTGCTGGCACGACCGCAAACTCTGGCAACGCATCCAGCAGAACGGCATGCGCCGCGACTTTTCCTGGGAACATGCCGCCCGCGACTACGTCACCCTCTACCTCGACGCCGTCACCGCCCGCCACTGAAGCCGAACATGCCCGAAATCGTCATCATCGCCGCCGTCGCCAGGAACCGTGTCATCGGCCGCGACAACCAGCTGATCTGGAACATCCCGGAAGACATGGCGCACTTCAAGGCGCTGACCGCCGGCCACACCGTCGTCATGGGCCGCAAAACCTGGGAGTCCCTGCCGCCGCGCTTCCGCCCGCTACCCGGCCGGCGCAACATCGTCATCACCCGCCAGACCGACTACGCCGCCCCCGGCGCCGAAATCGCCGACTCGCTGGAAAATGCCCTGAAACTGGCGTCAACCGCAACCACCGCGTTCATCATCGGCGGCGAGCAAATCTACACGCAAGCAATGACCGTGGCAGACCGCATCGAAATGACCGAAGTCGATCTTGAACCCGAGGGCGATGCGTGGTTTCCCGAAATTGACACGGTCGACTGGGAAAAGTCGGCCGAAACCGAAGGCGCCGGCTTTGCGTTCATCACTTATCGCAGACGGATCGGTTGAACTTCTGGAACACCAAGCCTGTGTGGCCTCGCACAGGAGCCCGGTTCGCAAGGCTCCAGTTTCACATATCCCTGCGTCTCAGACCTGCGCTGGAATCACCAAGCCATGGCGGCGTAGCAGTGCTTCGAGATCATGGCTTTCCATCGCCGGGCGGCAATAGAATCCCTGGAATTCGTCGCAGCCCTCGTCGCGTAGCGAATCGAACTGGCACTGTGCTTCCACGCCTTCGGCAACGACCGTCATCGACAAACCGTGCGCCATGGCAATGACGGCGCGGGTGATGGCGAGATCGTCGCGGTTGTGCGGCAGATGCTTGACGAAGGCGCGATCGACTTTGAGGATGTCCACCGGCAGTGCCTTCAGGTAGGCGAGCGAGGAGTAGCCGGTGCCGAAATCATCGATGGCGAGGCGAACGCCGAGGGCGCGTAGCGACTCGAGCAGGGCGACGGCCTCGTCCATGTTCTTCATCACCGCCGTCTCGGTAATTTCGAATTCGAGCATGGACGGATCGGCGCCGCTGACCCGCAACGCCTCGGAAACGTGCTCCGCCAGCGACTGGTCCGTCAGCTGGTGGGCAGAGAGATTCACGGCGATCGCGAAGTGCGGCAGGTTTGCGTGGCGCCAGGCGCTGGCCTGGCGACAGGCCTGTTCGATGATCCACTTGCCCAGTTGAATGATGAAATTGCTGGATTCGGCGACGTGAATGAAGCGGTCGGGGCCCAGCACACCCAGCGTTGGATGGTGCCAGCGGATCAGCGCCTCGACCCCCAGCAGCTTGCCCGAGCTGAACTCGATTTTCGGCTGATAGTAGAGGTGGAATTCGTTGTTCTTCAGCCCTTCGCGCAGCCCCTTCTCGATTTCGAAGCGCTCGACGACGCTCTCGCCGAGATCGGCTGAATATTCGTTGGCGCGGTTGTGGCCAAGCGCCTTGGCGCGATACATCGCCATGTCGGCATTGGCAAGCAGCGTCGAGACATCGGTGCCGTCTTCCGGAAACACCGCGATCCCGATGCTGGCCGTCACCGTGACCTCGTGGCCTTCGAGTTGCATCGGTTCGCCGACCGCCGCGAGGATCTTCGCCGCCACGAGGTGCAGTCCGGGCCGATCGGCAACCGACTCGACCATGACCACGAATTCATCGCCACCGAGCCGCGCCACCAGATCGCTTTCGCGAATCCTGGCGCGCAGGCGGCGGGCGATTTCGCGCAGCAGATGGTCGCCGGTCGAATGCCCGAGCGTGTCGTTCGACCGTCTTGAACCCGTCAAGGTCGATGAACAGGACAGCCAGGCTCTCGCCACTGCGCCGCGCCTTGTTGACTGCATGCTCGAGCGCATCGGCCATCGAGGCGCGGTTGTGCAGGCCGGTCAGCGAATCGTGCGTCGCCATGTCCTGAATGGTGCCCAGTGCATTGAGCAGTTCGGCATTGGATCGCATGATGCGCGCCCGCATCACGCCGATGCGCGCCCCGATCCACGCGAATGGCGGCAACAGCAGCGCCAGCCAGGCCCACTGGTACCACTCGATGAACACATCGACCGCGGCAGGCTTCAAGCTCATCAGCAGGTTGATGACCAGCGCGTAGCCGGCCAGCATGTACAGGGTGGTGGTGCCGAAATCGCGGGGCGTGAAACGGAACACGCCGAACAGCATCACGACCAGGCACCAGGCCAGCACCAGACTGCGTTCGCGCTCGAAGTGAAAGGCGACGAACATGATCACCGTGATCGCCGCCAGCGTCTGCACGAGGGTGAGTGCCGGGTCGGCGAAGCGCTCGTTGAATTTCAGCCTGAACGCGGCAAGCAGTGCGAGATTGATGACAGCGATCAGCGCAATGCTGGCGAGCACGCCAGGCAGGCCGATGAGCCCGGCGGCATGGCCAAGGACAAGCAGCAGCGTCGCAACCAGATAGGCGCCCAGGGCAAGCAGGAAGCCGCGCCAGCGTTTGTCGCCGTGTGGTCCGCCGGAAATTTTCGCGAGGAAGTCGATGGGATACCCCTTGTTTCACACTCTCCCGGACGCGAACACCACGGCGTACGGACTATTTTTCATGAGCATAGCAAAAGGGGAATCAAAGGTGTGAGTTCGAATCGAGTGCCCCGGCGCTGTTTTCGTGATGAGGTCGCCGCCAATGGCGGCGTTCAGCGCACGCAATCGACGTAATAGCTGCCGTCGGCGCCCTTGACCAGTCCGTGCACGTCAGTCTCGAAGCCGGGGAAGCGGGCATTGAACTCGCGGGCAAATTTCAGATAGCTGCAGATCGTGGCATTGAAACGCTCGCCCGGAATCAATAGCGGAATTCCCGGCGGGTAGGGGGTCAGCAGCACCGCCGTGACGCGGCCCTCCAGTTCATCGACCGGCACGCGCTCGATGTCGCGATGCGCCATCCTGGCGAAGGCGTCGGCCGGACGCATGGCCGGCACCATGTCTGACAGGTACATTTCGGTGGTCAGGCGGGCCACGTCGTTCTGCTTGTAAACGCTGTGGATCTGCGTACACAGGTCGCGCAGGCCGACGCGCTCGTAGCGCGGGTTCTTCTGCACGAACTCGGGCAGCACCTTCCATAGCGGATGGTTCTTGTCGTAATCGTCCTTGAACTGCTGCAGCGCCGTCACCAGCGTGTTCCAGCGGCCCTTGGTGATACCGATGGTGAACATGATGAAGAAGCTGTACAGGCCGCACTTCTCGACGATAACGCCGTGTTCTGCCAGGTATTTGGTGACGATAGCCGCCGGGATGCCGAATTCGTCGGCAAAGTCGCCATCGACGTCGAGGCCTGGGGTGATGATCGTTGCCTTGATCGGGTCGAGCATGTTGAAGCCGTCGGCCAGGTTGTTGAAGCCGTGCCAGCGTTCGCCCGGCTTGAGCATCCACGCTTCACGCTCCTCAATGCCTTCTTCGGACAGGTCGTCCGGACCCCAGACCTTGAACCACCAGTCGGCGCCCCACTCCTCGTCCACCTTGCGCATGGCGCGGCGGAAATCGAGGGCTTCGGCAATCGACTCCTCGACCAGCGCGGTGCCGGCCGGCTCTTCCATCATCGCCGCCGCGACATCGCACGAGGCGATGATCGAGTACTGCGGCGAAGTCGAGGTGTGCATCAGGTACGCCTCGTTGAAAATGTCGCGGTCGAGCTTCTGGTTCTCGGCATCCTGAACCAGGATCTGCGACGCCTGGCTCAAACCGGCCAGCAGTTTGTGGGTCGACTGCGTCGAGAAAATCATTGACTCCTTGCAACGCGGGCGGTCGGCGCCGATGGCGTGGTAATCGCCATAGAAATCGTGGAAAGCGGCGTGCGGCAGCCAGGCTTCGTCGAAGTGCAGGGTGTCGATTTTGCCGTCGAGTTCGGCCTTGATGTCCTCGACGTTGTAGAGGATGCCGTCGTAGGTTGACTGGGTGATCGTCAAAACGCGCGGCTTGGCGTTCTTGTCGGTGATGAACGGATTGGCCGCGATCTTTTTCTGGATGCTCTCCCAGGCGAATTCGCTCTTCGGGATCGGCCCGATGATGCCGAAGTTGTTGCGCGTCGGCATCAGGAAAACCGGGATCGCCCCGGTCATCATGATGGCGTGCAGGATGGACTTGTGGCAGTTGCGGTCGACGACGACGATGTCACCCGGCGCCACGGTCGAGTGCCAGACGATCTTGTTCGACGTCGAGGTTCCGTTGGTCACGAAATACAGGTGGTCGGAATTGAAGATGCGCGCCGCGTTGCGCTCCGAAGCGGCAACCGGACCGGTGTGATCGAGCAACTGGCCGAGTTCTTCGACCGCATTGCAGACGTCGGCGCGCAGCATGTTCTCACCAAAAAACTGGTGAAACATTCGGCCGACCGGCGACTTGAGGAAAGCGACGCCGCCCGAGTGGCCGGGGCAATGCCACGAGTAGGAGCCATCAGCGGCGTAATGCACCAGCGCGCGGAAGAAGGGCGGCGGCAGGCTGTCGAGATAGGCATTGGCTTCGCGCTTGATGCTGCGCGCGATGAATTCGGGCGTGTCCTCGAACATGTGGATGAAACCGTGCAGTTCGCGCAGCACGTCGTTCGGAATGTGACGGCTGGTCCGCGTTTCGCCATGCAGGAAGATGGGAATCTCGGCATTGCGGTTGCGGATTTCGCTGACGAAGGCGCGCAGTTCGGCCAGCGTTTCTTCCGGCTCCAAGCGCCAGTTCCTCGTCGTCGATCGACAGGATGAAAGCCGAAGCCCGGCTTTGCTGCTGGGCGAACGAAGTCAGGTCGCCATAGCTGGTGACCCCCAGCACTTCCAGACCTTCCTTTTCGATGGCCGCGGCCAGCGCCCGGATGCCGAGCCCGGAGGTATTCTCCGAGCGGAAATCTTCGTCGATGATGATGACGGGAAATTGGAAACGCATGGTGAATCCTCAAAATGCGGCGACCCGCCGCAGCGGGTCACAGAATAAGACGGTTTCGTGACGCCAAGACGTCAGATTTTCGGCAGAGTCACGCCGACCTGCCCCTGGTACTTGCCGCCACGGTCCTTGTACGACGTTTCGCAAACCTCGTCGGATTCGAAGAACAGCACTTGGGCGCAACCTTCGCCGGCATAGATCTTGGCCGGCAGCGGCGTCGTGTTGGAAAACTCCAGCGTCACGTAACCTTCCCACTCGGGCTCAAAGGGCGTGACATTCACGATGATGCCGCAGCGGGCATAGGTCGACTTGCCGAGGCAGACGGTCAAGACGGAGCGCGGAATGCGGAAATATTCCATGGTACGGGCCAGCGCGAAGGAATTCGGCGGGATGATGCAGACATCGGACTCGATCTCGACGAAAGACTTGGGATCGAAGTTCTTCGGATCGACCACCGTCGAGTTGATATTGGTGAATACCTTGAATTCGCGGGCGCAGCGGATGTCGTAGCCGTAGCTGGAGGTGCCGTAGGAGACAATCTTCTGGCCATTGGCCTCGCGCACGAGTTCGGGTTCGAACGGCTCGATCATGCCGTGCTCGGCCGCCATGCGGCGGATCCATTTGTCTGATTTGATGGCCATTTTTTCCTGCTGCGGTCGACAAAAATAAAGGCGGGATTTTACCCGCCTTTGCTGTGGGGAAAAGCGAAATTTCAGGTGTTCTGCACCACGATATTCGGGAACTTCGACGTCATGTCCTTGGCCTTCTCGGCGATCTTGACCGCGATCCGGCGGGCGATGGCGCGGTAGATCTCCGCGGTACGCGAATCCGGGGCGCCGACCACGGTCGGCTTGCCGCCGTCGGCCATCTCGCGGATCGCCATTTCCAGCGGCAGGCTGCCGAGGAATTCGACGTCGTAATCCTTGCACATCTTCTCGCCGCCACCGGCACCGAAGATATGCTCTTCGTGGCCGCACTTGGAACAGATGTGGATGCTCATGTTTTCGACGATGCCGAGGATGGGGATATTCACCTTCTCGAACATTTTCAGGCCCTTGCGCGCGTCAAGCAGGGCGATGTCCTGCGGCGTGGTGACAATCACTGCGCCGGTCACCGGCACCTTCTGGGCCAACGAAAGCTGGATGTCACCGGTACCCGGGGGCATGTCAACGATCAGGTAATCGACATCACGCCAGTTGGTCTGGCCGAGCAACTGGTCGAGCGCCTGCGCCACCATCGGGCCGCGCCAGACCATCGGGGTCTCGACATCGACCATGAAGCCGATCGACATGGCCTGCAACCCGTAAGCCTCGAGCGGCTCCATGCTGTTGCCGTCCCGGGATTCCGGCTGCTGCCCGGACAGGCCAAGCATTTGCGGCTGCGACGGGCCGTAGATGTCGGCATCGAGAATGCCGACGCTGGCGCCTTCCTGGGCCAGCGCCAGCGCGAGGTTCACGGCCGTCGTGCTCTTGCCGACGCCGCCCTTGCCGGAAGCGACGGCGATGATGTTCTTGACACCTGGCAGCAGCTTGACGCCAAGCTGTACCGAGTGCGCGACGATCTTGCTATGTACATTGGCCGACACGTTGCCGATGCCCGGCAGCGTCCGGACGGCAGCAATCACCTGCTTGCGGATGATGTCGATTTGCGTCTTCGCCGGGTAGCCGAGTTCGATGTCGAACGCGACGTCGTTACCGTCGACCCTGATGTTCTTGACGGCCTTGCCGGCGACGAAATCTTTGCCCGTATTGGGGTCAACCGCAGCAGCGAGCGCCGTCCTGATTTGCTGTTCTGTGAGACTCATGGAAACTCCGGTTGGGATGGAGACGGACCGCCCGGATAATACCCGAGCGATTTTGTACAGTATACCGCAAACCCCGAACATCGATGCGCTCGCGGTAAAATCGCGCTTTATTTCTGATTTGGCCTCGTCATGTCGCGCAAGATCCTCGTCACCTCCGCCCTGCCCTATGCCAACGGCGCCATTCACCTCGGCCACCTGGTCGAATACATCCAGACCGACATCTGGGTGCGCTACCAGAAAATGGCCGGCAACGAGTGCTGGTACGTTTGCGCCGACGACACGCACGGCACGCCAATCATGCTGCGCGCGGAAAAGGAAGGCATCACGCCGGAAGCCCTGATCGCCCGCGTCCATGGTGAGCACACCCGTGACTTCGCCGGTTTCGGCGTCGGTTTCGACAATTACTACAGCACGCATTCCGACGAAACGCGCGACTGCGCCAACGACATTTACCTCAAGCTGCGTGCCGCCAAGCTGATCGAGACGCGCACCATCGAGCAGTTCTACGACCCGGTCAAGCAACTGTTCCTTCCCGACCGCTTCATCAAGGGCGAATGCCCCAAGTGCAACGCCAAGGACCAGTACGGCGACAACTGCGAAGTCTGCGGCGCCGCCTACGCGCCGACCGACCTGATCAACCCGTACTCGGCCGTCTCCGGCGCCAAGCCGGAATTGCGCACGTCCGAGCACTATTTCTTCAAGCTCTCCGACCCGCGCTGCGAGGCCTTCCTGCGCCAGTACACCAGCAAGGAAAACGGCGTGCTGCAGCCGGAAGCCGCGAACAAGATGCAGGAATGGCTGGGCGCGCCGGGCGAGAACAAGCTGACCGACTGGGACATTTCGCGCGACGCCCCCTACTTCGGCTTCGAGATACCCGATGCGCCGGGCAAGTATTTCTACGTCTGGCTCGATGCGCCGATCGGCTACATGGGATCGTTCAAGAATCTGTGCGGCAGGAACGGCCTCGACTTCAACGAGTGGTTCAAGCCCGATTCGACGACCGAGCTCTACCATTTCATCGGCAAGGACATCCTCTACTTCCACGCGTTGTTCTGGCCGGCCGAACTGGCGCACGCCGGCTATCGCACGCCGACGAAGATATTCGCACACGGCTTTCTCACGGTCAACGGCGCAAAGATGTCCAAATCGCGCGGCACCTTCATCACCGCGCAGAGCTACCTCGACACCGGCCTCAATCCGGAATGGCTGCGTTACTACTATGCCGCCAAGCTGTCGGCCAGCATGGAAGACATCGACCTCAACCTCGAAGACTTCTGTGCCCGGGTCAATTCCGACCTGGTCGGCAAGTACGTCAATATCGCCAGTCGCTCGGCCGGCTTCATCGCCAAGCGCTTCAACGGCGAACTGGCCCCGGCCGCGGCCGACCTGCCGGCGATCAAGGCCATCCAGGAAGCCGCCGGCCGCATTGCCGAACTGTACGAAGCGCGCGAATTCGCCAAGGCCATGCGCGAAATCATGCTGCTGACCGACGCCGCCAACCAGTATGTCGACAGCGTCAAGCCCTGGGAACTGGCCAAACAGGAAGGCAAGGAGAGCGAACTGCATGCCGCCTGCTCGAATGCGCTCAACCTGTTCCGCCTGCTCACCGTGCTCTTGAAACCGGTGCTGCCGGTGGTCGCCGGCAAGGTCGAGAAATTCCTGAATATCGCCCCGCTCGCGTGGACCGACTGCCAGACCCTGCTCGCCGCCGGCCATGTCATCAATGCCTATGAGCACCTGATGACGCGCGTCGATCCCAAGCTGATCGAGAAGCTGATCGAGGCCAACAGGGAATCACTGGCCCCGGCCCCGGAAGCACAGTCACAGCAGCGCCACGCCGAGCACCAGCAGAAGGAAATCAAGAGCGAGGCGGCGGCCGGCGAGCACTGCACCATCGACGATTTCATGAAAGTCAACCTGCGCATTGCCCGCATCGCCAATGCCGAGCACGTCGAAGGCGCCGACAAGCTGGTCCGCCTGACGCTGGATATCGGCGAGGAACTGACGCGCAACGTGTTCGCCGGCATCAAGGCGGCCTACGACCCTGCGCAGCTGGTCGGCCGCCTGACCGTGATGGTCGCCAACCTGGCGCCGCGCAAGATGAAATTCGGCCTCTCCGAAGGCATGGTGCTGGCGGCTTCGGATAGCACCGGCAAGACCCCGGGAATCTACCTGCTGGCGCCCGATTCCGGCGCCGAACCGGGCATGCGTGTCAAGTAGTTTCGGAAAAAATGATGGCCTGCCCCGCGGGCCATTTCTTATTGCGACGCAGCAAAATTTCTGCCCGAACCTAAGGTATCACTTTAACTTTGGCGCCCAATCCATCACGCCAGCGAGGGGTTTCCGAACTATCCACAAAATCTGTGGATAAGTCTGTGAATGAATCCATGATGCCTTGACTAAGTCGCGGGGGCACAAGGATTTTTCTTACCCTGCACGAATCTTGAGCGAATTTATAACCTGCTGATTAAATTGATTTTTGCCAAGCACAACGCGATCTGCCACGTGATCTTTTGCGAAACTCGACATACGATTCGATCCAGCAATATTTCTGTGAACAAATCAAGCGTCCAAAGGATCTATTCCAACAATTTTTATTCTCTTTCGGGAAGATTTCCTCAATGAAACGCAGATCGCTGCTGACCGCCGCCCTTGGCCTTTGCGCACTCCCTCCATGGTCCCTGGCAAGCGCCGCGGGCGGGCGTGTCGTCGTGGTTGGTGCCGGCTGGGGCGGACTGGCGGCGGCGCGCCAGTTGCGCGAACTGGCGCCGCAACTCGATGTCTTGCTGATCGACCGCCAGCCGGGATTCTGGTCGCAGCCCTTGTCCAACCGCTGGCTGGTCGGCCTCGCCAAAGACGAATGGCTGCAGCACGACCCCCGGCGCGCGGCGCGCCGCTTCGGTTACCGCTTCGTCGCGGCCGAGGTCAACGGCATCGACCGGCAGAAGCGCGAAGTCGCCACGACGTCCGGCAAGTTCGGCTATGACTGGCTGGTACTCGCCGCCGGCATCCGCGAGGATTTTTCGGCCTGGTTCGGCGTCAACCGCGACAGTGCCGCCCATACCCGGCAACATTTTCCCTCGGCCTTCCCGGCCAGCCGCGACCATCTGGCGCTGAAGGCCAAGCTGGAAGCCTTCCGCGGCGGCGATCTGGTGATGACCATCCCGCCCATGCCTTACCGCTGCCCGCCAGCCCCTTACGAACGGGCCGGGCTGATCGCCTGGTGGCTGAAGACGCGCCACATCAAGGGACGCCTGATCGTTCTCGACCCGAATCTGCCGGCACTCAGCTTCGACCGCATCTTCCGCGACGACTACCGCGACCAGATTACCTACGTGCCCCAGGCACGGATCAAGTCGCTCGACCCTTTCAAGCGCCGCATCGTCACCGATTTCGACACCATCGATTTCACCGACGCCATCCTGATGCCCCCGCAGCAGGCGGCCGACCTGGTCTGGAGCAGCGGACTGATCGGCACGACGCCGGACGGCAAACCGAGTGGCTGGGCCGCCGTTCGACCCGGTGACGCTGCAGGCACCGGAAGACGAACGTGTCTTCCTGGTCGGTGACCTGCTCGACAAGGTGTCACCGCTGTTCGGCCAGTACCCGAAAACCGGCCAGCTGGCCGCCGGCCTCGGGCGCATCGCCGCGACGCAGATTGCCGCCCGTGCCCGCGGCACGACGGCGGAGAAACTGCTGCCCGAGAGCACCTGCTATGTGGTGCAACCGGCCCGAGCCGCGGGAACTGACACGCATCGAGACCAGTTACCGGTTCCGCGGCGACGGGGTCATCCAGCAAACCGTTCGCCAGCACTACGACCCGCAGGCGGGCGAAGCCGACCTCGACTGGGCACGCAGCCAGTTCGCCGAGCTACTGGGCAGCGCCGGCTGAACGGCCCGTTCACGCGGTACTCAGTGGCGGGCCCAGATGCTGGTCGAACCGTCCGGCTTGACCAGCATTGTGTTGAACAGTTCGCGCCGCACTTCGCGTTCGCCACCGGTGTTGTCGAGCATGGTGCACGCGGTTTCGCAGGTCGGATTCGACAATTCCCGGCCCGGCGCACCGCGCGGCAGGCCGGGCACCGCGATACCACGCGCCTTGGGCTTGTCGCGCAGCAGTTCGTGAATATCCTCGGCATAGGCGTGGCCTTCGACGAAATAACCGCCGACCACCGCCGTGTGCACCGATTCGACATCCTTGGGCACCTTGAACCGGCGCTTCACGGCTGCCATGTCCGCCGTTTCCTTGTAGACCACACGAAAACCGCGGTCGGCCAGGTAGCTGCCCCAGTCGATGCAGGCCAGGCACGGCGAGGGCATGTAGATTTCGACCAGCGGCAAGGCATCGGCGGCGCGTGCAACCGGCGCGAGCAGGCAGGCGCAGGCAGAAAGAAAAACCAGGAGGGAGCGCAACATGGCAGCGAGGGTTCGGGCAAAATGGTGACGGTTCATTATAAGGTACACCCATGATCCCGATGACCCGTCCGCCCCGCCCGAAACTCACCGGCCGCATATTCGCCTATGCACTGGTCGACGTGTTCGGCCTGTTCTGCGTCGGTGTCGGCGCCAGCTGGTTCGCCGCCGGCAAAGGGGCCATCCTGACCAACTTCCCGACGTCGGCCGCGGAAGCCGTCGCGTGCACGGTCGGCGGCATTGTCGTGATGCTGTGGGCGGTGTCGCGCATCCTGCGCGAGCTGGCCAAGCAGGCGCCGGAAATGCAGGTCAAGTACGACACCTATATTGCGACCCACCACCCGGACAAGCTGCGGCCCAAATCCGGGCCGGACCAGGACTGAGTCCTATTCGCCGGCCTTGCCCGCCGGCTTGAGCCACGCCGGCAGTTCGCGGTCGCCGGCATTGTCGATGATGTATTGGCGCACCAGTCGGCGCACCACCTGCGACGGCGTCAGGTCCTGCGCGGCGCAGATTTCCTCGAAAAGCTGCTTTTTCATCGGGTCGATCAATATGGTCAGGCGGGCGGTTCGCTTTTCCATGATTTTGCATCCATTGGTTAGATCGCATCATATTAACATGTGATTACCATTGACGAATAATCTGATCCCCATATAATCCTGCGCTTGCCCCTCGAGCCCGCGCCATGAAAATCGCCTTCCACCCGAAGTTGCTGGACTGCCTGCCAACCTACAACCGGGCGCAGTTCGGCAAGGATCTGGCCTCGGGAATCACGGTCGGCGTGCTCGCCCTGCCGCTCGCCATGGCCTTCGCGATCGCCTCCGGCGTTTCGCCCGCTGCAGGCATCTGGACTGCCATCGTCGCCGGCCTCATCATTTCGCTCTTCGGCGGATCGCGCGTGCAGATCGGTGGCCCGACCGGCGCCTTCATCCCCATCGTCTATGGCATCGTCGCCATTCACGGTTACGCCAACCTGATGGGCGCCACCATTCTCGCCGGCATCTTCCTGCTCGCCATGGGCATCGCCCGCATGGGGCAGCTCATCCGTTTCATTCCGGTCACCGTGGTCATCGGCTTCACCAACGGCATCGCGGTGGTCATTTTCCTCGCCCAGATCAAGGATTTCTTCGGCCTGCAGATCGACAACCTGCCGGCCGAGTTCTTCGGCCGCATCAAGACCCTGGCCGCCAACGCGCATACCGTCGACCTGCCGACCCTGGGGCTGGCCAGCGCCTGTTTCATCTTCCTCCTTTTCTACAACCGGCTGTCCCAGCGCTTCGCTCTGCTGCGCCGGGCGCCCGGACCGCTCGCGGTGCTGCTCGTCGGAACCCTGGTCGCATTCCTGCTTCAACCTGCCGGTCGAAACGATCGGCAGCCGCTTTGGCGGCATTCCGCAGGAACTCCCCAACTTCGGCCTGCCCGACCTGTCGATCCACGATTTCGGCAAGCTGATCTCGCCGGCGATCACCATCGCCCTGCTCGGCGCCATCGAATCGCTGCTCTCGGCGCGCGTCGCCGACAGCCAGATCGACGACCGCCACGATCCCAACCAGGAACTGATCGCCCAGGGCATGGCCAACATCGCCGCCCCGCTGTTCGGCGGCTTCGCGGCAACCGGCGCCATCGCCCGCACGTCGACCAATGTCAAGTCAGGTGGCCGGACACCGATTGCCGGCGTCATCCACGCACTCGTCCTGCTCGGCATCGTGCTGATCGCCGCGCCGCTCGCCTCCTACGTGCCGCTCGCCACGCTGTCGGCCATCGTCATGGTGGTTGCGGTCAACATGGGCGAATGGCACGAATTCATGGAGCTGCGCCGGTTTTCCTACAACTACCGGGTCATTCTGCTCACCACCTTCTTCGTCACCGTACTCTTCGACCTGACCATCGCCGTCGAACTGGGCATGGTGCTGGCCAGCCTGTTCTTCATCTACCGGATGTCCGAACTGACCCGCATCGAGCGTCTGCCGCTCGCCGAGGAGGCGCAAGAACCGCAATTCCTCTACCCGGATGGCACCATGCGCGTCGCCGCCTGGCAGTTGTTCGGCTCGCTGTTCTTCGGTGCGGTGAACAAGCTGGAAGAATTGCTCGATCCGCGCGAAGGTCATCCGGAGGTCGTGATCCTCGACATGGTGCGCCTCATCCAGCTCGACACCACCGGCCTGGAAGGCCTGGAAAACCTGCTCGACAAGCTCAAGAAGCGGGGCTGCACGCTGATCGTCTGCGGCATGAACTCGCAGCCCGGCTCGCTGATGTACCGCGCCGGCTTCATCGACCATCTCGGCGAAGACAATGTCTGCGAAGACCTGAGCAGTGCGCTGCGCCGCGCCTACATCCTGCTGCCCAACCTGATGGGCGGCAATGAAGAAGACTACTGAAAAGGAAGCAGCATGAGCACGTTGCCCAAGTGTCCGCAATGCGGTTCGGAATTCACCTACGAAGATGGCGGCCAGTACATCTGCCCGGAATGCGCCCATGAATGGCGCCCGGACGCCGCTGGCGAAACCACCGAGGAAAAGCGCGTCTGGCGCGACGCCAACGGCAACGAGCTGCAGGACGGCGATTCCGTCACGGTCATCAAGGACCTGAAAATCAAGGGATCGTCGTCGGTCGTCAAGGTCGGCACCAAGGTCAGGAATATCCGGCTCGTCGAGGGCGACCACGACATCGACTGCAAGATCGACGGGATCGGCGCCATGCAGCTGAAGTCGGAGTTCGTCAAGAAAGCCTGATCAACCCGGGACGCGCCCCCCACATTCACCCCCGCGGGGGTCGATCGATCCTCAACGTCGCGCAAGAGAGCCACCGGGTTCCAGCCACCAGGCATCAAGCGCTGGCGGATTTGGATTGGGTTGCCAAGGTCTGGTAAACTTGCCACTCATTAGTGCCGGTCGCGGACGGCATCGCCGGCGTCGAACCTTCGGCTCCGCTACCCCCGAAAAAGCGATTGCCGAGCATCGAGGTTGGCGCCTGCCGCTTTGACCTCAGAAACAGAAAGCCCGGCTTCTGCCGTTTTATTCCTTCCGGGCAACCAAATGAAACTTCTGGATTCCGGGCGGCCTAATGAGGTGCAAGGGGCCACACCAATCCCGATCCACCAGCGCCAGGGAAAGATAAACATGCTGTTTCGTTCAGTTCCAATCTGCCTTCTCGCCGCGCTCGCTATCGTGGGTTGTGCGAACACGCCGGCGCCCGCCCCAAATATCAGCACTCCAGAGCCCATCGCAGCTCCGACGGCACCCGCCAGTACAGAAGCGCAGGTGATCGCAACGGTGGAAATCGAGTACAGCGTGTTTTTCGAGCCGGGCGCCAGCGAAGTCGATGAGGCGGGCATTGCGCTCCTGCGCCGGCACGCCGAGCGCCTGAAGGCCGACCCCAAACAACGCCTCACCCTCGTTGGCCATACGGAAAACCTCGGCAGCCGGACCTACAGCGTTGCCGTCGCCGAAAAGCGAGTCAACGTGGTCTATTCCCTCTTGCGCAAATTCGGCGTCCCGCAGCGGCAGCTCCGTCGCTATCAGGCTGGCGCCGAACAAAACAGCAAGTCCTGCCAATCGCCCGAATGTCGTCGCCTGATGCGCCGCGTGGAACTAAAATACGCCAAAGCTCGCTGAGCCCGATATCCCGAACGAGAATTAGCAGCTTCGGCGAAGCCCCCTCAATCATGGCCGGCATACCGGCAGCCTTCAGTGGAGGAACATCATGGCCAAACGCCCTTTGCGGATCGGACTTTCAGCCCGCATCTATCATCCACAGCCCGGAGCCACCGGCCTTCAGTCCAAATCGCTGCAATATCTGGAACAGTCGGTGGCACACTGGGTCATGTCGCGCGAGGTCATGGTTTTCATGATTCCCTCGGTCAGCGGCGACGGCATGGTGCACCGGAGCAGCATCCGCCTTTCCGACTACCCGCAATACCTTGATGGCCTGGTGCTTCAGGGGGGCGCCGACATCAGTCCGCAGTCCTACGGCGAGCAGGCCCTGCATCCGGACTGGGCGGGCGACCGCCTGCGCGACGCCTACGAGATGGAATTGCTGCATGAATTCATGGAAGCTGGCCGACCGGTACTGGGCATTTGCCGCGGCGCGCAGCTGATCAATGTCGCGATGGGAGGAACCCTCTATCAGGACATCGCGACGCAGTACGAAGACGCCGAGGTGCATGTGCATGAAGATTACGACAAGCATGCGCACCCCATAAGCTGGGAAGCGGGCTCAGGGTTGAGCAAACTGTATCCCGAATGTGGCGGCGGCAAGGTGATCTCCATACATCATCAGGCAATCAAGGCGCTGGGCAAGGGCTTGCGCGTCGAGGCACGCAGCACGGACGACGGCCTGATCGAAGCCATCCGTCTCGAGGGCCGGCCTTATGTATTCGGCCTGCAGTGGCATCCCGAGTTTCATCCGCCCGGCAGCCCCGACCTGCTGAACTGCAATCCGATTCTCGATGAATTCCTGACCTCGGCGCGCGGACGGCGATGGTGATTTTCGCCCACTTTCCGGCGTTCGACCTCGGCACGGGCAGCCTGATGCTCGAGACCCTCGTCTCCCCCCTGCGTTCGCTCTGGGAAAGCCTGATCGAGCGGCTCTTCTTCCTGCCGCCCTTTCCCGAGAACATCGACTCGCTGGCCTTGTTCAGCCTGCTGCTGGTCGTCGGCCTGCTGATCGGCGAATGGCTGCACAAGCATGCCGGGTGGCCGAAGGTCATCGGCTACGTGCTGGCCGGCACCCTGTTCGGCCCGGCCGTGCTCGGCTGGATCAGCATCGAAGCCCTGGCCCAGGCAAGGCCGATTGCCGACGCTGCGCTGGGTTTGCTGATGATGGAAGTGGGGCGGCGGCTCGACCTTGGCTGGCTGTTCCGCAACCGTGAATTGCTGCGCAGCACCTCGGCTGACATCGGCCTGTCGTTCATTCTCATCTTCGGCTTTGCGCTCTGGCTGGTGGGTCTCAGCCCCGCCTGGGCGGCGGCAACCGCTGCCGTCACCATGGCCTCGGCGCCGGCGGTGGTCCTGCTGACCGTCGAGGAGGCCAAGGCCCAGGGGCAGGTCACCGAACGCATCATTCTGCACACGGCAATCGGCGCAGCAGCCTCGTTCATCGCCTTTACCGTCGTCTTGGGCGTGGTTCATGCCGAGCTCAGCGAAGACTGGCTGAATGCGCTCATCCATCCGCTCTGGGTTGCTGCAGGTGCCTTGCTGGTTGCCGGTCTGGGCGCCTGGCTGGCATTGACCATCGCGCGCAGCCTGCCCAAGCGCTCGCTGGCACAGGTCTTCGTACTGATCGCCTGCGCCATGCTGGCCGTCGGCATTGCGCGCATGCTCGCCGTGCCGGTCTTCCTGACCCTCTTTTTGATGGGCGTCCTGCTCGCTTCGCGTGACCGGCAGCAGACCCTGCGCTATACCCAGTTGCCCGAGGGGCACTGGTTGCTCGCCATCATCCTCTTCGTGATCGTTGGCGCCTCGCTGCCCTGGCAGGACTTCACCTGGCTTGCCGGACTGCAGGCGCTTGGCCTGCTTGTCGTCCGGGCAGTCGCCAAGGTCGGCGCCCTCTCCTGGTCGGGCGGCAGCCTGCCCCTGCCCAAACGCGTGCTGGTCGGCATCGGTATCCAGCCGCTCTCGGCAACGGCGGTATTCATGGCATATGAAATCGCCGGCCTGTATCCGGAAGTCGGCCGCTCGGCGCTGACCCTGCCCTTGTTCGCCGCCGCCATCATGGAACTGGCGGGTCCCGCCCTGTGCCGACTGGCGCTGATCAAGTCCGGCGAATGCGAAAGCGGAAATCGCGACAGCGGAGGTATTGCATGAACGACAAGCCACTCGGCGAATTCAAGGACAGCGCGGCGCTGTCGCTCGGCGTCGAACTCGAACTGCAACTGGTATCCCGGCGGGATTTCGACCTGACACGAGCGGCGACCGATCTGATCGGCAGCCTCGACTACGACCAGCGCTTCGGTGAAATCAAGCTGGAGATCACC
Organism: uncultured beta proteobacterium; assembly: GCA_963815365.1. Taxonomy (GTDB): domain Bacteria; phylum Pseudomonadota; class Gammaproteobacteria; order Burkholderiales; family Rhodocyclaceae; genus Azonexus. The sequence continues at coordinate 116,463 of CAWFGN010000006.1, forward strand.
GAAAGCATGATCGAGATCAGCACCCAGGCGCAGCCGACGGTGGACGGCATTGCCGCCGACCTCGGCGGCTTGCGCGACACGCTGCGCAGCCATTGCGAGCGCCACAACATCCAGGTTTCCGGCGGGGGCACGCACCCCTTCCACCACTGGCCTGAGCGACGCATTTGCCCGGGCGAACGCTTCAACGACCTTTACCAGCGCTACGGCTACCTGGCCAAGCAATTCACCGTATTCGGCCAGCACATCCATGTCGGCTGCACTTCGGCGGATGATGCCATCTGGCTGACCCAGGCGCTCGGCGTCCATGTCCCGGCCTTCATCGCCCTGTCGGCTTCTTCGCCCTTCGTCGATGGCGTCGACAGCTTCTACCAGTCGGCGCGGCTCAATGCCGTTTCGGCCTTTCCGCTCAGCGGGCAGTGTCCGGCACTGAACAGCTGGGACGAATTCAAGGAGCACTTTGCATTCCTGCAGGCTTGCGGCATCGCCCAGGGCATCAAGGATCTCTATTGGGATGTACGCCCCAAGCCGGAATTCGGAACAGTCGAAATTCGCGTTTGCGACACACCGCTCAGTATCGAGCAGGCAACGTCGCTGGCGGCCCTTGCCCAGTCGCTGGCACGCTGGCTGCTGCGCACGCGCCCGGAATTGCATACCGACAAACAGGCTTTCGTCGCCCGCTACAACAAGTTCCAGGCCTGTCGCTACGGGATGGAGGCGATGATCTCGGACCCCGTCGCACTCTGCCAGCGACCGCTGAAGCAGAGCGTGGCGAACCTGCTGGAGTCCCTGACCGAAGATGCCCGGGCGCTGAACTGCGAACACTGGCTCAACCCGCTCAGGCTGGCCGTTGCCAAAGGCACCGGCGATGCCGCCTGGCTGCGGGCGAGGCAGGGCATACACGGCAACCTGAACGACGTGGTACGCGAAGCCAGTGACCGGCTGATGCGCAATTCCGATCAATCACCGGAGAAGATGCGATGATCCGCCGCCTGCCTCTGCTGTCTCTATTTTTGGCAGCCGCCACCAGTGCGCCCGCAGCGGTACCGACCTGCGAGTTTCAGCAGGTGCCGGTCGGCACACAGAAAATCGGCAACTGGATCGACCGAAGCAACTGGCTCGAGCCCGCGAATCAACGCCTGAGCTTGCAGGCTGGCGAGGTGTTCATGCCCTCCTGGCGACTGTCTTCGACCGGAAACGCGGCGCCCGCAGCCACCGGGCAGCGCCCGGTGAACGACTTTCAGACCACCGACCCGCTCGATGGCCGCCCGCGCAGTCTCGGGTTCCTGCTCGACAGCCGGGTCTATGCCGATGGCCTGGTGGTCATGCGCAACGGGCGCGTCGTCGCCGAACGGTACCGCAACGGGCTGGTTCCGGACAAACCACGGCTGTTGCTCGACGCCACCCGGCCCCTGCTCAACCTGCTTGGCGCGATAGGCATCCACCAGGGCAAATTGGCGCCCGACAAATCCGTCGGCCGCGTGCTGCCGACCTTGAGCACATCAACCGGACTGCGCAAGATGTCGATTCGCCGCCTGCTGGAGAGCGAGGTGCGGCATTCCTGGAGCGTCGAGGAAGTGGACACCTGGCAGCAGGCTGCCGGCTGGACGACGGGTCCGGGAGACGAAGACATTCGCACCTGGCTCGCCCGACCGGGACGGTGGGACAAGCCGGTGAACGAACTTGCCGGACCATCCTTTGAGGCATCGCCGGACGACGACCTGCTCGCCTGGGTACTGGCCGAAAGCAGTGCCATGCCGCTCTCCCGCCTGTTTTGCGAACAACTGTTGATGCGCAACCGTCCGGAGCACGACATTCTTTGGCTGAGTGATCCGCAAGGCACCGAACTGGCGGCCGGGCTTGGCTTGTCCTTGCGTGATTTTGCCAAACTCGGACAACTGCTGGTCGATGCACGCAGCAACCGCAACCGCGGAAAGGTTCCGGCGTGGTTCATCGAGACCCTGACCGCAACTTCGGGGGCTCGCTCCCCGGAAATCAAGGGGCTGGCTCCCGGCAGCGAGCAACGCTACGGCTTCGTACACCTCGGCGGATCGGCGAATCGGGTTGCCCTGATTGGAACCCATGGCACGAGCCTGTATATCGACTTCGACCGACGACTGGTCATTGCCGTATACGCCACCTACCCCAAGCCAGGCACGCCCGGCTTGCTGGCAACGCTGGAGCAGGTCTGGAAGGCCATCGAGCAGGCCACCGGCGTGCCGGAGAAGCGGCGCAAACCCTGAGCCCGGGCGCCCGGCAGATCAGCGCGTCCGCCCGGCCGCCCAGGCCTCGGCGGCCGGGCGGACGATTTCCAGCCAGGGGCCGGGATGGAGGCCGATGACGACGACCAGAACGATCAGGATGACCAGCACCGCCCACTCGCGCGGACGCAGGTCTTCGGCTTCGAGCACTTCGCGGCGGATGGCCGGGCCGAAGAAGGCCTTGCGGTAGAGTGACAGGAAGCCGGCGGCCGCGATGGCCAGTCCGAACAGGGCCGCCATGCCGGCGCCGGTGTGGCTTTGCAGCGCTGCCAGGATCAGCATGAACTCGCCGGGAAAACTGCTGGTACCCGGCATGCCGACCCCGGCCAGCCCGCAGATCAGGAAGCCGCTGGCCAGCAGCGGCATGGTTTTCGCCGCGCCACCCAGGCTGTGGATGTCGGTCGACCCGGTGCGCTGGCGCAGAAATTCGAGGAGCAGGAAGGCACCGCCGGTGGACGACCGAGAAGCTGAGCAGCAGGGACACCGCCCCCTGCACACCCTGCGCGGTGAACGCCGCGAGGCCGAGCACGGCCAGGCCGACGTGGCAGATGCTGGCATAGGCCAGCGCAACGCGCAGGTTGCTCTGCGCCAGAACGCCGACCGCGCCGTAGAGCAGGGTCACCGTGCCGAGGCCGGCGAGCAGCCAGTGCAGGTCCTGCGCAGCGTCGGGCGCCAGCGGAATGGCGAAGCGCACCAGCCCGTAAGCGCCAAGTTTGAGCCCGACCAGCAGCGCGGTCAGCGACCCCGGCGCGGCCAGCGCGAACTGCGGCAGCCAGGTATGCAGCGGCACCAGCGGCACCTTGACGCCGAAGCCGATCAGGCAGAGCAGGAAAACGAGCGTACTGCGTGGAGTGCGGCAGGGGCACCGCGAGCAGCGCCAGCAGGTCGAAGGTCGGCACCGACTGGCTGGCTGCCAGCAGCACGAAGGCGAGCAGCAGCGGCACGCCGCCGGCCAGCATGATCAGGAAGTAACGGCTGGCGGCGCGCGACCGCTGCCGGCCGCCCACGCCGCCAGCGGGCAAGCAGGAAATAGAGCGGCATCAGCGTCAGTTCCCAGAAGACAGAAGAACAGCACGGTATCGAGTGCGCAGAAAATGCCGAGCGTCGCGCCCTGCAGCAGCAGCAACAGGCTGAAGTGCAGGCGCGGCGAATCGTGAGCCAGGTTCCAGCGGGCGACCAGGCTGCCGAGGAAGAGCAGTGCGGTCGCCGGCAGGAAGAGCACCGACAGACCGTCGACACCAAGCTGGTAATGCACATTCAGGCTGGCGATCCACGGCATGCGTTCGATCAACTGGAAGCGCGGTCCGTCCGGGATCGAAGGCGAGCAGTGACGGCGCAGGCGTCGCGGCCAGCGTCGCCAGCATGACGAACGGCGGTCAGGAAGCGCGCGGCGCGCGCCGGCAGCAGCCAGAGCAGGAGCGCACCGCAGAGCGGCAGGACGAGCAGGAGGGAAAGCAGGGGCGGCGTCATCGCGCGAAGCGCGCCGCCATCGCCTGACTGGCGGCCTCCGTCAGGTTCAGCCAGGGTTCGGTGAAGAAGCCGATGGCCAGCATGGCGGCCAGCGCGATGCCGCACACCAGGTATTCCATCGGCATGGTGCGGTCGACGTCGTGGCCGCCCGGTCTTTCCCTGGCTGAGGAAGGCGCGCTGGAATGCCCAGAGCAGGAAGCCGGCGGCGGCCACGTTGCCGAGCGCGGCGGCCACCGTCGACAGCGCGCCGAAGCTGTCGATGGCGGCTTCGAGCATCAGGTGGGCGGCGTCGAAACCCGGCGTCCCGGGCATGCCGACGATGGCCAGGCCGAAGATCAGGAAGGCGATGGCGAGGAAGGGGATGCGCTCGAAGAGGCCGGACAGTTCGCCGAGTTCGGTGGTCCCGGTGCGGCGGAAGACGAAGCCGACGATGAACCACATGCCGGTCACCGCCAGCCCGAAGTTGGCGGCCAGCAGCACGGCGCCCTGGATGCCGGACTCGTGCAGGCTGAAGACGCCGATCACCAGCAGGCTGGTGTGGCTGACCACGGCGAAGGCGAGCAGGCGGCGCAGGTTGGTCTGCTGGAAGGCGAGCGCGGCGGTGAAGAAAACGCCGGCCATGGCGAAGCCGACGACGTAGGGCTGCCAGTCGATTGCACCGCGCTCGGCGTCAGCGGCAGCACGAAGCGCAGCATGCCGTAGATGCCGACCTTGACGCCGACCATCAGCGCCGGCGCGACGGCGATCAGGCCGTGCTGCGCCATGTTGGGCAGCCAGCCGTGCAGCGGGAAGAGCGGCGTGCGCACGGCCAGCCCGTAGAACAGCAGGTAGAAGGCGGCGGTCTGGAACTTGCCGGCCGGCAGGGCGCCGGCCAGATCGAAGAGATCGAAGCTCCAGCGCCCGCCGGTGGCGTCGGCATGGCTCCAGCCGAGCACGACGCAGCCGCCGACGAAGAGCACCCAGCCGAAGGCCTGGTACTGGACGAAGCGCGCCAGCGCCTGGGTCTCGGCGCGCGACGACGCCCAGCGCCGCAGCAGGTAGGTCACCGCCCACAGTTCGAGCGCCGAAAAGGCGGCGAACCAGGCGATGTTGAGCGTCACCAGCATGCCGACCAGGCCGGCCTCGGCGACCAGCAGGACGGCAAACAGGCGGCCCGGCGAGATCATGCCGCGGCTCATGCCGTAGAGAGTCATCAGGAAGGTGAGCAGCGCGGCGACCAGCAAGAACACCGCGGCTCATGCCGTCGACCGCCACATGGTAGCCGAGCGGCTCGAAACGTTCGGCCAGTTGCAGCGTGGCCGATAGCCGGATCGATGCGGCTGGTGACGACGATGCACAGCAGCAGTTCGGCGAGCGCGAAGACCTTGCCGGCAGTGACTGCGGTCAACCGCTCCTTGAAGGCAAAAACCACGGCCGCGCCGAGCAGCGGCAGCAGTTGCAGGATCAGCAGCAGGGGCAGGCCGGCCTGCTCGAACCAGAAAATTTCGCTGAAGCCGCTCATCAGAGGATCACCACGAAGGTCGCCATGACGGCCATCATCAGGTAGCGCGGCTGTTCGAGCAGGTTCTCGACGGTCCGCAGGTAGGCACCGGCGCGCTGCAGCAGCTTTTCCGCCAGGCCGCCGCGGCCGCGCAGCGACAGGTGCGATCTCGAGCCCCTGCAGGCGCTCGGCGAGCGCCGGCCAGCGCCCGGCCGGCCAGGCCGTCGCCGACGACCAGCGGCAGGTCTTCGCGCAAGCGGCTTGCCACGACCCGGCTCGCCGAGCGCGCGGTCGATGAAGTTTTCTTCCAGCCCGCGCATGTCCTGCGCGAAGCGCCTCGGTCGGCCTGGCGAGCAGGGTGACGGCCAGGCGATCGAGCCAGAAACGCTCCAGCGCCGCGGTGTACAGCCACTGCCAGCGGCGCAGCCAGGCCGGCGGCGGCTTCGGCCGCCCCTGCGTCAGCGACCAGCCAGGACGGCGCCAGCAGGAACTGCCAGGCCCGCCAGGCGCGTGCAGGCACAGGTGCACCGTCGCCAGCGTCGTCCACCCCAGCCCGATGGCGACGAACATCAGCGCCACCTGGAAGACCGTGGCGAAAATCAGCGCCGACTTGACGTCGGTCTGCACCAGCCCGCACAGCCAGGCGTAGAGCGCGGTCAGCGACGCCGACGACGACCAGCGCCGACCATCATGTCCGGCACCTGGGCGAGCAGCGGCGACAGGCGCAGCAGCAGGTAGACGCCGGCGTGCACCATCACCGCCCCGTAGAAAATCGCCGACGACGGCGTCGGCCCTTCCAGCGCGCGGGCGATCCACGGCGTGAAGGGCAGTTGCGCCGACTTGGCCAGGGCAGCAATGACGAAGCCGAGCGACCAGCAGGCGCGCCGTGACCAGCGGCAGGCCGCTGCCGCGCCGGTCAGCGCTGGCCACTCGAAGCTGCCCAGCCAGGCGGCGGCGAAGCCGAGGCCGAGCAGGAAGCCGGCATCGCCGCCGCGGTTGGTGACGAAGGCGAACAGCGCATTGCCGGTCGCCACCGGCCGCTGCCAGGCATAGCCGATGAGCAGGAAGGAGGAGACGCCGCACATCTCCCAGCCGACAAAGGCGAGCAAGCCGTTGCCGGCCAGGAAGACCAGCTGGATGCCGGCCAGGAAGAGGCTGAGGATGATGAAGAAACGATGAAAGCCGGCTTCGCGATGCAGGTAGTTGGCGGAAAAGCGCATCGACCAGCCAGCCGATCAGCGCGGCCAGCGTCGCCACCGGCAGCGACAGCGGGTCGAGCAGGAAGGAGAATGTCGCCCTGCCAGTGGCCGCTGGCAAACCAGGTCGCCAGCACGCGGTGCCCGGGCGCGCCGTCAAGGAATGCGCACAAGGTCGATGGCGAGCAGCAGGGCCAGGCTGGCGAAGGCGGCCAGCGAACACAGGCGGGCCGTCGGCGGCTCGCCGGCATCGCCCCGGGCGCGCCCGAGCAGGACGCGGACGCCGACCGTAAGCAGGGCGAACAGCGGCATTGCCGGCACCAGCCAGACCAGGTCGGGAAGCAGGCGCATCAGTCCGTCCATCAGGCGCCCCCGAGCACGATGGCCGGCGCCAGCGCGTCGCGCTCCCCGGCGAACCAGTCGAACCGAGCGTCCGACCTGCGGCAGCACCGCCCTGCCCGTCCAGGGCAGCCAGCCGCGGCGCGGGCAATAAAGTTCGATTGCCGCGGTCGACGGCGATTTTGCGGCCAAAATGATCCAGCCGTTGCCGACCAGTTCCTGCAGCGCCGGCTGACGCTTGAGGATGGCCGTCAGCCGGGCCGGCGTCTGCTCGACCACCACCAGCAGGCGCATCGCCTCGTGGATTTCCACCATCTGCCAGGGCAGGCCGGTGCGCAGGTCGGAATCCGCCCCTTCCATGACCCCGAACAGGCCGGTCAGGTTGTGCGTGACCTTGGAACCGCAGCCGAAACGCTCGTTGTCGACCGTCGAGAAATAGTATTCGAGGCTGATCCCGGCGCCGACCGGGCCGGCGGCGAGCAGGATGTTCTCGACAATGCGCCCGTCGTCGTCGCCGGTCGGATCGTAGGAGATCAGGAACACGCGGCGGTCGAGGAACAGCCCGCGGCTCATCGCGCGGCGGCCGATGAAGGCGGCGGCATTGGTCGCGTGCCCCAGTTCCGGCCGCACCTGGGAGATGTCGTGGCCGCGCCCGACCACGTGCTGGCGTGCCTGCCATGGCGACAGACGCGGCGGCGCCGACGCCAGACGCCGGCAGCGTTCGGCGGCGTGCGCCCGACATGCCTCGGCCAGCTGGCCGAGGAGGCGGTCCGCCGCCGCCTGCAGGCCGGCGGGCAACCTGGTCGAGGTCGTACCACTCGATGCCGTCGTCGCAGGTATTGTGCTCGGCCGCCAGAAACCAGGTGGTCTCCGGGATGTGCAGCCCGCGTCCGGCGAGGCGGGCGCGCACCTGCGGCCGGTTGGCCATGGCCGCGAAGATGCGGGCGTTCGGCCCGCCGTGGCGGCCCGAGCAGGCGCCGCAGTCGTAAGCCGAAAGATGCGGATTGTTGCGGCTGCGCCGAGCCGTGTCCGAGTATCAGGACGAGCGGCGCGAAATCAGCGGCCAGGCCAATCATGCGCAGGAAATTCTCGACGCGCGCCGCCTGCTCGTCGTCGGTAAAGCCTACCTGCGGCGTTTCGGGCGTCGCCTCCGCGCCGGCGCTCTCGGCTGTCAGCTGCAGGCGCGTCGGCACCCGGCCGTCGAACTGCGTGCGCCAGCGCTGCACCGCCCGCCCGAACCAGCCGGGCGCCAGCGCACCGGCGACCAGCGCGGCCAGCGCCGGCGGCGCGGCAAGCGCCGTCAGCAGCGGCCCGGCCAACGGACTGCGCCGCGTACCCCTGGAGGAAGTGTTCGCGCCACCCGAGGCGCCAGGCACGGCGCCCGCGATGCGCTGGCGAGCGCCAATTCAGCGCCCGGCGCGGCAATCTCGCTGACCCGATGCACCGGTTGCACGACGATCGGGCACAGGGCGCTCGGCGCCGCGTCGTCGATCCCCTGCCATCAGGTCGCCACGCCGAAGAAGCCGGCCGCGCCGTAGGTCGCCACCGACGGCGCCAGTTCCTCCAGGTGGCGGCGCGTGCCCTCTTCGCGGTCGTCCATGCAGAAGACGACCTGGGCGCTCGTCTGTGGCGGGGGTCGGCTGCGCGACTGGTTGGCGGCCAGCGCTGAAAACAGCTGCTCCCGGTAGTGCCGCTCGTAGGCGAGCAGCCAGACTTGCCCGCGCGCCAGCGGATCGAGGCTCGTCGCACAGTCGAGCAGGGCCGCTGCCGCCGCCGGCGTCAGCGCGTCCAGGTCGCCCGGTACCAGACCGAGCCGGGCGGCCAGCGACTGCAGACGCGTCGCACGGGCGGTCGCGTCGTCGACGCACGTCATTGCCGCATCGACAAGCGCCGTTGCCAGGGTCTCCCAGGCCGCATCGTCGGGCCGGCCGTGGTCGCCGGCCGCGCACAGGCGCGCCGCGCGGTGCTGCAGGGTCTCGTCGAGCGACTGGCGGCGCAAGGCATCGCGCACCAGAAACTCGGCCGGACGGGCGGCAAACCAGGCGTGCAACTCGGCGAAGGACATCGGCGAGCCGGTCAGGCGACGCAGCAGGTCCTCGCACAGTAGCGTTCGAGCAGCACGCGCACGGCCAGGTAGTCGAGCATGGCGACTGGCGTGCCGTCGCCATGCCCCGGGTTGCGCTCGCGCCACAGGAACATCCCCGACCAGCCGGGCAGTTCCAGCGCCAGCCGTTCGAGATAGCCGGGCCACAGACGCTTCGTCGGCGACCAGGCGCGCCAGCTCCTCGGCCAGGACGTCGAGCGGATCGTCCGGCAGCCAGGCGATGTCGTCGCGCACGTTGGGCAGTTCGTCGAGTTCCCACGCCATGTCGAGGCCGGCGCTCGCCCGCCACGCCGCGTAGAAGCCCTGCGCGCGCTGCGGATTGCGCCAGGCGGCGACGCCGAGATCGAGATGGGCCGCAAGGTGGCGCTGCAGCATGGTGCGCACGCGCTCGAGCACGTCTTCGCCGGTCAGATGTTCGAGCAGGCTGCGCAGCGTCCACGTCGCGCCCGACCCGCGCGCACAGGGCTGCCCAGCGTTCTGTGGCCATTGCCCGCCAGTCGGGCGCCGGCCCGGCACCGGTTGCGGTCAACGCCAGAAACCGGGCAAAAACTCGCGGCGTCCGGCCGCCCATGTTCGCGCGCCGCCCAGTCCCGGCGTGCCGCACCGACCTCATCCGGCGGGCAGTTGCAGACTGGCGAGCAGGACGTCGCGCCGGGTCAGGCAGCGCCACACCGGCGGCATCGAGATCGACCAGACCGGCATCGTCGAGGGCGGCGGCCAGGTCGTCGGAGGTGATGCGCCCGGCCGCCAGCAACTCGCGAAAGCGCGCTTCCGGCAGATAAGGAGCGGCGCCGTTCAGACAGCGGGCGGCGGCCAGCGCCTCGGCGAACGGCAGATGCTGAAAGCCGTGCAGGGTGTTGTGATGGACGAAGTCGCGGATCGGCGCCTGCGCCGGCAGTACGTGGGCCAGGTGCTCGACCCAGTGGGCGAGGCGCTCGCGCAGCGGCAGGTGGCTGTGTTCGTCGCTCATCTCATGCCCCGAACAGCCGGGCGACCCGGCCGACGCTGCCCGCCACCAGATCGAGCAGTGGCGCCGGCCAGACGCCGAGGCCGACGATCGCCAGCCCGAGAAGCGCCGCCGCGCCCGTCTCGGTGCGCGTCATGTCGGCGATCTCCTGCGCTGGCAGCCCCTTCATGCACAGGCGGCCGATGACGCGCAGGCCGTAGGCGGCGCCGATCAGCATGCCGATGCAGACGATCACGATCCAGCCGCTCCAACGCGCGAATCCGCCGATCAGCACATGCAGTTCGGCGATGAAGCCGGCACTGCCCGGCAGGCCGATGGCGGCGAGCAGCGCGAAAGCCGTGAAGAACGCGAAGCGCGGCGCCCGGCCGAGCAGGCAGCCGTAGTCGGCCAGGTCGCGGCTGTGCGTGCGCTGGTAAAGGAGGCCGACGATCAGGAACAGCGTTGCCGCGCTCAGGCCGTGTGCCACCATCTGCATCACCGCGCCGGTCAGCCCGGTGACATTCAAGGTCGCGATGCCGAGCAGGACGACGCCCATGTGCGAGATCGACGAATAGGCGACCATCGCCTTCAGATCCTGCTGGCGCCAGGCGAGCACGCCGCCGTAGATCAGGCTGATGAAGGCGAGCGCTGCCAGCCAGTCCTGCGTCGCCAGCAGTGCGGCGGGCAGCGTTTCGGCGGCGCGGATCAGTCCGTAGGCGCCCATCTTGAGCAGCACGCCGGAAAGCAGGATGGAGACCGGGCTCGGCGCCTCGACGTGGGCCAGCGGCAGCCAGCCGTGCAGCGGAAAGACCGGCATCTTGACGCCGAAGCCGATGAACAGCCCGGCGAAGATCAGCAGCTGCGTGTTGAGCGGCAGGTCGCGCCCGCCCTCGGCCATGTCGCCCATCGCAAAGCTGTGACCGGGCGCCGCGTCGTAGAGGAAGAGCAGCGCCACCAGCATGAAGACCGAGCCGCCCAGCGTGTACAGGAAGAAGTTGAGCGCCGCGCGCTGCCGGTTGACGCCGCCCAGCCGGTCGATCAGGAAAAACAGCGGCAGCAGCGTCGCTTCCCAGAAGACATAGAACAGCGACCAGTCGCGCGCGGTGAACACACCGAACATCGCCGATTCGAGCAAAAGCACCAGCGTGAAATAGAGGCGCGCGCCGGATTCCATGCGCCGCGAGACGAGCACGGCAATCAGCGTCAGCAGCGCCGCCAGCAGCACCATGGCCAGCGCAATGCCATCGACGCCGAGCGCGAAATAGGAACCCAGGCGGACGTTCCACGGACGGCTTTCATGAAACTGGATGGCCGGCCCGGCCGGATCGAATCCGGCAGCCAGCCAGAATGAATAGCCCAGCGCCGCCACGGTGAACAACATCGCGACCCGCCACAGCCACAGGGCACGCAGCGGCAGGACTGCGACCAGGGCCGCCCCGAGCACCGGCAGGAATACCAGCACCTTCAGCACGCCGCGGCCCCTTTGCCGGCTTGTCCGACCCCCATTATTTTCATTCCGCGATTATGCCAGCGCCGGCGGCCTTCCTGACAAATCGGCACAAGCTACCGCGGGTTGCCGTAGCGCCTGGCAAGCGCCGCTTCGCGTGCAACGATATCCGTCTCGACGGCACGAACCTCCTCCATAAACGCCAGCGCCGCGGGGGTCAGCGAACGATCCTTCAGGTAAATGAAGCCGTAGCTGGCCTGGAAAGCGACCTTGCTGGTCGGCACCACGACCACCTTGCCGGCGTCCAGGTCGCGTTCCATCAGTGCCAGCGAGGCGAGCGCCAGGGTATCGCTGCCGGCCAGCAGATCGGCGACCTGCATCGGCACATCGATCATGATGGCCGGGATGAAGTCGCCGGTGAGTGCGTCGATCGTCCCGGACCGCCCCAATGCGCTCGGCAGCTTTGCCGCAATGCGGGCCGGCACGCGCGCCGCTACCCACGGGAAATCGAGCAGTCCGGGCAAGTCGACCGGGCCGGATGCAAGTATCGGATGCCGCGGACGGCAGAAGAAATAGCCCGCATGCTGCCCGACCAGCGCCGTCGTAAAACGCTCGTCTTCCGCCACGGCGCTCAGTTCCGCCAGGCCGAGGTCGGCCTCGCGGGCCGTCAGCTGGCGCGCCACCTCGCGCCAGCTGACGACGTGCACCGCGATACCGATTTTGGGCTGGCGGGCGAGCAGACGCGCCAGGGCAGGATAGCCCGAAATCATGCTGGGATAGGGGCCCAGCGCCACCGTGAGCGAGCCGATCTCGAGACCCGCCAGCAGCGCGATCTCGCGCCGCAGATCCGCTTCGGCATCGAGCAGCACGGCGCTGCGCTGCACCACCAGTTCGCCGAAGGCAGTCAGCGCCAGCGTACCCCGCCGGCGATCGAGCAGCGTCACGCCCAGTTCCGCCTCGAGCGCCTGGATGCTCTTGGTCAGCGCGGGCTGCGAAATGTTCAGCACCGCCGCCGCGCGTCCGAAATGGGCGTGCTCGACGAGCGTCAGCAAATGGCGAAGGCGGCGCTCAGTGATCATGATAAGCAAAAGGTTATCACATTTAACCTAATGTTCATTTGCTTGAATTGACGGCTGGTGCGCATAATGGAAATCGATGCATTCTGGCCGGCCGGAAACTGGCGTTTTCGCCCCTTGCCGCGACTCGACAACCCCATGAACAAACCAAGGGAGACAACCATGAAGAAACTTTCCGGAAAACTGACTCTGGCGCTCAGCATCGCCTTCGCCGGCGGTGTAATGAGCGCCGCCCACGCGGCAAGCGGCGGTGAAGTGGTCACCAACCCCGGCGCCGCATCCGGCAAGCATTTCGACCCCAAAGGTACCCTGCCGTCGAAGTTCACCATCGAGCTGCGCAAGGGTGTCTCCGCTACCCTGCCGTTCGAGGACAAGCGCGACTTTGACGAGGCCAAGAAGGGCTTCATCGCCGAGCCGCCGTACAAGAAGATCATGGCCGATGCCGGCCACGTCGCCTGGGACATGGCCAGCTACCAGTGGCTGCTCCAGGGCAAGGACTTCCAGAGCATCCACCCGTCGCTGCAGCGCCAGGCCGTGCTCAACATGGCCTACGGGCTCTACGAGGTGTCTGCCGGGCAAAATCTATCAGGTGCGCGGCTACGACCTGGCCAACATCACGTTCATCAAGGGCGATACCGGCTGGATCATCTTCGATCCGCTGACCGCCAAGGAAACCGCCCGCGCGGCGCTCGAATTCATCAACGAGAAGCTCGGCAAACGCCCGGTGGTCGGCGTCGTTTACTCGCATTCGCACGTCGACCACTTCGGCGGCGTGCGCGGCGTGGTCGATGAAGCCGACGTCATCAGCGGCAAGGTCAAGATCATCGCGCCCGAGGGCTTCCTCCGCGAGGCGATTTCCGAGAACGTCTTCGCCGGCAACGCCATGTCGCGGCGCACCCAGTACTCCTACGCGGTGCTGCTGCCGCGCGACCCGCACGGCCACGCGGACCAGTCGATCGGCAAGAACGTCGCCAATGGCAATGTCGGCCTGATCCCGCCCAACCTGATCATTTCCAAGGACTTCGAGGAAGTGACGCTCGACGGCATCAAAATGGTGTTCCAGAACACGCCGGACACCGAGGCACCGGTCGAGATGAATACCTGGTTCCCGCAGTTCAAGGCCTTCTGGGCGGCGGAAAATATCACCGGCACCATCCACAACGTCTACACGCCGCGCGGCGCGCCGGTGCGCAACGCACTGAACTGGTCGAAGCAGATCAACGCGGCGCTGTACAAGTTCGGCCAGGAAGCCGAGGTGATGTTCGCCTCGCACAGCTGGCCGCGCTGGGGCAACGCGCGCATCCAGGAAGTGATGCGCACGCAGCGCGACACCTACGCCAACCTGAACAACCAGTCGCTGCACTACGCGAACCTCGGCGTGACGGTCAACGAGATCCAGAACGTCTACAAGCTTCCTGACAGCCTGTGGAAGCAGTGGCCCGCCCACAGCTACCACGGCTCGGAGCAGCACAACAGTCGCGCCGTGATCAACCGCTTCCTCGGCTACTGGGACGGCAATCCGGCGACAATCGCCCCGCTCTCGCCGAAGGATTCGGCGCCGCTGTACGTCGAGATGATGGGCGGCTCGGGCAAGATCATGGCCAAGGGCAAGGAGCTGATCGCCCAGGGCAAATACCGCGAGGCCACGGAAATCCTGAATCGCCTGGTCTTCGCCGAACCGCGCAACCAGCCGGCCAAGGACCTTCTGGCGGATGCCTTCGAGCAACTCGGTTACCAGAAGGAGAGCCCGACCCTGCGCAACATCTTCCTGCAGGGCGCCTTTGAACTGCGCAACGGGCTGCCCGGCGGCAACCCGATCAGGACGACCGGCCCCGACGTGATCCGCGCGATGTCCACCGAACAGTGGCTCGACTTCCTCGGCATCAGCATGGACCCGCGGAAGGCCGAGGGCATGCGCTTCACGATCAACCTGGTGACGCCCGACAACGGCGAGAAATACCTGATCGAGCTGAGCAACGCGACGCTGACCAACATCAAGGGCGAACAGGCCCCGAAGCCGGACCTGACGATCACGCTGAACCGCAGCGACCTCGACCAGGTGATGATGGGCGCGAGCACCTTCGACGACCTGATCAAGGCCGGCAAGGCGAAGTTCGAGGGCGACCGCAAGCCGTTCGACCAGTTGCGCAGCCTGATGGTGGTGTTCCATCCGAACTTCGAGATGCTGCCGGGCACGGCCCCGAAAGCACCTTCAACTGGCGGGAAGCCTTTCGAAGTGCCCGAGCTGTTGCCGCCGAACGCGGCGGGCGACTGAGTGCAGGGCAGGTACCGCGGCGGGCGTAGCCATTGCGCCCGCCGCGGCGCTGATCGGCGCTTGACCTGACCCGACCCCACCTCCCACAATGCAGCGATCATGGGCCACGCCCCGCATTGCTGAAAAGGAGCTCAATTAATGCACTCGATCCTGCGTGGCCTCGCCGCGCTATTTGTTGCAATGCTCCTGCTGTTCACCGCGCAGGTACGGGCCGCAGACCCGCCCAAGTTCAACGTCGAGCAGCTCGACCAGATGCTGGCGCCGATCGCGCTGTTTCCCGATGCCCTGCTCTCGCAGGTGCTGATGGCGACCACCTACCCGAAGGATGTGGCCGAGGCTGCCGAATGGGCGTTCGCCAACCGCGGACTGAAGGGTGACGACGCCGTGAAAGCGGTACAGGACAAACCCTGGGATCCCAGCGTGCAGTCGCTGGTCGCCTTCCCGCAGGTGCTGGCCATGCTCGGCGAAAAGCCCGAATGGGTTCGCGACCTGGGTGATGCCTTCCTCGACCAGCCGAACGATGTCATGGATTCCGTGCAGTTCCTGCGTTCCAAGGCCAGGGATGCCGGCAACCTGAGCACCAACGAACAGCAGATCGTCGCGATCGAACCCGCGCCGCCCCCGCCACAGACCATCATCGTCACGGCACCGCCCCCGCCCACGCAGATCATCACCATCGCGCCGGCCAATCCGCAGGTCGTCTTTGTGCCCATCTTCAACCCGATTCATGTCTTCGGGCCATGGTGGCACCCGCTGTTCCCGCCCTTCTTCTTCCCGCCGGCGCCGGCCTGGGGATTCGGCTGGAACCCGGTGAGCACGGCGATCTGGTGGGGCGTCGGCATCGGCGTCACCAACGCGCTGTGGGGCGGGGTCAACTGGGGCCGCCGCGACGTCAATATCAACGTCAATCGCTGGAACAACATCAACGTCAACCACCGCATCAATTCCAACAACCGGAACGTGAACTGGAACCACAACCCGGGCAACCGGCGCGGCGTACCGTATCGCGACGTCAATACGCGCAATCGCCTGCAGCAGGGCAATCTCGGCGACCGCGGCGGCCGTCAGGACTACCGTGGGCGCGAGGATCAACGGGCGCAGGCGAGGGCCGCCTTGTCCGATCGCGTCGGCGCCGAGAACCTGGATCGCGACGCACTGCGCAATATCGACCGCAACCAGATTCCGCAACGGACCCCGGGGGGCGCCGGCACCCCGGCGCGCGACCGCGCCGGGAACATCGATCGCGGGCAGCTTCAGGACCGAGCCGCCAACATTGATCGCGGCCAGGCCCGTGATCGTGCCGCCAACGTCGACCGCAGCCAGGCCAGAGACCGGGCTGCCAATATCGACCGGGGTCAGGTTCAGGATCGTGCCGCCAACATGGACCGTGCTCAGGCCAGAGATCGCGCTGCCAATATCGATCGCAGCCAGGTCCAGGATCGGGCCGGTAATATCGACCGCAGCCAGGCGCAGGAGCGTGCTGCGAACATTGATCGCAATCAGGCCCGTGATCGTGCCGCCAACGTTGACCGCAGCCAGGTCCAGAACCGCGCTGCCAACGTCGACCGCCGACCGCCACCGAGCCGCAGTGAAAGCGCCGCGCGGACCAATCGCGACAATGCGCTGCGCGGCGCCAACGACGGCCGGCAGACGCGCCAGCAGATCGACCGCGGCCAGGCCAGCCAGGCCGCCCAGCAGCGTACGGCCAACCAGCGCCAGGGCAATGTTTCACGCCCCGCTGGAGGTGCTGCCAACCAGCGTCAGGGCAACGTTTCGCGGCCCGCGGGGGGTGGCGCCGCCGCCCAGCGCCAGCGCAATCGATAATCATGGGGCCGACGATGAAAGATCGAATGATGAGCAATCGATGGTTCAAGGGCGCTGCGGCGCTGATCTGCGCGCTGGCGATCTCGATGCCCTGCGCCGCCGCCGGCCCGCAGAAGACTTTCGCCACGCCGGAAATGGCGGTGGAAGCCCTGGTCGATAGCCTGGCGCGCTATGACGATGACGAAATGCGGGCGATTCTCGGGCTCAACTACGACAAACTCCTGTCGCTCGATGACCTGACGGCCGAAGATCGCCTGGCTTTTCTCGCCGCCTGGGCCAAAGGCCACCGCATCCTGCAGGACAGCGACACGCAGGCGCGCCTCGAAGTGAGCAGCGGCTGGACATTGCCGATTCCGCTGGTGCGGAACGCCGGCGGCTGGGTGTTCGACACGCAGGCAGGCAAGGAAGAAATGCGCACCCGCCGCATCGGGCGCAACGAACTGGCGGCAATCGAAACCATGCGCGCCTACGTGGATGCGCAGCGGGAATATGCCGAGCAGGACCGCAATGGCGACGGCATCCGCGAGTTTGCGCAGAAGATCCTGAGTGCTCCGGGCAAGCACGACGGTCTCTCCTGGCCGACGGCAGAAGGCGAGCCGGAAAGCCCGGCGGGTCCGCTGCTCGAGACAAAGGACCTGAAGGACGGCTATCACGGTTACCGCTTCCGGATACTCAAGGCACAGGGCAAGGCGGCGCCGGGCGGGGCGCGCAGCTATGTCAGGGACGGGCGCATGACCGAGGGTTTCGCGCTGGTCGGCTGGCCGGCCCGCTACAACGAGACCGGCCTGATGACTTTCATCGTCAATCAGGACGGCATCGTCTTCCAGAAGTATCTGGGGCCGAGGACGGCAGCCATCGCCGGGGCAATGACCCGCTTCGATCCCGACGCTTCATGGACAGCGCTGCCCGCCAACTGACCGCCGCTGTCCGCCAGGGCAATTACTGATAGACGATCTCGACGTTCTTCGGCTCCAGCCAGTCGTTCAGCGCCTCGAGCAGGGTGTCGTCGAGGCGCACGCGCAGCGCCTCGCCAAGCACCATCTCGCACTCGGCGGTGTCATTGCGGTAGCGGATGCGCACCTGTGCCGGACCAGGGGCAAACGGGGTCAGCAGCGAGCGCAGCTTGCGCACGTCCGAGCCGCCATTCATGTTGAGCAGCAGGTGTTTGGCAAAGCGCGCGCGGACTTCGCCGATGGTCATCAGCTTGTCGGCAACGACCGCGTTGCTGCCGGCAAAGTCGTCGTCCTGACCTTGCCCTCGATGATCAGCACTTCGTCGGTGACGATCTTGGCGCGCTCGGCTTCGAACAGTTCGTTGAACACCGAGACTTCGACCATCGCGGTGCCGTCGTCGAGCTGGACGAAGAGCATCTTGCCGCGGCGGGTGATCTTGGTGCGCACGCCGACCACGAGGCCGGCCAGCATCGGCAGCTCCTTGGCGGTTCGAGCCGGTCGAGCGGCCGCCGGATAAAGCGCGACACCTCCTTCTTGCTGGCGTTGTAGGGATGGCCGGAGAAGAAGAAACCGAGCGCCGTCTTCTCCTCCGTCAGCTGCTGCTTTTCGTTCCAGCGGCGGCACCTCGACATACTGCGGCGCATGCTCTTCGGCGACCGTGCCGAAATCGAACAGGCTGACCTGCATGGCGTTGCGCTCGGCCTGCTCGGCGGAGTCCATGGCGATGCCGACCGACGCGAGCAGCGTGCGCGGTGGTCGTCGAGCTGTCGAACGCACCCGGCCCGGATCAGCGCCTCGATGGTGCGCCGGTTGACCATGCGCTTGTCGACGCGCTGGCAGAAGTCGAACAGATCCTTGAACGGCCCGCCCGTCTCGCGCGCCTTGAGGATGACGTTGACCGCCTGCTCGCCGGTGCCCTTGACTGCGCCGAGGCCATAGCGGATGGTCTCGCGGTCGACCGGCACGAAGCGGTATTCGGAGGCATTGACGTCCGGGCCGAGCACCTTCAGACTTGTTGACGATCGCGTCGTCGTAGAAGATCTTCACCGAGTCGGTGTTGTCCATGTCCGACGACATCGTCGCCGCCATGAAGGCCGAGCAGTGGTGCGCCTTGAGCCAGGCGGTGTGGTAGGTGACGACGGCGTAGGCGGCGGTGTGCGACTTGTTGAAGCCGTACTCGGCGAACTTGGTCATCAGGTCGAACAGCTGCTCGCCAGCGCCGGGTCGTAGCCCTTCTTCTGTCGCGCCCGCGGCGATCGTGTCGCGGTGCTCGGCCATCTCCTCGGCCTTCTTCTTGCCCATCGCCCGGCGCAGCATGTCGGCGCCACCGAGCGTGTAGCCGCCGATGATCTGCGAGATCTGCATCACCTGTTCCTGATACACGATGACGCCGTAGGTCGGCGACAGGCAGGCGTTCAGATCGGGGTGGAAATAGTCGATCTTCTGCTGGCCCTTCTTGCGCAGGATGAAGTCATCGACCATGCCCGAGCCGAGCGGGCCGGGACGATAGAGCGCGAGCACGGCGATGATGTCCTCGAAGCGGTCGGGCGCCAGCTTCTTCAGCAGCTTCTTCATGCCCTCCGATTCGACCTGGAAGATCGCCGTGGTGTTGGCGTCCTTGAGAATCTGGTAGGCGCGCGGATCGTCGAAGGTCAGCGCGTCGAGGTCGGGCTTCGCGCCGGTGAGCTCCGTCGACGTACTCGACGGCCAGCTCGATGATCGTCAGGTTGCGCAGGCCGAGGAAGTCGAACTTGACCAGGCCGACTTTCTCGACGTCGTCCTTGTCGAACTGCGAGACGACCGAGCCTCGCCGCCGTCGGCCGAATAGAGCGGGCAGAAATCGGTGAGCTTGCCCGGCGCGATCAGCACGCCGCCGGCGTGCATGCCGACGTTGCGCGTCAGGTCTTCGAGGTGGCCGGCCAGATCGAACAGTTCGCGCACCGATTCGCCGTCCTCCTCGTCGGCCATCTTTCCTTGAGTGCGGCTCCTCTCGATCGCCTTGGCCAGCGACAGCGGCTTGTTCTGGATCGATGGGAATCAGCTTGGAAATCGGTCGCAGAAGTCGAGTACGGCAGGTCGAAGCACGCGCCCGACGTCGCGGATCACCGCCTTCGACGACATGGTGCCGAAGGTGGCGATCTGCGACACCGCCTGCGCCCCGTAGCGCTCGCGCACGTATTCGATGACGCGCCAGCGGTTGTCCTGGCAGAAGTCGATGTCGAAGTCGGGCATCGACACCCGTTCCGGGTTGAGAAAACGCTCGAACAGCAGGGCGTACGCCAGCGGATCGAGATCGGTAATCCCGAGCGAGTAGGCCACCAGCGAGCCGGCGCCCGAACCGCGGCCCGGCCCGACCGGCACGCCGTTGTTCTTGGCCCAGTTGATGAAGTCGGCGACGATCAGGAAGTAGCCGGGGAAGCCCATCTGGATGATGGTGTCGCACTCGAACTCCAGCCGCTCGTCGTATTCCGGCCGGCGCTTCTGGCGCTCCCCGGCATCCGGGATAGAGCTGGAGCAGGCGCTTCTCCAGGCCCTGGCGCGCCTCGGCGACCAGGAAGTCGTCGAGCGTCATGCCTTCCGGCGTCGGGAAATCGGGCAGGTAGTTCTTGCCCAGGGTCAGCTTGAGATTGCAGCGCTTGGCGATTTCCAGCGTGTTTTCCAGCGCTTCGGGCAGGTCGGCAAACAGTTCGGCCATCTCGTCCGGGGTCTTGAAATACTGCTCTTCGGTAAAGGGCTTCGGCCGCCGCGTATCGCCCAGCACATAGCCCTCGGCAATGCAGACGCGCGCCTCGTGCGCCTGAAAGTCGTCGCGGTCCATGAACTGGATCGGATGCGTGGCCACCAGCGGCAGGCCGAGTTCGCCGGCCAGGTCGGCGGTCTGCTGGACCAGCATTTCCTGCTGCGCCTGGCCGTAGCGCTGCACTTCGAGATAGAAGGCGCCGGGGAAGATCGTTTCCCACATCCGGGCGCGTTCACCGGCCAGCTCGAAATTACCGTTGATCAGCGCCTCGCCGACATCGCCCTGATGCGCGGCGGAGAGTGCAATCAGGCCCGCGCAGCCGATTTCCGTGAAGCACTCGCGGCGGATCTCCGCGCGGTCGCGCCGGCCTTCGACCAGATAGGCGCGACTCAGCAACTCGCACAATTGCTGGTAGCCCTGCCGGTTGCGCGCCAGCAGCAGCAGGCGATAGGCGTCTTCCGGCGACTCCGGGTTGGCGATCCAGACATCGGCCCCGGCGATCGGCTTGACGCCCTTGCCGCGCGCACCGCTATAGAACTTGACGAGGCCGAACAGGTTGCCGAGATCGGTCAGCGCCAGCGCCGGCATGCCGTCGCCGGCGGCGCGCTTGACGGCGTCGCCGAGGCGGACGATGCCGTCGGTCACGGAAAATTCGGAATGCAGGCGGAGGTGGACGTAGCGCGGGGAATTCATGGGCGCAATTTTACCGCGCCGACGGGTGACATTCGGAACCGGCTTCGGCTAGATTAGCGGCTTCGAATAAAACAACCGGAGACCCGCCATGATCCTCGAAGATCCACTCGTCCTGCGCACCGACCGCGCCGACGGCCTGACGACACTGACCCTGAACCGCCCGGGCCAGTTCAATTCGCTGTCAAAATCGATGTTGACCGCGCTGCAGGCCGAGCTCGACGCCATCGCCGCCGACGAAGCCGTGCGCGTCGTGGTCATCGCCGGGGCCGGCAAGGCCTTTTGCGCCGGCCACGACCTCAAGGAAATGCGCGCCAACCACAGCAAGGAATTCATGCAGGCGCTGTTCAGGCAATGCGGCGAACTGATGCTCGCCCTCACCCGCCTGCCGCAGCCGGTCATCGCCCGCGTACATGGCATCGCCACCGCCGCCGGCTGCCAGCTGGTGTCGATGTGCGACCTCGCCGTTGCCGCCGATGTCGCCCGCTTCGCGGTCTCCGGGATCAACGTCGGCCTTTTCTGTTCGACCCCAGCCGTCGGCCTCGCCCGCAACCTCGGGCGCAAGGCCGCGCTCGAAATGCTGCTGACCGGCGACTTCATCGATGCACTGGACGCGAAGGCCAAGGGGCTGGTCAACCGCGTCGTCCCGGCTGACGCGCTCGACGCCGAAACCGAACGCCTGGTGCAGAGCATCCTGGCGAAGAGCACGGTCGCCGTGCGCATGGGCAAGGGGATGTTCTACAAGCAGCTCGAAATGGGCTTCGTCGACGCCTACGACTACGCCGGCGAGGTAATGGCCTGCAACATGATGAGCGCCGACGCCGGCGAGGGCATCGACGCCTTCATGCAGAAGCGCCAGCCGGAATACACGGGGCGCTGAGCATCAGGCGCCTGCCGTGGCGAGCGCCCGGCGGGCCGCGGGCCAGCCCTTGAGGCGGCCGGCCGTCTGGGCGACGCGCTGGCCGTAGCGCCTGGCGGTATCGAGGTCGCCAGCCGGGATCTCATCGACGCCGGCATCGGATGGCGACCTGACCAGCAGGCCGACCGAACCGCCGAGATGGTTCACCTCGGCATGCGTGGCTGCCTTGGTGTTGGCCGGCAGCAGGCCGAGACTGACCCGAAAGCCCACCATGCTGCGAGGCCAGTGTCTGCAACTGGATCAGGGTCGCGCCCTTGTCGCCAACCGGGCTGGCGCTGTTGGTGAAGCCACCGAACACCTTGTCCTGCCAGTCCCGGGCGTACCAGGCCTTGGACGAGGCATCGGCGAATTTCTTGAACTGCCAGCTCGGGCCACCCATGTAGGTCGGCGTGCCGAAAATGATGGCATCAGCCGCGTTGAGCTTGTCCCAGCCGCCCTCCGGCAGGTTGCCTTCGGCATCGATGGCGAGCAGCTCGGCGCCGGCGCCTTCGCCGACACGCTCGGCGACGCGCTGGGTGTGGCCGTAGCCGGAGTGATAGACGACGACAACTTTACTCATGGTGTTCTCCTGAAAGGGTTGGTTTTGTAGTAGTCAAGCAAGGGGCGGCAGATCGAAGAGCAGGAATTCCGTTTCTTCAGCGGCCTGGAAAGCCAGGCGTGCTTCGGCGGCAATCTTGGCCGCATCGCCGGTCGCGAAAATTCGGCCGTTGATTTCGAGTTGACCGCGGATGACATGAACGTAAGCCAGTCGGCCGTGGGCAAGTTCGTAATCCAGTGATTCACCGGGCGCCAGCAGGCTGGCCCACAGCTTCGCATCCTGGCCGATGGTCGTGCTGCCCTCGGCGCCGTCGGGCGAGGCGACGAGCCGCCAGCGGCCGCGCAACTCGGCTTCGGGCAAGGGCTGCTGTTCATAGCTGGCAGGCTGGCCGCGCTGCGCCGGCTCGATCCAGATCTGCAGCAGGTGCGTGCCGGCGTCGTTCGACGGATTGAACTCGCTGTGCAGAATGCCCGTGCCGGCGCTCATGCGCTGCACCTCGCCGCGCTTGATGATGCCGCCGTTGCCGAGGCTGTCCCTGTGCTCCAGGGCGCCGTCGAGGATGTAGGTGACGATTTCCATGTCGCGGTGGCCGTGCTGGCCGAAGCCGGCGCCGGGCACGATGCGGTCCTCGTTGATGACACGCAGCACGCCCCAGCCCATTTCCTTGGGATCGTGGTACTCGGCGAAGGAAAAACTGTGCAGCGCCTTGAGCCAGCCGTGGTCGGCGAAACCGCGCTCGGCGGAAAGTCTCGGGATGATCATGGCGACTCCTTGTGAATTGACGATGTAGCTTAGTAGCCATGTTAGGCGTAGAGTTCAGACCTATCCAGCGAATTATTCTGGACTTATCGTTCAATAAAATTCACATGAAGATTTCCCTCGATCTGCTGCACATCCTCGACGCCATCGACCGCAACGGCAGCTTCAGCGCCGCTGCCGTCGTCCTCCACCGCGTTCCCTCGGCGCTGTCGCACGCGGTCGCCAAGCTGGAAGACGAGCTCGACATCCAGCTGTTCGTCCGCGAAGGCCGCAAGGCGACGCTGAACGAGGCCGGGCGCGCCCTGCTCGACGACGGGCGTCACCTGCTGCGCGCCGCCGACGAACTGGAACGCCGCGTGCAGCGCATCGCCAGGGGCTGGGAAACCGAACTGCGCATCGCCATCGACACCATCATCCCGGTCGAGCGCCTCTATCCGCTGCTCGAACGCTTCTACGCCGTCGGCTGCGGCACCCAGGTTCGCCTCGGCCACGAAGTGCTGGGCGGCACCTGGGATGCCTTGGCCACCGGCCGTGCCGACCTCGTCATCGGCGCCCCCGGCGACATGCCGGCACGCGGCGGCATCGCCACGCGCCACCTGTGCAGCCACAGCCAGTTCGTTTTCGTCGTCGCCCCGCAACACCCGCTGGCCGCCTGGCCGGGGCCGATTCCCGCCAGCGAACTGCGGCGCCACCGCGCCATCGTCGTCGCCGACACCTCGCAGGAGCTGATCGCCCGCACCCTCGGCGTCCTCGAAGGCCAGGACACGCTGCGCGTCCCCGACATCCGCGCCAAGGCCAGCGCGCAGGCCGCCGGCCTCGGCATCGGCCATCTGCCGCGCTGGCTGGCCGAGCCGGAAATCGCCACCGGGCGACTGGTCGAAAAGGAACTCGCCGACCCGCGCCCGATCATTCCGCTGCATATCGCCTGGCGCAGCCGGCAGCCGGGCAAGGCGCTGACGTGGTTCCTCGCCGAACTGGAAAAACCGGAAGACCTGGCAGCACTGGCCGAGGGCTTGTGAAGCCGCACCCGCAGACCGCACATCGCCAACCCTGATAGCATGGCGGCCATTTGGCAACGACAGGCAGGCGCGCTCATGGCAAACACCGAAGAAATCGAAATCCGCATCAACAGCGTCGAACAACTGTTCAACGGCCTTGACCCCTCGCCGTTCCGCGAGCGCGAAGTCGACCGCGAAGCCGAGCGCCACATCGTCGCCTATGCCCGCGAGATCGCCGCGCCACGCGCCATCACGCTGGCCATCTACCTGCGCCCGGAAAACATCACGCCCACACTGGCCGCCGAACTCGAACCGGCGATCCGCAATCACTTCGCGCATCAGGCCAGGGTTCAGGAAAACGAGCTCGGCGAACTCCGCCGCCTCGGGCGCAAGGGGCTGCTCGTCGGCTTTCTGGTCATGCTGTTCAGCACCCTATCGGGCATGGCGCTGATGAGCGCCTATCCGACCTCGGGCTTCGTCGGCACGCTGGAACAGGCGCTGGTCATCTTCGGCTGGGTGGCGCTGTGGCGGCCGATCGAAATTCTGCTCTACGACCGCTGGCCGCTGATCCGCGCGCGCCAGCTGTTCGAGCGCCTGGCCGTGGCGCCGGTCGTCGTGCGCCCGACAAGGACCACTTGAATCCACGCCCGGCGAAAAAATTCGCTGCTTTTTTAGCGTTGACCGCGCCCGCCAAACACGCGTTTGATTACAATCTCCCAAACAATCAAAACCGGGGGAAGGCAATGGGCAAGGCGCAATTCTGCTGGGAAGATCCGCTGTTGCTCGATGCCCAGCTCGACCAGGACGAGCGCCTGCTACGCGATGCGGCGCGCGATTACTGCCAGGGCCGACTGCTGCCCCGCGTCCAGGAATCCTTCCGCCATGAACGGACCGACCCCGGCATTTTCCGCGAGATGGGCGCCATGGGCCTGCTCGGGCCGACCATTCCACCCGCTTACGGCGGCGCCGGGCTCAACTACGTCAGCTACGGGCTGATCGCACGCGAAGTCGAGCGCATCGATTCCGGCTACCGCTCGATGATGAGCGTGCAGTCCTCGCTGGTCATGGTACCGATCTTCGAATTCGGCAGCGAAGCACAGAAACAGAAATACCTGCCCAGGCTGGCGAGCGGCGAATGGATCGGCTGCTTCGGGCTGACCGAGCCCAACCACGGCTCCGATCCGGGCAGCATGGAAACGCGGGCGCGCAAGGTCAACGGCGGCTACAAGCTGTCGGGCAGCAAGATGTGGATCACCAATGCGCCGATCGCCGACGTCTTCGTCGTCTGGGCCAAGAACGACGCCGGGGTGATTCGCGGCTTCGTGCTCGAAAAGGGCATGGCGGGCCTCTCGGCGCCGGCCATCCACGGCAAGGTCGGGCTGCGCACGTCGATCACCGGCGAGATCGTCATGGACGAAGTGTTCGTGCCGGCCGAAAACGAATTTCCCGAAGTGCGCGGCCTCAAGGGGCCGTTCACCTGCCTCGACTCGGCGCGCTACGGCATTGCCTGGGGGGCGCTCGGTGCCGCCGAGTTCTGCTGGCACACGGCGCGTCAATACACGCTCGACCGCAAGCAGTTCGGCCGCCCGCTGGCCGCCAACCAACTGATCCAGAAAAAACTGGCCGACATGCAGACAGAAATTACCCTTGGCCTCCAGGGCTGCCTGCGTCTCGGGCGCATGAAGGACGACGGAACGGCCTCGGTCGAGATCACCTCGATCATGAAGCGAAACTCCTGCGGCAAGGCGCTCGATATCGCCCGCGCGGCACGCGACATGCTGGGCGGCAACGGCATTTCCGACGAGTTCGGCGTCATCCGTCACGTCGTCAATCTCGAAGTGGTCAACACCTACGAGGGCACGCACGACATCCATGCGCTGATCCTCGGCCGGGCGCAGACCGGCATCGCGGCCTTCTGAGCGCCGACGATGAGCGGCGCCCTCTCCCACCTGCGTGTTCTCGACCTGTCGCGCGTGCTGGCCGGGCCGTGGGCCAGCCAGTTGCTGGCCGACCTTGGCGCCCAGGTCATCAAGATCGAAAAGCCGGGCAGCGGTGACGACACCCGGCACTGGGGGCCGCCCTGGCTGGCTGATGGTGACGGCCAGTCGACCGGCGAGGCGGCCTACTACCTGTGCGCCAACCGCAACAAGCAGTCGCTGACCATCGACATCACGAAGGCGGAAGGGCGCGCGATCATTCTCGAACTGGCCGCCGACGCCGACGTCTTCATCGAAAACTTCAAGGTCGGCAGCCTCGCCGCCTACGGGCTGGATTACGCCGCGCTGCGCGCGGTCAATCCGCGCCTGGTCTATTGTTCGATCACCGGCTTCGGCCAGGACGGCCCTTATGCAGCGCGTGCCGGCTATGACTTCCTGATCCAGGGCATGGGCGGTCTGATGAGCCTGACCGGCGTTCCCGACGGCGAACCCGGCGCCGGCCCGCAGAAGGTCGGCGTTGCGCTGACCGACATCCTGACCGGTCTCTACGCCGGTAACGCCATCCTCGCCGCGCTCGCCCACCGCGACCGCGACGGCTTCCGCAAGGGTGAAGGGCAGCATATCGACCTCGCGCTGCTCGACGTGCAGGTCGCCTGCCTGGCCAACCAGGCGATGAACACCCTCGTCTCCGGCACGGCGCCCCGGCGCATGGGCAACGCCCACCCCAACATCGTGCCCTACCAGGATTTCCCGACCGCCGACGGCGACATGATTCTGGCCATCGGCAACGACGCCCAGTTCGCACGCTTCTGCGACATTGCCGGGCGCCCGGAGTGGGCAAGCGACGAGCGCTTTGCAACCAACGCCGCGCGCGTCCAGCACCGCCAGACGCTGATTCCGCTGCTGCGCCAGAGCACGGTGATGCGTACCACCGCGGCGTGGATCGCGGCGCTCGAAAATGCCGCCGTGCCCTGCGGCCCGATCAACGATCTGGCGGCGGTTTTCGCCGACCCGCAAGTCAAGGCGCGTGGCCTGCGCCTTGAGCTGCCGCACGCGCTGGGCGGCATGGCGCCGCAGGTGGCCAATCCGATTCGAATGTCGGCGACGCCGGTCGATTACTGGCGGGCGCCGCCGACGCTCGGCCAGGACACCGTCCCGCTGCTGCGCGCGCTGGGTCTCAGCGATGCCGAAATCGCCGAACTGCGCCGCACAGGCGTCGTCTAGGACTAGAATCAAACCCGGCCGACCTCCGGCCACCCCACGATAACAACAGAGGAGACAAACCATGCAACTTCGCCACACCTTGGCGGCCGGCGCCGCCGCGCTCTGCCTTTCCCTCTCGGCGCAGGCGGCCGAATTCATCAACGTCCTGACCGGCGGCACCAGCGGCGTCTATTACCCGCTCGGCGTCGCGCTGTCGCAGATCTATGGCAAGGCGCTTCCCAACGCCAAGTCCTCGGTGCAGGCGACCAAGGCGAGCGCCGAAAACCTCAACCTGCTGCAGGCCGGGCGCGGCGAAATCGCCTTCACCCTCGGCGATTCGCTGAACGAGGCCTGGAAGGGCAACGAGGAAGCCGGCTTCAAGGCGCCGCTGACCAAGCTGCGCGGCGTCGCGGCGATCTACCCCAACTACATCCAGATCGTCGCCAGCGCCGACTCGGGCATCAAGTCACTGGCCGACCTCAAGGGCAAGCGCATCGCCGTCGGCGCGCCGAAGAGCGGCACCGAGCTCAACGCGCGCGACATCTTCCGGGGCGCCGGCATGAGCTACAAGGATTTCTCCAAGGTCGAATACCTGCCCTTCGGCGAGTCGGTCGAACTGATGAAGAACCGCCAGCTCGACGCCACGCTGATTTCCGCCGGCCTCGGCGTCGCCGCCATCCGCGATCTGGCCTCGGCGGTACCCATCGTCATCGTGCCGATCCCGCCCGAAGTCGTGGCGAAGATCGGCGAAGCCGCCTACCAGACCGGAACGATCCCCGGCGACACCTACAAGGGCCAGTCAGCCGAGGTCGCCACCGTGGCGGTGCAGAATTTTCTCGTCACCCACGAAGGGCGTGTCGACCGACACCGTGTACGCGATGACCAAGTCGATGTTCGACAACCTCGACCAGATGAGTGCCGCCCACGCCGCCGCCAAAGCCATCAGGAAGGAAGATGCGGCCAGGGGCATGCCGCTGCCGCTGCATCCGGGCGCCGAAAAGTACTACCGCGAAGCCGGCCTGATCAAGTAAGCCGGCGCCTCGACGAACGACGGTTGATCGCAGCACGCTTGCGGTCAACCGGCAATACCTTGAGGAATTCGCATGCGCGACGACGTCGCCGCGGCTGAACGCGGCCTCGAAGAATTCTCCGAGCATGGCTTCCAGCGCCATCTCGGCGGCAGGTCGCTCAAATTCGTGACAGCCCTGGCGCTGGCCTTTTCCACCTACCAGCTGATCGTCGCCTCGTTCCACCCGCTGTCCAGCCTGGTCACCCGCTCGCTGCACGTCGGCTTCCTGCTCGCCCTGACCTTCCTGATCTACCCGGCCATCAAAAAAGGCGGAAGGCCGTCGCGCATCAGCCTCGGCGACTGGATCCTCGCCGCCGGCGCCTTCGCACTCGGGACCTACCACTGGGTATTCGAGGCCGACCTGATTCAGCGTTCCGGTGATCCGAGCAACGCCGACCTGGCAGCGGGAACCCTGCTCATCGTTCTCGTCTTCGAGGCGGCCCGGCGCATCCTCGGCCCGGCGCTGCCCATCGTCTGCGGCCTGTTCCTTGCCTACGGGCTGTTCGGCCAATACCTGCCGGGGAGCCTCGCCCATCGCGGCTACGGCGTAGACCAGATCGTCAATCAGCTGGCGCTCGGCAGCGAGGGCATCTTCGGCATCCCGACCCTGGTTTCGGCCACCTATATCTTTCTCTTCATCCTGTTCGGTTCCTTCCTTGAACACGCCGGGATGATCAACCTGTTCAACTCGCTGGCGCTCGGCACGGTCGGGCACACCAAGGGCGGTCCAGCCAAGGTCTCGGTCGTCACCTCGGCGCTGATGGGAACGATCTCCGGCTCGGGCGTCGCCAACGTGCTGACCACCGGCCAGTTCACCATCCCGCTGATGAAGCGCTTCGGCTATTCCGGCGTGTTTGCCGGCGCCGTCGAGGCCACGTCGAGCATGGGCGGCCAGATCATGCCGCCGGTGATGGGCGCGGTCGCCTTCATCATGGCCGAAAACCTCAACCTGCCCTATGCCGAGATCGCTCTGGCGGCGGCCATTCCTGCCATCCTCTATTACCTGACGGCGTTCTGGATGGTGCACCTGGAGGCCGGGCGCAAGGGTCTGGTCGGCTTGCCCAAAGAGCAGTGCCCGAACCCGTGGCACGCCATCCGCACCCAGTGGTACCTGTTGCTGCCGCTGGCGGTGCTGGTCGGGATGCTGTTCAACGGCTTCACGCCCATGTATTCGGGCATGGTCGGCCTCGGCGCTGACCGCCGTACTGATCCTCGGCGCAGCCATTGCGGCGCGCGTCTCAGGCACGGCCTTCCGCTATGTGTTCTGGATCGGCCTCGGGCTGGCCTGTTCGTCATTGGTCAAATGGGGCATTTATCCGGTGCTGGCGATCATCGCCGGGCTGGTCGTCACGGTCGCCTTCGTCAAGGGCGGCCGGGATACCCTGCACCTGCTCAAGGCGAGCCTGGCCGACGGCGCCCGCGCCGCCCTGCCGGTCGGCATCGCCTGCGCCGTGGTCGGCGTCATCATCGGCGTCCTGACGCTGACCGGCGCCGCCTCCAATTTCGCCGGATTCATTCTCGGCGTCGGCGAAAAAAGCCTGTTCCTGTCGCTGGTGCTCACCATGCTGATCTGCCTGGTGCTCGGCATGGGCATTCCGACCATTCCCAACTACATCATCACCAGCGCCATCGCCGCCCCGGCCCTGCTCAAGCTCGGCGTACCGCTGATCGTCAGCCACATGTTCGTCTTCTATTTCGGCATCATGGCCGACCTGACGCCGCCGGTGGCGCTGGCCGCCTTTGCCGCGAGTTCGATCGCCAAGGAACCCGGCATGAAGATCGGCCTCAAGGCAGTGCAGATCGCTGTCGCCGGCTTCGTCATCCCGTTCATGGCCGTCTACGACCCGGCGCTGATGCTGCAGGGAAACCCCTCGCTACTGGCCGTGACCTACATCGTCGGCAAGGCCCTGCTCGGCGATCATTCTCTGGGGAGGCGCCGCAATCGGCTACCTGTGGTCGCCGCTCAATCCCGGCGAGCGCGTTATTTCGGCAGTCAGTGCAGGCATGCTGATCGCCGCGCTCCCGGTCACCGACGAGATCGGCTTCGCGCTCGCCGCCCTGTTTTTTCTCTGGCACGGGCTGCGCAGCCGCCGCCAATGCCGCTCTGCCTGACCGCAGGCACGGCAGCTGCCGTACTGGCACTCAACAGCTTCACGCTGGCGTGGAACCACTCCATCGAAAAAATCCGCTGGGAAGAAGACTGGCAGATCGCCGACGCACGGCTGCGTCTCGTCGAAGCCCGCGTGCGCGGTACCGGCGCCGGCATGGAAGCACCCGCCGGCGCGGTCCTGCGCGATGGTGTCTGGCACTACCGCCCGCCGGTCCAACCTTTGGAACATCTGCAACTCGCCCACTCGCCGCACACAGCGGAATATGAGCTCTGCGACGAAAAGACGTGCCAATCGCTGAGCAATCTGCTGCCGGAACTCGAAGCAACGGCGGTCGTGAAAATTTCCCCGTGCGCGGCGTCGCCAGAAATCGGTACGAAAGCGAAACCCTAGGCGCCAACCCGCTCCCCGCCCTCCACCCAGTCGATGATCGCCTGCCATTGCTCGACATCGCGTTCGCCGCGCGAGGGCGGCAGGTCGAAGATGGTCATGCCGGCGGCGGCGGCCTGGACGTAAACCTGGGTGTCGCGCAGATAGGTGAGTACCGGCAGGTCGAAGGTGGCGAAAAAGCGCTCCAGTTCGCCGGCTGCCCGCGTCCGTGCGTTGACGCGCATGCCGATCACCGCGACATCGGCGCGGCCCTTGCGCACGGCTTTTTCTTCGAGCAGCGCGGTCAGGAAACGGCGGGTCGCCAGCATGTCGAAGAGCGACGGCTGCACGGGCACGATGACGCGCGTGGACAGCTTGAGCACCTTGTCGAGCGCCTTGCCGTGCAGGCCGGCCGGCGTGTCGAGCACAACGTGGCTGGTGCCCTTGGGCGGGCGGGCGATATTGTCCGGGCCGATTTGCCAGGTGTCAATGCTCGGCAGCTCGAAGGGGCGCAACGCCAGCCATTCCCGCGCCGACTGCTGGCGGTCGATGTCGCCCAGCATCACTTCCTGGCCGCGGGAAGCAAAGTAGCCGGCCAGGTTGGTGGCCAACGTGCTCTTGCCTGAGCCACCCTTGGGGTTGGCGACGAGAAAGGCTTTCATTTCGATGACTCCAGTTTGACCAGCGCCTGGCGCACCAGGTTGACATGCTCGCGCAATGTGTAGACCAGATCGGTAAAGGCGAGTGGAACATGCAGCCCGCGCGCCTCTTCGTCCAGCGCCTCGAGCCGGGAACGGTATTCGGACAGTTGCTCGGGCTCGAAGCGATGGCGCAGGTCTTCCTCGAGATACTTGAGTTCACCGTAGCAGCGGAACACCTTGGCGCGCACCCGCCAGCTGTAGATCGCCGGCGCCACCTTGAGCAGGGGGATGAGCAGGGCAAAGAAGGGAATCAGCAGGACGATCAGGCGATCGACGAGCACCGCCAGCCAGAAAGGCAGGTAGCGCTGCAGGAAGGGCGGGCCGGAACGGAAATAGCGCGCGGCCTCGGGCGACAGCGGCAGCAGGCGGTCCTTGTGGGCGGGGAACTCGCCGGCGCGCTGGAAGAAGCCGGAGCGCCCGTGCACCTCGCTGGCCGCCTGCAGCAACAGGCTCTGCAGTGCCGGATGGAGGTCGTCACGGACGATCAGGTTGGCCGTCGGCGCCAGCAGGGTAATGTCCTGCGGCGGGTAGTCGCGGACGAGATCGGCGACGCCCTGCGGCAATGTCAGCTTGCTCAGGAAGGGGAAGCGGCGATGATAGGCGTCGGCCTGCGCAAAGCTCATCACCTTGACCCCCGGCGAGCGCAGCAGCACCTGCACCACCGGCGCGGTTTCGGCGGCAATGATGAAGGCGGCGTCGATCCGCCCCTGCTGGAGTTCCTCGGCGGCCTTGAGGCCGGACAACGGCAGCAGGTGATCGTTTACCTTGATTTCGTTGGCGGCCAGCAACTGCTGCGCCAGCTGGCGCACGCCGGAACCTTCCTGGCCGATGGCGATGCGCTTGCCGCGCAGGTCGGTCAGCCGATCGAGGCGCTTTTCGCCACGGTAGAAGACCCACACCGGCTCGTAGAACACACTGCCCAGCGAGAGCAGCCCGGAATCGTGCTCGGCATCCGGGTCGTCCGGCAGTTCGACGACGCCGCCCTGCACGAAGCCGACCTGGGCCTCGTCATTTTTCAGGCGCTCGAGATTCTCCAGCGAGCCGGCCGAGGTTTTCACCTGTAGCGTGATGCCGTTGCGCGCCAGAATCGCCGCGTAGCGCTGGGCGAACTGGTAATAGGCCCCGGAATCGCTGCCGGTGGTGATGACGATTTTTTTCGGCGGCGCCGGTTCGACGAACTGGTAGGCGACGACAAAGCCGATGCCGACGATCAGGACGATCCACCAGGCCGTCGCGAACAGGTCGCGCAGCGACAGCAGCCCGGCCCTGAATTTGGCCATCATGGCAGCAGGATGGTCGATCCGGTGGTCTTGCGCGCCTCGAGGTCGCGATGGGCCTGCGCCGCATCGTTCAGCGCATAGGTCTGATTGACCTCGATGCGCACCTTGCCGGAAGCGACCATGTCAAACAGCTCGCCGCCCAGCGCTTCCAGATCGGCGCGCTTGGCCGTGTAGTGCGCCAGCGTCGGCCGGGTGACGAACAGCGACCCCTTCTGCGCCAGCAGCAAGAGGTCGAGCGGCGGCACCGGCCCGGAGGCGTTGCCGTAGGTGACCAGCAGGCCGAGCGGACGCAGGCTGTCGAGCGAACCCATGAAGGTGTCCTTGCCGACGCCGTCGTACACCACGGGCACGCCCTCGCCGCCGGTGATCTCCCGTGACCCGCTGGGTGAAGTTCTCACTGCTGTAATTGATCACGTGGTCGCAGCCATGCGCCCTGGCCAGTTCACCCTTGGCCGCCGAGCCGACGGTACCGATCACCGTCGCGCCCAGTGCCTTGGCCCACTGGCAGGCGATCAGGCCGACGCCGCCGGCCGCCGCGTGAATCAGCACGGGGTCGCCGGCCTGCACGCGATAGGTGCGGCGCAGCAGGTAGGCCGAGGTCAGGCCCTTGCAGCATCATCGCGGCGGCGGTGGTGAAAGCGATGCCATCGGGCAACCTGCAGCAGACGGTGCGCCGGGATGTTGCGCACCTCGGCATAGGCGCCGACCGGCCCGCCGGCATAGGCGACGCGATCGCCGACCTTGACCTCACTGACGCCGGCGCCCACTGCCTCGACCACGCCGGCACCTTCAAGACCGATGCCGGAGGGTAGCGGCAGCGGATAAAGGCCGGTGCGGTGGTAGGTATCGATGAAATTGAGGCCGACCGCATGATGGCGAACCGTCGCCTCGCCCGCTGCCGGCGCGGGAACATCGACTTCGTCCCACGAAAGAACTTCGGGGCCGCCGGTCTGATGGATGCGAATGGCGTGGGGCATGGGGGTCTCCTCGTTATCTTTTTGGAAAGACACCGAGGTTATCACCGCGCCGGGGTTCGTTCCACCGTCAACGCGAGCCAGGCGATCCCCAGCCATTCGTGCAGCGCGTAATACGAATGATGCAGGGCGGCGATCCCGGGCAACAGGTCTGCAGGCCGCAACGATGATTCACTGCCGGCCTTGAAGTGCGTCGGCGCCGGGACGACTTCAAGGCCGGCCGCGCGGAACAGGCGAACGGCGCGCGGCATGTGGAAGGCCTGGGTGACCAGCAGCACGCGCTTGACCCCTGCGGCGCGGAGGATGGCCGCCGAGCGCTCGGCGTTCTCGGCGGTATTCCGCGATTGCGTCTCCTGCCAGCGGACCGGGACGGCGAATTCCCGCTCCAGGATATCGGCCATGACGGCCGCCTCGGTTCGCGTCGCATCATGCGGAAGGCCGCCGCTGACCAGCACCGGCAGCCCGAAACGGCGGGCCAGCGTGGCGCCGTAGCGAAGCCGGACCAGCGTTCGCTCGCCCGCGGTGTCGCCACCGTATTCGGGCTGTTCCAGCACCAGTCCACTCGCGAGAACGACGATCGCTCGGGCGCCGTCGGCGTCCTCCACCACCGCCCCGGCGCGCCGCTCGAGCGACGCCATCAGGGCATCGGCGACCGGCGGCAAGGATTGCAGGACAAGCAGCGCCGTCCCCAGCGCGGCCAGGCCGAAAGCCCAGCGCCGACGCCGGAAGAGGCCGGCGGCGCAGATCAGCAACAAACCGTTGGCCGGCGGCAGCAGGAGGATGACCAGCACATCCTTGAGGAACCAGAGGGCGTCCATGAATGCTCAGACCGGGGTCAGTTTTGCGTATTCAAGGGCCAGCCATTTCATGCCGCTGGCGCCGAAATTGACCTGCACGCGGGCATCGCCGCCGCGCCCTTCGGTGGACACGATGACACCGATGCCGAATTTGGCGTGTTCGACTGTTTGCCCGATGCGCAGGCCGCTGGCAGCCGGCTCGGCATAGCCGCCGCCGAACTCGCCGAATGCCGGCACTGCAGCAGCCGACTCCGCCTTCTTGTTGAGTTTGAGCAGCAGCTGCTCCGGGATCTCATCAAGGAAGGTCGAGGGCACGCAATAGCGGGTCTGGCCATGCAGCATGCGGGTCTGCGCGCAGGAAACATAAAGACGCTGGCGGGCGCGGGTCAGCGCGACGTACATCAGCCGACGCTCCTCTTCCAGCCCTTCGCGCCCCTGGTTGACCGAGTTTTCATGGGGAAAAAGGCCTTGCTCGAGGCCGGTGATGAAGACGACATCGAATTCGAGCCCCTTGGCCGAATGAACCGTCATCAACTGGACCGCCTCCTGCCCCTCGCCGGCCTGATGCTCGCCGGCTTCCAGCGAGGCGTGGGCGAGAAAGGAGGCGAGTGCGCCGCCTTCGTCCGAATTTCCCAACACCACGCCGTCATCATCCACGAAAGTGGCGGCGGCATTGATCAGTTCGTCGAGGTTTTCCAGGCGCTCCTGTCCTTCCTTCTCGGTCCGGTAATGCTGGGCGAGGCCGGATTTTTCGACGATGTGCCCGACCATTTCCGGCAGCGGGAGGTTCTGCGTTTCCTGGCGCAGGCTTTCGACCAGCCGGATGAAGGCGCCGACCGTCTGCCCGGCCTTGCCGGTCAGCGACGCCGCCGCGTTGTACAGGCTGGAATTCATCTGGTGCGCCGTCGCCTGCAGGTTTTCCAGCGAACGGGCACCGATGCCCCGCGTCGGGAAATTGACCACGCGCAGGAAGGCCGTGTCGTCGTCCGGATTGCCCAACAGGCGAAGATAGGCCAGCGCATGCTTGATTTCCTGACGCTCGAAGAAGCGCAGGCCGCCATAGACCTTGTAGGGCACACCCTTGGTGAACAACTCGTGCTCGAGGACACGCGACTGCGCATTGGAGCGGTAGAGCAGCGCGATCTGGTTGCGGCTGACGCCGTCGCGCACCAGTTCGCGGACTTCGTCGATCACGAAACGGGCTTCGTCGAGGTCGGAATAGGCCTCGAAAGCCCGGATCAGTTCACCCTCGCCGGCCGCCGTCCATAAATTCTTGCCAAGGCGCCCGCGGTTGTTCTTGATCAGCGCATTGGCGGCGGCCAGGATGTTGCCGTGCGAGCGGTAATTCTGTTCCAGCCGGATTACGTTGGCGCCGGCGTAATCGCGTTCGAAATCGCGCATGTTGCCGACCTCGGCGCCGCGAAAGGCATAGATGCTCTGGTCGTCGTCGCCGACCGCGAAAACCGTCGCGCCGCCTCCGGCCAGCAGTTGCAGCCAGGCGTATTGCAGCTTGTTGGTATCCTGGAACTCGTCAACCAGGATGGCGCGAAAACGCTCCTGATAATGCCGGCGCAGCGGCTCGTTGCGCTGCAGCAGTTCGTAACAGCGCAACAGCAGTTCGGCGAAGTCAACGACGCCCTCGCGGTTGCACTGGGTTTCGTATTCGGCGTAAAGCTCGACGCGCCGCTGCGTGAAATTGTCGTAGGCCTCGGCCTGCGCGGCGCGCACACCCTGCTCCTTGTGTGCGTTGATGAAATGGCACAGTTCGCGCGGCGGAAACTTCTCGTCATCGACGTTGAGGTTCTTCAGCAAACGTTTGACCATTGCCAGCTGGTCGCCCGAATCGAGAATCTGGAAGGTCTGCGGCAACCCGGCTTCGCGGAAATGAGCACGCAGCAGGCGGTTGCACAGACCGTGAAAGGTGCCGATCCACATGCCGCGCGTGTTGATCGGCACCAGTGCCGAGAGGCGCGCCACCATTTCCTTGGCCGCCTTGTTGGTGAAGGTCACCGCCAGCACGCCATGCGGCCCGACCTGGCCGGTGGAAATCAGCCAGGCAATGCGCGTGGTCAGTACCCGCGTCTTGCCGCTACCAGCACCGGCCAGAATGAGCGCATGGACCGGCGGCAGCGTGACAGCCTGCAACTGAGGGGTATTCAGGTTCGCCAAAAGGTCAGACATGCTCGTTCCGGGTTAGCTAAGCAGAGGGATTTACGCGCGCATTCCACGCCAAATGGATAATTGGTCCGACCAATTTGTTGGATTTGTGCAACGCAGCATCGCAGTTAGAGGACTTAACCTACTCGCGCTTGAGACCTTGGCAGTATACTTTCATCAAATATATTGCAGTGCACAAAAACTTATTGCCCACAAGGCAGTCACAGCACCAAGTGGCCACCGCCACGCAGTTGTTAAGGAGTAAACAGCATGAATAACACAATGAATGCCCCCAAGATCCTTCCCTGGATCGCCCGCAAGGCCGGCATCAGCGACGAACTCGCCCTCAAGATCTGGCGGCGCGCCGTCTCCGAGGCCGAATACCTCACCGGCAAGTCATCAGGTTCCGATTACTGGGGCCTGACGGTCAACCGCTTCCTCGCCCTCGTCGAGGACGAGGCCGGTGAAAGCGTCCGCTACAACCTGGCACCCGCCCCGCGCCTGACTTGGATATGTCGTCATCAGAGCCGCATCTCCCTGCTTTCATTGATGGCAGCCCAGAACACGTACCGCTTCTGGCAGGACACGTGGGGGAATCTCGGCGCGCCAAAAAAAGCCGCGTGACCGGGCGAAGCTGAAGCCGACGACAGGTGACGCGGGTGCGTGCAGGTACCCGCGTCACCGTCCGGCCAGCAAATGCGCCTAACGCCCGGTCAGCCGAATTCCCTTGGCGCGTCACGAATGATCCGACCGAATTTGTCCGGCGCAGCCCGTTCGCGCCCGGGATTCGGCGCATGGGCGCGACTGCGCTCAACCCCGGAAAGATGCCCAGATCGGGCGCCATTCCGGGCCGCCCATCCGCGGACAAGCGGGGCTGCTAAACTGCTGCCCATGCACGACGACCTCAGCGACGAACGCCTGATGCTCGCCTATCGCGACGGCGATGCGGCTGCGTTCGAGGCGCTCTATACCCGTTACCGCAGCCGGCTCTACCGCCACCTGGCGCACCAGTGCGGCGACCCGCGGCTGGCCGAGGAACTCTACCAGGACGTCTGGATCAAGGTCATCAACGCCCGCGCCGACTACGAGCCGCTGGCGAAATTCTCGACCTGGCTCTACCGCATCGTCCACCACCGCCTGATCGACCACTACCGGCAGCACGCGCGCAACGTCGCCGCTCTGTTCGACGGCAGCATCGACCCGGACCAGTTGCCGGCGGCCGACGGCGCCAACCCGGCCCGCCAGTTCGAACGCAGCGATCTCGCCAGCCGATTGACGCGAGCACTGGACGAGTTGCCGGTACCGCAACGAGAAGCCTTTCTGCTGGCCGAGGAAGGCGGGCTGAGCCTGGACGAAATCGCCGCCGCCACCGCCACCGGACGTGAAACGGTCAAGAGCCGCCTGCGTTATGCGGTCGGCAAGTTGCGCCACTCCCTGCAGGATCTGCTATGAACGATACCCCCGACGATCCCCGCGACCCTGAACTCTCCCGTCTTTACCGCAAGGCGAGCTCGGCCGAACCGCCACCGGCGCTGGATGCCGCGATCCTCGCCGCCGCGCGCGCTGCTGCCGCACCGCAACGGACACCCCGCCCATGGTGGCGCCGCCTGCAGACACCGTTCGCGCTGGCAGCGACCATCATGCTCGCCGTCGCCCTGACCTTGAGCATGGACCGTAATCCTCCAGCGGATGCTGAAATCCCGGCAGTCAAGGCATCCAGGGAATCCGCCCCCGCCCCGAAGCAGGCCGCGCCGGCACGCGAGGAAACGCAGCGCGTTCCGGCAGCACCCGCCATGCAGAACCCCGTAACCAGCACATCGGAAAAGCCTGACCCTGCGCCATCGCCCGCAGTGCCGGTGGCATCTGGCGCCAGTGCCACCACTGGCATGTCAGCACGCGCCACCGACGCCGCAAGCGCCGACACGTCGAGCAGCGCGCGCCACAAGCCCATTGCCGAGCCAGGCGCTGCCCCGGCGCCGGAAGCCAAGCGCGAGGCTGCCCTGCCGATCCCCCAGGCCTGGCTCGACGAAATCCGCAGCCTGCGCCGGCAAGGGCGTACCGACGAAGCCGCACGCAGCCTGCGCGATTTCCGCGCCGCCTATCCCGATTACCCGTTGCCGGAAGATTTGCGCTAACACCTGACCCCATTCCGGCCAAGCCGGCGTTTACATGATCACCTCAACCAGAAAGTGGAGATCATCATGAAAACGCTGCTTGCCGCCCTTATGCTCATTGCCGGCTGCATTCCCTGCGCCGGCGCCGCACCCCTCGCCGACGTCCAGATCATCGACCGGACGACCGGCCAGACCCTGGAAACCTGGCGCCACCGCGGCCGCCTCTACGTCGCGGGAACACCGGGCAACCGCTACGCCGTCAGCCTGCGCAACCGCAGCGACGGACGCGTACTGGCCGTCATCTCGGTCGATGGGGTCAATGCCATCAGCGGGGAGACAGCGAACGCCAGCCAGTCCGGCTACGTGCTGGCACCCGGCCAGGGAGCCGAAATCGCCGGCTGGCGCAAGAGCATGGACGAAGTCGCCGCCTTCTACTTCACCCGCATAGCCGACAGTTACGCCGCCCGCACCGAGCGGCCGCAGAACGTCGGGGTCATCGGCGTTGCCGTGTTCAACGAGTATGTGCCGCCACCGCCACCGGCGCAGGTTGGCACCCGGGAGAAGGCGGAGGCCTCAGCCGACAATGCCGCAGGCAGCGCTGCCCGTTCGGCCGCCAAGGCCGCACCGGCACCCGCCGCCGAAGCGAAGCTGGGCACCGGCCATGGCGAACGCATTGCCGCTCGCGTTGGCCACACCGAATTCCAGCGCCAGAGCGCGCAGCCGAACGAAGTGATCACCATTTACTACGACAGCCGCGCCAACCTGATCGCCCGCGGCATCATTCCGGGTGCACCGCGCTACGGCCACCCGAACCCTTTCCCGGGCGGCTTCGCGCCTGACCCGAAAGGCTGAGCGAAGCGCCCGGCGGCGCCCGGGCGGGGGTGCAAACACGCGTATAATTTGCGGCTTTCCAGATTTCCGCCGATTGCCGCTCATGCAGGAC
This sequence comes from uncultured beta proteobacterium, assembly GCA_963815365.1. GTDB lineage: Bacteria > Pseudomonadota > Gammaproteobacteria > Burkholderiales > Rhodocyclaceae > Azonexus. Next base: position 156,127 of record CAWFGN010000006.1, read on the forward strand.
AAATACACCCCCGCCGATATCGAACGCGCCGCCCAGCAACACTGGGACCAGACCGGCGCCGCCCGCGCCGTCGAAGACGCCACCAAGCCCAAGTACTACTGCCTGTCGATGTTCCCGTATCCGTCGGGCAAGCTGCACATGGGCCACGTGCGCAACTACACCATCGGCGACGTGCTGTCGCCGCTTCCACAAGATGCAGGGCTTCAACGTGCTGCAACCGATGGGCTGGGACGCCTTCGGCATGCCGGCCGAAAACGCCGCGCTGCAGAACAACGTGCCGCCGGCCGGGTGGACCTACTCCAACATCGATTACATGCGTTCGCAGCTCAAGTCGCTCGGCTTTGCCATCGACTGGGAACGCGAATTCGCCACCTGCACGCCCGAGTATTACCGCTGGGAACAGTGGCTGTTCACCCGCCTCTATGAAAAGGGCCTGGTTTACAAGAAGCTCGGCACCGTGAACTGGGACCCGGTGGACCACACCGTGCTCGCCAACGAACAGGTCATCGACGGCCGCGGCTGGCGTTCCGGCGCGCTGATCGAAAAGCGCGAGATCCCCATGTATTACATGAAGATCACCGCCTACGCCGAGGAACTGCTGACCGAACTCGACAACCTGCCGGGCTGGCCGGAACAGGTGCGCCTGATGCAGAAAAACTGGATCGGCAAGAGCACCGGCGTGCGCTTCGCCTTCCCGTATGAACTCGACGGTCAACCGGAAAAACTGTGGGTTTTCACCACCCGCGCCGACACCATCATGGGCGTCACCTTCGTTGCCGTTGCTGCCGAACATCCGCTGGCCACCCGCGCCGCGCAGGACAATCCCGAACTGACCGCTTTCATCGAGGAATGCAAGAAGGGCGGCGTCGCCGAAGCCGACATCGCGACGATGGAAAAGAAGGGCATGCCCACCGGCATCTACGTCACCCATCCGCTGACCGGCGAACAGGTCGAAGTCTGGGTCGGCAACTACGTGCTGATGAGCTACGGCGACGGCGCCGTGATGGCCGTGCCGGCGCACGACGAGCGCGATTTCGCCTTCGCCCTGAAGTACAACCTGCCGATCAAGCAGGTCGTCGCCGTCGACGGCGAAACGGCGTTCAGCCACGAAGCCTGGGCCGAGTGGTATGCGGACAAGGCAGCGCGGCAAGCTGATCAATTCCGGCAAGTACGACGGTCTCGGAGTACGAAGCCGCCGTCGATGCCATCGCCGCCGACCTCGCCGCCAAGGGCCTCGGCGACAAGAAGGTGCAGTTCCGCCTGCGCGACTGGGGCATTTCCCGCCAGCGTTACTGGGGCTGCCCGATCCCGATCATCCATTGCAAGACCTGCGGCGATGTGCCGGTGCCCGACGAGCAATTGCCCGTGGTCCTGCCCGAGAACGTCGAGATCACCGGCGCCGGCTCACCGCTGGCCAAAATGCCCGAGTTCTACGAGTGCACGTGTCCGAAGTGCGGCGGCGACGCCCGGCGCGAAACCGACACTATGGACACTTTCTTCGAGTCGTCCTGGTACTTCCTGCGCTACGCCTGCCCGGACAACACCACGGCCATGGTCGACGAGCGCGTCGCCTACTGGTGCAAGGGCGGTATCGACCAGTATATCGGCGGCATCGAGCACGCCATCCTCCACCTTTTGTATTCGCGCTTCTTCACCAAGCTCATGCGTGATGTCGGCCTGATCGGCGACCTCGGCGAACCGTTTGCCAACTTGCTGACCCAGGGCATGGTCGTTGCGCCGACCTTCTACCGCGATCTCGATGGCGGCAAAAAGCAGTGGATCAACCCGGCTGACGTCGACGTCGTGACCGACGAACGCGGCCGCCCGACCGGCGCCACGCTCAAGACCGACGGCCTGCCGGTGGTCATCGGCGGCACCGAGAAGATGTCGAAGTCTAAGAACAACGGCGTCGATCCGCAGGCCCTGATCGACCAGTACGGTGCCGATACCGCCCGCCTGTTCATCATGTTCGCCTCGCCGCCCGACCAGTCGCTAGAATGGTCCGACGCCGGCGTCGAAGGGGCTTACCGCTTCCTGCGCCGTCTGTGGAAGACGACGTACGACCACGTGCAAGCCGGCCTCGTCGATTGCAAATTTGATCAAAATTCCCTGTCGACCGTGCAAGCCGATCTTCGTCGCAAATTGCACCAGACCATGGGCAAGGTGGCCGACGACTACGGCCGCCGCAAGCAATTCAACACGGCCATCGCCGCCGTCATGGAACTGCTCAACGCCTACGACAAGACCGACCTTTCCGATGCCACCGGCCGCAAGTTGGCCCAGGAAACCCTGGAAAGCATCGCGCTGCTGCTCTTCCCCATCGTCCCGCACATCGGCCAGGCGCTCTACGCCGAGCTGAAGCCGGGTCAGGATGCCGGCGTGCAGCCCTTCCCGAAGGCCGATCCGGCTGCGCTCAAGCAGGATGAGATCGAGCTCATGGTGCAGGTCAATGGCAAGCTGCGCGGTTCCATCCGTGTTGCCGCCGAGGCCGACAAGGCGAGCATCGAAGCCGCTGCGCTGGCCTCCGAAGGCGCCGTCAAGTTCATGGAAGGCAAGCCGGCGAAGAAGGTCGTCGTCGTGCCGGGCCGTCTGGTCAATATCGTCGTTTAAGGAACGTCCATGCGCCTCCCGCTTCGCGTTGCTCTTGCCCTGCTTGCGGCTGCCATCCTGGCCGGCTGCGGCTTCCAGCTGCGCGGCGCAAGCAGCAGCCTGCCCTACAAGACAATGTATATCGCCCTGCCGGAAACGGCGGACGTGCGCATCTGGCTGCAGCGCTATATTCGCGCCGGCGGCCAGACGACCATCGTCAACAGCGCCACCGAGGCCGAAGCGGTGTTCCAGCAATTGCAGGACAGCCGGATCAAGACCATTCTGAGCGTCAACGCCCAGGGCCGCGTCACCGAATATCGCCTGCAGCTCAACTATCGCTTCCGGGTGGTCAACGCCAAGGGGCGTGAACTGGTCGGGCCCAACGAAATCAACCTGTCGCGCGACATCACCTACAGCGACAGCAACGTGCTGGCCAAGGATCTCGAAGAGGGCCTGCTCTGGCGCGACATGAACAGCGACCTGGTCAACCAGATCATGCGCCGCCTCTCTATCGTCAAGCCCAAGAATCCCGACCTCGAAGAAGACGAGTAATGCTGCTCAAGGGCGAACAACTCGCCGCGCACCTCGAACGCGAGCTGCGCCCCCTGTATGTGCTCTACGGTGATGAGCCGCTGCTGGTCATCGAAGCGGCCGACAGCATCCGGGAAAAAGCCCGCCAGCAGGGCTACAGCGAGCGCGAGGTCCTGACCGTGCTGCCGCACTTCGACTGGGGAACGCTGCTTGCCGCCGGCGGCAACCTGTCCCTGTTCGGCGACAGGAAAGTGATCGACTTGCGCATTCCGACCGGCAAACCGGGCAAGGAAGGCGGCGCGGCGCTGCAGCAATGGTGCCAGCACCTTTCGCCCGACAACCTGCTGCTCATCACCCTGCCCGAACTCGACTGGCGCGAGGAAAAGGCCGTCTGGTTCACCGCGCTGGTCAATGCCGGTGTCGCGATCAAACTGATGGCGCCGCCGCTGGCCGAGTTGCCGGGCTGGATCGCCGGGCGGCTCCGCCGCCAGCACCAGAGCGCCGACCTGGAGAGCCTGAAATTCATCGCCGAGCGGGTCGAGGGCAATCTGCTTGCCGCGCATCAGGAAATCCAGAAACTCGGCCTGCTCCACCCGACCGGCCAGTTCGACCGCCGCGCAGATCCGCGATGCCGTCCTCAATGTCGCCCGCTACGACATCGATGGGCTGCGTGAAGCACTGCTGGCGGGCGACGTCGCCCGCCTGACCCGGACGCTGGATGGCCTGATGCAGGAAGGCGAAGCACCGCCTCTGCTTCTCTGGGCAATGAGCGAGGAAATCCGCGCGCTGGCCGTGATCCGCAGCGGCATGGATGCCGGCAAGCCGGTCGATGCGTTGCTCAAGGAGGCAAAAGTATGGGGGCCGCGCGCGGCGCCGGTGAAAAGAGCCCTGCAGCGGCTGTCGACCGCGACGCTCGAGGCGGCGTTGCACCATGCGGGAAAAATTGACCGTCTGGTCAAGGGCATCGGCACCGGCAACATCCAGGAAGAGTTCCTGCGCCTGGGCCTGCGCCTCTGCGTTAAAACCTGATCAGCGCACCGCGCCGGCGTCAATCGGCGCATCCGGCGCCAGGTCTTCCCACAGGCAGGCTTCATCGCTGCTGGTGTGGTGCAGGCCGGACTTCTGGCTTTCGGTTACCAGGCACGTGCCCTGGCATTCTTCGGCAACCACCACCACGTCCACCTCGGGATCCACTACCCGCTCGCCATCCCAATAACTGCACGTGGCGCAGACCTTGAGCTCAGTCGGCAAAATCAATTTCTCAGCCATCTTGTCCCCGATGGAAACCCCATGTTGTCGTTGGGGGTAAGAGTTTACCCGCTTCCGGAAGTTCCCAGTAATTTGTCTGGCTATAATGTTCCTTTGCCCGGCACAAAGTACATCATGGACATCAAGGAATACATGCAGACCGTCGGCCGCCAGGCGCGTGCCGCCTCGCGCCGCCTGGCCGGGGCGACGACCGCCGAGAAGGACGCCGCCCTGCTGCACATCGCCGCCGCCATCCGCCGCAACAAGGCGGCGCTGGTCGCCGCCAACCAGGAGGATCTGACGGCCGCCCGCGCTGCCGGCCTCGAAACTGCCATGCTCGACCGCCTGACCCTGTCAACGAAAAGGGCGTCGCCGGCATGGCCGAAGGTGTCGAGCAGGTCGCCAAGCTGCCCGACCCGATCGGCGAAATCGACCGACATCAAGTACCGCCCGTCCGGCATTCAGGTCGGCAAGATGCGCGTGCCGCTCGGCGTCATCGGCATCATTTACGAAGCGCGTCCGAACGTGACGGCCGATGCCGCGGCGCTGTGCCTGAAGTCCGGCAACGCCGCCATCCTGCGCGGCGGCTCGGAAGCGATCCGTTCCAACCGCGCCATCGCCGCCCTGGTGCACGAAGGCCTGCAGGCCGCCGGCTTGCCGGCCGATGCCGTGCAGGTCATCGACACCACCGATCGCGCCGCCGTCGGCGAACTGATCACCCTGCGCGGATTCGTCGACGTCATCGTGCCGCGCGGCGGCAAGGGCCTGATCGCGCGCCTGCTGGCCGAAGCGCGCGTGCCGATGATCCAGCACCTGGACGGCAACTGCCACGTCTATCTGGAAGAGGAAGCCGATCCGAACAAGGCGCTCAAGATCGTCGAAAACGCCAAGACCCAGCGCTACGGCACCTGCAACACCGCCGAGTCGCTGCTCGTCGACCGCTCCGTCGCCGCCATGCTGCTGCCGCCGATCGCCCACATGCTGACCGCCAAGGGCGTCGAGATCCGCGGCTGTGCCGAAACGCAGGCCATCGTACCGAATACCGTCGCGGCGCAACTGAAGAGGACTACTACACCGAATTCCTGGCGCCGATCATCTCGGTCAAGGTGGTAGCCGGCATTGACGAGGCGATCGCCCACATCAACCAGTACTCGCTCGCACCACACCGAAGCCATCGTCACCGACAACCACCCGAAAGCCATGCGCTTCCTGCGCGAAGTCGATTCGGCCTCGGTCATGATCAACGCCTCGACACGCTTTGCCGATGGTTTCGAGTACGGTCTGGGCGCCGAAATCGGCATCTCGACCGACAAGATCCACGCGCGTGGCCCGGTCGGCCTGGAAGGGCTGACCAGCCAGAAATGGGTGGTGCTCGGTGACGGCCATGTCCGCGCCTGACGCCTTCGCCGCGGTCGTCAGCGCCCCCGGCTTCGCGCTCGGGGTGCGCTGCAGCGAGGACGAGATCACCGGCATCGAATTCCTCGAACCCCGGTCGGAGAAAGCGCCGGCATCACCGCTTGCCGCCGAGGCAGTCCGCCAGTTGCGCGCCTACCTCGCCGACCCGGCGTTCGAATTCGGCCTGCCCTTGCGCCCGGCCGGCACGGCTTTCCAGCGCCGGGTGTGGGGCGAAATCGCGGCCATCCCCGGCGGTGAAACCCGCAGCTACGGTCAACTGGCAAAAAGCCTCAAAAATGCCCCGCGTGCGGTCGGCCAGGCCTGCGGCGCCAATCCGTTTCCGCTGGTCGTCCCCTGCCATCGCGTCATCGCCGCCGGCGGCGGATTGGGCGGCTTCAACCGGCAGGGCGGCGGCTTCCTGCTCGACGTCAAGCGCTGGCTGCTGAAACACGAAGGCAGCGAATTTGCCGGCACGCGCGACTGATCTCGCCGAGATCGATGCCTTCTGCGATGCATTGTGGCTGGAAGATGGCCTCGCCAAGGCCAGCCTCGACAGCTATCGTTCCGACCTCGGGCGCTTCGCATTCTGGCTTGCGCAGAACGGTAGCGAGTCTCTGCTCGACGCCCGCGAAGCAACGCTGATCGGCTTCATTGCCCGCCTGTCGCGGGAAATGCGGGCCAGTTCGCAATCGCGCTATCTCTCCACCTTGCGCCGCTTCTACCGCTGGCAACTGGCCCGTGGCCGCATTGCCGCCGATCCGACGCTGAAGCTCGCCAACCCGGCCCACCCGTCGCGGCTGCCCAAGGTCATGTCGGAAAAACAGGTCGAAGCCCTGCTCGCCGCACCCGACCTCGACACCCCGCTCGGCCTGCGCGACCGCGCCATGCTCGAGACACTCTACGCCAGCGGCCTGCGCGTCTCCGAATTGGTCAATCTGAAAATCCATGAAGTCGGTTTCACCGAAGGCGTCGTTCGCGTGCTCGGCAAGGGCAGCAAGGAGCGACTGGTGCCGCTCGGCGAACTCGCCATCGACTGGCTGGGCCGCTACCTCAAGGAAGCCCGCCCCGACATCCTCAAGGGCCGGCAGAGCGACTCCCTGTTCGTCACCGGGCGCGGCAGTGCCATGACCCGCCAGGCCTTCTGGCAACTGATCAAGCGTTATGCGCTGATCGCCGGCATCGATCCCGCCAGGCTCTCGCCGCATGTGCTGCGCCACGCCTTCGCCACCCACCTGCTCAACCACGGCGCCGACCTGCGCGTGGTACAACTGCTGCTTGGCCACGCCGACATCTCGACGACGCAGATCTACACGCACGTGGCACGGGAGCGGTTGAAATCGCTGCATGCCACCCACCATCCGCGGGGATGACCAGGCCGCTTTCCTGTGCCGCCCCTCGCGCCTATCATGCAACATTGGCTTCGCGTATCTGTCAATTTCCTGAAAGGGCTGCATCATGAACAACCTGCTTCTCTGGCTCGGCCGCAGCGCCGGCGCCGCCGGCCTGATCCTGTGCCTGCTCAGTGGCGGGGCGCGTCTCGCCGGCCAGCACTGGTTCGGCAGCTTCGAAGCGCTGACACTCCTGCAGGCGGGCATCGGCGGCATGGTTCTCGGTTGCCTGTGCCTGCTCCTGGTCCTGACGAACAACGCCACAAAAAATTGAAGGCCAGCCGCAGCAAACTTTGTTGCCATCGAAAAGGGATATTCAAAGGCCATGAGCAAACCAGAGCACGCCCCCGAAACCCAGGCCACCAGGTTCCTGAAGGCACACCAGATCGCCTTCTCCAGCCATCTTTATAACTACGAAGAACATGGCGGAACGAAGGTCTCCGCCCGCGAGCTGAATGTTGCCGAGCATGCCGTGGTCAAGACGCTGGTCTTCGAGGACGAGGGCGCAAGTCGCTGATCGTCCTGATGCACGGCGACTGCAAGGTGTCAACCAAGGAACTGGCGCGCCAGATCGGCTGCAAGAAGGTCGAGCCGTGCAAGCCGGAAGTCGCCAATCGCCACACCGGCTACCTGGTCGGCGGCACCAGCCCGTTCGGGACCAAGAAGGCGATGCCGATCTACCTGGAAAAGACCATCCTCGACCTGCCACTGATCTACATCAACGGCGGCCGCCGCGGCTACCTGGTCGGCGTACACCCGCACGACATCCTGCGCGTACTGAACCCGAAGACCGTTGAGGTCGCGCTGAAGACGTAATTGCCGAATTCAATCGATATGATTTAATCAATCGATTTGAACTATGGCTTGCCGGCACGTAAAGTGACATCCAGTATCCAGGGAGAGCCACCATGACCCGACTCGTCATCCGCCACTACGCCAGACCCGCCACCCGCCCCCGGCTCTGGGCCGGCATCGTCATCGCCGCCGTCGCCATTGCCTTCGGCCTGGAACAGTCGGTGCAATGGCTAAGTGCCCATCCGCTCGCGGCCCGGGGCCTGCAGGCCAGCCTGTTCGCCGGACTCGCCACTGGCCTCGGGGCAATTCCGGTGCTTTTTCTGCGTCGACCGCAAGCGTACATGATGGCCCCGATGCTCGGCCTTGCCGGCGGCATGATGCTCGCAGCCAGCTTCTTCTCGCTGCTCGTGCCAGCGGTGCAGACGGTGGCTGCCAGCGCGGCGCCGGCGGCGCTCGGCCTGCTCACGGCCATTGCCTTCATCGCCGGCACGCAGTTGATGCAGCAGATGGATCGGTGCTTCCCGCACGCCCATGTCGAGCGGCTCGATGAAGCGAGCGCCGCACCGCGTCTCGGCCTCGTCGTTGCCGCCATCGCCCTGCACAATCTGCCGGAGGGCCTCGCCGTCGGCGTCGCCGCCGCGACCGGCGCCAACCACGGCATGACGCTCGGCATCGCCCTGCAGAACATCCCGGAAGGCTGGATCGTCGCCAGCGCCCTGCTCGCCCTCGGCGCCTCTCCATTGCGCGCGGCCGCGATCGCGCTGGCGACCGGCCTTGTCGAGCCGGTCGGCGGCCTGCTCGGCGTCATCGCCACCAGCATCGCCGGCGCCGCGCTCCCGCTCGCCCTGGCGGCGGCCGCCGGGGCCATGCTCTGGGTGGTCGGCCACGAACTGATTCCGGCGTCGCACAAGCCGGGACGCGAGGCCGCCGCGACCGCCGGCCTGGCCAGCGGTTTCGCGGTGATGACGCTGCTTGCCGCCGTGTTTTAAACCGAGCGCTCGATGATGACGCCGACGCGCCTGACGCCCGGCATCATGCCCAGTTTGGCGACCGAGACGCGCACCCATTGCGCGGCGAAATTTTCGAGCAGATCGGTCGCCACATGCTCGGCCAGTTTTTCCAGCAGGTTGAAATGGCTGGCCGCCAGATCGGTGCGCAGGCGCTCGACAACCACCGCGTAATCCACCGTATCGCGAATGTCGTCGCTGGCTCCGGCGGATGCGGTCAACACGCCAATCTGCAAGGAAATCTCGACTGTCTGCGGCATGGCCTTCTCGCGCGGATAGATGCCTATCCACGTCTCGGCGCGCAGTTCTTCGATGAAAATGATGTCCATTCGGGGCCCGGATGCCTTGGCAGTGTAAAATCCGCCGCGATTGTACCTCAGCGACCAGACCACCCCATGCAAACCGCCCTCGCCATCGTTGCCGCCTACCTGCTCGGTTCGGTTCCCTTCGCGGTGATCGTCTCCAGAGCCTTCGGCCTGGCCGATCCGCGCACCTTCGGCTCAGGCAACCCGGGGGCGACCAATGTGCTGCGCAGCGGCAACAAGAAGGCGGCGATACTTACCCTGCTGGGCGACGCGCTGAAGGGCTGGGTGGCGGTATTCGTCGCCCAGAAGCTGGGGTTCGGGCCAAACGTCATTGGCCTTGTCGCACTGGCCGTATTTTTTGGCCATTTGTTTCCGATTTTCCTGAAATTCAAGGGGGGCAAGGGAGTTGCGACCGCTGCCGGCGTGCTGCTCGCGCTCGATCCGCCGCTCGGCCTTGCTGTGGCTGCCACCTGGCTGTTCGTCGCCTTCGCCTTCCGCTATTCGTCGCTCGCCGCGGTCCTGGCCGCGGGCCTGGCGCCCGTCTATTCGGTGCTGATGCATGGCGGCAACGGCCAGACCATCGTCGTCGGCATCCTCGCCATGGCGCTGGTCGGCAAACACTGGCCGAACCTTCAGCGCCTGATGGCCGGCCAGGAAGCGAAGATCGGCAGCAAGAAAAAGGCCTGAACGCCGCCTTCGCCTGTCCATAGGCAAACACAATCGACCGAATACCATTTATCGATTGGAACAATTCTCCGCCCACTCCTAGAATGCCTGCATCAGGTCAGCACCGACCTGCTTCGTTCACGGAGGGCATCATGATTTCCCGACTCGTACTGCACTTCGTTCAGAAGGAACTGGCTTGGGAGAATTACGTCGAAATCCTCGCCACCCTTTCGGAAAATTACTGAACCCTGCAATCACTGGCAATTCAGGCAAGCGCGGGGCAAACGACAAACAAATGAAGGAGAAGACAATGACAAACGAAGCAAAATGCCCGTTTTCGGGCGCCGCCGGCAAGAATGCGGTGACTGGCGCCCCGTCGAACGCGGACTGGTGGCCCAATCAACTCAAGTTGAACATCCTGCACCAGCACTCCGCGAAATCCGACCCCATGGGCGAGGCGTTCAATTACGCCGAAGCATTCAAGAGCCTCGACCTCAATGCCGTCGTCAAGGATCTCCACGCCCTGATGACGGATTCGCAGGACTGGTGGCCGGCGGACTTCGGCCACTACGGACCCCTGTTTGTTCGCATGGCCTGGCACAGCGCCGGCACGTACCGCATAGCCGATGGTCGCGGCGGTGGCGGCACCGGCAACCAGCGCTTCGCGCCCCTCAACAGTTGGCCGGACAACGTCAACCTCGACAAGGCGCGCCGGCTGCTCTGGCCGATCAAGCAGAAGTACGGCAGCAAGCTCTCCTGGGCCGACCTGATGATCCTCGCCGGCAACGTCGCGCTGGAATCGATGGGCTTCAAGACCTTCGGTTTTGGCGGCGGCCGTCCCGACATCTGGGAGCCGGAAGAAGATATCTACTGGGGCAGCGAGAAAAAGTGGCTGGACGACAAGCGCTACTCCGGCGACCGCGAACTCGAAAATCCGCTCGGCGCCGTGCAGATGGGCCTGATTTACGTCAACCCGGAGGGCCCCAACGGCAACCCGGACCCGATCGCCGCGGCGCGGGACATTCGGGAGACATTCGCCCGCATGGCCATGAACGACGAGGAGACGGTGGCGCTGATCGCCGGCGGTCATACCTTCGGCAAAACCCACGGCGCCGGCGATGCGCAGCATGTCGGGCGCGAGCCGGAGGCTGCCGGCATCGAGGAGCAGGGCTTGGGCTGGGCGAGCAGCTTCGGCACCGGCAAGGGCGGCGACACGATTACCAGCGGCCTGGAGGTCACATGGACCACGACGCCAACGAAATGGAGCAGCAACTTCTTGTGGAACCTGTTCGGCTACGAGTGGGAATTGACGAAGAGCCCGGCCGGCGCGCATCAATGGACACCGAAGCACGGCATGGGCGCGGGTACGGTGCCGGATGCCCACGACCCGGCCAGGCGTCACGCGCCTTCCATGCTGACCACAGACCTCGCCCTGCGCTTCGACCCGGCCTACGAAAAGATCGCAAGGCGCTTCATGGAAAACCCGGACCAGTTCGCCGACGCGTTCGCCCGCGCCTGGTTCAAGCTGACCCACCGCGACATGGGCCCGCGCGCCCGCTACCTGGGCCCGCTGGTGCCGCAGGAAGCGCTGATCTGGCAGGACCCCGTCCCTGCCGTGGATCACCCACTGGTCAACGAGCAGGACGTTGGCACGCTGAAGGCCAGGATTCTGGCCTCCGGCCTCGCCATCCCGCAGCTGGTCAGCACTGCCTGGGCGTCTGCTGCGACCTTCCGCGGCAGCGACAAGCGCGGCGGGGCCAACGGCGCACGCATTCGCCTGGCACCGCAAAAGGATTGGGAAGTCAACCAGCCGGACGAACTGGCCAAGGTCTTGCAGGCACTTGAGGCGATCCAGAATGATTTCAACGCCGCGCAGTCCGGCGGCAAAAAGGTCTCGCTGGCCGACCTGATCGTGCTGGGCGGCTGCGCTGCGGTCGAAGCCGCAGCGCAGAAGGCTGGGCAGGACGTGCAGGTGCCCTTCGCGCCGGGGCGCACGGATGCCTCGCAGGAGCAGACCGACAGCGAATCGTTCGCGCCACTGGAGCCGGCCGCAGACGGGTTCCGCAACTACACCCGCAAGGGGCTCGAGGAATCGGCGCCCGAACTGCTGGTCGAACAGGGCCCAGTTGCTGACACTGACCGCCCCTGAAATGACGGTCCTGATCGGCGGCCTGCGCGCCCTGAATGCAAGCTTCGATCATTCCGCGCACGGCGTGTTCACCCAGCGGCCGGAGACGCTGACCAATGACTTCTTCGTGAATCTGCTCGACATGCGGACGAAGTGGCAGAAATCGACCGCAGCCGACGGTGTGCTGGAAGGACGCGATCGGGCGACGGGCGAACTACGGTGGACGGGCACCACGGTAGACCTCGTCTTCGGCTCGAACTCCCAGCTCCGTGCCATCGCCGAAGTCTATGCGAGCAGCGACGCGCAACCGAGATTCGTACGCGACTTCGTTGCCGCCTGGAACAAGGTGATGAACCTCGATCGCTTCGACCTCGCCTGATCGCGACGAGGCCAGGTGCAAGAGGCGGGCTTTGCCAGGGTACCGGCACTCGCCTCCTGATACGACAAGCCCGGGAAAACCCGGGCTTGTCGTCCTTGTCTGCCTTGCTTCAAGCCCCTGATCGATCAGGGCCGCCGAAGCCTGGAAGTCAGCGCGTAATCAGGGGATGAATGACATCCTGCCCGTGCTTCTTGACCTGTTTCGCGGCCTTCTTTTCCTTGGGGGTCAGAACCGCCTGTTTCTTTGCTTCCCTGTTCGTCTGTCTTGCCTTGCCCATGATCCTGCTCCTTGAGGTGCGCCAGCAATTGCCGGGTGCAGGTTCAGTATAGGCCGATCTTCGAGGAACGACAGGCCAATGCCGAAACGTGCACTCGGTAGCGGCAAGACGATGGTCAGGACCGGGGCTTTCTGACCAGTTGTCTTGCAAAGGCAGCGTCATTTTTTGTGACGCGCAGGGCCTTTTGCGGGCCATGCGCATCGACGAAGCGCACGAATTCATCCAGCACAAGGGCACCGGAGACGGGCTGCTCGACGTCAGCGATCCGCTCGCGCAATTCGAACAGGCCGCCGCTCAAGACAACCAGCCGGTAGTCGCGGCCCGCACTCCGTTCATTCAGACGGGCGACCGCGAAAGTTGCACGAGTCGAACGCATGCGCACATCCTCAAGCTGGCGACTTCATGCGCCGCGACACCACCCGAATTGCCGGGCGTGATCTTTCTATCCACCGGCCTTCGCGCCGTCCGTGGCCGATGGCTCGCCAGCGGCAGGGGACGCCGTCTCCGGCTGATCCCCGTCATCCGCAACGGTCTTGCCCGCGAGCTTCTGGCGGCGCTTCTCTTCCTGCTTGCTTTTCTTCGCCAGATCCCTTTGGCGTTTTTCGAACTGATAGTTTGGTTTAGCCAAGAGGCCTCCTCTGATCGCCACAAGGGCAGAATGTCAGGCCGTGCGGCGCAGCGGCCAATGGTTGGTGGTATCCCATGCAACAGGGGTTGCGGTCAAGCCCGGGTGTGCTGTTTGCAGCGCCTACTTGTACTTCCGGAAAACAAATCTTGCATCCTGATGCGCGCGCTCCAGCGTATGCATGGCCGGATCATCGTCATGGCCAACGAAAAAATCCTCGGCCTGGGCGCGCATCACCATCGCGATCGCCGCCGCGTCACTGGCGGCGTATTTTTCGGTGATCAGCGTGGTCACTTCATCGAGATATTCTTCATAAGTCATGCCTGAATTGCCTTCCCGGTCGTTTTTCGCAGCACCATATGGACATACAGCGACTCGACCCGCTCGCGTGCCCACGGAGTTCGGCGCAGGAACTTCAGGCTCGACGCGATGCTCGGCTCGTGCTTGAAACAGCGGATGTCGATCTGCTGCCCAAGTTCTTCCCAGCCATACGCCGCGACCAGCGCCTCCAGGATCGTCGCCAGTGTCAGGCCATGCAGGGGATTGTTCGGTTGCGCCTGGGTCATCGACTGCCGGGCGCCAAAACCCTGGATCGTTCTTCAACGCAATCGCTGGCCCCCATCTCGAAATCACGGCAAATGGCCGGCCTGACCTCATAAATGGAACATTTCATGGTCTGCCGATTCAGTGCCGCGCACCAGCCATCGTCAAGACGCAGCATCACCCAGCCACCCCAGCGATCCTCGGCAATGAAATCATCCGGAATCTCGTCCTCGCCCATCAGCATCACCTCCAGCCGGCAACAGCAGGCATGGCACGTGGCACAGGTAATCAATGCCGCGCCGGTCATCGGCGGGTATCCGCCGGCACCGGAATGATCAGCGGCCAGCGCGGCTGTACGGAAAAACTGCCGGCCGCCTTTGCCGGCGCGCCCTCCCGGAGACGGAGCGCACCGGCCAGCGCGATCATGGCGCCGTTATCGGTGCAAAACTCCAGTTCCGGGTAATAAACGCGAAAGCCCTTCCTTTTTGCCTCCAGATTCAGGGTTGACCGCAACTGCCGGTTGGCGCCGACACCGCCGGCCACCACCAGTTGCCCGAGGCCGGTCTGCTTCATTGCTTGCAGCGATTTTTTGACCAGCACCTCGACGATGGCTTCCTGAAAGGCGCGCGCCGCGTTGGCCCTGAATTCATCGGAAGGGAACTCGCCCTGCGCCCGCACCAGCATCAGGACGGCTGTTTTCAGGCCGGAAAAACTGAAAGCGAGATCGCCCGAATGAAGCATCGGCCGCGGCAATTCATGGATGCCCGGCGCCCCCTGCTCAGCCAGCTGCGAGAGCAGCGCCCCGCCCGGATAGGGCAGCCCGAGCATCTTGGCGCTCTTGTCGAACGCCTCACCGGCCGCATCGTCGAGCGTCTCGCCGAGCAATTCGTATTCGCCGACAGCGGTCACCCGCATCAATTGCGTATGTCCACCGGACACCAGCAAGGCGACGAACGGAAAAGTCGGCGGATCGGATGACAGTAGCGGCGACAGCAGATGGCCTTCGAGGTGGTGCACCGGAATCGTCGGCTTGTCGAGCGCCACCGCCAGCGCTTCGGCAAAGGCGCAGCCGACCAGCAACGCCCCGGCCAGGCCGGGGCCGCGCGTATAGGCCACCGCATCGACCTGATCCAGCGTGCGCCCGGCCTGGTTCAGCGCCGCGCGCAGCAACGGCACGACCCGCCGGATATGGTCGCGCGACGCCAGCTCGGGCACCACGCCGCCGTATTCGGCATGCATTGCCACCTGCGAGTGCAGCGCGTGTGACAACAGCCCGGCGGCGCTGTCGTAGAGCGCGATACCGGTTTCGTCGCAGGAGGATTCAACACCAAGGACCAACATGGGCGCGCATTTTAACACTTGAGGCAAAAAGGATTTTTGCAATATACTGTTCGGCTTTCCGCAACCATGCGGATACAAATTTTGCGCGCACTGCCGTTTACTTGACCTGGCAGGCGCCTAACGGAAGGGGGTGATTTATATGCCGAACATTCGTGTCAAGGAAAACGAGCCGTTTGAGGTTGCCATCCGTCGCTTCAAGCGTACGGTCGAAAAGACTGGCCTCCTGACCGAGCTGCGCGCCCGTGAGTTTTACGAGAAGCCCACCGCCGAGCGCAAGCGTAAGGCTGCCGCTGCTGTCAAACGCCAGCACAAGCGCCTCCGCAGCATGACCCTGCCGCCGAAACTGTTCTAATCCGGACAATTTCGTCGCCTGAAGAGCCGCCCGCCCAACAGCTGGCGGCTCTTTGCTTTAAGAAAGCCGAAAATGAGCCTCAAAGCACGCATTACCGACGACATGAAGACAGCCATGAAGGCCAAGGACACGGCACGGCTGAACGCCATTCGCCTGCTGCTTGCCGCCGTCAAGCAGAAGGAAGTCGATGAGCGCATCGAACTCAATGACAACGCCGTCATCGCCGTCATCGAAAAGCTGACCAAGCAGCGCAAGGACAGCGTCACCCAATACGAAGCCGCCGGCCGCCAGGAACTGGCCGACGCCGAGAAATTCGAAATCGCCGTGCTCGGCGTCTATCTGCCGGAAAAAATGAGCACCGAGGATGCTGCCGCCACCGTTGCCGCTGCAGTTGCCGCAACCGGCGCCAAGGGCCCGGCCGACATGGGCAAACTCATGGCCGTGCTCAAGCCGCAACTCGCCGGCAAGGCCGACATGGCGGAAGTCTCGAAACTGGTCAAGGCAGCACTGGCCGGTTAAGCGCGGATGATCCCGGATTCGTTCATCCAGGATTTGCTGGCCCGGGTCGACATCGTCGACCTGGTGGATAGCTACGTACCGCTCAAGAAAGCCGGCGCCAACTACGCCGCCTGCTGCCCCTTCCACAACGAAAAATCGCCGTCCTTCACGGTCAGCCCGACCAAGCAGTTCTATCACTGCTTCGGCTGCGGCGCCCACGGCACAGCGATCAGCTTCGTCATGGAATACCAGGGACTCGGGTTCGTCGATGCCGTGAAAGATCTCGCCACCCGCGCCGGCATGCAGGTACCGGAAAGCGAAGGACGCAGCTACAAGGACGAGAAACCAGGCCAGACACGCACGCTGATCGACATCATGGCGCGCGCTGCCCAGTATTACAAAGACCAGCTCAAGCAATCGCCCAAAGCCATCGAATATTGCAAGAAACGCGGCTTGACCGGCGAAATCGCTGCCCGCTTCGGCATGGGCTACGCGCCGGACGGCTGGCAGAACCTGCAGGAAGTCTTTCCCGACTACAACAGCGAAGAACTCAAGCTGGCCGGCCTCGTCATCGAGAACGAATCCGGCCGCCGCTACGACCGCTTCCGCGACCGCCTCATGATCCCGATCATCAACCCCAAAGGCGACATCATCGCCTTCGGCGGCCGCATCATCGACCAGGGCGAACCAAAATACCTGAACTCTCCGGAAACGCCGCTATTCGAGAAGGGCCGCGAGCTGTTCGGCCTGCCGCAAGCCCGCCAGGCCCTGCGCGAAACCGACACCGCCATCGTCACCGAAGGCTACATGGACGTCATCGCACTGGCCCAGAACGGCGTCGGCAACGCCGTCGCGACGCTCGGCACGGCCACCACGGCCACCCACGTCACCAAGCTGCTGCGCCAGGTCGACCGCATCGTCTTCTGCTTCGACGGCGACAACGCCGGCCGCAAGGCCGCCTGGCGCGCGCTGGAAAACTCGCTCGAAGCACTCGCCGACAACAAGCGCCTCGGCTTCATCTTCCTGCCACAGGAACACGACCCCGACAGCTATATCCGCGACTTCGGCAAGGAGCAATTCGACCGCCAGGTCACGCAGGCCATGCCGCTCTCCGACTTCCTGCTGCGCGAACT
Source organism: uncultured beta proteobacterium (assembly GCA_963815365.1). Lineage (GTDB taxonomy): Bacteria > Pseudomonadota > Gammaproteobacteria > Burkholderiales > Rhodocyclaceae > Azonexus. The sequence continues at coordinate 173,327 of CAWFGN010000006.1, forward strand.
GGCCCAGCGCTGCGACCTGACCAGCTCGGAGGGCAAGGCGCAGTTGATCTACGAAGCCAAGCCGCTTCTGCTCAGGCTGCCGACGCCGCTGCTGCGCCTGCAACTGGTCAAGCGCCTGGCCGAAGCCAGCGGCTTTGCGCAAAGCGAAGTGGAACGCCTGTGCGAACTGAAGTCCTACGCCCCCGCCGCACCCGCCAGATCAAGGCGTGCCGCGCCGTCGCTGACCCGTAACCTGCTGCGCCTGGTGTTACACAAGCCGCCGCTGGCAGCCACCCTGCCCGTCAACCTGTTGCCGGACACTCCCGAACGCCCGGCCCTGATTCGCTTGCACGGCCTGGTCAGCGCCAACCGTGAAGCGTCCAGCTACGCCGGGCTGCGCGAACAGCTGCGCGGCCTTCCCGAAGAGTCCCTGATCGAAAATGCCGCATCGGAACTTCTCGGCCAGCCGTTTGACGAAGGGGAGGCGGAGGGAGAATTCCGCGACACCCTGGCAAAACTGCTCGAAGGCAGCCACAAGCGCGCCTTCGCGGAACTGCAGGTCAAGGCGCAGAAACTGGGGGTGGCCGGACTGACGCCCGAGGAAAAACAGGCCTACCTCCAGCTCCTCTCCTCTGCTTCAAATCGAAGCTAAGTTGTGGTATAATCTATGGTTTTCTCCAATTTAATGGATCGCGTTCATGGCCAAGGCAAAAGACACCGCTAAGGAAGCCCCCAAGGCTCGTACCAGCAAAGCCAAGGAGAAGGCAGCCGAAAGGGCGCTGCTCGAAGGCGCGCTGACGGAAGCGCCAGCACCGCTGGATGCCGAGGCGCGCAAGACGCGCCTCAAGAACCTGATCAAGCTCGGCAAGGAACGCGGCTACCTCACCTACGCCGAAATCAACGACCATCTGCCGGACGACGTGGTCGATGCGGAGAGCATCGAGACGATCATCTCTACCTTCAGCGACATGAGCATCCAGGTCTTCGACGAAGCGCCGGCTGCCGAAGACCTGCTGATGTCCGATACGGCCGCCGCCGCCACCGACGACGAGGAAGTCGAGGAGCAGGCCGAGCAGGCGCTGTCCACGGTCGACTCCGAATTTGGCCGCACGACCGACCCGGTGCGCATGTACATGCGTGAAATGGGCTCGGTCGAACTGCTCACCCGCGAAGGCGAAATCGAAATCGCCAAGCGCATCGAAGACGGCCTCAAGCACATGGTGCAGGCGATCTCCGCGTGCCCGACCACGATTGCCGACATCGTCGACATGGCCACCAAGGTCGAGCATGACGAAATGCGCATTGACGAACTGGTCGACGGCCTGATCGACCCGAACGCCGTCGAAGCCGCCCCTGCCGCAGAATTGCCGGAAGAACTCGACGACGAGGACGAAGAAGGCGAAGACGACGGTGGCGCCGGCGCCGTCTCGGCGTCCCTGCTGCAGTTGAAGACCGATGCCCTGGAGCGTTTCAACTACATCAAGACCCTGCATGCAAAAATGCAGAAGTCGCTCGCCAGCAAAGGGCCGCTGGACAAGACCTACCTCAAGGTACGCCAGCAGGTCACCGACGAGCTGATGAAGATCCGCTTCACCTCACGCTCGATCGAGCGGCTGTGCGACAGCGTGCGCCGCATGGTCGAACAGGTCCGCAAGTCCGAACGCAAGATTCAGCAGATCTGCGTTGACAAGGTCAAGATGCCGCGCCCACATTTCATCCAGAGCTTCCCTGGCAACGAGGTGAACCTGGACTGGGTCGACGGCGAAATCGCCAACGCCCCCAAGACCTATGTCGCGATCCTAACCCGCAACGCACCGGCGATCAAGGAAGAACAGAAGAAGCTGCTCGCCCTCCAGGATCACATCGGCATTCCGCTCAAGGACCTCAAGGACATCAACAAGCAGATGTCCACCGGCGAAGCCAAGGCACGCCGCGCCAAGCGCGAAATGACCGAGGCCAACCTGCGTCTGGTCATCTCGATCGCCAAGAAATACACCAACCGCGGCCTGCAGTTCCTCGACCTGATCCAGGAAGGCAACATCGGCCTGATGAAGGCGGTGGACAAGTTCGAATACCGTCGTGGCTACAAGTTCTCGACCTACGCCACCTGGTGGATCCGCCAGGCCATCACGCGCTCGATCGCCGACCAGGCACGGACCATCCGCATCCCGGTGCACATGATCGAAACGATCAACAAGATGAACCGGATCAGCCGCCAGATCCTGCAGGAAACGGGCGCCGAACCCGATCCGGCAACCCTGGCCAAGAAGATGGAAATGCCCGAGGAAAAGATCCGCAAGATCATGAAGATTTCCAAGGAACCCATCTCCATGGAAACGCCGATCGGCGACGACGACGACTCCCACTTGGGCGACTTCATCGAAGATTCGGCCACCCTGGCCCCGGCTGATGCCGCGATGTACTCCAGCCTGCGCGGCGTCACCAAGGAAATCCTCGACACACTGACGACGCGGGAGGCCAAGGTCCTGCGCATGCGCTTCGGCATCGAAATGAATACCGACCACACGCTGGAAGAAGTCGGCAAGCAGTTCGACGTCACCCGCGAGCGTATCCGCCAAATCGAAGCGAAGGCCCTGCGCAAGCTGCGTCACCCCAGCCGCTCCGACAAGTTGCGCAGCTTCCTTGACACCAACGGGACTTAAAGACTTCGGGCCTGTAGCTCAGTTGGTCAGAGCAGAGGACTCATAATCCTTTGGTCCAGGGTTCAAGTCCCTGCGGGCCCACCAAAATTCAAGCACTGCAGCCAATCCACCCGGTCGGCGCATTGTCTTGCAGATAACACCCAGGCACTTCGAAAGCACTTTGCTGATCCGAGGTGGTGGTCATTCAACCGCATCTTTCGCGAAGGCACACAGCATGAACACGGAATCCATCCTCCTGCACCTTAAAAAGCACGGCCAATTGCTCGATTCGGATATCGCCAAGGATACCGGCATTGCGCTGCCCGAAGTTCGCACCTCGCTGCTCGAACTTTCGGCAAAAAAAGCCATTTCCATGTGCAGCATGACCGTTTTCAAGAACGGCACGCCCATTGAAGGCATGTTCTGCCGCGTTGCGGGCTACATGCCCTCGGCCGCCCCGGGCAGGAAGCCAGGCGTAAAAACCCAGAAGTAAGAAAGGCCTTTCCGTCTCTGGCAGAAAACCGCCCGACCAATCCGCTTTCGCCACCCCCGAATGGTGCTCCCACGGGCGCCTGACAGAAAAAAGCCCGCATTTTCTGCGGGCCTTCGAGTTCTTGGTGGTGATGGGCAGAATCGAACTGCCGACCTATGGGTTATGAATCCATCGCTCTAACCGTCTGAGCTACATCACCACGCTACAAGGGCGCGGATTATAGTTTGGCGCGCCTTCTCCGGTCAACGAGTTTTCCGGTCGGTTATAATTCGCCCTGTTCGTGATCACCCGATCCATGCCTTTCCGGCACCCCTGATTCTGCAAAGTAGCTTATCCATGCCCAAGAAACTGTTCATCCGTACCTTCGGGTGCCAGATGAATGAGTACGACTCGGACAAGATGGCCGATGTGCTCAACGCCTCCGAGGCGATTGTCAGGACCGACAACCCGGAAGAGGCCGACATCATCCTGTTCAACACCTGTTCCGTGCGCGAAAAGGCGCAGGAGAAGGTGTTTCACGACCTCGGCCGGGTCCGTCACCTCAAGAAACTGAATCCCGATCTGGTGATCGGCGTTGGCGGTTGCGTGGCGAGCCAGGAGGGCGACGCGATCGTCGCCCGCGCGCCTTACGTCGATATCGTCTTCGGTCCCCAGACCCTGCATCGCCTGCCGCAGCTCATGGCTGAGCGCAAGGCGAAGGGCAAGGCGGCGGTCGACATTTCCTTCCCGGAAATCGAGAAGTTCGATTCGATGCCGCCCTCCGAGATCAAGGGCGCCTCGGCCTTTGTCTCGATCATGGAAGGCTGCTCCAAGTTCTGCACTTTCTGCATCGTGCCCTATACGCGCGGCGGCGAAGTGTCGCGGCCGTTCAACGATGTGCTGACCGAAGTCGCCGACCTGGCTGCCAACGGCGTCGGCGAAGTGACGCTGCTCGGCCAGAACGTCAATGCCTACCGCGGCGACATGGAAGGCAGCGAAGAAAAGGCCGATCTCGCCCTGCTCATCGAATACATCGCTGAAATCCCCGGCATCGAGCGCATCCGCTACACGACCTCGCACCCGCGTGAAATGACGCAGCGCCTGTTCGATACCTACGCCACCGTGCCGAAGCTGGTGTCGCACCTGCACCTGCCCGTGCAGGCCGGCTCGGACCGCGTGCTGGCGGCCATGAAGCGCGGCTACACGACGCTCGAGTACAAGTCGATCATCCGCAAGCTGCGCGCCGCGCGGCCGGACATTTCGCTGTCGTCGGACTTCATCGTCGGCTTCCCCGGCGAGACGGACGAGGATTTCGAGAAGACGATGAAACTGATCGACGAGGTTGGTTTCGACAGCTCCTTCTCCTTCGTTTACAGCCCGCGCCCCGGCACCCCGGCGCTGGAACTCGATGACTCGACCCCCGCCGAGGTCAAATCGGCCCGCCTGCTGCGCCTGCAGAAGCGCATCGACGAACAGGCGCAGGCGATCAGCCAGACGATGGTCGGCAGCATCCAGCGCGTGCTGGTCGAAGGCACGTCGAAGAAAGACGTCCATGAACTGGCCGGGCGTACCGACAACAACCGCATCGTCAACTTCGCCGGCAATCCACGCCTGATCAACACCTTCGTCGATGTCCGCATTACCTCGTCACTGTCGCACACGCTGAGGGGCGAAATTGTCATCCGCGAAGACTAAGCCGGCGCCCAAGACCAAGCCAGTGGAAATCGCCCTGGCGCCGGTCGATAACGTCCTGCTCGCCAATTTGTGCGGCCCGCTCGACGAGAACATCCGGCAGATCGAAACGGCTTTCGATGTCGTCATCCGCCGGCGCAACGAACGCTTTTCCGTTTTTGGCGAAAAATCCCGGTTGACCGTGGAAGCGCTCCAGCACTTCTACGGCATGGCGCGCGAAGCGCTGACGGTCGATGAAATCCAGCTCGGTCTGATCGAACTGCTCAACGCGCCGGTGCGTCGCGTATCGCGCCGCGCCGAAGGCCCGGTCGACGGCCCGCAGCTGGTCACGCGCAAGACCGAACTGCACGGCCGCACGCCGCGCCAGGTCGAGTACCTCAAGCACATCCAGGAACACGACATCACCTTCGGCATCGGCCCGGCCGGCACCGGCAAGACCTACCTCGCCGTTGCCAGCGCCGTCGATGCCTTCGAACGCGATCTGGTCGAACGCATCATCCTGACCCGCCCGGCCGTCGAAGCCGGCGAGCGCCTCGGCTTCCTGCCCGGCGACCTGACGCAGAAGATCGACCCGTACCTGCGCCCGCTCTACGACGCGCTCTACGACCTCATGGGTGCCGATCGCGTCGCCAAGCTCTACGAAAAGCGCGCCATCGAGATCGCGCCGCTCGCCTTCATGCGCGGCCGCACGCTCAACCACGCTTTCATCATCCTCGACGAGGCGCAGAACACGACGCCGGAGCAGATGAAGATGTTCCTGACCCGCATCGGCATCGGCGCCAAGGCCGTGGTCACCGGCGACATCACGCAGGTCGACCTGCCCAAGGGCCACAAGAGCGGCCTCAACGAAGCCATCAATATCCTCAAGGGCGTGCGCGGCCTGGCCTTTACCCATTTCAAGAAGGAAGATGTCGTGCGCCACCCGCTGGTCGCCCGCATCGTCGAAGCCTATGAGTCCAAGCAAACGACTTAACCTCTCGGTGCAATACGCCTGTAACCGCGAGGGCTTACCGTTGCGGGCGGATTTCGTTAAATGGGCGCGCGCTGCGCTCGTTGGCGGCGGCGAGGTGACGATCCGCCTGGTCGACGCCGACGAAGGCCAGACGCTCAACAACGAATACCGTGGCAAGGACTACGCGACCAACGTGCTGTCCTTTCCGTACGACACCGAGCCGGTGGCGACGGGCGATCTGGTCATCTGCCCGAGCGTCGTGGCGCGCGAGGCGGCCGAGCAGAACAAGCCGCTGGCGGCGCATTACGCGCACCTGACGGTGCATGGTATGCTGCATTTGCAGGGCTGGGATCATGAAAACGACGAAGACGCCCAGTCCATGGAAGACGAAGAAAGGGAGATTCTCGCCGCACTGGGTTATCCAGACCCGTATGCGGTTTAAAGATCATGGACAATGACAGTAAACCGAGTTTCATCGAACGACTGACCTCCCTGCTGCTGCGCGAACCCGACGACCGCGAGCAGTTGCTGGAAATCCTGCACGGCGCCTACGAGCGCAACCTGATGGACGCCGATGCGCTGACCATCATCGAAGGCGCACTGGCCGCCTCCGACACGCGTGTGACCGACGTCATGATCCCCCGGGCCCAGATGGACGTCATCGACATCGACGACCCGATGGAAGAAATTATTCCGGTGGTCATCGAAGCCGCCCACTCGCGCTTTCCGGTCATCGACGGCGATCGCGACAAGGTGCTCGGCATCCTGCTCGCCAAGGATCTGCTGCGCGTCCATACAGAAGAGAATTTCGACCTGCGCGACTGGCTGCGCCCGGCCGTATTCATTCCCGAATCCAAGCGCCTCAACGTGCTGCTCCGCGAATTCCGCGTCTCGCGCAATCACATGGCCATCGTCGTCAATGAATACGGCGGCGTCGCCGGACTGGTCACCATCGAGGACGTGCTCGAACAAATCGTCGGCGACATCGAGGACGAATACGACTTCGACGAGGCGCAGGACAACATCCGCCTTGATTCCACCGGCCGCTACCGGGTCAAGGCGCGGACCGAGATCGAGGACTTCAACGAAGCCTTCGCCACCACCTTCTCCGACGACGAGTTCGACACCGTCGGCGGCCTGGTCCTGCGCCACCTTGGTCGCGTGCCGAAGCGCAACGAGGTCGTGGACATTGACGGCGTGCGCTTCCAGGTGCTGCGCGCCGACAGCCGCCGCCTGTATACCCTGCTCGTCACCCCCCCACCCAAACCACAAGCCGGTGCCGAAGACTTTACTGGCTGAACCCGCTGCCGCGCGTCAGGCGTTCGCCCTTGCCATCGGGGCAGCCGGCGTCCTGTGCTTTGCACCATTCGGCCTGTTCTGGCTGGCACCGCTGATCTGGCTGGGCTTTTTCCAGTTGCTGCGGCGCGCCGCCAGTGCGCGGCAGGCGGCAATCAGCGGACTGTCCTTCGGAATCGGCTTCTTTATCACCGGGGTTTCGTGGGTCTACGTCAGCCTCTCGGTCTTTGGCGGCATGCCATGGTGGCTGGCCGGCATCGCCGCCTTTCTGTTTTGCTGCGTGATGGCGCTGTTTCCGGCCATCGCCGGCGGGTTGTTCAAGCGCTGGCAACCGGAAGGTGCATGGCAGCAGGCACTGCTCTTCGCCGCGCTGATTGCTGCGGTCGACTGGCTGAGAAGCTGGATTTTCACCGGCTTTCCGTGGCTGGCGCTCGGCTACAGCCAGGCGCCGCCCAGCCCGCTGGCCGGCTTTGCACCGCTGATCGGGGTTCATGGCCTTTCGTTGCTGGTCGCCCTGGCCGGCGCCCTGTTAGTGCGCTGGCGCATCGGACTGGCCTGCCTGGCGCTGCTCGCCATTGCCGGTTTCGGCATGCGCCAGATTCACTGGACAACCCCCGTCGGAGAACCGGTCAGCGTCGCGCTGATCCAGGGCAACATCCCGCAGGAAATGAAATTCCGCCCGGAATCCTTTGCCCGCACGCTGAACGTCTATCTCGAGCTGATCGAGCAGAATCCGGCAAAACTGACCATCCTGCCCGAAACTGCCCTGCCGAGTTTTTTCACCAGCTTGCCGCCGGACTACGTGGAAGCCCTGAACCAGGCGGTGCGCGCCCATGGCGGCGACCTGATTGCCGGCACCCTGACCGGCGGGCGCGAAGCTTACTGGAACAGCGCGGTCAGCCTCGGCGTCTCGCCGGTGCAGACCTACAGCAAGCGCCATCTGGTGCCGTTCGGCGAATTCATCCCGCCCGGTTTCGCCTGGTTCATGGCCTACGCCAATATTCCGATGTCGGGCTTTACGCGCGGCCCGGAAGTTCAGCCGCCGCTGGCGGTGGCCGGGCAGCAGGTTGCGGTCAACATCTGCTATGAGGATGTTTTTGCTGAAGAAATCATTCGCGTACTGCCCGAGGCCGGCATTCTCGCCAACCTGTCCAACACCGCCTGGTTCGGCCGTTCACTGGCCCAGCCGCAACATCTGCAGATCGCCCAGATGCGCGCCATCGAAACCGGTCGCCCGATGCTGCGCGCCACCAATACCGGGATGACCGCCGTGATCGGCCCGGATGGCCGGGTGCGTGCGGCCTTGCCGCCCTTTACCCCGGGCGTGCTGCACGCCGAGGTACGCGCCCACCAGGGCATGACACCCTATGCGCGGACCGGCAACCTGGGATTTCTCGCCCTGACCGCCCTCTTCCTGTTGCTCAGCCGACTATCCCGCCGCTCCTGAACAACGTCGCCTCAGGTAGTGCGAGGGCGCTGCGCGGCAGCTTGTTCGAGGCGCTGCCGTTCGGCCATCACCTTGCTTGAATAGCGACGCTCGGGATCGCCGATTGCGCCGGCGAACTGTTGCAGGCCTTCGTGCACGCCGCCGTTGCGCCGGATCGATTCCTTGAGAATGCGCGCGCCAACCTGCACGTTGGTCACCGGGTCGAAAAACGGCAATTGTCCGGCGTCCTCCGGCAACTTGTCGCGATGAAACTGCGGCATCACCTGCATCAGGCCCTGGGCGCCGGCCACGCTCTGCGAGAGCGGGTTGAAGCCGGATTCGATGCCAATGACGGCAATGATCAGCAGGGGATCGATGCGCAGTTCGGTGCCGACGGACTGCGCCGTGGCGAAAATCGGCTGCAGGGCATCGGTGGAGACGCGATAACGCCGTGAAACGTAGTCGAGCGCCCCGCGCATGCGTGGGTTGAGCGTCGCAGCCGGCGCGTCAGGCGTCTCGGCCAGAGCCTCGGAAACCTCAGGCTCGGCTGGCTCAACATACTGCGCAAGGATGGCTTTGACCCCGTCGACCACGCTGGCGTGGCCGCTGTACAGGCCAAACAGCGCAACGGCGAGAACCATGCCCATGATCACCAGCGCATTCTGGATCATGGTAAGCGTAGCCAAAGTCACACGTGACATGGCCGGTGGAAAATGAAATACAGGGGACGTAGCGAACACGTGACCTCCTTCACAGTTGCCACTGCGACAAACAGCGCCGGCAGCGAACGGTTACAGGGGGTACGACATCGACCGGCTCCTGACTGAGCACGCCCGACCCCGCAGGGGTCGTCCCGATTGGCCTGACAGGCCCGGGAATTCGATGTTGCACCGCAACAGAAATTGCAGTGTATTGATTATATGGAAATTTGTCAAACATGGCGGCTCCGCCGAACGAACGCAATGTCGCAAGCGCACAACGCGCCGGTCACGGACAAGCCTTATCCTCCCTCGTGGCGCGACGCCTACGGCCTGCCGGACGCGGCGCGCCCGCGCACTGCCGAAGCCGGGGAAAAGCTTGTAAAATTCAAGGTCTTCCGTCTTTCCGAGTGCGTCCGATGACCACCAGCAACAAACCGACCTTTCAGGAAATCATCCTGCGCCTGCAGCAATACTGGAGCGACAAGGGCTGCGCCCTGCTCCAGCCCTACGACATGGAAGTCGGCGCCGGCACCAGCCACACCGCCACCTTCCTGCGCGCCATCGGCCCCGAGCCATGGAAAGCCGCCTACGTCCAGCCATCGCGCCGCCCCAAGGATGGCCGCTACGGCGAAAACCCGAACCGCATGCAGCATTACTACCAGTTCCAGGTGGTCCTGAAGCCGGCGCCGGACAACATCCTCGAACTCTACCTCGGCTCGCTCGAAGCGCTCGGTTTCGACCTCAAGAAGAACGACGTCCGTTTCGTCGAAGACGACTGGGAAAACCCGACGCTCGGCGCTTGGGGTCTGGGTTGGGAAGTCTGGATGAACGGCATGGAAGTGACGCAATTCACCTATTTCCAACAGGTCGGCGGCATCGACTGCAAGCCGATCACCGGCGAAATCACCTACGGCATCGAACGCCTCGCCATGTACCTGCAGGGCGTCGAAAACGTCTTCGACCTGACGTGGACCGACGGCCTGACCTACGGCGACGTCTATCACCAGAACGAAGTTGAACAATCGGCCTACAACTTCGAGCACAGCAACGTTGACTTCCTGTTCCACGCCTTCGGCAAACATGAAGAAACCGCCGTGCACCTCATGGGCAACCAGCTCGCCCTGCCGGCTTACGAACAAGTGCTGAAAGCCGCTCACACCTTCAACCTGCTTGACGCCCGCGGCGCCATCTCGGTCACCGAGCGCGCCGCCTATATCGGCCGCATTCGCAACCTCGCCCGCGCCGTCGCCCAGGCCTACCTCGATTCCCGCGCCCGCCTAGGCTTTCCGATGGCGCCCAAGGAATGGGCCGCCGAAGTCCTGAACAAGCTCGCCGAGCAGAATGAAAAGAAAGCCGCCTGATATGTCGTCGAAAAACCTGCTCGTTGAACTGTTCGTCGAAGAACTGCCGCCCAAGGCGCTCAGGAAGCTGGGCGAAGTGTTTGCCGCCACGCTGGCAGCCGCGCTGAAAAAGGATGGCCTGGCCACCGAAAGCGCTGCTGTCACCGCCTACGCCTCGCCGCGCCGCCTGGCCGCCCACGTTACCGATGTCGCCGCCGTTGCCGCCGACAAGCCGGTCGTGCAGAAGCTCATGCCGGTCGCCGTTGGCCTCGACGCCGCCGGCAACGCGACGCCGGCCCTGCTCAAGAAGCTTGCCGGATTGGGAGTGGATGCGGGCGCCGCCGAATCCGCCGTTGTCAACCTGCGCCGCGAAAACGACGGCAAGGCCGAGGTGCTGTTCTACGAAAGCCTGGCCAAGGGCGCCACGCTGGCCGAAGGTCTGCAAAAAGCCCTCGAAGCCGCCCTCGCCGGGCTGCCCATCCCCAAGGTCATGAGCTACCAGCTTAAGGACGGCTGGAGCAGCGTCAATTTCGTGCGTCCGGCGCATGGCCTCGTCGCCCTGCACGGCAGCGATGTCGTACCGCTGGCCATTCTCGGCCTGAACTCGGGTCGCGAAACGCATGGCCACCGCTTTGAAGCCACAGTCGATCCGGTCGTCTTCGCCAACGCCGACGAATACGCCAGCAAGCTGGCGACCGACGGCGCCGTCATCGCCTCCTTCGCCGAGCGCCGCGCCGAGATCGCTCGCCAGCTTGAAGCCGCTGCTGCAAAAGCCGGCGGCAAGCCGATCGACGACGACGCGCTGCTCGACGAAGTCACCGCGCTGGTCGAGCGCCCGAACGTGCTGGTCGGCCAGTTCGAGGAAGAATTCCTCGCCGTGCCGCAGGAATGCCTGATTCTCACGATGAAGGCGAACCAGAAATACTTTCCGCTGCTCGACGCTGCCGGCAAGCTGACCAACAAGTTCCTTGTCGTCAGCAACATCAGCCCGGAAGATGCTTCCGCCGTGATCGGCGGCAACGAGCGCGTCGTGCGCCCGCGTCTGGCCGATGCCAAGTTTTTCTTCGACCAGGACCGCAAGAAGTCGCTGGAAAGCCGCGTCATCGGCCTGTCCAAGGTCGTCTATCACAACAAGCTGGGCACGCAGGGCGAGCGCGTCCAGCGCGTTGCGGCGATTGCCCGCGCCATCGGCGACCACCTCGGCAGCGGCGAACTGACGCAGCATGCCGAACAGGCCGCCGTGCTGGCCAAGGCCGACCTGCTGACCGACATGGTCGGCGAGTTCCCGGAACTGCAGGGCATCATGGGTCGCTACTACGCCCAGCACGACGGCCTCAACGCCGATGTCGCCGACGCCATCGAGGATCACTACAAGCCGCGCTTCGCCGGCGACAGCCTGCCGCGCGGGCTGGTCGGCACGGTCGTCGCGCTGGCCGACAAGCTCGAAACGCTGGTCGGCCTGTTCGGCATCGGCCAGATTCCGACCGGCGACCGCGACCCGTTCGCCCTGCGCCGCCATGCGCTGGGCACCATCCGCATGCTGGCCGAAGGCAATTTGGATTTACCGCTGAATTCCCTGTTGACCGTAGCGGCCAGTGCGTTCTCCGCCGTCGAAGGCTTCAAGAGCGCCGACAACGAGCTGGCCGACTTCATCTACGACCGCCTCGCCGGCAGCCTGCGCGAGCAGGGCTACACGGCGCAGGAAGTCGATTCCGTGGTCAGCCAGCGGCCGCAACGCCTCGGCGACATTCCCAAGCGCCTGGCCGCCGTGCGCGCCTTCGCCGCCTTGCCGGAAGCCGCCGCGCTGGCCGCTGCCAACAAGCGGGTCGGCAACATCCTCAAGAAGGTCGAAAATCCGGTCGAGCCGACCGTAGACAACGCCCAGCTCAAGGAAGCGCCCGAAATCGCCCTGCACGACGCGCTCGTCGATGTCGTGCCGCTGGCCGATGCCGCCTTCGTCACGGGCGACTACACCGAGTCGCTGACCGCGCTGGCCGCGCTGCGGGCCCCGGTCGATGCCTTCTTCGACGGCGTCATGGTCAATGCCGACGATCCGGCCCTGCGCGCCAACCGTCTCGGCCTGCTCGCCAAGCTGCATGCGGCGATGAACCAGGTTGCCGACCTTTCGAAGCTTTCGGCATGAAACTCGTCATCCTCGACCGCGACGGCGTCATCAATTTCGACTCCGCCCAGTTCATCAAGAGCCCGGCCGAGTGGAAGCCGATCCCGGGCAGCCTGGAAGCGATCGCCCGGCTCAACCAGAGCGGCTACCGGGTAGTCGTGGCGACCAACCAGTCGGGCGTCGGGCGCAGCCTGTTCGACATGGACACCCTGAACAGCATTCACGAAAAGATGCACAAGGCCCTATACACCGTCGGCGGGCGCATCGATGCCGTTTTCTTCTGCCCGCACACCGCCGACTCGTCCTGCGAATGCCGCAAGCCGAAACCCGGCATGTTCAAGCGCATTTCAGAAATCCTCAATTCCGATCTCAACGGCGTGCCGGCCATCGGCGATTCACTGCGCGACCTGCAGGCCGCCGCCACCGTCGGCTGCCTGCCCCTGCTGGTCCGAACCGGCAAGGGGGAAAAGACCCTGGCCGCCGGCGACCTGCCGCCGGGAACCCGCGACTTCGCCGATCTCTCGGCTGCTGTTGACTGGCTGCTGGCGGGGAAAAAGGCATGAACGCCGTCCGCTCCACCCTGTTTGCAATCTGGGCGGCCGCCTGGACGCTGCTTACCGCCCCGTTGGTGATCATCGCCGCCCTGATCCTGCGCGGGCTCTGGGGCTATCACGCGGGCAAGCTGTGGCGGCTGGGCATCCAGTTCGGCGTCGAACACCTGCTCGGCATCCGTCCTCAGGTCATCGGGCGCGAAAACATGCCGCAGGAAGCCTGCGTCATTCTCGCCAAGCACCAGTCGGCGTGGGAAACCATGACGCTGCAGGACTATGTGCCAAAGGGCGCCTACTGTGTCTTCGTGCTCAAGAAGGAACTGCTGATGGTGCCGCTGATCGGCTGGGGGCTGGCCGCGATGAAGATGATCTCGATCGACCGCAAGGCCGGCAAGGATGCGCTCGACGAGGTCGTTACCCAGGGGCGCGAACGCCTGCAGCAGGGCTTCTACGTCATCATCTTCCCCGAGGGCACCCGTGTCGCACCGGGCCAGACCAAGCGCTACAAGGCGGGCGGCGCCTATCTGGCCACGCGCGTCGGCTGCAAGGTGGTGCCGGTCGCGCACAATGCGGGCGAACTCTGGCCGCGCCAGGCCTTCCTGAAAAAGCCCGGGACCGTCACGGTCAGCATCGGTCCGGCCTTCGACGCCAGCGGCATGACCGAAGCGGAAGTCAATCAGCGTGCCGAAGCCTGGATCGAAGCCGAGATGCGGCGCCTCTCACCGCATCGCTACCCTGATGCCGTCCGTTCCGACACCTGAACCCGTCCGCAGCATTGTCATTGCCGGTCAGTCTGTCGCCTATCAGTTGCGGCGCAGCCAGCGGCGCACCATCGGGCTCTCCATCGACCAGCACGGCCTGCGCGTCGGCGCCCCGCAACGCGCCCGGCTCGGCGATATCGAAAACCTGATCCACCAGCACGGCCAGTGGGTGCTCGACAAGCTGAGCGCCTGGCGCGAGCGTCCGCCACAGGCCAGGCTCGTAGTCGTCGATGGCATGCAGATTGACCTTCTTGGCGCGCCACTGGGCATCACCATCACCCCGATCGGGCGTGCCCGCTGGCAATTCGTCGGCGAGCGGCTGCACCTGTGGCCGTCCCCAGCGGCCAACGCCAGCCAATTGCTGGAAAAGGCGCTGCGCGAGAGGGCACGCAGCGTGTTTTCCGAACGCCTGGCCCATATCGCGCCACGGCTCGGCGTCGCCCCGCCGCCGCTGCGCCTGTCCTCGGCCCGTACGCGCTGGGGCAGTTGCAGCCACCACGGCGGCATCTCGCTCAACTGGCGGCTGGTCTTCATGCCGCTGCCGGTCGTCGATTACGTCGTCGCGCACGAACTGGCACACCTCAAGGAAATGAACCACAGCCCGCGCTTCTGGTCTGTCGTCGAACAACTGTGCCCGGACTGGCGGGCGCGCCGGCTCGAATTGCGGCAACTCGCCCGCCAGATTCCCCAACTTTAAGGAAATCAGCATGCGCATTCTGCACACCATGATCCGCGTCGGCGACCTCGACCGCTCGATCGCCTTCTACACCGATGTCCTCGGCATGCAGTTGCTGCGCCGCACCGACTACCCGGAGGGGCGCTTCACGCTGGCCTTCGTCGGCTACGGCCCGGAAAGCGAGGGGGCCGTTCTCGAGTTCACCCACAACTGGGATACGCCCGCCTATGACCTCGGCACCGGCTACGGCCATGTTGCGCTGGCCGTACCGGACGCCGCGGCTGCCTGCGCCGAAATCCGCCAGCGCGGCGGCAGGGTGGTGCGCGAGGCGGGGCCGATGAAGCATGGCAGCACGATCATCGCCTTCGTCGAGGATCCGGACGGCTACAAGATCGAACTGATCCAGCGCGCCTGAGCGACATCAAGGCGATCCCGGCGCCGGCTGCCCATACTGCCTGCTCACCGGAGACTGCCATGGCCTTTCCCGAATTTTTCGCACAGGTTCCCGCCGTCACGCTGCGCGACCCGCTGGCCGAACTGCTCGGCGCGGCGGACGGCGGGCTGATCGAATACCGCTTCGCCGACGCCGTGAAGCTGGCCGGCCATTCCTGCCCGACGGTCGCCGGCGCCTGGCTGATGACGGTACGCGCGTTGCGTGCCCTGTACGGCGACGACATTCCCGAACGCGGCAAGATCGCCGTGGAAATGCGTGAAAGTCTCGACAGCGGGGTCGCCGGCGTCATCGCCAGCGTTGCCGGGCTGCTCACCGGCGCAGCCGGCGCTGGCGGTTTCAAGGGGCTGGCGGGCCGCCACAGTCGGCGCAATCTGCTGCAATTCGGCGTGGCCGGGGTTGGCGGGATGGCATTCACCCGGCTCGACACGAATGTCGCGGTGGACTGCGTTTTATGCCTCGAATCGGTGCCTGCCGACCCGCGTCTCCCCGGCCTGCTCGGCGCCATCCTGCATGGCACGTCCGCTACCGCGGACCTGCGGCTCTTCGGCGAACTCTGGCAGGATCGCGTCCGGCGCATCCTGATCGAGCACGCCGACGATCCGCAACTGGTCGAACTGCGGGCGCGCCGGCATCAACTGCCGATGGATTAGGAGTAAGCTGCCAGCAGGCGTTCGCAAACTTCGCGAGGGAGGCTGCCATGGACAAGATCTGGCTCAGGAATTACCCGAAAGGGATGCCGGCCGAAATCGACCCGGACCAGTTCCGTTCGATTCCCGACCTTCTGGACAAGCTGTTCGCCAAGTTCGCCGACCGGCCGGCCTATCACAACCTCGGCCACACCATCAGCTACGGCGAACTGGAAAAGCTGTCGCGCGATTTCGCCGCCTTCCTGCAGGGACTGCCCGGCATGACCCGGGGCGAGCGCGTCGCGCTCATGTCGCCCAATCTGCTGCAGTACCCGGTGGTGCTTTTTGGCATCCTGCGCGCCGGGATGACCGTCGTTAACGTCAATCCGCTGTACACGCCGCGCGAGCTCGAACATCAGTTGAAGGATTCCGGCGCCAGGGCGATCGTCATCGTCGAAAACTTTGCCCAGTCCCTGCAGAAGGTTCTGGCCAGCACCGCAGTCGAACACGTGATCACCACCCAGATCGGCGACCTGCTGCCGATCCCGAAGCGCTGGCTGGTCAATTTCGTGATCAAGCACGTCAGGAAGATGGTGCCGGCATGGCGCATCGACAGCGCAGTCACACTCGGCGCCGCGCTCGAGCAAGGCCGGTCGGCGCGCTTCGATCCGGTCGAGGTGAGCAGCGAAGACATCGCTTTCCTCCAGTACACCGGCGGCACGACCGGCGTCGCCAAGGGCGCGATGCTCACCCACCGGAACATTCTCGCCAATCTGGAACAGACCGGCATCTGGATTTCGGGCAGTTTCAAGGAAGGCGCCGAAATCGTCATCGCCCCGCTGCCGATGTACCACATCTTCTGCCTTACCTCGACGCTGTCGTTCATGAAGTGGGGCAGCCTCAGCGTGCTGATCACCAATCCGCGCGACCTGCCGGCGCTGGTCAAGGAAATGGGCGAGTGGAAATTCACCACGATGACCGGCGTCAACACGCTGTTCAACGGGCTGTTGAACACGCCGGGGTTTGCGGAAATCGACTTTTCCGCGCTCAAGGTGGTCGTCGGTGGCGGCGCCGCCGTGCAGAAATCCGTGGCCGAGCGCTGGCAGAAGACAACCGGACATTACCTGACCGAAGCCTACGGCCTCACCGAAACCTCGCCCGGCGCCTGCGCCATGCCGCTTGGCGCGCCATGGGACGGTACCGTCGGCCTGCCGCTGCCGTCCACCGAGGTGTCGATTCGCGACGACGCTTTCAATGAACTGCCGGTATGGACCGGCACCGGCAACATCGAAAAACACACCGGCGAAATCTGCATTCGCGGGCCGCAAGTCATGAAAGGCTACTGGAACAATCCGGCGGAGACCGCCAACGTCCTCCACGCCGGCTGGCTGAAAACCGGTGATGTCGGCCACCTGGACGACCAGGGCCGTGTCACCATCACCGACCGCAAGAAGGACATGATTCTGGTGTCGGGTTTCAATGTATACCCCACCGAGGTCGAGAGCGCGGTGGCCGAGCACCCCGGCGTTCTCGAATGCGCCGTGATCGCCGTGCCCGACGGAAAATCGGGCGAGGCGGTCAAGGTGGTCATTGTCCGGAAAGACCCGAATCTCACCCGGGAAGACGTGATCGAGCACTGCCGGAAGCTGCTGACCAGCTACAAGCTGCCGCGCCATGTCGAGTTTCTGGAGACATTGCCCAAGACGCCGATCGGCAAGATCCTGCGCCGCGAACTGCGCAACCACAGCGAAACCTGAGCCTGCCCCTCAGCCGGCCAGCGCCTCGCGCGCGACCGTCTCGAAGGATTCGACGACCCGCCCCCAGTTGCGCGGCAGCATTGACCGGCGTGCCGCTGCCGAGAGAGCAGCGAGGCGCCCGCCGGCTTCCAGCGTCCACAGCGCCGCGACAATGTAGGCATTCTCGTCGCCCGGTGAGGAGACGACGCCATTCTGTTGATGTTCGACCAGTTCCGCCGCCGCGGCACTGCGGTAGGCGACCACCGGCAGCCCGCTGGCCATCGCCTCGGCCACCACGTTGCCGTAGGTTTCGGTGAGACTGGGAAAGAGGAAGAGATCGGCGCTGGCATAGTGTGCAGCGAGATCCTCGCCGCGGCGCACACCGGCGAAATGGTGGTCCGGATGTTCCGCCGCCAGTTCCCTGGCGGACGGCCCGTCGCCAACCCAGACCATGCGCGCTGCCGGCTGGCGTGCGCGGATCGCCGCAAACGCCCGGCGCACCAGCGCCAGATTCTTTTCCGGCGCCAGCCGGCCGACGTAGAGACAGACCGGCGTATCTTCCGCCGCGCCCCAGCCTGCACGCAGCCCCGGCGAGCGCCGCGCCGGATCATAGAGGGCCGTATCGACGCCGCGCCCGACCACGCGCACGCCGGCAAGCCCCTCCCCGGCCAGATCGGCGGCGAGTGCCGCGGTTGGTACCATGGTCACGCGCGTGCGCCGGTGCAGCGCGCGCAGGTAGGCAGCGACCGCCGGGCGCATCCAGCCGACGCCGTAATGCACACTGTAGCGGTCGAAATTGGTATGAAAGCCGGAGGTCACCGGGATGCCGAGCCGGCGCGCCGTGCTGACCGCCGACCAGCCGAGCGGCCCTTCGGTGACGACATGCACGAGGTCCGGGCGCCGGTGCCGCCACAGCCGTGCCAGCCGCCCACCCGCCGGCAAACCGAGGCGCAGGCCTGGATAGCCGGGCAGCGGCAGCCCGGGCACAACCGTTTCGTGTTCGCTGCCGCGCATCCGCCTTGTCCTGGCGCGGGCGGACGACACTGACCCGGTGCCCGGCCTCGCGCAGGCCATTGACCAGCCGGCCGACCGTCATCGCCACGCCGTTGACCTCGGGCGGATAGGTTTCGCTGACGAAGGCGATAGCGAGCGGACTCACGACGCCCCCAGCCACACGCAGACCCAGACCACCAGCACATTGACCAGCGACACCAGCACCGCCGCGCTGCCGATGTCCTTGGCGCGCTTGGCCAGACGGTGGTTCTCCAGGCTGACGCGGTTGACAACCGCTTCGATCGCCGAATTGAGCAGTTCGACGACCAGCACCAGCAGCACGCTGGCGATCATCAGCCCGCGCCCCAGCCACGGCACCGGCAGCACGAAGGCAGCCGGAATCAGCAGCAGGGCGAGCCAGACTTCCTGACGGAAGGCATCCTCGCACAGGTAGGCCGCCCGCAGGCCGGCCAGCGAATAGTTGAAGGCATTCCAGACCCGGCGCAAGCCGGTCTTGCCCTTGAACGGGGATTCGTTGGCCGGGTCGAGGCCAAGATTTTCCGGCGTCATTTTCTGCATGGGGTCTCCGCGAATGCGCTCAGCTTAGGGTTGCTGCACTAAGTTTTGATGACAGGCTGCCCGTGCCGGGCAGGAACAGGTTCGCCCTCCTTGTCACATTTCTGAAATAAACCGGCTACGTCCGGCGTGCTATAAGCCGACGTCCCTCCTCCGGAAAGCCCGCTCATGGTCGCCTTCGATTTTCTTGCCCACAATCCAAGCATCGTCCCCGTCGCCGCCGGCACGCCGCTGTTCTCCGCGGGCGAGCCGGGTCATCTGATGTTCGTCCTGGCGAGCGGCACCGCCGACGTCCTGGTCAATAACCAGGTGGTCGAAACCCTTGAGCATGGCAGCATCGTCGGCGAAATGGGCCTCGTCTCGCCCGGACCGCGCTCGGCCACCGTGATCGCGACGACGCATTGCGAATTTGTCGCCATCGACGAGAAGCGCTTCCAGTTCCTTGTCCAGCAAACGCCGTTCTTCGCCACCCAGGTCATGCGCGTGATGGCGGATCGCCTGCGCCACCTCAACCAGATGCTCGCCGCGCCGGCCGGCCATTGATCACGCTGCCGCGGTCAACGGCGATTCCGTGGCCAATTTCACGCGCGCCAGCGCGTGATAGAGCCCGGCCAGCCGCGCAGCCATCGCGGTGTCGGACCATTCCCGCGCAAAGACCGGCGCTTCGTCGGCCAGATGCCGCCAGGCGGCCGGCCGCTTGAGCAGGTGCCCGAGGGCTTCGCCGAATGCCTGCGGTTCGGCCACCGGCGAAAAGGCGCCGCGGCCGGGCGCGAGTATGTCGGTGGTTCCCATTTCGGAGAGCGCGACGACCGGCAACCCGGCAGCCATCGCTTCGAGCAGCACCAGCCCCTGCGTCTCGGTGCGCGAGGCGAAGACGAAGACATCGGCCGCCGCGTAACAATCGGGCAGTTCCCGCCGCCGATCGAGATAGCCGATGAACTGGACCGAATCGCCCAGACCGAGGGACAGAACCCGGGTTTTCAGGTCATTCATCGCCGGCCCCTCGCCGGCCACCACCAGCAGCAGTTCCGGCAACTGCCGCCGCGCGTGCGACCAGCGCTTCGAGCAGGAAGCCAATGTTTTTCTCGTGCGCCACGCGGCCGACGAAGAGCGCCATTGGCCGCTCCGCTGCGATGCCATGATGCAACCGGAACAGCGGGCCATCGCCGCCGGCGAACCGGGCCAGCGGAATACCGGTCGGCAAGACATGCAGCGGCGCAGTGACACCATACGATTCGAGACGCTGGCGCAGCGCCGTCGATGGCACGACGACCGCATCCAGCGCATTGCACTGGCGGCGCGAAAAGGCCCGTGCCTGCCCCTTGAGCCAGCCGGCCGGCAGGAAGGGCGCGTAGTGCTGCAGGTATTCCTCGAACAGCGTGTGGTAGGTGGCCAGTACCGGCAGACCCAGCTTGCGTCCTGCCTTGAGGCCGGCGTAGTGGGCGCAGAACGGCGTCTGGATGTGGATCAGGTCGCAATCCTGCGCCGCCGCCAGCACCGTGCGCTGCATCGCCCGCCAGCCCACCAGTCGATCCTCGCGGTCGCCCGGTACCGGCCGGCCGGGGACGCGGACGACGCCGGGCTCCTCTGCCTCGTCACCATAACGCGGCACGACCAGGCGCACCTCGACCCCGTGCGCGACGAGCGTCCGGCGGAAGGTCTCGATCGAGGTCGACACGCCGTTGACCCGGGGAAAATACACATCAGAAACCATCAAGACCCGCATTCAAACCTCCGCATGTTCGGCGACCTGGGCAACCGACGGGGCAGCCAATGCCTGCACCCGGCTGCGCATCCCCCAGGCCACCAGCTCCAGGCGGCCGTCGTCATGTTCGACGATCGCCGTGCACGAATCGACCCAGTCGCCGCAGTTGATATAGGTCAGGCCGCCGATCTCGCTGATCGCCGCCCAATGGATATGGCCGCAGATGACGCCGTCGAGCCCGCGCTCGCGGGCGTGATGAATCGCCGATTCCTCGAAATCGAAGATGAAATTGAGCGCCGTCTTGACCTTGCGCTTGGCGTAGCCGGCCAGCGACCAGTAGCCGGCAATACCCAGCTTGCGCCGCCCCCACGACAACCAGTGGTTGAGGCCGAACCAGCAGTTCGTAGGCCTTGTCGCCAAGCACCGCCACCCAGCGGTGATGGCGCGTCACCTGGTCGAACACATCACCGTGGATCAGCAGGAAGCGCCGGCCGTCGGCCGTTTCGTGCACCAGCTCGTCGGCCACCTCGATGTCGCCGAAGACGATGCCGCAGTAGTCGCGCAGTGCCTCGTCGTGGTTGCCGGGGATGAAGACCACGCGCTCGCCGTGGCGCGCCCGGCGCAGCAGCTTCTGGACCACGGTGTTCTGCGCCTGCGTCCAGCAGATGCTGCGGCTCATCGCCCAGAAATCGACGATGTCGCCGATCAGGAAGAGTCTGCTCGGCCGGGTATTCGCGCAGGAATTCGAGCAACCGATCCGCCTGGCACGCCCGCGTGCCGAGGTGGATGTCGGACAGGAATAAGGATCTGACCCGTGGCATGACGCCACCATAGCCAGACTCCGTGAAATGCCCGTGACGCCGCGATGACAAATCGGTGACAGGCCGCCGCTGACTCCAACTTTCTGGCGCGACCTGGGGCCATGCTGGCGCGGTCAACGCCAAAATTCGGGTAAATTCCAGATCGCCCGGGCTTGGCGGAAGTGCAGTCCAGTTGCCGATACCAAACCAGCCGAAACCCCAGTTGGATCAGGCAACAACCGGCCATAACCCGCCGCACACTGCTTCCAGACAGCCGCCATATGAACGACTGCTGCACTTCAAGACCTGGCTCTAACCGAATAGTTTTAACGTCAGACCAAAAAAACACCCGAATCAGTGACGTCTTTCAGTCGGACTGAGTCACATTGGAGACCAGAACCTTATCCACCCGGTTCTTGTCCATGTCCATCACCTCAAATCGCCACCCGGCAGCTTCAAAATGGTCCGTCGGGGCGGGGATACGTCCTAGTGCGTGCATGATGAATCCACCCAGCGTATGGAAGCCTTTGTCTTCTTCACCTGGTAGCTCATCCTCAATGTCGAGTACCGATTTCATACGTTCGACACCGACGTCGCCATCGACCAGCCAGGAACCATCCTCGCGCTGAATCATGTCGCGCTCTTCTGGCTTTTCTGGTTCGGAGAGTTCTCCCACAATGGCCGACATGACGTCGGTCAAGGTCACCACGCCCTCAACATCACCGTATTCATCAACAATGAGGGCGAACTGGAGACGCGCACGACGGAAGTTCTCCAGCAACTGAGTTGTGGTGACTGTTTCTGGGACATACAGCGGTGGGTGGAGGACTGACTCAATATCGGCGGTGGTGACGCAATGGCCACCCGGCAGCGCTTTCTTGAGAAGGTCCCCGGTTTGCAAGATGCCGAGGACATGCTCCATGCCATCCCGACAAACGACAACCCGCGAAAACTCGGTTTCAATGATTCGTTGACGAGCGACCTCGTCGCCTTCGTCTAAATCGATGACGAACATCTCACGGCGCGGCGTCATGATGGCCGCAATTTTTTGCTCATCCAGGCGCAGGACGTTGGAGACGAGTTCCTGTTCGCTTTCATGGAAGACGCCGGCCTCGGAGCCTTGCTCCATCAGCACCTTGATTTCATCGTTGGTGACTGGAGGCTCTTCTTTACGACGTGCGCCCAAAATGCTCAGAATTGCGGAGGAGGAACTGGACAGCACAACCACCAGAGGATGCGTCACCTTGGCCAACAGCATCATCGGTCGGGCAATCAGCGAAGCTATGCCTTCAGGCGCCAGCATGGCCAAGCGTTTGGGCACCAACTCACCAACCACGACCGAGAAGTAGGTCAGCGCCACCACGGTGATAGCTAGGGCTACCGTCTTGGCGTGAGGCTCGAGCAAGGGGAATCCAGCCATCCAGGCCGCTAAAGGGTCCGCAAGCGCAGCTTCACCGATGGCACCACTCATGATGCCAACCGATGTGATACCCACCTGAATCGTGGATAGGAAACTGGAGGGTTCCTGGTGCAGTGAGAGCGCCGCTTCTGCTCCCAGGCTGCCGTCGTCTGCCAGGTTCTGGAGTCTCGCCTTGCGCGAGGAGACGACTGCTATTTCGGACATGGCGAAAACGCCATTAATAATGATGAGAACGACTAGAAGTAATATATCCATGGTTGAAACCGCCCTACGCAGTCAACATGCGTGCGGTTTCGGTGTTGAAGAGCGGCCGAGTATAGCAGCAGCGAAGCCGCCAGCCCTTCAGGCGCTGAGTGGGTTGTATGAACCACCCTGGATTAAATAGACACTTAGCGACCGCTCCGCTCGGCAAGCCGCCGCTGGGACATTCACGCCTCCAATGACGGCAACGGGTCGCCTGTCGCCGTTGACTCCACTGCGGTCGACGCCTAAATTCGGCCAGATTCCAAACTGCACAACGACCGGAGACCCCCATGAAAATCGGCACCCCGCTTTCCTCGAGCGCCCTGCGCGTGATGTTGCTCGGCGCCGGCGAACTCGGCAAGGAAGTGATCATTGCGCTGCAACGGCTGGGCGTCGAAGTCATCGCCGTCGACCGCTACGCCAACGCCCCCGGCCACCAGGTCGCCCACCGTGCCCACGTCATTTCGATGACCGATGGCGCGGCGCTGCGGAAATTGATCGAGCAGGAAAAGCCACACCTGATCGTGCCGGAAATCGAGGCCATCGCCACCGACACGCTGGTCGAGATCGAAGCCGAAGGGCTGACCGAAGTCATCCCGACCGCCCGCGCCGCCAAACTGACCATGAACCGCGAAGGCATCCGCCGGCTGGCCGCCGAGGAACTCGGGCTGGCGACCTCGCCCTACCAGTTCGCCGATTCGCTGGCCGAACTGCAGGCCGCCATCGACGACGGCATCGGCTACCCGTGCATCGTCAAGCCGGTGATGTCGTCATCCGGCAAGGGCCAGTCGCTGCTGCGCAGTCCGGCCGACGTGCAAGCCGCCTGGGACACCGCCGCAAGCGGCGGCCGGGTCAATCAGGGGCGCGTCATCGTCGAGGGCTTCATCGACTTCGACTACGAGATCACCCTGCTCACGGTGCGCGCCCGCGATACCGACGGCGAAGTGCAGACTTACTTCTGCGAACCGATCGGCCACGTGCAGGTCGCCGGCGACTACGTCGAATCCTGGCAGCCGCAGCCGATGACGCCGGCCGCCTTGCAGCGCGCCCAGGAAATCGCTGCCGCCGTCACCGGCAACCTCGGCGGGCGCGGCATCTTCGGTGTCGAACTCTTCGTCAGGGGCGACATGGTCTGGTTCTCGGAAGTCAGCCCGCGCCCGCACGACACCGGGCTGGTCACCCTCTGTTCGCAGCGCTTTTCGGAATTCGAGCTGCACGCCCGCGCCATCCTCGGCCTGCCGGTCAACACCGCGCTGCGCGAGCCGGGTGCCTCGGCGGTCATCTACGGCGGCATGGAAGAACAGGGCATCGCCTTCGATGGCATCGAACAGGCGCTCGCCGTGCCGCGCAGCGACTTGCGCCTGTTCGGCAAGCCTGAAGCGTTCACCAAGCGGCGGATGGGCGTCGCGGTCGCCAACGGCGCTGACATCGGCGAGGCCCTGAAGCGGGCCAGGCTGGCCGCAAGCCGGATCACGCCGCTCGCCGGCCGGGAAAGTTAGGCAGGCAGTCGCGGTCAACCGCAAAACAGGGCCAAAAAACAAAAAAGCCAAACAGCGTCTGGCTGATTGGCTTCACTATCTGGCGTTTGGTTGCGGGGGCAGGACTTGAACCTGCGACCTTCGGGTTATGAGCCCGACGAGCTGCCAACTGCTCCACCCCGCGTCCGTGAGGTGCGCACTATCGGGCAAGTAGCGCCTCAGGTCAAGGTTTATTTTCGGAGCGACGCCGATGGTGGTCAGCTCACGACCACCCGGCTCGCCGGAAAGCGCGCTGCAAAGCGGCTGCCGGCACCCGGCGTGCTGGTCACGGCGAGCTGGGCGCCGTGGCGATTCAGCGAGTGCTTGACGATGGCGAGGCCCAGCCCGGTACCGCCAACATCGCGCGAGCGGCCACGGTCAACGCGGTAGAAGCGCTCGGTCAGGCGGGGGATGTGCTTGGCGTCGATTCCGATGCCGGTGTCCTGCACCGCGAATTCCGCCCCCTGTGCGCTGGCGTGCCAGATGATGCGGATGGTGCCGCCGGCCGGCGTATAGCGCACGGCGTTGGCAATCAGATTGCCGAAGGCGCTGACCAGTTCCGGCTCGGCACCACGCAGGTCGCCCCGCCCGTCGGTTTCGACGACAATCTGGTGGCGGCCGGCGGACAGGGCTTCGGCGTCGCGACGCAGCTTGTCGATCAGGCTGGCCATGTCGACCATGTCGTTGGCCGGCGGCGGCGCCGATTCGATCGTCGACAGGGTCAGCAGGTCCTGGACAATCGACTGCATGCGCTGCGACTGTTCGCTCATCAGCGCCAGATAGCGTTGCCGTTCGTCGCGGTCGACCTCGATTTCCTGCAGGGTTTCGAGGAAGCCGGCGAGGACGGTCAGCGGCGTGCGCAATTCGTGCGAGACGTTGGCGACGAAGTCGCGGCGCATGCGGTCGAGGCGGTCGCTCTGCGTGACATCCTTGATCTGCATGAGACGGCGGTGGCCGGCATAGGGAACCACGTGGATCGAGAGGACGCGGTCCTCGCTGCGCTCCGTGCGCAGGGTCAGCGGCCGGGAAAAATCGCCGGCCTGGAGATAGGCGGCAAATTCCGGCTGGCGCACCAGATTGACCACCGGCTGGCCGCGGTCGGTCGCCACGACCAGGCCGAGTTGCATTTCGGCGGTGGTGTTGCAAAACACGATCTGGTTTTGCTCGTCGAGCAGAACGACACCATCGGTCAGCGCCTGACCGGCGGCGATCAGCAGGGCAATTTCTTCGTCGCGCCGGGCGATCTGGGCGCGCAGGTCTTTTTCGTGGCGGTAGAGGCGGCCGAACACGCCATCCCAGGCGCCCTCGCCTTCGAGACTGCTATCAACGACCGGCGCCCGCGACCAGCGGTCGAGGCGGGCGAAATTGCGGAAGTGGAAGACCATCTGCAGGCCGAGGCCGACCGAGAAGAACGTCCAGCCGGCCCAGGGCGCAATAAAACGGGCGACCGGCAGGGCGATGATCGCCGTCAGCAACGCCAGCAGCAGGGCCCGGATCAGTTGCGCCGACACCTCGGTCAGGCACCCCGGAAGCGATAGCCGGTGCCGCGCACCGTTTCGATCCGTTCGTGATGGCCGGTCGATTCGAGCGCCGAACGCAGGCGGCGGATATGCACATCGACCGTGCGTTCCTCGATAAAGACATGGTCGCCCCAGACTTCATCGAGCAGTTGGCCACGCGTATAGACGCGCTCGGCATGGGTCATGAAGAAGAACAGCAGGCGGAATTCGGTCGGCCCCAGTTCCACCGGCTGGCTGCCGGCCAGGACACGGTGCGTCGCCGGATTGAGCGTCAGGTTGCCAATCTCGACCGCTTCTCCGGCCAGGTGCGGCGCGCGCCGGCGCAGCACGGCACGGACGCGGGCGACCAGTTCCTTCGGCGAAAAGGGCTTGGTGACGTAATCGTCGGCACCGGCTTCGAGGCCCTGCACCTTGTCTTCCTCATGTACCCGTGCCGTGAGCATGATGATCGGCATCTCGCGGGTGCGCTCGTCGGCGCGGATCTTCTTGGCCAGCGCGACGCCGGACTGGCCGGGCAGCATCCAGTCGAGCAGCACGAGGTCGGGCAGCGCGGCGCGGATCGCCGATTCGGCCTCCTCGGCGCTGCCGGCCCGCACGACGAGGAACCCGGCGTGCTTGAGGTTGATGACGATCAGTTCCTGGATGGCCGGTTCGTCTTCGACGACCAGAATCGTCGGTGTCACGCCTTCGCCTCCTTGGGCGGATGCCGGATGTCGCGCCCCTCGACGATGTACACGACGTGCTCGGCGACGTTCTTGGCGTGGTCGCCGATGCGCTCGACGGCGCGGGCGATCCAGACGATGTCGATCGAGGTGGTGATGGTGCGCGGGTCTTCCATCATGTGCGTGATCAGCTGGCGCATGATCGACTTGAACTCGGTGTCGACATTGGCATCGGCCTGGACGACCTGGACCGCCAGCTCGGTATCGAGCCGGGCGAAGGCGTCGAGCGCCTGGCGCAGCATGCCGAGCGCCGCCTCGGCGATGTGGCGGACGCCGATGCCGTATTGCGAGGGCATCTGGCCGGCTTCGTAGATGCGGCGGACGCCCTTGGCGATCTTCTTGGCCTCGTCGCCGGCACGTTCGAGGTCGGTGACGATCTTGGTGATGCCGAAGACCAGGCGCAGGTCGGAGGCCGCCGGCTGACGCTTGGCGATCAGGTGGGCGCAGTCGTCGTCAATGGCCAGTTCGAGGTCATTGACCTTGCGGTCGGTTTCGACAATGTGCTTGACGCTGCTCACTTCGCCCGTGCTGTAGGCCTCGATGGCGGCCGAAATCTGGGTCTCGACCAGGCCGCCCATCTGCAGCACGGCGGTACGCAAGCGGGAAAGATCTTCGTCGAACTGGCTGGAGAGATGCTGGCTATCGTTCATTTCACTGTCCTCGTCAGCCCATGCGGCCGGTAATGTAGTCTTCTGTGCGCTTGTCCTGCGGCTTGATGAAGATTTCGTCAGTCTTGCCGAATTCGATCATCTCGCCAAGGTACATGTAGGCGGTATAGTCGGAGACACGCGCCGCCTGCTGCATGTTGTGGGTGACGATCAGGATGGTGACGCGCTTCTTCAGTTCATGCACCAGTTCCTCGATGGCGCCGGTGGCGATCGGGTCGAGCGCCGAGGTCGGCTCGTCGAACAGCAGCAGTTCGGGATCGGTGGCCAGCGCCCGGGCGATGCACAGGCGTTGCTGCTGGCCGCCGGAGAGATTGGGCGCCAGTTCCTGCAGGCGGTCCTTGACTTCTTCCCAGATCGCCGCGCCCTTCAGCGCATGTTCAACCTTGTCGTCGAGCATGCGCTTGTTGTTCTCGCCGCGCACGCGCAGGCCGTAGGCGACGTTTTCGTAGATGGTCTTGGGGAAGGGATTCGGCTTCTGGAAAACCATGCCGATGCGCATGCGGACTTCGATCGGGTCGACATCTGACGAGAGAAGATTGGTGTTGTCGGGAAAGAAGCGGATCTCGCCCTCGTAGCGGTTGCCGGGGTAAAGGTCGTGCATGCGGTTGAAGCTGCGCAGGTAGGTGGACTTGCCGCAACCGGAAGGTCCGATCAGCGCGGTGACCTTCTTGTCGTAGATCGGCATGTTGATGCCTTTCAGCGCCTGGGCCTGGCCGTAGAAGAAGTTGAGGTTGCGGGCTTCGGCCTTGAGCGCCGGGCTGTCGTGAATCTGCATTTGCGACTCCTGTTCGATATTCATTTTGGGCAAGGTTTACGGGTTGACCGTAGCCGTTACCATTTGATGTTCTTGCGCATCCTGTAGCGCAGCCAGATGGCAATGGCGTTCATCGACAGCACCATGACCATCAGCACGAAGCCGGCGGCGGCGGCATTGATCTCGAAGGCCGGGTCGGGACGCGAGGTCCAGTTGAAGATCTGGATCGGCATCACGGTAAAGGGCGACATCACCCAGTCGAACAGGCCGGCCGCCGGCTCGCCGGTGAAGGGCACGGGCGGCAGGAAGGCGATGAAGGTCAGCGCGCCGATGGTGATGATCGGGGCCGTTTCGCCGATGGCGCGGGCGAGGCCGATGATCACGCCGGTCAGGATGCCGGGCATGGCGTAAGGGATGATGTGATAGCGGCAGGTCTGCCAGCGGGTGGCGCCAACCGCCATCGATCCCTCGCGGATCATTGCCGGGATGGCGCGGATGGCTTCCCGGGTTGACACGATGACGATGGGCAGGATCAGCAGGGCCAGGGTCAGGCCGGCCGAGAGGATGCTCTGCCCGAAACCGAAGGTATAGACGAAGATGCCGAGCGCCAGCAGGCCATAGACGATCGAGGGCACCGCCGCCAGGTTGGTGATGTTGATCTCGATGATGTCGGTCACCCAGTTGCGCTTGGCGTACTCTTCCAGATAGATGCCGGCAGCCACCCCGAGCGGCACGGCAGCCATGGCGGTCACGAACATGACCAGGATGGTGCCGACCCAGGCCGACAGGATGCCGGACTGCGCAGCCTTGCGCGAGGCGAAGTTGATGAAGAAGTCGAGGTTAAGCCGGGCCATGCCGCGCAGCAACATGTCGCCGACAAGCAGGAAGATCACCAGCAGGCCGAGCGCCAGGCAGATGATGCCGAGCGCCTGGAAGATCGTGTCCTTGGCTTTGCCCCGGGCAATCAGGGCGCGGATTTGTTCGGTAGTCAGCGGGGTCATCTCAGTAGGCCTCACGGAAGCGGCGGCGCAGCCACTGGCCGGCAATGTTGAAGGCGAGCGTGATCAGCAGCAGGGTCAGGCCGGCGGCGAAGATGGTCTGGTAACCGATCGAGCCGTGCGGCAGGTCACCCAGCGCCACCTGGACGATGTAGGAGGTGATGGTGGCGGCCGGTTCCATCGGGTTCCAGGTCAGGTTCGGCTGCATGCCGGCAGCGACGGCGAGAATCATCGTTTCGCCGACGGCGCGCGAAATGCCCAGGATGTAGGAGGCGGCAAGCCCGGAAACCGCCGCCGGGACCACGACATGGAGCGCCGTGTACAGCTTGGTCGCGCCCATGGCGTAGGAGCCTTCGCGCATGCTCATCGGCACGGCACGCATGGCATCCTCGGAGAGCGAGGCGATGTAGGGAACGATCATGATGCCCATGACCAGACCGGCGGAGAGCAGCGAGAAGCCCGGCAGTTCCGGGAAGATCTTCTGCAGCAACGGGGTCACGATGAGCAGGGCAAAGTAGCCGAAGACGATGGTCGGGATGCCGCCGAGCAGTTCGAGCACCGGCTTGGCAACTTCGCGCACCTTGGCGTTGGCGAATTCGGACAGGTAGATGGCGATAATGGTGCCCATCGGGATGGCGACGAGCAGTGCGACTCCCGAAGAGACCACAGTGCCCGAGACAAGCACCATGATGCCGTAGTGCGCATCATCGAAAAGCGGCGTCCATTGGTTGTCGGTCAGGAAGTCGACGATGCTGACATGCTGGAAAAACTGGATGGATTCACTGACCAGCACATAGACGATGCCGACCGTAGTCAATACGGAGACGGTGGCGGCAGCGAACAGCACGAACTCGATCAGGCGTTCGGTGACATTGCGCATGGCGTTTTTCGCCAGGCGGTCGCTCACCTGATGCAGATCGGAAACATTGTTGGAAGTCATGGCGTGATTCACTTGAAGATTCCCCTCGGATGAAAGGCCGGCCCCGGAGGGGCCGGCCTTTCGGCGCCGGGCGCCGCAGCACCCGGGCGCAGTTTACATCTTGGCTTCGCGCTTCATCAGTTCTTCGATGGTGATGCCGACTTCGTTCTTGCCGCCGAACACGGTACCGATCTTGTTGTCCTTGACGTGCTTGAGGTTGCCTTCGTAGGCCGCCTTGGGCAGCGGCACGTACTTGACTTCACGCACCAGCTTCTCGGCGTTCTTCATGTAGAAATCGACAAATTCACGGACTTCCGGCTTGTCCAGCGACGATTTCTTGACATAGACGAAGATCGGACGCGACAGCGGAACGTAGGTGCCGTTCTCGACGTTGGCCGCGGACGGCTCGACCGCCTTGCCGGTCTTCGGATTGACGATGGGCAGCCCCTTGAGGCGGTTCATGTTCTCGGCGTAGTAGGCGTAGCCGAAGTAACCGATGGCATTGACGTCACGCGACACGCCCTGGACCAGCACGTTGTCGTCTTCGGAAGCAGTGAAGTCACCGCGCGAGGACTTGGCCTTGCCGACGATGGCTTCGGTGAAATATTCGAAGGTGCCGGAGTCGGCGCCGGCGCCGAACAGCTTGATCGGCGCATCCGGCCAGGCCGGATTGACTTCGTTCCACTTCATGACCTTGCCTTGGGAAGCCGGCTCCCACATCTTTTTCAATTCCTCAACGGTAGCCTGCTTGAGGAAGCTATTCTTCGGATTGATCACGACGGTCAGCGCGTCGTAGGCAATCGGCATTTCGATGTACTCGACACCTGCCGCCTTGCAGTCTTCCATTTCCTTGGCTGTGATCGGGCGCGAGGCATTGGAGAAATCGGTCTCGCCGCGACAGAATTTCTTGAAGCCGCCGCCGGTGCCGGAAATGCCGACCGTCACCTTGATGGCGTTCTTCTTGGCTTTCTGGAACTCTTCGGCAACCGCCTCGGTAATCGGATAGACGGTAGAAGAACCGTCGACCTTGACGATCTGGGCATGGGCGGCCGAGGCGCCGAACAGGGCGACACCGGCAACGGCCAGGGCGGATACGAGTTTGGACTGCTTGAACATGGTGGAGGACTCCTGCACGGGTTGAATTAATAACGACGTGCAGGTTAGCCCCCGATTGTTACAGCCGAATGACAGCCTGTAACAATCGGGTTTGCCAGGATTTTGCCGGGCGCTACTTTTTCGGACGGCCCGTCTTGATGCGCTCGATGCGGGCCATCAGGGCCGTGAGTTGGACGTTGTCCAGCGCCGCCAGGGCAGCGATGCCGGCCCGCACCAGCTCACTCCGCCGGGCCTTGCCGCCGAAGTCGGCAATGCGTTTCTTGAGCAGGGCGATCTGCGCGTATTCGGTTTCCGGCATCGAGAAGCTGTGACGTACCAGCTTGAACTTCCTGGCCTTGCCCGGCTTGGCAGGTTTCGGCGTATCCGGCGACGCGGCCGGTGGCGGCGGAATCTTGACCGCCTGGACCTTGGCCAGCGCCTCGGCCAGCGCCTTCTTGTTGCGCGCCTTGGTTTCGTCCAGCTTGCTCGGTTTCTTCGCGGCCGGCTTTTTCGCCACGGGCGCCTCGGCGACGGCCGCAGCGGCAATCGCGATTCCCGGTTTCGCGGCGACACGCGGCTGCAACTTCTTCACCGGCTTGGCTGCCACGGGGGCCGGCGCTGCATCAAGGGGACTGTTCTTTTCCTGCAGTTTGTTTTCTTCTGACATCAGGCTCACTCTCCCAAAAAATGGTATGTCCAGTTTAGCGGCATTCCAAAGAGGCGAAGTTAAACTTTTTTGACAGGTAAAATGCCCGCCATTCCAACAGCGAGACGCATCATGACCCAGGACGAACTCAAGCAGGCGGTGGCCCGGGCCGCCGCCGACTACGTGGCAGAAAACGTGCCGGATGGCAGCATCATCGGCGTCGGCACCGGCTCGACGGCCAACTTTTTCATCGACGCCCTCGCCCCGCTCAAGAGTCGCTACAAGGGCGCTGTCGCCAGTTCGGAAGCCACACGCAAGCGCCTGGAAGGCCACGGCATTCCGGTCTTCGACCTCAACGACGTCGACGACATCCCGGTCTACGTCGACGGCGCCGACGAAATCGACGGCGGCCTCAACATGATCAAGGGCGGCGGCGGCGCGTTGACGCGCGAGAAGATCGTCGCCGCCGTGGCCAAAACCTTCGTCTGCATCTGCGACGCCTCGAAGCTGGTCGCCACCATGGGCAAGTTCCCGCTGCCGGTCGAAGTGATCCCGATGGCGCGCGCCCACGTCGCCCGCGAACTCGCCAAGCTCGGCGGCACGCCGGTGCTGCGTGACGGCTTCGTCACCGACAACGGCAACCTGATCCTCGATGTCAGGGGCCTCGCCATCAGTGACCCGAAGGGCCTGGAAGCGCAGATCAACCAGATCACCGGCGTCGTCACCAACGGCCTCTTCGCCATTCGCCCGGCCAACGTGCTGCTGCTCGGCACCACCGAGGGCGTCAGGCGCATCGTCTGATTCATTTGCCTGTCACATTCCCGCGCTAATCTGCCTGCACTCGACGCGATTCGCATCAGCAACAGGATTCCGGATACCCGACAGAGATCACGCGGACAACAAGCAGTTCAATATCCCGCACAGGAGACTGCTCCTCTCTCTCCTTCAGCCCGGCGCCGCCGGGCTTTTTTTTCGCCGCGCCAGACAAGTGCTGGTAGCCTGTTGCGGTTGACCTCGATTAGATAGCGAATTCCATGCCCCTCACCAGAACGCCCCACCACCCCATGGTCAATCTCGCCCTGCAGGGTGGCGGCGCGCACGGCGCCTTCACCTGGGGCGTGCTCGATGCACTGCTCGAAGACGGCTACCTGAACTTCGAAGGCGTCAGCGGCACCAGCGCCGGGGCGATGAATGCCATCTGCCTGGCGCAGGGGCTGATGAGTGGCGGGCGCGATGGCGCGCGTGAAGCGCTGGCAAAATTCTGGACGGCGACTGCCGAGAGCTCCCCGTTCGCCGACGGCGCCAGCAACGCCGGTGGCAATCCACCGGCAATTCCGGCAGCGCTCAAGCTGATGCTGCAATGGACCGAGTATCTCTCGCCCGAGCAGCTGAACCCCTTCGATCTCAATCCCTTGCGCGACATCGTGACGGCGCAGATCGACTTCGAGCGCCTGCGGACACAGAGCCCGGTCAAGCTCTTCATTGCCGCGACCAATGCGAATTCGGGCAAGCTGCGCATCTTTCACAACCACGAATTGTCGGTCGATGCGCTGCTCGCCTCGGCCTGCCTGCCCAACATCCACCGCACCGTGATGATCGACGGGGAACCTTACTGGGATGGCGGCTACAGCGCCAATCCGGCGGTTTTCCCCCTGTACTACGACTGCACGGCAGCCGACATCCTGCTCGTGCTGCTGACCCCGCTGCACTTCGGCGAAACGCCCGATTCGGCCCAGGATATCCGCATGCGCCTGCGCGAACTGGGCTTCAGCGCCACCTTCCTGCGCGAGATGCGGATGTTCGCCCATCTGCGCGAACGGGTCGGCGAATCGCGGCTGCCGGGCTGGCTGCAAAACTGGATCCCGGTGGGCCAGCTCGAACAGCGCGTGCGCCAGGTCCGCTTCCATGCCATCAGCGCCGATGCCTTGATGAGCGAGCTGTCCGCCGACAGCAAACTCACCGTCAGCCTGGCATTTTTCCAGCGCCTGCGCGACGACGGGCGCCAGCACGCCCAGGCCTGGCTGGCCGTCAAACGCGCCGCGATTGGCCGGAAGTCAACGCTGGACCTGGCGAAAATTTACTACTGACGTCGCCCGGCCACTGGATTTCGGCCACTTTTTCGGGTCGACCGTGACTGGCTGGAGACATCCTGCACTGCGCCGGTTTCATCATCCTGCACTGCGCCGGTTTCATCATCCTGTAACCCGCCCAGCGCAATCTCGCCCATGTGGAAACATGCCACTGGCCGGAGATTTCAATGAGCGACAAGCGCTACTGTTACTGCTGCAGAACCCATCACCCCGCCGCGCAGATGCGCCGCTTCGCCACCCGGAACGGTGAGCGCTGGCGCTGCCTGCGCAGCATCGAGGCCGCCCGCGAGCAACCCGGCGAACGCGACGCCTTCGGGCGCCGGCAGTCCGAACTGAACCGGCTGGCGGCAATCCAGATGGCCGAGCGGGTGTGCATGCTGCATCTCGAACGCTATCCGCTGTGAGCAAACTGCTGATCCGGGCACTCGACGTGCTTGATCTGGGGCAGTTCGAAGCCAGCATCGCGCTGCTCGAAACTGCCTTTGCCGACCCACACCTCTATGGCCGCGAGCGGCTCGCGCGCGAAATCCTTGCCGATACACCGGCGTTCTACCGTCAGTTTTTCATCGCAATCAAGGGCGGCCGGATCGTCGGCTTCGGCGGCGTCAAGGCGGCCGACTGGGCCGCCGGAACGCACCTTCTGTACCTCTCGGCAGTCGCCCCCGAAAGGCGCGGGCAGGGCATCGGGCGGGCCATCGTGAAGGCTCGCATGGAGTGGATCGAGCGTCGCTTCGAGTCCGGCAGGGTGCTGGTCTCGACCGCCAAGACCCAGCGCTTCCGAGAACTGGGCTTCGGCGAAGTCCGCGACAGCGAAATCGACGGCCGCTCCCTGATGCTCTATCGCTTCGCGAAAAAATAAGCGCAACCTACCGGGCCGCCTGCCCACCTGCATCGTCACGTTCCTGAAATATCGGTTGGCGATAGTGGGGAATACTGATCCATCGAGAAATGCCATGACCAGTTCCTGCTTTGATCCCGCTACTGCCAAGACTGCCCCGCACGCGGCCTACGACCTTCTGGCCGACCCGTTTCGCCGCCGCCTGCTCTCAGCCGCGGCACTGACGGCCACCGGCGGCGCCCTGGTCGCCGCCGGCATTCCGCTCCCCAGCCTGGCCGCCAGCGCCGGCCGCGCCGCTGGCGCCATCCACGACTTCACCGGCGTCCCGGTCTCCACCGCCGACATCGTCACGCTGCCCGACGGCTACGCGGCCAGCCTGCTCTACGCCTGGGGCGACCCGATTTCCGACGGCCCACGCGCGCGGGCCGATGCCGGCGACGATGCCGCGGCCCAGATGCTGCAGGCCGGCATGCACCACGACGGGATGCATTTCTTTCCCTTCATCGAAAACGGCAAAGCCTCGTCGACCCACGGCCTGCTTTGCATCAACCACGAATATACCGACGACGGCCTGCTGCACAGCGCCGGCATGCAGGACTGGAGCGCCGGCAAGGTGGCAAAATCGAAAGCCGCGCACGGCGTATCGGTGATCGAAGTCCGCCACCTGAAGGGCAGTTGGCAGGTGGTTCGCCCATCCCGGTTCGCACGGCGCATCACCGCCGACACACCCTGCCGCATCGCCGGCCCGGCCTGTGGCCACGTGGCAATGCGGACAGCGACCGACAAGCGCGGCGAATTTATCCTCGGCACCTTGAACAACTGCGCCATGGGCGTCACCCCGTGGGGCACCTACCTGACCTGCGAAGAAAATTTCAACGGCTACTTCAAGGGGGCGCCCACTCCCAACGCCGACCATAAACGTTACGGTCTGACCGAGAGCGGCTTCGGCTTCCGCTGGGCTGAACACGACGAACGCTTCGATGCCACGCGCCGTCCCAACGAGCCCAACCGGTTCGGCTGGGTCGTCGAAATCGATCCGTGGCACCCGGAGCAGTCGCCAGTCAAGCGCACCGCGCTCGGCCGCTTCAAGCATGAAGGGGCAACCGTCACGCTCGCCCGCGATGGCCGGGTCGTGGTTTACATGGGGGACGGCGAACGTTTCGAATACGTCCACAAATTCGTTTCACGCGACCGTTACCACGCCGGCAATCCCGGCAACGCCAGCCTGCTCGACGAAGGCACCCTCCACGTCGCGCGCTTCGGCGATGACGGCAAGGGCCGCTGGCTGCCGCTGCGCCATGGCGAAAAGTACCCGAATGGCGCGTTGACCGCGGACAACGGCTTCAGCGACCAGGGCGACGTGGTCATCCGCTGCCGCCAGGCCGCCGACCTCGCCGGGGCGACGAAAATGGACCGCCCGGAATGGATTGCGGTGCACCCGCAAAGCGGCGAGGTCTACGTCACGCTGACCAACAACGCCAAGCGCGGCACGCCCGAGGTGCCTGGCCTGAACGCCGCCAACCCGCGGGCCGAAAATACCTTCTGCCATATCGTCCACTGGCGCGAAAATAATTTCGACGCGGCGGCGAGCGGGTTCGAATGGGACATTTTCGCGCTGGCCGGCGATCCGCAGCATCCGGATCCGAACCGCCAGGGCAACATCCGGGGCGATGCCTATGGCAGCCCCGACGGTCTCTGGTTCGATCAGGGCGGCCGGCTGTGGATCCAGACCGATGTCTCGACCAGCGTGCTGAACAAGGGCGACTACGCCAACGTGGGCAACAACCAGATGCTGGTCGCCGACGTCAAGAGCGGTGAAACCCGCCGCTTCCTGACCGGACCGAAAGGCTGCGAACTCACCGGCATCACCGCGACGCCGGACGGCAGGACGCTGTTCGTCAATATCCAGCACCCCGGCGAAACGGCCAGCGAGCGATCTGATCCGGCCCGGCCGAACGCCATCTCGTCGTGGCCGGCCAACCAGTTTCCCGAAGCACTCGGCGGCCGTCCGCGCTCGGCCACCGTCGTCAATACCCGCACCGACGGAAGGCCGGTCGCCGCCTGATAACAGAAGCCCCGCCGCAGCGGGGCTTCCTTGACGCTACCCGGGAACTCAGGCCTTCGGCGGAACGTAGCCCTGAATGCTATCGGCACCATCGCCGAAGAAATGCTTCTCGACCTGTTCGGCCAGATACTTGCGATGCTTGGCATCGACCAGATTGAGGCGGTTTTCGTTGATCAGCATCGTCTGCATCTTGATCCACTGTTGCCACGCCTCTTTCGAGACATTCTCGAAAATGCGCTGGCCGAGCGCGCCCGGATAGGGCGGAAAATCCAGACCTTCGGCCTCGCGGCCGAGCTTGATGCAGTTGACGGTACGTGCCATGGGTAACTCCGTGAGGTTGATGCGGCGAATTATAAGGTCTTGAACAGCACCTTGGAGCGCCGCTGATAGTTGTACATATCGCGCTTGCGCGCCGGCAGGTCATCAACCGTCCCCAGCTTGAAGCCGCGTTCGACGAACCAGTGCTCAGTGCGCGTGGTCAGCACGAAGAGGCGCTTGATGCCGGCCTTTTTCGCGCGCCGCTCGATGCGCTTCATCAGCTGTTCGCCATAACCCCATTCGCGGTGCTCCGGGCTGACCGCCAGGCAGGCCAGTTCGGCCTCCTCATCGGAATGGTTGTAAAGCGCCGCGCAACCGACGATGATGCCGTCGTGCTCGACGATGGAAAAATGGTCGATCTCGCGTTCCAGCAGTTCGCGCGGCCGGTGGACAAGGACGCCTTCGGCCTCCATCGGCTCGATCAGCGCAATCAGCGCACCGATGTCGTCGGGCCTGGCTTCGCGGATGCTTTCCAGCGACTCACGCGTCACCACCGTACCGACACCGTCATGGGTGAACAACTCGCGCAGCAGGGCGCCGTCCTGCTCGAAGCCGATAAGGTGCACCCGGCCGACTCCGGCACGACTAGCGCGCACGGCGCAGGGCAGGTAGCGGCGGATATCCGTTGACAGCCATTCGCCTGTCTTTATCGCTTCCGCGACCTCGTCGGCGGTCAGTGCATCGAGCAGTTCCCCGGACGGATCGGTGACGCCCCGGCTATCGGTCAGGTAAACCAGTTTGTCCGCCTTGATCGCCACGGCCACAGCCTCGGCCGCCTCTTCCATCTGCAGGTTGAAGATTTCACCGGTCGGCGACGGCCCTTCGCAATTGAGCAGCACAATGTTGCCGAGGCCAAGCTGGGCGTTGATGCCCTCGGCGTTGACCTTGCGCACCTTGCCGGCGTAATGCATGTCGATGCCGTCGAGGATGCCGATCGGCTGGCCGGTAATGAAGTTGCCGCCGATGACGCGGATGCGGCTGTTGGCCATCGGCGTGTTGGGCAGGCCCTGTGACAACATGGCTTCGATTTCGAGATAGACGCTGCCGACGGCATCGATCACGCAATCGAGGGCTTCGGCATCGGTCACCCGGTACCCGCGGTGGTAAATCGACTCCAGGTTCTTCTCGCGCAGCTCCTCCTCGATCTGCGGCCGCGCGCCATGCACCAGCACCAGGCGGATGCCCAGGCTGACCAGCAGGTTGACGTCGTAGGCCAGCGTCTTGGCGAACTCGCTGGCCACCGCCTTGCCGCCGAAGGCGATGACGAAGGTCTTGCCGCGAAAGGCGTTGATGTAGGGCGTGACCGCCCGGAACCAGGAAACGAAGTGCTCGTCGTAAGGGGTGTCGCTCATGGCTGCGTATATTTTCCGTCGTCGATTTTCAGCGCGCCTTCCAGGCGTTCGCAGATGGTTTTCAGCACTTTCGCCCGGGCGAAGCTCTTGTCGTTGGCTTCGACCAGCGTCCATGGTGCGAGTCCGGTCGAGGTGCGGTCGACCATGTCACAGGCAGCGGAGACATAGTCATCCCAGCGCTCGCGGTTCCGCCAGTCTTCCTCGGTAATCTTGAAGCGCTTGAAGTCGGTGGCTTCGCGCTCCTTGA
Organism: uncultured beta proteobacterium; assembly: GCA_963815365.1. Taxonomy (GTDB): domain Bacteria; phylum Pseudomonadota; class Gammaproteobacteria; order Burkholderiales; family Rhodocyclaceae; genus Azonexus. The sequence goes on from CAWFGN010000006.1 coordinate 212,239, forward strand.
AACGGCGCAACTGCTCGTCCGCACTGATCTGCAGCCAGAACTTGACGACTACCACGCCGGCCCCGGCCAACTGGTGTTCGAAGTCGTTGATTTCAGCGTAGGCGCGCAACCAGTCGGCTTCGGAACAGAAACCCTCGACCCGCTCGACCAGCACGCGCCCGTACCAAGAGCGATCGAACACCGCGACCCGGCCGGTGCGCGGGATGTGCCGCCAGAAGCGCCAAAGATAGGGCTGGGCGCGTTCCTCATCGGTCGGGGCGGCAATCGGGATGATCTGGTACTGGCGGGCATCGAGTGCGGCCCCGACGCGGCGAATGCTGCCGCCCTTGCCGGCCGCATCGGAGCCCTCGAAGACCAGCACCAGTGATCGCTTGCCGGCAAAGCGCGGATCGCGCACCAGTTCGGAGAGCCGGGCCTGGTATTTGGCCAGATCGCGCTCGTACGCTTTCTTTTCGAGCTTGAGCGTCAGGTCAAGTTCGCTGAGTACGGTCTTGTGGTCGATCGTCTGGATGACCGGGGGCGCCACCGGCACCTGCTGAAGCCCTTGCTGCAGACGCCGCCGGATGGCGTCGAGCACGATGCGCCCGACGGTCAGCGAGCGATAGGCATCGTCGGTACCTTCGACAATGATCCACGGCGCCTTGGCGGTATTGGTCACACGCAGGACATGGCCGGCCACTTCCTGCAGCTTGCCGTAGGTTTTCAGGCGCTCATAGCTGGCCTTGGTGACCCGCCAGGCGGTGCGCGGATCCTTCTCCAGCGCCTTCAGGCGCTGTTTCTGGCCATCCCGGGAGAGATGAAACCAGAACTTCAGGACCAGCGCCCCTTCATTGACCAGCATGGCCTCAAAACGGTTGATGTCGTCGAGGTGGTCATCCAGCGTCGTGCGCCGCATCGTGCCGGAGATGCGGTCGGCGATCGGCTGCGAATACCATGAGCCGGCAAAGACGCCGACCTTGCCCTTGGGCGGCAGGGCCCGCCAGTAACGCCACATGTAGGGGCGCGAAGACTCCTCGTCGCTCGGCGCCGAGAATGCCAGGGTCGAGATATGCCGGGGATCCATCCACGAATAGAGCAGGTTGATGGTTTCGCCCTTGCCGCTGCCGTCGACCCCGCTGACCAGGATGACCACCGGGAATTCCCGCTTTTCGAGCAGGTCGTACTGGACGTCGAGCAATGCGGCACGCAGTTTCGGAACCTCCTTCTTGAAGGTTTCCTTGTCGATGGTATGACCCAGTTCCGCCGATTCAAACATGCTTCATGCCCCCTTGAAATCGCCCCACAACGCCTGCATTGCCGCCAGCGCGGCGAGGCCCGCCGTCTCGGTGCGCAAGATGCGCGGCCCCATGCGGACCCCGTAAAAACCGACCTGCCGGGCGGCGATGATCTCTTGCGGATCAAGCCCGCCTTCGGCACCGATCAGCAGATGCACCTTGCCGGCCGGCGGCAGATCGACCAGCGCCTGCCCGGCAGCCGGATCCAGGATCAGCCGCAACGCCCCGTCAGCCGGCCGCGCCAGCCAGTTTTCCAGCTTCTCCAGCGGAGCGACCTGGGGCACCTGATTGCGTCCGCACTGCTCGCAGGCTGCTGCCGCCACCCCCTGCCAATGGGCCACGCGCCGGCCTGCCCGCTCCCCGGCCAGGCGCATGACGCTGCGCCGGCTCTCGACCGGAACGATCTGCGAAACTCCCAGTTCCACGGCCTTCTGCACCGTGAAATCCATTTTCTCGCCGGCCTGCACCGCCTGGATCAGGGTGACCGCCAGCGGAGACTCGCACTCCACATCGCGCCAGGCGCCAAGCACCGCAATCACCCGGGCCTTCTCGATCCGTTCGATGCGCGCGTCGTACTCGCCGCCGCGGCCATCGAAAAGCACCATCGGCGCGCCCACCTGCAGGCGCAATACGCGAACCGCATGGCGCGCCACCGGCTCGGGCAACTCGACGTGAGCGCCCGGGGCAAGGGCTTCCCGGCAGTAAAAACGCGGCAGATTCATCGGTGCTATTATGGGCGAAATAGCCGTTCAGGGGAAAAACATGGTTGCCTTGACTCCGCCCGTTTGCGAATTCGGCTTGTTGGCCGCTGACTTCGACCTGCCGGGCACTGACGGCCGGCGTTACACGCGCGACGATTGCCGCGGCCCGAACGGCCTGCTGGTCATGTTCATCTGCAATCATTGCCCGTTCGTCAAGGCGGTCATTGACCGCATCGTGCGCGACTGCCGCGAGCTTGCCGGGTTCGGCATCGGCAGCGTGGCGATCATGAGCAACGACGCCACGGTCAACCCGGAAGATTCATTCGAGAACATGGTGTTGCTGGCAGAACGCCTGGATTTTCCGTTCCCCTATCTGCTCGACGAGACACAGTCGGTTGCCCGTGCTTACGGGGCCGTGTGCACGCCGGACTTCTTCGGCTACAACGGCAGGCTCGAACTGCAGTATCGTGGCCGCCTCGATGCCTCGGGCCGCCACCCGGCGCCGCCCGACGCCTCGCGCGAACTGTTCGCGGCCATGCGCCTGATTGCCGAAAGCGGGCACGGCCCGCGCCAGCAGACCGCGTCGATCGGCTGCTCGATCAAGTGGCGGGGCGAATAAGGTCGCGGTTTCCGCACACCCCTTTCCCGGCAGGTTAAAATCGCGCCTTTGTCATAGTCGCAGGGAGAGAACATGGCACAGCGCACGCTGGCGCGCTACCTCATCGAGGAGCAACGCAACAAGGGGGTCATCACTGCCGATCTCCGCTTTCTGATCGAAGTGGTCGCCCGCGCCTGCCAGGCCATCTCGGTCGCCATCGGCAAGGGTGGCCTGGGCGGGGTGCTCGGCGAAGCCGGCAGCGACAACGTCCAGGGCGAGGCACAGAAGAAGCTGGACGTCCTGTCCAACGAAATCCTGCTCGATGCCAACGAGTGGGGCGGCCACCTGGCCGCCATGGCATCCGAGGAAATGGACTTGCCGCACACCATTCCGCACCGCTATCCGCAGGGCGAATACCTGCTGCTGTTCGATCCGCTCGACGGCTCCTCCAACATCGATGTCAATGTCTCGATCGGCACGATTTTTTCGGTGCTGAAGTGCCCCGAAGGTGCCGACCTGAGCACCCCGGAGAAAGCCGAAGCGGCCTTCCTGCAACCGGGAACGGCCCAGGTTGCCGCCGGATACGCGGTGTACGGCCCGACCACGCTGCTGGTTCTCACGGTAGGCGACGGGGTGGTCGTGTTCACGCTCGACCGCGAGCAGGGCAGTTTCGTCCTGACCCGCGACAACGTGCAGATCCCCGCCGACACGAAGGAATTCGCCATCAACATGTCGAACCAGCGCTTCTGGGAAGCACCGGTCCAGCGCTATGTCGGCCGAAATGCAGCACGGCAGGGATGGTCCGCTCGGCAAGGACTACAACATGCGCTGGGTGGCCTCGATGGTCGCCGATGTGCATCGCATCATGACCCGCGGCGGCATTTTCATGTACCCGCTGGACAGCAAGCTGCGGACAAGGGCGGCAAGCTGCGCCTGATGTACGAAGCCAATCCGATGGCCTTGCTCGTCGAGCAGGCGGGCGGCGCAGCGACGACGGGCCGCCAGCGCATTCTCGATATCGTGCCGCATCGGCTTCACCAGCGCGTCGCGGTCGTCATGGGCTCGCTGAATGAAGTTGAGCGCGTGACCGGCTATCACGCCGCGTAAACGGCGCGCGAAACGCCGCGTCAACGCCTATCGGTTCGGCTGGAAATAGCCGTGTCAACAATGTCGCAGCGCAACATTCCGCTACCCAAACCGGCCCGTTTCGCGGATAATTTAGGCTTTTTCCAAAGCCGGGGTCAGCAACACAGCCGCGGCGCTGTTGTCCTGAATTTTCCGCAAGAGGAGTAGTTTCATGGCTATCAAGGTCGGCATCAACGGTTACGGTCGAATCGGTCGCTGTACGCTGCGCGCCATTTACGAACTGGGTCTGGAAAACGAATTTGAAGTCGTCGCCATCAATGCCTCCGGCGACATCAAGACCAACACCCACCTGACCAAGTACGACACCACGCACGGCCGCTTCCGCACCAATGTCGAGATGGACGGTGAGAGCGCCATGATCGTCGGCGGCCATCGCATCCCCTTCTACTCCACCAAGAATCCCAAGGACATCGACTGGGCCGACCATGGCGTCGATGTCCTGCTCGAATGTACCGGCGCCTACACTTCCAAGGCCAAGGCCAAGGCCCTGCTCGAACAGAACGCCAAGCGCGTGCTGATCTCCGCCCCGGGGGGTGACGACGTCGACGCCACCATCGTCTTCGGCGTGAATGACAACATCCTGCGCAAGGAAATGACTGTCGTCTCCAATGCCTCGTGCACGACCAACTGTCTGGCGCCGGTGGCCAAGGTGCTGCAAGACAACATCGGCATCAGGCAGGGCCTGATGACCACCATCCACGCCTACACCAACGACCAGGTGCTGGTGGACGTGCGCCACAAGGATCTGCGCCGTGCCCGCGCCGGCGCCCAGAACATCATCCCGACCAAGACCGGGGCTGCCGCCGCCGTCGGACTGGTGCTGCCCGCCCTGAAAGGTCGCGTCGACGGCTTTGCGTTGCGCGTGCCGACCATGAACGTGTCGCTGGTGGATCTGACCTTCACCGCGGAGCGGCCGACCTCCAAGGAGGAAATCAACCAGCTGATGACCGCCGCCTCCCAGGGCGCGCTGAAGGGTGTGCTGGCCGTCAACAACGACCCGCTGGTTTCCTCCGACTTCAACCACGATCCGGCTTCCTCCACCTTCGATGCCACCCAGACGCGCGTCATTGACGGCAATCTGGTCAAGGTGCTGGCCTGGTACGACAACGAGTGGGGCTACTCCTGCCGCATGCTCGATGCCGCCCGCTCCTGGATGAACGCCAGGTAAGCTGATTGTTTCGAGGGGCCGCAAGGCCCCTTTTGATTTTCTCGACCAGGCCCCGCCACTTGCCCTCCTCCCCTCCCCTGCGTCTCGCCATCAACGGTTACGGCCGCATCGGCCGCTGCTTCCTGCGCGCCCTGCTCGAATCGCCGAGTGCCGGGCATCTCGAGGTCGTCGCCATCAACGAACCGGCCAACCTGGAAAGCATGGCCTACCTGACGCGTTACGACTCGACGCACGGGCGCCTGCGCGGCGAAGTCGAGATCTCCGGTTCGGCGCTGACGATCAACGGCCGGCACATCGCGGTCAGCCACGCCCGCACTCCGGAAGCCATCGACTGGCGCGCCCTCGATCTCGACCTGCTGATCGAATGTTCCGGCGCCTACGGTCAACGCCAGGAACTGGCCCGTTTTCTCGATGCCGGCTGCCCGCGCCTGCTGCTCTCCCATCCCGGCTTCAGTGGTGACGATGTCGATGCGACCATCGTCAACGGGGTCAACCAGGACAGCCTGACCGGAAGCGAGCGCCTGGTTTCCGCCGCCTCGTGCACGACCAATGCCATCGTCCCGCTGCTTGACGCTGCTCGACCGCGAAGTCGGCGTCGACCAGGCACTGCTCACCACGCTGCATTCGGTGATGAACGACCAGCCACTGATCGACGGCTATCACCACGACGACCTGCGCCGCACGCGTTCGGCGATGCAGTCGATCATCCCGGTATCGACCGGGCTGGCGCGCGGCGTCGAGCGCCTGCTGCCGCAACTGGCCGGCCGCGTCCAGGCCAAGGCGATCCGCGTGCCGACCCTAAACGTCTCGGCCATCGACCTGACCGTCGCCACCCAGCGCCCGGTTTCCGCGCACAGCATCAACGCCCTGCTCGCCGATGCCGCGCGCGGCCCGCTGAAGAAGCTGATCGCGTACTCCGAAGCCGCCCACGCCTCGATCGATTTCAATCACGACCCGCATTCGGCCATCGTCGACGGCAGCCAGACGCGCACCGGCGGCACCCATCTGGTCAACCTGTTCGTCTGGTTCGACAACGAATGGGGCTTCGCCAACCGCATGCTGGAAGTCGCCGGCCACTGGTCGCGGCTGTGGCACAATCGCCACGAATATAATTAATACCTGATCCTTGGAGAAGACCATGAACGTCATCAAACTGACCGACCTCGATGTTTCCGGCAAGCGCGTCTTCATCCGCGCCGACCTCAACGTGCCGCAGGATGAAGCCGGCAACATCACCGAGGACACCCGCATCCGCGCCTCGTTGCCCTCGATCAAGTACTGCCTGGACAAGGGCGCTGCGGTGATGGTCACCTCCCACCTCGGGCGGCCGACCGAAGGCGAACTGCGCCATGAAGACAGCCTGACCCCGGTCGCCGTGCGCCTCGGCCAGATGCTGCATGTACCCGTCCGCCTGATCACCGACTGGGTCGATGGCGGTTTCGAAGTCAGGCCGGGCGAAGTCGTCCTGCTCGAGAACTGTCGCGTCAACAAGGGCGAAAAGAAGAACAACGACGAGCTGGCGCAGAAGATGGCCAGACTGTGCGACGTCTATGTCAATGATGCCTTCGGCACCGCCCACCGGGCCGAAGCGACCACGCACGGTATCGCCAAATACGCCCCGGTCGCCTGCGCCGGCATCCTGATGGGCGCCGAAATCGACGCCCTGGGCAAGGCCCTGCACAACCCGAAGCGCCCGCTCGTCGCCATTGTCGGCGGCTCCAAGGTGTCGTCGAAACTGACCATCCTCAAGTCGCTGGCCAGCAAGGTCGACCAGCTGATCGTCGGCGGCGGCATCGCCAACACCTTCCTGCTCGCCGACGGCAAGCGCATCGGTCACTCCCTGGCCGAACCGGACCTGGTCAAGGAAGCCCACGCCATCATGGACATCATGAAGGAGCGCGGTGCCGAAGTGCCGTTGCCGACCGATGTCGTCGTCGCCGATGAAGTCTCGGCGCTGGCCCGCGCCAACAAGATTTCGGTCGATGACGTGCAGGCCAATGACCGCATCCTCGATGTCGGCCCGAAGACCGCCGCCAAGCTTTCCGAAATCATCGCAAATGCGGGCACCATCGTCTGGAACGGCCCGGTCGGCGTTTTCGAGCTGCCGCAGTTCGCCGGCGGCACCAAGATGATGGCATCGGCCATCGCCCACTCCGAGGCCTTCTCGATTGCCGGTGGCGGCGACACGCTGGCTGCGATCGCCAAGTTCCATATCGCCGACGATGTCGGTTATATCTCGACCGGTGGGGGCGCCTTCCTGGAGTTCCTCGAAGGCAAGACCCTGCCGGCCATCGCCGTGCTCGAAGAACGCGCCGCAAAATAAGTCCGGATGCGCGTTAACCCTGGCCTTGCCGCGGTCAACGCCAATAAGTACCCAAAAAAACAAGGAATCGAGAGACATGCTGCGCCACACAAAGATCGTCGCCACCCTGGGCCCTGCCTCCTCATCGCCCGAGGTCCTCGAGCGAATGGTCCGCGCCGGCGTGGACGTGGTGCGCATGAACTTCTCGCACGGCACGCTCGAAGACCATCTGGCGCGCACCACGAGCATTCGGGAAATTGCCGCGCGCCTCGGACGCACGGTCGGCATTCTGGGAGACCTGCAGGGGCCGAAGATTCGCGTCGGCAAATTCGAATCGGGCAAGGCGACCCTGGTCGTCGGCAGCCGCTTCATTCTCGACGCCGACTGTGCCTTGGGCAACCAGGAGCGGGCAGGGCTGGATTACAAGGAATTGCCCAAGGACGTCAAGGCGGGCGACATCCTGCTCCTCGACGACGGCCGCCTGAAGCTGGAAGTCACGGCCGTCCACGGCCAGGAAATTCTCACCAGGGTGCTGGTCGGTGGCGATCTTTCCAACAACAAGGGCATCAATCGCCAGGGCGGCGGCCTCACCGCCCCGGCGCTGACTGCCAAGGACATGGACGATATCCGGGCGGCCGCCCGGATCGGTGTCGATTTTGTTGCCGTCTCCTTCCCCAAGGGGGCTGCCGACATGTACATGGCCCGCCAGCTGCTGCGCGCGGCCGGCAGCAATGCCGTGCTGATCGCCAAGATCGAGCGCGTCGAGGCGGTACAGAATCTCGCGGAAATCCTCGACGCCTCGGACGGCGTCATGGTCGCCCGCGGCGATCTCGCCGTCGAAGTCGGCGATGCTGCCGTTCCCGCCCTGCAGAAAAAGATGATCCGCATGGCGCGTGACATGAACAAGCTGACCATCACCGCCACGCAGATGATGGAATCGATGATCTCGTCGCCCGTGCCGACCCGCGCCGAAGTTTCCGACGTCGCCAACGCGGTGCTCGACGGCACCGATGCCGTGATGCTCTCGGCAGAAACGGCGGCCGGCAAGTACCCGGTCGAAACGGTCGAGTCGATGGCCCGCATCTGCATCGAAGCCGAGCGCTCGGCCGAGATTCGCCTGGACCGCGAGTTTCTCGACCGCATCTTTACGCGCATCGACCAGTCGATCGCCATGGCCGCGATCTGGACAGCGCACCACCTCAAGGTCAAGGCCATCGCCGCACTCACGCAATCCGGCTCGACCGCACTGTGGATGAGCCGCCTGAACTGCGGCGTCCCCATCTACGCGCTGACGCCGGATGCCGGATCGGTCTCGCGCATGGCGCTCTACCGCGGAGTTTGCCCGTTGCCGATGACCCAGCAACATACCGATCGCGACCTGCTGCTGGCGGAAGCCGAACAGTTGCTGATCGAGCGCGGCATCGTCGATCTCGGCGACATGATCGTGCTGACCATCGGCGAGCCGATCGGCAGTGCGGGCGGCACCAACACGCTGAAAATCGTTCGCGTCGGCGAGCATCAGTTGGACTAGAATGGAAAATGAAACTGATTAACCAGCACCGTTCCTGATAGGAGTTTCCATGCCACTCGTCTCCATGCGCCAACTGCTCGACCACGCCGCCGAAAACGGCTACGGCCTGCCCGCCTTCAACGTCAATAACATGGAACAGGTCTGGGCCATCTGCGAAGCCGCCAGCCAGATCGACGCCCCGGTCATCATGCAGGCCTCGGCCGGCGCCCGCAAATATGCCGGCGAGCCCTTCCTGCGCCACCAGATCCTCGCCGCCCTCGAAGCCTACCCGCAGCTGCCCATCGTCATGCACCAGGACCACGGCCAGAGCCCGGCCGTCTGTATGTCGGCGATCCGTTCCGGCTTCACTTCGGTGATGATGGACGGCTCGCTGGAAGCCGACGGCAAGACCACCTCCTCCTACGAATACAACGTCGATGTCTCGCGGGAAGTCGTCAAGTTCGCCCACTCGATCGGCGTCTCCGTGGAAGCCGAACTCGGCGTCCTCGGCTCGCTCGAAACCATGAAGGGCGACAAGGAAGACGGCCATGGCGCCGAAGGCCACATGACCCGCGAGCAACTGCTCACCGACCCCGACCAGGCCGCCGATTTCGTCAAGCAGACCAACTGCGATGCGCTGGCCATCGCCATCGGCACCAGCCATGGCGCCTACAAATTCACCAAGAAACCGACCGGCGACATCCTCGCCATCGACCGCATCAAGGAAATCCACGCGCGCATCCCGAACACCCATCTGGTGATGCATGGCTCGTCGTCCGTGCCGCAGGAATTGCTCGCCGAGATCCGCGAATTCGGCGGCGACATGAAGGAGACCTACGGCGTACCGGTCGAGGAAATCGTCAAGGGCATCGCCCACGGGGTGCGCAAGGTCAACATCGATACCGACATCCGTCTGGCGATGACCGGCGCCATCCGCCGCTATTTTGCCGAGAACCCCGGCAAATTCGACCCGCGCGACTACCTCAAGCCGGCCCGCGAAGCCGCCAAAAAAATCTGTCTGGCGCGCTTCGAAGCCTTTGGCTGCGCCGGCCGCGCCAGCCAGATCAAGCCGATCCCGCTGGAAAGGATGGCCGAGCGCTACGCCAGGGGCGAGTTGAACCAGATCGTAAAATAGGTATTTTTTCGCAGTCGACCGCGACAGCCGCCGGCGGGCGGCTGTTTCTTTTCCTGGCGACGCGGTGCCGACGCCAGAGGCATACGCCGATGGGCGTTGTGGAACATAATGGGCGCTGGTCACGTCATATGAACCTGATTCGCTCACCTGGCGATGACCTCTTTTCAATCAAAACAGCCGAATCGACCCCATGCCCGACTCCAGCAAGTACCGTATCGAAATCAAGCCGGTTCCACACTTCATTCCCGAGCAGTCCGATCCGGAAAATGAACGCTATGTGTTTTCCTACACCATCCATATCCAGAACGCCGGTAGCATCCCGGCTCAGCTGATTTCCCGCCACTGGATCATCACCGATGCCGGCAATGAAGTTCAGGAGGTGCGCGGCATCGGCGTTGTCGGCAACCAGCCGCTGCTCGGGCCCGGCGAGAGCTTCGAGTACACCAGCGGCTGCGCGCTGACGACGCCGGTAGGTACGATGAAAGGCACCTACCAGATGGTCGCCGAGGACGGCACGCACTTCGAGGCCGAAATCCCGGAATTCGTGCTCGCCGTCCCGCGCGCGCTGCATTGAGCCTCAAGCATAGCTATACGCTGATCGCACCGTTTTACGACGCCGCGATCAGCCGCGCCACCCAGACGGCCCGCCGGCGCAGCCTGGCGGCACTGCCGCGCGAACCGGGGCGCGTGCTGCTCGCCGGCGTGGGCACCGGACTCGATTTGCCACATCTGCCATCAAACCACCAGTACGTCGGAGTCGACTTGACGCACGCCATGCTGCGGCGTGCGCTACCGCGCGCCGGCCAGATCGATTTCACCCCGGTCCAGGGCAACGCTCAGGCTCTGCCCTTTGCCGACAGTTGCTTCGATGTCGCCATCCTGCACCTGATCCTGGCGGTCGTTCCCGAGCCGGCCGAATGCCTTGCCGAAATTTCCCGCGTCCTGCGACCGGGCGGCGCCGTGCTGGTTTTCGACAAGTTCCTGCGCCAAGGGCAGAGCGCCCTGTTGCGTCGCATCGCCAATCCACTGCTGCGCCGGGTCGCGACCCGGCTGGATGTCATTTTCGAACCACTGCTGCTCGCCGCTCCCGAACTGCAGGTGGAACACGACCAGCCGGCCCTTGCCGGCGGCTGGTTCCGCATGATCCGGCTGCGCAAGAGCGCCTGATCTTTACGCCGCGTCGGGCTTGCCGAGCGCGTCTTCGATCCAGGCTTCAAGCAGGGTATAGGTCACCGCCAGCACGACCGGGCCGACGAAGATGCCGACCAGCCCGAACCCAAGCATGCCGCCGATGACGCCGGCAAAGATCAGCAGCAGCGGCAGATCGGCGCCGCGCTTGATCAGCATCGGGCGCAGGAAATTGTCGAGGCTGCCGACAATCAGGCTCCACACCAGCAGGAAGGTCGCCCAGCCGTTGTCACCCATCCAGTACATCCAGCCGACCGCCGGGAACAGCACCAGCGCGGGCCCCAGCTGGGCGATGCACAGCATCAGCATCACTGCGGAGAGCAGGGATGCGAAGGGAACGCCCGCGATGGCGAGGCCGATGCCACCGAGGACCGTCTGCACGATGGCGGTCACTCCGACTCCCAAGGCGACGCTGCGAATGGCCTGCCCGGCCAGAATGACACAATTCTCGCCACGCTCGCCGGCCAGCCGCCGCCCGAAGCGGCGCACACTGCGCGCGCCCTCTTCGCCGCTGCCGTACAGGATGGCCGAGAGAATCACGATCAGCAGGAACTGGACCAACATGCCGCCCAGGCTGCCCGCCTGGCCAATAACCCATTTGGCGGCATCCGTGACATGGGGAGCGAGCCGGGCAACCAGACCTGCCGACCCGCTATCGGCAAGCTGGTGCCAGGTTGCTGCGACCTTTTCGCCAATCAGCGGCACGCCGCCGACCCATTCCGGCGGCTGCGGCACGCCGGTGACCGCAACTTTCTTCGCCGCATCGGTGAACTGGTCGGCATGATCGGCGATCGTCTCGATCGCTGCCCACAGGGGCAGGACCAGCAGGAGCAGCATGCCCAGCGTCATGAGCGCGACCGCCGGTCCGCGCCGGCCGCCAAGGCGTGCCTCGAGCGCCTTGAGCAACGGCCAGGTGGCGACCACCAGCATGGTGGCCCACACGGTCGCCGCCAGAAACGGGCGCAATACCCAGAACGATGCAGCAATCAGCACGAAAATGCAGAGGATGGCCAGCGTGGTGCGGGTCAGATCCTGGCGGAGATCGCTCATTGAAATTCCTCAGCTGCGGTAATCTGCATTTATTTTGACATAGTCATAGGAGAAGTCGCAGGTATACACCCGGGCCTCCGCCTTGCCGCGCCCCAGGTTCACGCGCACCGTGATTTCCGCCTGTTGCATCACGCGGGCGCCATCCGCTTCCTGGTAGACCGCGGCCCGGCCGCCCTGCTCGGCGACCAGCACATCATCAAGCCAGACCTTGACGCCATCGACATCGAGATCGGTAATACCGGCGTAGCCGATGGCCGCCAGGATGCGCCCGAGGTTGGGGTCGGAGGCGAAAAAGGCAGTCTTGACCAGCGGTGAATGGCCGATGGCATAGCCAACCTTGCGGCACTCCTCGACATCCTCGCCGCCCTCCACCGCGATGGTGATGAACTTGGTCGCGCCCTCGCCATCGCGCACGATGGCCTGTGCCAGTTCGACGGCGACGGCGATGATCGCCGCCTTGACCGCGGCCCAGCCGGCATCGCTCTCATTGGCGAAGGTCGCGCCCGACTGACCGGAAGCAATCATCACGAACGAGTCGTTGGTCGAGGTATCGCCATCGACGGTGATGCAGTTGAACGACTGGTCGGCGGCCTCCTTGACGAGCGCATCGAGCAGCGGCTGGGCGATGCCGGCATCGGTCGCGAGAAAACCAAGCATGGTCGCCATGTTCGGCCGGATCATGCCGGCACCCTTCGACATGCCGGAAATGCTCAGTTTTTTGCCGTTGACCGCAAGCGTGCGCGAAGCGGCCTTGGCGATGGTGTCGGTGGTCATGATGGCATGTGCTGCGGCATGCCAGTTGTCGGCCTTGAGGTCGGCCTGCGCGGCCGGCAGGCCGGCCGCGATGCGCTCGACCGGCAGCGGTTCGAGAATGACACCGGTCGAGAACGGCAGCACCTGCCCGGCGGCCACACCCAGCATGCCGGCGACCGCTTCACACGTAGCCTGCGCCGCCAGGCGGCCCGGCTCACCGGTGCCGGCGTTGGCGATGCCGGTATTGATGACCAGCGCACGGATTTCGTTGCCGCCCGCGAGATGGTCGCGGCACAGTTGCACCGGCGCCGCACAGAAGCGGTTCCGGGTAAACACGCCGGCCACCGTGCACCCGGGATCGAGCACGAGCAGTGTCAGGTCGCGCCGGTTCTTCTTGCGGATTTCGGCTTCGGCGGTTCCGAGCCTGACTCCAGCCACCGGCAGGAGTTGATCGGCGGCGGGGGTGGCGTAATTGACGGGCATTCTCGTGGCTCCAAAAGCATCAAGGCACCTCTGGGGTGCCTTGGGGGGAATCAGAAAAGATCAGGACAGTTTTCCGTGGCAGTGCTTGTACTTCTTGCCGCTGCCGCACGGGCAGGGATCGTTGCGCCCGACCTTCGGCCCGGCCTGCGCCGGCTGGCGGGGCGTCTCGTCATCCCCGGGAGCCTGCACCGCGTCGTAATCGGCATGCTGGTATTTGACGTTCTGCACATCGGCATGCGGCGCCGTTTCCTCGACGTCTTCCGGCGAACGGATCTGCACGGTAAATACGACCTTGGTCACTTCCCTGCGCACCCGATCAAGCAGTGCTTCGAAAAGTTCGAAGGCTTCGCGCTTGTACTCCTGCTTCGGATTTTTCTGCGCATAACCGCGCAGGTGAATGCCCTGGCGCAGGTGGTCGAGCGCCGAGAGATGCTCGCGCCAGTGTGAATCAAGGCTCTGCAGCATCACGTTGCGCTCGAACTGGTGGAAACTTTCGGCGCCTACCAGATCAATCTTGGCCTGATAGTCCGCGTCGGCACCCTGCGTGATACGGGCAAGGATCTCGTCATCGGCCAGGGTGGGCTCGCTCCTGAACCATTCGGCCACCGGCGCGGCAATCTGCAGTTCGGCAGCGAGGGTGCGTTCCAGCCCTTCCATGTCCCACTGCTCCTCGACCGATTCGGCCGGCACGTGGGCGCGGAAAATTTCGGCAATCACGCTGTGGCGCATCGCAGTGATGGTTTCGGAGATATCGTCGGTTTCCAGCAGTTCGTTGCGCTGCTGGTAGATCACCTTGCGCTGGTCGTTGGAAACGTCGTCGTATTCCAGCAACTGCTTGCGGATATCGAAGTTGCGGGCCTCGACCTTGCGCTGTGCGGACTCCAGCGAGCGGGTGACGAGGGGGTGCTCGATGGCCTCGCCTTCGGGCATCTTGAGTTTGTCCATGATGGCGCGCAGGCGCTCGCCGGCAAAGATGCGCAGCAAGGGGTCGTCGAGCGACAGGTAGAAACGCGACGACCCGGCATCGCCCTGACGCCCGGCCCGTCCGCGCAACTGATTGTCGATGCGGCGCGATTCGTGGCGCTCGGAGCCGATGATGTGCAGTCCACCGGCTGCCAGTACCTGATTGTGCAGCTTCTGCCACGCTTCGCGCATGGCGGCGATCTGCGCCTCACGCTCGGCCTCGGGCAACGATTCGTCATGCTTGATGGCCGAGGTCGCCTTCTCGATACTCCCGCCCAGCACGATATCGGTCCCGCGCCCGGCCATGTTGGTGGCGATGGTGATCACCCCCGGACGCCCCGCCTCGATGACGATTTCCGCTTCGCGGGCGTGCTGCTTGGCGTTGAGCACATTGTGCGGCAATTTTTCCTGGTCAAGCAGGCCGGAGAGCAGTTCGGAGGCCTCGATCGACGTGGTGCCGACCAGCACCGGCTGGCCGCGCTGTGCACAATCCTTGATGTCGGCAATGATCGCCGCATGCTTTTCATCAGCCGTCTTGTAGACCAGGTCGTTCATGTCCTTGCGCACCATCGGCCGGTGCGTCGGGATGACGACTGTTTCGAGACCGTAGATCTGGTGGAATTCGTAGGCTTCGGTATCCGCCGTGCCGGTCATGCCGGCCAGCTTGCCGTACATGCGGAAGTAATTCTGGAAGGTGATCGAGGCCAGTGTCTGGTTTTCCGCCTGAATCTGCACGCCTTCCTTGGCTTCGACCGCCTGGTGCAGGCCATCGGACCAACGCCGACCGACCATCAGGCGGCCGGTGAACTCGTCGACAATGATGACTTCGCCGTTCTGCACCACGTATTGCTGGTCCTTCTGGAACAGCGTCAGCGCACGCAGGGCGGCGTTCAGATGGTGCAACAGCGAGATGTTGGAAGCGTCGTAGAGGCCAGTACCTTCCTTGAGGATTCCGTGTTCGGCAAGCAGATGTTCGGCGTGTTCGTAACCGGATTCGGAAAGGTGAACCTGATGACCCTTTTCATCCACCCAGTAATCGCCCTCGCCTTTTTCTTCAGCCGCACGCGAGAGCAGCGGCACGACGGCGCGCATGCGCACGTAGAGGTCGGTCTGGTCTTCGGACTGGCCGGAGATGATCAGCGGTGTGCGCGCCTCGTCGATCAGGATGGAATCCACTTCATCGACGATGGCGTAGTTCAGGCCGCGCTGAACCCGTTCGCCGGCCGAATAGACCATGTTGTCGCGCAGATAGTCGAAGCCGAATTCGTTGTTGGTGCCATAGGTGATATCGGCTGCGTAGGCAGCCTGCTTGGCTTCATGGCCCATCTGCGACAGGTTCACGCCAACCGTCAGGCCGAGAAAGCTGTGCAGGCGTCCCATCCATTCGGCATCGCGGCTGGCCAGATAGTCGTTGACCGTGATGACATGCACGCCCTTGCCGGAAATGGCATTCAGGTAGGCGGGCAACGTGGCGACCAGTGTCTTGCCCTCGCCGGTGCGCATTTCCGAAATATTGCCGGAATGCAGCACCATGCCGCCGATCAGCTGTACATCGAAGTGACGCATGCCCAGTTCGCGCTTGCCGGCCTCGCGGACCACGGCAAAGGCCTCCGGTAGGAGATCGTCGAGTGATTCGCCATTGGCGTGTCGCTGGCGGAATTCGACGGTCTTGGCGCGCAATTGTTCGTCGCTCAATGCCTGGAGAGCGGGCTCGAACGCATTGATGCGCTTGACGGTCTGGGAGTACTGTCTGATCAGCCGGTCGTTGCGGCTGCCGAAAACTTTTTTGAGTAGGCCGGAAATCATCGCGATGGAATGTGGTTGCGCTTGGCGCGGCAAAGGGGCGATTCTAACACGCCCTCCCCGCCGGCAATGCCGATACGGATCAACTCCGGCGGCAATCGGCTAGCGCCGCCTGATTAGCGCGTATTCCTCGCCCTGTTTCAGAAAGTGCGCCGGATTCTGGGCGACGCCGAGCATGCGCACTTCGAAATGCAGATGCGGGCCGGTCGAGCGTCCGGTACTGCCTACGGCGCCGATCGTTTCCCCGCGCTTGACCAGGCTTCCCGGCTTGACGTTCATGCGCGACATGTGGGCATAGCGCGTCGTCAGGCCATCACCATGGTCCAGATCGACCATGTTGCCGAAATCGCTGTGGTAGGCGGCTGTCAGGACCACGCCATCGGCGGCGGCAACGACCGGCGCCCCGGTTTCCGCATTGAAATCGATCCCTTCATGCATGGCGCGCAGCCCGGCAATGGGGTCAGCGCGCCGCCCGAACGGCGAACCGAGAAAACCTTCCTTGACCGGCAGCGTGGTCGGCAACAGCCGCTCGCGGACGCGCCGTTCGAGGAAGCGCATTTCAAGCGCCGCCAGTTCGTCGCTGCGCACCTCAACGTCCTGCACCAGGCGATCGATCTCGCGCTGCAATTCGTCCGCCGAAAGCGGCGCCGGAACGAAGGCGCCCCCCTGGCCACCCGGCTGCGCCGGTGGCGGCGGCGGATCGCGCCTGATCCCGGCGAGCGTGGCAAGGCGCTCCCCGATGGTGTCGAGATGCAGCACCTGCGCCTGCAACTCGCCGATGCGGGTTGCCATCAACTGTCAGATTATTGCCGACGAACTGCTGAACTTTCCGGGTTTCCTGCTGCTGCGAGGCCAGTCCGTCCTGCTCGTCCTGAGGCGTTGCACCCGAAAGGCGCGACAAGGTCGCCGACCCCGCAAGAACCAGGGCCATGAAGAGCCCTGCCGCAATCAGCAGGTGACGGGGCATAATGGTAAATGTCCGCGCCACCTTCAGGTGCCGGGAAACAATGATGATCTGCACAAAACCTCCTATGTACAACGGGCTTGAGCAATACTTGAACAACGATGCAGCCGCCGGCAGGGTCATGGCCCATGCCCGGTTGCTGCTCAAGCTTGCGCGGCGCTTCGAGGCGGTCGCCCCGGGGGGCTGGGCCATCTGGCGCATGTCGCCAATTACAAGTCGGGGAAAGTCATTATCCACGCCGATAACGGCGCGGTCGCCGCCAAGATTCGCCAGCTGACCCAGCGCTTGTGCAACGATTTATCCAGTGGAGGGCCGGAGTGTAACGGCATCGAGGTAAAAGTTCAACCCCGCCAAATCCCTTGCCAATCAACGACTTCAACTCAGAAGCCGCTCTCCGCAAGGGCTTGCGGGGTGTTGCGGTTGACCGCAGAAACCTTGCCGAAAGGGCCGTTGCAGGAGGCGCTGGCCACCCTGGTCGAGCGTGCCGCTAAACGGGAATGACCGCGACGCGCTCGATGATCAGCAGTGCAAAAACAATCAGGGCAAAGACGATTCCGTAACGCAACAAGCGCCAGGCAAAGCCCAGGTAATCGCGGCTTCCGGTAATTACATAGATCAGCAGACTGGCGCCGATCGCCACGACGAGAATGACCGCCAGCAGGCGCAGCAGCCACATGCTCGCCTACGCCGGCTGGTCGAGCCAGCGCGTCACACCTGCCGGCGCCCGCTCGGCCTGTTCGAAGGTGACCAGTTCCCAGGCATCCTGCCGGCTCAGCAGTTCGCGCGCCAGCAGGTTGTTCAATGCATGGCCGCCCTTGTGCGACGAATAGGCCGCCAGCAAGGGGTGGCCGACCAGATAGAGGTCGCCGACTGCGTCGAGAATCTTGTGCTTGACGAACTCGTCGCCGTAACGCAGGCCGTCCTGATTCAGTACGCGGAATTCGTCAAGGACGATCGCATTCTCGAGACCGCCACCGAGGGCGAGGCCGTTTTCGCGCAGATATTCGACCTCCTGCATGAAGCCGAAGGTGCGGGCGCGGGACACCTCGCGCACATAGGACTGTTCGGCGAAATCGATCTCCGCCCTTTGCGCCGACTTGTCGATGGCCGGGTGATTGAAAATGATCGAAAAGGCCAGGCGGTAACCTTCGTAAGGGTCGAAGCGCGCCCACTTGTCACCGTCACGGACTTCGACGGGCCTGGTAACGCGAATGAATTTCTTGGCGGCGTTCTGCTCCTCGATCCCGGCCGACTGGATCAGGAAGACAAACGGTGCTGCCGACCCGTCGAGGATGGGCACTTCCGGCGCATCCAGATCGACCCAGGCGTTATCGATACCCAGGCCGGCAAAGGCCGACATCAGGTGTTCGATGGTACCCACCTTGACCCCGTCTTTTTCCAGACACGAGCACATGCGCGTATCGCCGACCAGGAAGGCTGCAGCGGGAATATCCACCGGTTGCGGCAGATCGACGCGACGGAAGACGATGCCGCTATCGGGAGCGGCCGGGCGCAGGGTCATATTGACCTTGACACCACCATGCAGGCCAACGCCGGAGGCGCGAACGAGAGTCTTGAGCGTGCGTTGCTTGAGCATGCAAGTGCTTGAATAATTTGGGGAGCGACGCATTGTAACACAACGCGCCGCCGCCCTTTTTCAGAGAGAGAAGCTACATTCAGTCCGCCTGCTTGCGCAGGAAGGCCGGAATGTCGTAACGGTTGACCCCGCTATTGGCCAGCGCCTCCACCGTGACGTTGTTGTTGCGTTGCCCGCCCTTGTTGCGAATCACCGCCGGCACCTCCAGATGATCGTAGTTGGGCGCCGAGTTGAAAGCCACGGCGTCGCTGGTTCCCGTTGCCTGCATCACCGGCGTGTTGATGACTTCGAAGGTCTGATGCCTGCGGGCAACCGCCTGCTGGCCAAGGCCGGTCGCCACGACGGTGACGCGCAGGGCATCGCCCATCAGATCGTCGTACACGGCACCGAAGATGATGTGCGAATCATCAGCGGCGAAGGCCTTGACGGTGTTCATCACCTCGTTGACTTCCTTCATCTTCAGCCCGCCCTTGGCGGCGGTGATATTGACCAGCACCCCCTTGGCGCCGGACAGATTGACTCCTTCGAGCAGCGGCGAGGCAACCGCCTGTTCGGCAGCGATGCGCGCACGGTCGACCCCGGCTGCGGAGGCGGAGCCCATCATGGCGCGACCCATTTCACCCATCACGGTACGCACGTCCTCGAAGTTGACGTTGACCAGGCCCGGGTAGGTGATGATTTCGGCGATGCCGCCGACGGCATTCTTCAGCACATCGTCGGCCGCCCGGAAACAATGGTCGACATCCGCATCGTCGCCCATGACTTCCATCAGTTTGTCGTTGAGGATGACGATCAGCGAATCGACATGCTTGGAGAACTCCGCAATGCCGGCTTCGGCGGACTTCATACGCTTGTTGCCTTCGAAGCTGAACGGCTTGGTCACCACACCGACGGTCAGGATACCCATCTCGCGGGCAATTTCAGCGACCACGGGGGCCGCGCCAGTACCCGTGCCACCGCCCATGCCGGCGGTGATGAAAGCCATGTGCGCGCCTTCGAGCGACGCGCGGATTTCTTCGCGGTGCGCATCGGCAGCGGCCTGGCCGGCCTCCGGCTTGGCACCGGCGCCAAGTCCGGTCTTGCCGAGCGACAGCTTGCTCGATGCCGTATTACGCGCCAGCGCCTGGGCATCGGTGTTGGCGGCGATGAACTCGACGCCATTGACCCCTTCGCGAATCATGTGCTCGATGGCGTTGCCACCGGCACCGCCGACCCCGAACACCTTGATGATCGTGCCGCTCTCTTCTTCCTTCTCAATGATCTCAAACATGACTACCTCCTCTGAAAAAACCGTCGAATACAACTCAAAAATTCTTGGAAAACCAGGATTTCATGCCGTCAAAGACATCCTTGACGTTTTGTTTCTCCTTGATCTTCTGGCCACGCTTCCTTTGTGCCTGTGCTTCGAGCAGCAGACCGAAGGCCGTTGAAAAACGCGGGCTTTGCACCACATCCGCCAGGCTGCCCGTGTATTTCGGACTGCCCAGACGGACCGGCATGTGAAATATTTCCTCGCCCAGCTCGACCATGCCCGGCATGACGCTGGCGCCGCCAGTCAACACGATCCCGGAGGAGAGCACTTCCTCGAAGCCGGCGCGGCGCAGCTCGTTCTGGATCAGCTCGTAAAGCTCCTCGACGCGCGGCTGGATGACGTCGGCGAGTGCCCGGCGACTCAATTTACGGCTCGGGCGGTCGTCGAACACCGGCCACTTCGAGGGTGTCCGAGGGATCGGCCAGGTGCGACAGGGCGCAGCCATACTTGCACTTGATGTCCTCGGCCTCGCGCGTCGGCGTGCGCAGGGCCATCGCGATGTCGTTGGTCACCTGATCGCCGGCGATTGGAATCACCGAGGTGTAGCGGATGGCGCCCTGCGTCCACACGGCCAGGTCGGTGGTGCCGCCGCCGATGTCGATCAGGCACACCCCGAGATCCTTCTCGTCCTCGGAGAGGACCGAATAACTCGAGGCCAGCGGCTGCAGGACCAGGTCATTCACTTCCAGGCCGCAGCGGCGCACGCACTTGACGATGTTTTGCGCGGCCGACACCGCCCCGGTGACGATGTGCGTCTTCACCTCGAGACGCATGCCGCTCATGCCGATCGGCTCGCGGATACCGTCTTGGCCGTCGATGACGAACTCCTGGGTGAGGATATGCAGGATTTCCTGGTCGGCCGGGATGGGCATCGCCTTGGCGGTCTCGATCACGCGCTCGATGTCGGTTGGCGTCACTTCCTTGTCCTTGATCGCCACCATCCCGTTCGAGTTGAAGCTCTTGATATGGCTGCCGGCGATGCCGGTATAGACATCCTTGACCTTGCAGTCGGCCATCAGCTCGACTTCCTGGATGACGCGGCTGATGGTGTGCACCGTTTCCTCGATATTCACCACGACGCCCTTGCGCAGGCCGCGCGAATCCTGCGACCCCATGCCGATCACGCTTAGCCTGCCCTCCTGATTGATTTCGGCGACCAGCGCGACGATTTTCGACGTGCCAATGTCCAGCCCGACCACCAGATCCTTGTTGTCCCTGCTCATGTCCCTACTTCCCCTTCACTTCGCCTGCGACTCGCATCGCAAAGCCGTTCGGATATCGCAAATCCACTACCAGAGGCCGCATCGCACGCTTGCCGACCGTCTCCGGATAGACCTCTATGAACCGCTGCAAACGCACGCCGACCGGCGACTTGGGTTGTTCCCGCCCCATCTCGACCAGCATGCCGTTGTCCAGCTTCAACTGCCAGGCCAGCCGGGGTGACAAGGTGACCTGCACCGGCCGTTCGCCGAGCGGCTTGAAATTGCCGACCAGTTCGCCGTAACGCCTCAGCACCTCCGGCGCCGTTCCGTTCGGGCCGTAGAGCAACGGGAGGGTTGCCATTTCGGCCTCCGGCGGCGCCGCCGCAAACACTTCGCCAAAGGTATTGACCAGTTCGCCACGCCCCTCGCCCCAGCGCGCTGCCGGACGATGCTCCTCGACCGTCACTTCCAGCCGGGCCGGCCAGACCCGGCGCAGATGAACCTTGCGCACCCAGGGCAACTGCTGCAGCGCGCCGCGTACCGCCTCCAGGTTGAGGCTGAAGAAATTGCCTTTCAAAGCGGCTGGCAACACCTGCTCGATTTCCTGGCGCCGCGTATGCAGCAATTCGTCGACAAACACCACCTGACGTACCGGCAACGCGGGCATGCGCACCAGCCAGACCGCGGCCGCCGCCAACAATGCGGCCGTCGCTGCCAGCACCAGCAGGTCGGAAATCGCGTTCAGCAGGTGGGGCTTGTTCCACATTCATCGCCTCAGTCGTTGGCCGCCAGTTCGAGCACGCGCCTGACCAGGGCCGGGTAATCCATGCCGGCCACCCGGGCCGCCATCGGCACCAGCGAGTGATCGGTCATGCCCGGCGCGGTATTCACTTCCAGGAAATAGTGCTTCCCGTCCTCGTCCATCAGGAAGTCGACCCGCCCCCAGCCACGGCCGCCGAGGATGCGAAAGGCTTCCAGCGCCCCCTGGCGGATTTCCAGCTCCCTGGCTTCCGACAGACCGCAGGGGCACAGGTAGCGCGTGTCGTCGCGGTTGTATTTGGCTTCGTAATCGTAGAACTCGGTCGCCGGCTCGATCTTGATGATGGGCAACGCCACCATGTCGTTACCGCGACCGATGATGCCGACCGTGTATTCGCCGCCCATGATGCCCTTTTCGGCGATCACCAGCGGGTCGTGGCGTGCGGCTTCGGCGTAGGCCAGATGCAGCGTATCGTGCTCCTTGACCTTGCTGATGCCGATCGACGAGCCTTCATGCGCCGGCTTGACGAAGATGGGCAGCCCGAGTTCTTCCTCGACGTCGGCAAAGTCGGAATCGGCGGTGAGCAGCGCGTAGTCCGGCACCGGCAGCCCGGCTGCCTGCCACAGCAGCTTGGTGCGGAACTTGTCCATCCCCAGCGCCGAGGCCATGACCCCGGAGCCGGTGTAGGGAATGTGCATCAGTTCCAGCGCGCCCTGGATGGTTCCATCTTCACCATGCCGCCCGTGCAGCGCCACGAAGGCGCGGTCGAAGCCCTTGAGCGCATCGAGCGGCTGCTCCGCCGGATCGAAGGCGTGCGCGTCGATGCCCTGCTCGCGCAATGCCGCCAGCACGCGCGAACCGCTGTTGAGGGAGACTTCGCGCTCGGCTGAATTACCGCCGAGAAGGACTGCGACTTTTCCGAAACCGCTCATTTGAACTCCACTACCTTGCCCGGCACGGCACCGATCGAACCGGCCCCCATGCACAACACCACGTCGCCATCGCGGGCAACGTCCATGATCGTTTGCGGCAGCGCCGCGACATCCTCGACAAAAACCGGCTCGACCTTGCCGGCCACGCGCAAGGCACGGGCCAGCGAGCGACCGTCGGCGGCGACGATCGGCGCTTCACCGGCGGCATAGATTTCGGCCAGCAACAGGGCGTCGACCGTGGACAGCACCTTGACGAAGTCCTCGAAGCAGTCGCGCGTCCGCGTGTAGCGGTGCGGCTGGAAGGCCAGCACCAGACGGCGGCCGGGAAACGCGCCGCGGGCAGCTGCCAGGGTCGCCGCCATCTCGACCGGGTGATGGCCGTAGTCGTTGACCAGCGTGAAGCTGCCACCCGCCGGCAGGGCAACCTCGCCGTAGCGCTGGAAGCGCCGGCCGACCCCCTTGAACTCGGCCAGGGCCTTGACGATGGCGGCATCCGGCACCTGCACTTCAGTGGCCACGGCAATCGCCGCCAGCGCGTTCAATACATTGTGCAGACCCGGTGTATTCAGCGTGATCGGCAGGCGCGACACCGAGCCATTGACGCGAACGCAGTCGAAGCGCATGCGCCCGCCCTCGGCGGCGACATTCTCGGCGTAGAAATTGCAGCCCGGTGTCAGGCCGTAGGTGACGATCTGCTTGGACACCTGGGGCATGATTGCGCGCACGTTCGGGTCGTCGGTGCACAGTACGGCGACACCGTAGAACGGTAGGCGGCTGAGAAAGTCGACAAAGGCGCCCTTGAGCCGCTCGAAGTCGTGGCCGTAGGTCTCCATGTGGTCGGCGTCGATATTGGTGATCACCGAAATCACCGGTGACAGGAACAGGAACGAGGCATCGGACTCATCGGCTTCGGCCACGATGAAATCGCCGCTGCCCAGGCGGGCGTTGGCGCCGGCCGCATTGAGCCGGCCGCCGATGACGAAGGTCGGATCGATGCCACCTTCGGCCAGAATGCTGGTGACCAGACTGGTCGTCGTTGTCTTGCCGTGCGTTCCGGCAATCGCGATGCCGCGCTTGAGGCGCATCAGTTCGGCCAGCATCTGGGCGCGCGGCACGACCGGAATCTTGCGCGCCCGGGCGGCGACCACCTCCGGATTGTCTTCCTTGACCGCCGTCGACACCACGACCGCATCCGCCCCGGCAATGTTTTCGGCGGCATGGCCGATCGTCAGCCGGACGCCCTCGCCTTCGAGGCGGCGCGTCGTCGCGCTGGCGGCAAGGTCGGAGCCGCTGACGGCATAGCCGAGGTGTGCCAGCACTTCGGCTATGCCGCTCATGCCCGAACCGCCGACGCCGACGAAGTGGATATGTTTGACTTTATGTTTCATTTGGCGATTTCCGCACAAAGGTTGGCCAGTTCCGCAGTGGCATCGGGCTTGGCCAGGCTGCGTGCCTTTTCGGCCATTTCCAGCAGTTGACCGCGGCTGTAGTTGCGGATCAGCGCGATGGCATCGGGCGTCAACTCGCGCTGCGCCAGCAGGAAGGCGCCGCCGACATTGACCAGGAAGCGGGCGTTGCCGGTCTGGTGGTCATCCACCGCGTGCGGGAAGGGCACCAGGATGCTCGCCACACCGGTGGCAGCCAGTTCGGCCACGGTCAACGCGCCGGCCCGGCAGATCACCAGATCGGCCCATTCGTAGGCGCCGGCCATATCCTCGATAAACGATACGCAGTGCGCCTGGACGCCGACTGCCGCATAGTTGGCCTTCAGCGCCTCGATATGTTTCTCGCCGGCCTGATGGACGATCTGCGGCTGCTCGTTTTCACCAAGCAGGGCCATCCCCTGCGGTACCATTTCGTTCAGCGCCTGAGCGCCCAGGCTGCCGCCGATGACCAGCAGCCGCAAGGCGCCGCTGCGTTCGGCAAAGCGCACGGCCGGCGGGGCGATCCGGGCAATTTCCGGGCGTACCGGATTGCCTAGCCAGACGCCCTTGTTCAACACATTCGGGAAGCCGGTTGCGATGCGGTCGGCCACACCGGCAAGGACGCGGTTGGCCAGCCCGGCGACCGAATTCTGCTCATGCAGCACCAGCGGCTTGCCGAGCAATGCCGCCATCATCCCGCCCGGGAAGGTGATATAGCCGCCCATGCCCAGGACGACATCGGGCTGCACCTGACGGATGACCTTCTGCGCCTGCCAGAAGCCGCGCAGCAGATTGAGCGGCAACAGCAGCTTGCGCAGGAGGCCCTTGCCGCGCAGCGCAGCGAACTTGACCCAGACCATCTCGAAGCCGTGTTGTGGCACCAGGCGGGCTTCCATCCCGTCCGGATTGCCCAGCCAGACGACCCGCCAGCCGCTGTCGCGCATCTTTTCGGCGACCGCAAGGGCCGGAAAGATGTGGCCGCCCGTTCCGCCCGCCATGATCAGGAGGGTCTTGCTCATAGCTTAGCCCCGCGCATCAACTGCCTGTTCTCCCAGTCGACGCGAAGAAGAATCGCCAGCGCCACGCAATTCGCCAGAATCCCCGAACCGCCGAAGCTCATCAGCGGCAAGGTCAGACCCTTGGTCGGCAGCAGGCCCATGTTGACGCCCATGTTGATGAAGGACTGGACGCCGATCCAGATGCCGATGCCCATAGCAACCAGCGCCGGGTAGAGGCGGTCGAGCTGGACGCACTGGCGGCCGATGGCGAAGGCGCGCTGAACGATCACCGCGAACAGTGCGATCACGGTCAGCACCCCGACAAAGCCGAGTTCTTCGGCAATCACGGCGAGCAGGAAGTCGGTATGCGCTTCCGGCAGATAGAACAGCTTCTCGACGCTGCCGCCCAGCCCGACCCCGAACAATTCGCCGCGCCCGAAGGCGATCAGCGAATGCGACAGCTGATAGCCGCGCCCGAAGGCATCGGCCCACGGATCCATGAAGCCGAAAACGCGGTCGCGCCGGTAGGGGGATACGATGATCAGCACCGCAAAGGCCACCAGCAGGCCGGCGATGAGCAGGATGAACAGACGCGCCTTGAGGCCCCCGAGAAAAAGGATGCCCATCGCGATGGCGATGATCACGACAAAGGCGCCGAAGTCGGGCTCCTTGAGCAGCAGCATGCCGACGATGGCCATGGCGCCGAACATCGGCAGGAAGGCCTGCTTGAGGTCGTGCATGACGTTGATCTTGCGCACTGTGTAATCGGCGGTATAGAGCACCGCAAACAGCTTCATCAGCTCGGAAGGTTGCAGGTTGACGAAGCCGAGCGACAGCCAGCGGCGGGCGCCATTGACGTCGCGGCCGATGCCGGGAATCAGCACCAGGGCCAGCAGGCCGACGCCGATCATGAAGAGCAGGGGCGCGTAACGCTGCCAGATGGCCAGCGGAAACTGGAATGCCACGCCAGCCGCCAGCAGCCCGATGGTCAGGAAGATCGCGTGGCGCACCAGATAATAGGCGGGCTGGTTCCCCGTGGTGCGCCCGCCTTCGGCAATCGCGATCGAAGCCGAATAAACCATCACCATGCCGGCGAACAGCAGCAGCAGGACGCTCCACAGCAGCGCGTAGTCGATTTCGGCCAGCTGGCGGCGCGGATTGTCGAGCGCAGTGAGCATCATGATTGCAGCCCCTTGACCGCCGCGATGAAGGCTTCGGCGCGGTGCGCATAATTCCTGTACATGTCGAGGCTGGCGCACGCGGGCGAGAGCAGCACGCAATCGCCGGACCGGGCGCGGCCGGCCAGCCAGCGGACCGCCGCACGCATGTCGGCGGCCCGCTGCATCGGTACGCCGCAACCGGCAAGCGCCGCTTCGATCAATGCAGCATCCTGGCCGATCACCGCAATCGCCCGGCCATGTTTATCGAGAGCCGCCTTCAGGGGTGAAAAGTCCTGTCCCTTGCCGTCGCCGCCCAGAACGATGGCGACCGGGCGCCCCATCCCCTCGATGGCGGCCAGCGTCGCCCCAACATTGGTGCCCTTGGAGTCATCGACGTAGAGCACGCCGCCAATCTCGGCGACGGCTTCGACGCGGTGCGGCAGGCCGGCAAAGGACTTGAGCGGCTCGACCAGGCCGGCCGGCGCGACGCCGATGGCTTCGCACAGCGCCAGGGCCGCCATCGCATTGGCGGCGTTGTGCAGGCCGGAAAGCTTCAGGTCGGCCAACGCGACGAGCTTTTCCTTGCCACGCCAGATGGCGCCATCGGCTAAGCCGAAATCGACGCCGCGCGGTGCGGCGTTCAGGCCGAAGGTCACCATCGTCCGGCCGCAGCGACCGTTGGCCATCGACCAGTCGTCGTCACGGTTAAGGACCATGACGCCCTTGCCCTTGAACACGCGCGACTTGGTGGCGGCGTAATTGGCCAGACTGCCTTCGTAGCGGTCGAGGTGATCTTCCGTCACGTTGAGGAGCGTGGCGGCTTCAGCGTTCAGGTGATGCGTCGTTTCGAGCTGGAAGCTGGACAGTTCGACAACCCAGACTTGCGGCAAAGTACCGGCGTCCTGCGCATCCATCAACGCGTCGAGCGCCGACGGCGAAATGTTGCCGCAGGCGATGGCCGGCACGCCGGCACCGTTCAACAGGTGGGCGGTCAGCGCTGTGGTCGTGGTCTTGCCGTTGCTGCCGGTGATGGCGATGATCTGCGAGCCCGGCACCTGTTCGCGCACGCCGGCGGCGAACAATTCGATTTCCGAGACAATTTTCCGGTCGACCGCAGCAATGACCGGCGTGGCCTTGGCTACACCCGGCGACAGGGCAACGAGGTCGGCGCTGGCAAACGGTGCTTCGACGAACGGCCCGGCAATCAGTTCGGCCCCCGGTGCGATGCGTTGCAGGGCATCGACATTCGGCGGGTTGTCGCGCGAATCGGCGACACGGACCAACGCGCCCTGGCGATGCAGCCACTTGGCCATCGCCAGTCCGGACTCACCGAGCCCGACGACCAGAACGCGTTTGCCGCGAAGTTCCATGTTTAGCGCAACTTCAACGAAGACAGCCCGACCAGCACGAGCATGATGGTGATGATCCAGAAGCGGACGACGACCTGCGTCTCCTTCCAGCCCGATTGTTCAAAATGGTGGTGCAGCGGCGCCATGCGCAGGATGCGGCGCCCTTCGCCGAATTTTTTCTTGGTGTATTTGAAGTAGCTGACCTGCAGCATCACCGACAGGGTTTCGACGACGAAAACGCCGCCCATGATGAGCAGCACGATTTCCTGACGCAGGATGACGGCGACGGTGCCGAGCGCCGCGCCGAGCGCCAGGGCGCCGACGTCGCCCATGAAGACTTCGGCCGGATAGGCGTTGAACCACAGGAAGCCGAGCCCGGCCCCGGCAATGGCGCCGAGCAGGATGCACAACTCGCCCGCTCCTGGCACATAGGGGATGAACAGATATTTGGCGAGTACGGCGTGACCGGTGACGTAGGCGAAGATGGCGAAGGCGCCGGCAATCATGACAGTCGGCATGATGGCGAGGCCGTCGAGGCCGTCGGTCAGATTCACCGCGTTGCTCGTGCCGACGATGACGAAGTAGGTCAGCGTGATGAAACCGATGATGCCCAACGGGTAGGCGACTGCCTTGAAGAAGGGGACGATGAGTTCGGTCTGCGCCCCGGACTTGGCCGAGAAAGCGAGGAACAGCGCCGCGCCGATTCCGAGCGCCGATTGCCAGAAGTATTTCCAGCCGGCCGACAAGCCTTTCGGGTCGCGATAGACGACCTTCTTCCAGTCGTCGTACCAGCCGACGATGCCGAAACCGAGCGTGACGACCAGCACCGTCCACACGTATTTGTTGGTCAGATCGCCCCAGAGCAGCGTCGTGATACCGATCGAGATCAGGATCAGGACGCCGCCCATGGTCGGCGTTCCGGACTTGATCAGATGCGTCTGCGGCCCATCGTTGCGCACCGCCTGACCGATCTTCTTGGCGGCCAGCCAGCGGATGACGCCGGGGCCGGCGGCAAACGAGATGAGCAGCGCGGTCATCGCCGCCAGCACGGTGCGCAGCGTGATGTAGTTGAAGACGTTGAAAAAGCGAACGTCCTGGGCGAGCCATTGGGTCAGTGCCAGCAGCATCAGTTCTTCTCCTCCGGAGCGCCGGTCGCTGCGAGCGCATCGGCCACCCGCTCCATCTTCATGAAGCGTGAGCCCTTGACCAGCACCGTGGTTTCCGGCCCCAATTCCTTGTCGACCGCGGCAATCAGTTTTTCGACGTTGCAGAAGTGCCGGGCGCCCTCGCCGAAGTTGCGTGCCGCCTGCTGGGCAGCGTCGCCCAGCGCGAACAGACGGTCTACACCCTGACTCTTGGCGTAGCCGCCGATTTCGTCGTGATACTGGCCGCTCGCCTCGCCGATCTCGCCCATGTCGCCGAGCACCAGCAGCTTGCGCCCGATCGTCGCGGCCAGCACGTCGATCCCGGCCCGTACCGAATCCGGATTGGCGTTATAGGTGTCATCGAGGATCACCGCCCCGGCCCGGCCCGCGCGCACCTGGAGGCGACCCTTGACCCCGGAGAAACGCTCCAGACCGGCCACCACGGCGGCCAGCGGAATGCCTGCCGCGAGGCAGGCAGCGGCAGCCGCCAGGGCGTTGCGGACATTGTGGGCACCCGGCACGGACAGGCGGAACGCTGCAGTGCCTTGCGGCGCACGCAGGGCGAGCAGCGTCTCGAGCCCGTGCTGACGGATGTCGGCCTGCACGTCAGCGGCATGCGCGATGCCGAAGCTGCACACCCTGCGGTCTCCGGCCATGCCCCGCCAGGTCGCGGCATAGGGATCATCGGCGTTGATCACGGCGATACCGTCGGCGCTCAGGCCGCTAAAGATCCCGCCCTTTTCACGCGCCACTTCTTCGAGGTCGCCCATGCCCTCGAGGTGGGCGCGCTGGGCGTTGGTCACCACCGCCACGGTCGGTGCGCCGAGCGGCGCAAGATAGGCAATTTCACCGGGATGATTCATCCCCATCTCGATGACCGCTGCGCGGTGGGTTTCGTTCAGCCCGAGCAGCGTCAGCGGCAGGCCGATGTCATTGTTGAAATTGCCGCGCGTTGCCAGCACGGCGTCGCCGAAATGCGCCTTGAGAATGCTGGCGATCATTTCCTTGGTCGTCGTCTTGCCGTTCGAGCCGGTGACGGCGATTACCGGCAGGTTGAACCGGGTACGCCAGGCGGCGGCCAGCCTGCCGAGCGCAATCCGCGTATCGTCGACGACGATCGTCGGCACCCCGGCCGGCGCTTTCGCCGCATCCGCCACCAGCAGCGCCGCGGCCCCGGCGGCAACCGCCTGCTCGAGAAAATCGTGGGCGTCGAAACGCTCGCCGCGCAAGGCGACGAACAACTGGCCCAGGCCCACGGCGCGCGTATCGGTCGATACCCCGCAAATCACCTGGTCGGCGCCGTTCAACCGGCCGCCGGTCGCGGACAGAATCTCGGAGAGCCACCAGTTCATCATGCGACCTCCCGTTGCGCACCGTGCCGCCGTTCGAGGGCGGCGCGGGCCTGTTGCGTGTCGGAGAACGGCATCCGCACCCCGGCGGTTTCCTGGTACGACTCGTGCCCCTTGCCAGCCAGCAGCACCACATCCTCGGGAGCTGATTCGGCAATGGCGCGCGCAATCGCCGCGGCGCGATCCACCTCGATTTCAGCATGCGCTGCGCCCACCCTGATTTCTTCAATGATCCGTGCCGGATCCTCGCGCCGTGGGTTGTCGCTGGTCAGCACCACACGGTCGGCGAACCGCGCGGCCACGGCGCCCATCTGCGGGCGCTTGCCCGGATCGCGGTCGCCACCGCAGCCAAAGACGACATACAGCCGCCCGCCGCGCTCGGCGGCCACCGGACCCAGCGTCAGCAACACATTCTCCAGCGCATCCGGGGTATGTGCGTAGTCGACGACGACCAGCGGCTCGCCGGCGCCACCCAGGCGCTCCAGGCGGCCGGACGGCGCGGCAAGGCTTGCCAGGCGACGCGCCACTTCATCGACGGCGATGCCGGCATCATGCAACACGGCAGCCACGGCCAGCAGGTTCGAGATGTTGTAGCGGCCGAGCAGGGCGGTTTCAACTTCAGCCCGGCCATCGGGCGCCACCAGGGTGAAGCGCTGGCCTTGCGGCGTCGCGCACAGACCTGAGGCGCGCACCTCGCCGACATCACCGATCGCGTAGCCGAGCACCGTTTGGGCGCTGGCGGCGCGCACCAGCGCCCGCCCGACGGCGTCGTCAAGATTGACGATCGCCGTGCGCAGCCCCGGCCAGCTGAAGAGTTTTTGCTTGGCAGCCGCATAGGCTTCCATGCTGCCGTGGTAATCGAGATGGTCACGCGTGAAATTGGTGAAGACCGCGACATCGACCTGTGCGCCGTTCATCCGGCCCTCCTCGATGCCGATCGAACTGGCCTCAAGCGCGCATGCGGCAGCGCCGGCCGCGCGAAAGTCGGCCAGCAGGCGCATCAGCGTCGTCGCTTCGGGCGTGGTGAACCCGGTCTCGACCAGCGCTCCGGGAAATCCGGCGCCCAGCGTACCGATCACCGCGCAGCGGCGGCCGTAGGCGCTGGCGATGAACTGGCTGACCGTCGTCTTGCCGTTGGTGCCGGTCACGGCGATCAGCGACAGCCCGGCGCTCGGTGCACCATACACGGCATTGGCGAGCGGCCCGGCGAGGGCGCGCAGCCCGTCGAACCTGGATATTGGTTGCGGTCAACGCCGAATTCCAGGCGAAATCGTCACCGGCCTGCCAGAGCACGGCGCACGCGCCGCGCGCCAGCGCATCGGCAATGTAACGACGCCCGTCGGACAGGTCACCGGGATACGCCAGAAACAGGTCGCCCTTTGCCACCTGGCGGCTGTCGTCGGCAACGCCGGTCGGCACGATCCCAAGCGCGTTCAGGTGGGCAAGAATCTCGTTGGTCCGGCTCACAGGCGCCCCTTCCGATTATCCGATTCGGCCACCTGGAGCGGCACATCGGGAGGAATGCCCAGGGTGCGCAACGCGGCGCCCATGACTTGCGAAAAAACCGGCGCCGCCACCGCGCCGCCGTAGTGCTGGCCGGCGCTCGGCTCGTCGATCATCACGGCGACAATCAGGCGCGGTTGGGATATCGGTGCGAAGCCGACGAAGGCGGAAACATACTTGTTGGCGTAGACGCCGCCCTCCAGTTTGTGCGCAGTTCCCGTCTTGCCGCCGACCCGGTAGCCGGGCACCCGCGCCTTGGGGGCAGTGCCTTCGGGCCCGGCCGCCATTTCGAGCATGACACGCATGTCGCGCGCCGTCTGCGCAGAGAAAACCGGCGCACCATGCACCACCGGCACATCGGTCTTGAGCAGGGAAAGCGGAATCAGGTCGCCGTCGCGGGCGAATACGGAGTAGGCGCGCGCCAGCTGGATCAGGCTGACCGAAATGCCATGCCCGTAGGACATCGTCGCCTGCTCGATCGGCCGCCAGTTCTTCCACGGCCGCAAACGCCCGGTCACTTCGCCCGGAAAGCCCAGTTGCGGCACCTGGCCGAAACCGACCGCGTCGAACATCTCCCACATCTCCCGGGGCGGCAGCGTCAGCGCCATCTTGGTGACGCCGACATTGGACGACTTCTGGATCACCTGCGCCACGCTCAGCGCGCCATGCGGGTGCGCGTCTGAAATGGTGGCGTTGCCGATGGTGATCCGGCCCGGCGCGCAGTTGATGATGGTATCCGGCCGGAACTTGCCCTTCTCCATCGCCAGCGCGGCGGTGAACGGCTTCAGCGTCAACCCCGGCTCGAAGGTATCGGTCAACGCCCGGTTGCGCAGTTGCGCGCCCGACAGGCTCTCGCGGTTGTTGGGGTTGTAGGTCGGCCAGTTGGCCAAGGCCAGCACCTCGCCGCTCTGGCTGTCGATGACAATGACGCCGCCGGCCTTGGCCTTGTGTTCCGCCACCGCCGCCTTGAGCTGGCTGTAGGCGAGGTACTGGATCTTGGAATCGAGTGCCAGGCGAATTTCCTTGCCGTCCTGCGGCGGCTTGAGCGCCCGGACATCCTCGATGATGTTGCCGCGACGGTCACGAATCACGCTGCGGCTGCCGGGCTGCCCAAGCAGGCTCTGCTGGAACGCCAGCTCGACACCCTCCAGCCCCTTGTCGTCAACGCCCGTGAAGCCGACGATATGGGCCGTCATGTCACCGGTCGGGTAATAGCGTCGATATTCCTTTTCCTGATGCACACCCGGCAGTTTCAGCGCGGCAATGCGCTCCGCGGTTTCCGGCGGCACCTGACGCTTGACGAAGGCGAAGGTCTTTTCCGAGGCAATCTTGCCATCCAGTTCGCGCACGCCGATCTCGAGCAATGCGGCCAGTTGCTGCTTCTGCGCCAGGCTCATCGTTCGCGCATCAGCGGGAATCGCCCAGATCGACTTCATCGGCGTCGATACGGCCAGCATGTCGCCATTGCGGTCGATGATCTTGCCGCGCGACGCCGAGACCTCGATGTCGCGGCGATAGCGCGACTCGCCTTTCTCCTGCAGGAAATCATTGTTGACGATCTGCAGGTAGAATCCCCGCCCGATCAATGCCGCAAAGGCCGCCATCAGAAGCAGGCCGACCATGCGCGAGCGCCAGCCCTGCAAGGCCAGCTGGAGGACCGGGCTTTCGGCGAAGCGATGGCCACGCTGCGGGCGGCGGCGAACGACCATCAGCGGGCAACCTTCTTCTTCGGCGGCATGGCCACCGGCTTTTCGACCACCCGCCCGAGCGCGTCCGGCGTCTGCATGTGCAGACGTTCACGGGCGACTTTCTCGACCCGCGGATGCGTCGCCCAGGTCGACAGCTCCAGTTGCAGCTGGCCGTATTCGATATCCAGCTGGCGCACCCGCTCCTGTTCGCCCTCCAGCGCCTGGAAGAGTTTGCGCGCGCGGTGCTGGGAGGTCACCACGCCCAGCGCACACACCACGACAATCAGCAGGAGGATGATGTTGGCTCGCAGCATTACAGTTTTTCGGCGACTCGCATTACCGCACTGCGCGCCCGCGGATTCACGGCAATCTCACCAGCCGAGGGCTTGACCGGCTTGCCCACCAGACGCAGCCGGGGCTGCGGCAACTGATCGGCGCGCAGCGGCAGGTTCTTGGGCAGGGAATCGGCATTCGCCTGCGCGCGCATGAAATTCTTGACGATGCGGTCTTCCAGCGAGTGAAAGGAAATCACCACCAGTCGTCCGCCCGGCTTGAGCAATTCAAGGGCTTGCGGCAAGGCTACTTCCAGCTGGCGGAGCTCTTGATTGATATGAATCCGTAAAGCTTGAAAGCTGCGCGTCGCCGCGTCCTGCCCTGGCTCACGGGTGCGCACGGTCGCGCGTACGAGGGCCGCGAACTGAGCTGTTGAGACAATTGGCTGTTCGACCCGAGCAGCCACAACCTTCTTTGCAATCTGGAAAGCAAACCGTTCTTCGCCATAATTTCTGATGACCTCCGTTATGTCCCTTATTTCAGCCCGCGCCAGCCACTCGGCCGCCGTCTCGCCTTGTGTCGTATCCATGCGCATGTCGAGCGGCGCGTCATGGCGAAAGCTGAAGCCGCGCCCCCCTTCGTCGATCTGCGGCGACGACACGCCGACATCGAACAAGATCCCGTCGACCTCCCGCAGCCCCGCCTCGCGCGCCGCCTCGCCAATATCGCCAAAGGCGCGATGCACCAGCAGGAAGCGCGGATCATTGATGGCAGCGCCCGCGGCGACCGCCTGCGGGTCACGGTCAATGGCCACCAGGCGACCCTTTTCGCCAAGCGCGGCAAGAATGCGGCGACTGTGACCACCGCGCCCGAAGGTGGCATCCAGATAGACGCCGTCGGCCTTGATCGCCAGACTCCCCACCGCCTCTTCGAGCAGTACCGTCACATGGGCGGTACCGCGCGTCACAGCACCAGATCCCCAAACCCCGGCGGCAGGTCTCCCGAGAGCGCCTCGACCGCCAGATCGTTCTGTTGCCGCCAGCCGGCCTCGCTCCAGATTTCGAAGTGCGACCCCATGCCAACCAGGTAAACCGTCTTGTCGAACTGGGCATAGTCGCGCAACTCCGGCGCAACCAGGATGCGGCCAGCGGAATCAAGGGATTCGGTACGCGCATTGCCGACCAGAACGCGCTTGATCGACGCCGAGCGCGGATCAAGGCTGGACGCCTTGAGAATCTGGTCGCGGATCGGCAGCCAGGCAGGCGCGGGATAGAGCAGCAGGCAGCGATGCGGATGCGCAGTCAGAACCAGCGAGCCCTCGGCGGCGGCGAGCAGGGTCTCGCGATGCCTTGCCGGAATCGCAAGCCGCCCTTTCGCATCCAGATTGAGTGCTGCCGCTCCTTCGAACATTCCCGCCCCGCCCCTTTTTCCCACTTTTTCACACGTTTTCCCACTTTATGACAGGATGACAGCACCGTCAATAGCAAAA
Source organism: uncultured beta proteobacterium (assembly GCA_963815365.1). Classification (GTDB taxonomy): domain Bacteria; phylum Pseudomonadota; class Gammaproteobacteria; order Burkholderiales; family Rhodocyclaceae; genus Azonexus. Next base: position 247,458 of record CAWFGN010000006.1, read on the forward strand.
ACGGGAATTTTTTCATACACAACAAGGACTTACGCGATCTTTACGAGGCGATTTTTGCACAAAATTAGCCTTAAAAATCAAGGCTAGGAATGTGACTCTTAAAGTGACTTGTAATGATTTCTTGCAGGCCGATCCGCCTGCCGCGCCGATGCCGGTGGCGGGGAATACCTCTGGGTTCGGGACACGGCTCAAGCCGTCACGACGGGTCAGCGACCCGATCATTCCGCCCGGCGCGCAACGCCGGGGGAGCCCTGCCTGTGCAGGGAAATATCAGCCCTCCCGGCAGCGAGAAGGGAAGGCTGCAGGCAAACGAATTACTTCACCTGGGCAAGCTTCTGCTCGATCTTGGGCAGTGGCATGGCGCCCGGAACGCGCTCGCCGTCAGCAAAGAACATGGTCGGGGTGCCACTGATGCTCAGCCGACGCCCGAATTCCTGATTCTTGGTAATTGCCGACGTATCGCAATCTTCCTTGCCCGCCGGGGAGCGCCCGTCGACCATCCAGTCGTTCCAGGCCCGGGCGCGATCCGGCGCACACCAGATCTGCTTCGACTTCCTGAGGGAATCCTCCGACAGGATCGGATACAGGAAAGTGTAGATCGTGACGTTGTCCACCTTCTGCAAGTCCTTGGCCAGCCGCTTGCAATAACCACAGTTCGGATCCTCGAAGGTCGCCAGCACCCGCTTGCCGTTACCCCGAACCTGCTTGATTGCCCGCTCGAGCGGCAAGTCGGAGAACTTGATCGCGGTCAGCTTGCGCATCCGCTCCTCGGTCACGTTCTTGAGCCCGGCCCCCTCGATCAACTGGCCGCCGGCGATGAAGGCGGTCATCTTCTCGTCGGTATAGAGAATATTGCCATCCGCGTAGACCTCGTACAGGCCGAGATAGCCGGATTTGGTGACGCTCTCCACCTTGGTGCCGAGCTTGGCCTCCATGGCTTTCTTGATATCCGCCTCGTCGGCCGCCGCTGTCGCAACAAAAAGCGTGGCAAAGGCCAAGGGCAGCATCTTTTTCAACATCTGATTCTCCTAGAAGGCGCCCAACGCATAGCGCGCAAGAGCATTTTTTACAAAGGGCAATCCATTGGTCACATTCAGGCCCAGATTGCGCAACGTGCGCAGCCCCGGCGGCGACGCCCCGAACAGGCGGCGCAGGCTGTCGGTCGTCGTCTGCATCAGGTCGGTCTCTTCACGCCGTGCGCGCTGATAGCGCTGCAGAAAACGCTCATCCCCGATATCGTGCCAAGGTTGCGCAGCCGAGAGCAGGCTCGCCAGTTCGCTGGCATCCTGATAACCAAGGTTGATGCCGTGTCCGGAAAGCGGATGGATGCCGTGCGCCGCATCGCCAATCAGCGCCAGACGGGGCGCAATGATTTGCGGAACGCGGATCAGGCGCAGCGGGAACGCCAGCGGCGACGTCAGCAACTGGAGCTTTCCGAGCGCCCGCCCCCCGCCTCGGCGACGCGCTCGCAGAAGGTCTCGGCAGGAAGGGCACACAGCTCATCGGCGAAATCATCCGGAGTTGACCATACGATCGAAATGCGGTTCCCGGGCAGTGGCAGCCAGGCAAGCACACCGTCGTCGCGGAACCATTGGCGGGCAATATTTCGGTGCGGCTTCTCGGCCACCAGATTGGCAACGACGCCCTTTTCGCCATATGGCGTGGTCAACGCAACCAGTCCCGCGGCCTGACGCACCCATGAATCCCGCCCGTCCGCACCAACCAGCAGCCGTCCGGCCAACAGCGAGCCGTCTTCGAGCTTGAGCACGGCGGCATCGGATTCGAAGGTCAGGCGCGTCGGACGGGCTGGACAGAACAGGGTGATATTGCCCTGACGCTTGGCACTTTCCCAGAACTCGCAGGCCATCAGCGACGATTCGAGGATCCAGCCCAGCTCAGGAACGCCCGTTTCGTAAGCCGAAAAACCGAGTTCGCCGCCGGCGTCGCCCTTGACCTCCATGCCGCGGATCGGTGAAATACGCTGCGCATCGAGATGTTTCCAGGCGCCGATCCGCTCGAGAAATCCGGCATTGGCCGGGCTGATCGCGTAGACGCGCGCATCCCAGCCCTCTTGGCGCGACGGCGGCTGGTGTTCGACCAGCGCAATGCGCAACGAGGTATCGCGCAGGGCGATGGCAAGACTGGCGCCGGCGAGTCCGCCACCCACGATGATCAGGTCAAATTGCTGCATGGCGGCGATGGTGCCGAATCAATCCATCCCGAAGGAAGAAATCAGGCAGGATTGCCCGTCGGCTTGTTGGGACGCGGCCGGCGATTGTTGTTGTTGCTCCGTGGCCGGTGTTTCTTGGGTTGGCCGGAGGGTTTGTTGTGCCCGCCACCACCACCGCCCTGACCGGGGCCGCCCCCTTGCTCGGCAGCGGAAGCACGGTTACCCGGCGCCAGCTGGATTTCGAGCTCGATAATTTCATCCCACTGTTCATCGGTCCGGTCGCGCTCGGGAATCGCGAGGAGTTCGCGCAGTCGGCGGCGGCTGTCAACACCCTGGGGGGCTGGCGACGGAGCGGGAATTGGAGTGTCTTCGGGGTTTTGTGTAGTCATCAGAAATTGAAATGCGGAGCCCGCGTCTCGCGAGCCCCGCAATGGGTCAGGCGAATTACTTCTTCTTGGCAGCCTTCTTCGGTGCGACGGCAGCCTTGAAGGCCGTACCGGCGCTGAACTTCGGAACCGTGGTCGCCGGAATCTTCAGCGTTGCGCCGGTCTTCGGGTTCTTGCCGGTGCGCGCAGCACGCTTGGCGGACTTGAAGGTACCGAAACCAACGAGGGTGACGGAGTCGCCCTTGGCCACAGTTTGTACGACGGCGCCGATGATGGCGGACAACGCCTTGTCAGCAGCGGCCTTGGTGATACCAGCTTCTTTTGCAGCAACTTCGACCAGCTCGGATTTATTCATCTAAGTGCCTCCTGTTACTTGTATGTGTTAAGAAAACTGGCCGTTGGCACGGCAGCACACTAAAAGTAGCACACCTTTTTGCCCAAGTGTTGGCGCGAGACGCCCCATTTGCGGGGGATTCGCTGATTTTCTGCACTTTTCATACGTCGACCGCAACAATCCGCCGGAAAACGACAAACCCGGCACGCGGCCGGGTTTGTTCTGGCACGACCAGCAAGCCCTCTTATTTGCTCTCGGGCTTGGCCGGCTCCGCTGGCTTTTCACCGTGTGAAATTACCACGGCACCTTCATTCTGCGCACCGATGTGCTGATCGATGGCGGGCAGCTGGTGGGCGATGCCCTTGTGGCAGTCGATGCAGGTCTTGCCCTCGACAAAGGCCTGCGGGTGCTGCTTGGCGGCGCGATTGCCCTGCTCCGTGTAGTCCATATAGTCGTAACGGTGGCAGTTGCGGCACTCCTGAGAATCGTTGGCCTTCATGCGCTTCCACTCGTTCTGGGCGAGCTGGGCGCGCTTGGCGTTGAACTTCTCCGGTGTATCGATGGTACCGAGCAACTTGTGCCAGACCTCGTTGGAAGCCTGGATCTTGCGCACCATCTTTGGCCCCCATTCCTTGGGCACGTGGCAATCCGGACAGGTCGCGCGGACACCGGTGCGGTTCGTGTAGTGAATGGTATTCTGGTATTCCTTGAAGACGTTTTCCTCCATCTCATGACAGGAAATGCAGAACGATTCCTTGTTTGTTTCCTCGAGCGCCCAGTTGAAGCCCCCCCAGAACAGGATACCGGCTCCGAACAAAACGACCACGGTCAGCAGACCGACACGCTTCACCCAGGCGGGCATATATTTTTCGAGACTCATCATTCCCCCTACTTGGCAGCTGGTTTATAGGTATTTTCGACCAGCGGTTTGGCGTCGAACTGTGGCACATGGCACTGCATACAGAAGTAGCGCCTGGGCGAGATATTGGCGTGCTTCTTGTCCTCCCGGTCCAGGTAGTGCGACTTTGCGACCAGGGTCGCGCCAGTCTCTTCTGCGCGCTCCTTGGAGTGGCAGTCCATGCACTTGTTGAAGTTCTGCGTGATGTTGTAGCCCTTGACGCTGTGCGGAATCAGCGGCGGCTGCTTCTGGAAGTTGCGGGGAATCAGTTCCTGATCCTTCTCGGGACGGAACATCTTGTCCAGATTGGACAGCTGGTCGATCGACACGTCACCGCGCAGGGACTCCACTCTTTCCTGCGCGCTGACGCCGCCAACCCCGAAGAGGAGCAGGGCGGACGCCACGGCCAAGGCAGGGATGAATCTCATGATTTCTAACCTCCGATGGACGGCCGGGGGTTCGCTCCCGGCCATTTTTCGTTCATGTAATTGAATTTCCCGGATCAGGCCCGGACCACCTTGACTGCGCACTTCTTGTAATCGGTTTCTTTCGAAATCGGACACGTGGCGTCCAGGGTCAGCTTGTTGACCAGGCGACCGGCATCGAAGAACGGAATGAAGACGAGCCCGCGCGGCGGCTTGTTGCGACCCCGGGTCTCGACGCGCAAGCGGATTTCGCCACGGCGGGACGCCACCTTGACTTCCATGCCGCGCTGCAGACCGCGCGCCTTCGCGTCATCCGGATGCATGAACAGCACGGCGTCCGGAAACGCCTTGTAGAGCTCGGGGACACGCCGGGTCATTGTCCCGGTATGCCAGTGCTCGAGCACCCGGCCGGTACACAGCCACAGGTCGAACTCCTTGTCCGGCACCTCGGCAGCCGGCTGGTAAGGCAGCGCAAAGATGACCGCCTTGCCGTCCTTGTGGCCGTAGAACCTGACGCCCTCACCCTTCGGGACGTAGGGATCGTAACCCTCGCGGAAGCGCCACAGGGTTTCCTTGTTATCCACCACCGGCCAGCGCAGGCCGCGCGCTTCATGGTAAACATTGAAGTCAGCAAGATCGTGATAATGCTTGCGGCCAAACTGCGCGTACTCCTCGAACAGCCCTTTCTGGACGTAGTACCCAAAGTGCTTGGCTTCGTCGTTGTCGAAGCCTTCGGCGATTTCGCCGAGCTTGTACTTGTCGGCCACACCGTTGGCGAACAGCACTTCATACAGGGTCTTGCCCTTGAGTTTCGGCGCCTTGGCGACCAGTTCCGCCGGCCAGACATCCTCGACCTTGAAGCGCTTCGAGAACTCCATGACCTGCCACATATCAGAGTGGCAATCGCCGGACGGCTTGACCTGCTGGCGCCAGAACTGGGTACGGCGCTCGGCGTTGCCGTAGGCGCCCTCCTTCTCGACCCACATCGCGGTCGGCAGGACGAGGTCGGCAGCCATCGCGGAAACAGTCGGGTACGGGTCGGAAACGACGATGAAATTTGCCGGATCGCGCCAGCCGGGGAGAAGCTCCTCGTTGATGTTGGGGCCGGCCTGCATGTTGTTGTTGCACTGCTGCCAGTAGAAATTGACCTTCTTGTCCTTCAGCGCCCGTGCCATCGCCACGGCATGGAAACCCGGCTTGTCGGGAATGGTGCCATCCGGCAGCCCCCAAAGGCGCTCGGTGATCTTGCGGTGTTCCGGATTGGTCACCACCATGTCGGCCGGCAGCCGGTGCGAGAAGGTACCGACCTCGCGCGCCGTGCCGCAGGCGGACGGCTGGCCGGTCAGCGAGAACGGGCTGTTGCCCGGCTCGGAAATCTTGCCGACCAGCAGGTGGATGTTGTAGATCATGTTGTTCGCCCAGGTACCGCGGGTATGCTGGTTGAAACCCATGGTCCAGAACGAGGTGACCTTGACCTTCGGGTCGGCATACAGTTCGGCCAGCGCCTTGAGATCCTTTTCCGAGACACCGGAGAGCTTGGAGACTTTCTCGGCGGTGTACTCGGAAACGAACTTTTTGTATTCGTCGAAGGTAATCGCCTCGGACTTCCCGGTATCGCCCTTCGGCTTGCCGTCGGCACCGGGGTAGCCGTTGCTGGTCGCATCTTTCTCCAGCGCATGCGTCGGACGCAGGCCGTAGCCGATATCGGTGGCACTCTTCTTGAAATTGACGTGCTTGTCGACAAACGCCTGATTCACCTTGCCGTTCTGAATGATGTAGTTGGCGACATAGTTCAGGATCGCCAGGTCTGTCTGCGGCGCGAAGATCATCGGGATGTCGGCCAGCTCGTAGGAGCGATGCTCGAAGGTCGACAACACGGCGACCTTGACCCCCTTGTTCGACAGTTTGCGGTCGGTCACGCGCGTCCACAGGATCGGGTGCATCTCGGCCATGTTCGAGCCCCACAACACGAAGGCGTCGGCATGCTCGATGTCGTCATAGCAGCCCATCGGCTCGTCGATGCCGAAGGTGCGCATGAAGCCGGCAACTGCCGAGGCCATGCAATGGCGGGCGTTGGGGTCGATGTTGTTGGTGCGGAACCCGGCCTTCATCAGCTTGGCAGCGGCATAGCCTTCCCAGATCGTCCATTGACCGGAGCCGAACATCGCGAGGCCGTTCGGCCCCTTGTCCTTGATGGTGGCTTTGGCCTTCTCTTCCATGATGTCGAAGGCCTGCTTCCAGGTAATTGGTGCGAACTCGCCGTTCTTGTCGTACTTGCCGTCCTTCATGCGCAGCATTGGCGTCTTGAGGCGATCGGCGCCGTACATGATCTTGGACAGGAAATAGCCCTTGATACAGTTGAGACCGCGATTGACCGGCGCGTCCGGATCACCCTGCGTTGCTACCACGCGACCGTCCTGGGTGCCGACCAGCACCCCGCAGCCAACCCCGCAGAACCGGCACGCCGCCTTGTCCCAGCGGATATCGTCCTTGCCCGCGGCAACCGCTGTCACCGGCGCCGCCAGTCCGGCTGCCGAAAGGGCTGCTGCCGCTGCATTCGTCTTGATGAAATCCCGTCGATTGAGTTTCACGCCTCTACCTCCTCAGTAACTGACTCGTCGTCGCTATATTGATAAACCATGGCCACCGACATGACGCCTGGAACGTCATGCAGGGCGATGTAGGTGGCCGAAGCCAGGGACGTGTCGCTGTCCTCGATCGTGACGACCACCTTGCCTTCGGGACTGCGGGCGTGGATTTCAACGCCGGGCAGTTGCACCAGCGCTGAACACGCCTCGTCCATGCGCCCCGGAATCACATAGACGATCGCGCTGGAAATGTTCATTGACCTGCTCCTGTTCGCATCCACGGCGCAAAAAGCGGCCGCGACATCGCTCGACATGATCCGCATCCTGCCAGCAAATCCATTGACTTGAATCAACACTCTTCGGCTTAACCTTGAAATTAGATCGAATGAACAATGGAAGTTACACCTTTTGGACTATGCCGCCGAAAAATCGTGGCGCAGATAGCAATAGCCCCGGCCTATCAACCAGATTCTCTTATTCAATTGGAACAACATTCCGGGCACGATCTACAATGCATTCGTTGTCATCAACCTCAACCAAGGAGAACCCCCCATGTCACTCATCAATACCCAGGTCCAACCGTTCAAGGCCCAGGCTTTCCATAACGGCAAGTTCATCGAAGTCACCGAAGCCAGCCTGAAGGGCCATTGGTCGGTCCTGATTTTCATGCCGGCCGCCTTCACCTTCAACTGCCCGACCGAAGTCGAAGACGCCGCCGAGCACTATGCCGAGTTCCAGAAGGCCGGCGCCGAGGTTTATATCGTCACCACCGACACCCACTTCTCGCACAAGGTGTGGCACGAGACCTCGCCGGCCGTCGGCAAGGCCCTCTTCCCGCTGGTGGGCGACCCGACGCACCAGCTGACCAACGCCTTCGGCGTGCATATCCCGGAAGCCGGCCTGGCCCTGCGCGGCACCTTCGTCATCGACCCGGACGGCGTGATCAAGACCCTGGAAGTGCATGACAACGCAATCGCCCGCGATGTCAAGGAAACCATCCGCAAACTGCAGGCCGCGCAGTACGTGGCCAAGCACCCGAACGAAGTGTGCCCGGCCAAGTGGAAGGAAGGCGACAAGACCCTCGCTCCGTCGCTCGACCTGGTCGGCAAGATCTAAGACGCAACGCGCTACACCGCCATACCGCTCCCGCCCGGGAGCGGTGCGGATTCCAGTGAAAAGGGGCCAATGAGCCCCTTTTCACTGAAATTCTCAAAAAGGGAGAACAGCATGCTCGACGCAAACATCAAGGCCCAGCTCAAGGCCTACCTCGAAAAGTTGCAGACGCCGATCGAAATCGTCGCCTCGCTCGACCACAGTGCACCGGCCCAGGAGATGCTCGGCCTGCTCAAGGACATTGCCGAGTTGTCGGACAAGGTCGGCCTGCGCGAAAACGGCGACGCCACGCTGCGCCCCTCCTTCGCCATCGGCCGTCCGGGTGAAGCGGCACGCATCAGCTTTGCCGGCATTCCGATGGGCCACGAATTCACCTCGCTGGTGCTCGCCCTGCTGCAGACCGGCGGCCACCCGCCCAAGGTCGACGCCGAAGTGATCGAACAGATCAAGGCGCTGCCCGGCACCTTCAACTTCCAGACCTTCATTTCGCTGTCCTGCCACAACTGCCCGGATGTCGTGCAGGCACTCAACCTGATGGCCGTGCTCAACCCCGGCGTCAGCCACACGATGATCGACGGCGCGCTGTTCCAGGATGAAGTCGAGCGCCTCAAGATCATGGCCGTGCCGACCGTTTTCCTGAATGGCGAGGAATTCGGCGCCGGACGGATGAGCATCGAGGAAATCGTCGCCAAGCTGGATACGGGCAGCGCCGCGCGCGATGCCGAAAAGCTCAATGCCAGGGATGCCTATGACGTGCTCGTCGTCGGCGGTGGCCCGGCCGGCGCCTCGGCGGCCATCTACGCGGCGCGCAAGGGTATCCGCACCGGCCTGCTGGCCGAGCGTTTCGGCGGCCAGGTGATGGATACGCTGGCGATCGAGAACTTCATCTCGGTCAGGGAAACCGACGGCCCCAAGCTGGTCATGGGGCTGGAGGAACACGTCAAGGATTACGACGTCGACATCATGAACCTGCAGCGCGCCACGCAGCTCAAGGCGGGCGACCTGATCGAGGTGACGCTCGAAAACGGCGCCGTGCTCAGGAGCAAGTCAGTCATCCTCGCCACCGGCGCCCGCTGGCGCGAGATGAACGTGCCGGGCGAGAAGGAATACCGCGGCAAGGGCGTCGCCTACTGCCCGCACTGCGACGGCCCGCTGTTCAAGGGCAAGCGCGTGGCGGTGATCGGCGGTGGCAACTCGGGCGTCGAGGCGGCGATCGACCTCGCCGGCATCGTCGGCCACGTCACGCTGCTCGAATTCGACAGCAAGCTGCGCGCCGACGCCGTGCTCCAGCGCAAGCTGGCCAGCCTGCCCAACGTCGAGGTACATACGATGGCGCTGACCACCGAAGCCACCGGCGACGGCAGCAAGATCAACGGCCTGCTCTACAAGGATCGCAACACCGACGAGATCAAGCGCATCGAACTCGAAGGCATCTTCGTGCAGATCGGCCTGCTGCCCAACACCGACTGGCTGAAGGGTACGGTCAACCTGTCGAAGTTCGGCGAAATCGAGATCGACGCCAAGGGGCAGACCTCGGTGCCCGGCGTCTTCGCGGCCGGCGACTGCACGACGGTACCCTACAAGCAGATCGTCATCGCCATGGGCGCCGGCGCCACCGCAGCGCTCAGTGCCTTCGACCACCTGATCCGGACCTCGGCTCCGGCCTGACGCCAGGCCGCCGCAAGCCAAGACAGCCGATGCCCGCAAGCGCATCGGCTTTTTTGCGGCCGGCTATTTGTGTTCGAGCTGGTCGTAAACAGCGGTCGCCACGCGCGCCAGTTCGCCCTTGTCGATGCCTGCCGACAGCGCGTAGCCGAACTTGCCGTCGATCCAGTAGAAGACGTTGACCGGGCCTTCCTTGGCGAAGCGGAAGCCGGTGTCGCGGTTAGTCGCGTTTTCCGTTGTCACGTACAGCGTCAGGCGCTGGCCGCTGGCATCGTGGTACATGAACTGCGCCACCGGCCCGCTGTTGCCGGGCAGCAGTCGCCCGCCGATCAGCTCGTAGCCGATTGCCGCCAGCTTGGGCGGGCGCACCGGCGTGCCGAGGCGCTTCGAGAGCCAGGCGACGAGCTGGTCCTCCTGGTCGGCGCCGACCTCGACCGGACGCCGCACATCGGGACTGAAGACCACATGCGCCACCGCCGCCTGCCGCGACAGCGGCACCAACTGCACCTGCCTGTCCGCGGCTTGATATTGCGCATGACCCAGCCAGCCGGCGACACCACCGACCAGCGCGACGAGCAATCCGGCGGCAATGCGTTCCAGCGACCAGCGCGCCAAAAACGGCCGTTTTTGCGCGTCGACCGCAACAGGCGCCGGCGGCAATGACAGCGCCTGCAGCCGTTCCGGCAAAGGCTCGTCGAGCACTGGCTGGAACCAGGTCTTGAGCGCCTGCTTTCTGCGCCTGGTAGTCGCGCACCCGCTCGGCCTCTTCGGGGTGCGCAGCCAGATATTCCTCGACCTCGGCGCACCGCGCTTCGGTCAATGCGGCATCGACATACGCCTGCAGGTCGGCTTCGCTGATCGGGAGTTTGCTCATCGCACGACCCTCAAATTGGCACCAGACGGGCGGCCGTCCATGAGCAGGCGCAATCTTTCGCGCCCGCGCGCCAGGCGGGACATGACAGTGCCGACGGGAATGCCCAGCATGCTGGCGATCTCGGCATAACCGAGATCTTCCAGCGCCACCAGCAGCAGCACTTCGCGCTGTTCGTCCGGCAGCTGACGCAGGGCGGATTCGAGATCCCTCACTTCCAGCCGGTCGCACTGCATCGCCCGTGTCGGCACCGCGAAATCATCCTCGTCGATGGAATGCGTTGGCACGTTCGGCCGGCGCAACTGATCAACGCGCAGGTTATGCATGATGCTGAACAGCCAGGCGCGCAAATCGCTGCCGGCCCGCCACAGCGCATAGCGCGCCCAGGCTCGTTCGAGCGTGTCCTGCACCAGGTCATCAGCCGCCGCGCGGTTGCCGAGCAGCGCCCGCGCATAGCGGCGCAGGCGGGGAATCTCGGCCAGAAGCGCGGCGTTGTCCACGTGGCCGATTAGGGCTTGGCAACCTGCCAGACGTTGTTGAAGCCGTCACCGGTCTTGTCGCCCGGCTTCTGGTCCTTGGCCCAGTAATACAGCGGCTTGCCCTTGAGCGCCCATTGCTTCTTGCCGTCATCGCGGGTGATGATGCTGTAGTCACCACTGGCGGCGGCACCGTCGGCCGCGTAGAACGGCGGCCAGTTGGTGGCGCACGGACCGTTGCACACGCTCTTGCCGCTGCCCGCGACATCCTTGTCGAAAGTGTACAGGGTCATGCCATTGCTGCCGGCAAGGACGCCGGCGGAAACCGTGGCTGGCGCCGTAGCGCGGGTTTCATGGGACGAACAGGCCGCCAGCGTGGCGGAAACAATCAGGGCGAGCACGAGGTTTTGCGTTTTCATGGGAATCTCCGTGGGTGTTGTTGGGTGCTACAACGGGATAAACGAATGCCGACCTGCTTTTATTCCAATCCGGCGAAAATATTATTCCGTCGCCAGTCCCAGCCGCCACAACGAAGTCACCTCGGCCGCCCGCGCCGCGTGCAGCGGATCGCTCGCATCGCGGGCCTTCGGGTGCTGCGGCCGGGTGTCGATGCGCCCGAGCACCTTGAGGCCGCCCGCCGCAATCCAGGCCAGCAGATCGTCGCGCGAACGCAGGCCGAGATGTTCGGCCAGGTCGGAGAGGATCAGCCAGCCCTCGCCGCCCGGCGCCAGATGGGCCGCCAGCCCCCCGAGAAAGCCGCGCAGCATCCGCGAATCCGGGTCGTACACCGCATACTCGACCGGCGAACTCGGCTGCGCCGGCACCCACGGCGGGTTACACACCACCAGCGGCGCCCGGCCGTCCGGGAAGAGATCGGCCGCGATCACCTCGACGGTTGCGGTCAACCCCAGATTTCGGGCATTTTCTGTGGCGCAGTTCAGCGCCCGCGGGTCCTGATCGGTCGCCACCACGCGCTTGATGCCGCGCCGCGCCAGCACCGCCGCCAGGATGCCGGAGCCGGTGCCGATGTCGAAGGCCAGGTCGCAGCCCGCCGGCAACGGCGCCCTGGCCACCAGTTCGACATACTCGCCGCGCACCGGCGAAAAGACGCCGAAATGCGGGTGAATCCGCCCCTCGACCGCCGGCACCGGGATGCCCTTCTTGCGCCACTCGTGCGCGCTGACCAGCGCCAGCAGGCCGCGCAGGGAAATCACCGAATCCTCGCCGCCCGGCCCCAAAGCCTCCCGGCAAGCCGCCGCCACCTCCTGTCCGCGCCGTAGCGGCACCCGGTAATCGGCCGTCAGCGGCACCAGCAAACGCCCAAGAATCGCCGCCCGCCTCCCCTGTGCCTCGCGGTGCTGGAGAAACGCCTCGGCCGGCGTTAGCGGCTCCTTCCGCGTCCCCTCACGCGGCGCCCGATCCACCCGCCGCGCCAGCGCCTGCAACAGGTTGCGCGCATTCTGGTAATCGCCGCGCCAGAGAAGCGCCGCCCCCTGTGCGGCCAGCCGGTAAGCCGCGTCAGCCTTCAGCGTGTCATCGGCAACAACGACCGCTTCCGGCGGAGCCACCCCGGCCTCGGAACGCCAGCGGGCGGCCTGCTCGACGCCAGCTTCCTGCCAGCGGATGATCGGATACGGGGCGGTGTTCATGCGGCATTGTAGGCGAGTTGGGATCGCCGGTTCGAGCCCGACGCCGCACAGGCTGAATTCAATTGAAAATGGAAAGCCGGCCGATAAGCCGGGTTCTGTTCCCCCCTTGCGGGGTTCGGCAATCATTCCTCTAGGCCTGCCGTCACCGACAGGCTCAAGCAACCTACCCGGAAGCAGCGCGGGCCACGCCCATGCTTCCCTATTTGGTCTTGCTCCGGATGGGGTTTAGCGTGCCGCCGAACGTTGCCGCCGACGCGGTGAGCTCTTACCTCGCCGTTTCACCCTTACCGACCGGGGTCGCCCCCGGCAGGCGGTTCTACTCTCTGTTCCACTTTCCGTTGCCTTGGGTCTCGCGACTTGTAGCACCCAGCCGTTAGCTGGCATCCTGCCCTATGGAGCCCGGACTTTCCTCCCGATGCTTGCGCATCCAGCGATTGCCTGGCCGACTTTCCGGTCCCGATTATACGCGCGGAAGCCGCACGGCCCGGCTATGTTGTGCACCACCCGACCGACTGGCATCATGGGCGGGAAACCAAAAACCGGGCCCGTGGCGCCAACTCGTACTATGATCATTCATGCAGGCGAGTGGTCCTGACGCGATCAATCAAGGAGAGCGAATCATGGGAAGCAAAGACAAAAAGAAGGAATCGAAAGGCAAGAAGCCGCAACCCAAACCGGTACCGGCAAGCAACTCGCTCCAGTAAGCCGTCGCCCGCAAACCGGGATCAAACCGGCAGGCTGGTGCGGTCAACCACCTTGCGCAGCACAAAGCTGGTGTGCACGCCGGTGACCCCCTGGATGCGTGTGATCTTGTTGAGCAGCAGGTCCTGGTAGGCGTCCATGTCGCGTACGACGACCTTCAGCTGGTAATCCGACTGCTGGCCGGTGATCAGCAGGCATTCCAGCACTTCCGGAATGCCGGCGATGACGGTTTCGAGGTTAGCAAAGCGCTCCGGCGTGTGCTGGTCCATGGAGATGCCGATCAGCGCCATCAGGCTCAAGCCGAGTTTTTTGGCGTCGAGCAGCGCCCGGTAGCCGGTGATCAGGCCAGACTCCTCAAGGGCGCGCACGCGGCGCAGGCAGGGCGACGGCGAGAGGCCGATGCGGTCGGCCAGTTCCTGGTTGCTGACGCGTCCATCCTGCTGCAATACCTCGAGAATTTGCCGGTCGTATCGATCAAGTTCCATAAATTGCGCCTATCAGTAAATTTCTAGAATATTCTGCCAATAATGTTAGCAATCAATCCATAAAACGCAAGCACCTGCCGGTCGATTTCCCGCAAAATTGCTCCATCGAATCCAGCTTTCAGGAGCAGTGCCATGTTGCCGAACCCCGCCGCCAAGTACCCCGCTTTTGCCCCGGTCAACCTCGTTGACCGCAACTGGCCGAACCGGGTTATCAGCAAACCGCCGATCTGGATGAGCACCGACCTGCGCGACGGTAACCAGGCGCTTTTCGAGCCGATGAACGCCGAAAAGAAAATGCGCTTGTTCAAGACCTTGTGCGCCGTCGGCTTCAAGGAAATCGAGGTTGCCTTCCCGTCCGCATCTGAAACCGAATTCGGCTTCGTGCGCAGCCTCATCGAGGGCGGCCACATTCCCGACGACGTTTCCATTGAGGTTCTCACCCAGGCGCGCGAGCATCTCATCCGACGCACCTTCGAATCGCTCAGGGGCGCCAGAAAGGCGATCGTCCACGTCTATAACGCCACCAGCAAGACCTTCCGCGACAACGTCTTCGGCATGAGCAAGGCCGAGGTCGTGACCATGGCCGTCGATGCCGTGCGCCTCATCCGCAGCCTTGCCGATGAATTGGAAAGATCGGCCGGAACCGAGATCACCCTCGAATACAGCCCGGAACTCTTCACCGCCACCGAACTCGATTTCGCCAGGGAAGTCTGCGATGCCGTCACCGCCGCCTGGGGCGCGACGCCGGAGCGCAAGGTCATCCTCAATCTCCCGACCACGGTCGAGATCGCGACGCCCAACATCTACGCCGACCAGATCGAGTGGATGCACCGCAACCTCGCGCGCCGCGACAGCGTCATCATCAGTCTCCACCCGCACAACGACCGCGGCACCGCCGTCGCCGCCGCCGAACTCGGCCTGATGGCCGGCGCCGACCGCGTCGAGGGCTGTCTCTTCGGCAACGGCGAGCGCACCGGCAACGTCGATCTCGTCACCGTGGCACTCAACATGTACACGCAGGGCGTCCATCCCGGCCTCGATTTCTCCGACATCAACGGCGTCGCCCGCACTTTCGAACACTGCACCCAGCTCCCGATCCACCCGCGCCATCCGTACGTCGGGGATCTCGTGTTCACGGCCTTCTCCGGCTCCCACCAGGACGCCATCAAGAAGGGGTTTGCCGCCCACAAGGCGGAAGAGCAATGGTCGGTGCCCTATCTCCCGATCGACCCGGCCGACGTTGGCCGCAGCTACGACTCGGTGATCCGCGTCAACAGCCAGTCGGGCAAGGGCGGCATTGCCTACCTGATGGAAACCGAGCACGGCATCGTCATGCCGCGCCGCCTGCAGGTCGAGTTCTCCGGCGTCGTCCAGCGCCACACCGATGCGCACGGCGGCGAAGTCACGGCGGCCGACATCTGGCAGCTTTTTTCGGCCGACTTATTTCCCGTTGACCGCAGCAATCCGTTACCGCGAGCATCACCTGTTCGAGCACGGCGAGGGGACGCAAATGCGCCAGGGCATCCGCTTGCACGTCGACATCGACGGCACGCCACACCGCCTCACCGGCGAGGGCAACGGCCCCATCGACGCGGCGCTCCATGCCTTCGCCAGTGCCGGAATCGTGGCCCAGGTCCGCAGCTACGAGGAGCGCTCGATGAGCACCGGTGGCGAGGCGAGCGCCTGCGCCTTCATGGAAATTGCTGGCGGTAGCGGCGGCGAATGCTACGGGGTCGGCATCGACGCCAACATCGTCACCGCTTCGCTCAAGGCTTTGATCAGCGGCATCAACCGCGCCGCCATCGGGCGCCAGGCAGTGCCGGCCGACCTGGCAGCCTGAGCAGGCCGCCGCTACTGTTTCCGATCAAATGCCGCGCCGGGGTTTGCAAGCCAGAACACGCTCAGCACTCAGCGCGCAACGCCGCCGGCGACACACCGAACCAGCGGCTGCAGGCCCGGCTGAGCGATCGCTGTTCGCTGTAACCGAGCAGAATTGCCACTTCCGACAAGGGCAGCGCCGGTTGGGCCA
Organism: uncultured beta proteobacterium; assembly: GCA_963815365.1. GTDB lineage: Bacteria > Pseudomonadota > Gammaproteobacteria > Burkholderiales > Rhodocyclaceae > Azonexus. The sequence goes on from CAWFGN010000006.1 coordinate 263,249, forward strand.
GGAACTCGCGCGCCTGGCTCTGCCGGACGCGGTCGAGAATGTCGGAAAAGCCGATTTGCCTTGCCTCCAGACGTCGTTGCAGGGTCCGCTCGTTCATTGCCAGTTGCTCGGCGATGCTGGCCAGGTTGCAATCGCCACTGGCCAGTTGCCGGGCGATCAGTTCCTCGACTTGCTGGACAAGATCCAGCGGGTTGCGGCGAATCAGGTGCGCCACGAAGCGTTCGACGGCAACGCGAATATGCGGATTGCCGCTGTCCAGCACCTGTCCGAGAAGCGCTTTGGGAATGATCACGCCGTTACCGGATTGCCGGAACACCACGTCACAGTGAAATATTTTGCGGTAACGCGAAAGCGCTACGCCGGGCGGGTGCGCAAATACCACGCGCCAGTCGGCGCCCAATTCCCCTCTCAGCATGCGCAGAGTCTGGATCAGCAACAGACAGCACATTTCCACTGACTGCCGTTGCGCTCCATAAATACCGGAAGGCAGTTCGTACCGCAGCCACACCAGTTCTTCGGAGGGACCGGCCTCCATCCGCAGCGAGGTGCGCGCCACGTGGTACGGAAGATTGCGTGCGATCGCCACCAGCGCATTGCCCACGGTGTCGGCGCGCCGGGCAATCAGCGCAATCGGGCCAAGCGCCGAAAAATCCTGGCGTTGTGCGAGAAGCAGACCAAAATCGGGCGCAGCGAGCCGTGCTGCCGCGTTCTCGAGCAAGGCCACGGCGGCGGGCATGCTGATCGTCGCTTCCGGCTGCGCGAGAATTTGTGAGGCAAGCCCAACCTCACGCAGCAAACCTTCGGCGTCGCCACCAAATTCACTGACGAGTTCGGCAAAACCGGTGAGTGCACGGGCGCGCACCAGGAGAGGAGAAGCATTCATGCGCACATGATCATTGGAGTGTCGTCAAATGTCTACGCAGTGTCGTTGATTGTCCTATGACAAAGCCGCATTCCGGAACAACATTCGGTTGGATTTCTTGCCCACTTTAGCCTACGGTGAACGCCGGCAGTGGCGCAGCTGTGTAAACCGTTAGCATAATGAAAATACTCTCGGGAATCTGTAAAAGGCCTGGAGAAATTTTTTCAGTCTCACGAAATTTGGCCATTGGAGTAAGCAATGAAAAGACAGTTGTTTGTATTGGCCATGTCGGGTATTGCAGCCCTCGGCTTCACGGGCTTTGCTTCGGCACAGCAGGTCACCGGCGTGCTCGGCTCCGCCAGCGCCACCACGACCATCAGCGGCAAGCAACTGCCGCCGCCCGATCCGAAGTTCGGCGGCGTGATCAAGGAAAGAGCCTCGGAGTCCACCGCGTGGTGGGCGCCCCGCGTGGTGCCGCCGAAGAAGGCGCCCAACGTGCTGCTGATCATGACCGATGACGACGGCTTCGGCTCGCCCAGCACCTTCGGCGGCGTGATCCCGACCCCGGCGCTCGACCGCATCGCCAGGAGCGGCCTGCGCTACACCAACTTCCATTCGACGTCGCTCTGCTCGCCGACGCGCGCGGCGCTGATCACCGGGCGCAACCACCACTCGGTGGGCTTCGGCGTGGTCGGCGAGATCGCGACCGGCTTCCCCGGCTACGACTCGATCATCCCGATCGAGAAGGGCACGGTCGGCACGATCCTGCGGGACAACGGCTACGCGACCTCGTGGTTCGGCAAGGATCACAACACGCCGTTCTTCGCGAACAGCCAGGCCGGGCCGTTTTCGACAGTGGCCGAACGGCATGGGTTTCGAGTACTTCTGGGGCTTTGTCGGCGGCGACGCCAGCCAGTGGCAGCCGAACCTGTTCCGCAACACGACGCCGATCTTCCCGTTCCAGGACAATCCCGGCTGGAACATGCAAACGGCGATGGCCGACGAGGCGATCCAGTACATGAAGCAGCTCAAGGCGCTGGCGCCGGAGAAGCCTTTCTTCGTCTACTACGTGCCCGGCGCCGTGCACGCGCCGCATCATCCGACACCGGAGTGGATCGACAAGATCAGCGCGCATGCACCTGTTCGACGACGGCTGGGAGAAGCTGCGCGAGACGATCTTCGCCAATCAGAAGAAGCTCGGCATCATGCCGGCCAACGCGCAGCTGACGCCGTGGCCGGATGGGCAGGACATCTACGGCGGCGCGAAGCTGCCGCGCTGGGACTCGCTGAGCTGGGAAGAGAAGAAGCTGTTCATCAAGCAGGCTGATGTCTATGCGGCCTATCAGGCTTACGCCGACCACGAGATCGGCCGTGTCATCCAGGCGGTCGAAGACCTCGGCCAGCTCGACAACACGCTGATCATCTACATCAGCGGCGACAACGGGCCGAGCGCCGAAGGCATGATCAACGGCACGCCGAACGAATTCACCACCTTCAACGGCATCGAGGTGCCGGTCAAGGACCAGTTCCTCTGGTACGAGTTCTGGGGCTCCGACCGCACCTTCCCGCATTACTCGGCGGCGTGGGCCTGGGCCTTCGCCACGCCGTTCAAGTGGGTGAAGCAGGTGCCGTCGCACTTCGGCGGCACGGCACAGGGCGTGGCGATCTCGTGGCCCGGCCACATCGGCGACCCGGGCGGCATCCGCCGCCAGTTCCACCACGTCATCGACATCGTGCCGACCATCCTCGAAGCGACCGGCATCCCGGCGCCCGACACGATCAACGGCATCAAGCAGTTGCCGATCGAAGGCAAGAGCCTGGCCTACACCTGGGACAAGGCCAACGCCAACGCGCCGACCCGGCATACGACGCAATACTTCGAGATGCTCGGCAACCGTGCCATCTACCATGACGGCTGGGTTGCGGCGACGACGCCAGTAACGCTGCCCTGGGTGCTCAGCACCAAGCCGCCGCCGGATGTGATCACCGGATACAAGTGGGAGCTCTACAACGTAATGGAGGATCCCACGCAGAACAACGACCTCGCGGCAAAGATGCCTGACAAGCTCAAGCAGATGCAGAACATCTTCTATCTGGAGGCGGCAAAGTACAACGTGCTGCCGCTCGACAACACGACGCTGGCCCGCTGGAACGCGCCGAAGCCAAGCCTGACGGCCGGGCGCACCGAATTCACCTACTCGGGCACGCTGGCCAACGTGCCGGGCAGCACGGCGCCGCACATCCTGAACCGGTCGTACAAGATCACCGCCGAGGTCACGATCCCTGCGGGCGGCGCCGAAGGCATGATCGTCACCGAGGGGGGCCGTTTCGGCGGCTATGGCCTGTTCCTGAGCAAGGGCGAACTCGGGATCGGCCGCGGCAAGGTGGTGTTCCTCTACAACCTGCTCGACCTGAAGCGCACGATCTGGGAAGGGCCGGAACTGGGTGCGGGCAAGCACACCATCGTCTTCGACTACAAGATCGACGGCCCGGGCCTGGGCAAGGGTGGCACAGGCGTGCTCTACGTGGACGGCAAGGAAGTTGACCGCAAATCGATGGAACACGGTACGCCGATCACCTTCGCCGAGGACGAGACTTTCGACGTCGGCCTCGACACGCGCACCGGCGTCGCGATGATCGAGTATCGCTACGACTCCCCGTTCAAGTTCACCGGCACGATCGACAGGCTGACCTTCAACCTCGAGCCGGAGCAGCACGCGGCGGCGCCGGGGGCAGCCAGCAATGCGCAGAAACGCTAACGGCGACCGGCCACGCGAACCGGGCCGTCTGCGGGAGTGGCGACGCTGCATTGTCGCGGCCACGGCATGAAAGGAGCGATGATTTTCGCTGCCGTCGGTGAAGCATCGACCGGCCTGGCCTTGCTGATCGTTCCGGGGCTGGTCGGCCGGTTGTTGCTGGGCGAGGAATTGACCGGCATCGCCATCCCGGTCGCCCGGGTGGCCGGCATCGCGCTGCTCGGGCTGGGGATCGCCTGCTGGCCGGGCACACCGCGGGCCGGCATGTTGACCTACAGCGCGGCCGTCACGCTGTATCTCGCCTACCTTGGTTTTACGGGCGGCTCGACCGGCCTGTTGCTGTGGCCTGCCGTTGTCCTGCATGCGGTCCTGACCGTGCTGCTGGCTCGGGCCGCGCAGGGTAAGCCAACAAGGGCCTGACGTGACCGTAAACATCACCGGGGCCGGCCGCCGTCTCCGGGAACTTTTGGATCGTATCTTTCTTTGAACTGGAGTTGATCATGCTTTCAAGAATCATTGTTCCGGCAGCGCTGGTGGTTTTCCTCGGCGGTTGCGTCAGCCAGGGCACATATAACCAGGAAGTGCAGCAGGCCAACACGCTACGCGGCCCAGAGCCGCACCTATCAGGCGCTCAGCGCCCAGTTGCAGAAGGAGATCCAGGCCGACCAGGTGCGCATCAAGGAACTGCAGGGGCAGCTGACGGTGACGCTGATCGACGAGATCCTCTTCGCTTCGGGCAGTGCCGAAATGCACGCCGACGGACGAAGCACGCTGGAAAAGATCATCGGAACGCTGCAGAGCGTTCCCGACAAGCGCATCAACGTTCGCGGCTATACCGACAACGAGCCGATCGGCCCGGCCCTGCGCGCGCGCTATCCGAGCAACTGGGAGCTGTCGACCGCGCGCTCCAGCGACGTCGTGCGTTTCCTCCAGGCCAAAGGTATCGATCCGAAACGGCTTGAGGCATCCGGCTTTGGCGAATATCAGCCAGTCGCCCCCAACACGACCCCGGCCGGCCGCAAGGAAAACCGCCGCATCGAAATCGTCCTGACCGACATGAAGTTCTGATCGACATCGCTACCCGACCGAGGAGTTCATCATGAGCAAAACCTCCGTGCTGTTTGCCGCCCTGGCCGCAACATTGGTCGCCGGTTCCGCGCACGCGCAGTACCCGATCCTGGATGCGGTTGCCAACCGCGTCATCGACAAATACCAGTCGTCCAGTTGCGAACAATTGTGGCAGAAGAAAAGCGAGCCGAAATCGGCAGAGGAGCAGCGGGTCATCCAGTTCCTGCGCGAAGATCCGCAGAGGCGGACGGAGTTCTTCAACAAGGTGTCCGGCCCCATCGTCAACAAGATGTTTGAATGCGGGATGATTCCATGACCGTGCGCAATCACCGGCTCTTCCGTTCGCTGATGCCGGCCCGCTTCGGGCGTGCCTGCGCCCTGGCGCTTGGCGTGATCGCCGCGACCGGGGTCGCGGCGCAGATGCCGGCAAGCGCTGGCAAGCCGGCGAAACCGGCCGCCAGAAAACCGGTCGCGCCGGTCGACAAGCCGGCCCTTGAAGCGCGCGCTGTCGACCTGATCAAGGCGACCAGCGCCCGCCTGGCGGCGGCCAGGGCGATGTCGTTCACGGCGACCGTGAGCTACGAATATCCGAGCCGGCTCGGCCCGGCCATCGTCTACACCTCGCGCTACGACGTGACGATGCAGCGCCCCGACCGCTTGCGGGTCGTCAATCCGGGCGACGGGCCGGCTTCCGAGTTCTATCTCGACGGCAAGACGATGGTGGCCTTCGCGCCGGCCGAAAACCTGGCCGCCGTCGCCGAGGCGCCGCCGACCATCGAGGCGGCGCTGAAGCAGGCGTTCGAGAAGGCGGCCATCTTCTTCCCGTTCACCGACCTGCTGTTGCCCGACCCCTATGCCGCGCTGGCGGACGGGACCAAGCTGGCCTTCTATATCGGCCCGTCCGGGCTGGTGGGCGGCGTCAAAACCGACATGGTCGCCTGGGCCAACGACGACGTCTTCCTGCAGATGTGGATCGGCGCCGACGACAAGCTGCCGCGCCGCATCCGTGCCGTCTACCGCGCCGACCCGCTGCGCCTGCGCCATGACATGGAGCTTTCAAGCTGGCAGCTCGATCCGCTCATCGCGGCCGATGCCTTCGCTTCGCCGAAAGCGCAGGCGGCCCAGCGCATGGAATTCGCCCATCCGGTCGCGGCGCTGCCGCCGGGCATCAAGCCCGTGGCCAAGCCGCTCAAATCGACCAGCAAACCCCAATGAACAAGGGGAACACAATGAAAAAGACCGTTATCGGCATGTCTGCCCTGCTCGCCGGCATGCTCTGTGCGTCGCAGGCGATGGCCTGGGGCAGCGCCAACCGCTTCGGCGGCTCGACCGAACATAGCTGGGGTTCGACCGAGCATACCAATCGCTACGGCGGCAGTTCGCAGCATACGTATGGCGAAGGCACCGAGCACACCAACGCCTACGGCGGCAGCACCGCGCACGCCTGGGGTGGGGGCACCGAGCACACCAACGTCTATGGCGGCACGACCTACGGCGCCGCGGGCTATGGCGCGGCGCACACCTATCCCGGCGGGGCAACGGCCTATCGGCCGCCGGGCTACCCGGCCTACCCGGCCTATCACCCCTACCCGGTCTATCATCCGCCGGTCGCCGTGCCGAATTACTCGACCGGGTGCTATGGTTGTGCAGCGGCTGCCGGCGCTGTGGTCGGCATGGCCACCGGCGCCGCCATCGCCTCCGCCAGCACCGCTGCCGCAACATCGAACGCCTACGCGGCCGGCGTGGCGGCCGGTGCCGCTGCCAGCGCACCGCTGCCGGCAAGCTATGCGTTGGGCGTCAATTACGCGACCCTGCCGGCCGGCTGCATGATGCCAACCGTCGGCGGCGCGAGCTATTACCTGTGCGGCAATACCTGGTTCAAGCCGCTGTACGGCGCCAACGGCGTCTACTACCGCGTAGTGCCGACGCCATAGGCAAGTTTCACCATCTGAACCGAAGCCGACAAACCATCATGAAGGCGCATCTGGCCATGCTTTGTGCGGCGCTCACCGTCTCGCACACCAGCTGCTTCAAGGACGGCGATCTCAACCAAGGGCCGTTACGGTCGACCGCAATTTTGTAGTGAATTTTGAAACAGGGGAAAACATGTCTTTTCGCTTTGCAAGACTGACCGCAGGCATCGCCGCGCTTGCCGCCATCGCCGCCAGCCCTGCCTACGCCGAACTGAGTGCCGAGGAACTCGCCAAGCTCGCCCAGAACCCGGTCGGCAACCTGGTCAGCGTGCCGTTCCAGAACAACACCAACCTGAACGTCGGGCCGGACAACCGGACGCAGAACATCCTCAACATCCAGCCGGTTATTCCCATCTCCGTAAGCGACGAGTGGAACATCATCACCCGCACCATCGTCCCGGTGATCTCGCAACCGCTACCGGACGGTGACCGCACCAACGGCATCGGCGACACGGTATTCACCGCCTTCCTGTCGCCGGCCAAGCCCGGGCACTGGATCTGGGGTGCCGGACCAGTGCTGCAACTGCCAACCAACAGCAATTCGGACCTCGGCAACAAGAACTGGGGTCTCGGCCCGTCGGTCGTCGTGCTGCGCCTCGAGAAGGGCAATCCCTGGGTCTATGGCGTGCTGGCCAACAACATCTGGTCGCTGTCCGACAACCAGCAGGGTGGCTCGTACAACAACGGCCTGCTCCAGCCCTTTGTCAATTACAACTTCCCGGATGGCTTCTATATCACCAGCGCCCCGATCATCACCGCCAACTGGAAGGCCGAGAGCAGCCAGCGGTGGACGGTGCCGGTCGGCGGCGGCGTCGGCAAGATCTTCCACCTCGGCAAGCTGCCGGTGAATACGCAGCTGTCGGCCTACTACAACGTGGTCACGCCGGATGACGGGCCGAACTGGCAGATTCGCGCCCAGGTGCAGTTCATGTTCCCGAAGTAAGGCCGGCTCGCTTCCGGAGATCGCTTGTTCTATGATGGCGCACATAATTCGCGAGAAGACGAAACTTAATTGGCGAACGGGGGGTGGGGATCTTGGATGCTTTTCATGTGACCGAACATGCCTTGATCGGACTGGATTTCAAATACGGCAAGCAGATTCTGGCGGCCTTGCTGCCGATGGCGCTGACCGTATTTTTTCACGGCCTCGGCATCGCCGAGGTGCACCGGTTCTTCAAGCGCTTCGGGCGCCCCGTCATGAAAGGCCCGCACCGGTTTGCACGCACTGCGGTGATCATCGGCGTCGTCGCCATACTTCTCATCTCCCATTTTTTCGGCGTGGTCGTCTGGGCCGCATTCTATTATCTCAGCGGCCTGATCAATGACATGTCGCACGCGATGTTCTATTCGATCAACTCCTATACCACGCTGGGCACCAGCGGCATCACGCTGGGCAAAGGCTGGCTCGGATTCGGCAATTTCGAATCGATGACCGCGATGCTGATGTTCGGCTGGTCAACCGCCGTCCTTGCCGACATTATCAACAAGCTCCACAACATCGAGGACTAGGCCCAAGATGCTCGGCGTGGAACTTCATCCGCTTTAAAGGGAGTAAAAACAATGTCAAAGACCAGACCAAGCATCGGTGAAAACGGCTATTTACTGCCGCTCCTGCCGCCCGAGCGCGACCCGCGGCTATGGACGCGGCTCGTCCGCGTCATGTTCTTTACCCCGGGCTTCATGGCCCTGCTGCTGATCAAGGCCGGCGAACCGGCGGCGTTCGGCGTGACCATCGAACTGCTGCTCCTTTCGTCCGCCAGCGCCGTCGTCGCCGGGCTGTTCATCGGCTCGCAATCCTCAGGAGCGGGCGCCGATACGTCGTCCGAAGTCAGCCTGTGGTCGGGCGGACTGATCCTCGAATACCTGTCGGTCGTTCCCTTCCTGTGCGCGTTGCCGCCGCTCTTCCACCAGCTGGCCAACAGCAACCTGCTGCACACACGGGCGCCGGGCGCTGTCGACCTCAGCCTGGGCGTCTCCGAGCTGATTCCGGCGTTTGCGATCCTTCCCTTCATGCTCTACCAGCTCTCCGGGTTCGGGACGCTGCACTACATCGTGGCGAAAACGACCAACTGGCTGCTGAACATCGTCATTCTTGCCGCCATCGTCGTCGCCTACCTCGCCAATCGCACGGCGCGTTATTCCCTGGAAGAATTTGCCACCGGTTTCCTGGTCGTGCTGATGACTGCGACCGTTTTCTACGGCGTGCTCAAACTCAAGGCCCTGCAGGGCATCTATGAGGCGCACGCGCCGGCCAAGGCGCCCAAGGAAGCGAAAGAAGCGAAGGCATAGCCGCCCGCCCGCCTGAACAGCAGTCTATTCAATGGAGTTCACATGGCTTCACGCTCACTGATCGTAATGCCCGACGACACGGGCAAACCCCTGCTGGATGCCATCAACGGGGCCAGCAAGTCGATTCGCGTCAAGATTTTCCTGTTTTCCGACCCGTCGCTGCTGGCTGCCGTGATTGCCGCCCACCAGCGCGGCGTCAAGGTTCGCGTCATGCTCAACCCGGCGCGGCGCGGCGGCGAACCGGAGAACGAGGCGACGCGCAAGGCACTGGAGGAAGCCGGCGTCGAGGTTGCCGACACCAACCCGGCGATCGACCTGACGCATGAAAAATCGATGGTCGTCGATGACGAGACGGCCTTCATTCAGTCGCTCAACTGGGAAACCAAGAACCTGACCGAAACCCGCGATTACGCTGTGGTCACCTCGCACCGTCACGAGGTCGACGAGGTCAGCGCCTGCTTCGATGCCGACTGGGAACGCAGGGAATTCGATCCCGGCCAGGATTCCCACCTGATCTGGTGCAACATCAACGGACGCAACCGGGTGGCGCACTTCATCGACCAGGCGACCGAATCGCTGTTCCTGCAGAACGAGCGCTACCAGGACGAAGTGATCATCGAGCGCCTGGTCCGTGCTGCCGCGCGCGGCGTCAAGATCCATATCCTGGCGCGTCCGGCGCATACGCTGAAAAAGGGCAAGCTGGTCGAGGGCGTCGAGGGTTTGCGCATCCTGCAGGACCTGGGCGCCAAGGTGCACAAGCTCAAAGGGCTCAAACTGCACGGCAAGATGATGCTGGCCGACGGGGCGCGCGCCCTGATCGGCTCGATCAACCTGGCACCCGGCAGCTTCGACAGCCGCCGCGAACTGGCGATCGTGGTGCACGACGAGCCTGTGGTGAAACGCCTGCAGGAATATGTGCACCATGACTGGGCGCATTCCCATTCGCTGGATCTTTCCGATGCGGGCCTGCTCGCCGACCTGGCCGACGAAGAAGAGGAAGCCACCCAGGAACTGGCGCTGGAAAATCACAAGAACCACAAGAATCACGGTCATTGACCCGCACCGCACAAGCAGCACCTCAACCTGACAAGTTACGGAGCCCCCATGATGAAACAATCCGCCGTTTTCGCAGCATCCTTCGCCGCCGCCCTGACGCTTGCCGGCTGTGCCACCCAGCAGCAGATTCTGCAGGGCATGCAGCCCCAGGCCGTCGACTCGGCGCTGGCGCGCGGACGCTTCGACCTGCAGTGCCCGGGCGCCGAGGCCTCGGTACTCAGCCAGGAATTGATGCAGCCGCTCTTTTTCGGCGCGCCCGAGCGCGGCCTGTACACCATCGGCGTCAGCGGCTGCGGCCAGCGCAAGACCTACCAGATCATCTGCCCGGAAGGCGGAAGCGGCTGTTTCGCCGCCGACACGCTGGGCAACATTCGCTGAGCCCGCAATGCCATTCGCTTGCGGGTCAGGATTGTTGATACCATAGCTCCACTGCGTGCCGTGTCACCGCGGACGGCCCCCCTGAAACTGTCAATAAGGATCGCATCATGTTCAAGAAAATCTCATCCTGGCTTGCCGCCACCGTCTTCGCCCTGACCCTGACCGCTTGCGCCAACACCGGCGGGCCGCAGGAAGTCGAAATCCGCACCGGCGTCATCGAGCAGATCACCAACGTCCAGATCGCCTCCAACCAGCACCGTGGCGTCGGCGCCGTGGTCGGCGGCCTGGCCGGCGTTGGCATCGGTAGCCTGATCGGTGCAGGCACCGGGCGCGATGTCGCCATGGTGGTCGGCGCCATCGGCGGCGCCGTGGCCGGCAACGAAATCCAGAAGCGTCACGACCAGCCGGTTGCCGGCCAGCAGATCATCGTCCGCGTGACCAACGGCGTGCTGGTTTCGGTCACCCAGCCGGCCAATCCCAACCTGCGGCAAGGCCAGCGCGTCTATATCGAAGGCAACGGCGAAGACGCTCGCGTCGTTCCGCGCTGATCGCCGTATCCCGTGACCTTCCGGGGTGTCCGTACGCACCCCGGTTTTCATTTTGAAAAGACCGACCATGAACACGCAAGCCCGGCGCAGCCCGCTGCCACGCCGACTCCTGATGGCGTTCCTGCCGCTTTTGCTAACCGCCTGCGCGCCGGATGCCTGGAAGCCGGATTCGCCTTTCGACGCCTTCCTTGGGCAGGTCAGAAACACCTGCTGGAACAAGCAGGTCGGGCGCACCACCATCGATGCGCTGATGCCGACGCCCAACCAGGTCGATGACTATTTCATGGACGTCACCTCGCGCCTCTACCATGGCCAGATCAGCGAAGCGAGCTACCTCAGCGCGCTCGGTGGCCTCTACGACGCCCGACCGGATTCACCCGGTGTCCAGTGCATCCTCGGCCTGCTGCCAGGGCGCGTGCCGCCGCCCCCGTCCGCATTGCCTCCGGTCATCCGATAGACCGCCCGGCAATCCTCCCGTCAAACCTGTACCATCGAAATTCCAGCGGGAATTCTTCCCGCCAGGACCACACCCCCAACCCCCAGGAGTTCATCAATGAAGACTGCAACAAAAGCCGCCCTGCTTGCCCTGTCCCTTGCCTTCGGTACCGCCCATGCGGCCGATGCCAGGAGCGCCACCAGCACGTCCGCCGCCGGCACCCCGGGTGTCGTGATCGGCGAAGAAACCAAGGCCGAAGCCACGGTCGTCGCGATTGACAAGAAGACGCGCACCGTGACCCTCAAGGGCGAGGAAGGCACCGTGTTCGACGTCATCGTCGGCAAGGAAGCCAAAAACTTTGCCCAGATCAAGGTGGGTGACCGCGTGGTCGCCGAGCACATGGAAGCGCTGGCCCTCGAACTGTCGAAGGGCAGCGGCCTGCGCGAAACGGTCGAAAAAGACATCAACCAGACCGCCAAGCCGGGGCAGAAGCCCGGCGCAATCAAAGGCCGCCAAATCGACTTCGTGGCCGACGTCAAGGGCGTTGACACCAAGGCGAGCACGATCACCGTCCTCGGTGCCAGCGGCCGGATGTACAAGCTGAAGGTCAAGGATCCGGCTGTCCTCGCCCAGATCAAGGAAGGCGATCAGGTCAAGGGCACTTTTATCACCGTAACCGGGATTGCCGTCCTGCCGCCCGCAGCCAAGAAGTAAGCGACCGCCTGGGTCAATCCGAGGCTGCCCGCCGGGCAGCCTTTTTATGTCGCCTGCCCTGCCAGTGACCGTATCCCTTGCGGATTTACCGCTCAGGCGCGCCGCCGCCCAGGCCGGAACTGCCACGCATCGTCGTAATAGGCCGCATCGTCGCTGGCCGCAGTCACCCCCGGGATGCCTAGCAGCGGCAACGGCTGAAGATCGCGCGGGCAGTTGATGCGGCGGGCGGAAAAATCCATTGCCAACTTCGGCGTTCGACCGCAGCAAGCTGCGCGGCGTGTGGCAGGCGTAGCCAGTCATCAGCGACGGTGTGCAGCACCGCCTTGGCGGTCAGCCCGCGGAAGGGATCGAGCAACTGCGCGTAGGTCGCATGGCCGAACACGAAGAAGCGCATGGCGCGCCGCACGTCGGCCCGGCGCTCCGCGAACAGGGCCCGCCAGCGGAAGCCGCGCAGCAGGTCGAGCAGTTCCGGCATGCTGGAGACGACGACGATCCCGCATTCGTCGAAGTGGGTCAGCGCGTCACGCTCGGCACCGCGTGCCTTGCCGCCCGGCGCGGCAGCCTGCCCGTGACGGGCGCCGAGCGCCAGCTTGGCATGTGGAAAGGTCAGCCAGACCAGTGCATTGAAGAAATCATGCCAGTCGCCCGGTCGTGTCTCGACTTCGCCGCGCTCCCCGATGCGGCGTTCGTAGGTGAGGCCGTCGGCCTGCGGCGGCACGAAGCGGATGCGCCGGCCGTCCGGCGCGCTGATCGGGAAGCGTTCGGCCAGCGCAGCAACCGCTGCCGTCGCCGGCCCCGGCGGCAACTGGTCAAGCCAGTTGCGCAGCGGATCGTAGAGCGGTGAAGCAAAGGCTTGGGACAAGTCCGGCAAGCGCACGGCCGCCCTGCCTCAGCACATTTTCCAGGCCAGGGTTTCGCCAGCGCGCAGCGGCACGATGGTGTCACCGCTGATGTACGGGTAATCCGCCGGCACGGTCCACGGTTCCCTGGCCAGCGTCAGCGTGCCGCTGTTGCGCGGCAAGCCATACCAGTCGGGGCCGTGAAAGCTGGCGAAGGCTTCCAGCTTGTCGAGCGCGCCAGCCTGCTCGAAGGCCTCGGCATACAACTCCAGTGCCGCGTAGGCCGTGTAGCAGCCGGCACAGCCGCAAGCCGCCTCCTTCGCCCCCTTCGCGTGCGGCGCCGAATCGGTGCCGAGGAAGAATTTCGGATTGCCGGAAATGGCCGCGGCGACCAGCGCCTCGCGGTGGGTCTCGCGCTTCAACACCGGCAGGCAGTACCAGTGCGGGCGCACGCCGCCCTGGAAGATGGCGTTGCGGTTGTAGAGCAGGTGGTGGGCGGTGATGGTGGCGGCTACGGTTGACGGCGAATTTGCCACGAATTCCGCGGCATCGCGGGTCGTGATGTGCTCCATGACCACTTTCAGCCCGGGGAAGCGCTGGGTCAGCGGCAGCAGCACGCTGTCGATGAACACCTTTTCGCGGTCGAAAAGATCAATTGCCGGATCGGTGACTTCGCCGTGCACCAGCAGCGGCAGGCCGAGCCGTTCCATCTCGGCCAGCGTGTCATAGGCCTTGGCGATGTCGGTCAGACCGGCGTCGGAATTGGTCGTCGCCCCCGCCGGGTAGAGCTTCACCGCCTTGACGAACCCGGAGGCAGCCGCCCTGGCGACTTCGCTGGCCGGCGTGTTATCGGTCAGGTACAAGGTCATCAGCGGCTCGAAACTGGCCCCCGCGGGGAGCGCAGCGACAATGCGGTCACGGTAGGCGGCAGCCTGGTCGACGGTGGTCACCGGCGGCCTGAGGTTGGGCATGACGATGGCGCGGGCGAACCGGGCAGCAGTGTGGGCGAGGACGGAAGCCAGCGCTTCGCCGTCGCGCAGGTGGAGGTGCCAGTCGTCGGGGCGGGTGATGGTCAGTTGCATGCGAATTTCTCTGGGTGATCTGGCGGGATTTTAACAGCCCGGAAAGCCCCCGGGCGGCCCTTGATTCGGCACGAAAGCCGACTAGCCTGAGTATGAAGGGGTTTGAATTTCAACTGAAAAAAGGGAGAGAAAGATGACACGTGTTCAATGCATCGGCTTTGTGTTGGCCGCCGCCATGCTGGGCAGCAACGCCATCGCGCAGGAACTGAAGCCGGTCGTGCCACAGACACCGGGCTTCCAGTCCAAACCGATACTGAGCAGCCCGATTACCGGCGTTGAAGGCAAGGAAGTGGTGCTGATCTCCGTCACGCTGGCCCCGGGTGCCTCGTCGCCGGCGCATACCCACCCCGGGGACTGTCACGTTGCAGTGCTGGAGGGAACAATCGAATTGCGCGTCGAAGGCAAGGAACCACGCATGGTGACCGGCGGTGAGGCGTATAGCAACCTGGCTGGCCCGGTGCATCAATTCGCCAATATCGGCGACAAGCCGGCACGTTTGCTCAACACCCTGGTCGTCGAAAAAGGCAAGCCGCGCACCGTGATGCAGCCGGCAGCGGCAAAGTAGCCGGGAGGGGGCATGTCCTGCTACAGCCCCTTCAACGCCAGTGCCCTGTCGTAGAGTGCGTTTTTCGCCGCGCCGGTGATCGCTGCAGCCAGCTTGGCGGCCTGTTTGACCGGCAGGCCGTCGGCGAGCAGCAGTTTCAGGACGCGTTCCCCTTCGCCATCGTCGGCGCCGGCCGGCGCGCCGGAAACCATCAGCACGAATTCGCCGCGCTGGCGGTTGGGATCTTCCTTCAGCCAGTCGAGTGCCATGGTCAACGGCCCGGAATGGATGGATTCGAACAGCTTGGTCAGTTCGCGGGCGATGACCAGCGTGCGTTCGCCGAGCACGCTTGCGAGGTCGGCCACGGTTTCCAGCACGCGGTGCGGCGCTTCGTAGAAGACCAGTGCGGCGCGCTGATTGCGCAGATCGGCGAGCACCTGACGGCGCTGGCCACCCTTGCTGGGCAAAAAACCGTAGAAAAGGAACTGCTCGTCGAGCAGGCCGGAGCCGGAAAGCGCCGTCGTCGCCGCACAGGGGCCGGGTAGCGGCACGACCTTGCAGCCGGCGGCGCGCACGGCGGCGACGACGCGGGCGCCGGGATCGGAAATCCCGGGGGTGCCGGCATCGGAAATCAGCGCCACGGATTCACCGCCCTGCAGCTTGTTCGACTATTCGCGCGGCGGCCTCATGTTCGTTGTGCTGATGCGCCGGCAAGGTGCGCCCCTGGGCGCCGAGCTGTTTCAACAACAGGCCGCTGTGCCGGGTATCCTCGGCCGCCACCCAGGGCACCTTGCGCAGGATTTCCTCGGCGCGCCGGGTGAGGTCGGCGAGGTTTCCGATCGGGGTCGGGACGACATACAATGCAGCGGATTCTTCCGTCATTTTTCTCGGCATGCAGGCAAAGACCCACGATACCACCACCACGCGCGGCCGCGAAGCCGAAGCGCTGGCGGCGCGCCATCTCGAAGGCCGCGGCCTGCGCATCGTCGAGCGCAATTTTCGCGTGCGCGGCGGCGAGATCGACCTGATCTGCCGCGACGACAAAGCGCTGGTTTTCGTCGAGGTGCGCCTGCGCAGCCGCAGCGATTTCGGCGGTGCCGGGGCCAGCATTACCGCGAGCAAGCGCCGGCGCATCGTCCTCGCCGCGCAACACTACCTGCTCGGCAAGGCGGATTGCGACTGCCGCTTCGACTGCGTGCTGATCGATGGCGGCCGACTCGAATGGATCAGGAATGCGTTTGCTGCTGACGATTAGCCTGGCCTTGTGGCTGACGGCGGCGCAGGCGGAAGGCGTGCGCATACTCGTGCAGAGTTCGCCGCTGGCGGGCAGCCAGTATTACGCGGTCGGCGAGCTGTGGCGGGAAATGCGGGTGGGCGACCGCCTCGACCTGATCCGCGAACCGGACAACCGCCACGACCGCAATGCCATCCGCGTCGAATGGCGCGGCCACAAGCTGGGCTACGTGCCGCGCGCCGAAAACCGGGCGGTCGCGGCGGCCATGGACCAGGGCGACGCCCTGGTCGCCCGCATCGCCCGCCTGACCGAGCACGCGAACCCGTGGCGGCGGGTCGAGTTCGAGGTCTTCGTCGAGCTGTGATGTAGAATGCGCCGATTATCGGCCCCTCCCCGTTCGCCCCATGGATCTGATTGCCCGCGTCGCCCAGCATTTCGAAGACAGCGCCCAAACCAAGCTGGACGCCGTCGAGTTGATGGCCGCACCCGTTGCCGCTGCCATCGAGTCGATGACCCACTGCCTGATCAACGGCGGCAAGATTCTCGCCTGCGGCAACGGCGGCTCGGCCGGCGACGCGCAGCATTTCGCCGCCGAACTGATCGGCCGCTTCGAGGCCGAGCGCCAGGAACTGGCCGCCATCGCGCTGACCACCGACAGCTCGATCCTGACCGCCGTCGGCAACGACTACGGGTTCGCCCATATTTTTTCCCGCCAGGTGCGCGGCCTCGGCCATGCCGGCGACGTGCTGCTGGCGATTTCCACCTCCGGCAATTCGGGCAACGTGATCGAGGCGATCAAGGCGGCGCACGAAGCCGACATGCGCGTCATCGCACTGACCGGCAGGGGCGGCGGCCAGATCGGCGAACTGCTCGCCGACGGCGACATCCACCTCTGCGTGCCGGCCGAGCGCACGGCGCGCATTCAGGAAACCCATTTGCTCGTCATCCATTGCCTGTGCGACGGCATCGACGGGCTTCTCCTCGGAGTCGAATGATGCTGAAAACCAAATTCCTTGTGGTGGCCACCGCCCTGGCCCTCGCCCTCCCCGCCCTGCAGGGTTGCGCACCGGCCGTTGTCGCAGCCGGGGTCACCGCCGGGGCGATGTCGGCCACCGACCGCCGCACCACCGGCACCCAGGCCGACGACGAAGCCCTGGAGTGGAAGGCGGGGCAAAGCGTCCCGGAAAAATTCAAGGCAGCCTCGCACATCAACTTCACTGTCTTCAACCGGCGCCTGCTGATCACCGGCGAGGTGCCGAACGAAGAGGCAAAGAATCTCATCGGCGAAAACGCCGCCAAAATCGAGGGGTTCCGGGAGGTGATCAATGAACTCACCGTCGGCCCGGCCTCGTCGTTCAGCACGCGCAGCAACGACAGCTACATCACCTCCAAGGTCAAGGCCCGCCTCGTAGACGCCAAGGAAGTCTCGGCGCATCACGTCAAGGTGGTCACCGAATCGTCCACCACCTACCTGATGGGCATCGTCACCGAGCGCGAGGGCAAGGTGGCGGTTGCCGTGGCGCGCACCACCGAAGGCGTGCGCAAGGTGGTTAACGTGATGGAAGTGGTCAGCGATGCCGAGGCGCGCCGCCTCGACGTCCTGCGCAGCAGTACGGCTACGGGTACGGGTTCGGCTCCGGCGCCGGCCCAGCCGGCGCCGGTGGAGAATCGCTGAACACTGCGTACAGCAAAACCATAAACAAGGGGGAGTCGGACCGTGAATCTGGAAAAAGTCATCTTCGGTTTCTTCATCGTGCTCGCCGCCACGCTGAATTTCGGGTTTTTCATTGGCGACATCGACCGGCCGGAAGTGCACCACGTCTATGAACTGGCAGCTGCGCTGATCGTCAGCCTGATCGCCACCGCGCTCAAGTTCGGCGACCGTACCCAGATCGGCGCCATCCACCTGTTCTACCAGCCTGGTCGCCGACCTGCAGTTGATTGCCGCCGCCATCACCTGGGCGGTTGCCGTCCATGTCACCGGCGAAGGCATGACGCCTTCGATCACCTCGAGCGTCGTCTCACTGTCCGGCGGCGCGCTGTTCGCCAATATCGTTTCGGTCATCATCCTGATCGTGGAAACCGTGATGATGCGCCGCTAGGCGGGGCCGGCCGTGGTCAACAGCGCCTTCTTCCTCGTCCTGCGCCGCATGCGCGCGCCGATCATCGCGCTGATCGGCCTCTATGCAGTCGCCGTCGTCGGCCTGACCATCGTCCCCGGCGTCGACGGCAATGGCAATCCGGCGCCGCCGCTGAGCTTTTTCCACGCTTTCTATTTCATCAGCTACACGGCGACGACGATCGGTTTCGGCGAAATCCCCAATGCCTTTTCCGATGCGCAACGCATGTGGGTCACCTTCTGCATCTACCTGGTCGTCGTCGGCTGGTCGTATTCGGTGATCACGCTGATCGCGCTGCTCCAGGACAAGGGCTTCCAGAACACGCTGACCAGCAACCGCTTCGAACGCCGCGTCCGCCGCCTCAAGGAACCCTTCTACCTGATCTGCGGCTGCGGCGAGACCGGCAACCTGATCGCGCGCAATTTCGACCGCATCGGCCAGGCCTTCGTGGTCCTCGAAAAGGATGACTTGCGCGTCCAGGAACTCGACCTCCAGGATTTCAAGACCGACACGCCCGCGCTGGCCGCCGACGCGCTGCACCCCGACACGCTGCTGCTGGCCGGTCTCCGCCACCCAAAATGCCGTGGCGTGCTGGCGGTCACCAACGACGAGCAGGCCAATCTCGGCATTTCCATCGCCGTCCGCCTGCTCAATCCACGCATCCCGGTCATTGCCCGCGCGCGCAGCCCCTCGGTCGCCGCCAACATGGCCTCGTTTGGCACCGACCACATCATCAACGCCTTCGCACGCTTTTCCGACCATCTGGCGCTCGCCATCGCTGCGCCCGAGCGCTTCCGCCTGATCGAGCTGCTGACCAGCCTGCCGGAAACGCCCGTCCCCGAAGCGCACCGACCGCCGGCCGGCCACTGGATACTGTGCGGCTACGGCCATTTCGGACAAATGCTGGCCAAACGCCTGAGCACCGCCGGCATTACGCTGAGCATCATCGACCCCGGGGTCGCCGGCGCCGACCAGGGCATTGCCGGCGACGGCACCGAGGCCCAAACACTGCTCCAGGCGGGTATCGCCAGTGCCTCGGGCATCATCGCGGGCACCGACAATGACGTGAATAACCTGTCGATTGCGGTCACCGCCAGCGAACTCAAGCCCGACCTGTTCGTCGTCACGCGCCAGAACCTGGCCTCGAACAGCGCGCTGTTCGCGGCCTATGGCGCGGATTTCACCATGGTGCCAAGCCACATCGTCGCCCAGGAATGCATTGCCATCCTGACCACGCCGCTCCTTGCCCGCTTTCTCGAGCTGCTGCACGACCAGGAGGAAACATGGAGCCACGCCCTCGGCGAGCGCCTGCAGACGCTGTGCGGTGGCCGGACGCCCCGGGTCTGGGACATCCGGCTCAACGACATGGAAGCACCGGCCGCCTGGCGGGCCCTGATCCATGACCGGCGCCTGACGCTGGGCGATATCCTGCGCGACGCAAGCGAGCGCAGCCAGCCGCTGCCCGTCGTGCCGCTGCTGCTTGCCCGTGACGACCAGTTGTTCCTGCTACCGCGCACGGATTTTCAGCTGAGCGCCGGGGATCATCTGCTACTGGCCAGTTCGTTGGCAGCGCGGCGCGAGTTCGAGTTCACCGTCGAGAACGACAACGAATTCGATTACGTGTTGACCGGCAGCGAGACGACGGGCAGCCTGCTCAGCCGGCTGCTCCCGAAATCGGGCTGATTGCCGTTCACGCCGCCAGCGCCCGGCGCAGGCCGCGCATCAGGGTGCCGAGCGCGGGCAGCTTCATGTACAGCTCTTCGCCGGTATCCCAGTAGTCGCGGTGGTAATTGACCCGGCCGTCGGGGTCGAACCTGAGGTGGGAGACGCCGCGCATCACCTGGGCCTCGCCCCTGCCCCACAAGCGGACGCGAAAATGGAATTCCCAGACCAGCACGGCGCCTTTTGCGTCGGCCACCGTTTCGCTCACGAAGAAGCGCGGCTCGGCCACCTGGCGGAACATGTGGGCAAAGATGCGCTGGATCGCGGCAATGCCGCGCACCTCGTTGAACGGGTCCTTGAACCAGGCATTGTCGGCGTAGAACTCGGGAAAGCGCGCGACGCTCTCCGCGGAAAGCTCGTGATAGAACTTGATCAATGCAGCGAGGTTCATCTCAGCCTCCGGTGAAGCGGCGAATCAGCGGAAAATACCAGCGGTAGGGGAGCAGCGCGAAAAGTTTCAGCAGCCGCGTGAAGCGTTTGGGGAAATGGATCTCGAAATTGCCCTGTTTCAGCCCGTTGACCGTGGCCAGGGCCGCCTGCCCGGGCGTCTGCAGCGCCGGCATCGTGAAATCGTTCAGTGCGGTCAGGCGGGTGGCGACGAAGCCGGGGTTGATGACCCAGACCCCAATTCCCCTGGGCGCCAGATCAAGATGCAGCACTTCGGCAAAGTGGATCAGCGCTGCCTTGCCCGGTCCGTAACACAGCGCCTTGGGCAAACCACGATAGCCGGCGACGCTGGCGACGAAGGCGATGCCGCCGCCCGACTTGAGATCGGGCAGCACGGTCGCGGCCAGGCGCATGGCGCCAGTGAAGTTTACCGCAATGACTTTTTCGGCCGCCGCCAGATCAAAGTTGTCGGCCCGCATCGGCACGTAGTCGCCGGCCAGATAGACAACCAGATCGACGCCGCCCCAGGCCGCCAGCAGGCACTCCCGCGCTGCGGCCAGACTGGCGGTATCGGTCGCGTCGCAAGGCAGGAGCAGCGCACCGTCGACCGCCAACGCCTGAAGTTTTTCGGCATGGCGCGCCGACAGCGCCAGCTTTGCGCCACGCCCGGCCAGCTCGTGTGCCATGGCGGCACCGATGCCGGACGACGCGCCCACCAGCCAGACGCGCCGGCCAACCCAGTCCGTTATTTTCGGATTCATCGTTTGACGAAGGTCAGCGTCACTTCGCCGAGATCGAAGCCCCATTTGGACATGGACGAGCGATTGAGCATCACCTTGTCGTCCATCAGGAACATCCAGTCGTCAAAATCGACGTGGTAGGTCTTGCCATCAACCGGCAGCGCCAGCACGTAGCGCCAGCGCAGGGCATTGCCGGCGACTTCGCCGACCGCCTCGCCGATCACGTCGTCGGCGGTGCCGCGCAGGCTGCCGTCCGGCTGCATCCGCAGGGTCCACACACGGCGTGAAGTGGTGCCATCCGACCACTTGAAGTGCTCGTCGAGGACGCCGGTGTCGCCTTTCCAGCGGGCGTCGATGACGACATGAAAGCGCTTCTTCACCTCGCCCGAGCGCCCCTGAAACATGCCCCAGGCGTCGAGCGTACCGTTCAGGTAGGTCTTCACGTCGAGCACCGGCTGCTCGGCTCGATACTGCTCGACGCCGCTGGCGGCACAGCCGGCGAGGCCGAAGCTCAGGGCAGCGGCAAGGACAGAATTTCATCGGTCGATCTCCAGGAAAGGGCGCCAGCGCCAGAGCAGCAGGCCGGCCAGCGCCTTGAAGGCGAGCGGCAGCAGGGCGTAGGCAAAGGTCAGGGCGGGAAGCCCGGCGCCGCTGCCCGGCACGTAACCGAGGGCGGCGAGCAGGGGCAGGGCAAGGCCGGCAGCGAGCGCCAGGTTCAGCTTGGCGACGAAATTCCACACGCCGAAGCAGGCGCCGGCCTGCCCCTGGCGCTCGCCCAGATCGGCAGCGATCGCCGCCGGCAGCGCCAGGTCGGCCCCGAGCGCCAGCCCGGAGGCGATGCAGATGGCGGCGAAGGGCCAGAGGTCGCCGCCGCCGAGCAGGCTGGCGCCGGCGAAGGCAACGATGGACAGCGCCATCGCCGCCAGCCAGGCCGCCACCCGACCGTAGCGGGCCGCCAGGCTCACCCAGAGCGGCAGCGAGGCGGCCCCGGCAACGAAGTAGAGCGCCAGCAGGGGGCCGCTGGCCTTGTCCAGTTCGAGCACATCGGCGACGAAAAAGAGAAACAGGGTGGCCGGCAGCGCCGCGGCAATGCCGTTGGCGACGAAGACCAGCAGCAGGCGACGGAACGCCGGGTCGGCAAAGACGCGGCGCAGGCTGGACCACAATGGCTGGCTGGCGGCCGGCAGGCGCGCGCCGGCGCCGACCCGGCTGAAGGTGGTGGCTGCCGCGATCAGCAGCAGGGGCGGCAGGATCCAGCTCAGGCGTGCAATGCCGTCGCTCAGGCCGGGCGCGAGCAGGGCCGGCAGCGCCGCGGCAAGGACCACGCCGACCAGACCGAAGCCTTCCCTGGCTGCGGTCAACCGCGTTTTCAGGGTGGAATCGCTGCCGATGTCGGCGCCCCACGCCTGGTAGGCGACGGTGGCGGCCGAGAAGCCAAGGTAGGTCAGGGCCAGCGACCCGAGCAGCCAGAGTTCGACGTTTGCCGCAGGCGGATTGAGCAGCGCGACGAAGCCGATGGCGAAGGGCAGCAGCGCCAGCGCCACCATGACCGGGCGCGACACGCGGTCGGCCAGCCAGCCCAGCCAGGGGTCGACGCCGGCGTCGAGCAGACGGGCGCCGAGCAGAATCATGCCGAGCAGCGCCAGCGGCAGGCCCGCCACCTCGGCATAGAAACGCGGCACATGGACGTAGATCGGCAGCGCGGCAAACGCCAGCGGCAGCCCGAGCAGGCCGTAGGCCAGAATGTTGGCGCGGGTCATCTCAGGTGGCCGGTCCCTTGAGCAGGGCAGCGCGCAGGTCGGGGGCGCTGGTGCGCGGGTCGAGCCAGATGGCGAAGAAGGCGCGGGCGAACGCCGGGTCATCGACCTGGCCGAGCGGCCGGTCGTTGTGGAAGAAACGGGCACTCCCGGCGAGATGCACGCCAAGCAGGTGGTCGCCGGCGCGCACGTCGGGGAAGAGTCCGGCCATCTGCTCGCCCCAGCGCTTCAGTTGCGCTGCATCCGCGATGTCCAGATTGCGGATTTCTTTGACGCTGGCCGCGGCGATGTCCTGGCCGGCGATGCTGCGCTGATAGGTCAGTTTCAAGGCCAGCGGGGGTTGCTGCGGGTCGGCGCCGGCCGCCCACAGGGTGGCCTGGTAGATCAGGAAACCGAAGCGGCGGAATTCGCCGCTGCCCCAGCGCTGCCAGCCGGCCACCGGGCTTTCCGGGCCGCTGCCGGCCAGCCCGGCAAGCGGCCAGGCGGCCAGCGCCAGACAAAAGTGGCGCCTAGCGATGCGCGAGTTCGAACTGGACGACATCGATGTTGCCGGCGCGGAAGCCGGCCTCGCAGTAGCAGAGGTACAGGCGCCACAGGCGGCGGAATTGCTCGTCGAAGCCGAGGGCGGCGATCTGCGGCCAGTTGGCCTCGAAGGCATGGCGCCATTCGGCCAGCGTGCGCGCATAGTCGTGGCCGAAGGCATACTCGGCGTGCACGGTCAGGCCCTGGCGGGCCGCCGCGGCGCGGAAGGCGGTGCGCGAGGGCAGCATGCCGCCGGGGAAGACGTATTGCTGGATGAAGTCGGTGCCTTTGCGGTAGTCGGCGAAAAGGTCGTCGCGAATGGTGATGCTCTGCACCACCGCCCGCCCGCCCGGCTTGAGCGCCCGCGCCATGGTCCTGAAGTAGGTCGGCCACCAGCGCTCGCCAACGGCCTCGAACATTTCGATCGAGACGACGTGGTCGAACTGCTCGGCCGTGTCGCGGTAATCCTGCAGGCGCAGGTCGGCCACCGGCACGCGTTGTTGCGCCCAGGCAAGCTGGGCCGGCGACAGGGTCAGGCCGGTGACCTGCAGGCCCTCATGCACCGCCATCTCGGCAAAGCCGCCCCAGCCGCAGCCGATTTCCAGCACGTGCTGGCCGGGCTCGGCATGCAGGCGGCGCAGGATGCGCCGGTATTTGGCACGCTGGGCGCTTTCCAGGTCGCCGGCATCGACCGCCCGGTAGAGCGCACTCGAATAGCTCATCGAGGGGTCCAGCCACAGCTTGTAGAAGTCGTTGCCCAGATCGTAATGGGCCATGATGTTGCGCTTGCTGCCGGCCCGGCTGTTGCCGTTCAGCCAGTGGCGCAGACGTGCCGCCAGCAGGTTGCGCCACGAGCCATAGACCGCTTCCTTCAGCGCCGCCCGGTTCCGGGCGAGCAAAGTGAGCAGACCGCTGATGTCCGGAGAATCCCAGTGCCCGTCGAGGTAGGCCTCGGCCAGGCCGATGTCGCCGCGCGCCAGCACCTGGCTGAACATGGCCTCGTCGTGCACGTGCAGCGTGACGCCATGCTCGCCTTCGCCGAACAGGCGGCTGGCGCCGCCGGGCAGGCGGATGTCCAGCATGCCGCCCTGCAGGTTCTCGAGCAGCTCGAATACCAGGCGCGGTGTCAGCGCGCCGGATTGTCGGCGCCGCTCAGCGTCATCGTATTGTTCATTTTGTCGGTTCCCGTTGAGGTTGGGGGGCATGCGCGCCAATGAAGGGCACGCCTTTCAGCCACAGCCTGAGCGCCTGCCAGTGGATGCGGATCATCACGCCGGCGGTGAGGAATGGCATGCGGGCGAAGGCGGCGAGCAGTGCGCCGGCCGACCAGCGCCTGCGCCTTGCCGGAAATCGCCGTCAGCAACAGCTCGCCTTCGGCGTCGTCATAGTCGATGCGGGCGATCTCGCACGCCACGCCCGAGATGGAAGCGGAATCGGTAGCCGCCGGCGATCTCGTTGAACGGCGAGACATGGAAGCCCTTGTCCGCCCGCAGTTCCTGACCGTCGACCAGGGGGGCGCCGGTCGGGGTTGTGCAGCAGGTAGCTGTGACAGCCGCCAAAGGTGTTGTTGACCTCGGCCAGCACGGCGATCAGCGCACCGGCCCGGTCGTGGCAGAACCAGAAGCTGACCGGGTTGAAGACGTAGCCGAACACCCGCGGGAAGCACTGCAGCGTGATCTCGCCGTCGTCGGGCAGGCCGCGCTGCGCGCAGCTGCGCCTGGATCCACGGCAGCAGCGGGCTGCCATCGCGGGGGCCATGGTCGCAGCTGCGGAAACTGAGCAGGTTGCTGCGGTCGACCGAGAAAATGCGGCAATTTCCGGCGCTCAGGTCGCGCACCGGCAACTGGATGTAGAACACCGGATAGACGAAGGCATGGACCGCCGGGCGCAGACGCCGGTGCATCACCTGGCCGAGGAAAAGTCGCGGGCTGCGCATCGCCGGCTCAGGCAGTTTCCAGCGCGCGCACCGGGCTGACCGCCCCGCCCTGCCAGGGGGCGGTGACGCCCAGGCCATTGACGACGCGCAGCGCCGACTTCAGGCCATCTTCGTGGAAGCCATAGCCGCCCCAGGCGCCGGCCAGCCAGATGCCGTTTTCACCCTGAACCTCTGCCAGCTTTTGCTGGGCGGCGATGGCCGGTCCGTCGAAAATCGGGTGCGCGTAGTCGAATTCGGCAATCACCCTGGCCGGGTCGGGCGCACGCGCCGGGTTCAGCGTAACCACCACCGGCGTCTTGAACGGCAGCGGCTGCAGCTGGTTGATCAGGTAGGAGACACCGACCGGCTGCGTGCCGGGCGCGCCGGCGCCGGCAAAGTAGTTCCACGCCGACCACAGTTTTTCGTCGCGCGGCAACAGCGCGCGATCGGTGTGCAGCACGGCGCGGTTGGGCTGGTAGCGGATGGCGGAAAGCACCGCGCGCTGGGCATCGCTGGCCGCGACACCGAGGATGGCGAGCGCCTGGTCGCTGTGGCAGGCCAGCACCACCTGGTCGAAATGCTCGCTGCCGCCGGCATGCGTGACGCGCAGACCGGCCGCCTCGCGGGTCACGGCGCTGCACCGGGCAGGCCAGGCGGATGTCGTCGAGCCGGGCGGCGATCTTGTGCACATAGTCGCGCCCGCCACCCTTCACGGTGCGCCACAGCGGGCGGTCGAACACCTGCAACAGGCCGTGGTTCGCGGCAGAAGCGAATGAAGGTGGCGAGCGGCATGTCGAGCATCTGGCCGGTCGGGCACGACCAGATGGCGGCCGCCATCGGCAGCAGGTACCAGTCGGCGAACGGCGCCGAGTAGCGCCCGGCGCTCAGGAAATCGCGCAGGCTGCGCCGGTTGTCCGGGTGCGTCGCCAGCCAGGCCATGCTCTCGCGGTTGAAGCGCAGGATGTCCGAAAGCATCGCCCAGAACTGGCGACGCACCAGGTTGCGCTTCTGCCCGAATACCGTCGCCAGGTTGCTGCCGGCCCATTCGAGATCAGGGTCTTCCAGGCTGACGGCAAAGGACATTTCAGTCTCGACACTGTCCACCCCGAGCAGCGCGAACATGGCGATCAGGTTCGGATAGGTCTTCTCGTTGAAGACCAGGAAGCCGGTATCGACCGGGTGCGTCCTGCCTTCGAGCGTCACGTCGACGGTGTTGGTGTGGCCGCCAAGACAGGCGCCGGCCTCGTACAGCGTCACCTCGTGCTGCCGGCTCAGCAGCCAGGCCGAGGCCAGCCCCGAAATGCCGGCGCCGACGACGGCGATGCGTTGCTTTCTTTCCATGCCCTGCCCCTTACTCGTTGCAGCCGTATAGCTCGGCATAGGCCGAATGGTTGTGGATCGACTCGAAGTTCTCGGAAGCCACCTTCCATTCGCGATGCGCGGCTCGTTCATCAGGCGCAGGGCGATGTCGCGCACCAGGTCCTCGACGAACTTCGGGTTGTCGTAGGCACGCTCGGTCACCCACTTTTCGTCCGGCCGCTTCAGCAGGCCGTAAGACCTCGCACGACGCTTCTTCCTCGGCCAGGCGCACGAGTTCCTCGATGCTCATCGACGCGCGCAGCTGCGCTTCGAGCGTGATGTGCGAGCGCTGGTTGTGGGCGCCGTATTCGGAAATCTTCTTCGAGCACGGGCACAGGCTGGTCACCGGCGCGACCACGCGCAGGGTCAGGCTGGCGACCTGGCCTTCCGGCTGGTCGATGATCAGCGCCGCATCGTAGTCGAGCAGGCTGTCGACACCCGACACCGGCGCCGTCTTGCGGATGAAGTAGGG
Source organism: uncultured beta proteobacterium (assembly GCA_963815365.1). Taxonomy (GTDB): domain Bacteria; phylum Pseudomonadota; class Gammaproteobacteria; order Burkholderiales; family Rhodocyclaceae; genus Azonexus. Next base: position 290,022 of record CAWFGN010000006.1, read on the forward strand.
AAACGCCAGTTCGATGCGGCCGCTCGTGGCATCGAGGCGCAACAGCATTTCTTCCAGCATGCGGAAAAGACCATCCTGGGTCAGCGCCTCACGGCGCCCTTCGAGCAGCTCGACAAAGCGCGACATGTGGGTGCCCTTGACATCGGGCGGCAGGCCCACCGTCATCGTCAGGTTGGCCACGGTGCTGACCAGTTCACCATCGGCGCTCACCAGCTGCAGCGGGTAGCGCAGGCCCTTGACGCCGACCTTCTGGATGGCCAGGCGGCGGGTATCTGCGGTGGACTGCACATCGGGCAGGAAAAAGTGTTCGGGTGCGTTCATCGCGTGGCTCCTTCGGGGGTTGGGGGCTGCTTGAGGAATTCGTCGATCTTCTTCAGAAGATCCTTGTCGTCGGGCTTGGTGAAGCTGCTGAACGCCACCACCTGCGTGGCGTCCCGGTTGATCAGGTACTTGTGGAAATTCCACTTGGGGCGGCTGTCGGTGATTTCGGCCAGCCTCAGATAAAACGGGTTGGCGTCCTTGCCCTTGACCACCGTCTTGCCCAGCATCGGGAACTCGACGCCGTAGGTCAGGCGGCAGAATTCGGCAATTTCCTTGTCGCTGCCCGGCTCCTGCTCGCCAAAATCGTTGGACGGAAAGCCGATGACGACCAGCCCTCTGTCCCGCAGCCGGGCATAGAGCTTTTCCAGCCCGTCGTATTGCGAAGTGAACCCGCAGTAACTCGCCGTATTGACCACCAGGATCACCTTGCCCCGGTATTGGCAGAGCGATTGCGGCTTGCCGTCCTGCAAGCCGGGAAAGCTATGGTCGAGCAGCGCCGGGCAGGTGCCGCCAGCGGCGGCCGGCATGATGCCCGCCGAGCACAGCCCGGCGACGGCGATCCAGCGTTTCAGGTTGCAGATCATGTTCAACTCCTTGAAATTTGTCCTAGACAAACAGGACGTTTGTTCGTAAGATAACGATCAAATTGGCAGTTGTCAACGTTTTGTCTAACCATTGTTCAGGACAATAATGAATACGCCTTGTTTCAACATTGCTGCTGTCGAACGCGACACCGGGCTCTCCAAAGATGTCCTGCGCATGTGGGAGCGCCGCTACGGATTTCCCGAACCGCAGCGCGACGTCAATGGCGAACGCAGCTACCCGGCCGACCAGGTCGAGCGCCTGCGCCTGATCAAACGCCTGATGGATGCCGGCCACCGGCCCGGCAAGCTGCTCGCCACGCCACCGGAGGAACTGACCACGCTGGCGCCGCGCCGTTCAAAACCCGAGCCGGCCGCGGCACTCCCGGGCGCTGATCAACTGGCCGAACTGCTCGCCCTGATCAAGCGGCACGATGCCGCCGGCTACCAGCAGGCCATGCAACAGCGCCTGGCCCGCCAGGGGCTGCAGCGCTTTGTCCAGGACACGGTGGCGCCACTCACCTGGCAAGTCGGCCAGTACTGGGAAGACGGCAGCTTCGAGGTCTTCGAGGAACACCTGTTCACCGAACTGACCAAGCGCCTGCTGCGCCAGGCGATCGGCGCCCTGCCCGGCGGCCCGCGCGCGCCGCGCATCATGCTGACCAGCGTGCCGGACGAACAGCACGTGCTCGGCCTGCTGATGGTCGAAGCACTTTTCGCGCTGGAAGGCGCCGAATGCATCCCGCTCGGGACGCAGATGCCGCTGCTCGAAATCGCCCGCGCCGCCGCCGCGCATCGCGCCGACGTCGTCGCCCTCTCGTTCTCGATCGCCTTCCCGCAGCGGCAGATTCCCGGCTTGCTGCAACAGTTGCGTCAGGTGTTGCCACCCGCTGTCGGCCTCTGGGTCGGCGGCGGTGGCGTGGCGCGTATCACCCCCATCGACGGCGTCGAATTGCTGACCGCCCTTGACGATGCCGTCGGCGCGCTGACCGCCTGGCGCACCGCGCATCCCTGAATACGGGTGTTTCGCGGCAATTGGGGCAATTCGGGCAGCTTGCGGCCGAGCCCCAGTCGCTGCTGCGGTTGACCGGAAATCAGGCACAATAAATTTCGTGCTGCCGCATCCCGCGATCCGCCAGTGGTGATACCGCGGGCATGGTTGTCGCATTTTCACCATGACAATCAAGTGGTTATTTCCCGGCCGGCAAAAAGACCTGCGTGAAAGCATCAACGCGCTCTAAAATAGTGCGTCGTGTCTATTAGATATTCGTCATGTCCTACGCTGCACCCGGATTCGAAGCGAAAATCTGTCCGCCCGAGCAGTTGGCTGCACGCGCGGGCCATTTGGCCCGCCCGCTGGTGTTTACCAATGGCTGCTTCGATATCCTGCACCGTGGCCACGTCACCTATCTCGCCCAGGCTGCTGCGCTCGGCGCCAGCATGGTGGTGGCACTCAACAGCGATTCCTCGGTCAGGCGCCAGGGCAAGGGCGACGACCGTCCGGTCAATGTGCTGGCCGATCGCCTGGCGGTAATGGCCGCGCTCGACTGCGTGGCGCTGGTCACCTGGTTCGACGAGGATACCCCGTTGCAGCGCATCCTTGAGTGCCGGCCGGATATCCTGGTCAAGGGCGGCGACTGGCCCGTGGAAAAAATCGTCGGCGCCAGCGAAGTTCACGGCTGGGGCGGGACAGTTCATTCCATCCCCTTCATCCACCAGAAATCGACGACAGCGCTGCTGGAAAAAATCCGCCGCCTGTAGGAATCGAGAACAGAAAAACTCCCGGATGCTGACCGACGACGAAATCTCGCATGAACGCCAGGCGCAGGTCTTCCAGCGCTCCAAGGTGCTCTTCTTCATCGGCATCCCGGCACTGACGATATTCGGCATCGGTGCCCTGCGTGCCGCCGACTGGTCGCTGCTCATCCTGATCGTCACCAGCCTGCTGATCATCGCCAGTGGCTTTCTGGCGCTCTACCGGGGCTACAACCGTACCTCCATCGTCCGCCCTTCGGTGGTCACGATCGGCGTGCTGTTCATGTACGTGATCGCCTACTCGGGCGAAGAGCACAGCCGTGCACTGTGGTTCTTCAGCTTTCCCGTCGTGGCGATCATGATGCTGCCGGCCCGGGAAGGCCTGGCCTGGACGATGCTGGGCATCGCCGGCGCCATCGGCATCATGACCCTGGGCGGCTCGTCGCTCGGCACCAGTGCCTATTCGGCAGCTTTTGTCATCCGCTTCGCGATCACCACCCTGCTGATTACCGGCGGCCTGTACTGGTCGGAAATCGTCGCCGGACGCTACCAGGCACGAATCGCCGCGCAAAAGGCAGCGATCCAGGCGGAAAGCGCCCGCCTCAAGGACGAGATCGCGCGGCGCGGTGCCCTCGAGGACGAGTTGCGGGTGCTGGCCGGCACCGATGCGCTTACCGGCCTGGTGAACCGTCGCGCCTTCATGGAGCGCTTCGCGCAGGAACTGGTGCGCAGCCAGCGCCACGGCCCGTCGCCGACCCTGCTCATTCTCGACATCGACCATTTCAAGGCGATCAACGACCATTATGGCCATCCCGCCGGCGACGCGGTACTGGTCCATCTGGCCCATCTTCTCCAGTCGAGCGTGCGCAATGTGGACATCATCGCGCGTATCGGCGGGGAGGAATTCGCCGTCGTGCTGATCGAAACCAACGCGACCATGGCGGCACCGGTCATCGAGCGCCTGCTGCACCGCCTGCGCAAATCACCGGCCACCCTGGCCGATGGCACCTTGCTGCCCTTCACGGCAAGCATCGGCAGCACCGAAATCCAGTGGGGCGACACCAGCGACACGGCGATCCAGCGGGCCGACAACGCGCTCTACGCGGCCAAGAACTCCGGCCGCAACTGCCACCGCCAGCAATAGCCGGCGCCTACAGAACAACCTGGGTTCCCAGTTCGACCACCCGGTTGCTGGGTATCTTGAAAAAGGCGGTTGCCGATCCGGCATTACGGAACATCGCAACAAACAGCTTTTCGCGCCAGAAAGCCATATCCGAGCCGAGCCGCGGAATCAGTGTCTCGCGGCCGATGAAATAGGAAGTGTCAAGGGGAAGGAATTCCGTGCCGGCTTCCGCGCACTTCGACAGCGCCAGCGGGATATCCGGCTCGTCCTTGAAGCCGTACTGAACCAGCACGCTCCAGAAATTTTCGCCCAGATCCCTGACCTCGACCCGGTCGATCTCGGGCACGTAGGGAACGTCGTAGAACTGCACGGAGAGCAGCACCACGCGCTCGTGCACCACCTTGTTGTGCATCAGGTTGTGCAGCAGGGCATGCGGCACGCCTTTCGGATCGGCATTGAGGAAGACCGAGGTGCCCGCCACCCGGGTCGGCATCGACGCGGCAAGCGATTCAAGGAACAGAGACAGTTCGAGACGCTCGCCCTGCAGACGATCGGCAAGCAACTGGCGACCGCGTTTCCAGGTCGTCATCAGGACGAAGACACCGACCCCGGCGACCAGAGGGAACCAGCCGCCGTCGGGAATTTTCAGGATGTTCGCGGCGAGGAACACCAATTCGACCGCCAGGAAGCAGCTGAACAAGGCCACTGCCCTGACCCAGCCCCATTTCCAAGTGCGTGCCACGACAACGGTGGCGAGGATGGAAGTAATCACCATGTCGCCGGTCACCGCGATGCCGTACGCCGCGGCCAGATTGTTCGACGAGCGGAAGCCGAGAACGAGGATCATCACCGCCAGCATCAGCCCCCAGTTCACTGCCGGCAGGTAGATCTGCCCCTGCTCCTTGTCGGATGTGTGCTGCACCTCCATGCGCGGCACGAAGCCGAGTTGCATGGCCTGGCGGGTCACCGAAAAGGCGCCGGAAATCACCGCCTGCGAAGCGATCACCGTCGCCAGCGTGGCCAGCCCGACCAGCGGGTACAAGGCCCAATCGGGCGCCGACAGGAAGAACGGATTCTGGGCTGCATTCGGGTCAGCGAGAATCAGCGCGCCCTGACCGAAATAATTGAGCACCAGGGCCGGTAGCACGAAGGCAAACCACGCACGGGAGATCGGCTTGCGTCCGAAGTGGCCCATGTCGGCATACAGAGCCTCGGCCCCGGTCACCGCCAGCACCACATTGCCCATGGCGACCAGCGCCATGGCCTTGTTGTCGAGCAGGAAGGCGATGCCGTAGAGCGGATTGAGCGCCGTAAGAATGGCGGGGTGATCAATGATGCTGCCTAGTCCGAGCAGGGCCAGGGTGGAAAACCAGATCAGCATAACCGGCCCGAAAAAGCTGCCAACGAGCGCGGTGCCATGCCGCTGGACGTAAAACAGCAGAAACAGCACGAGCAGCGTGGTCGGAATCACGAACGGCTTGAGGGCCGGCGTCGCTACTTCCAGCCCTTCGACCGCGGAGAGTACCGAGATTGCCGGAGTCACCATCCCGTCGCCATAAAACATGGCGGCGCCGAGGACGCCGACAACCATGACCGCCTTCGCCTGCCACGGCTTGCCCTGAACATCGTGCAACGCCAGCGCAATCAGGGCCATGATGCCACCCTCGCCCCGGTTGTCGGCACGCATGATGAAGGTCACATACTTGACCGATACGACGATGATCAGGGCCCAAAAAAACAGTGACAGGGCGCCGAACACGTTGGCTTCGCTAACCGGAATCGGATGATTGCCGGCGAAGACCTCCTTCACCGCATACAGGGGGCTGGTACCGATGTCGCCATAAACGACACCGAGCGCCGCCAGGGCCATCACGGCCAGGCGCTTGCCGGTCACCTCCCCGGCGCGCAAATCGCTGCTGCTCATTGAACCCCCTGAATCGCCGGCGGCCTCAGTGGCGCTCCGGCAATTGTCCGGGCCGCTCCGCGCGGCCTGGATTGACAACCTCAGAACGGAATATCGTCGCCGAGATCATCAAACGCCGGCTTCGGCTTGTTCTTGGCAGGCGCCGGCGCGTAATCGGCCGGCTCGCCGTCGAAGCCGCCACCTGACGAAGCCGGCGCGCCCATACCCTGGCGGGAACCAAGCATCTTCATCTCGTCACCGCGGATTTCGGTGGTGTAGCGCTCCTGACCTTCCTTGTCCGTCCATTTGCGGGTACGGATGCTGCCCTCGACATAGACCTGCGAACCTTTTTTCAGGTATTGGCCGGCGATTTCAGCCAGCTTGCCGAAAAATGAAATGCGATGCCACTCGGTCAGTTCCTTTTTCTCGCCGGTGGCCTTGTCCTTCCAGTTTTCACTGGTCGCCACCGTGATATTGCACATTGCCTCGCCGCTCGCGGTGTAGCGAACCTCAGGGTCCTTGCCCAGATTGCCGACGATGATTGCCTTGTTAACCGATGCCATGCCTCACCCCTCCTAAACAGTTTGAGCCGTCGCGGCAAGCACGCGCCGCTGCGGAAAATTCATCGAGTTCGCCACCGCCAGCCAGAGCAACATCAGCCCCGCACAGGCAGCAAAAATCGCATTATCGCCGAAATGCTGCGCAATATATCCTCCACCGGCGCCGCCGATGAACAGTCCGATCGCCTGCGTCGTGTTGTACACGCCCAGTGCTGCACCCTTGGCCGCCGGCGGGGCGGTGCGCGAGACCAGCGAGGGCAGCGTCGCTTCGAGAATATTGAAGGCGACGAAGAAGAGCAGCAGCCAGAGGGCCAGTGTCCACAGGCTCTGGCCGAAGAAGAGCAGGCCGAGCTGGACGACAACGAGCAGTGCGATGGCGGCGCGGAAGATCGGCCGCATCTTGTCCTTGCGTTCGGCGGCGATGATCGCCGGCACCATGATGGCAAACGAAACCAGGACCGCCGGCAGATAGACCTTCCAGTGCGCGGCAACTTCCAGCCCGCCATGATCGACCAGCGCGTGCGGCAGGACGACGAACATGGCCATCTGAACCATGTGCAATACGAAGATACCCAGGTTCAGGCGCATCAGGTCGGCGTCGAAAACCACCCGGCGCAACGGCAGCTTTTCATGTCCGTGCGGCGCCGGCGCCGGCGGCACCGCCTTCAGCAGCAGCCCGATCGCACCAAGCGCCAGAACGCCGGTCATGATGAACAGGCCGTGCATGCCGATCCAGCCGTAAAGCAGCGGCGCGCCGACCAGCGACAGGGCAAAGACGAGGCCGATCGACGAACCGATCATCGCCATCACCTTGGTGCGGTGTTCCTCACGCGTCAGATCGGCAGCGAGCGCGGTGACCGCCGCCGAAATCGCCCCCATCCCCTGCAATATGCGGCCCACGATAATCCATTGCATGTCGGGCGCCCAGGCGGCGACGAAACTACCCAGCGCGAAGATCAGCAGGCCGATGACGATGACCAGCTTGCGCCCCCAGAGATCGGAGGCGATGCCGAAGGGAATCTGGAAAACCGCCTGCGTCAGGCCGTAAGCGCCGAGCGCAAAACCGACCAGCGCCAGGTTGTCACCGCCGGGGAGCGTCTTGGCGTACACCGCGAACACCGGCAGGATCAGGAACAATCCGAGCATGCGCAGGGCGAAGATGGACGCCAGGGAAACGCCGGCACGGCGCTCTTGCGGGGTCATGCGGTCGGCAGCGGGCAGGGACATCGGAAAAAGCCTTTGGTGCAATGCAGCGAAGGGGCAAATATTATCAGGTTTGCCCACCGTCCCGCGCGGCCCGGCACCAAGCCGCCAGAGCTATACTCACGCCACTTCCAAGCTAAACCCTGCCATGCGCTTTCTGCCGCCGCTCATTCTCGCCTTCGTCGCCGGTTGCGCCACTGTGGTCGGCACCCTGCAACTCGACGATCGTTACGGCCAGCCCGACCCGGCGCGCTTCGATCACGCGCCCGCCGCGCCAGCTGCCGCGCCGGACTACTGGAAGGAAGTGCGTCCGCTGCTCGACCAGCGCTGCGTCTCCTGTCATGCCTGCTACGACGCGCCTTGCCAGTTGAATCTGACCAGCCATGCCGGATTGACCCGCGGCGCCAACCCAACCCTCGTCTACTCGAGCGTGCGCCTGATCGCCGACGCCCCGACCCGGCTCGGCTTCGATGCCCTGACCAACGCCGGATGGCGACAAAAGGGCTTTTTTCCGGTACTCAACGAACGGGTGCAATCGCCGGAAGCCAACCGGGAGGGTGGCGTCCTTTATCGCATGCTGGCGATGAAACAGGCACATCCGGGGCCGGATAGCGGGCCACTCACCAGCCAGGACCTCGATTTCGCGCTGGATCGCAAGCAGACCTGCCCGCGCGCTGAAGATTTCGACGATTACGCCCGCAGCCACCCGCAACGCGGCATGCCTTTCGGGCTGCCGGCGCTGGCCACGGGCGAGCATCAGACCCTGGCACGCTGGGTCGAAGCGGGCGCACCCTACACACCACCACCGCCATTGCCGGCCACCGTGCTGGCGCAGGTTGCCGACTGGGAAACCCTCCTGAACGGCGACAGCCGGCGCGAGCAACTCGTGGCGCGTTACGTTTACGAGCACTGGTACGTTGGCCACCTGCATTTTGCCGAGGCGCCGGGACGCTACTTTCAGCTCGTCCGCAGCCGGACGCCGCCCGGCCAGCCGGTCAACGTCGTCGCGACCCGGCGCCCCTACGACGACCCCGGCGTGGCGCGTGTCTATTACCGCCTGCGCTACAGCGAAGCGACACAGGTGGCCAAGACCTTCATGCCCCTGCAGCTCGACGGCGCCCGCAAGAAGCGCGTACACGGCTGGTTCTTCAAGGCATCCTACGAGGTCGATGCCCTGCCCGGCTATGCGCCGGAATCGGCGTCCAACCCGTTCATCACCTTCCGCGCCCTGCCGGTCGACGCGCGCTATCGCTTCATGCTCGATGACGCCCAATTCATCATGATGGGCTTCATGAAGGGGCCGGTGTGCCGCGGCCAGGTGGCGCTGAATGTAATCAACGATCTGTTCTGGGTCGCTTTTCTGGCACCCAACGGCGGGGAATCCAGAAAAATCGCCGAGTTGCTGGAGACGAACAGCCTCAATCTGCAACTTCCGGCCGAGCACCGGAGCACGGTCGGCCTGCTCGCCTGGCGTGACTATGGCCGGCTGGAACATCGTTACCTGAAGGAAAAAAGCACCGTGCTGAGCACGCTGAGCGACGACAACCTGCCGAATATCAACCAGCTGTGGGACGGCGACGGGACCAACCCGAATGCCGCACTGACCGTATTCCGCCATTTCGACAACGCGTCGGTGACCCGCGGTTTTGTCGGCGAACGCCCGCAGACAATGCTGATCCTCAGCTACCCGTTGCTCGAACGTATGCACTACCTGTTGCTCGCCGGCTACGACGTCTACGGCAACCTCGGATTGCAGCTGGCGACCCGGCTCTACATGGATTTCCTGCGCATGGAAGGCGAACTCAACTTCCTTACCCTGTTGCCGCTCAAGGATCGCCAGGCGGTGCTCGATTATTGGTATCGCGGCCGTACCGACCAGCATGACCGCTACCTTACCGACGCTACCGCCTACTTCCCCCGCGAAAGTGGCATGCAGTACATGACCAGTGACCCGCTGGGTGAACTCTACCAGGCTGTCGCCCGGCGCATGGCGCCGGTCCGCGCCCCGGTGCTCGACTGGAAGGCGGGCGAAATCCTAGGCACCAGCGAACTTGCACAGATTCAGCGGCTATCGCAGATCCGCGGCATTCCGGCATCTGTGATGCCCGAACAAAGCCTGCTTCTGCTGCGCCAACCCGGCAACCAGTTGAAGATCGTTTCGCTGCTCCGCAACAGTGCACATAGCAACGTCGCGGGGATGTTCGACGAGGAGAAACGGCGCCGGCCACAGGAAGATACGTTGCTGGCACTGGATGGCGTGGTTGGCGCCTACCCCAATGCATTCTTCGCGGTCAACCCCGAAAAGCTGCCGGAATTCGTGAACGCCGTGGCGCACCTGGCGGACGAAAAGGATCTCGTGCGTCTGACCGAACGCTTCGGCGTGCGCCGTACCGACCCGCGCTTCTGGGCCCTGAGCGATGCGCTGCATGCCGAATGGCGGCGCACGGCCCCCGGCGAGGCGGCCGTGCTCGACTACAGCCGCCTCGACAATTACTGATCAGCGGTTGCGTTCGCGCGCCTCCTTGCGCAGCGAAGCCCACACCGAAGCGCCGATGATGGTGGCCACCACCGCCAGCGAGAAGCCGACCGGGATCGTGTAGACATCGATCAGCAGCATCTTGACGCCGATGAACATCAGGACGATGGCGAGCCCGTACTTGAGCAGCGAGAAGCGGTCGGCAACGCCGGAGAGCAGGAAGTACATGGCGCGCAGGCCGAGGATGGCGAAGATGTTCGAGGTCAGCACGATGAACGGGTCGGTGGTGATCGCAAAGATGGCCGGGATCGAGTCGACGGCAAAGATCAGGTCGGACACCTCGACCAATACCAGGGCCAGGAAGAGCGGCGTCGCGTAACGCACGCCGTTTTTCCAGGCAAAGAACTGCTGGCCGTGGAATTCCGTGGTGATCTTCAGGTGGCCGCGCAGCCATTTGAGCAGCGGATTTTTTTCGAGATCCGGCTTCTCGTCGGCGAACCAGTACATCTTGACGCCCGTGACCAGCAGGAAGGCGCCGAAGATGTAGAGAATCCAGTGGAACTGGGTGATCAACCAGGCACCGGCGAAGATCATCACGGTGCGCATGACGATGGCGCCAAGCACGCCGTAGAGCAGTACGCGTTTCTGCAGCTCGGGCGGGACGGCAAAGTAGCCGAACAGCATCAGCCAGATGAAGACGTTATCGACGGCGAGTGCCTTTTCGATCAGGTAACCGGTGATGAATTCCAGCGCCCGGGTATTGGCGATCTCGCGCCCCATGCTGCCGTCGAGGTGCCACCACAGCCCGCCGGCAAAGGCCAGCGTGACGGCGATCCAGACCACCGACCAGGTGGCCGCCTCCCTGAAACTGACCCGGTGCGCCTTGCCGCCGCCAACGACGAAGAGGTCGATGGCCAGCATGACGATGACGATACTCGCGAAACCAGCCCACAAGCCTGGATTTCCAATGGTTTCCATGAAGCGTTCCTTTCGTGCATTCCAAAAAGCAAACGGCCCGCGCCGTAATGGACGAGAGCCGTGGAATGCCAAAGGAGCCTCGCCGTTGCGGCAAAGGTCTTGCTCACAGCGCTGTTCTGCTGCCCGGGTGCCGGAAGCTTGCGCTTCGTGATGACGACAGGCCGGTTTGGAGCTACTCCCCCTTGGGAAGGGGTAAATTTATTAAATCCGACAAAGCTTGTCAATTTTAAGGATGGCGGATTCATTCTTTGGAATAACCAAATTCTCTTTTTGTCTTTGCGGTTATAAAACAATCCGCTAGATTGGGCTCTTCACTTTATCGGGGTGCCCCATGAATTCAATCTCCAGAAGCCTGTCTGCCCTTTTGCTGAGCCTGTTTGCCGGGTCCGCGCTGGCCGATGCCACGCTGCTCAATGTTTCCTACGACGTTTCCCGCGACTTCTACAAGGATTACAACCCGCTGTTCCAGAAATACTGGAAAGCCAAGACCGGCGAAACCGTTGAACTGAAACAGTCGCATGGCGGCTCGAGCAAGCAGGTTCGTGCCGTCGCCGATGGCCTGGAGGCCGACGTGGTGACCATGAACCAGGCCAACGACATCGAATTCCTGGCCGACAAGGGGCTGGTGGCCAAGGACTGGACCAAGAAATTCGCCAACGGCGCTACGCCTTTCACCTCGGTGACCGTGTTCATCGTCCGCAAGGGCAACCCCAAGGGAATCAAGGACTGGTCCGACCTGACAGCTCAAGGCAACCAGATCATCATCCCCAACCCGAAGACCTCGGGCAATGCCCGCGTGACTTACCTCTCGGCCTGGGCGTGGGCCACGAAGCAACCGGGCGGCAGCGACAAGACGGCGCAGGAATTCGTCGGCAAGTTCCTGAAGAATGTGCCGCTTTTCGCCAGCGGCGGGCGCGATGCGACGACCACCTTCATCCAGCGCAAGATCGGCGACGTGCTGATCACCTTTGAATCCGAGGCCGAACTGATCGCCAAGGAATTCGGGCGCGGCGACTTCGAGGTGGTCTATCCCAGCCTGACCCTGCAGAGCGACTTCCCGGTGGCAGTCGTCGAGACGGTGGTCAACAAGAAGGGAACGCGCAAGCAGGCGCAGGCCTACCTCGAGCACCTGTGGTCAAAGGACGGTCAGGAAATTGCCGCCCAGAACTATCTGCGGCCCCGTGATCCGGAAGTCCTGAAGAAATTCGCCCAGGCCTTCCCGCCGGTGAAGACCATTTCGCTCGATGAAGTCTTCGGCAGCCCGGCCAAGGCCTTTGCCACCCACTTCAAGGATGGCGGCACTTTCGATCAGGTTTATGTAAGCAAATAAGGCGACCTGCCGCCGTCCTGTTCATTGCCGCCATTTCCTGCGCGGCGCGAAAACGACGATAATGCGCGATTCCGGCTCCCGGAATCGCGCTTTTTATTGATCGGTCGTCACGGAAAAACCCCATCCATGTCCGCAAAACCCCACCGCGTATTGCCCGGCTTCGGCCTGGCCTTGGGCTACACGCTGGTCTATCTTTCGCTGCTGATCCTGCTGCCGCTCGGCGGCATGATCCTGAAGACGGCCGAACTCGGCTTCGGACAGGTCATGGATATCGCGCTCGGCGAGCGTTCGCTGGCCGCCTTTCGCGTGACTTTCGGCGCTTCGTTGCTGGCCGCGATGATCAACGCCTTTTTCGGCCTGATCGTCGCCTGGATCCTGGTCCGCTATTCCTTTCCCGGCAAGCGCTTCATCGATGCCCTGGTTGACCTGCCCTTCGCGCTGCCGACGGCGGTGGCCGGCATCACGCTGGCCACGCTGTACGCCGGCAACGGCTGGCTTGGCCGCTGGATCGAACCGCTCGGCTTCAAGGTCGCCTATACGCCGTGGGGCATCGTCGTCGCACTGACCTTCGTCACCCTGCCCTTCGTCGTCCGCACCCTGCAACCCGTGATCGAGGACATCGAAACCGAAGTCGAGGAAGCCGCGGCCTCGCTCGGCGCCTCGCGCTGGCAAACCTTTGCCCGGGTCGTCTTTCCCGCCATCTTTCCGGCCCTGCTGACCGGCTTCGCGCTGGCCTTCGCCCGCGCCATCGGCGAGTTTGGCTCGGTGATCTTCATCGCCGGCAATATCCCGCTGGTCTCGGAAATCCTGCCCCTGCTGATCATCTCCAAGCTGGAGCAATACGACGTGCTGGGGGCGACTGCGCTGGCCACCGTCATGCTGGCGATCTCCTTCGTGCTGCTCCTGTCGATCAACCTGCTCCAGTGGTGGTCGGCCAATCGCCACCGCAGCCGGGAGCCGCTCGAAGCGGTCGCCGGCAAGGCAGCGGCGGGCCTGCAATGAAATCGAACCGCGCCACCCAGGAGCCGCGCTGGGTCCGCTACGCCCTGCTCGCCACCGGCCTCGGCTTCCTCTTCCTGTTCCTTGGACTGCCGCTGCTCGCGGTGTTCGCCGAGGCGCTGGCCCAGGGCATTCCGCTCTACCTGGAAGCCTTGCGCGAGCCGGACACGCGCTCGGCGATCTGGCTGACCGTACTCATCGCGCTTGTCGTGCTGCCGTTCAACATCCTCTTCGGCGTCGCCGCGGCCTGGGCGATCGCAAAATTCGACTTCAAAGGCAAGAGCCTGCTGATTACGCTGATCGACCTGCCCTTCGCCGTCAGTCCGGTGGTCGCCGGCCTCATCTTCATCCTGCTCTTCGGCGCCCAGGGCTTTTTCGGCAGCTGGCTCGCTGCCCATGAGTTCAAGATCATTTTTGCCGTTCCCGGCATGATCCTCGCCACGCTGTTCATCACCTTTCCCTTCATCGCCCGCGAACTGATTCCGCTGATGCAGGCGCAAGGCAAGGAGGAAGAAGAGGCCGCGGTGTCGCTCGGCGCTTCCGGCTGGCAGATGTTCTGGCGGGTGACGCTGCCCAACATCAAGTGGGGCCTGCTCTACGGCGTGATCCTGTCGAACGCCCGGGCGATGGGCGAGTTCGGCGCGGTGTCGGTGGTTTCCGGCCACATCCGCGGCGAGACCAACACGCTGCCACTGCACGTCGAGATCCTCTACAACGAATACAACGCTATCGGCGCCTTCGCCGCCGCGTCCATTCTGGCGCTGCTCGCGCTGGTCACGCTGGTCGCCAAGACAACCGTCGAATGGCGGATGAAAAGAGAAACCGAAATGCTGGACACCGTGCTGGCCCCGGAGAAAACCTGATGAGCATCGAAATCCGCAACATTTCCAAGCGCTTCGGCAATTTCGTCGCGCTCGACAATATCAATCTCGATATCCCGACCGGCGAGCTGGTCGCCCTGCTCGGCCCGTCCGGCTGCGGCAAGACGACGCTGTTGCGCATCATCGCCGGCATGGAAGTGGCGGACGCGGGCAGCGTGCTGTTTTCCGGCGCCGAGGCGACCCACCTGCATGTGCGCGAGCGCAATGTCGGTTTCGTCTTCCAGCATTACGCGCTGTTCCGCCACATGACGGTGTTTGAGAACGTCGCCTTCGGCCTGCGGGTCAAGCCGCGCAAGGAACGCCCAGCCGATGCCGACATCAAGCGCCGGGTCATGGAGCTGCTCGGCCTCGTCCAGCTCGACTGGCTGGCCGACCGCTACCCGTCGCAACTGTCCGGCGGCCAGCGCCAGCGCATCGCGCTGGCCCGCGCGCTGGCCGTCGAACCGAAGGTGCTGCTGCTCGACGAACCGTTCGGCGCCCTCGACACCAAGGTGCGCAAGGAACTGCGGCGCTGGCTGCGCCGCCTGCACGACGAAATGCACATCTCCAGCGTCTTCGTCACGCATGACCAGGAAGAGGCGCTCGAAGTGGCCGACCGCGTGGTGGTCATGAACCACGGCAGGACCGAGCAGATCGGCTCGCCCGACGAGGTCTACTCCAACCCCGCTTCGCCCTTTGTTTACCAGTTCCTCGGCAACGTCAATGTCTTCCACAGCCGCGTGCATGGCGGTTTCGCCGAAGTCGAGCGCAGCGAGGCAGCCAAGAAGACAACGGCCTTCGTACGCCCGCACGATATCGACATCGCCCACCAGCCCGTGGACGACGGAATGCAGGCGACTGTCCGCCACGTGCATCCGATCGGCCCGCTGGTCCGCGTCGAACTGCAGCACGACAGCGAGATCGTCGAGGTCGAACTGTCGCGCGAACGGCACGAGGCGTTGCAACTGGCCGTCGGCCAGACCGTCTGGTTCCGGCCGCGCCAGGTGCGCGTTTTCGGGGCCAACGATGCGCCCCGGTCAACCCCGGAAAAGCAGGCATTTCTGTTCTGATCCAGATCGGGGAAGGGCCTCGGGGCCGGGTGCTATAATCGCCCCCCATTCCGTCCGCGCCAGCCCACCCCGGTGATCTTCACTCTCGGCATCAACCATCACTCCGCTCCGCTCGCGATCCGCGAACGGGTGGCGTTTCATGCCGAGAGCCTGCACCAGGCGCATGCCGACCTGACACGCAGCCAGACGGTCAAGGAAGTGGCGATCCTGTCCACCTGCAACCGCACCGAGATCTACTGCGCCAGCGAATCACCGGATCCGGTGATCGACTGGCTGAGCCAGTATCACCGGATCGAGCGCAGCGAGATCACGCCCTATCTCTACATCCACGAGCAGCCGGAAACCATCCGCCACGCCTTCCGCGTGGCCAGCGGGCTCGACTCGATGGTCATCGGCGAGCCGCAGATCCTTGGCCAGATGAAGGAAGCCGTGCGTGTCGCCGAAGAGTGCGGCACGCTGGGTACGCATCTGCACAAACTTTTCCAGTCGTCCTTCTCGGTCGCCAAGGAGGTCAGGAGCACCACCGCGATCGGCGCCAATATCGTGTCGATGGCCGCCGCCGGGGTGCATCTGGCCGAACGGATTTTCGAGTCAGTCAGCGAGCAGCACATCCTCTTCATTGGCGCCGGCGAAATGATCGAACTGTGCGCCGCCCATTTCTGCGCGCGGGCACCAAAGCAGGTCACCATCGCCAATCGCACCATCGAACGCGGCCGGGCGCTGGCCGACCGGCACAACGGCACGGCCATTCGCCTTGATGAACTGGGCGAACATCTGGCGCGGCACGACATCGTCGTTTCGTGCACAGCCAGCCCGCTGCCAATCATTGGCCTCGGCATGGTCGAACGCGCCGTCAAGGTGCGCCGGCACCGGCCGATATTCATGGTCGACCTGGCCGTGCCGCGCGATATCGAAGAAGAAGTGGGCGAACTGGACGACGTGTTTCTTTATACCGTCGATGATCTCGCCCAGGTCGTCGAGAGCGGTCTCGAATCGCGCCAGGCTTCGGTGATCGATGCCGAGGGCATCATTGCCGAACGGGTTCGCGATTTTCTCGCCTGGATAGAGGCGCGCGACAGCGTGCCGCTGATCCGCTCACTGCGCGATTCGGCGGAGCGGGTGCGCCGGCACGAAATCGAACATGCGATGAAGCAACTGGCTCGGGGCGAACCGGCCGACAAGGTAATCGAACACCTGGCCCACCGCCTGACCAACAAATTCCTGCATGCGCCGACCCAGGCCCTCAATCTGGCCGAAGGCGCCGAGCGCGCCGAACTGCACGCCGTCGCGGCCCGCCTCTTTCACCTCCACTCCGGCGAGTAGCCCGCCACGGGCTACTGCTGTGCACTGTTCCCCATGAAGCCTTCCATCCGCCAGAAACTCGATCTGCTGGTCGACCGTCTCGACGAAATCGACCGCATGCTGTCGGCACCGGGCACCGCCAACGACATGGACCAGTTCCGTAAGTTGTCGCGCGAACGTTCGGAAATCGAACCGGTGATCGCCTGTTTCAACACCTTCCGCCAGGCCGAAAATGATCTGGCCGAGGCCGAAGCGATGCGCAACGATCCGGAAATGCGTGATTTTGCCGACGAAGAAATCGCCTGCGCCAAGGCCCGCCTGCCTGAACTCGAAATCGAATTGCAGAAGCTGTTGTTGCCGAAGGATCCCAACGACGAGCGCAGCGTGCTGCTTGAAATTCGCGCCGGGACGGGCGGCGACGAGTCGGCACTGTTCGCCGGCGACCTTTTCCGCATGTATTCGCGCTATGCCGAGCGCCAGCGCTGGCAGGTCGAAGTGCTATCGGCGAGCGAGTCGGAGCTCGGCGGCTACCGCGAGATTATCTGCCGCATCGGCGGCAACGGCGCCTATTCGCGGCTCAAGTTCGAGTCGGGCGGCCATCGCGTCCAGCGCGTGCCGGAAACCGAAACGCAGGGCCGCATCCATACTTCGGCCTGCACCGTGGCGGTGATGCCGGAAGTCGATGAGGTCGAGGACGTCAATCTCAATCCCGCCGATCTGCGTATCGACACCTACCGCGCGTCCGGGGCCGGCGGCCAGCACATCAACAAAACCGACTCGGCAGTGCGCATCACGCACCTGCCGACCGGCATCGTCGCCGAATGCCAGGACGGCCGCTCGCAGCACGCCAACAAGGCCTCGGCCATGAAGGTGCTGGCGGCGCGCATCAAGGACGTGCAGGTGCGCGCCCAGCAGGCGCACATCTCCAGCACGCGCAAGCGCCTGATCGGCTCCGGCGACCGTTCCGAACGCATCCGTACCTACAACTTTCCGCAGGGTCGCGTCACCGATCACCGCATCAACCTGACGCTATACAAGATCGCCGCGATCATGGACGGCGACATGGACGAACTGCTCGGTGCCCTGGCCGCGGAACACCAGGCCGACCTGCTGGCCGAGTTGGCCGAGCAGAACTGAAAATGACGCTGTTTGATGCGTTGACCGCAGCACGGCAGAACATCGACCGGCTCGATGCCCGGCTGTTGCTGCAATACGCCACCGGCTGCTCGCACACCGATCTGCTGGCGCGCCCGGAAACGCCGGTCAGCGCGCCGGCCTATGCGCAGTTTGCCGAATGGGTCGAGCGCCGCGCGGCCAGCGAGCCGCTGGCCTACCTGGTCGGCGAAGCCGAATTTCGCGGCCGTGTCTTTCAGGTGTCGCCCGCTGTGCTGATTCCGCGCCCGGAAACCGAGGTGCTGATCGACCTTGCGCTGGAAAAATTGCAAGGCTGCACTGCGCCGATAATCCTCGATCTCGGCACCGGATCCGGCATCGTCGCCATCTCGCTGGCGCTGGAATGCCCTTCGGCACGGCTGATTGCGGTCAACGTCGAAAAAGAGGCCATTTCCGTAGCGCGCAATAACGCCGGGCGCTTGGGCGCCAAGGTCGATTTTTTCCAGGGCGACTGGTTCGCGCCGCTGGCCGGCCAGCGCTTCGACCTGATCGTTTCCAACCCGCCCTACGTCGCCGACGGCGACCCGCATCTCGCGCTCGACGGCCTGCCCTTCGAGCCACGCACGGCACTGACCGACGGCGCCGACGGCCTCGCATGCATCCGCCGCATCGTCACCGATGCCCCGCGTCACCTGCAGCCCGGTGGCTGGCTGCTGTTCGAGCATGGCTACGATCAGGGCGCTGCCAGCCGGAACTTATTGACCCGCGCCGGGTTCAAAACGGCGTCCACCCACCCCGACCTGGCCGGCACCGACCGTGTTTCAGGCGGCCACCTGTAATCTGGAGATAGCATGTCCGACGTTCAGCAACGCATCCACGCCACCGTGACCGGCAACCCGGTCGTCCTCTACATGAAGGGCGACGCCCGCTTCCCGCAGTGCGGTTTTTCGGCCACCGCCGTGCAGATCCTCAAGGTCTGCGGCGTCAATGACTTCGTCACGGTCAACGTGCTGGCCGATGCCGAAATCCGCAATGGCATCAAGGAATACGCCAACTGGCCGACCATTCCGCAGCTCTACATCAACGGCGAATTCGTCGGTGGCTGTGACATCATGAAGGAGATGTACCAGGCCGGCGAATTGCAGCAATTGCTCGAAGGCATCGCGCAGAGCTGAGCGGCGGCGCCAACGAATGGCAGAAGGCCCGCCATCCGGCGGGCCTTCTGCCATTCGGCGCCCTTTAACTCTCCTCAGCGCTGTAACGCCGGCTCCGGCTCACCCTTTCCTGACGCAGCATCGGCCACCTTACCGGCCTCATCGACCCAGCCGCCGCCCATCGCCAGATATAGATTGACCATCGCCTGCAACTGCACCTGATGCGTCTGCGTATATTGCAGCTGGACGTTGAACAGGCTGCGTTCGGCATCGAGGACTTCGATGAAGCTCGTATAGCCGTTGTCGTAGCGTAACCGGGCCGTCGAGGCGTACTGTTGCAGCGCCTCGACCTGGCGGCGCTGGGCCAGCAACTGCTGGCGGGTCCGGTCCTGGTTGATGAGCGCGTCGTCGACCTCGCGGAATGCCTCCTGAATCGCCTTCTGATAGCGGAACAAGGCCTGCTGCTGCACCGCTTCGGCCGCCTGCACCTGCCCGGCGATCGCCCCGGCGGTGAAGATCGGCATGGTGATCGGCGCACTGTACTGCCACACCTTGTTCTGGCTGTTGAACAGGTTGCTGAAGCTGGGACTGGCGAAACCGAGGAGGCCGGTCAGCGAAATCGTCGGGAAGTAGGCAGCCTTGGCGGCGCCAATCTGGGCATTGGCCGCGATCAAATCCTGTTCGGCGCGCCGGAGGTCCGGACGACGTTCGAGCAGTTCCGAAGGCAGTCCAGCCGGGATGGCAGGCAGCGCGAACTGGTCGATGGCCTTGCCGCGCATGATCGGCCCCGGGTTGCGGCCAAGCAGCACGCTGAGTCCGTTTTCCTGCTGGGCAATCGCCTTTTCCAGCGGCGGAATGCTGGCCAGCGCCTCTTCGTACTGCGATTTGTTCTGGCTCAGTTCGAGCAACGAAATGACGCCGCCCTCAAAACGCAATTTGAACAGTTCGTACGACTCGCCACGGCTCTTTGCGGTGGCCTTGGCAATCTCCAGCTGGCGATCCAGGCTGCGCAGATTGGTGTACGCGCCGGCAACGCTACCGACCAGCGAAAGGACGACCGCGCTGCGCCCCTCTTCGGTTGCGAGCAATTGCGCGCGTGCGGCTTCGGTCTGACGGCGGATGCGCCCCCAGATGTCGATCTCCCAACTCGCACCCAGGGCAATGTCGTAGCTGTTGTAGACGTTGTTGGCACTGGCGCCAACCACATCCGTACGGACGTTCTTCTGGCGACTTGCCTCGTAACCCAAACCGATCTGGGGGAAGAGGGCGGAGCGAACGAAGCCGTAGTTGCCGGCAAATTCGTCGATGCGCGCCGTAGCGATCATCAGGTCCTTGTTCTCGCGCAACGCCGTGGTAACCAGATCGTTGAGCACCGGGTCGCCGAACTGTTCCCACCAGGCGGTATTGGCCAGTTCCCGGGCATCCTGCTCATTCAGGCGCCAGGCCGCCGGTGCGTCAACCGGTGGCCGCACATAGTCCGGCCCGACCATGCAGCCGCTGGCCAGAAGCGCGAGCAGCGATACGAGCAGCGGCTTACGCATGGTGCTCACCCTCCTTGCCGGCGCCAGTGCCTTCACCCTGCCCGGCTCCGCTCGCGCCCTTCTTGTTCGAGCGTTTTTCGACGACGTAGAAGGTCACCGGGATGATGAAGATGGCGATGCAGGTCGCAGCCAGCATGCCACCGATCACCGCCCCGCCCATGACCTGCCGCGACAGGGCGCCGGCGCCGCTGGCGATGGCCAGCGGCACGCAGCCGAGGATGAAGGCGAACGAGGTCATCAGGATCGGCCGCAGGCGCAGTTGCGCCCCCTTGAGCGTCGCCTCGATCAGCGAAAGCTCGCCCTTCTCGTGCTCCATCTTGGCGAACTCGACGATCAGGATGGCGTTCTTGGCCGCCAGGCCGATCAGCATCACCAGGCCGATCTGCGCATAGACGTTGAATTCCTGGCCACGCAGCAGCAACGCGATGAAGGCACCGGCAACGGCGATTGGCGTTCCCAGCAGGACGGAGAAGGGCAGCGACCAGCTTTCGTACTGTGCCGCCAGAATCAGGAACACGCAGAGCAGCGAGAAGCCGAAGATGACTGCCGGCGAAACCCCCTGCTGCGCCTTCTGCTCCTGGAACGACATGCCCATGTACTCGAAGCCCATTTCATTGGGCATCGTCTCGGCAAACACTTCCTCGAGCGCCCGCATCACCTGCGCCGAACTGAAGCCGGCGGCGGCCGAGGCATTGATCTGCGCACTGCGGTAGAGGTTGTAGCGCATCGTGAATTCCGGGCCGGAGACGTTGCGCACCGACGTCAGTGCCGACAGCGGCACCGCTTCGCCCTTGCTGTTGCGCACGTAGAACTGGCCGACGTTGTCGATGTTGGTCCGGTAATCGCCCTCGGCCTGGACGTAGACCTGCCACTGGCGCCCGAAGCGGTTGAAGTAGTTGATGAAGCCGCTACCGAGGAAGCTCTGCAACGTCTTGTAAACATCGCTCAAGGCGACACCCTGCTTCAGCACCTTGTCCTGGTCCACTTCGAGGAACAACTGCGGCACGTTTGGCCGGAAGGTCGTCGAACACGCTGGCGAGTTCGGGGCGTTTCCTCGCGGCTTCGATGAACTTTGTCGTGTTCTCGGCGAGGAAGGCGACTTCCTTGCCGGCACGGTCCTGAAGAATGAATGTCGCACCGCCGGAGGTACCGACCCCCTGGATGGCAGGTGGCGGAAAGGCAAATGCGACGGCGCTGCTGATGCCGCCGAGCTTCTTGGTCAATTCGGCCTTGATCGCCGTGTATTGATCCTCTGGCTTCTTGCGCTCTGCCCAGTTCTCGAGCGTGATGAAGAAGAAGGCGCTGGAGGTGCTCGTCACCTGGCTCAACAAACTGTAGCCGACGATGGTGGTCACGTACTTGACGCCCGGCGTCAACATGATCAGTTCTTCGGCCTGGCGGGCGACCTCCGAGGTGCGCTGCAGCGAAGAGGCATCGGGAAGCTGGACCGCGGCAAAGACGTAACCCTGGTCTTCATCGGGCAGGAAGCCGGAGGGTACGGCCTTGCCGAAAAATCCGATGCTCACGGCCACGGCCGCCAGGAAGACAAGGCTGATCAGGCTCCGGCGAATGGCGATCCGGCAGATGCCGACGTAACCGCCGGTCACCTTGGCAAACATCCTGTTGAAGCCGTCGTAGAACTTCTGCAGCGGTCCGCTGCCCTTGACCTTCGGCTTGAGCAGCATGGCGCAGAGCGCCGGGCTCAGGGTCAGCGCGTTGAAGGCCGAGATGATCACCGAGATGGCGATGGTCACCGCGAACTGCTGGTAGAGCTGGCCGGTGATCCCGGGGATGAAGGCGGTCGGCACGAAGACGGCGGCCAGGATGACGGCGATGGCGATCACCGGCCCGGTGACCTCCTCCATCGCCTTCAGCGTCGCTTCCTTCGGCGTCATGCCGTGCTCGATATGGTGCTCGACCGCTTCGACGACGACGATCGCGTCGTCAACCACGAGGCCGATCGCCAGCACCAGGCCGAACAGCGACAGCGTATTGATCGAGAAGCCGAACAGCGGGAACAGCATGAAGGTGCCGACCAGCGATACCGGCACCGCCAGCAGCGGGATCAGCGTCGCCCGCCAGCCCTGCAGGAAGATGAAGACGACGAGTATGACCAGCACCAGCGCCTCGACCAGCGTGTGCTTGATCTCCTTGATCCCTTCGGTCACCGACAGCGTGGTGTCGAGGGCGACGACGTAGTCGAGGTCGGGCGGGAAGCTCTGCTTGAGCTTCTCCATCAGCTTCTTGGCGCCGTCTGCTGCATCGAGGGCATTGGCGCCCGGCATCAGGTAGAGGGCGACGATGGCGGCGGGTTTGCCGTTGAGCCGTCCCTGCAGGCTGTAGGTCTGGGCGCCGAGCTCGATACGGGCGACATCGCTGACGCGCACGATCGAGCCGTCGGTGTTGGCACGCAGCACGATCTTGCCGAAATCCTCGACATTCTCCAGCCGCCCCTGGGCGCGCACCGCATACGTGAATTCCTGGCCCGGCGGCACCGGCTCGGCGCCGATCGTGCCCGCCGGATTGACGGTGTTCTGGGCGTTGACCGCGTTGATGATCTCCGGGATCGTGATGTTGAGCTTGGCCAACTGGTCGGGCCTGACCCACAGCCGCATCGCGTACTGGCCGGCACCGAAGACGGTGATGCTGGCGATTCCCTTGACCCGCGTCATCTGGTCGTTGATGTTGATGTAGGCGTAGTTGGCGAGGAAGACGTTGTCGTAGGTGCCGTTCGGCGAGTAGAGCCCGAACATGAGCAGCGGCGACGAGGTTGCCTTGGCCGTGGTGATGCCGTAGTTGCGCACATCCGCCGGCAGTTGCGATTCGGCCTGGCCCTGGCGCATCTGGGCGAGCAACTGGTCGGTATTGGCGTTGGTGCCGAGGGCGAAGTTGACGTTAAGGGTCATCTCGCCGTTGTTGGCGTTGATCGAGTACATGTAGTCCATGTTGTCGACGCCCGACATCTGCTGCTCGATCGGCGTGGCCACCGCCTTTTCGACGGTCAGTGCGTCGGCGCCGGTGTAGGTGGTCTTGACAGTGATCTGTGGCGGAACGATGTCCGGGAACTGGGCGGTCGGCAGCCCGGACATGGCGACCAGGCCGACGATGGTCATCAGGATCGAGATGACCATGGCGACGATCGGCCGGTTGATGAAGAACTTCGACATGGCGGCTTACCCCTTGCCAGCCGGTGCGGGCGCGGCGGGCTTCTCGGCGGGCGCTCCGGCGACGAAGGGCTTCGGCGTCACGGTCGCTCCCGGACGCACCTTCTGGGTACCCTCGGCGATCACCTGCTCGCCCGGCTGCAGCCCCTTGCTGATGACCCATTCGGTGCCGACCCGTTCGCCGACCGTCACCGGCCGGATATCGACCTTGTTGTCGGCGCCGACGACCGCCACCAGGTACTTGCCCTGGATTTCGGTGACCGCGCGTTGCGGCACCAGCAGCGCGCCCTTGTCGACCGACATGGTCGCCCGTACCTTGCCGTACTGGCCCGGGCGCAGCAGATTGTCCGGATTGGCGAACAGGGCAGCCACCTTGAAAGTACCGGTGGTCGTATCGACCTGCCGGTTGAGCACCGACGGACTTGCCAGGGTGCGGATAGAGCGAGCCATCGACCAGGAAGAGTTCGAGCGGAACGTGCTCCGGCTTGCTGCCGGCGGCATGCTGCTGCGTTGGCAATCTTGAGATACTCGCGTTCGCTGATATTGAAATAGACCTTGATCGGATCGACGGTCGACACGGTCGTCAACTCGGTCGGCATGCTCGGGCTAAGCAGGTCGCCGATCTGTGCCTTGGCGATGCCGGCGATACCGGTTACCGGCGAGGTGATTTTGGTGAACCCGAGGTTCAGCTTCGCCGTCTTGAGCGAGGCTTCAGCCGCCTCGAGTTGGGCTTTGGCTGAAAGATGGGACCCGGTAGCGTCGTCGAGATCCTTCTGGCTGACCGCGTTGACCGCCGCCAGCGGCTTGATGCGGGCGAGGTTGGCCTTGGTTGTTTCGAAGCGGGCTACCTGCTGGGCCCGCAGCCCTTTGGCCTCTTCAACGGCGGCCTCGAAAGTGCGCGGATCGATTTCGAACAGCGGCTGCCCCTGTTTCACCAGATCGCCTTCGCGGTAATTCTGTTTCACCAGGTAACCGGTCACCTGCGGGCGGATGACCGCATTGACGTTGCCGTCGAGCGAGCCGATCCATTCCATGTAGATCGGCACGTCGCGCTGCGCGACGGTAACGACCTCGACCGACCGCCGGCGCCGGCGGGGCCACAGATTTTTCGCCGCAGGCAGCCAGAGCAAGGCTGAAAATCAGGGTCGTGGCAATCAGGGATGGCTTCATGTCATTCTCGGCGGACGCTTATATGGTGAGCGAGGATACTAACGCATACGACATTCGGAAACCATACATAAGAGGACAGCCGCCGTTCCTTTGCCACCCCTCCAAACCCGCCTGCTCGAAACACGAGGCTCGCTCCGACAAACCCTAGTTCGCGCCGTGCACCCTGGCTCGCCATTGGGACGGCGTAGTGCCGCTCCAGCGTCGGAATGCCCGCGCGAAGGCGCTTGCATCCGCGTATTCGAGAATCACCGCGATTTGCTTGATGTCCACATCCGTGTTCTCGAGCATCTGGCGGGCAATCTCGAAGCGCCCCTCATCCACAAGGAGCTGGAAGCTGGTACCGCAGGCGTTCAGCCGGCGGTTCAAGGTGCGACTGTGCATCGAAAAAAGCGCCGCGATCTGGTCGGCCTTGGCGTGACTGGCCAGCAGCGCGGTTCGCAGGACGGCCCGCACCTTTTCCTGCAAGTCGCCGCCGTGTGCGGCCTCAAGTGCGTCCATCTGTTTCTGGAGCAGGCCGCGTAATTCCGCATCGGCGCCCGCCACTGGACATTGCAGCCAGTCTACCGGGAACACGACCCCGTTATGCTCCGCGTCAAACCTCAAGGGGGCCCGGAAGAACTGTTTGAACGGCCTGACATCGTCCGGCCGGCGGTGGGCAAACAGGACTTCGACGGGTTTCCAGTCCGGGCCGCACAGAGCGCGCAGGATATTGAACATCGCCGCGACGGCGCCATCCCCAAGCTGGTCGGTGGCCTCGACCTGGGGCTCATAGACATCGTAGCTCAGCATCGCCGTGTGGTCACTCACCACAAGCGTCGTCACCGCACCACGCACGTGATGATGCAGATAGCGCACAAGGCTGCGTAGCGCACTCCCCACGTCCGGCGAGTGCTGTACCAGGAGCCCCACCAGCCCCATCGAGTGCAGACCACCGCGCTCACCGATCAGCAGTCCGAAGTGATGGCAAGCAGTTCTGTCCACACAATGCTTGATGATGCGGCTGCGCAGCGCGAATGAAATCGGTTTGTCGGGGTCATTGAACAGCTCCGGCGGTACGCCGACCTCGGCCAGTACCTCCACCGGATTTGCGCCAAACTCTCTGAGGAGCGCGGGAATCACCTGCGCGGGACCGACGCGAACAGCAACTTCGCGGCGCCGGCTGGGCGCCATCGGCTGTTCTGATTCCCCCAAGTCTCTATTCGCAGCTTGCATAAGAACAGGGTAGGCGAAATTGTCCAAAAATGTCCAGCGCGAGCAGCGGCGGCATGTTTTCATTGAGAATGAATAGCCGCCTGGCCGCCCGGTCGGCAAACTTGATCACCCACTCCTGGCACAGGGAAGGAAACCATGAAAACCAGAAGCGCTAATGCAAAAACGAAGGTCATCATCGTCGGTGGCGTAGCCGGAGGCGCCTCGTGCGCGGCGCGCCTGCGCCGGCTGGACGAGAATGCGGAAATCCTCATGGTCGAGCGCGGCCCCTATGTCTCGTATGCGAACTGTGGATTGCCCTACCATGTCGGCGGCGTCATCGAAAAGGAATCGAGTCTGTTGGTGGCCACCGCGGACACTTTCCGCTTCATGTTCAATATCGATGTCCGGACCAATTGCGAAGCGATCAGGATCCTGCCCGACACCAAGACCGTCGAACTGCGCAACACGTTGACCGGCGAGGTGACCAGCGAAGCCTACGACAAGCTGGTGCTGTCGCCGGGGGCGAAATCGGTGCGCCCTCCCCTGCCGGGGATCGACCTGCCGGGAATCTTCCAGGTGCGGACCGTGCCTGATGCGCGGGCGATCCGCGAGTGGGTCGAGCGCGGTTCACTGTTCCTCGCCGGGATGGACAAATACTGCGGGTTTCAGGCTGCTCGGCCGAAGACCCGGGCAGTGGTGATCGGCGGCGGGTTCATCGGCCTCGAGACGGCCGAAAATCTGGTGCACCGCGGCTTCGACGTGACGCTCGTCGAAATGCTCGATCAACTCCTGGCGCCGCTCGATCCGGAGATGGCGGGCATCGTCGAGGACCACGTCGAGCGGCATGGCATCCGGCTGGCGCTCAATGACGGGGTGGCCGGCTTCCAGCAAGCAGCGAACGGCGCACTCGAGGTGCAGACGAAATCCGGCAAGACTTACCCCGCCGACATCGTGATCGTTGCCCTCGGCGTCCGCCCGGATACCGCGCTGGCCCAGACGGCCGGCCTTGAGATCGGTCAGCGTGGCGGGATCCGCGTCGACGAGCAGATGCGGACCAGCAACCCGGACATTTTCGCCGTCGGCGATGTCGTCGAGGTCAAGGATTTCGTGACCGGCGAATGGAGCCTGATCGCGCTGGCCGGGCCGGCCAATCGTCAGGGGCGCATCGCCGCCGACGTGATTGCCGGGCGCCAGTCCCGCTTCCGCGGCACCCAGGGCACTTCGATCATCGGCCTGTTCGATGCCGCGGCCGCCTGGGTTGGCGCCAATGAAAAAACGCTGAAGCGCCTCGGTGACACTGACTACGAAAAGACCTATCTCTACGCGAATTCCCACGCCGGCTACTACCCAGGTGCCAAGCCGATACCCATGAAGGTTCTGTTCCGCAAATCCGACGGACGTCTGTTGGGTGCGCAGGCGGTGGGCATGGATGGGGTGGACAAGCGGATCAGCGCGCTGGCCATGGCGATTCAGATGGGCGCCACGATCTACGATCTCGAGGAAGCCGAACTCTGTTATGCGCCGCAATTTGGCAGCGCCAAGGATCCGGTCAACTTTGCCGGGATGGTTGCAGCGGACATCCTCCGTGGCGACATGCCGGTCGCGCATTGGGATGCGCTCGGCGACGGCCTCCTGCTCGACGTGCGCGAAGTAGCCGAACTGGCCGTGGAAGAGGTGCCCGGCGCGGTCAACATTCCGCTCGGGCAACTGCGGACACGGCTTGGCGAACTGCCGCGTGACAAGGATATCTTCGTCATCTGCCGCTCCGGGGGCCGCGCGTACTACGCGACCCGTGTGCTGCTGCAGAACGGCTTCAAGGCGCAGACAATCGCCGGTGGCATGCTGTCCCGGGTTCACGCCAGCCAGCTGACGAACTGACCCGATGGGCGCATCATCCAACGACAACCCGCGCCTGCCAGCAGCCATGGGCGACGGCAGACGCGAGCGTGCCGGGAATGAGCGTTGAGTCATGAATGGCACAGAAAATTCACGGATGAACTGGCGGGACAAGATCCTCCACGAGATCGGCGAATACTTGGTCAACGTCATCTACCTGGCGCTGGTATTCGCCGCGTTCACCCAGTACCGGAGATTCCTGCTCGCTGCGCATGACATCATCTACACGAATTACTGGGTGGCGCTGATCCAGGCCCTGATTTTCGGGAAAGTCATCATGGTCGGCGCCCTGTTCCGGCTAGGCCGCAGTCTCGAGCAAAAGCCGCTGATATTCCCAACCCTGTACAAGGCTGTCGTCTTTACTTTTCTAGTTGTCGTTTTCCACGTTATCGAGCACGCGATCAAGGGGCTTTGGCGGGGAAATGGCCTCGCGGAAAGCCTCACGGGGTTCCTGGACCGGGGATACCACGAGGTGCTCGCCGGCTCCCTGGTTATTTTCGTGGCCTTGATCCCGTTCTTCGCCGTCAAGGAACTGGGGCGGGTACTGGGAGAGGAGAAGATAAGGACTCTATTTTTCCGAAAGCGGGTTACCGAATGAAGCGGAGAATTTTTTGGCTGCTTGTACCGAGTGCCGCGCCGATGCCTGCGGCGGTCGCCCAGGAATATGCGAATGAGCAGTCGCCACAGCGACAACAGAAGGTGAGCGCACAGCAGCAAGCTGCATTCGGCCAGACCCCGTCGCGGAAGGCAGAAAATGTATTTTTGGCTGTCGGCAACCCGAACCTGATTGGTGCATCGGTCACCGTCGCTTAAAATCATCGGCATGCGCCGAGTACCGATCACAAATCGCAAAGACCGTCATAAAGGAATTTAACGATGTCCACGAAGACCAGCAAACACGGAGGTTCATCCCCCACCAAAGCCAAGGAAAACAGCCAGGGGGGCATGATCGACGGCGTCAGTACCGCCCTGAAAGCCTGGGGACCTGCCGGCGAGTACATGCTCGATGCGATGCAGCGCACCGTCCTTTACTGGGATCTGATGCGCCAGCGCAGCGAACAACAGGAGATGCAGAAGGCGCAGGCGGTACCCAATGTCCTGAAATTCGACGCCGAACTGATCCTCGACGCCCGAACCTTCAAGCGGCCGGCAAATTACCTGCTGGTGCGCATCAAGCCGACGAAAGACGTGACGATCGATCCGCAGAAACGCCCCTTCGTGGTGGTCGATCCGCGCGCCGGGCATGGCCCGGGCATCGGCGGTTTCAAGGCCGACAGTGAAATCGGCATGGCCATGGCGGCGGGACACCCCTGCTACTTCGTCGGCTTCACCCCCGAGCCGATGCCGGGCCAGACCATCGAAGACATCATGCATGCCGAGGCGGTGTTCCTCGAGAAGGTCATCGACCTGCACCCCGAAGCTGAGGGCAAGCCTTGCGTCATCGGCAACTGCCAGGCAGGCTGGGCGGTGATGATGCTGGCTGCGACACGGCCGGAACTGTTCGGGCCGATCATCGTTGCCGGCTCACCGCTGTCTTACTGGGCCGGCGTCAAGGGTGAAAACCCGATGCGTTACACCGGCGGCCTCGCCGGCGGCAGCTGGATCACTGCACTGACCAGCGACCTCGGTCACGGCAAGTTCGACGGCGAACATCTGGTCAAGAATTTCGAGAACCTCAATCCCGCCAACACCCACTGGACCAAGAGTTACGACATCTGGTCCAACGTCGACAAGGGCGCCGAACGCTTTCTGGAATTCGAGAAATGGTGGGGTGGCCACGTCAATCTCAACGCCGAAGAAATACAGTGGATCGTCGATCAACTCTTCGTCGGCAACAAGCTGGCCTCCGCCGAGATCGTCACCAGCGACGGCGAGCGCATCGACCTGCGCAATATCCGCTCGCCGATCATCTGCTTCTGCTCCAAGGGCGACAACATCACGCCGCCGCAACAGGCCCTGGGCTGGATCGCCGACCTTTACGCCACCGATGACGACATCCGCGCCTGCGGCCAGACCATCGTCTATGCCATCCACGAGAGCGTCGGTCATCTCGGCATTTTCGTCTCGGGTGGCGTCGCCAAGAAGGAGCATC
Source organism: uncultured beta proteobacterium (assembly GCA_963815365.1). Lineage (GTDB taxonomy): Bacteria > Pseudomonadota > Gammaproteobacteria > Burkholderiales > Rhodocyclaceae > Azonexus. Next base: position 319,804 of record CAWFGN010000006.1, read on the forward strand.
AGGAATTCACGACCAATATCGACCTGATCGACGTCCTGCCGCCCGGCCTGTACGAGGCCGTGATGACCCCCAAGACCGACGCCGTGGTCAATGCGGAACTGGTCGGCGGCGACTGGGTCGTGCGTTTCGAGCCGCGCACCATGGACAACATCCGGGCCATTGTTCAGCCCAGCGTCGAAAATGACCGCCTGTTTGCCACGGTGCAGCGAGTGTCGGAGATCAATCTCGGCCTTTATCGCAGCCTGTTCCAGCCGCTGGTGCGAGCGGCCGCAGACAACCCGGCAAGCGAGTGGATGAAAAAGCTCATGCCGGTCCCGCCTGGTTCCGATCCCTATGCGGCGAGTAACCCGCTGATGCAGCAGGTCGCCAAGATGGCCGAACAAGTGCGCCAACACCGCCAGCCGATTGCGCCCAACAATCCGTTGCTGGCCTGGCAAGCCAGCTTCTCGGAGGCGATGATCGCCGCCCTCGACGGTTACCGCGATCTGCGCGACAAGACCCTGGAGCAGATATTCCTCGCAACTTACAGTTCCCCGCTGCTGCAGGCCATGGTCGGACTGCCCGCCACGGACGAGAGCCCGCGTCGGCGACCAGGGCTAGACCCGGAGCGCCAGGCCTTCATCGAGCAGCGTATCGGCGAACTGAAGTCGCGACTGGCCGTGGGCGGTTTGCGTGAAGCCGCGATCCGCAGCCTGGTCTATATCGGCATGGCCGGCGCAGGGGTGGACGAGCGCGCCTTCAACGAACTGCGGAAGATTCGTGCCGAAAACAAGGGCATGACACTGGCCGAGTTCAAGCAAACCCTGCGCGAGCAATTCTTCGGACTGCTGCTTGACCCGGATGCAGCGCTTGCCGCCATCCCGGGCATGCTGCCGGCGGATCCCGCACTGCGCACGAAGGCCCTGGAGGCCATCCGGCGGACCGTCCAGGCCGCCGGCAAGACAACTGGCGAACGGGCCGAACGCCTGGCAAAGGTCGAAAAATTGTTTGCTGCGGTCAACCCGAAATAACAGGCAAAAATGCTCCCCGCAACCGGCTCTGTTCAACGGGGTTTTCGCCCCCTGCAGACTCGGTTGAGATCAACTAATGGAAAGAGAAATATGAACAAGAATCGATGGCTGCATTTGCTTGTGGTCTGCACGGCCGTGTTTGCTTCGGCCTGCCAGACATCCGCGCAGGCGCCCGAAAAGGAGAACTTGAGCAACGCGGAGGTGCTTGAGCGCCGCCAGCAAATTCTCGACATGTCGAAGCTTGCCCTCGAAAAACTGCATGCCGAAAACCCGGCTGCAAAAGCCGAGATCCAGGCTGCGCACGGCTATGCAGTATTCGATGTCAGCACCGTCAATGCGCTGGTACTGGTCGGGGCACGCGGTAAGGGAGTCGTCGTCGACAACAAGACCGGAAAGCGGACCTTCATGCGCACGGCACGCGGCGGAACCGGCCCCGGAATCGGCTATCAGCGCCTCTACCAGGTCTTCGTATTCAAGAGCGAGGCAGCCCTTGCCCAGTTCAAAGTCGGCGACAGCGCCGGTGCCGATGTTTCGGGCTCCGCCACGCTCGGCACCTCCGGAAAGCAGTACTCGCTCAATCCGTACATCACCGTCTACCAGGTGAGCGAAAAGGGCTATGCGGTGCAGGCCAACTGGGGCGGCACGGCCTATCTCGTCGATCCAGACCTGAACTGAGTCGCACCGGGATTGCGGGTGCTGCGATAGCACGAGAGATTTAGGGGCATGTCATTCAAAATCTGGGTTGTGGCAGCAGCCCTTGCCTGGGCAGCGAATGCCTTGCCCGCCGACTTCGGCAGCAAGGGTGGCCCCGAGCCCGCCAACATCGACGAACTGGCGTCCCTCCTTCACCGCGACCCCCATGATCTGGAACTGCTGATCAGCTTCGGCACCTCCAAGGGCGGCTCGGCGGGCCATCTCGCCCTGGGCATTCGCAACGCAGGGCCAGGCGACGATCTGGTCTACTCCGCCAATTTCTATGCCGACCGGACGCGCGAGCACGAAAGCGGGTTCTACACCAGGGAGTTGATGGTTGGCATCCCGAAGAAGGAATACCTGTTCAAGACGGCCTCCTCGATTGACGACAACGCCTCGTTCGGTCTCGACTTCGGCGAGATCTACAAGCGATCGGTCGTCGGCGTGCGCGTCTACGGTGTGCCGGCGGGCGAGAAGGAGGCCCTGAAGGCTTACTTCAGGCGCATCAATGACGACTATCACGCTCAGGCCAGAAATACCGAGTACCACGACGGCGAAATCAAGTACGACTACATGCGCCTCAACTGCGCCAAAACCATCGGCTCGGCATTCAAATTCGGTGCCGGGTACGAGGATCTGGAGGTCACCAGCGCCAAGCTTCTCATCAGACGGCGCGTGGTGGTCGCTGCCAAGGCCAACATCCCGACCGAGATGGCGATGAAGCTGGTCAAGGAGTGGGACAAGCGCGGCTACGGCATGGATGTCGTGCTGTACAAGAAATACAGCGGCTCGACCCATGTTGATCCGCACGAGGAGGAAAAGGTCGCGTTCAAGGATTTGCCCAACCGTTTCCCCTCCGTCCTGTCCCGGGATTTCCGCCGTGAAGCAGGCGAGTACAGGGACTTCGACAACCTTTTCGCCATGTACCTCCTTTACAACATGGCCAGGTACAGCGTGCGGGTGAACGAGCAGACCTTGCTGCTCGAAATCGAGAAGGCCAAAACCCCCATGGCTTACCCGGAAGCGGCCGAACTAGCCGCCCGCAGCGCCAAATCGGATAGTGACCTCTTTCGCCGACACTCTGCCGAACCGCCGGGCGGCACACGGATCGGGGAAACCGCAGACGACACACGCATCTTCGAGTTCCCGGCGGACGGCGACAACAAGGCCGGGGTTTTGTGGGCGCCCTCGGCGAAACACTCCCCGGACGATAGATAGACCGCCGGGCCTGAGCGGGCCACGCAGAAATACCTTTTGTTTTTTTATTGCCAGATCGATTTCAGCATTTCCAGGATTATTTCCGCGTCAACCGCAAACTCCATTCAGGGCAGGACTCCATGAAAATCCCCCATTCGATACAACGGCCCGCCACCACGGCGACCACCCATGCGCCGGCCTGCTTTGGCCGTTCCCGCGCCTGGCGCACCGTGGCCGGCGGCCTGGCGGCATTGGCCCTGCTCGCCGGCGCCGTCGCGGCGGCGGAACGTCCGCGCGTCGGTCTCGTCCTCGGCGGGGGCGGCGCGCGCGGCGCGGCGCACATCGGCGTGCTCGAGGTGCTCCGTGAGAACCGGGTGCAGATCGACTGCATTGCCGGCACGAGCATGGGCGGGCTGGTCTCCGGCGCCTTCGCCGCGGGCCTGACGCCCGACGAGATGATGATGGCCATGGGAAAGGCCAACTGGCGCGACATGTTCAACGATTCCCCGGCCGCTTCGGACGTCAATCCGCGGGCGCGCAACATCTCCCGTCGCTACCTGCCGGGGTCGGAGATCGGCGTCAATGACAAGGGGGCAAATCTGTTGCCGGGTGTGGTTGCTGGCCAGAAGATCAAGCTCTTCTTCAACAAACTGGTGCGCAGCGAGTATGGCGATCCACAGATCGAGCAACTGAATTTGCCGACGGCCATCATCGCGACCGACCTGGTGAGCGGCGACAAGGTGGTCTTCCGCAAGGGCAGCCTGAGCAAGGCGATGCGCGCGAGCATGTCGGTGCCGGGCCTGATGGCCCCCGTCGAGGATGGCGGCACGCTCCTGGTCGACGGCGGCCTGGTCAACAACGTGCCGATCGACGAAGTACGCAAGAGTTGCAACCCGGACATCGTGATCGCCGTCAACGTCGGCTCGCCCCTGCTCAAGGCCAACGAGATCGGTTCGCTGCTCTCGGTTGCCGCGCAGATGGTCAACGTTCTGACCGAACAGAATGTCACCCGCTCGCTGGCGACCCTGAAGCCGACCGATATCTACATCAAGCCGAACCTCGAAGGGATTACTGCCGGCGACTTCGAGCGCTATGCCGAAACGGCCAACCGCGGACGGGAAGCTGCCCTGGCGGTGGTCGACCAGTTGCGCAAGCTCGGTGTGGCGGAGCAGCAGTACGATCAGTGGTGGGCGAGCGTCGTGCCGGACCGGAGCGCCAGGCCGGTCGTCGATGCGGTCGAATTTTCCGGTCTCGAGCGCGTCAACCCCGACGTCCTGTTGCCGCGCTACAAAAAACACCTTGGCCAGCCACTGGATACCGGCAAGGTCGAAACCGACGTCATGCGCACCTTTGGCGATAGCGAATTCGATTCGGTCGATTATTCGCTGCTCACGACGCGCGAGAAGAACATCCTGCGCATCACGCCCGATCGAGAAAGCGTTCGGACCGAATTACCTCCGCTTCGGCCTGGAACTCGAAACTGTGGCGGGCCGGACGGCAGATTTCAACCTGCGCGCTGCCTACCACAAGACCTGGATCAACAGTCTCGGCGCCGAATGGCTGACCGCAGTGCAGATCGGTCACGAGCCGGGGATAGCCACGGAGTTCTACCAGCCGCTCGACAAGGAACATCGCTTTTTCGTCGAGACGGCGGCCGGCTATCGCCGGAAACCGATCGGCATCTATCAGGACAACAAGGAACTGGCGACCTACAACGTCAACGAGGTACGGCTGGACCTCAACGCCGGCATCAATGTCGGCCTCCTTGGTCCGGTTCGCTTCGGCTGGGTGGAACGCCAGCGGGATGCCAGCATCGAGACCGGGGGGACCCTGGCGCTGGAAAGCGGCAGCAAGCGTTTCGGCGGCTGGCAGGCCAGCGTGTTTTTCGACCAGTTCGATCGCCTCTACATGCCGACGGAGGGCTGGTCGGTCGTCGGCAACTACTTCAACTCTCCCAGCGAAGACTACAGCCGGGCCCAACTCAACCTGCGGGCAGCGGCGCACGTCAACGACCTGATTTTCCATGGCCGCCTCTATGGCGCCGGGGCGCCGAGCGGCACGATTCCGGGCTACGACGCCCTCAAGATGGGCGGCTTCCTCAACATGTCCGGATTCGTCAGGGACCAGATCGCCGGCACCTCGGTCGCCTATGGCAGCATCCGGGTCGAAAAGATCATTGGCGAGTTGCCGCTCGGCTTGCGTGGCGACATGCGGATCGGACTGGCGCTGGAATCCGGCAAGGTGGGCGGGCTCTTTACCGAAACCAATCTGACCGGCTGGCAGAACAACATCGCCGTCTATATCGGCGGCGAGACGCCGCTCGGCCCGGTCTACGCTGCCTATGGCTACGCGCCCAACGGCATGTCGAACCTCTTCGTGTTTTTCGGCACGCCATGAGCGGCCAGGCGAACGCGCGGACAGTCGTCGCCACCACTTCATCACCGGGCAAAGGCTCGCTGGCGGAAGCTATGCAATTGCAGGGAAAGGTATTATCCATCGGCAATAAAGGGCGCGCTATCGTGGTCGTGGGTACCCGGCCGGGCGCAAAGCCGGCGGGTGCCGTGGAGCGCTCCGTCTGCATGATCGCCAATGGGGTTGCAGTCAACCCGACGGTCCGGAGAGTCACGCTGCGCGGCCCCAGGCGAACCATCGAACTGGCGGTCAATGTCCCGACCCGGCTCAAGAAAAGCGCCACGTCAGGCATCTCCCGGCAACCCCGAACTGATCGAGAATCGCCATGACCGAGTCCCATTCCGCCAAGCCCGCTGCCGCAGGCAGCCCGGACCTGCGCCTTGACATCGTCGCCGGCCTGACCGCGGCAGCCGTCGTCCTGCCCAAGGCCATGGCCTACGCCACCGTGGCCGGCCTGCCGGTGGCCATCGGCCTGTATACGGCCTTCGTGCCCATGGTCATTTACGCGCTTCTCGGTACCTCGCGCGTTCTCAGCTTCAGCTCGACGACCACCCTGGCCATTCTGGCCGGCACCCAGCTCGGCCTGGTCGTGCCGGATGGCGATCCGGCCCGGCTGATCACCGCCGTCGCCACCCTGACCGCGCTGACCGGAGCGATCCTGGTGCTGGCCTCACTGCTGCGTCTCGGCTTCGTCGCCAACTTCATTTCCAGCCCGGTGCTGACCGGTTTCAAGGCCGGGATCGGCCTCGTCATCGTGTTCGACCAGGTACCCAAGCTGCTCGGGGTCCACATCGAAAAGCAGGGGTTTTTCCACGACGTGCTGAGCCTCTTTCACCACCTGCCCGATACCTCGCTGATGACGCTGGCCGTTGCCGCCGCAACGCTGCTGGTGCTGATCGGCATGGAGCGCCTGTGGCCGCATTCGCCGGCGCCGCTGGTTGCGGTCGGCGGCGGCATCGCCGCGGCCTGGCTGTTCGGCCTCGAAAGCCAGGGGGTGGCGATCGTCGGTCTGATTCCCCAGGGCTTCCCGTCGTTGACCCTGCCCGACCTCGCCCTGGTCCAGCATTTGCTGCCCGGCGCCCTGGGCATCGCGTTGATGAGCTTTACCGAGTCGATCGCCGCCGGGCGCGCCTTTGCCGGGACATCCGAGCCGCCAATCAACGCCAATCGCGAACTGCTGGCCAGCGGCGCAGCGAATCTGGGGGGCGCCCTGTTCGGCGCCATGCCGGCCGGGGGCGGCACCTCGCAGACGGCCGTGGTGCGGGCGGCTGGCGGTCAATCGCAGAAGGCGGGGCTGGTCACCGCCGGCGCGGCGCTCGCCACCATGCTCTTCCTGGCGCCCCTGCTCGGTTTGCTACCCTATGCCACGCTCGCCGCCGTGGTCATCGTCTATTCCGCAGGCCTGATCCAGCCCGCCGAATTCCGCGCCATTCGCAAGGTGCGCACGATGGAATTCCGCTGGGCGCTGATCGCCTGTCTCGGGGTGCTCATTTTCGGTACGCTGCAGGGCATCGTCGTCGCCATCATCGTCTCCCTGATCGGGCTATCCAGCCAGACGGCCAACCTCCGAGTCCATGTCATCGGGCGCAAACGCGGCGCCGATGTATTGCGCCCGCTTTCAGAGGAACATCCAGATGATGAAACCTTCGCGGGTTTGCTGATCCTGCGCCCCGAAGGACGCCTGTTCTTCGTCAACGCGCAGGCGGTCGCCGACCGGATCAAGGCACTGGTGGCCAAGTACCAGCCGCGGGTCGTGGTACTCGATCTGAGCCGGGTCCCGGATATCGAGTATTCCGCGCTGCAGATGCTGGTCGAGGGGGAGCAACGGCTGGCCGGTGAAGATGGCCCGACGCTCTGGCTGGCTGGCCTGAACCCCGGCGTGATGAAGGTGGTCGAGCATGCCGGACTGGCCGAACGCCTCGGCCGCGAGCGGATGGTGTTCAACGCCCATCTCGCCATCGAGCGCTATCTGGCCATGACGAAAACCTGATCCGGTTTGGCGCCCGGCATCAAGCATGCGTTTGTGGCAGCGACGGTCCGCCGGTGGACGCACCGATGGCATCGGGGGATACTCGCGCCACTGATATTCGGCAACCCTGACCGTGCCCCCCTTTCCCATCCATAACCACCCACCTGTAACCCGGCCGCTGATCAGCGGCATCCGGCGCAGCGCTGCCGCGCTGCTGATCATCCTGGCGGGCACGTCAAGCCTACCGGCTGCGACACTAGGCATCCCCGGAACATCTGCCGCGCCGCCCGCTGCGGTGAGCGCGCCAAACGTCACCGATCGCCGCGCCCAGACCGAGATGCGCCTGGCCGAAGTCCGGCGCCAACTGGCTGCCATCGGCTCCCCGGGATCCTCCGGTGCGATGCCTGGCGAGCGCCAGCAACTGCTGAAAAGCCTGGCAGCCGCGTATGCCGCCCATCTCAAGCTGATCGACCTGCCCGACCCTTCGAACAGCGCCCGCACGGACCTTCCGGACCTGCCGGTGCTGGCCGCCGAGTTCGCCGGTCCGCCGCCGTATTCCGCCCTGCGCGTCGATGCCCTGCGCCAGGAATTCGATGCGCTGCGCGAGCGCCGGCAGGGCCTGACCTCGAACGAACGCGCGCTGGACAGCCGCAAGCGTGCGCAGGTCGACGCGCAGCGCCGTGCCGGCGAGGCGGTTCGGCAGGCCGAGGACCGGCTGGCGCGGGCCAGGGGGGATCAAGAAATTGAAAGAGAACGGCAAGGCCGCGATCTGGCCACACTTCGCCTGCAGCTTGCCGAGGCCGAGCTGGCCAACACGACCCTCGGCGAGACGCTGCTGAAAGCAGAACTTGCAGTACTGCGGGCGGCCAGCGACGAACTGCAAGTCCTGATTGCGCGGGTCCTTCCCGGGCAGCGCCTGAGCAAGGAAGAGCTCGCGCAGCAGCAATCCGTCCTGAGCGCTTATCTGGTCAAGCTCAAACACGAAACCGACGCGCGCAGCGCGGAAAATACCCGGCGCCTCGCCGAGCGGGAAAAGCTGGAAAAAGCCCTGGGCGAGGCCGCACCCGCCGGCGCCGACAGCCAGCGCCTCAAGCTGCTCGACGAAATGCTCGAGACCGACCTGGTCGTCCTGTCAATGCTGAACTGGCAGCAGCGGCTCACCGAGACGGCCCGCGAACTCTGGGCGCAACGCTATCGGGGTTTGTCGTCGAATGATGCGACAGTCCGCCAGGAAGTCTCGGTGGAGCTCAACAAGTTCGCGGATGATCTGCGTACGCGCCGGCCGCTGCTCAACGATCTGCTGACGACCACCCAGGCGGCCGTGCGCGAGCAGGAACTGCGCGTTGACGGACTGGCACCCGACGCCCCCGCTGGCGCAGCCGAGGCGGCCACGCTGAAAACCCTGAAGGAGCGGCTCCAGGCCTACCAGCGGGTCAATGTGACGGTGGAGCGCATCGATCGCCAGCTTGATCGCTGGCTCACCGATGATCTCGGCTACGCCGGCAATTCCGACGTCAGCTACTGGAAAGTCGGCCTCGTACAGGCCAGCCAGAAGCTCAAGCAGCTGTGGAATTTCGAAATGTTCGCCGTCGAGGATTCGACGGTCATCGACGGCAAGACGGTCTCGGTGACCTATGGCGTGACGATCGGCAAGACGATCGGGTCGCTGCTCCTGTTCATTCTCGGCTACTGGCTGTTCTCGCTGCTGGCGCGTCGCCTGCAGGGGGTCATGGTGCAGCGCTTCGGGGTCAATCCGCAGGTGGCCAGCGTCATCCGGCGCTGGATCATGATTTCGCTCGGTGCCGTGCTGGTCATCTTCATCCTCAACCTAGCACGCATTCCGCTCGCCGCCTTCGCCTTCATGGGCGGGGCGCTGGCCATCGGCATCGGTTTTGGCGCGCAGACCATCATCAAGAACGTGATCAGCGGCATCATCATCCTCTTCGAGCGCAAGATCCGGGTCGGCGACATCATCGAACTGGGCGGCATGACCGGCCATGTCACCGCCGTCAACCTGCGCGCCTCGACGGTGCGCGGCTTCGACGGGGTCGAGGCGCTGGTACCCAATTCCAGCTTCCTGGAACAGCAGGTGGTCAACTGGACCTATTCCAATTCGCGCAAGCGCCGCGAGATCCGCATTGGCATTGCCTACGGCGCGCCGTTGCGCCAAGCTGCGGAAATCATCACCAGCTGCGCCGAGGATCATGGCCAGGTGCTGAAAGATCCGCCGCCGGAGGTCTATTTCGAGGATTTTGGCGACAATGCCCTGCAGATGGTTCTGCTGTTCTGGATCGAACTCGACGACAAGACCAATTCGCGGCGCGTTGACAGCGACCTGCGCTTCGCGATGGAAAAACGCCTGGCCGCCGCCGGCATTGCAATCCCCTTCCCGCAGCGCGACATTCGTCTGAGCGTCGCCGATGCGCTGCCGGTGCGCATGGCGGCATCCGCGGCAACTGCGGGCAACGACGACTCCGGCAAGCTACCGCTGCCCGGATGACCGGCGCACTTCGGCGCGGCTTGGTGGCTCGCCGAAAATGAAGGTATAGACGATGTCCAGGGCGTTGTCGGTGCCGGCCCGGGCAATCAGCGACATCTGGCGGTTGAGCGCGATGCTCAGCTTGACCACGCTGCCGGCGCCGCCCAGCGACTGGTCGTAGGACAGCAGAACGTCGCGCGACAGGCGACGGCCGACGCTGAGAATCTGGTTGCCGGTGCCCGATGCCGTATCGAAGGTGCCGCCGACGACGCGGCTACCCATCTGGCGGCCGCCGCTGTCGCCGATCTCGCCCTGACGCACGCTGAATTCGTCGATGCCAAAGCCCTGCCTGATCTGGCGCACGATGCCGCCCGACTCGTTGCCGAACAGGTTGCCGGCCGCCGACAGCAGGAGCCCGGCGGCACCCGCCCCGCCCTGTTCTGGTCCATGGCCGAGGACCAGCCAGCTGAGCTTCTCGACATCCGGCAGGTCGGGGTCGGACACCAGACGGACAACCGGCCGCTGCACCGTGCCGCTGATCTGGACGCCGGGCTCGACCGCCAGGCCGCGGCGGACCGCCCGCGCATCGATCGCCGGATTGTCGACCAGTCCCTGGAAGGTCAGGATGCCGCGCTCAATCTCCAGTTGCTGGCCGAAGGCCTCGAAGCGGCCACCCTGCGAGCGGATGCGGCCGCTCGCCCGCGGCAGGTCGCGGCCTTGCGCCTGCAGGCGGATGCTGCCGGCGAGCCGGGTTTCCAGGCCCAGGCCGCTGAACATGAACTGGCGGCCGAGATCGGCTTCCAGATCTAGATCGAGACGCGGCCGGAAACCGGCCGGCTGCGCCGTGCCGTCAGCGGCCAGGATGACCACGTCGTCCGAAAGCCGCGGCGCGCCCGCCGGCGCCATCTGCCAATAAGCGGCATCGACCGCGACCTTGCCCCTGACCGCCAGCGTCTCGGCCAGCCAGGAAATATTTCCGCTGCCGGAAACGGTCAGCCAGCGGTCGGGCAGCTGGTAGACGCCGACGCGATCCAGGCGCAATTCGAGTGCCGCACTCTCGTTGCTGCGGTCAACGCGAATTTGCCCGGTAATTTCGAGTTGACCGGGGCGCCCGGCGAGTTCCTCCAGACGTTCGCCGGCAGCGCGCTGCAAGGGGCGCGGCGCCGGCTGCAAGGGGCTGGCGAACGTCAGCTGGCTGATGCGCAGCAGGTTGTCGTCGAGGCGCGCATCGAGCACCCCGTCGCTCAGGCGCATCCCGGTTTCCGGTATGGCCAGCGCCAGGGCCTCGCCGCGGAACTGTCCGGACACCAGCGGCAGCGCCGGGGTGCCGGCCAGCTTCAGCTCGCCGTTGAAGCGGCCGCCCGTCTTGCCGCGCTCGCCGAGGAACTCGGCCAGCCACGCGAGATCTGGAATATCACTGCGCAATGAGCCCTGCCACGGCGCCCTCCGGTCAAGCGACCACGCCCCGCGCATCGGCGCGTCGAGCTGGCCGTCGATATTGCCCAGACGCGGGCCGCGCACGGCAATTTCGCCATGCAGGCGCTGCGCCCCGGCGTCGGCCAGCAGCCTCAGTTTCCAGGGATCGCCATCCAGATTGAGCGGGCCGATGCGCCATGCCGTACTGCCCAAGGCGAGCGGCGCCGGCTGCGCCAGGGTAAAGGAGCGGAAGCGCTCCTCGGCAACCAGCCGCGCACGGGTCAGCTGGCCGGCCCAGCGCAGCCGCTGAAGATCATCGGCAACCCCCCCCTCGGCGGCGAGTTCGAGGACGTTCCTGCCGGCGATCTCGCCGCTGGCGCGCAGGCTGTGCTGGCGACGGGTGCCGGCGACCTGCACGTCCAGCTTCCTGAGCAGCCCCGGCCGGTCGACGCCGTCGAAGGTCGCCACGCGCAGATCGAGCCTGAGCGGGCTTTCCGGCTGGCTGCCCAGATCGGCTGTCAGGCCTGCCTCGTTGATCCGACCGACGCCGGGCAGCGCGAGGCGCGGCGTCGCCAGTTCTGCTGTCAGTGTCGGCTGCGCCGGCGTGCCGGCCAGCCGGATCTGCCCGGCGAGGCTGCCGGGGGCCCCGTAGGGCGCCAGGTCCGGCGCGTCAACATCGACGGCCAGCGCATCCCCCGACTGACCGAAGGCCCCCCGCGCGCTCAGACGGTTGGGCCCGGCGGCCAGTTGAATATCGGCGCGCGGAATGCGCGGCCAGTCGATGACGAGATCGCCGCGCCCGGTGAGCGACTTGGCCGGCCAGGCGGCTGTCGCCCAGCGCAAAGCGCGCCTCGATGACGGGGCGTGGCCGCAAGCTGCCATTGGCGGCCAGGGTGCCGTTGAGCGTGGCCACCGGCACCCGCGCAAAGCGGGCGGGATCGAAGCGCAGCAGTTCGCCGCTGGCCGAAAACGCCATGTTCCCGGCGGTCTCCAGTTCGCCGCTGGCGCGCAGCACGGCATCGCCGGCGGTCAGTTCAAGGCGTGCCAGGCTGACCTTGCCGTTATCGTGGCTGGCTTCGGCGACCAGCACGAAGCGGCTGTCGGCAAGGCGCAGTGAAAGTTGCTGGCGGTCGCTGCCGATACTCGCCGAAACCGGGCCATTCAGGCGGGTCGCGCGCAACACGCCGGCCAGCTTTTCGGCATCAAGTTCGCTGGCCTGCAGATCGAGGCTGAGGCTGCCGTTCCGCCAGTTGCCGGAACCGCTCAGCCGCCCCTGCCCGGGGAGGCGTGCCAGAAGGCCGCTGAAGAAGATCCCGTCGTCAGTCCAGGCAAACCGGCCAGCCAGGCTATCGAGCGGCAGACGCTGGCGGTCGAGCGGCCCAGCCATGCTGTTGCGCAACTCGAAGCTGCCGGCGATGCCATCGACCTGCTCCGCGTCGGGCCGGATATCGGTGACCAGCGCCAGTCGGGCAAGCGGCGCCCCGGCGACCCAGGCGGCCGGGTCGAGGTCGGAAAGCTCCAGCCGGGCCTCGGTAAACGACCGACGGGCAAACGGCGTGAGCAATACCCGGCCGCTGCCGCGCACGCCCGCCTCGGCATCGACCCTGAGCACGATGCGATCGAGCGGCCCGTCGGCGGTAACGGACAGGCGGACGGACTGCTCGTCGAGATGGCCGGCAACCCGCGCCTCGACCTGCACCGGCAGCGGCGCCGCACCGCCGAGCCTGGCCGACCCGGTCAGGTCGGCGGGACCAAGGCGCGCGGCAAAATCAGTCAGGCGATGGACCTCCCCGTCGCTGGAAAAGCTGGCGCGCAGGCCGTCGGCGGCAAGCGCTTTGCCGTATTCGAGCCGGGAAATGGCGATCTTTTCGACGTCGACCGCAAGCGGCAGGCGCAGGCTGGTTGGCGGCGGGGTCGCTTCAGCGGAAGCGGCCAGGTCGACCCTGACCCGCTCGGCCCCGACCAGCCGGATCGCCAGTCGCCGCTCGAGCAGGGCGGCGGGTGACCAGTTGAACATGCAGGCCCTCGATGTCGATTGCGAGCCCCGGCTCGCGCCAGCTCAGGCGCGTGAAGGAGAGGGAGCCGAGCAGGCGGCCGCCCGGCTGCTCGATGGCCAGACGCCCGCCGCTCGCCTGAGCGGCCAGGCGGGCAACGGCATCGAGTCCGCTGGCGCTGAAGCCCAGCCAGACACCGGTAACGAGCAGGAAGGCGGCAACAAGGAATGACAAACGTTTCATGTCAGAACGGGATCGCCAGCGCGAAGTGGACCTGGAAGGAATTGACCTGCTCGCCATAGGCCACATCAATCGCCAGCGGTCCCGCCAGGGTTCGCCAGCGGGCGCCAAGACCATAGCCGACAGCAAGGCTGAAGTCGCTCAGCGTGTCGACCGCATTGCCGGCATCGACAAAGGCGGCGATGCCCCAGCGATCATCAAGCCAGTGGGTGTATTCGGCGCTGGCGGTCGCCATGTAGCGGCCGCCGACCGTCGCCGAGCCCTCGCTGACGCCGAGGCTCTGGTAGGCGTAACCGCGTACCGAGCCGGTGCCGCCGGTGCGGAAAACATATTCCTGCGGGATGCCATTGCGCGAATCGGCGATGGTGTAACCCACTTCGCCATTCACGGTCAGCGTGTCGCGCTGGCCGACCGGGAAGAACTGCTGGTAGCGCCCAAGCAGGCGGACGAAATTCTGGTCGGAGAGGATCGCCTTGCTCGCCGCACCGATCTGCCCCTGCAGGACAAAGCCGTCGCGCGCCTCGACCGGGTTGTCCACCTTGCGCCACGTCCACGATGCATTCGGCACCAGCGCCCGGCTAAGGCTCTCGGGCGCGCCGTCCGGCTCCAGGCGCTCGTCCTGCCAGACCAGCGAGAGGCGGGTTTCGAGCGGACCTTCACGCCAGGCCTGCTGGCCGCCGAGGGCGACGCGCTCGGTACGCAGCCCCTGGATGTTGGTCGCCTGCGCCATGATGCCGACGCTGTTGCGCCGCTGCGACGCGCTGGGCGGGAAGAAAATGTCGGCGTAGGCCGTCTGCTGCTTCTGCTCGATGCGCAAGCCGGTATTCAGTTCCCAGGCCTGTCCGAAGAGGTCGGCGGTCTGGAAATTGGTCTCGACCCGGGCACCGGTATTGGAACTGATGCCGGCGCCGAACGAGAGCCGATGCGCCGGACGCTCGCTCAACTGCACGATGACCGGTGCAGTCACGACTCCATCTGGACCCGGCAGCAGATCGCGCTCGATGCTGACCAGCACCGAGCGAAACTGCGGCGTCGCCTGCAAGGTCGCCTGCAGCGCCTGGAGATCGGCTTCGCGATAGGGTTCGCCCGGGCGCACCGTTCGGTTGTGGCGCTCGACCAGCGCAGCCGGATAGCGTTCCAGGCCCCGGATCTGCAGCTCGCCGAAGCGAAAGGGCGGGCCGCTGTCGTAATGCGCCATCAGGCGCGCTTCGCGGGTGGCCGGGTCGATCGTCGCCTGGCTATCCACCAGGCGCGCCGCCGCATGATTCTCGGCGAGCAGGCGGGAAAGCGGCTCCTGCTTGGCGTTGTTCCAGTCCTCCTGGCGAAACGGCCGCCCGACCGGGAGCGTCCAGCCGTCGATCAGCGCCTGCCGGGATTCTGCCGCAAGCGGGCCGTCGACCGTGACCGCCACCGCGGCAACGTGCGTGCGCGGTCCGGGATCGACGTCGAACGCGCCAATTGCCGTCCGTTTCGATGAATTCGATGGTCGGCGAGAAATAGCCTTCAGTGGCCAGAATCTGGCCGATCAGGCGTTCCAGCCGCGCCTGCCCGCCCATGCCCGGAGCTGCTTCATCGGGCAGGAAAGGGGTCAGCAAATCCGCTATCGGCCCGGGTGCGCGCAAGTCGATTTCCCCCGCCGGTGCCAGCGGAGCGAGAACAATCAGGGCAAGCGGGATCAGGCGCCGGAGAGCGCAGGGCAGGGCAGACACGCCGTTATTTTACCCTTGGCCTTCGCTGGCCGCCGCGCGCGGCGGCAGCAGGAAGCTGCGCGGTTCACTGAGAAAACGCCGCCAGATGGCACCGAGCAGTTTCCCCCAATGCGCGAAGCGAACACCGCGGGCACCGAGTGCGGTGCGCAGGGCCAGCGCGAAACTGACCGCCAGATTGGTCAGGCCGATCAGCGCGATGCCCAGCACGGCCCACAGGATGACCCTGAGCGGCAACTCGAACTGGAAGCCGACAACGGCATAGCCGAGATTGGCCGACGAAAACGCGATGTGCCGGATATCCAGCGGCAGGCCGGTCATCTTGCCGATGTCCCCGGTCGATCCGAGCATGCAGCCGAACAGGAAATTGCCCATGATGCCGCCGAGGTGATCCTGGATGTAGGCGCCAACCCGGACCGCACGTTCTTCCCCGAACACCCCGCGCAGCCAGCGCAGGCGGGCGATGCGGGCGCCAATGTCACTGTAGGCAGCCTTGTTGTCGAAATAGCCGGTGATCAGGCCGGACAGGAAGAGGAAGAAGCCGGCGATCGCCGCATGCGGCAGCGCCCAGCTCAGCGGGTCGAGGTCGGCGAGCAGATGGGCGCCTTTTTCCAGCGCGATGACCGGCTCGCCGAGCCACTGGCTGAGGCCGAGACCGAGCAGGATGGCGACCGGCAGCGCGACCATGACGTTGCCGGCGATGGCGGCGAGCTGGCTGCGGCAGACGGCCGCGACCACGTCCACCAGGCGTTCGAGTTCCGCCTGGCGCGTCGCGCGCACGTCGCCGAGCAGCCCGGCCAGGGTCTGCGCGGTCATCGCCGGCTGCTTGGTGGCCACCGTCATGCCGAGCAGGTAGATGGTGACGAAGCCGACGCCATAGATCATGCTGAACAGGACGGCCTCGACAATGAGCGGCGCGTGCAGGCCGCCGGCAAAGATCTTGAGCAGCGCCATGCCGCCGATCAGCACCCCGGCACCCGCCGCCGAACGCCACATCAGGCTGTAATCGCGCGGCGTCTCGCAGATGTAATGCTCGCCCGAGCGCGCCGCGTTCTCGGTCACGCGCACGGCCAGCAGGTTGGAGAGTTGCGCCATGTAATGACCGAGGCTGTTGCGCCGGTTCTCGGCGAGGAAGGCCGACCGCGCAAACTCCGCCCAGGCCGCGATCGCCTTGCTGCGCGTGGTCAACGCGTGCGCGGCGGTCAGAATGGTGACCAGTTCGCGCAGGCGCTCGAGGCATTGCTCGCTGCGCGTCAGCAGATAACTGAGATGCAGGCTGGTACCCACGGTGAGCGCCCGCTTGCGGATGCGCTGCAGGGTGCTGGCGCACTGGTCGGCGATGACCAGCAACTGACTGCCGTCGTCCGCCGGGTTGGCGGGATCATCGAGCGCGGAACGCAGGGCGTTGACGAAATCGAGCGCTTCCGCCGAAAGCGCCACGAAACAAGGCAGGTCGTCGTCGAAACTGGGTGAAGCGCGCATCAGTTCACCCTCGACCCCCAGGCCGCTGACGCGATGCGCGAGCAGCAAGACGGAATCGAGAATCTGCTCCTGGATGCCGCGCCAGTCAACGGTTCCCAGGCCCTCGCCGGGCGCCAGCAGCGCCCAGAAGCGCTGTGAATAGACCGGGTTCACCCGCTCCTGCCAGCGCCAGTCGTCAGGACGGTCGTAGACGACGTGCATGCAGTCCTTCAGCCGCCGCTCGTCGGGCACCTCGGGCAGCAACCGGTCACCCAGGATGCGCCACCATTCGGAAAAAAAACCGGTGCCGGGCAGGATGCCGCTGTCGGTGAAGAAGGTGACGAGGCGGCGGGTGGCGATGAAATGCACGAAATGGCTGCTGAACGCCGCGCGCAATTCGGCATCCGCCTCCAGGCGCGCCAGCATGAACTCGTAGCGGCCGGCGACGCCGTCGTCACGCCGGCTCTGCGGACGCAACGCGGCGACCAGCCGGCGCCCGAGTTCCAGCGTATCAGCCGCGGGATCGCGGAAGGCGTCGAGCGCCGTACTCAGGCGTTCTTCCGCCGATTTGGCTCGACCAGGCAGCCAGCGGGTGAATTTCTCAAAAAACGGCATCGGTTGGCAGATCAGCTTTCAGTCGGCTTGCGAGTTGCCGCACTGCAAGCGTGTGGCATCGAACAAGCATGTTAATTTACTATCCCCCGCCGGGACCGCATAATACCTGCTTGTCAGCTTTTCGCCAGCCAATACAACGCGCACGGAGACACACCATGGAACAGAAGCACGCCAAATACGAACGCCTGCTCGCCCGCTGCGCGGAAATCGCCCCGGCGCCCACCGCGGTCGCCCACCCATGCGATGAAAGCTCGCTGCGCGGCGCTGTCGAGGCGGCCGAGAAGGGCATCATCCAGCCCATCCTGGTCGGCCCGCGCGCCAAGATCGAGGAGGTCGCCCGCACGTTCGGCCTGAACGTCGCACCGTACGAGATTATCGATGCCGAGCACAGCCATGCCTCTGCCGAGCGGGCCGTGCAACTGGTGCATGAAGGGCGCGCCGAACTCCTGATGAAGGGCAGCCTGCACACCGACGAACTGATGGGCGCCATCGTGCGCAGCGGCACCGGCCTGCGCACCAATCGGCGCATCAGCCACTGCTTCATAATGGACGTGCCGAATCTGGACCGCCCGATCTTCATCACCGACGCGGCAATCAACATCTTCCCGACCATGGAAGACAAGATGCACATCATCCAGAATGCCATTGACCTTGCCGTTTCGCTGGGCATCGAGAAGCCCAGGGTGGCGATTCTCTCGGCCATGGAGACGATCAACCCGAAACTGCAGTCAACCATCGAGGCCGGCGCACTGTGCAAGATGGCGGATCGCGGCCAGATCACCGGCGGCGTGCTCGACGGCCCGCTGGCCCTCGACAACGCGATCGACCTCGATGCCGCCAAGATCAAGAAAATCGAATCGCCGGTCGCCGGCAGGGCGGACATCCTGGTCGTTCCCGATCTCGAAGCCGGCAACATGCTGGCCAAGAGCCTCAGCTTCATGGCCGATGCCGACGCCGCCGGCATCGTGCTCGGCGCACGCGTACCGGTCATTCTGACCAGTCGCGCCGATTCGGTGCTGACGCGTCTCGCTTCCTGTGCCGTCGCGGCGCTCCTCGCCAATGCCCGCCGCAAGCAGGCCGGCAAGGCGGTTGCCGGCTAAGCCATGATGTTCACGCCGCCATCGACATACATCGTCTCGCCGGTCAGACGGCGGGCGTAGGGCGTGGCGAGATAGGCGCAAGTGAAACCGACGTCCATGATGTCGACCAGTTCGCCAACCGGCGCGCGTTTGCCTGCCTTGTTGAGCATCAGGTCGAAATCCTTGAGCCCGGAGGCGGCCCGCGTCTTCAGCGGCCCCGGCGAAATGGCATGGACACGGATGTGCTGCGGCCCCAGTTCGTAGGCCAGGTAGCGACAGGCGGCTTCGAGCGCCGCCTTGACCGGCCCCATGACGTTATAGTTGGGCTCGACCTTCATTGCGCCATGGTAGGTCATGGCGAACATCGTGCCGCCCTCCTTCATCAGCGGCGCAGCCAGCCTGGCCATGCGGATGAAGGAATGGACCGAGACGTCCATCGCGAAGGCGAAGCCGTCGGCGGAACAGTCCACCAGCCTGCCCTTGATATCCTCCTTCTTGGCTGAAGCGATCGAGTGCACCAGGATGTCGAGTTGGCCCCATTCCCTCTCGATGCGCGCAAATAGCGCCTCCAGTTCACCCGGCTTCGCGACATCGAGCGGCGCGAAGATCGAAGCATCGAGTGCCTTGGCCAGCGGCTCGACATGCGGCCTCGCCTTCTCGTTCAGATAGGTGATGGCGACGTCGGCACCCACTTCGCGAAACGCCCTGGCGCAGCCGTAGGCGATCGAATCGTCGTTGGCGATTCCGACGACCAGGGCTTTCTTGCCGGCCAGGATGGGACGGGGATTTTCATAAGACATGGACATCTCCTTTGGCGATCCGTTGAGACCTTGTTGTGATCACTAACTTGCTGCAGCGTTGCGGCAAGTCTGTATGCCGGCGCCACGCACGTCAACAGCGCTCCGGCTATGTACTCTCATTTTTCGCCATGCTATCGTGTGACTCTGAAATTCATGGCCCGGCCCTTGAGGAGAACCGAATGAAAACGATCCGAACCCTTGTGCTTTGGTGGGTGGCCGCAAGCATCTTCGTGGTTTCGGCGGTCAATGCCCAGAGCAATTCGCCCGCCACGGTGCCGCCCCCGTTCAAGGCTGAAGAACTGGATGCCCTGCTCGCACCGATTGCCCTCTACCCCGACTCGCTGCTGGTGCAGATCCTGATGGCTGCAACCTATCCGCTGGAAGTCGTGCAGGCCGCGCGCTGGTCCAAGGCCAACCCGAAGCTGAACGGCGATGCCGCGGTCAAGAAAGTCGAAGGTGAAAGCTGGGATGTCAGCGTCAAGTCGCTGGTCGCCTTCCCTGTTGTGCTCGAGATGATGAACGAGAAACTCGACTGGACGCAGAAATTGGGGGATGCCTTCCTCGGCCAGCAGAAGGACGTCATGGCCTCGGTCCAGCGTTTGCGGCAACAGGCGCAAAGTGCCGGCAATCTGCAATCGAACCAGCAGCAGGTTGTGCGTACCGAAGCCCAGGCCATCATCATTGAACCGGCCCAGCCACAGACGATCTACGTGCCGACTTACAACCCTACCGTGGTCTATGGCACCTGGGCCTATCCGGCTTATCCTCCCTATTATTACCCCCCCCCGGCCTACTACTATCCGGGCGGCGCACTGGCGACCGGATTCGCATGGGGTCTCGGCATAGCGGCCGGCGCCGCGCTAATCGGCGGTGCCAACTGGGGCCACGGAGACGTCAACGTCAACGTCAACCGCGCCACGAATATCGACCGCAATTACTCACGCAACAACGTCAGCGCCGGTGGCAACTGGCAGCACAATCCACAGCACCGCGGCAATGTCGGCTACCGTGACCAGGGCTCGCGGGAGCGTTACAGCGGGGGACGCAGTGCCGGCGCCGACGGCCGCGGCGACTACCGCGGGCGTGATGGCGACCGGGGCGGCGACCGTGACGGCATCGGCGGCGGTGACCGGGGTGGCAGCCGCGACGGCGTTGGCGGCGGTGACCGAGGTGGCAGCCGTGACGGCGTTGGCGGTGGCGACCGCGGTGGCAGTCGTGACGGTGTTGGCGGTGGCGACCGCGCGGGCCAGGGCAACCGCCCGAGCCATACCGGCGGGGCCAGCGCCTTCGACGGCGTCGGCGGCGGCAATCGCGACCTGGATCGTGGCCGGGCCAGCACCTCGCAAACGTCGCGTGGCGGCGGAGGCGGCAGCCCCAGCTTCGGCGGGGGTGGCGGAGGCGGTGGCCGCAGCTTCAGCGGCGGAGGCGGCGGTGGCGGCCGCACGGGCGGTGGTGGCGGCGGCGGGCGCGGCGGACGTCGTTAAGGGGAATGACATGAACTCGAACAAACTCAACCTTCTTCTGGCAGCTTTCCTTTGCGCCGGTGCGCTGACCCTCCCGGCCCACGCCGTCGGGACCTTTCCGACTCCGGAAGCGGCAATGGAGGCGTTCGGCGCCGCAGTCATCGACAATGACGAGGCAGCCAAGCAGGCCGTCGTTGGCAAGAATTACCGCGAGGTCATCCCGCCGGTGGATTCGGCCAATCGCTACCTTTTCCTGGAATACTGGGCCCGCTCGCACAAGATCGAACTGGTCAACGACACCAAGGCGCGGATAGCCGTCGGGGATTCGGGATGGACGCTGCCGCTGCCGCTGGTCAAGACCAAGGCGGGCTGGCAGTTCGACATGAAAGCGGGCAAGGAGGAAATCATCATCCGCCAGATCGGGCGCAACGAACTGGCGGCGATCAAGGTCGCCCGCGCCTTTGTCGAGGCTCAGCAGGAATACGCCGCGCAGGACCGCAACGGTGACGGCGTTCCTGAATACGCGCGGAAGATCGTCAGCTCCCCGGGCCGCACGGATGGGCTCTACTGGCCGAAGACGGCGGGCAAGGAAGACAGCCCGCTCGGCCGGCTGATGGCCGATGCGGCCGCCGAACGCGGCACCAACGTGAAGGGCAGCTACCATGGCTACCGCTACCGGATACTCACCGCCCAGGGCCCCGACGCCCCCGGCGGCGCGCTTGACTACGTGGTTAACGGCCACATGACGGGCGGCTTCGGGCTGCTGCTGTGGCCGGCGGAGTATGGCAAGAGCGGGGTCATGACCTTCATGATCAACCACCAGGGGCTGCTTCTTGAAAGGGATCTTGGACCGGGCACGGCGGACAAGGTGACTCGCTTGCGGACATTCAATCCGGATGCTTCGTGGCGGAAAGTCGATAATCCGTGAAAAAAGCTGGACTTTTTGAATTACAATACGCCGTCTAAATTTTTCGACAGGGAACTCTTCATGATCAACATTGCCAAGAAATCATTGCTTCTGGCTCTGGTCGCCGGCGTCGGTTTCGGCGCCACGGTGGCTCAAGCCCAGGAACGCGTTTATGTCATCGACCAGCGCAACGTCGTCGCCAAGAGCGGCTTCGGCCTGTGCTGGCGTACCGGTTACTGGACCCCGGCTGCTGCTGCCAAGGATCCGGCCGGTTGCGAATGCGACCGCGACCTGATTCCGAAGGAAGTCTGCGATCCGCCGAAGCCCGCTGCCCCGGTTGCGCTGCCGAAGCCGTCCGCCGAGAAGATCACCGTCGCCGCCGACGCGCTGTTCGACTTTGACAAGGCTGTCCTGCGCCCCGAAGGCAAGGCCAAGCTCGACGAACTGGTCGCCAAGTCCAAGGCCATCAAGCTCGAAGTGATCCTGGTCGTCGGCCACACCGACCGCATCGGCTCCGCTGCCTACAACCTGAAGCTGTCCGACCGTCGCGCTGCTGCCGTGAAGTCCTACCTGGTCTCCAAGGGCGTCGAAGCCAACCGTGTCTACACCGAAGGCAAGGGCAAGACCCAGCCGGTGACTGGCGACAAGTGCAAGGGCAACGCCGCTACCAAGGCCCTGATCGCTTGCCTGCAACCGGATCGTCGCGCCGACATCGAAATCATCGGCACCAAGTAAGCCGCCGACGCTTCAAAAAAACCCCGCGCGAGCGGGGTTTTTTGCTTTTTACCGGGACAATGCCATGCCTCCGATCAAACGCGCTCTGACCACGTTGGCCCTGATGCTGGCTGTAAGCACCCAGACCGTTGCCGAAACCAGCCATCCGAAAATCGGCCTCGTGCTCGGCGGCGGCGGTGCGCGTGGCGCTGCGCATATCGGCGTGCTGGAAGTCCTCGAAGAACTCAAGGTTCCGGTTGACTGCATTGCCGGTACCAGCATGGGTGCCCTGATCGCCGGGGCCTATGCATCCGGCCTGTCGCCGGCCATGATGCGCAAGGCGATGGCCGAGGCCGACTGGGACAACATGTTCAGCGACATTCCTGACTTTTCCGAAGTCAATTATCGCTACAAGCAAACCTTGCGCCGCTTCATTCCCGGCTCCGAGCTCGGCGTCAGCAGCGATGGCGTCCGCTTTCCGCCCGGTGTGGTTGACGGGATCAAGATCCAGCTTTTTTTCAATCGGCTGGTCGGCGCCAACCGCAGCGAGCGGGTCATCGAAAAGCTGCCGTTGCCGATTTCGCTGGTCGCCACCGACATCGGCAATGGCGACCGTGTCGTCATGCGCGACGGCAGCCTGACCACGGCGATGCGCGCCAGCATGTCGGTTCCCGGTTTGCTGGCGCCGGCCATGCGCGACGGGCGCAAGCTGGTTGACGGCGGCCTGGTCAACAACGTGCCGATCGGCGAAGCGCGCGAACGCTGCAATGCCGACATCGTGATCGCGATCAACGTCGGCTCGCCGCTGCTGCCTGCCGACAGCGTCGGTTCGCTGCTCACCATATCGGCACAGATGGTCAACATCCTGACCGAGCAGAATGTCACCCGCTCGCTGGCGACGCTGAAGCCGACCGACATCTACATCCAGCCCGACCTGGGAACGATCACCGCCGCCAACTTCAGCCGCAATGCCGAAGCGGCCGATCGCGGGCGTGCCGCAGCCGATGCGGTACGCGACAAACTGGCGAAGCTCGGCACCAGCGCCGAACGCTACGCCGAGTGGCGGGCACCGATCGACCGGCGCTACATAGAAGCACCGATCATCGACGAAATCGAGATTGCCGGCCTGGAGCGGGTCAACCCGGCCATGGTCGAGCGCCAGTTGACGATCAAGCCCGGCGACAAGCTCTCCACCTCGAGCATCGACCGCGATGTCCTGCGCATCTACGGCGACGGCTTCTACCAGAATGTCAATTACCAGTTGCTCAACCAGCATGAACGCAACATCCTGCGCGTGCTGCCGGTTGAAAAGAGCTGGGGGCCGGATTACCTGCGTTTTGCGCTGAATATCGAAACCAATACCAATCAGGGCAACAGCTTCAGCCTGCGCGCCGCCTATCAGAAGACCCTGATCAACGAACTCGGCGGGGAGATCCTGGCCACCGTCGGCATCGGCAACGCACTGGGCGCCGGGCTGGATTATTACCAACCCGTCGACCCGGCGCAGCGCTTTTTTGTTGAGACCGGTGCGCGCTACCTCCAGAGTCCGCTGAACATATTCGAGAACAACAAGCGTGTCGCGCAGTACACCAATGCGGAAAGCAACTTCGGCGTATGGGCCGGCACCAACTTCGGCACCCTCGGCCAGGCACGTCTGGGCTGGATCTACCAGAAGCAGACCTTCGACCGTGACATTGGCTCGCCCCTGCTGCCGGAAACCCTGGAAACCAGCTTCCCGGGCTGGTCCGCCCGCCTCTCGCTCGACCAGATGAACCGGCTCTACTTCGCGACGCGCGGCTGGTCGACCAAGCTCGATTATTTCGACTCCAGCGAAGCCGGATACGCGAGTATTCGGGCCGACGCGGAAGGCGCATTTTCGCTGGGCAAGACAGTCATCACCGCGCGGACCAACTATGCCGGCGCCACCCGCGGCGAACTTCCCGTGTACGATGCCGCCCGCCTTGGCGGCTT
This sequence comes from uncultured beta proteobacterium, assembly GCA_963815365.1. Classification (GTDB taxonomy): domain Bacteria; phylum Pseudomonadota; class Gammaproteobacteria; order Burkholderiales; family Rhodocyclaceae; genus Azonexus. Next base: position 343,930 of record CAWFGN010000006.1, read on the forward strand.
CCTGAACCTGAGCGCTTTCTCGCGCGGGCAGATTCTCGGCGATGACATCACCTACCTCGGCGTGCGCGCCGAGCAGATCATCGGCACCTTCCCGATGGGCCTGCGCGGCGACATGCGCCTCGGCTTTGCCCTCGAAGGCGCCCACGTCGGAACGTTCTACACCGAGACGAATCTCGCCGACACCCGCTTCCTCAACTCGGCCACCATCTACCTCGGCGGCGAAACGCCGTTCGGCCCCATCTATCTCGGCTACGGCTACTCCACCAGTGGCGTATCCAATCTCTTCCTGAACATCGGCATCCCCTGACCGGTGCGTCGCCCGAATATCGCTGGCATAATCGGCGCTTACTGAAGGAGAAACTCGCCATGAACCCCCGCTCCATTTTGCTCGCCGCAATGATTGCGGCCCTGCCAGCCAGCCTGGTCGCCCAGGAAGCACCGAAGTCCGCCACCCTTGTCCAGAAAGGATCGGGCACCGTCAATATCGTTGACGCGGTCGAACTGCAAGGCGTCATCACCGCCATTGACAAGAAGAATCGCGTGCTCGGCATCCGGGGAGGTTCGGGTAGCGAACTGACCATCACCGCCGGCCCGGAGGTCAAGAATTTCAACAAGATCAAGGTCGGTGACCTGGTGACCCTGAGCTATGTCGCCGCACTCGGCCTTGACCTGAAAAAGGGCGGTGGCCGCCTGCGCCAGCGCAGCGAATCCGAACAGGGCGTCAGCGCCGAGCCGGGTGAGCGCCCGGGCGCCGCCCGCGGCCAGACGATCAGGGTCATCGCCGACGTCACCGCCGTCGACGCCGCGGCCGGCACGATCACGCTGCGCGGGCCGCAGCGCACCGTCGACCTCGTGGTCAAGGACAAGGAGTTGCTCAAGGATATCCGCGTCGGCGACCAGATCGCCGCCACCTACCAGGAGGCCATCGCGGTCGCCGTGACCCCGGCCCCGCCGCCGCCCGCGCCCGAGGCCGCACCGGCCCCCGCCGCAGCCCAATAACGCCACCGACGGGAACCCACCATGACCGGAAAACTTCTGCTCACCCTGGCCGGCTGGCTGCTCGGCATCAGCCTGGCGCTGGCCCAGATCAACATCAATACCGCAACGCCGGAGCAACTGGACGGCCTCAAGGGAATCGGGCCGACCAAGGCGCAGGCCATCGTCGACTACCGGCAGAAGAACGGACCGTTCAAGTCCGTGGACGAACTGCAGAACGTCCCCGGCATCGGCCCGGCGACACTCAAGGACCTTCGCGGCAGCGTCGCGGTCACCGGCGCGTCACGCCTGCCGGCCGCGCACGAGTCAGCCACCCGGTCGGCGCCGCGCGCTGCCGGGCAGAGTGCAGCCGTTCCCGCACCCGCCGCACCACGTCCGGCGGCATCAGCGGCACCGGCCCAACCCGCCGCGCTGCGCCCGGCCAGCCCGGCCCAAGGACTCCCGCCTGCCGCCGACGTCAAACCTGCAGCCCCGGCGGCACCGGCCCGACCGGCGCTGCCCGGCCCCGCCGCACCGGCCACCCCTGGCGTCGCGCCCAAGCCTGCAGCCCCCGCGGCACCTGCTGCCGCAACGCCGGCTCCCGCTGCAACGCCTGCTTCAGCCGCCCCGGCCAGGCCGCCAGCCCCGGCCGGTCCGGCGCAACCCGCCCGCCCACCAGCCTACTGACCGCGCCGGATTGTCCGATCGCCTGATTCTCTGCGCCAACTCCCGCCTCGCCCAGACCCTGCGCGGCGTGGCGCCGGGTGACGCCGAGGTCTGGCAGACACCGCGCGCGCTGACCCTCGGCCAGTGGCTGGCCGGGCTCGCCGACGAAGCCCTGTTGAGCGGTAGCGCAAGCCTGCCACGGGCGCTTGATCCCTTTGCCGAACTGCTGCTGTGGGAGAGCGTGATTGCCGACTCCCTGCCCGCAACGGCAGCGCCGCTGTTCGACCTGCAGGGCATGGCCGCCTCGGCGGCTGAAGCCCAGGCATTGTGCCGCGCCTGGAATCTGCAGCCGGCAGGGAGCACCCTTTCCGATGAAGCGAAGCTGTTCATCGGCTGGCAGGCCGAGTTTGCCAGGCGCTGCCGGAGCGGTGGCTGGGTCGATACGGCGGGCCTGCACCGGCAGCTGATCGCCCTGATCGAAGCCGGCAAATGCACGCTGCCCGCAGCCGTCGCCTGCGCCGGTTTCGACCGTTATACGCCGCTCGAGCACGACCTGATGGCGGCGCTGGCGGCACGCGGGGTGAACGTTGAAAACAAGCCAAAAATCACGGGCGTCCCCGGGAAACAGCAAGTGCTCGCCTGCACCGATGTCGAAGCCGAATGTGCCGCCGCCGTCGCCTGGGCCCGAGGGCACCTCAACGCCAACCCGGCCTGCCGGCTCGGTATCGTCGCCCCCGATCTGGGCGGGGTGCGCGATCGCCTGGAATTCCGGCTCGACGATGCGCTGCATCCGGCGCTGATTCGCCCCGATGTCGCCGAAGCGCCGCGCTGCTTCAATTTTTCGCTCGGCCGCGCGCTGGCCGATCTGCCCCTGATCCGCGTCGCGCTCGACCTGCTGGCGCTGGGCAGCGGTCGGGCCAAGGTCGAGCAAGGACGGTTGTCCGCCCTGCTGCTGGCCGGCGGCTGGTCGGCGGGAGAAAGCGAGGCGGACGGGCGCGCCCGTCTCGACGCGGCAATGCGCCGCAAGCTGCCCTATTTCACGACGCTGCCCGCCCTGCTTCGTCTGGCCGAGCGCCTGGCTGAAAGCGAAGCGGCGCTTTGCCCGAAAACGCTGGCGGCGCTTGCCGCCTTTGTTGAAACCGCCAGCGGCGCCAGCCGCAAGTTGCTGCCCGGGCAATGGACCGGCGTCTTCCGCAACTGCCTGAGGGCCGCCGGCTGGCCCGGCGAACGGCCGCTCTCCAGCCACGAATTCCAGGCACGCCGTGCTTTCGCCGAGGTGCTCGCCAGCTTCGGCCATCTTGACGGCCTGCTCGGGCCGCTGGCCTTCGCCGAAGCCGTGCGCCGCCTGGCGCAGCTCTGTCGCCAGCGGCTGTTCCAGCCCGAAACGCGCGGCCAGCCAACGCTACAGGTACTCGGCATGCTCGAAAGCGCCGGCCTCGAATTCGACGCGCTGTGGGTGATGGGCATGAACGACGACCGCTGGCCACCGCCGCCGCGCCCCAACCCGTTGCTGCCGGCCGAGCTGCTGCGCGGCGCCGGGGCAGCGCACGCCAGCGCCGAGGTCGAGCTCGATTTCGCCCGGCGCGTGCACGCCCGGCTGGTGCAGTCGGCGCCTGACGTGACGTTTTCCTGGGCGCGGGCTGACGGCAACCGGGTATTGCGGCCGAGTCCGCTGATCGCCGGCATTCCTGCCGGCGACGCGGCGCCGGGCGAAGTCATCAGCCTGGCCCGGCGACTGGCCGGTGAATCAGCGATGGCGGTCGAACTGATCGACGACGCCATGGCGCCGCCGGTCGGCGAGGGCGAAAAAGCCCCCGGCGGCACCTGGCTGCTGCGCGCCCAGGCCATCTGCCCGGCCTGGGCCTACTACCAGTACCGGCTGGGCGGCGAGGCGCTGGACGAACCGGTCGAGGGGCTCGACCCGGCGGCACGCGGCACGCTCGTCCATGAGGCGCTGGAAGCATTCTGGACGGCGGTAAAGTCGTCGGCGGCGCTCGCGGCCCTGGACCATGTGCGTCGCCGGCAAGCCATGGAAGACGCGGTTGCCCAGGCCCTGAACAGTTTCGAGCACGAGCGCCGCGTGACGCTGCCCGCCCGCTTCCGCGAACTCGAAGCGGCACGCCTGGCCCGCCTGCTCGACGTCTGGCTGGCCTTTGAAGGCAGACGCGGCCTGGCCTTTGAAGTCATCGCCTGCGAACAGCCGGCCGCAGTCGAGATCGAGGAAATCAAGGTCAATCTGGTGGTCGACCGCATCGACCGGCTGGAAGATGGCCGCCAGGTCATCATCGACTACAAGACCGGCGCCGCCATCGACACCAAGAACTGGGCTGCCCAGCGCATCAGCGAACCGCAACTGCCGATCTACGCGGCGCTGGTCAATGACGAAGTCGCCGCCGTCGTCTTCGCCAAGGTCCTGGTCGACAAACCGGCCTTCGCCGGCATCGCCGACGCCAGGGACATTCTGCCCGGCGTCCAGGGCATTGGCGGTGACAAGCAGAAAATCTTCGACCCGGCCGAATTTCCCGACTGGGTTGCCGTCATCACCCACTGGCGCGAGCGCCTGCATGCGGTTGCCAAAGAAGTGAAGCAGGGCCAGGCCGGCGTGGTCTTTGCCGACGAAAAGGACCTGCAATATTGCGAAGTACTGCCGCTGTTGCGCCTGCCCGAGCGCCGCCGCCTACTGGCTGCGGCCGCACGGGTGCCGGGAATTTCCCGACGGGACGAGGAATCGCCCGGATTGCTTGCTGACTAACCAGGAGAACATCATGCGTGAACTGAAATTGTTGGGCATCTGCGGCAGTCTGCGTCGCCAATCGACCAACGCCGGCCTGCTGCGCGCGGCCCTGGCCGAGCTGCCCGATGGTGTATCCATGGAGATCGCCGATCTCTCGGCCGTGCCGTTCTACAACGCCGACCTGACGGAAAAGCCGGCCCCCGTCCACCAGCTGTTTGCCCGGATGGGCAATGCCGATGCCCTGGTGCTGGCCTGCCCGGAATACAACTACTCCATCGCGCCGGCGCTGAAGAATGCGCTCGACTGGGCTTCGCGCGAACCGGACAACGCCCTGCTCGCCGGCAAGGCCGTGGCGATCCTGGGCGCCGGCGGCGGCATGGGCAGCTCGCGCGCCCAGTACCATCTGCGCCAGGTCTGCGTCGCCCTCAACCTGTACCCGCTCAACAAGCCGGAGGTTTTCGCCAGCGCCTTTGCCGGCGCCTTCGATGCCGACGGCAACCTGACCGATGCAAAACTGATTCAGCAGATCGCAGCCCAGATGCAGGCACTGGCGGCGTGGACCCGAAAGCTGCGCGCCTGATGCCAAGCGCGCTCGACCGCCTCGCCGAAGACCGGGTCGCGCGCAGCCGGGCGCTGGAAGTTGCTTCCTTCATCGTCGAGGCGCCGGCCGGCGCCGGCAAGACGGAGCTGCTGACACAACGTTACCTGCGCCTGCTGGCCGTGGTCGATCACCCGGAAGAAGTGCTGGCGCTGACCTTCACCAACAAGGCGGCGACCGAGATGCGCGACCGCATCCTGGGCAGCCTGGAGCTGGCGGCGGCTGGTGAATTGCCCGATCAGGAACACAAGCAGCTGACTTTCGCGCTGGCGAAGAACGTGCTCGCCCACGATGCCGCGCAGGGCTGGGGTCTGCTCGGCCACCCCGGCCGGCTGCGCATCACGACGCTCGACGCGTTGTGCGCCAGCCTCGCCCGGCAAATGCCCTACCTCAGCCGATTCGGCAGCCAGCCCGGCGTCAGCGAGGATGCCGAGGCACATTACGCGGCAGCGGCGCGGCGCACGCTGGAAATGGTCGAGGCCGGCGGCGCCGATGCCGACGTGGTGGCCGCGGCACTGGCGTTCATGGACAACAACGCCGGGCGGCTGGAAAAGCTGCTGATTTCGATGCTCGGCCGCCGTGACCAGTGGCTGCACCATGCCTCGCGCATCGAAAGCGGGGCGCTGAAGGGTGAAGTCGAGGCCGGATTCGCGGCGCTGATCGAGCGCGACCTGGCGCTGGTTGCCGGTTTGCTCGACGCCCGGACGCAAGCGCTGCTGATGCCGTCGGCCCGCTTCGCAGCGGCCAATGTGCCGGGCATGCTCGATGCGATTTTTGCCTGGAATTCGCCGTTGACCGCAACCATAGCCGACTTGCCGCGCTGGCAGGCGCTGGCCGGCCTGTTGCTGACCGCCGGTGGCACGCTGCGCAAGACAGTGGACAAACGCATCGGCTTCCCGGCCGACAAGGAATTCGCCGACCAGAAAAAGGCCATGCTCGACCTGCTCGGCGAACTGCGCGGCATGGCCGGACTGGAAGACGCATTGGCGATGCTGGGCAGGCTGCCCTACCCCGAATTGAGCGACGGCGAATGGGCCACCGTCGAGTGCTTCTCGCGCCTGCTCCGTCTGGCTGCCGGGCAACTCTGGCTGGCTTTCCAGGAAGCCGGCGAGGTCGATTTCATCGAAATCGCCGCCCGCGCCGGGCTGGCTCTCGGTGATGATGACGCGCCAACCGATCTGGCGCAGGCGCTCGATTACCGCATCGCCCATCTGCTCGTCGACGAATTTCAGGACACCAGCCCGACCCAGGTCGAACTGATCGAAAAGCTGACGCGCGGGTGGATGGCGGACGACGGGCGGACGCTGTTCGTCGTCGGCGACCCGATGCAGTCGATCTACCGCTTCCGCAAGGCCGACGTCGGGCTCTTCCTGCGCGTCCGCGAACGCGGCATCGGCGACATCCGGCTCGCCCACCTGCGCCTGTTTCGCAACAACCGTTCCTATCCGGCCATCGTCGATTGGGTCAATGCGGCGTTCCCGAGCATCTTTCCGGCCGAAGACTGTCCGGAAGCCGGCGCCGTGCGTTACGCCGAATCGGCCGCGACCCGGCCGGCGCGCGCCGATAGCGCCGTCACCGTGCACGCCGTCATCGAACGCGAGGGCAGTGACCCGGCCGGCGAAGAAGCCTGCCGCATCCTCGCCATCATCCGCCAGGCCCGCCACGAAGCGCCGGACGAACGCATCGCCGTCCTCGTCCGCGCCCGCAGCCACCTCGATGCGCTCGTCGGCGAAATCCGTCGCAGCGCCCCGGAACTGCGTTTTCAGGCGGTCAACATCGAAGGCCTGGACGGCCGCCAGCATGTGCAGGACCTGCTTACCCTGTTCCGCGCCCTGCACCACCGCGCCGACCGCGTGCATTGGCTGGCGCTGCTGCGCGCCCCGTGGTGCGGCCTGAAGCTGGCCGACCTGCATGCGCTCGCCGCCGACGACCGGAAGTCAACGATCTGGCAGCTCATGCACGACACGGCCCGCATCGCCCGCCTGTCCACCGATGGCCGGCAACGCCTCGCGCATGTGCGCAACGTGCTGCGCACCGCCTTTGCCGGGCGCGGCCGCCAGCACCCCCGGCGCTGGCTGGAAGGGGTCTGGCTGATGCTCGGCGGGCCGCGCTGCCTGGAAGCACCGGAAGCACTGAACGATGTCGAAGCCTTCTTTGCCCTGGTCAACCAACTGGTGGCCAGCCGCAACCTGAGCGCCGAGACCCTGGCCGCCCACGCCGCCGAACTCTACGCGCCGTCCGACCCGCTGGGCGGCGCTGTCCAGATGATGACCATCCACAAGTCCAAGGGTCTCGAATTCGACACGGTGATCGTGCCCGGCCTGCACCGGATCACCGGCGGCAATGAAGGCAGCCTGTTGCTGTGGGACGAAGTGGCCGGCGCCGATGGCGATGAACACCTGCTGGTGGCGCCGATGCAGCAGAAGGGCAACGGCAACGGCGAACCGACTGCCTATGATTACCTGAAGAAGCTCGAAGCCGAGCGCGCCGCCCACGAGGACGAGCGCCTGCTCTACGTCGCTGCCACGCGCGCCATTCGCCGGCTGCATCTGCTCGGTGTCGCCGCGGCCGCTGCCGGGCAGGACGACGGGCTGAAGCCGCCGGCCGCCGGCACGCTGCTCGGCTTGCTGTGGCCGGGCGTCGCGCAGCCGGTGTTCGCCGCCGCGCTGGCTGGCGGCGAAGCGCCCGCGGCAGCGGGGACCGGCATCGACCCGGCGACCTTCGTGCCGCCGCTGCTCCGCTTGCGCGAAGTCGGCCTGCCCGCCGCCCTGCGCCAACCTACCGCCAGCCTCCAGCCGGCGGCCAACCCGGTCGACCACGAAGCAGACGAGGTCAGCCAGGCGCTCGAAGCCTCGGTCGGCACGCTGATCCATCGCTGTCTCGAAATCATCGCCAACGACGGGCCTGAAAACTGGCCGATCGGGCGCATCCGCCCGCTGGAAACCGCCTACCGCCGCTGGCTGGGGCAGGCCGGACACCCACCGGCGGAGGCCGCGGCCGGTGCCGCGGAGGTGGTCCGTGCCCTGACCCGGACGCTGGAATCGGCTGCCGGGCGCTGGGTTCTCGCCCAGAGGAACGAAGCCGCCGCCGAGCAGGCCTGGTCGAGCCGCAGCGCGCCGGCGGGTGAGGCGGTTACGGTCAACCACATAATTGACCGCATTTTCATTGCCGATGGCTGTCGCTGGATCGTCGACTACAAGACCGTGCATGCGCCGGCGGAAGATTGCGCAGCCTTCCTGCACGAACGGGCGGCGCAATTCCGGCCGCAACTCGAGCGCTACGCCAGCCTGTTCGCCGGCGCCGGCCTGCCGCTCAAAATGGCAATTTTTTTCCCGCTGCAGGGTGTCCTCGTTGAACTCCAGTAGCAGCCGCACCGGTTCGGTGCGCAAGCATTCCATCGGCTATACTTGATCAAATAACCGATGACTGGATCATGCTTCATCGACTGCGCCGCCTTTTCGTCTGCCTTGCCTGCATGCTCTGCCTCGGCGCCGGGCCACTGGAGGCGGGCGACCGGGTCCTGAAGGTGGCGGTACTCGAAAACTCGCCGCCCATGTCCTATCGCGAACCCGATGGTCAACTGACCGGCTTCAGCATCGAAATCATCCGCGCCCTGTGCGGGGAAATGCGGGTGCGCTGCGAACTCGAGATGACGCGCCTGGATCGGGTCATCGATTCGCTTGCCGCCGGCGAATTCGATATCGCCGCGGTCAGCCTGCTCGATACCCCCGAGCGTCGCAAACGCATCCTCTATGCCAAGCCCTATTTCCGTTCGGTGACCCTGTGGGTTGCGCGACCCGGGGTCATGCCCGGGGATTCCGGCCTGCGTGTCGCGGTCGTCAAGGGCTCGGCCCAGGAATCCTATGCCCACGCCCAGGGCTGGGACACCGTCGGAGTGCCGACCAACGGCGAACTGGCGGCGCCCCTGCTTGCCGGCATCGCCCAGGCTGCCATCGTTCCCATGAACACCAGCCTGAATCTGCAGAAAGACAAGGCATTCCAAAGTCTCGGCATGATCTCGACGGTGCTGGCCACGCCTGCGCTGGTCGGCAATGCCTCCTTCGGCATCAGCCCGCTGCGCCCCGAACTCAAGGATGCAGTCGATGGCGCACTCGAGCGGATCAAACGCAATGGCGTCTACGAGCGCATCAACTCGCAGTTTCTGCCTTTCCGGGTCCAATGATTGCCATCTTCCGTATCCCCTTCTGCATTTTGTCCCTGACCCTTGCGTTCGCATCCGGCAACGCCCGGGCGCTTGAGCTCACGGTAGCGCTCAGTGTGCATAATCCGGCGCAACTGCACGGCGACAAATCCGGAAACGACTACGCCGGCGCCAGCCTGGTGGCACTCAACGCCGAGCTGGCCAGGGAAATCTGCATCCGCATCAACGCCCGATGCACGGTGGTCAACCTGCCGGTCAATGAAATCCTGAGCGAGGTCGAGGCAGCGCGTGTCGACCTCGGCTTCTGCAATTACCTTCGTACCGCGGAACGCGAACGGCGCGTTGCCTTCAGCGACCCGCTCTGGCATTCCTCATCCCGTCTGTTGGCCACACGCGAAACCAGCCGGGCGTTCGCCGCACGGCTCGGGCAGGAGGTCACCCTCGACAAGCTGCGCGATGCCCGCGTCGCGGCGATTGACGGCTCGCAGCAACAGTACTACCTCAAAAGCCTTGCGGAAGAACGCGGTTTGTCCCTGCTGGCCGCGCCAACGTCGTTCGACGCGGTCACTGCACTGCGCGCCGGACAGGTCGATTTCGCGCTACTCCCGGTGGTGTATGCCTACGCCCTGCTCCGTAACGAGGCGACGCCGGCGGCGCTCGAGTTTGTCGGACCGGCGCTCACCGCACACGGCCTCGGCGGCACGTCGCATATCGTGCTGCCCAGGCAGAAAGGCAGTCTGCGCCGCGAGGTCAATCAGGCGCTCGGCGCCATGCGCGCTGACGGCACCTTCCAGCGCATCGTGCGCAAGCACCTGCCACCGGGCCTGGACTAGCCATCGTGGCCGAGCGCCCCACCCGTCAGCGGCTGCGCGCCAGCATGGCCTTTGCGCTGCTGGCGACGGTGTTTGCGCTGTTCTTCGGCATCGTGGTCGCCCTGCTTGCCCACAATCAGCAACAGGTTCTGGCCAGCGCCGAACATCTGCAGCAGACCACGGTGCCGGACATCATCCGTCACCAGCGCCTGGCCCGCAATCTGGACCAGCTGCGCCACGAGGGCGAGAGCGTTTTCTCGGCGAGCACCAACGACGCCCGCCAGCAGGCGCTGTTCGTCGTCATGCTGATTGCCAGCCACCCGAGCATTCTCGACTACGCACCGGCGGCCGAGCTGGCCCGCGACAGCGAGCGCTTTCTGATCGAGACCGGCCGTCTTGCGGCCGAGGACCCGCGCCACCTGGCGCTGCGCCACAAGGAGTGGCAGCGCCTGTTGACGCGACTGAGCCTCGCCGTCGATGACCTGCTGACGCGCGGCGCCAGCCAGGCGGCCCACGATCTCGCCGAGATGTTCGACCACGATGCACCTCGCCCGCTACAAGCTGCTGGGGGCGCTTGGCCTGGTCAGCGGCTTCCTGCTGCTGCTCCTGCTCCTGCTCAAGCGCCACCTGATCCACCCGTTGCAGCAGATCGACCGCCGCCTGTCGTCGCTCAGCGTCGATTCCCCGGCGCCCGAATTTCCCGACGGGCACCTGGCCGAGATTCATGCCGTCGAAGAAGCCACCCGGCGCCTGCACGCATCGCTGGTCAGCAATGACGCGGCACGCCGCGAACTCGAGCAGCTGGCCAACCGCGACGGCCTGACCGGCTTGATGAACCGGCGGCATTTCATGCTGTCGGCCAGCGCCGAACTGCGGCGCGCCCAGCGTTACCAGCGACCGGTCGCCGTGGCGCTCGGTGACCTCGACTTCTTCAAGCGCCTCAATGACACCTACGGGCATGGCGCCGGCGACCAGGTGCTGCGCACCTTCGCGGGCTTTCTCGGCGACAGCGTGCGCCAGTCCGATCTGGTCTGCCGCTACGGCGGCGAGGAATTCGCCTTTCTTTTCCCCGAGAGCAGCGTCGAGCAGGCGCACGTACTGCTCGAACGCTTCCGCCAGCGCCTGTCCGAACTCGACATCCGCCTGCCGGACGGCCTGCTCGTGCGCATCACGCTGAGCATCGGCCTCGCCGATGCGAGCCACCTGCCGATCGAAACCGCGCTGCAGCACGCCGATTTTGCGCTGTACGAAGCCAAACGGCTCGGACGTAACCGGATCATCGTGTCGGCGGCGGCGAACGGGGCGGGCGCATGCGCATCCTGATCGTCGAAGACGAGCGGCCGATCGCCGAAAATCTCTACGATTTCCTCGAAGCACGCGGCCATCATTGCGACTTCTCGCCGTCGCTGGCCGGTGCCCGGCGCCTGCTCGGCGCCGGGGGCATCGACGCGCTGATCCTGGACCGCACGCTGCCCGACGGCGACGGGCTGTCACTGGCGCAGAGCCTGCGCAGCGAAGGAAAAAGCCTGCCCATCTTGATGTTGACCGCGCGCGACACGCTGGACGACAAACTGGCCGGCTTTGCCGCCGGTACCGACGACTATCTGGTCAAGCCCTTCGCGCTCAAGGAGGTCGAGGCGCGACTGCAGGCGCTGGCCAGACGCAGCCCGCAGCGCAGTGACGTCGGCGTGCTGCGCGTCGGCAACCTCGCCTACGACAAGGCCGCGCAGACCCTGCTCGCCGACGGGCAGCCGCTGGCGCTGGCGCCCAAGGCGCTGCGCCTCGCCGGACTGCTGCTCGGCGACCCGGGGCGCGTTTTCTCGCGCGCCGAGCTGGAAGTTGCCATCTGGGGCGGCGAACAGGAAAGCGGCGAAGGCCTGCGCAGCCTGCTCTACGCCCTGCGCAAGACACTCGATGGCATTGGCGCGGTCGAGATTGTCACGGTGCACGGCCTCGGGGTGAAGCTTGTCGAACGCTGAACATACGCCGCAGCCGCCGGGCCAGGCGCCCAGCATGCGCTGGCGCATCGCCACGCTGACCGCCGCGCTCGTCCTGGTCATCATCCTGGCCCAGGCGCTGGCGCTGCTCCTGGTCTTCGACGAGGACGGGGAAGACTTCGTCGAGCAGGTCCTCGACCAGCAGATCGCCCACAGCATGACGCTCTGGCCGAACGGGCCGGAACAGGCGGCGCCCAACACCCGGGACATGCAGCTCTACCATGTTCCCGCCGCCCCGCCCGTGGCCGAACCGCCCGCCCACTTCGCCCAGCTGGGGATCGGGAACCATGAAGTGCACGCGGGCGACCGCGAATACCATGTCGCGGTGCGCGACGGCCCGAGCGGCCGTTTCATTCTCGCCTACGACGTCGAGGAACATGAGGAGCGCGGCCGCGCGCGTGCCCTGGTCATCATTTTCGGCGCCCTGCTGATGTCCGGCGTGACCCTGCTGGCCGTCTATCTGCTCGCCGGACAACTGACCCGCCGGCTTGAATCCCTGGTGACCTCCGTATCGAGCGGCAGTGGCGGGCATGCGCGGCCGGGCATGGAGCGCGAACTGCTCCTGCTCGCCCGCGCGCTCGATGCCCATGAAGCCCGGCAGGCGGCGCAACTGGCGCGTGAGCGCGACTTCTCGGCCAATCTGTCGCACGAACTGCGCACCCCGCTGACCAGCATCCGCGGCGATGCCGAGCTGATTGCCGATCTCCCCGAACTGCCGCCTGGCGCCCGCCGGCGGGCCGAACGCATCGGCGCCACGGTCGAGCGCATCACGGCGCTCGCCGAGAGCCTGCTGGCGCTCGCCCGCGACATTCCCGAGGCAGTCCCGCAGCGCGTCCCGCTTGCCGCCCTGATCCGGGAAGTCTGGGAAGGGCTGCTGCCCGCCCAGTCCGGCCGTCCCGGCCCGACCCTGCCCGGCGGGCTGGTCAGCGACATTCCCGCCACGGCGAGCATCACGGCCAACCCGGCCCTGTTGCGCCTCGTCCTGCGCAATCTGCTCGACAATGCGCTGCGCCACACGCCGGAGGGCGCGGTGCGCTGCGTGCTGGAGGGCACGACCGTGCCACGTGGTGGACAGCGGCCCGGGATTTTCCCCGGAGGCGCTGCCCCATGTCTTTGATCGCTACTACCACAGCGGCCACAACGGCCGTTTCGGCATCGGCCTCGCCCTGGTCAGGCACGTGGCCGAGGCCAGCGGCTGGCAGGTCAGCGCCGGCAACGCCGAGGGCGGCGGCGGCAAGGTGAGCATCGACTTCGGCGCAACGCTGCAGCACGACACAACCCGCTGAGGCGGGCGGCATCACGCTTTTTTCACACGCGGTTCGCCATCATGCGCCATCGTTTCTGGCGCCCATATGTTGACTGCACTCCCGATCCCCCGCCCCGCCCCGCTGAGCAGCCTGTTCCAGGTGCGCCCGTTGCTGCGCGTCGAAACCGTCGCGCTGCTCGCCAGCCTGTTTTTCGCACTTTTCTGCAACCAGTTGCTCTGGGCCGCCATGCTCGGCGGCTACGATTTCGCCCAGGGGCGCAGCTGGGTGGTTGCCGGCGCGCTGTTCGTCGCGCTCAACGCCCTCAATTTCTTCATCCTCGGCCTGCTCCTCAACCGCTGGACCGCCAGGCCGCTGCTCGCCCTGCTCTTCGTGGCGACTGCCTTCGCGGTCCATTTCATGAACCGCTATCACATCTATCTCGACCCCACGATGCTGCGCAACGTGTGGGCCACCGATATGCACGAAGCCGGCGACCTGATGACCTGGGCGCTCATCCCCAGCCTGCTGCTCTATGCCGGCCTGCCGATCTGGCTGCTCGGCCGCGTCCGCCTGCGTCAGGAACCACTGCGCCGCGCCCTGCCCATCCGCCTCGGCGCCCTGCTGCTGGCGCTGGTGGCCGGCGGCATCGCGGTCTTCGTCGTCTATCAGGATCTGGCCTCGCAGATGCGCAACCACAAGGAAATGCGCTATCTGATCACCCCCGCCAACTATCTCTATTCACTGACCCGGGTGTCCCTGGGCAAGGCGCAGGCCAGCGAATCGGTGCGCGTTCCGGTCGGCGCCGACGCAACGCTTGGGGCCGCGTGGGCCGGGCGCCCCAGGCCGGTGGTGCTGGTACTGGTGGTCGGCGAAACCGTGCGCGCCGCCAATTGGGGACTCTCCGGCTACGCCCGGCAAACGACGCCCGAACTGGCCGGCGAAGGCGTCATCAACTTCGCCTCGGTGACCAGTTGCGGCAGCAATACCGAAGTTTCCCTGCCCTGCATGTTCTCCGCAGTCGGGCGGCGCGACTATGACGAAACGCGCATCAACCACAGCGAATCACTGCTCGATGTCGCGGCGCATGCCGGCTTTCGCGTCGTCTGGGTTGACAACCAGTCCGGCTGCAAGGGCGTGTGCGCAGGGGCCGAGGAAATCCGCCCGACTCCGGCCGACTCACCGACGCTATGCGACGGTGAGCGCTGCCTGGACGGCGCCATGCAGAAAACGCTGGAGCGGCTCGTCGCCGACACGCCGGGCAACCTGCTGGTCGTCATGCACCAGATGGGCAACCACGGCCCCGCGTACTCCAAGCGCTATCCCGCGGCGTTCCGGCAGTACGCACCGGCCTGCGAGGATGCCGACCTGACCCATTGCACACCGGAAGCGATCGTCAATGCCTACGACAACGCCATTCGCTATACCGACCATGCCGTAGCCGACAACATCCGTTTCCTGCGCGGCCAGAAAACCCACGATGCGGCGCTGGTCTACGTCTCCGACCACGGCGAATCGCTGGGCGAGAACGGGCTCTTCCTGCACGGCATTCCCTACGCCATCGCGCCCGCCCTGCAAACCACGGTGCCGATGGTGATGTGGATTTCACCGGACTATGCCGCAAGTTTCGCGGTGGATCCGGGCTGCCTCGGCCAGCGCGCCCGCGCGCCGGCCAGTCACGACAACCTGTTTCACACCGTTCTCGGCATGCTCGACGTGAAGACGTCGGTCTACGAACCCGCACTCGACATTTCGGGCGCTTGTCACCGTTCATGAGCCCCCGCGTTTTTGCCCCCGCCGACTGCCGCTGGCTGCTGCTTCAGGGTCTCGGCCTGCTGCTGATCGGCGGCCTGCTGCTCGCCATCTTCGAGAACACGCGCCTCGATATCGCGCTGAGCAGTCCGTGGTTCGACGCGTCCACCCGCAGCTTCCCCTGGCAACACCACTGGTTTTTCGACCGCTTCCTGCACCACGGCATGAAAGTGGCCGCCTACGCCGCCGGCTTTCTCGCCCTGGCAGTTTGCGCCCTCGGCTGGCGCGGCCAGCTGCCCTGGCTGCCGAAGCGCAATGCCCAGCTCGCCGCCGCCGGCATGGTGCTGATTCCGCTGCTGACCTCGCTGATCAAGCACCTGACCAACCGGCACTGCCCCTGGGACGTCGTCGATTTCGGCGGCTATGCGCCCTATGTCAGCCTCTTCGCCGACACCCCCGGCGACCTCGTGCGCGGCGTCTGCTTTCCCGCCGGGCACGCCTCGGCGGGCTTTGTCTGGATCATCTGGGCGGTCGCCCTGCGCGCCACGCAACCGAAGCTCGCCCGCCGGCTGCTCGTCGGCGGTCTGGCAGCCGGCGCCCTGCTCGGGCTGGGCCGACTTTTCCAGGGCGCCCACTTCGCTTCGCACGTGTTGTGGTCGGGCTGGTTTGCGTGGACGCTCAGCCTGGCTCTGGCCGCAGCGCTGCGCGTACCGGTGACGACGAGGGTACTCTTAGAAGAAGCGCGGCCAGAGTACGAGACCCCAGACGGCGCCTGCGTTAATCAGGCTGAATAGCACGGCAGCGCTGCCCATGTCCTTGGCGCGCTTGGCCAGCTCGTGCCTTTCCGGCGAGGCCTTGTTGACCACTGCCTCGACTGCAGAATTCAGGATCTCGACAATCAGGATCAGGAGAATGCTGCCGACCAGCAAGGCGCGGTCGACGCCCGAATTGCCCAGAAAAATGGCGAGCGGGATGGCGATCGCGGCAAGCAGGATTTCCTCGCGGAAAGCCGCCTCGTTTTTCCAGGCGGCAGCGAGACCGTCGCGCGAGTAACCCAGCGCGTTCCACAGGCGGGTCAGCCCCTTCTTGCCCTTGAAATCGGCACCGCTCATTTTTTTCTTTCCAGCAGCGGCTTGAGGAAGCGGCCGGTGTGGCTGGCCTTGCACTTCGCCACCTGCTCGGGCGTGCCGGCAACCAGAATGCGGCCGCCGCCATCGCCGCCTTCCGGACCGAGATCGACCACCCAGTCGGCTGTCTTGATGACGTCGAGGTTGTGCTCGATGACGACCACCGTATTGCCATGTTCGGCGAGGCGTTGCAGCACGGTGAGCAGCATTTCGATATCCTGGAAATGCAGGCCGGTGGTCGGCTCATCGAGGATGTACAGGGTGCGGCCGGTGTCGCGCTTGGACAGCTCGAGCGCCAGCTTGACGCGCTGCGCCTCGCCGCCGGAGAGCGTGGTCGCGCTCTGGCCGAGCGTGATGTAGCTCAAGCCCACGTCGACCAGCGTCTGCAGCTTGCGCGCGACGACCGGCACGGCGTCGAAGAACTCGCGCGCCTGTTCGACGGTCATGCCGAGCAGGTCGTGGATGGTCTTGCCCTTGTACTGGATCTCCAGCGTTTCACGGTTGTAGCGCTTGCCGTGGCAGACGTCGCACGGCACGTAGATGTCCGGCAGGAAATGCATCTCGACCTTGATCATGCCGTCGCCCTGGCAGGCTTCGCAGCGCCCGCCCTTGACGTTGAAGCTGAAACGTCCCGGGCCGTAGCCGCGCGCACGGGATTCGGGCACCTGCGCGAACAGTTCGCGAATCGGCGTCAGCAGGCCGGTATAGGTCGCCGGGTTGGAACGCGGTGTGCGCCCGATCGGTGCCTGGTCGACGTTGATCACCTTGTCGAACAGGTCGAGGCCGACGATTTCCTTGTACGGCGCCGGTTCGCTCGTCGAGCCGTAGAGGTGGCGCGCGGCAGCGGCATAGAGGGTGTCGTTGATCAGCGTCGACTTGCCGGAGCCGGAGACGCCGGTGATGCAGGTGAACAGGCCGCCGGGGATCTCAAGCGTGACGTCCTTCAGGTTGTTGCCATGCGCGCCGACGACCCTGAGCTGCCTGTCCGGCTGTTGCGGTCGACGCGATTTTGGTGGCGAAATTGCCCGCCGCCCGGAAAGGTAGTCGCCGGTCATTGAGGCACGGTTGGCGGCGACCTCGGCCGGCGTCCCTTCGGCCACCACGTATCCGCCATGAATGCCGGCCCCGGGGCCGATATCGACCACATAGTCGGCGGCGCGAATCGCGTCCTCGTCATGCTCGACAACCAGCACCGAATTGCCCATGTCGCGCAGGTTTTTCAGCGTTTGCAGCAGGCGGT
Organism: uncultured beta proteobacterium; assembly: GCA_963815365.1. GTDB lineage: Bacteria > Pseudomonadota > Gammaproteobacteria > Burkholderiales > Rhodocyclaceae > Azonexus. The sequence goes on from CAWFGN010000006.1 coordinate 361,237, forward strand.
CGTTGTCGCGCTGGTGCAGGCCGATCGAGGGTTCGTCGAGCACGTACATGACGCCGGTCAGCCCCGAGCCGATCTGCGAAGCGAGCCGGATGCGCTGTGACTCCCCGCCGGACAGCGTTTCGGCACTGCGTTCGAGGCACAGGTAATCGAGTCCGACATTGATCAGGAAGGAAATCCGCGAGGTGATTTCCTGCAGGATCTTCTCCGCCACCTGCGCCTTGTTGCCGGTCAGGGTCAGGCAGTTGAAATAGTTGCGCGCCTCGCCCAGCGGCAGGCGGCTGATTTCGTGCAGCGTCAATGCACCCAGGCCCGCGCCGACCCGGACATGCCGCGCCTCGGTGCGCAGCCGGGTACCGTTGCAGCTCGGGCAGCTTGAATTGCTGATGTAGCGGGCCAGCTCCTCGCGCACTGCCTGCGAATCGCTGCCCCGGTAGCGCCGCTCCAGATTGGGGATGATCCCCTCGAAGGTATGGCTGCGGTCGAAGCGCGTGCCCTTCTCGTTCAGGTAGCGGAACTTGATCTCGGTGCGCCCGGAACCGTAGAGGACGAGCTGGCGGATTTCCTCGGGCAGTTCGTTGAACGGCGTGTCGACCGAAAAGCCGAAATGCGCCGCCAGCGATTCGATGATCTGGAAATAGAACTGGTTCTTCCTGTCCCAGCCGCGCACGGCGCCGGCCGCCAGCGACAGCGCCGGGTTGGTGACGACGCGCTTGGGGTCGAAGAACTGGATGACGCCCAGGCCGTCGCACTTCGGGCAGGCGCCCATCGGGTTGTTGAACGAGAACAGGCGCGGCTCGAGTTCCTGCAGCGCGAACGAGCAGACCGGACAGGCGAACTTGGCCGAGAACATGTGCTCCCTGCCTCCATCCATTTCCAGCGCAATCGCCCGCCCGTCGGCGTGGCGCAACGCCGTTTCGAAAGACTCGGCGAGGCGCTGGCGCATGTCGTCGCGCACCTTGAGCCGGTCGACCACGACATCGACGTCGTGCTTCTGTGCCTTGGCCAGCTTGGGCACGTCATCAATTTCATACACCGCGCCGTCCACCCGAACCCGGGCAAAACCCTGGGCGCGCAGTTCGGCGAAGAGGTCCATCTGCTCGCCCTTGCGGTTGGCCACCACCGGCGCCAGGATCATCAGCTTCGTGTCTTCCGGCAGCGCCAGCACGTGGTCGACCATCTGCGACACCGTCTGCGCTTCCAGCGGCTGCCCGTGCTCCGGGCAATAGGGCGTGCCGGCACGGGCAAAGAGCAGGCGCAGGTAATCGTGGATTTCGGTCACGGTACCGACGGTCGAACGCGGGTTGTGCGAAGTCGCCTTCTGTTCGATGGAAATCGCCGGGCTCAGGCCCTCGATCAGGTCCACGTCCGGCTTTTCCATCAACTGCAGAAACTGCCGGGCGTAAGCCGACAGCGATTCCACGTACCGCCGCTGACCCTCGGCATACAGGGTGTCAAACGCCAGCGACGACTTGCCCGAGCCGGACAGCCCGGTGATCACGATCAACTGGTTGCGCGGCAGGTCAAGGTTGATGTTCTTTAAATTATGGGTGCGCGCGCCGCGAATGCGGATGAAATCCATCGCTGTTCTGCAGGGGGTTGGGGGAGGAGGAAACTATACGCAATATGGCCTGCCAACGCGATGCATTGATTGATCTGCGCGTCGCCGTTTGGCGAACTCCGAACGCCGGGCGCCACCAATGCGCTCTGCAGTCAGCCATCGCGAAAACGAGAGCGAGCACCGCCCTTGAGCACTTTCCCTGTTCCATGTCCGATTGGCGCAGCCAGTCCAGCGCGGCAGTTGCGCCGCCGCTGCCGCCTGAGCAACGCGCCGGAAGGCACCACGGCGGTGCTCAGGCGGCAGCTTTGGTGCAAGCCGTTCAGCCGTAGACGCTGTTGTTTGCGACACCGCCCGCCAAACAGGCGTATCGGGAAGGCAGGCTGGCGGGAAGCGGAAAGCCCAGAAGCAACTCTTCCGCATCATCGACCGAGGCCCCTGTCGACAGTACGAATTCCGACAAACTGGCAAAGGCGGCCAGACGCATCCAGAACAGTGTTTCTTCGTTCAGGCGGGGGGACATCGCAGTTCTCCTGAATGCAACAAGGATTCCGCCAGACCCCGAACTACGGGGTCGCATTGACGGTTGCCGATAGCAAGCCGAGAAAATTGCCGTGGCGATACGTCCATGATCCACCTCCGATTTCAATGACTGACAGGCAAAGGAGAACGCGTTACGCAGCTTTTTCAGCAAGTTTTGATCCAGCCTCCGGCGAGGGGGGCGCCGCTTGGGCACGAAACAGGCAAAAAAGAAAACGGGTTAGTTCACGATGAACTAACCCGTTGATATCCTGGCGCGCCCGAGACGATTCGAACGTCCGACCCTTGCCTTCGGAGGGCAATACTCTATCCAGCTGAGCTACGGGCGCGTGGGAGCCGGGATTCTACCGCCTGCGCCGGCTGGCGTCCAATCTATCCGCCTGCGCAGGCTCAGTCGAAGAGTGTTCGCGCCGCCTCGAAGCGCTGGGCGTAGTAACGATCATTCAGGCGGTCGATGCGCACGCGGCCGTTGGTCGAAGGCGCATGGATGAAGCGGGCATCGCCGACGTAAATGCCGACATGCGAGAACGGACGGTTCAGGGTGTTGAAGAAGACCAGATCGCCCGGACGCAGCATGGCGGGCTCGATCGGCCGGGTCTTGCGGGCAATGTCGGCGGCACTGCCCTGCACCTTGAGCCCGGCGGCCTGGCCGTAGATGTAGCTGACCATGCCGCTACAGTCGAGCCCGGCTTCCGGGTTCTTGCCGCCGAATCGGTAACCGGTGTCGATCAGCCCAAGGGCATAGAGCGCAACCTCGTTGCCCTTCTCGCTGATCGGCAGGGGCGCTATAGTTCCCGTGGACACTACCGGGCGCGGCGCCGGGCTGCCGCAGGCGGCGAGCAGGAGGACGGTCAGCGTCACGGCGAGCAGGGCAGGAAAGCGCATCTCTTAAAGTTTATTCTGCGAACAATTCATAACTTAGCGTTTTTACAGGATTTTTCAAGGCCATGCAGATACAAAACAGGGCATTGTTACGGTTGACGGCATTTTTTGGTGGAAATTGGCTCGCCGCCGACAGCGGGTTGACGCTGAATGTCCACGACCCGGCAACGGGCGCCGTTCTGGCCGAGGTGGCGAACTGCGGCGCAGCGGAGACGCGGCGCGCCATCGCCGCTGCCGACGCGGCCCTGCCCGCGTGGCGGGCGCTGACGGCGAAGCAGCGTGCGCAGTTGCTGCAGCGCTGGTTCGCGCTGATCAACGCGAACACCGACGACCTGGCGCAACTGATCACCGCCGAGGGCGGCAAGCCACTGAGCGAGGCACGCGGCGAAGTCGCCTACGGCGCGGCGTTCGTCGAATGGTTCGCCGAGGAAGGCAAGCGCGCCTATGGCGAGACAATTCCGGCGACGGCGGCGGACAAGCGTCTGGTGGTCATCAAGCAGCCCATTGGCGTCTGTGCGGCGATCACGCCGTGGAATTTCCCGCTCGCGATGATCACGCGCAAGGTCGCCCCGGCGCTGGCCGCGGGGTGCACGGTCGTCATCAAGCCGGCCGAGCAGACGCCGCTGACGGCGCTGGCGCTGGCGGTGCTGGCCGAGGCGGCCGGGTTCCCGGCCGGGGTATTCAACGTGCTGACCGGCGACCCGGTGGCCATCGGCGGCGAACTGACGGCCAGCCCGATCGTGCGCAAGCTGTCGTTCACCGGTTCGACCGAGGTCGGCCGGCTACTGATGGCGCAATGCGCGCCGACGATCAAGAAGCTGTCGCTGGAGTTGGGTGGCAACGCGCCCTTCATCGTCTTCGACGACGCCGACGTGGATGCTGCGGTCAACGGCGCAATGATCGCCAAATACCGCAACACCGGCCAGACCTGCGTATGCGCCAACCGCATCCTGGTGCAGGCGGGCGTTTACGAGGAATTCGCGCAGAAGCTCGCGGCACGCGCCGGCGAACTGAAAGTCGGCACCGGCGTCGAGGACGGCGTGGCGCAGGGACCGTTGATCGACGAAAGCGCGCTGGCCAAGGTCGAGACACACGTCGCCGACGCGCTCGCCAAGGGCGCCCGCGTGCTGTGCGGCGGCGCCCGCCACGCACGCGGCGGCAATTTCTACCAGCCGACGGTGCTGGCCGACGTGACGCCGGAAATGAAAGTGGCGCGCGAGGAAACCTTCGGTCCGGTGGCACCGCTGTTCCGCTTCACCAGCGAGGCCGAGGCGATCACGATGGCCAACGATACCGAATTCGGCCTCGCCGCCTATTTCTATTCGCGCGACGTGGCACGCTGCTGGCGCGTCGGCGAGGCGCTGGAATACGGCATGGTCGGCGTCAATACCGGGCTGATTTCGAACGAGGTGGCGCCCTTCGGCGGCATCAAGCAGTCCGGCCTCGGGCGCGAGGGGTCGAAGTACGGGATCGAGGATTATCTCGAAATCAAGTATCTCTGCTTCGACGTCAACGGCTGATCGGGGCTGAGGCTACTTGTGATAGACCCGGCTGCTGCCGGAACCGCCCTTGCCGGGGTTGGCGACATTGTCGAAGAGATTCCAGCCCTGGTGCTGCGCGTAACTGAAGAGCAGCAGGGCGAGGATGCCGGTGGCGAGGTTGAATTTTCCGAACATCAGTCGTCTCCGTCCGCGGAATCACTGCTGCTTGCCGGTGCGTGGTCGCTCTCGGCCCAGCGCGCGGCCTCGAAAGCTGCGTGGCGCAGGCGGGTGAAGATGGGAAAGAGCGCGAGGAAAATCATCACAATCACAAAATTCGACCAGCCGGCGCCACCGCTGACCACCTCGATGATGTCGCGCACCGGCACCCGCTTTTCCGGGGCAATTTCGGGGTCGACCGTGAGGTAGTAGGTACCCGGCGGAATGTTGAGAAAAACCACCTCGTCGTCGCGGCTGCCTTCCGACCAGCTTTCGCCACCATCTCTGCCGTAGTAGTAGGCAAGTTCGCGGGTCACCGGCCAGGCCTGCCCGCTGGCCTTGTTGACCAGCATCAGGTCGAGGCCGATCCAGTTGTTGTCGAGCGATGTGGTGTTGCGCACCGCGATCTTCTGCGGCTTGCCGCGCACTTCGAATTCGCGCGTGACCACGGTGTCCTCACCCGTCTGCGGCGAGAAGATGACATCCTGGCGGAGCAGCGTCTTGCCGCCGGCAATGACGCCGAAAAACAGTTGCAGCACGACCGCCGCGACAGCCAGCCTCCAGAAATTGCGGCACACCCGGCGATGGGCTTCCTCCCATGGGCTGGGCTGGTTGGCGTAAACGCCGCGCGGGGCAATCATGCGGCCGCTCAGCTTGAATGCTTCGGCGACCACCTCGGGCGCGACATAGGTGCCGAGCGACCAGGTCTGTTCGTTGGCGGTCGCTTCCCGCGACAGCATCAGCGGCGGCGCCACGTAATCGACGACGCGACTGGTTTCGCCGCGGCGCACCCGCCAGGTGAATTCGCCGGCGACCTGGATCACCTCGGCAGCCTGCGTCGTTGAAAAGTGTTTGAAAGGCTGGCCGCTCCAGCGCACATCAGCCAGTTCCATCGCGCCGCTGCCCGCCGGCGGGTTGGAAAGGACATCAACCACGTTCCAGTGGCCGTCGTATTCGGTGAGCCACCGGTACGTGCCATTCTCGCCGGCAAGCAGGTATTCGCGCCAGTCATAATCGATGCCGTCGCTGCGGCTGCGCCTGACGAGAAAGCCGATGACTTCGACCGGCTTGCCTTCCAGGCTGCCCTTGCTGCCGAGCGGGAGGCGCGGGACATACTTCTCGTCCCGGTTGGCCAGCGCTTTCGAAAGTATCTTGTGGCTTGCGTCGGCGGTATCGACCACCGCGCCGCAGGTTCCGCAGCTGACGGCCAGAATGTCCCGGGAACGCGACTGCAACGGCGCGCCGCAACTCGGGCAGCGAAAGACCTGCGCCTCGACGGTCGCCGTCGGGACGGCCATGCCATCGCGCAGATTGGTCATCATGAGCGATGAAAACTCCACCGCTTCGCCGACGAAGAGCAATGGCGGCGTTTCCGAATAGTCGAGGGTCGCGAAATTGGCCCCGTTTCGCAGGTTGACCGCAGCAACCGGATAACCGGCGCCGACCGTGAACGGCAGTTCGCCCTGGCCGGCGACACACTCGGCGTTTTCGATGTTGCTGACGGTCCACGGCTGGCTGGCGAGCACGAAGCGCTGGCCAACCTTCAGGCTGGTGAATTCCGGCAGCGCCTCCATGACCTGCTGCATGAAGGTGAGCACGTACTCGCCGCCCGCTTCCGACAGCCAGCCGGTGCGCATGTCGTCGAACAGCATGTGCCATTCGTTCCAGTACCCCTGGCTGTACTTGATCTGGATGCGCCCGATCAGCGCGAAATGCACGCCCCTGTAGCTGCCTTCGGCGTCCAGTTGCAGCGGCGAGCGGTCCTCGACCAGCGCCGCCATCTTGCCGATGTCTTCCAGTGCCTGGTCATGGCGGACCAGCGTGCTCTGGCAGTAGTCGCAGACGGCAAAAACCGACGACGCCGACTTGAAGACGACCGGCGCAGCGCAGGAAGGACAGGAGGCAGTCAGCGCCACAGGCTGCCGATCAGGTCAGTTTCTTGAGCAGCTCGGCTTTCTTGGCTTCGAATTCTTCCTTGCTCAGGATCCCTTTCTCGACCAGCCCGTGCAGTTTTTCCAGGGTGGCGACGACGTCGTCGGCCGACACCGGCGCAACGGCCGCAGCTGCTGCCGGTGCAGCGCCCGCCGCCGGCTGCATGGCCGAGGCCATCGCCTGCCCCATGACCTGCCCGAAGCCGACGCCGGCACCGAGACCGACGCCCATGCCGGCCATGCCGCCCTCGTTCTTCGCCGCCTCGGGAATGGCATTGGCAACCTGGTACTGGGTGAAGCGGCCCATGTCGCCGATCATGTTCATACCGATCTTCTGGTCGAGAACCTTTTGCAGCTCTTCCGGCAGCGAGACGTTCTGGACGACCAGCGAATCGAGCGTCAGGCCGAAGTCGGCGAAAGTCGGCACCATCTTGGCGAACATCGCCTTGCCGAACTCGTCCTGGTTGGCCGCCATGTCGATGAAGGGCACACCGGATTCGCCGAACAGGTCGGTCAGCCCGGCAACCAGGGTGTTGCGCAGCTGGCCTTCGAGTTCGTCGCGGCCGTAGGCGTCACGCGTGCCGGAAATCTTCTGGTAGAAGGTCTTTGCGTCGCTCAGGTGGTAGGAATAAATACCGAAGGCGCGCATGCGGACGATGCCGAATTCCTTGTCGCGGATGGTAATCGGATTCGGCGTGCCCCACTTCTGGTCGAGCTGGGTGCGCGTCGAGAAGAAGTAGAGGTCGGACTTGAACGGGGATTCGAACAGCTTGTCCCAGTTCTTCAGGTAGGTCAGGACCGGCAGGGTCTGCGTCGTCAGCTTGTACATGCCGGGCGCGAAGACGTCGGCGACCGTGCCTTCGTTCGACGAACAGCGCGAGTTGCGACTCGCGCACGGTGAGGCTGGCGCCGTTCTGGATTTCCATTTCCTGCATCGGAAAACGCCAGGCCAGCGTGCCGTCGGCATCCTCGGTCCATTGCAGGATGTCGATGAATTGTTTCTTGATGAAGTCCATCAGGGCCATGATTGCCTCCTAAAAAATCAGACGATGCAGCCGGCGTTGAGGATGCCGACGCCGATCGCCAGTGATGCGAGGAAGATCCCCGAGGCCAGCTTGCCCTGGGGAATGCTTTCGTTAAGCCGCGGCAAGGCGAGGCGGGCCGCGATGAAGGTGAGCAGTTGCACGACGGAGGCGACGAGGGCCCAGCCGATCATCGCGTACAGGTTATGGCTGACCGCGACCGAGACCGCGATCGGCAGCGCGAAGCCGATCACCGCGCCGCCGAGGCTGATCGCCGCCGCCTCGTTGCCCTGGCGGATCAGCGTCAGCTCGTTGTAGGGCGTGACCCGGACGTAGATGGCGAGGAAAGCCAGCAGCAGGACGATGGCCGTGACGAAAAAGCTGGCGAAGGCTGGCAGCGCGTTGATGACCGGATCAAACATGGCCCCTCCCGGAAACGGACGAATTGGCGGACATTGTCGCCGCTAAACTGGCAATCTTCAACCGCTGATTTTGCCAGCGGCATGCGCAGCCGTGTCGACCTCCGCCAGGCGCTGCAGGCCTTCAAGCACCAGGTTGGCGACCAGCCGGTGCGGTGCCGTCAAGTGTTCAGCCAGCGTTTCCGCCGCGCCGCCGGACAGCACACAGAGCCCCCCCGAGCCCAGGCGCGCACAGGCGCGCTCGATGGCGCCGACCTGCGCTTCGATGCAGCCCGAGGTGATCGCATCGTCGGTGCACCGCGGATGGAACGAATACTTGCCGGCAGCCAGCGGCAGTTCCGCCGTATCGCGCGCCAGCGAACGGCGCATCAGGTCGAGACCGGGCAGGATCAGACCACCGGGAAAACGGCCGTCGCCGTCCAGCGTATCGATGGTGGTTGCTGTTCCGGCCATGACGACGACACAGGGCGCCGAGGCCAGCGCGCGCGCGCCGATCAGCGCACACCAGCGGTCGACGCCCAGGCGGGCCGGGTTATCGTAAAGATTGGTGACGCCGCCGGCGGCGGTGCCCGACTTAACCTCCCGGATCAGCGTCAGCCAAGGCGCCAGCGCCTGCCGGATCGCGGCCAGCGCCGGCGCGCCCGCGACATTGGCCAGCATCACGCTCGCCGGGCGTGGCAGGCGCTGCGGCAGGAAAGCCAGCTGCGCGACATCGGCATGCACAAGCGCGCCGTTTTCGCGCCAGGCGCCGTCGGTATTCAGCCCCCATTTGATGCGGCTGTTGCCGCTGTCGATGCACAGGATCAAGCGGGGCGCACCCCAAGGGTACTTCCTGCGGGGCGCAGGCTGACGTCCCCGGAATAGATGCGCTGGATGCCGTTCGCCGTTTCGAGCAAGAGCGCACCGTCGTCATCGACGCCCAGGCAGATGCCGTCGATGGGCGCCGCCTCGTCACCGAGCAGGCGCACTGCCAGACCCTGCCAGGCGTGACGCTGCTGCCACGCTGATTTCAATCCGAAAAATCCGTTGACCGCGAAAGCGTCCAGCACCTCGGCCAGCGCCGCCAGAATCGCAGCGAGCAGGACATGGCGCTCGGGCAAGCGCGCCAGCGCCTGAGCGAGCCCGGCGGCCGGCTGCGGCAAATCGCCCGCGGGCGCCTGCAGATTCAGGCCGATGCCGATGATCGCCTGCGACCCGCGCCGGTCGCTCACCAGCTCGACAAGCATGCCGGCCACCTTGGCGAAGCCGCCAGCGCTTTCGAGCAGCACATCGTTCGGCCACTTGAGCCGGATGCCGCGTGCGCCCAGGTCTTCCAGCGCGCGCGCCAGCGCCACGCCCACCGCCAGCGACAGCCCCGCCAGTTGCCCGGGTTGCCCGGTGAACCGCCAGAGCAATGAAAAGGTCAGGCTGTCGGCGGGGGACGACAGCCAGGTTCGCCCACGCCGGCCGCGCCCGGCGAGCTGCCGGTCGGCGACGATCACCGTGCCGGACGGCGCGCCGCGGTCGGCGCGGCGCATCAGCTCGCTGTTGGTCGAGTCGCACTGGTCCAGTGCGTCGACGTCGAAGCGCCCGGCCAGCAGGCCGAGCCGGGCTTTGAGCAGAACGGGGTCGATCAGTGTCATGCAGCGGATTCTACTCCGCCGCCGACTCCCTGCCACCGTCGATGCCAAGTTCCGCAATCTTGCGCGTGATCGTGTTGCGCCCGATGCCGAGCGCCTGCGCGGCCTCGATCCGCCGCCCACCGGTGCGCGCCAGCGCACGGGAAATCAGGATGCGCTCGAAGATCCTGGCCAGGCGGCCATGGACGTCATCGACACCGGCCGCCAGCAGCCGGTCCACCTCGCCTTCGAGACCACTTTCCCAGTCGCCGGCCAGCGCCGCCGGCGCCGCCTCGCGCAGCTCGGACGGCAGGTCGTTCACATCGACCATCTGGCCGGGCGCCATCACGGTCAGCCAGTGGCAGAGATTTTCCAGCTGGCGGACATTGCCCTGCAATTCGAGCCCGCTCAGGTACTTGAGCGCGGCGTCGCTCAGCTTCTTGGCATCGACGCCGAGCTCGCGCGCGCTTTTCTGCAGGAAGTGGCGGGCGAGCAGCGGAATGTCCTCGCGCCGCTCGCGCAATGCCGGCAGCCGGATGCGGATGACGTTGAGGCGATGGAAGAGGTCTTCGCGGAAGAGGCCTTCCTTGACCCGCGTTTCAAGATTCTGGTGTGTCGCGGCGATGACCCGGACATTGGCCTTGATCGGCGAATGGCCGCCGACCCGGTAGTAATGCCCGTCGGATAGCACACGCAGCAGGCGGGTCTGCAGCTCGGAAGGCATGTCGCCGATTTCGTCGAGGAACAGCGTGCCGCCTTCGGCCTGCTCGAAACGCCCGCGGCGCTGCGTCTGGGCACCGGTGAAAGCGCCGCGCTCATGCCCGAAGAGTTCGGACTCGAGCAGATCGCGGGGAATCGCTGCGGTGTTGATGGCGATGAAGGGTTTGTCGGACCGCGGACTATGCCGGTGCAGCGCACGTGCCACCAGCTCCTTGCCGCTCCCCGATTCACCGTTGATCAGCACCGTGGCATGCGACTGCGCCATGCGCCCGATGGCGCGGAAGACTTCCTGCATGGCCGGCGCCTGACCGAGAATTTCCGGCACCAGCCCCTCTTCCTCGGACGCACCGCTTTGGTGCAACGACTCGTCGATCGCCCGCTGGATCAGCTCGACCGCCTGATCGACATCGAAGGGCTTGGGCAAATATTCGAAAGCGCCACCCTGGAACGCGGCAACCGCACTCTCGAGGTCGGAATAGGCGGTCATGATGATGACCGGCACCGTCGGGAAGCGGGTTTTCACCTCCTGCAGCAATTCCAGCCCCGACTGACCGGGCATGCGGATGTCCGACATCAGCACCTGTGGCGGCTCGGCGCCCTGCTCGAGCTGAGAAATGGCCTCGCTGGCCGAAGCGAAGCTCCTGAAAGGAATACCCTCGCGGTTCAGGGTTTTTTCGAGAACCCAGCGGATGGAACGATCGTCGTCGACGATCCAGACCGGTTTCATGTTGTCGTATCTCTTGTTGTCATTGGCGATGGGCATGACAAGCAAGACTCAGGCCTGTTGAACCGGAAGGCGGATGGTAAAGATCGTCTGGCCGGGCTGGCTCGAGCAGTCAATGGTGCCCTGGTGGTGCTGGACAAAATTCTGGGCAATGGTCAGGCCTAGACCGCTGCCGCCCTCCCGGCCGGAGACCAGCGGATAGAACATGCGCTCGCGCACCGTTTCGGGAATCCCCGGGCCGTTGTCGATGACCTTGATCTCGATGGCCAGGCGGTAGCGCTTCTTGGCCAGCGTCACCTGGCGCAGGAAACGCGTGCGCAGCACGATCTCGCCTTCGCCCTGCATGGCCTGCGCGGCATTGCGCGCGACATTGAGCACGGCCTGGATGAGTTGCTCGCGGTCGCCGACCAGCTCGGGCAGGCTGGTATCGTAATCGCGGCGCACGCTGAGCGAACCGGGAAACTCCGCAGTCAGCAGGCTGCGCACGCGCTCGAGGATCTCATGGATATTGACCGTCGTCGGCAACATCGTCCGGTGCGGCGTCAGCAGGCGCTGCATCAGGTCCTGCAGGCGGTCGGCCTCCTTGATGATGACCTGGGTGTATTCCTTGAGCGAAGGATTGCCCAGTTCATGCTCAAGCAGCTGCGCTGCGCCGCGGATGCCGCCGAGCGGATTCTTGATCTCGTGCGCCAGGTTGCGGATCAGTTCGCGGCTGGCCTTCTGCTGCTCGATCAGGCGCTCTTCGCGGGACGCCGCCAGTTGCTGCTCGATCGGCTGGAATTCGAGCAGCAGCCGCACACCGGATGCCACATCCGGACGCAGCGGCGTGACCGTGCAGTTGATATGGAGCAACTCACCGTCACTGCGCTTCAGTTCGATATTCTGGCCGGTGTAGCCCCAGTTGTTTTCCAGCGCATTGGCGAGTGCCTCCTGCAGCGTGGACCGAGCAAGTGCACACTGCGGCCAGCGGCTTGCCGGCCACCGAGCGCATGCTGACGGCAAGCAGGTTTTCGCCGGCCGGATTGAGATAACGCACCACCAGCCCGGCATCGAGGAGAAGCACGGTCGAGGCAAGAAAATCGAGGCCGGTGAAGTTCGCAAGGGAAGGACTCATGGGCGTTATTGTAGCGAGTCCCGGCACGCCGCAAGGAAACTGTTGCGTTACTGACCCATCGTTCATTATCATTGGGTAACCGTCTCGACCGACTCGCCAATGCGCGCCCCCATTCTCCTGACCTCTGCTCTCTGTCTCGCCGCCGGGCTCGCCGCATGCGGCCGCGGCGAATTGCCGCCGCCCGCGCCACCCACGGTGCTGGTCCAGACGGCCGGCGCCGGCGACACCGCGCCAACGGTCTATACCGGCGAAGTGCGGGCGCGCCATGAGGTCGACCTGGCCTTTCGCGTCGGCGGCAAGATCAGCGAACGCCTGGTCGACACCGGCATGACCGTCAAGGCCGGGCAGCCACTGGCGCGACTTGACCCGGCCGACCTCCAGCTCGCCCGGCAGGCGGCAGCGGCACAGGTGGCCGCCGCCGAAAGCGAATACACGACCGCGGCCAGCGAACGCCAACGCTACGCCGGCCTGCTGGAAAAGCGCTTCGTCAGCCAGGCCGCCTTCGATGCCCGGGAAAATGCCTACCGCAGCGCCCGGGCACGCCTCGAGCAGGTACAGGCACAGAGCCGGATCAGCGCCAACCAGGCCGGCTATGGCACGCTGACCGCCGACCATGACGGGGTGATCACCGCCGTCCTGGCCAATGCCGACCAGGTCGTCGGCGCCGGCCAGGCCGTGTTCCGGCTGGCGCGACCCGAGGAAAAGGAGGTGGCGATTGCGATTCCCGAAGGCCGCCTGGGCGACCTGAAGGCTGCCGGACCCATCACGGTCAGCCTGTGGACGCAGCCGGATCTGCTGATCAGGGGCGAAGTGCGCGAACTGGCTGCGGCCGCCGACCCGGCGACCCGCACCTACGCGGCACGCATCCGCATTGTCGACCCGCCGCCGACGGTGCAACTCGGCATGACGGCCCGCGTCATCCTCGGTAGCCCTACCCGTGAAGCCATCGTCGTTCCCCTGAGCGCAGTCATCGACCAGGGCGCCGGCCCGCAAGTCTGGGTGGTCAGCGAAGGCAAGGCGAGCCCGCGCGCAGTGACCGTTGCGCGCTTCGCCGAGGATGGCGCGGCCATCGCCACCGGACTGAACATCGGCGACCAGGTCATCGTGACCGGCCAGCGCAAGCTGACGTCCGGCCAGGCGGTGCGCCAGCAGGTCGCCCCGGCGCCGCACCAGCAGCGCTGAGCCATGCGCCAGCGCTTCAACCTGTCCGACTGGACACTGCATCACCGGACACTGGTCGGCTTCTTCCTGTTCGCCATCGCGCTGCTCGGCATCTTCACCTACGGCCGCCTGAGCCAGGCCGAGGACCCGCCCTACACATTCAAACTGATGGTGATCCGTACGTTCTGGCCGGGGGCGACGGCGCAACAGGTCGAGCAGCAGCTGACCGACAAGATCGAGAAGAAGCTGCAGGAAATGCCCAACCTCGACCGCATCCAGAGCTTCTCGCGGGCCGGCGAATCGACCGTGATGTTTTTCGCCCGGGACACCATCAAGCCGGGCGTGCTCCCCGAAATCTTCTACCAGGTACGCAAGAAGGTCGGCGACATTCGCCATACCCTGCCGGCCGGAATCCAGGGGCCGTTCTTCAACGATGAATTCGGTGACGTTTTCGGCAACATTTTCGCGTTGACCGCGGAAGGACTCGACTACCCGCAGCTCAAGGATATTGCCGAGCGCCTGCGCAGCGACCTGCTGCGCATTCCCGGGGTCGGCAAGGTGGAACTGTTCGGCGTTCAGGACGAAAAGATTTTTGTCGAACTGTCGAACGCCAAGCTGGCGACGCTGGGCGTCGATCAGGCGACGATCATCCAGGCCCTGAGCCAGCAGAATGCGGTCAGCGGCGCCGGCTTTTTCGAGACTGCGAGCGAGCGCATCCATATTCGCCCGGGTGGCGCCTTTGACACGGTCGAGGCGGTTGCCGACACGCTGATTCGCAGCGGGGAACGCAGCTTCCGCCTCGGCGACATCGCGACGGTCAGGCGCGGCACCAGCGACCCGCCGGCGCCCGGCGTGCGCTTCGGCGGGCAGAACGCGCTGGCGATCGGCATCGCCATGACCAAGGGCGGCGACATCATCGAACTCGGGAAGAACCTGCGCGCCTACATGGCAAAAGCCCGTTCGACCCTGCCGCTCGGCGTCGAGATCAGCGAAGCGGTCAGCCAGCCGGAGGCCGTCGAGCGCGCCATCCAGTCTTTCGTGCGCGCCCTAGCCGAAGCGGTCGCCGTGGTCATGCTGGTCACCTTCATCAGCCTCGGCCTGCGTACCGGCCTGGTCGTCGCGATTTCGATCCCGCTGGTGCTGGCCGCCACCTTTCTCGTCATGTACCTGCTCGACGTCGGCCTGCACAAGGTATCCCTGGGCGCGCTGATCCTGGCGCTCGGCCTGCTGGTGGATGACGCGATCATCGCCGTCGAGATGATGTGGGTAAAAATGGAACAGGGCTGGGAGCGCACGCGCGCCGCCTCCTTCGCCTATACCAGCACCGCCGGCCCGATGCTGTCGGGCACGCTGGTCACGGTGGCCGGCTTCCTGCCGATTGCGCTCGCCAAATCGTCCACCAGCGAATATGCCTTCGCCTTCTTCCAGGTCAATGCCATCGCCCTGCTCATCTCGTGGCTGGCCGCCGTGGTGGCGATTCCCTGGCTCGGCTACAAACTGCTACCCGACCCGCGCGCGGCGAAAAATCCCGGCCTGATCGCCCGCCACTGGCCGGCGCTGGCCGGCCGCCTGGCGCGCTGGGAACTGGGCGGACCGACGCACGGCGAAGACCATGACGTTTACGGGACACCTTTCTACAACCGCTTCCGCCAGCTCGTTGCGTTCTGTGTCGCACGGCGCTGGCTGGTCATCGGCGTCACCCTGCTGCTTTTCCTGCTGGCGGTGTTCGGCATGAGCAAGGTGCAGAAGCAGTTCTTCCCGAATTCGACCCGGCTTGAGCTCAACGTCGAATTGCGCCTTCCGGAGGGGGCCTCGCTGACCGCCATCGACGGCGAAACCAGGCGCCTCGAAACCTGGCTCGCGCATGACCAGGCGGATCACGACGATATCGAGCACTTCATCGCATACATCGGCAGCGGCGCCCCGCGCTATTTTCTCCCCCTCGACCAGCAACTGCCGGCCAGCAACGTCAGCCAGGTCATCGTCGTCACGCGCAGCGACGCGGCACGCGAGGCCGTGCGCGGTCGACTGATAAAATTGTTCGAAAATGACCCCTCGGGGGTGCGCGCCAACATCGCCCGCATCGAGAATGGCCCGCCGGTTGGCTACCCTGTCCAGTACCGCGTCTCCGGCGAGGAGATCGCGACCCTGCGGCGCATTGCCGGGGAACTGGCCGGGGTGCTGCGCAGCGACCCGGAACTGTCGAATGTCAATTTCGACTGGAGCGAACTGTCCAAGGCCGTCGAGGTCGAGATCGACCAGGACAAGGCGCGGCTGCTCGGCGTCTCCGGCCAGGAACTGGCGGCCCTGCTCAACATGTCGCTCAACGGATATACCGTCACCAGTTACCGCGAGGGTCAGAAGACCATCGATGTCGTGTTGCGCGGCGACCGGCTGGAGAGCGCCCGGCTGTCAGCCCTGCCCGATCTCGCGGTACCGACGCGTGGCGGCCGCAGCGTTCCGCTCAGCCAGATCGCCCGCCTCAAGGGCAGCTTCGAGCCGGGCCTGGTCTGGCGCCGCGACCGTCTGCCGACGATCACCGTGCGCGCCAATCTGTACGGGACGACCCAGGCCGCGACCGTGGTCGGCAAACTGAAACCGGAGATCGACCGGATCATTTCCAGCCTGCCGGCGGACTACCACATCGCCACGGGAGGCTCGATCGAAGAACAGGCGAAGGGTTCCACATCGGTCATGGCCGCCATGCCGGTGTTCGTCATCGCGGTGATCACCATCCTGATGATTCAGCTGCAGAATGTGTCGCGCGTCGCCATGGTGTTGTTGACAGCGCCGCTCGGCATCATCGGCATCGCATTATTTCTGCTGATCTTCCGGCAACCTTTCGGCTTTATGGCGCTGCTCGGCACCATCGCACTGTTCGGCATGATCATGCGCAACTCGGTGATTCTCGTCGATCAGATCGAGCAGGACCTGGCCGCCGGCAAGGTGCGCCACGAAGCCATCATCGAAGCGACGGTGCGCCGCTTCCGCCCGATCGCGCTGACCGCAGCCGCGGCGGTGCTGGCCATGGTGCCGCTGTCGCGCAATGATTTCTTCGGGCCGATGGCGGTCGCCATCATGGGCGGGCTGATTGTCGCCACCGCCCTCACCCTGCTCTTCCTGCCGGCACTCTACGCGGCCTGGTACAAGGTCAAGCCAGCCGGCACCTGATCAGCGCAGGTTGACCAGTTCTTTCTGGATCGCCGTGATGTTGCGTTCGTGCTGCGACACACGATCGCGATAGGGTTGCAGCCGGTCCGGCGGCGGCCCGCTCCCGTCAGGGTTGCGCACCGACTCGATTTCGGCCAGATCGCGCCTGGACTGCTCGAGGTTGCGTTGCTCGGTCGCCATTTCCTGTTCGAGAATGCGCCTGCGATCCGTATCGCGCGCCCGCTGGGTATCTTCCTGAACGCGCGGGAAGCTGCCCGGGGTCGGATTCGCAGCACTTCCGGTGGGCTTGGGCCTGGGTGCCGGCATCGAGGTTTCCGGACTCTGGACGACTGCCTTGCAGCTCTTGTTGAACGCGCGCATTCGAAATCAGCGTACTGCCGTTCGCATCGATGCATTTGTAGATGGTCTGTGCCGACGCCGGCAGGGCCAGGGTGGCAAGGAGCATGGCAAACGTGTTGCGTGTCATCGTCATCATTCCTCGTAACGGCTGAAGTCTACCGGACTTAACGCCCGCTGCACCAAACGGTGAACAAAAAAAGGGCGGGTTTCCCCGCCCTTTGGCTACTGCCGGCCGCTCAGCAGGAGTAGTACAGGTCGAATTCGACCGGGTGGGTGGTCATGCGCACCTTGTTGACTTCGTCCATCTTCAGGGCGATGAAGGCATCGATCCAGTCGTTGGAGAAGACACCGCCACGGGTCAGGAACTCGCGATCCTTGTCCAGATTGGCCAGCGCTTCTTCCAGCGAGGCGCAAACGGTCGGGATCAGCGCGTCCTCTTCCGGCGGCAGGTCGTACAGGTTCTTGTCAGCCGGATCGCCCGGGTGGATCTTGTTCTGGATACCATCCAGGCCGGCCATCAGCAGCGCGGCGAAGCACAGGTACGGGTTGGCGATCGGATCCGGGAAGCGGGTCTCGATACGACGGGCCTTGGTCGAGGCCACGTACGGAATGCGGATGGATGCCGAACGGTTCTTGGCGGAGTAGGCCAGCTTGACCGGCGCTTCGTAGTGCGGGACCAGGCGCTTGTAGGAGTTGGTACCGGGGTTGGTGATGGCGTTCAGGGCCTTGGCGTGCTTGATGATGCCGCCGATGTAGAACAGGGCGGTTTCCGACAGGCCGGCGTAGCCGTCGCCAGCAAACAGGTTCTTGCCGTCCTTCCAGATCGACTGGTGCACGTGCATGCCGGAACCGTTGTCACCAACGATGGGCTTCGGCATGAAGGTGGCGGTCTTGCCGTACTGATGGGCCACGTTATGCACCACGTACTTCAGGATCTGGGTCTGGTCGGCACGCCTGACCAAAGTGTTGAACACCGTGCCGATTTCGCACTGGCCGGCCGTGGCGACTTCGTGGTGGTGCACTTCGACCGGGCAGCCGAGGGCTTCCAGGGTCAGCACCATGGCCGAACGGATGTCGTGCAGGCTGTCGAACCGGGGGAACCGGGAAGTAGCCGCCCTTGACGGTCGGACGATGGCCCGTGCCGCCGCCGCCTTCGGTCTTCTCGCCGGAGGTCCAGGCCGCTTCGGAGGAGTAGATCTTGAGGCCACAGCCGGACATGTTGACGTTCCACTCGACGGAGTCGAAAATGAAAAATTCGGGTTCCGGGCCGAAGTAGGCAGTGTCGCCGATGCCTGAGGACTTCAGGTAGGCTTCTGCACGCTTGGCGATCGAGCGCGGATCGCGGTCGTAGCCGCGGCCATCGGCGGGATCGACGACGTCACAGGTGAGAACGACGGTGGTTTCATCGAAGAAGGGGTCGATGTAGGCGGTCGCCGGGTCCGGGTTCAACTGCATGTCGGAAGCCTGGATACCCTTCCAGCCGGCAATCGAGGAACCATCGAAAGCGTGACCATTTTCAAACTTGTCTTCGCTGAAGGCGGAAACCGGCACGGTGACATGCTGCTCCTTGCCACGGGTATCGGTAAAACGGAAATCGACGAACTTGGCGTCGTTTTCCTTGATCAGCTTGATGACGTCTTGCGGGGTTGCCATGAGCGTTAGTCTCCTAAGAAAACAAGTTGCCGGCGAAACCGGCGACAATTAAAAAATCGCAACGGGAGGGATTTAGCAGAAAGCGTGCCAACCACCTGCGGTCAAGCAATCCATTTTGCCACAATGAGATGCGCCCTTCACCCAAAGATTTGGCGCACCATAACGGTGCCTAAATGGAATTAAGCGCTCTAATTTGGTGCAATCCGAAAATTTAACGAAATGCTGCGTATGTCCGGGTGATCCTTGATGCGCTCGGCAAGTGCTGATTCGGCCGAACGCACGGCAGCAAGGTCGGCCAGGGAATCATGATTGAGGAAAACCTCGACCTCGACCCGCCCCCCCAGATAGTGCAGAACGATCCGCTCCGCCACCGGCAGACCGGCCAGCAGGGTGCCCAGCTCCGCGAGCAGCACTTCGCGCGACGGCAGGCGTGCCGCCGCGAAATCCGGGCTGAGATCATCTTCCGGGTCAATGTGAACCAGCACATCGAGCACCTCGGGATGCTCACGCAGCACCCGGGCGCGTGCCGATTCGGCAATGCGATGCCCCTCGGAGACACTTATCCGGGCATCAACCTGAACATGGGCATCGACCAGTGCCTGATGCGCCATGCGCCGGGTGCGCAGTTCGTGCAGGCCCAACACTCCCGGGGTCGCCAGCAGCGTGGCGCGGATCGCCTCGACCTGCGCCGTATCCAGCCCGGTGTCGATCAGTTCCTTGAGCGCCCCCCACGCCAGTTCGCCGCCCATGCGCAGGATCATGAAGCCCATCAGCGCTGCCGCGAGGAGGTCAAGGAAAGTCCAGCCCATCAGTGCGCCGCCGATGCCGACCACGACCACGAGCGCCGAGGCGGCATCGGCACGGGTATGCAGCGCATTGCCGACCAGCAGTTGCGAGCGCAGACGCTCGGCGACGCGGATCAGGTAGCGGTAGAGGGCTTCCTTGCTGACCACCGTCGCCACCGCGACCCAGAAAGCGGCCCACTCGACCGGCACCAGCGCCTCGACATGCTGCAGGCGCATGCCCGACTCCCACAGGATGCCGGCGCCGATCAGGAACAGCGAGGCACCGAGCACCAGCGTAGCCGCCGTCTCGACGCGGGCATGCCCGTACGGGTGTGCGTCGTCGGCGGGATGGGCACTCTGGCGCGTGGCATAGATCACCAGAAAATCGGAGAGCAGGTCGGAGAACGAATGCAGACCGTGCGCCACCAGTGACTGCGAGTTCGCCAGCCAGCCGACAACGACCTGCAGAACGGTCATGACCAGATTGACCGCAACGCTGAACCACGTCGCGCGTTGCGCCTCGGCGGCCCGGTCAGCCGGCGCCGGCGCTTGCTGTGCGTGATGGTGATGCCCGTGACCCATGTTGTGTACCCTATACTTACAGCCTGCAATTCTAACAGTCACGGATTATGGGAAAGTTAAACGAGACGCTGACACTGGCTCAGCAACGCGGCAGGGCGATGAACCTGCCTTACGCGGGCGCACTGACGCCGCAGGAAGCACATGACCTGTTGCGCCTGGCACCCGGCAGCAGGCTCGTCGATGTGCGCACCCGGGCTGAATGGGACTGGGTCGGACGCATCCCGGGCGCGGTCGAAATCGAATGGAACCAGTACCCGGGCGGCGTGCGCAACCCGCATTTCCTGGCCGAACTCAAGCGCCAGGTCGATCGCGAAGCGCTGATCATGTTCATCTGTCGCAGCGGCGCCCGTTCCGACGGCGCGGCGCAGTTCGCCAGCGAGAACGGCTACAGCAACTGCTACAACGTCCTCGAAGGCTTCGAGGGCGACAAGGATGCCAACGGCCGGCGCAACACCAGTGGCGGCTGGCGCCACGCCGGCCTGCCCTGGCATCAGGGCTGAGACATCCAGAACAAGCATTCCGGGAACCGCATGCAAACCGCCTCCATCGCCTCCATCGCCTTCGACCCCTTCAACCGTCTCTCCGACGAGGCCTGCCATGAGCGCATCCGCGTCGCCCGCGCCAGGCTCGGCAAGCGGGCTGTCATCCTGTGCCATCACTACCAGCGCGCCGATGTCTATCAGTACGCCGACCTGACCGGCGATTCGCTCAAACTGTCGCGCCTCGCCTCGCAGACCGATTCGGAATTCGTCATTTTCTGCGGCGTGCATTTCATGGCTGAAGTCGCCGACATCATGACCGCCCCGCACCAGAAGGCCATCCTGCCCGACCTGGCGGCCGGCTGTTCGATGGCCGACATGGCCAATCTGGCCAAGGTCGAACGCTGTTGGCGCGAGCTCAATGAAGTGCTAAACGCCGAAGAGGAAGTCACTCCCGTCACCTACATCAATTCGGCGGCCGATCTCAAAGCCTTCTGCGGCGAGCATGGCGGCATCGTGTGCACCTCGTCGAACGCTGGCACCATCGCCAAATGGGCCTTCGAGCGCCGCCCGAAGGTGCTGTTCTTCCCCGACCAGCATCTCGGCCGATGGACCGGTCACAACATGGGCATCCCGATGGACGAAATGGTCGTCTGGGACCCGGACCTCGAACTCGGCGGCCTGACGCCGGCCCAGATCAAGAAAGCCAGAATCCTGCTCTGGAAGGGCCACTGCTCGGTGCACCAGATGTTCCAGAAATCGCACATCGACGCCTTCCGCGCCAAGTACCCGGAAGGCAAGGTCATCTCCCACCCGGAATGCAATTTCGAAGTCTGCGCCGCCTCGGATTACGTCGGCTCGACCGAACACATCGTCAAGACCATCAAGGAAGCACCGGAAGGCACGCGCTGGCTGGTCGGCACCGAACTCAACCTGGTCGACCGCCTGGCCAGGGAAGTCCTGCCACAGAACAAGATCGTCCAGTTCATGGCGACCACCATCTGCATGTGTTCGACCATGCAGCGCATCGACCCGCAGCACCTGGCGTGGACGCTGGAGAATCTGGTCGACGGCAAGGTGGTCAACCAGATTTCCGTGCCGGCCCACGAAGCGACGCTCGCCAAGCTGGCGCTCGACCGCATGCTGGCGATTTCCTGACCCATGACCCAGCCAGCGCTGCACATAACGACCTTCAACATCCACAAGGGGTTTTCGCAATTCAACCGGCGGATGATGGTCCACGAACTGCGCGAGCGCCTGCGCCACCTGAATCCGGACATCGTCTTCCTGCAGGAAGTCCAGGGCCTGCACCTCGGCCATGCCGAAAAACACGGCAACTGGCCCGCCGGCGCCCAGCATGAGTTTCTCGCCGAGGACGTCTGGCAGGCCTCGGCCTACGGCCACAACATGGTTTACGACCATGGCCACCACGGCAATGCCATCCTCTCACGCTTTCCCATCCTGCACTCGCACAACCAGGACGTGACGCACCTGCAGTTCGAGAAACGCGGCCTGTTGCACAGCCAGATCGAATTGCCGGACGGCTCTACTGCCCACTGCGTCTGTGTCCATCTTTCGCTCTTCGGCTACTCGCGGCGACGCCAGATGGCTGCGCTAGCCGGCTACCTCGAACGCGTGGCACCGCACGATGCGCCGCTGATCATCGCCGGCGACTTCAACGACTGGAACAACCGCGCCGGCAGCCAACTGGCCCAGTGCCTCGGGCTGAGCGAAGTCTTCAGCCGGCACGACGGCGCGCCCTGCCGGAGTTTTCCGGCGGCGATGCCGATGTTCCGTCTCGATCGCATCTATGTGCGCGGTTTCAAGGTCCAGCGCACCGAGGTTCACCACGGTCAGCCGTGGTCGGCGATATCCGATCATGCCGCGCTGTCGGCGCATCTGGCGCGGTATGGCAGCTGAATTCCTGCCAGGCAACCGGATCACCCTGCTCAACTCGGGCGCCGAGTATTTTCCAGCCCTGCTGGCCGAAATCGAAACCGCGCACAGCGAGATCTACCTGGAAAGCTACATTTTTGCCGACGATGAAATCGGCCGCGCTGTCGCCGCGGCCCTGTGCCGCGCCGCGACCCGCAGTGTCCGGGTAAATGTCACGGTCGACGGCTTCGGCGGACGCAATTTCAGCACCGAATTCCTTCCCAGACTCAGCGAAGCCGGCGTCAATGCCATCGTTTATCGCCCGGAAATCGGTCGCTTTCACCTGCGCCGGCACCGCCTGCGTCGCCTGCATCGCAAGCTCATCGTCATCGATGGCCGCGTCGCCTTCGTGGGTGGCATCAACATCATCGATGACAACAACGCACCGGTCGACATGCGGCCACGCTACGACTATGCAGCGCGCCTCGAAGGGCCGGTTCTGCGCCAGGCGCACCATGCGGCGCGGCGCATGTGGGAAACCGTTTCCTGGGTGAATTTCAAGCAACGTTTCCGCGCTGCGGCACCGGCCACGATCCATTGCGAAGAAGCCGGCACGCAGGTAGCCGCCTTCCTGATTCGCGACAACATCCTGCACCGCCATGACATTCTCAATGCCTACCTGCAGGCAATCAATGAAGCCGAACAGGAAATACTGATCGCCAACGCCTATTTCCTGCCTGGCGTGCGCTTTGGCCGGGCACTGCAGGCCGCGGCGCGGCGCGGCGTGAAAATCACCGTGCTGCTCCAGGGCAAGACCGACCATCCATTGCTCCGCTACGCCACACAGGCGCTGTACGCAACCGTGCTGGAAAGCGGCATCCGCATCTTCGAATACACGCGCAGCTTCATGCACGCCAAGGTGGCGGTCGTTGATGGCCGGTGGGCGACCATCGGCTCGTCGAACATCGATCCGTTCAGCCTGCTGATCGCCAAGGAAGCCAACCTGGTGGTACGCGATGCCGGCTTTGCCGGTCAATTGCGCCAGAGCATTCACGACGCGATGACCGGCGGAACGCACGAAATTCTCGCTGCCGACCTGTCGCGCCAGCCCTTCCACTCGAAGCTGCTGCGCTGGCTATCCTACGGCGTCGTGCGCCTGCTCGTCGGCATCACCGGCTACGGCCCGAAACACTGGCAGGCGGACGAGGAAAAGCCGGGGCTTACGGCAGATTCCCCGGCACGCTAGATTGCCGCCGCGGGATGGCGGCAAAGGACCAGTTTGCGCGTGCCCATTGCCAGATCTCGGGCAGCGGCGCGGCGTCCAGTCCGGCAGGAACCACCTGCCCGAGAAAGCGCAGCGCAGCCGCCAGCGCGGCCGGCGCCTGGCGGATTTCGAGCGCCGGCGCCAGCGTCTGCTTGGAGAGCTTTTCACCGGCCGCATTGCTGACCACCGGCAGATGCGCGTAGCGCGGCGTGGCTAAGCCGAGGCAGCGCTGCAGCCAGATCTGGCGCGGGGTCGAGGCGAGCAGGTCGGCACCGCGCACGACATCGGAAATGGCCTGAAATTCGTCGTCGACCGCGACCGTCAGTTGATAGGCAAACAGCCCGTCGGCCCGGCGCAGCACAAAGTCGCCGACGGCGCACGTCAGGTTCTGCGCCTGCCACCCTTGCAGGCGGTCGGCAAAGCCGGTTTCTTCATCATCGACGCGCAGGCGCCAGGCGCGCGCCAAACGCCCGGGCGGCAACCCGGTGCGGCAGGTGCCGGGATAAACCAGTCCGCCATCGACCGCCGGCCGCCTGGCAGAATCGCCAATTTCCTTGCGCGAGCAGGCGCACGGGTAGGCCAGCCCGGCCTGAACGAGTCTTTCCAGGGCTGCACCGTAGGCATCCAGCCGGCTGCTCTGCCAGAGCACCGGGCCATCCCACTCGAAGCCGAATGCCTCCAGCGTCGCCAGGATGCCATCGGCCGCACCGGGAACATTGCGCGGCGTATCGACGTCTTCGATGCGCAGCAGCCACTCGCCGTTGTACGTCCGCGCATCGAGATAGCTGCCGACCGCCGCCACCAGCGAACCGAAGTGCAGCGGCCCGGTCGGCGAAGGCGCAAAGCGGCCGCGATAGATGCCCGGAGCGCTGCTCACCCTGCCGGATCAGTTCGCCGGACCAGCGTCCGCTGACCCGTTCTGCGCAAGGGAGAGGGTCACATGCACCGAACCATCCTCCTTGCTTGTCTCCATCGGCCAGCCGCAGGCGGCAAACACCTTGAGCATGGCGGCATTTTGCCCGAGCACTTCGGCGACGAATATCGTGATGCCCGCAGCGCGCGCGATCCGGCCGAGATGGGTGAGCAGTTTGCGGGCAATCCCCAGTCCCTGGTAATCCTCCTCGACGAGGAAGGCAATTTCCGCCGCCGTCGCCCCGAAGCGGGCATAACTGGCCGAGCCGATGACGATCTCGCGCCCGTCCTTATTCAGCGTAACCACAAGGGCAACACGGGTATCGAAATCCATTTCACGAATCAGCCGGAAATCCTGCTCGGTAATTTCCGCCTTCTGGCCGAAGAAACGGAAATAGATCGAGTCCGCGTCCAGCTTGCTGAAGGCTTCGACAATCCGCTCCCCGTCGTCCGGATGCAAGGCGCGGAAACAGACCTCAAGGCCATTGCGCAGCGTTTCCCTCGCTTCGAAGTGACGCGCATCGATCATGACTTCACCCTCCAGAAATTGGCTGCGCCCGAATATAGTCGAAATCGATGTCGCGGGCGAATGCCTCGGGGCAGTCGCTCTCCGGTATCCTCGACCCATGATCCGAATCGAACGGCGTATCGTTGCACGCTGGCTGGTGGCCTTCCTGCTCGGGCTGCTTCTGCTCTGGCTGGCCTTGCCGCGCCTGCTTGGCCTGGCGGCGGAACATTGGCTGACGATCCCGGGCCTTGAGGCGGTGCACATCGACATCGAGCAAGTCGGCAGTGGCCACGCCCGCCTGCGCGAAGTGCGCGCCGTTTATCAGAGTGCCGGCGGGCATCGCTGGCGGATTGCCCTGCGCGATATCGCAGTCAACTATTCGCTGGTGGGTCGCCATATCGAGCGACTGGATATTGCCGGCGGCAAACTGGATCTTTTCCCCGCACAGGCGACGCCGGACTCACCCTGGCCACTGCTTGAACTGCCCGCGCTGCTCGTGGACGAAGCGCATATCGCCGACCTGCGGGTTGCCGTTCATCGGCCGCAAAGCCAGACACTGGAAGCTCGGGGCAAGTTTCGTTTGCGGCAAACGGCGGGGCAATTGCAGATGGAATTCCGGCCGCTTGCCGACCTGCTGCAGATAACGGCGAGTCAGGCACCCTCGCCCGGCACCGGGCTTGAAATTCATGCCGAGTGGTTGCCCGCCGCCGGCCCGCCGGCCGAGGCACGCCTCATCATCGGTCACCGGCCGGACCAGCAACCGGCAACGCTCGTCGCCCGCTTACCGCTCCCGGTGCTGAGCGATCTGGGCCGCTTTTTCGGCCGTGTTCTGCCGTTGACCGCAACAGGCGGCACGGCGCTGGTGAAGGTGGAAGCACTGCCGGGCGATGCAGCAGGAACCTTCCATGCCTTCAGCGGCGAAACAGAATTCGTGGATGCCCGACTGCAATCGACTGGAACGGTGAATTCCGTCGCACTCGCGCTGACCGGCAAACTCGGCTTTACCTGGAAACCATCACACGCCCGTCTCGAATTGCAGCCGGGGCTGAGCTGGCTGCTGAAGACCGAGGATGAACCTGTGCTCCGGGCCAGCGGTCGGCTTTTGCGGGCCTTTGCGCTGCGAATGGAAGAAGGGGTGGCGATCAGCGAGGCCGAGTTTCCCTTCGCGGTGGACTCACCCCGCTGGGGGCAATGGACGGGCGCGGTGCAGCGCCTCAGGCTGGACGGCGGCGATAACCTGGTCGATTGGCACAGCGCCGATGCCCAATTGCGGGTCAGGGGCGATCTGCGACAGTGGCAGCAGGAGGCCATCGAGATGCGCGGCATCCAGGCCGTGGGCAACGTCAATCTGCACTGGTCGCGCCCAGCCGAAGTGCGCAGCTCGTTTGCCGGGCAGTTCGACATCCAGCGACTGGCGCAGACGGGGACATCACCGCTGACCGTGAGCAAATCTGCGTGGGCGTTGAAAGCCGAGGCAACGGCGACGGCGGACGGCAATTTCTGGCAGAGCCTGGCCTTGCATGGCGAGGCCAGCAGTCCGCAACTGAAGGCGACGCGGGGTGCGGACGAGACCGTGACGCTCGGCCTGACCCGCCTGCGCCTGGTGCATTTCGGCCCGGTCGGGGCACAGGGCGCCCAGGGTGAGTTGTTGCTTTCGGCCGACGGCATGCGCATCAAGAATTGGCCGGCACCCGATCTGCGGTCCCATCTGCACCTTGCCGGAGGCACGTTGCGCGCTGCGGGCACCTTGCAGTTGCAGGGCACAGAGGTTCTCCGCTTTGACGGCACGCACGCACTTGCGCGCGGCTGCGGCGAAGCCAAGCTGATGATGCAGCATGCGCTGCCAGCCATGGGCAATTTGTTGCAGCCACGTCCGCCCGCGCTGCTCCCGCTCAATTTTCAGGCAGGCGAGGCCGATGCCCGTTTCACGATGGACTGGTGCACGAAGCCCAGCCTGCGCTTCGACGCCAAGGGCAGCCTGCGGGTGCGTGATGCCGCCCTCAGCTGGGAGCAGGCGCGCGCCGAAGCCGCTCGGCTCAAGATCCAGCTCGACGGTTTGAGGCCGCTGCAAGGGCGCATCCAGTTTTCTGCGCCACGCGGCGAACTGGCCACCGGCACACCGCTCGCCGACGTGAACATCGACCTGGCCCTGGCGGCGCAGACGCTGAGTGTCCACGCACTGCATGTCAAGCTGCTCGGCGGCAGCGTTTCCAGCGAGCCGCTTAGCCTGCCATGGCCGGCAACAGAGCAAACCCTGCCGCTGGATATCCGCCAGATCGACCTGGGCCAGCTGCTCGCTCTGCCCAAGGTTCACGGCTTGTCCGGGAGCGGCCAACTGGACGGCTTGCTGCCACTCGTTTATCGCGACGGCAGTGTGGAAATCCGCGACGGCCAGCTCAACAGTCTGGGCACCGGCACCATCAAGTACGCACCGGCCCAGGCGATCCCGGACAATCCCGGCCTGCAGGCCCTGCGTAACTTCCACTTCCGGCAGCTGGGCGTGCACCTGTGGTATGCCGCCGACGGAACTTACCGGACGCAGGCCACCCTGGAAGGCAACAACCCCGATTTCTACAGCGGGTATCCCATACGTTTCGTACTAAACATCAACGGCAAGTTGCCTGGTCTGTTCCGCTCGGCAGTTTTTTCCGGTGATTTCAACCGACACATTCTGGAACAATTGCAATCGGGCAAACTGGAATAGTTTTGTTAAGCTGGATCCATTCCCCTTGTGGAGCACGCTCATGTCCAGTCCCTCTCCCCTGCTTCTCCTTGCTGCCCTGTCCTTGCTGCTCGGCGCGTGTTCGCCCACTGTCCAGCTCCAGGCGCCTGACAAGCCTATCGAAATCAACATGACCGTGAACATCAGGCACGAAATTCTGGTCAAGGTTGAAAAGGAAGTTCAGCAACTGTTCGATTCGAACAAGGGCCTGTTTTGATCAACGCCTCTCTTGAACAAGGAAATGCCATGAAAACACTGATGAAAGCATGTTTGCTCAGCCTGTTTCTGATCATGCACGGCGCCTTTGCCGCGGACCTCAAAACGGCCAAGGAACAGGGCTGGGTCGGCGAGCAGAACAACGGGTATCTCGGCCTGGTCAGAGGCGATGCGCCGCCAGACATCAAGGCGCTGGTGGCCGATGTGAATGGCCAGCGCAAGGCCCAATTCACACAAATTGCCACGAAGAACGGCATCGCCGACACCGAAGCGGCAAAGGTCTTTGCCCGCGAGGCTGCCGAACGGACCCTGCCGGGAAATTACATTCAGAATCCGTCCGGCGCCTGGCTGAAGAAATAGGCACCAATGGCGGCGAAACCAAGGCCAATAGCCAGCAATGAAGTTACAGATGAGCGGCTCATAATTCACTCCCGCACACCAAAATGAACGCCAAAAGTGGCACTTCAAGATATGATTTTTGGCTTACACGATCTTCGCGGTGGGCTCAATGAAAAGAACGCTACTCCTTGTTCGTCATGCCAAGTCGAGTTGGGATGACGTTGCGCTGCCTGACAAGGAGCGGCCATTGTCCGACCGCGGAAAGCGTGACGCACCAATGATGGGAATACGCTTGGCGAAGCGCCAGATAAGCCCCGACTTGATCTTGTCCAGCCCCGCGCATCGCGCGCTTTCGACGGCGAAAATCATCGCCCTGGAGCTCAATTACAGAATCAAGGATATCGTTGTGGATGAGCGGCTGTACGCCACCGATGCCGAGAAACTGATTGGCGTTATTGGTGGGCTCGGTGACCAGATGAAGTGCGTGATGCTCTTCGGCCACAATCCCGAGTTCTCCGACCTTGCTCAACGCTTGTCCAACAAGCCGATCCTCATGCCAACCTGTGCGGTCGCGCAGTTCACGTTCGAGTCGACGTCATGGTCGTCCATCGGTTCGACAGAGCCAGCGGAAGTCCTCCTCGACTACCCGAAGCAAAGGTAGATAGAAGCACTCGGCGGCAGAACGGCGTCACCATGCGGCCGCCGAGGGTCAACCGTAGCAGCCCCGAAAAATCGAGCGGCCAGAGCGGCAACTATTCATCGGGATTGGCAGAGAGGGCCGAGGCACAATTGACGACCACCGGGCACCGTTCCGTCAATAAAGCCGAATGGCGGTGTCGAAGTGCCAGGTCCGGCGGATCTCGATCACGTCGAAGTCGCGGGCAAGCGCCGGCTGGAACGGCAGACCGGGAGTCTGGCTTTGCACGATGCGTCGTATCGCATCATCGATGGCGGCCACGCCGCTGGAGCGAACAAATGTCACGGACTCGACCGATCCGTCGCTTCGAATGGCCACCGTCACGACGGGATCGGTGTGAGGCTGCTTTACCGCTTCGCGCACTATGTCGACCGACGTATTGAAGTGAATCTTCCGGCTCCAGGCGTCAGCGTACAGAATAAGTTCCGCGTTGGGGTCGGTGCGTCCGAAGAGTCTGCCTCGGCGCAAAGTGCTCGCCGATGGAGACCGGCGCGTTGTCTCCTGCGCCGCCTGACGTTGGGCGGCCTCCTCGTCCAGTTGTCGCCCCATCGCGCGACGCGCGGCATCCCGTCTCGCATCCTGCTCCCGCACCACCTCCTGACGCGCAGCGTCCTGGCGGGCTGCGGCCTGTCGTTCATTCTCCCGGCGCTCGGCTTCCAGCCGTGCAGACTCGGCACGTGTCGCTTCCTGACGCGCCAATTCCTGGTGGGCTGCGGCCTGCCGTTCATTCTCCCGGCGTTCGGCCTCCAGCCGTGCGGACTCGGCCCGCGCTGATTCTTGACGCGCTGCCTCCTGGCGGGCTGCGGCTTGTTGTGCATGCTCCCGGCGTTCGGCTTCCAGCCGTGCGGACTCTGCCCGCGTTGCCTCCTGGCGGGCTGCGGCTTGTTGTGCATGCTCCCGGCGTTCAGCCTCCAGCCGTGCGGACTCGGCCCGTGTTGCTTCTTGACGCGCCAATTCCTGGTGGGCTGCGGCCTGCCGTTCATTCTCCCGGCGTTCGGCTTCCAGCCGTGCAGATTCGGCCCGCGCCGCCTCCTGACGGGCTGCAACCTGTCGTTCATTCTCCCGGCGTAGGGTTTCCAGCCGCTCAGACTCCGCCCGCGCCGCATTCTCGGCGACTCCTTCTCGCGCCGACTGATCGGTTTGGGCCTGCGCTGGCCCACCAGAATCTCCTGACGTGGCTGAGACTACTGGCGCTGGCTCCCGCGGCGCGGGCGGCACGGCGAACTCGGCCTCTTTGGGCTCGTCGAGGGCGATCAAGGTTGGGGGAGCTTTTGGCTGGGGGTGCAAGTCTGCAAGCGCGTTCGCCTGGGCATTGCCGGTCGCCACCTCTGGTCTGGGGCTAGCCGCTGCC
Organism: uncultured beta proteobacterium; assembly: GCA_963815365.1. Classification (GTDB taxonomy): domain Bacteria; phylum Pseudomonadota; class Gammaproteobacteria; order Burkholderiales; family Rhodocyclaceae; genus Azonexus. The sequence continues at coordinate 391,493 of CAWFGN010000006.1, forward strand.
TTAGGCGTGCCCCGGGGTACAACCGCCGGGGCTTTACCATTCGCCAGCTTTGACCTGGGGGCAGCTTTCGCCTTAGGCGGGCTCGCGGTCACCACCGCCGGGGTTTTGCCAGTCGCTGCCTTTGGCCTGGAGCCAGCCGTTACCTTCGGCGCACTCCGCGGCGCCACCGCCGGTGCTTTACCAGTTGCGGCCTTTGACTTGGGACCAGCCTTCGCCTTGGGCGCACTCCGGGGCACAACTGCCGGGGCTTTAGCAGTCGCTGCCCTTGGCCTGGGGCCAATCGTCTCCTTCGATGTGCTCGGGAGCACAATCGCGGGCCTGGCGGCCGCAGTTTGCTCGATCAATACCAGCGGTGACGGCGGAGAGGCCGACGTGCGGGCTGGCTTCGGGTCTGAAATCGTTGCCGGAGCGAGCACGACTCGCAGATCGGGCACCTCGATCCGGCGATCCTGCCAGGGTAATGCGAAGCCTGGAAGCCCAAATCCCTGGCCGCTGAAGGTCAGGCTCAACAGTAGTGCGTGGGCCAGCAGGGAAAGCAGCAACGAAAGACTGAGCCGCCTGCCCATGGGGATCACGCGTCGAGCCGGCTGCTGGCCGAGGCCGGCAGTATCCATAGCGGACGCCGGCAACGGATCGAATGATGGGTCCGGTTCGGTGTCCGACACTATGGAATTCAAGCGCAGACCGCAATTGCGACCGGGAAATTGCTGTGGACGCGGGGCCATATGGGCTCCTGCCCGATGAGCCGGCCAATCCGCAAGGCATACCGGTCAGCATCTTGCCAAGACAGCTGAGGCGCATATGTGAACCTTAACCGGACCATCGTCACACGCAAATGAAGAGCCCTGGCCACGCCAGGTTCAAGGGAAGCAGAAAGGAGTGTTTGAGACACAACGACGAGCCTGTCATCAGACTATGTTACCTCAGCCCTGGTGCCCCAAAGTGGCCCGCGGGCCATCCCGCAGATTCTGCCGCCGGGGATTTACAGGGAACCAACCGAACTCACCCTCCGGGTTTGCGACTTGAATAGCCATTTTTCGCCTTTGATTGCATTGAAGATGCATGTTCCTCCAGAAACTTTCCTGTTCATTAGCACTCTTATGCAGCGAGTGCTAAAATATAAACGGATATTGAAGGAGGAACTTCAGAAATGACCTATGCCCTTGCGCTTCCCACCCCCTCGTCGGTCGGCAGCATTGATGCCTATATTCAGGCAGCAAACCGTTATCCGATGCTCAGCGAGTCCGAGGAGTTGCAATTGGCCCGGCGTTTCCACAATGACAACGACGTGGACGCGGCGCGCCAGTTGGTGCTTTCGCATCTCCGTCTGGTGATTTCCATTGCCCGCGGCTACCTTGGTTACGGCCTGCCGCACGCCGACCTGATTCAGGAAGGCAACATCGGCCTGATGAAGGCGGTCAAGCGTTACGACCCGGAGCGCGGCGTGCGCCTGGTTTCGTTTGCCATGCACTGGATCAAGGCCGAGATTCACGAATATATCCTGAAGAACTGGCGATTGGTCAAGGTGGCTACCACCAAGGCGCAGCGCAAGCTGTTCTTCAACCTGCGCAGCCTGAAAAACGATTACGAAGGCGTCAACACGTTGTCCGGCACGCAGGCGGCGGAAGTCGCGCAACGTCTTGGGGTCAAGCAGGAAGAAGTTGTCGAGATGGAAACCCGGCTGACCGGCCGTGATCTGGCGCTCGATGGCAATCCGGATGATGGTGAGGACACGTTCGCGCCCATCGACTATCTCGCCGACTCCCGCTACGAGCCGACTCGCGTGCTCGAGAACAAGGCCGTGGCGCACCTTCAGGAAGAGGGACTGCATGCAGCGCTTGGTACGCTCGACGCACGTAGCCGCCGCATCATCGAGTCGCGCTGGCTGCACGACGGCGAAGCGGCGACGCTGCACGAACTGGCAGCCGAGTTTGATGTTTCTGCCGAGCGCATCCGCCAGATCGAGGTCAAGGCGCTGCAGAAAATGCGCGGGCTTCTGGCGCCGGCCTGAGTTCACCAGTCTTCATGACCAAGGGGAGCCGGCGGCTCCCCTTGTCGTTTACCGCGCGGCGCTTCAGTTCTTTTGCTTGGCCGGTTTGCTGGCTGTCTTGGCCAGGTCGCCCTGGAAGGTGTTCCCCACAAGCGGCGGCGCATCAACCTGCGGAACGTGACATTGCACACAGTTGTGGCGGCCAGCCGAGGCTTCCTGCAGCAAATTGCCGTTACGGTCGCGGAAGTGGCTGTCGCCGACCTTCGGCGCATTTTTCTTCTTGTAAGTATCGGCGCCATGACAACTCAGGCACTGATTTTCCTCCAGCGTGATCTCGTCGAAATTGTCGACCGCATGCGGAATGACCGGCGGCTGGTCGCGGTAGGTACGCGCCACCTTTTCGTGGCTGCCCGGTTTGCCGCCAAGATACTTCTTGGCTTCCGGGGCCACATCCGGTGCCGTCACATCGGCCCCGCGCATCGCCACCGGGGCATTCTGCGCCAGGCTCGGCAGCGCTGGCGCCCAGCACACGGCAACCGCCAGAACGGCGATGATTTTTCTGATTGACTTATTCATGATGGACGCTCCTCCTCTAGAATTCGATCGTCAGTGAGCTTCACCGGGCGCCGGCAGGGCGCCCCCGGTGGAAGCCGGATTGTTGAAACGCAGGCCGTAAGTGAACACATCTTTCGAGCAGACATCAATGCAGCGGCCGCAATTGGTGCAATTTGCCGCCAGGATGACGGGGCCCGCCCCCCTGCCTTCACCTTTCAGTGCCGGACGAATGACCTGCGGCTCGGGGCAGACTTCGAAGCAGTCCATGCAGTCGTTGCAGGCGGCCCGCCTCGGGGCAGCCACACGAACCGGACTCCAGCGCCCAAGCAGGCTGTAGAACGCACCGACCGGACAGAGATGGCCGCACCAGCCGCGACTCATCACGAACAGGTCGAACAGGAAAACCGCAAGCACCACGGTCCACGCCGCACCGAGGCCAAAAATCAGTCCGCGATGCAACATCGACACGGGATTGATCAGTTCCCACAGCACGACGCCGGTCAGCGCCGAACCGATCAGGGTCATGCCGAGTATCCAGTAACGCGTTTGCCGGGCCAGGTGGACGCTGCCCTTGATACCCAGGCGCTGGCGTAGCCAGCCGGCCGCATCGGTGACGATATTCACCGGACAGACCCAGCTGCAAAAGCTGCGCCCGCCAACCAGGAAATAGAACGCCAGCACGATGGCGACCCCGATCAGCCCCAGTTTCTCCGGCAACCTTCCGGTCGCAAGGGACTGCAAAGCGACATAAGGATCGGTCAGTGGCAGGACGTTCAGCGTATAGCTGTAATTGAGATTACCCTTGACCACCCAGATGCCGGCCAGCGGCCCGAGCAGGAACAGGGAAAGAATGCCGACCTGCGTAAACCGACGCAGGATCAGCCACTTGTGTGCGCGTAGCCAGCCTTTTTCCGCGACCGCCTCGGCACCGGTGCGCCGGGTGTTCATGGCTTGCCCCCGAGGCCCGGTGGCAGGCTGGGCATGCCCCCGCCTTCACTGCCGGAGAAGCCACGCGCGGGCGGCGCCGTCTGTCCGCTGGCCGGGTCGTAGTGGCCGGGCAAACTGGTGCCTTCGGGCATGCGATCCGGCAGGTCAAGCATTTTCGATTCATCGAGCAGGGAGCGGCCGGCCTTCTTCTGCTCCTCCCAGCCCAGGCGATAGTGCTTGCCCAGCACCCCCTGAGCCAGTTTGGGCGGCAACACGCGAATTGCCGCCTCTTCGAGCACGCATGACTTTTCGCACTTGCCACAACCGGTGCAATGCTCCGAATGAACCGTCGGCAGGAACATCGCGTGGCGTCCGGTGCGCTGGTTGGAGACCATTTCAAGCGTGATCGCCTTGTCGATCACAGGGCAGACGCGATAGCAGACATCGCAGCGCAAGCCGAGGAAGTTCAGGCAGGTTTCGTGGTCGATCAGGACAGCAATGCCCATCTTCGACTTGTTGATGTCGGTCAGTGCATGATCAAGCGCCTGGGTCGGACATGCCTTGACGCAGGGAATGTCCTCGCACATCTCGCACGGGATGTTGCGTGCAGTGAAATACGGCGTCCCGGTGGCAACGGGCGTTTCCGGCTTGGCCAGTTCGAGGGTGTTGTAAGGGCAGTCGCGCACGCACATGCCGCAACGGATGCACGCACCGAGAAAGTCGTCTTCCGGCAACGCGCCGGGCGGGCGCAGTGCCAGTGCGGGCAAGGCCCTGGCCTGCTTGGCGTAGAGTCCGAGCCCCAGCCCCAGCATGCCGACGCCGCACGCCATCCGGGCGGAGTCGAATATGAACTGGCGGCGCGCGACGCGCGTTTTCGGGGAATCGGTTTTCATCAGCTTCATCGTCATCGGTTCATCGGCTGGCGGACGGGCCCCTCTCCCGTCCGCCACCAGGCTCCCTGAGTGCCTCTCTCCGGCCGGTCAGGCCTTGACCACCTTGCACGCGCACTTCTTGAAATCGGTCTCCTTCGAAATCGGACAGGTGGCGTCCAGTGTCAGCTTGTTGACCAGGCGGTGCTCGTCGAAGAACGGAATGAAAACCAAGCCTTCCGGCGGCTTGTTGCGCCCCTTTGTATCGACGCGCAACTGGATTTCGCCCCGCCGGGTGGATACCTTGACCACATCGTTGCGCTTTAGCCCACGCTTCTCGGCATCCTTCGGGTGCATCCAGACCACCGCATCCGGGAAGGCCTTGTAGAGCTCGGGCACGCGCCGGGTCATCGAACCGGTATGCCAGTGTTCGAGGACGCGCCCGGTGCACAACCAGAGGTCGAAATCGCTGTCCGGCATTTCGGCGGCCGGCTGGTAGGGCAGCGCATAGGCCACCGCCTTGCCGTCCGGATGGCCATAAAAGCGGACGCCCTCGCCCTTCGGCACATAGGTGTCGAAGCCTTCGCGGAAGCGCCACAGCGTCTCCTTGCCGTCCACCACCGGCCAGCGCAGGCCGCGCGCCTTGTGATAGACGTCGAAATAGGCCAGATCGTGCGCCTTGCCACGGCCAAAGGCAGCGTATTCCTCGAACAGGCCTTTCTGCAGGTAGAAGCCGACGTCCTTCGACTCGTCATTCATGTAGTCCTTGATGCCGTGCGCGTTCACCTTGCGCACATCGTCGAGCCCCCACTTCGTCGTGTCCTTGTTGGCGTAGAGCACTTCATACAGGGTCTTGCCCTTGTATTCCGGATTCTTGTCGAGCAGTTCGGCCGGCCACACGTCCTCGACCTTGAAGCGCTTGGAAAACTCGACGTACTGCCACAGATCGGACTTGCTCTCGCCCGGCGCCTTGACCTGCTGCCGCCAGAACTGGCCGCGCCGCTCGGCGTTGCCATAGGCGCCCTCCTTCTCCATCCACATCGCGGCTGGCAGGATGAGGTCAGCCGACATCGCGGAAACGGTCGGATAGACGTCGGAATGAACGATGAAGGCCTTGGGATTGCGCCAGCCCGGATATATCTCGTCATTGACGTTGGGCCCTGCCTGCATATTGTTGGTCGTGGTCGACCAGAAAAAGGCGACCTTGCCGTCCTTCAGCGCGCGCGACTGGGCGACGGCATGCAGGCCGATCCAGTCCGGCAAGGTGCCGGCCGGCAGCTTCCACAGCTTTTCCGAAAGTTCGCGGTGCTTGGGATTCATTACCACCATGTCGGCGGGCAGGCGGTGCGAGAAGGTACCGACCTCGCGCGCCGTGCCACAGGCCGAGGGCTGCCCGGTCAGCGAGAACGGGCCGTTACCGGGCTCGGAAATCTTGCCGACCAGCAGATGAACGTTGTAGATCATGTTGTTCACCCAGGTGCCGCGGGTATGCTGGTTGAAGCCCATGGTCCAGAAGGAAACGACCTTGGTCTTCGGATCCGCATACATCTTCGCGAGCGCTTCCAGCTTTTCCTTGGGCACCCCGGAAATTTCGTGCGTCTTGTCCAGCGTGTATTCGGCAACGAAAGCGGCGAACTCGTCGAAAGTAATGTCGGCGGCATTGTTCGGGTTGCCCTTGGGCTTGCCGTCCTCGCCAGGGTAGCCATTGTTCATCGCCACCTTTTCCAGCGGATTGTTCGGACGCAGGCCGTAACCGATATCGGTAACGCCTTTCTTGAACTTGACGTGTTTGCTGACGAAATCCTGGTTCACCGCGCCGTTCTGGATGATGTAGTTGGCAATGTAGTTGAGGATCGCCAGGTCGGATTGCGGCTTGAAGATCAGTTCGGCATCTGCGAGTTCGCAGGAGCGATGGGTGAAGGTCGACAGCACATGCACGCGGACATGCTTGGCGGTTAGCCGGCGCTCGGTCAGACGCGACCACAGGATCGGGTGCATCTCGGCCATGTTGGAGCCCCACAGCGCGAAGGCGTCGGCCTGCTCGAGGTCGTCGTAGCAACCCATCGGCTCGTCGATGCCGAAAGTGCGCATGAACCCGGCAACGGCCGAGGCCATGCAGTGCCGAGCGTTCGGGTCGATATTGTTGGAGCGGAAACCGGCCTTGAACAGTTTGGCGGCAGCGTAGCCCTCCCAGATCGTCCATTGCCCCGAACCGAACATGCAGACATTGCGCGGCCCGCCCTCCTTGAGCGCCGCCTTGCACTTCTCTTCCATGATGTCGAAGGCCTGCTTCCAGCTGACCGGCTTGAAGTCACCGTTCTTGTCGTACTGGCCATCCTTCATGCGCAGCAATGGCGTCGTCAGGCGATCCTTTCCGTACTGGATGTTGGACAGGAAATAGCCCTTGATGCAGTTGAGGCCGCGATTGACCGGCGCATCGGGGTCGCCCTGAGTGGCCACGACACGGCCATCCCTGACCCCGACCAGAACGCCGCAACCGGTGCCGCAATAGCGACAGACGCCCTTGTCCCAGCGCACGCTGTCATCCTTGCCTTTTTGCTGCGCGAGTAGCGCGCCCGGCACGCTGATGCCGGATACCGTCGCGGCCGCCGCAACGGCATTGCTCTTGATGAAATCGCGCCGGGTCAGTTTCATTTCAATCATCTCAGGCCTCCTCGTCTGGATCGGATTCAAACTGGTGAAACACCAGGGCAGCCGAGAGTACTCCCGGCATCTGGCGGATCGTCTCAAAAGTGTCGACTGTGCTGCCGCCGCTCGCCGATTCGATCGTCACGATCATGCGTCCATCCTCGGTGAGCGCGTGCACTTCCACCCCCTCCAGGGCGGCGAGCCTGTCGCTGACCTGCGGGGCTTCGTGCGGCGAGACACCGAGAACGAAGCTGGATATATTGACGCCCTCGGCGCAGTTCATGTCCATGCGGATTCCAGTCGGGTTGATTTCTCCAGCGAAATCTACGCCGACAGGAAATCAATTTTCTTAGCGCAGATCAAAGCCCCGGAAAGACCACAATATTTCTGATGAAATGTTGACCAGGATCAAATTCGGGGCAGCACCACGTGTGCGTTGGCTGACGTGCTCGCCAGCACCTCGACGAGGGAGATGCCGCGCAGGCCGGATAGCGCCGCGCCGATCGGCACCAACTGATCAGGGGCATTGCGTCCGCCATTCAGCCAGGCCGGCGGAATGTCCGGCGCGTCGGTTTCGAGAACGATGGATTCCAGCGGCAGTGCGGCAGCCAGCGCGCGGATGCGGGTCGAACCGGAATAGGTCATGGCGCCGCCGAAGCCAAGCTTGAAGCCGAGCTTGATGAACGCTTCGGCTTGCTGGCGGCTGCCGTTGAAGGCATGGGCGATGCCGCCCCGAACGCGAATCCGGCGCAGGTGTTTCAGTATCTGGTCGACCGCCCGGCGTACGTGCAGCAGCACCGGCAGGTCGAATTCGCGGGCCAGCCTCAGCTGCTCGACAAAGAAGAACTCCTGGCGAGCCGGATCGCTGTCGGTGACAAAAAAATCGAGGCCGATCTCGCCCACCGCCACCGGCTTCTCGTTCGTCAGCCAGTCACGCAGCACGGCCAGATCGGACGCTTGCGCCCGCATCACATGGAGCGGATGGATGCCGTAGGCGGCGACGCATCCCGGATAGCCCGCGACGACGGATTTGGTCTTGAAAAAGCCGTCGACCGCAACCGCCGGCACGACGATGCGCTCCACCCCGGCGGCCAGCGCCGCCGCATGCACCGCGTCGCGGTCGGCGTCGAATTCGGCCGCGTCGAGGTGGCAGTGGGTGTCGATCAGCATCCGGCGAAGGGAAAATCGAGCGCCGGCTGCCGGCCGTCGATCAGGTCGGCAAGGGCCGCGGCGGAACCGCAGGCCATCGTCCAGCCGAGCGTGCCGTGGCCGGTGTTGAGCCACAGGTTAGGGTAGCGGGTGCGCCCGATGAACGGAACGTTGGACGGCGTCGCCGGGCGCAGACCGCACCAGTAATCCGGTTCGCCCGCCGTTTCCAGGCCGGGGAAAATCTGCCGCGCGCGCTGCATCAAAGCCGCGCAACGCAACGGGTTCAGCTCCAGGTTATAGCCATTGAATTCTGCCGTACCGGCAATGCGCAGGCGGTTACCGAGGCGCGAGAACACCAGCCGGTGCTCGTCGTCGGTCAGGCTGACGGTCGGCGCATGCGCGCCATCGGGCAGGGCCACGGTCGCCGAGTAGCCCTTGGCCGGAACGACCGGCAAGCGCAGGCCGAGGGGCTTCAGCAGCAGCGGCGAATAGCTGCCGAGCGCCACCACGTAAGCATCGGCAGTCAGCAGTTCGCTGCCGCCTTCGCCGCTGACCAGCACGCCGGCAATCTGGCCGCCGCCGGGGGCGATGCGGTCGACCGTCAAATTGAGGCGAAATTCGACGCCCAGCGCCGCCGCCCGTTCGGCCAGCGCGCGGGTGAATTTGTGCGCATCACCCGACTCGTCGGACGCCGTGTAGTCGCCACCGACGAGCAGTGAGCGGGCGCCGGCCAGCGCCGGTTCGATCTCGATGCAGCGCTCGACGCTGACCGTTTCGCGGTCGAGCCCCAGTTCGCGCATGGTGCGCGCCGCACCGGCGGCCTGCGCAAAGGCCTGCGGCTGGGTGTAGATATGCAGGATGCCGCGCTCGAGATGATCGTATTCGAGCGCCAGTTCCCGCCGCAGCGCCTGCAGGCGGCCGCGGCTGTAGAGTGCCAGCGCGACGATGGCGGCAATGTTGCGGCGCGTGCGGCCGGGCAGGCATTCATGCAGAAAACGCAGGCCCCAGGCCAGCTGGGCCGGGTCGGCCCGCCAGCGCCAGAGCAGCGGGGCATCTTCCTTGCCAAGCCAGCGGATGACTTGCGGCAGGACGTTCAGGTTGGCCCATGGCTCGGCGTGCGAGACCGATATCTGCCCCCCGTTGGCAAAGCTGGTTTCATTGCCGGCCACCGGCTGCCGGTCGACCACCACCACCTCATGCCCGGCTTGCGCCAGATACCAGGCGCTGGCGGTACCGACAACGCCGGCCCCCAGGACGATAACCCTCAAGCCTCGCCCCCGCGTTCGCGCACGATCCGGGTCACCTCCGGAATGTGCCGCATGCCGCGCATGACTGCGGCCAGATGGTTGCGATGGGCGACCTGAATGGTGAAACGGAGCAGCGTAAACAGCCGTTCGGGGTCGGAATCCATGGCCACGTGCTCGATGTTCGAACCCGCCTCGGCGATCGCCGCCGCGACCTGGGCAAGGACGCCGCGCGTGTTCTTGACCTCCACCTTGATGCGGATATCGAACAGCTTGCCCTCTTCGGGCTCCCACTCGACGTCGATCCAGTTCTGCGGCTCGGCGCTACGGGACTTCCGGATTGTCGGGCAGTCGTGGGTGTGTATCACCAGGCCGCTGCCTTTTCTGATCGAGCCCAGGATCGGATCACCCGGAATCGGCTGACAGCAGCGCGCCAACTGGATGGCCATGCCTTCGGTGCCGTGGATCGCCAGCGCCAGGTTGCCCGGCGACTCCGCCGACACCCCTTCGCGCGCCAGCAGCCGGCGTGCAACCACCGAGGGCAGGCGCTTGCCGAGGCCGATGTCGGTGTAGATATCCTCCAGCACCTTGTGGCCGCTCGACTTGACCAGTTGGTCCCACGCCTCGGTCGGAATCGAGATCGGCACCACGCCCAGCGTCAGCAGTTCCTGGCGCAGCAGACGTTCACCGAGACGTGCCGATTCCTCGATCTGCGTGGTACGCAGGAAATGGCGGATCTTGCTGCGTGCCCGGCCGGTCTTGACGTAGTTCAGCCACACCGGATTGGGGCTGGCCTGCGGCGAGGTGATGATCTCCACCATGTCGCCGTTGTGCAGTTCGCTGCGCAACGGCACCAGATCCTGATTGATGCGCGCCGCCGAGCAGTGATTGCCGACGTCGGTATGGACGTTGTAGGCGAAATCGACCACCGTGGCCCCGCGCGGCATGGCCATGATCTTGCCCTTGGGCGTGAACACATAGACCTCGTCCGGAAAGAGGTCGATCTTGACGTTCTCGAAGAATTCCGAGGAATCGTTGCTCTGCATCTCGAGCAGCGATTGCAGCCACTTGTGGGTGCGGATCTGCAGGGCGGCACCGCTTTCCTCGGTGTCCTTGTACAGCCAGTGGGCGGCGACGCCCTCCTGCGCGACGTGGTGCATTTCCCGGGTCCGGATCTGCACCTCGACCGGCGTGCCGTAGGGTCCGATCAAGGTCGTGTGCAGCGACTGGTAGCCGTTGGCCTTGGGTATCGCGATGTAATCCTTGAACTTGCCGGGCACCGGCTTGTACAGCCCGTGCAGCGCCCCGAGCGCCAGGTAGCACGCCGGCACGCTCTCGACAACGACGCGGAATCCGTAGATATCAAGCACCTGCGAGAAAGACAGCTGCTTCTCGCGCATCTTGCGATAGATCGAATAAAGGGTCTTTTCCCGCCCGAAGAAATCGGCTTTCAGCCCGGCACTGGCGAGCCGGGCCGTGATCGCCTCCTGGATCTGCGACAGCAACTCGTGGCGGTTGCCGCGCGCTACCTCCATCGCCTTGGCCAGAACCCGCGCCCGGTACGGATGGATCAACTGGAACGAAATATCCTGCAGTTCGCGGTAGAGCTTGTTGAGGCCGAGGCGCAGGGCGATCGGCGCGTAGATTTCGAGCGTCTCGATGGCGATCCGGCGCCGCTTGTCCGGACGCATCGCGGCCATGGTCTGCAGGTTGTGCTGGCGGTCGGCCAGCTTGATCAGCACGACGCGCAAATCGCGCGCCATGGCCATCAGCATCTTGCGGAAATTCTCTGCCTGCGCGTCCTGGTAGGAGGAAAACTCCATCTTGTCGAGCTTGGACAGCCCGTCCACCAGTTCGGCGACCTCGCGCCCGAACTTTTCGGCCAGTTCGCGCTTGGTCGTCCCGGTATCTTCGAGTACATCGTGCAGCAACGCCGCCGCGATGGCGTCGGCATCCATTCGCCACTCGACCACCGCGCCGGCCACAGCCAGCGGATGGGTGATGTAGGCTTCGCCCGACATGCGCTTCTGGCTGGCATGCGCACGCGCCGAGAAGGCGTATGCCGCCTTGATGCGCTCTACATCGTCGGACGCCAGGTAATCAAGACTATCGAGGAACACCCGGTAGGCGGGTTCCTCGTCGGCGGGCGGATGAAGAGACGGCGCTGGATCCATCGGACTTCACCGCCCCAACCTCAGGCCTGGCCGCGGTTGAGGACTTCCATCCCGTACTTGCCGAGCGACATTTCACGCAGGGCGATGACCGTCGGCTTGTCGCGGTTGGGCTCGACCATCGGCGTGGCGCCATTGGCAATCTGACGGGCACGGTAGGTTGCCGCCAGCGTCATCTGGAAGCGGTTGGGGATATTTTTCAGGCAATCGTCAATCGTTACGCGGGCCATGCAAACCTCAGGAATCAGATCAATCGGGCAAAAAGGGCAGCGTTGCGGGAACGCTGCACCGCAAGGGTCAGACGGGAAGCGCGCACCACCGCACGCAAGTCTTCCAGCGCCTGCTCCAGGCTGTCGTTGATAATAACATAGTCGAATTCGCCGACATGGCTGATCTCGGCCTGTGCCGCGGCCAGCCGGCCGGCGATGACCTCGGCGCTGTCGGTGCCGCGCCCGGTCAGGCGGCGCGTCAACTCGTCGAGTGAAGGCGGTAGGACGAAGATTCCGATCGCAGCCGGGAACAAGCGGCGCACCTGCTGGGCGCCCTGCCAGTCGATTTCGAGCAGCACGTCACGCCCGGCCGCCAGTTGGGCAGAAATCCAGGTCCTGGATGTGCCGTAGAGATTGCCATGCACCTCCGCCCATTCGAGGAACTCGCCCCGGTCAATCATGGCGCGAAATTCGGCGCCGGTAACGAAATTGTATTCGCGCCCGTTGACTTCGCCGGGGCGCGGCGGTCGCGTGGTGAAGGAAATCGAAAGATGCACGACCGGCTCGCGCTCGAGCAGCATGCGCACCAGTGTCGTCTTGCCGGCCCCCGAAGGCGCGGCAACCACATAAAGATTGCCCGCCATCTTCATTCCAGGCTGAATTCGAATCAGTAGCAGCGGGCGCAAATGCCCGCCACTATGGATTCAGCGTTAATCGAAAACTGCCGTGGGTACACGCCTGGGTACACGATTTTCATGGGCTTGCCCGATACGTTGTGATGCGAATGATTATATCCGCCTCACGCTGAGCAAAGCGGATCAATAGCGGTTCGGCTCTTTGCCTTCTTGTACTGCCCAGTAGACGACGATGATCCAGCCGATCACCGGGATGAGATAGAGCAACTGGAACCATCCGCTTTTGTCGATATCGTGCAGACGCCGGGCGCCGACAGCCAGGCCTGGCAACATTACCGCCAGCGAGAACAGCGCAGACAGCTTCTCACTGATGATGCCGGTTGCCGCGGTCGCCAAAAGGACGAACAGGAACCACCACCAGTACTCGGAACGGGAAGCGCGCCCGGAAAAATCCGCATACTTCGAGAAACACGTTTTGATCGACTCGCCGAAGGTCATTTGTTTCTCCATTGTTGATGAATGACATCACTTTAGCGGAAGTAATACGTTTTGCATATTTACGCCGGGTCGATCCTGTCGATGCATTGTGGCCCTTCGACCCTGCCACCATTGATCGCCGGACTAACCGGGAAGGCTTCCATGCCTTTGGCGTCGCAGGGCACCAGCATGGATTTCAGCAATTCGGTGTCGCTGATATCCGGATCAAGCCAGACATCAAACTGATCGGGCGCCAGAATGACCGGCATACGATCATGGATCAGCGCCATGCCCTCGTTTGGCCCCGTCGTGATGATGCAGGTCGAAACCATGGTTTCTTCGTCCGGCGACTTCCAGGCGGCGAGCAGGCCCGCGAATGCAAACAGTGCTTCCGGATCGGCAGGGCGAATGTAGTAGGGCTGCTTCCGAATCTTGCCTGCCTCGGTAACGGCTTTCCACTCAAAGAACCCATTGGCCGGTATCAGGCAGCGTTGCCGTGCGAAGCTTGAGCGAAATGCCGGCTTCCCCGCGACGGTCTCACTTCTTGCATTGTTCAGCTTGTGACCGATGCCGGGGTCTTTGGCCCATGAGGGAACGAGCCCCCATCGCACAAGCTGAGCCACTCGGCCAGTATCCGGCTTGAACCGGATGACTGGGATAATCGACTGAGGCGCGATGTTGTAGCGTTCAGCATAGTCCGGACAAGAGCGCAGCCTGAAATGCTCGATCAGTTCGCCGGCGGTCGCTTTGAGGGCATAGCGTCCGCACATTTCAGGATTTCCCGTCCTTGTCTTTCTTCCCCAGGAAGGTCTCCTTGATTAAGTCCGAGATAAAAGGTGCCAAAGGCCTGAGCGGGGGCGGCAATACCCAGGGCAGTCCGATATCCAGTCCTTTGCCGAGCAACTCGGGAATATGCCTGGCCGCTGCCTCTGCCATCGATGGGCTCACACCAAGGCGAACCAGCAAATCGACCCCTGACTCGTTCAGCTGCTTCCTGTATTTCCTTGGGATGCCGGCAATATCGATGAACCTGTTCCAGATACGGGTCAGTACCTGATTGAATCCGCTGGTAGACTCTGTGCCGTAGATGACATGCGGCTCCCGAAGTCCGTGGCGCACGATGGAATCCAACAGGGCCTTGCGCGACTTACGGCGCAGCGGGCCGTAGCTTCTCTCAAACTTTCCACCCTTGCTGAAGCAGGCAGCCACAATCTCCTTGTAGTCGAAGCCCCCCTCGGCGAACAGAATGGAGTTTGCATCCGCCCACGCTGACATCGGTGTTTCGTTCTCGCACCCCGTTGCCACGAGGATGACGGGAATATTTCCCTGGGTCAGTTCATCCACGAAGAACGCGTAGTTCCTGTCGTGACCATCGGTAATTCGGGGAATGCGAAACACATGGACAAGGATGCTGAAGCCGTCCCTCGCCTCAGCGAGGAGATTGACCAGTTGTTCTGCCGCCTCCCTGGCCGGGACAGTTCCACTGGAAGACTCATTCAGGCCGACCGTGTCAGTCAGGACAAAGGTATTGCCGCTGTCCTCGAAAGCGTCAAAGGTGTGGGTCTCAAAGGTATTGCCGCGCGCCGAACTGTTGGCAGTCATCTGCTGCCCGGTCAGCTCATTGCAGAGACTGGTCTTCCCGGTGCCCGTCGAGCCGAACACCAGCACGCGATAAGTGGTCATGTAATTTGCTCAGACGGGAATGTCACGACGGCATTGCACCTGCTGTTCGGACAATTAGCCCTGGAACCCGCTGAACACTCGGCCAATGTCCTCCGCCTTTCGTCTGATTTCTGCACCGTCAAGAAACGGCCTGAAATGTCATTCCAGATTCTGGATCTGCTCGCGCATCTGTTCGATCAGCAGTTTCAGTTCCATGGAGGCCTGCGAGACTTCGGTGATCGCCGATTTCGAGCCCAGCGTATTGGCCTCGCGGTTGAGTTCCTGCATCAGGAAATCGAGCCGCTTGCCGCTGGCGCCGCCCTGCTTGAGCACGCGCTCGACCTCGTCGAGATGCGTGGTCAGCCGGCTCAGTTCCTCGGCGACGTCGATGCGTGTGGCAAAGACCGCCACTTCCTGCAGGACGCGCTCGTCATTGGCACCGCCGAGCGCCTCGCTCAGGCGCTGGCGCAGCTTGTCGGTATAGAGCGCCTGCGCCTCGGGGATGCGCGGTGCCACCTTGCGGACAATGTCGCGCATGGCATCGACGCGGTCAACGATCATTTCGGCCAGTTTTTTTCCTTCGCGGCCGCGGCTGGCGGCAAATTCATCGAGCACCTCGCGCGCCAGCGCCAGCACCTGCGGCGCGAAGGTAGCCGGGTCAACCGACTGGTCGCCGAACATGCCGGGCCAGCGCAACACGTCGCTGACCGTCAGCGGCCGGGCCTCGGGCATTTGCCGGCACACCCGGTCATTGAGCGCCTGCAGCGTACCAAGCAGGTCGTTGTTGAGTGCCAGCTGGTCGGCGCGGGCAGCGGCGGCAGTGAAACTCAGGCGGCATTCCACCTTGCCCCGCGAAAGGCGTGCCGCCAGCAGTTCGCGTAACGGCATCTCGAGCGCACGCAACTCTTCGCTGATCCGGAAGTGAAAATCGAGATAGCGGGAGTTGACGCTCTTGAGTTCGAGCTGCAGGCTTCCACGCTCGACATCGCGTGTCTTCACTGCATATCCGGTCATGCTGCTGATCATTTAAGGGGGTCTCCAGCTTTACAGGCCGGACAACACGCCCGACAATGCTTGAGCCTGCATCATAACCGCGAGATCAATGGCGCAACAAGCCAACCATCCGTTACCCGACGGTCACCAACTTGAGGAGTACACGATCAGCCGCCAGCTCTCGCTCGGCGGCTTTTCGATCGTCTACCTGGCGACCGATGGCGAAGGCAATCGCGTGGCGATCAAGGAATATCTTCCCAACAGCCTGGCCCTGCGCGGCGAGGGGGCGATCAAGCCGTTGATCACGCCGGAACACGAAAATGCCTTCCGTTACGGAATGAAGTGCTTCTTCGAGGAAGGCCGTTCGCTGGCCCGTCTTTCGCATCCCAACGTGATCCGCGTGCTGAACTTCTTCCGCGCCAACGACACCGTTTACATGGTCATGGAATACGAGCGCGGGCGCACCCTGCAGGAGTTCATCCAGACTCACCGCGACGGCATTTCCGAACGATTCCTGCGCGGCGTCTTCACCCGCCTGCTCAACGGCCTGCGCGAGGTGCATTCGCACAAGCTGCTGCATCTCGACCTCAAGCCGTCGAACATCTATCTGCGCGGCGACAACACGCCGGTTCTCATCGACTTCGGCGCCGCCCGCCAGACCCTGTCAACCGACCAGCCGATGCTCAAGCCGATGTACACCCCCGGCTTCGCCTCGCCGGAGCACTATGGCTCGCGCAAGGATCTCGGTCCGTGGAGCGACATCTACAGCGTCGGCGCCTCGATGTATGCCTGCCTCGCGGGCAGCGCGCCGCAGGCCGCCAACGAACGCTTCAAGAAGGACACCCTGAGCCCGGCGATGATGCGCTGGGAAGGCCAGTATTCGGACCGGCTGCTGGAAATCATCGACTGGTGCCTCAACCTCAACCATTACTACCGGCCGCAGAGCGTCTTCGCGCTGCAAAAGGCGCTGGTCGAGAACATCACGCCGCCGACACCGAAGGAAAGTCCGAACTGGCTCAACCGCTTTGTCGACAAATACAAGAAAGCAAGCCGATGAGATTCACGATCTATCAGGAGAGCCGCCAGGGAGGGCGTGCCAACAACGAGGACCGGACCAGCTACTGTTACTCGCGCGAAGCACTGATGATGGTGGTCGCCGATGGCATGGGCGGTCACCATTACGGCGAGATCGCGGCGCAGATCGCGGTGCAGACGCTGGCCGACACGTTTCAGCGCGAGGCGCGGCCAACGCTCGCCGACCCCTTCCACTTTCTGCAAACGGGCATGATCAACGCCCACCACGCCATCCTCGATTACGCCGAGCGCCATCGACTCGACGACACGCCACGCACAACCTGCGTCGCCTGCATCGTTCAGGACAATGTCGCCTACTGGGCACACGCCGGCGATTCGCGCCTGTTCCTGATGCGCGACGGCAAGGTGCTTGCCCAGACCAAGGACCACTCGCGCATCCGCATCCTGGTCGAGGAGGGCCTGATCTCCGAAGCGCGCGCGGCCACCCACCCGGATCGCAACAAGATCTACAGCTGTCTGGGCAGCCCGACGCCGCCGGAAATCGAATTTTCCCGCAAGACGCGGCTCAGTCACGGCGACATCCTGCTCCTGTGCAGCGACGGCCTGTGGGGCGAAATTCCCGGCGAAACGATGGCGGCACGAACTGAAGAGCGCCAACCTCATCCACGCACTGCCCGTGTTGCTGACCCATGCGGAAGCCAAGGGCGGCCCGCATGTCGATAATCTCTCGGTCGTTGCCGTGCGCTGGGAAGACACCTACGTCGATGAAGAAAGCAGCGTCATCTCGACCCAGACGATGACCCGTGACGAAGTCGCCACCCATATCGAGCAGTTCGGCCGCGACCCGGCACACAAGACCGATCTCTCCGAAGACGAAATCGAAAAGGCGATCAACGAAATCCGCAACGCCATCGACAAATTCAACCCGCGGAAACAAGGACAATGAGCATGCGCCCCAGCCAACGCCAGGCCGACCAACTCCGCCAGGTTCGCCTGACCTGCAACTTCACCCGCCACGCCGAAGGTTCGGTGCTGATCGAAATGGGCGACACGCGCGTGCTGTGCACCGCCAGCGTCGAGGAAAACCTGCCGCCCTTCCTGCGCGGCAAGGGCCAGGGCTGGGTCACCGCCGAATACGGCATGCTGCCGCGCTCGACGCACACCCGCAGCGTCGCGCGAAGCGGCCAAGGGCAAGCAGACCGGCCGCACGCAGGAAATCCAGCGCCTGATCGGCCGCAGCCTGCGCGCCGTCACCGACCTCAAGGCGCTCGGCGAACGCCAGATCACCCTCGACTGCGACGTCCTGCAGGCCGACGGCGGCACCCGCTGCGCCTCGATCACCGGCGCCTGGGTGGCGCTCTACGAGGCCTGCGAGAAACTGGTGCAGGCCGGCAAGCTGCCCGCCAACCCGGTGCGCGACCATGTCGCCGCCGTCTCGGTCGGCATCTACAAGGGCACGCCGGTGCTCGACCTCGACTACCCGGAAGACTCCGACTGCGATACCGACATGAATGTCGTCATGACCGGCTCCGGCGGCATCGTCGAAATCCAGGGCACCGCCGAACGCGAACCGTTCACGCGGCCGCAGATGAACACCCTGACCGACCTCGCCGAAGCCGGCATCCGCCAGTTGATCGCCGCCCAGCAGAGTCGCGCTCGCTGCATGAAAAAGCTCGTCCTCGCCTCCAACAACGCCAAGAAGATGAAGGAGCTGAACGCGCTGCTGGCGCCGCTCGGCTTCGAAGTCATTGCGCAGGGCGAACTGGGCATTCCCGAGGCGGATGAGCCGCACTGCACCTTCGTCGAGAATGCGCTGACCAAGGCCCGCCATGCGGCGCAGCTATCCGGCCTGCCGGCACTGGCCGACGACTCCGGCCTCTGCGTCGCCGCCCTCGGCGGCGCGCCCGGCGTCTACTCGGCACGCTATGCCGGCGAGCCGAAATCGGATGCGCGCAACAACGAAAAACTGCTCGCCGACCTCGGCGACAATACCGATCGCCGCGCCCACTTCGTTTCGGTCATCGTGCTGGTGCGCCACGCCGACGATCCGCAACCGCTGATCGCCGAAGGCGAATGGCATGGCGAGATCCTGCCGGCGCTGCGCGGCGCCGGCGGCTTCGGCTACGACCCGCTGTTCTTCGTCCCGGCCTTCGGGCAGACCGCCGCCGAACTCGACGCCGAAACCAAGAACCGGGTTTCCCATCGCGGCCAGGCCATGCAGCAACTGATCGCCCGCCTGCCGGCGCTGTAAGTTCGTGGCGCGCACCATCCCCATTTTTGCCCAAAAATCGGCGTCGACCGCAACCGCCCTCGAATTCCGCGTTTCGCCGCCGCTGGCGCTCTACGTGCACGTGCCGTGGTGCGTGCAGAAATGCCCCTACTGCGACTTCAACTCGCATGAGGCGAACGGTGCGATTTCCGAACGCGAATACGTCGACGCACTGATCGCCGACCTGCAATCCGCCCTGCCGCTGATCTGGGGCCGCCCGGTGGTCAGCGTCTTCTTCGGCGGCGGCACGCCCAGCCTGCTCTCGCCGGCCGCCATCGACGAACTGATCGCTGCCTTCCGCGCGCTCGCGATGCTGTCGCCGGAAGCGGAAATCACGCTGGAAGCCAACCCGGGCACGGTCGAGGCCGGGAAATTCGCCGGCTTTCGCGCCGCTGGCGTCAATCGCCTGTCGCTCGGCATCCAGAGTTTCAACGATGATCACCTGAAGGCGCTCGGCCGCATCCATGGCTCCGCCGAAGCGAAGCGCGCCGCGCAACTGGCCGGCGAACATTTCGACGCCTTCAATCTCGACCTGATGTACGGACTGCCGGGCCAGACACTTGAGCAGGCGCTCGCCGACGTCGAAACCGCATTGGGTTTTTCGCCGGCCCACCTGTCCTGCTACCAGCTGACGCTGGAACCGAACACCCGCTTCGCCGCCTTTCCGCCGAGCCTGCCGGAAGGCGACCTGTGCGCCGACATGCAGGACGCCATCGAGGCACGGCTGGCCGCTGCCGGCTATGCCAATTACGAAACCTCGGCCTTCGCGCAGCGCGGCCGGCAGTGCCGGCACAACCTGAACTACTGGCATTTCGGCGACTATCTCGGCATCGGCGCCGGCGCCCATTCCAAGCTGACGCTGCACGACCGCGTGCTGCGCCAGATGCGCTGGAAACACCCCGATGCCTACCTTGAAAAAATCCGCCGGGGCAATGCGCTACATGAAGAGAGCCAGGTCGAAGCGGCCAGCCTGCCCTTCGAATTTCTGATGAATGCGCTGCGCCTTTCCGCGGGCTTCCACCCTGCGCTGTTCGAGGCGCGCACCGCGCAGCCGCTGACCGTCATCCTGCCGCAACTCAAGGCAGCGGAAGCCGATGGCCTGCTGACCATCGGGCTGGAGCGCATCGCGCCGACATTGAAGGGACGGCGCTTTCTGAACGTGCTGCTCGAACGCTTTCTCGGCTGAACAACCGGGCGTTTCTCAACCGCCCTGGCCCGAGAATTCCAGGGCTAGCGGCTCGAAGCGCAGCCAGACGGTAAAGCGCGAGCCGCGCCCGGCCTCGCTATCGACCGTGATACGCCCGCCGTAGCGCTCGATCAGCGATTGGCTGACCCACAGCCCCAGGCCGGTGCCGTCGGGCTTTTTCGCCGTGTAGAAGGGTTTGAACAGGCGCTCGCGTTCGGCCGGCGTGAGGCCGGGGCCGGTATCGGCGACCACCAGCTTGAGACCGACCGGCATGTCGGACTCGTCCCAGTCTTCCGCCGCCAGACTCAGTACGCCGCCATCGGGCATGGCCTGGATGGCGTTGACCATCAGGTTGATCAGCACCTGCTGCAGTTCGTTGCGGTTGCACAGCACGTTGCGCACTGAATCGAGGTGCTGCTCGACGGTGATCGTCCCGCGCTTCAACAGATGGCCGACCAGCACCAGACTGTCCTGGATGATCTGGGCCGGCGCCACCGGTTCCAGATAGCCGACATAATCCTGCGGCCGGGCGAACTGCAGCAGCTTGGTGACGATCAGCCGGATGCGGTGAACCTGTTCCTGGATCAACCTGACTTCGGGTTCGACCGGCTTGGCCGCGGGGCCGAGGATATCGCGCAGCACGTCGAGATTGCCCTGGATCACCGCCACCGGATTATTGACCTCATGGGCCACACCTGCGGTCAACTGGCCGATGGCGGCGAGTTTTTCATTCATCACCAGCTGCGACTGCGCCGCCTTCAGATCGGTCACCGCCTTTTCGAGCTCGGCGGTCCGACAGGCGACCTCGGCATCGAGCGCCTCGCCCCAGCGCTTGAGCGAGGCTGCCTGCGCCTGCAGGCGATCGAGCAGGCGGTCGAAATGGGCGGCAAGCACCCCCAGTTCGTCGTCGCCGGCAACGGCGCCGACCCGGGCCCCCGCATCGTCCTGCTCGATGGCGCTCATCGTCGCGTGCATGCGTTCGATCGGGCGAAACACCTGGCGCGCCCAGAAGAAGGCAAATATCCCGGCCAGGGCCATGGCCAAAGCAAAAAGCCCGATCACCAGCCACAGCGCCGCCCGCTTGGCGGCAGCAAATGGCGCATCGAGGAAGCCGACGTAGAGCATGCCGACCCGACGATCATGGCTGTCAAGCAGCGGCTCGTAGCCGGACACGTACCAGTCGGTGACGACGAAGGCGCGATCCAGCCAGGTCCGCCCTTCGTCGAGCACCGCCTGATGCACCGCCGCCGAGACCCGGGTGCCGATCGCGCGCCCGCCCTCGAACAGGCGGACGTTGGTCGCCACCCGGACATCACCGAGAAACAGTGTCGCCGTGCCCCGGCTGCCGAGCAGCAGGGCGCCCTCGGGATAGACGATCTCATTCAGGCGGTCGATGAAATCGAGATTCTTGTTGAGCAGCACCCCGCCGGCCAGCACCCCGCGCAGGCGCCCGGCCGCGTCGAACACCGGCGCCGCGGCATGAATGACCAGCCCGCGATCCTCGACCGTCGGCCCGTCGGGCTTCGCATTGGCCGTCGGCAGGACCGGCGTCAGCGCCTGCTCGGCGAGCCCGGGCGCGAGCAGGCGCAGCTGACCGGCGCTCATCACGTCGCTCGCGGTCAGCGCCTGCCCGGCCGCGGCAACCGCCAGCACCGGCCACTCGGCAATGGCGGCACGGTCGCGGTCAACGTCCAGAAAATAGAGAAAATCGAGCTTCATGCCCGAGCGGGCGCCGGCCAGCAATTCGCCAGTCGCGCCATCCCGGCCGCTGCCCGGATGCGCCAGGGCGCGCGCCAGCCGCTCCGAGCCGGCCAGTCCTTCGACCGAGCGCCCGACCCCTTCCGCCACCCGCTCGAAATAGCCATGCGCGACCGCCAGGTCGGCGCGCACCTTGGCGATCAGCAGACGATCCAGATAGTCGCCCCCCCAACTGGCCAGCACCGCGAGCAACACCGGCAGCACGATGCCGAGCGGTAGCAGCGCCAGCAGCAGCAGGCGGCTGCGGATCGAGCGCCGCCCCGGCGTGGCGCCTAGATGGCCCAGGCCTGGCACTTGCGGTCCAGCGTCTTGCGCGACACGCCGAGGCGGCGCGCGGCTTCCGACTTGTTGCCGGCGCAGGCGCCGAGCACGGCCAGAATGTGGCGCTTCTCGATCACCTCCAGGCTTTCCTCGGAGCTGCCGGGCGCGCTGCCGAGTGCGCCGCCGGCTGGCGGTTCGGGGCCGAGATCGAACCAGCCGAGAATCAGCGAACGTTCGACGAAATTGCGCAGTTCGCGCACGTTGCCCGGCCAGTCATAGGCGGCCATGCGCGCCAGCGTGCGGGCGTCGGGCGCCAGTTGCGGCACCCCGAGGTAGGGCGCCAGGTGGTCGATGAAATGCCCGAGCAGCGGCGCCAGGTCTTCCGGACGCTCGCGCAGCGGCGGCAGGTTCACCTCGACGACCTGCAGGCGATAGTAGAGATCCTCGCGAAAGCGCCGGGCCGCGACCTCCTGTTTCATATCCCGGTTGCTGGCCGCGATGACCCGCACATCGACCGGGATCTCCTGTTCCGAACCGACCGGCCGGATGCGCCGCTCTTCCAGCACGCGCAACAGCTTGGCCTGCGCCGGCGCCGGCAGTTCGGTGATCTCGTCAAGAAACAGCGTGCCGCCACGCGCGTAATAGAACAGCCCCTCGCGGCTCTGCTGGGCACCGGTATAGGCCCCTTTCACATGGCCAAAGAGTTCGGACTCGATCAGTTCGGCAGAAATCGCCGCGCAGTTGACCGGCACGAACGGACCCGCCGCGCGCGGGCTCATGCGGTGCAGGGCGCGCGCCGCGACCTCCTTGCCGGTACCGGATTCACCGGTCAGCAGGACCGTCGCCGGGGTCGGCGCAATCCGCTTGAGACGGTCGCAGGCGGCGCGCATCAGCCCGGATTCGCCGACCATCCCCTCGATGTCGACGGCGACGATCTCGCGGCGTAGCACAAAGTTCTCGCGCACCAGCCGCGAGCGCTCGAAACAGCGCTGCATGGCATTGAGCATCTGGGCCAGCGAGAAGGGCTTGAGCAGAAAATCGGCGGCCCCGGCACGCAGGGCGTCGATTGCCGTATCGAGATCGGCGTAGGCGGTCATCAGCACGACGTCACCGGCGTAGCCCTCGTCGCGCAGGTCGTGCAGCCAGTCGACGCCCGAGCGGCCGGGCAGGGCGATG
This sequence comes from uncultured beta proteobacterium, assembly GCA_963815365.1. GTDB lineage: Bacteria > Pseudomonadota > Gammaproteobacteria > Burkholderiales > Rhodocyclaceae > Azonexus. The sequence goes on from CAWFGN010000006.1 coordinate 414,708, forward strand.
TCGAGAACGATCAGGTCATAGAGCCGGCGCCTGATCAGCGGCGCCGCCTGCTCGACGCTGCCGGCGGTATCGACGCTGCCGCAGCGCTGGCCGAGGGCGCGCTGCAGGAAGCTGAGCATACCCGGCTCATCGTCCACCACCAGCACCGAATACTGTTTCCAGGACGCCTCGTTGACGGGCGTTTCGCTTGAATCCATCGTCTCCTCCAGTTCGTCCCGGATGATCGCAAACAAGCGGGTGTCGAGGCAACCGCAGCTATGCCGCCAGCCGCCGCTGCTCTGCCGACGCCTCTTCGCGCACGCGCCTGGCTTCGTCGAGCAGATAGCGCTGGTAGTCTTCCAGATCGCCGTCGAACGGCGCGACACCGCCCTTGGAAACCAGCCAGAACTCGTCGCACACCGAACGCAGCAGGGCGCGGTCGTGGCTGACCAGCATGACGGTGCCTTCGAATTCGTTGAGGGCGACGGCCAGGGCTTCGCGGGTAGCGAGGTCGAGGTGGTTGGTCGGTTCGTCGAGCAGCAAGCAGGTTGGGGCGCTGCCAGACGATCATGCACAGCACGAGGCGGGCCTTTTCGCCGCCGCTCATGGTGCCGACGGCCTGCTTGACCATGTCGCCGTTGAAGTTGAAGGTGCCGAGGAAGTTGCGCAGGTCCTGCTCGCGGCCCGGCACTTGCTGCGCGCCGTTGGCGATGGTTTCGTGGGCCAGGCGAATCATGTGTTCGAGCGGCGTGTCCTGCGGGCGCAGCACATCGAGTTCCTGCTGCGCGAAGTAGCCGATGTTGAGGCCGTGGCCTTCGGTGACGTCGCCGCTTATTGCCTTGAGGTCGCGGGCGATGGTCTTGACCAGCGTGGACTTGCCCTGGCCGTTGGCGCCAAGAATGCCGATGCGCTGGCCGGCCATCACCGAGCGGTTGATGCCGCGCACGATGACGGTCGACGGCGTGCCGGCCGGCGCGTCTTCGGCCGGCGGGTAGCCGATGGTGACGTCATCATCGACAGCATCGGGTTGGGCAGGTTCTGCGGTTCCTGGAATTCGAAGGTGAATTCGGCATTGGCCAGCACCGGCGCGATCTTTTCCATGCGGTCGAGCGCCTTGACCCGGCTTTGCGCCTGCTTGGCCTTGCTGGCCTTGGCCTTGAAGCGGTTGATGAAGGATTGCAGGTGGGCGATCTTCTCGGCCTGCTTGGCCATCGTCGCCTGATGCAGCAGCATCTGCTCGGCGCGCATGTCTTCGAACTTGCTGTAGTTGCCGCCGTAACGGACCAGCTTGGCGTTGTCGATGTGCAGCGTGACATTGGTGATGGCGTCGAGAAATTCGCGGTCGTGGCTGATCATGACCAGCGTGCCCGGGTAGCGCTTGAGCCAGGCTTCGAGCCAGACCAGGGCATCCAGGTCGAGGTGGTTGGTCGGTTCGTCGAGGAGCAGGATTTCGGACGGGCACATCAGCGCGCGGGCCAGTTGCAGGCGCATGCGCCAGCCGCCGGAGAAGCTGTTGACCGGGTTGTGCAGTTCGCGAACCTGGAAGCCGAGGCCGAGGATCAGCGACTGCGCGCGCGCTTCGGCATCGTGCTCGCCGGCGTCGTTCAGCGCCATGTAGGCATCGGCCATGCGCTTGCCGTCGTCGCTTGCTTCGGCGTCGTGCACTTCGTTGCGGGCGGCGAGCAGCGGTGTCGCCGTCGATGACGAAATCGGTCGCCGACTCGCTCGGTTTCCGGCATGTCCTGCGCCACCTGGCCCATCCGCCACTGCGAGGGGATCGAATAATCGCCGCCGTCTTCGTGCAGGGTGCCGTTCAGCAGCGCGAACAGGGTGGACTTGCCGGCGCCGTTGCGGCCGACCAGACCGACCTTCTCACCGGGGTTGATGGTGACCGAGGCGTTGTCGAGCAGCACTTTGGAGCTACGCCGCAGGCTGACATTCTTGAGGATGATCATGGACGGTTCATTTCTTTCGGATTGATGTCGCCATCAACATAGAACCAGCGCCCGTCTTCCTGGACGAAACGGCTGATCTCATGCAGGCGCCGGCCGCGCCCGGCAAGGCGCGAGCGCGCGACGAATTCGACGCTGGCGTGGCTGGCGTCGTGCACCTGATGGGATTTGACCTCGAGTCCCAGCCATTTGACACCGGCTTCGTCGCCCAGATGCAGCACCGCCGGGCGGGTCGAGACGTGCCAGGTAGCCAGCAGCCAGGACTCCAGCCCGAGCACGTAGGCGCTGTAACGCGAACGCATCAGGGCTTCGGCGCTCAGGGCAATTTCGGCCCCGGAATGCAGTCGACCGCAACAGGCCGCGTAGGACGTGCCGCTGTCGCAGGGGCAAGCCGCCGGAGTCAAGGCGTGTCGACCACTTCACCGCCGAGCGCAGCAACCAGCTGCGGCAAGAAGCGGGCAAGCTCGCCGGTCATCAGCGCGAAGTCGGCGTCGAACTGCTCGCTGGCGTGCTCGGCGCTTTTTTCGGCTTCTTCCTTGAGCAGGTCGAGGAAGGTCAGGCGCTTGATTTCCAGCTTTTCACCGAGGATAAAGGAAATGCGCTCATCCCAGGTCAGCGCCAGGCGCGTCGGCAGTTTGCCACTGGCAAGGTGAGCCTTCACTTCGTCGCCTTCCAGCGTGTGGCGGACATAGCGCACCGCCGCCTTTTCCTCGCCGGCCGATTTCAGTTCGCAATCCTGGTCGATGGTGAACCCGGCCGGCGCATCGCCGCCGGCCAGCCAGTCGGCCATCGCCGACTGCGGCGAAAGCTGGGTGTGCAACATGGTGAGCGGGAATTCGTCGAGGCAATGGCGCAGGTGTTCGATGACTTCCTCGGCCTTCGCCGGGCTGGCCGCATCGACGCAGAACCAGCCAGCCTGTGCGTCGATCCAGACGAAGGTGTTGCGGCGCCGCGTGAAGGCGCGCGGCATCAGCTCTTCGGTCACGCGCTCGCGCAATTCCTTCAGCTGCTTGCGGCCCGGCGCGTAGCCCTGCTGCGCCTCCTGGGCTTCGGCGCGCTCCTTGACCTCCTCATTGACCACCGAGGAGGGCAGCAGACGCTGCTCGACACAGAGCGCGATCAGCCATTGCCGGTTCGCCGAATAGACCAGCACCCCATCCTTGCGCGGCGACACCCAGCCGCGGCTCAGCGGCTGGTTGCTCGGGCATTTCACGAAGGGGCCGCGCGCCAGCTGTTCTTCAAGCCTGGCGAGGTCGATGTTCCAAGGCGTCGGCAAACGGTAAAGCTGCAGGTTTCTGAACCACATATTCGAATTTCCGGAGTATTGGCGCCCGGCACGCCGTGAGCGCCCGGACAAAAAAGGAACGAGAGTTTAACAGCCCGCCAAACTTGCCGCATGCTCGGCCGGGCATTACGCTGTAAGCATGCGTCCGAACCTGAGCAGATCCCACGCCGCCTGGACTTAACCCGATCCGTATCAATCTGGCGGTCAGCGAAGCGCCACCGCCGGATAACCCGCCGCCGATCCGCTGATTCTCCGCCTGCCTGGCAGAAACCGCCCGGCATTCCGCTGACACAGGGTGGATGTGGCGCGACCAGAGCGAGGAACGGGAACTGACGCAGCACGCCATGCGGGCAGCGCTCTTCCTGGTCGTCGCCCATGTGGCGATGATCTTCGGAATGCTTGATCCGAACGTTCTGTGGTCCGGCGCCCCGATGACCGAGCCTGGCAGGATGCACGGCCACCAGGCCGGCCGGCTAACGCCGGTGGAAAATCACGTCCCAGACCCCGTGCCCCAGCCGCAAGCCCCGGTTCTCGAACTTGGTCAGCGGCCGGTACTCGGGGCGCGGGGCGAAGCCGTCCACAGAGTTGACGAGCGTCGGCTCGGCGGTGAGCACGTCGAGCATCTGGTGGGCGTACTCTTCCCAGTCGGTGGCGCAGTGAAAATAGCCGCCCGGCTTCAGGCGCGCGGCCAATAACGCGACGAAAGGCGGCTGGATCAGCCGGCGCTTGTTGTGTCGGGCCTTGTGCCACGGGTCGGGAAAAAAGACATGGATGCCGTCGAGCGAAGCTTCGGGCAGCATGTCGCGCACGACCTCGACCGCATCGTGCTGGCAGATGCGCAGGTTGCTCAAGCCAAGTTCGGCGATCTTCTTGCACAGCGCACCGACACCCGGCACATGGACTTCGACACCGAGGTAGTCGTTGTCGCGGTTGGCATCGGCGATTTTGGCGGTGGTTTCGCCCATGCCGGTGCCGATTTCGAGGATTTTCGGGGCATTTCTGCCGTAGACCGCAGCCAGGTCAACCGGCTGCGGCACATAGACCAGACCGACCTTCGGCATCATGTCGGCGTAGTAGCGCTCCTGCGCTTCCGACATGCGTCCGGCGCGCCGCACATAGCTCTTGATGTGGCCGTAGCCCTCGCGACCGTCGTTATAAACGCCTTCGCTCACGAGCCGATCAGCCCGGAAGTGGGGGACGACGGGTCGGCCGAATACAGTTTGCGCGGCATGCGTCCGGCCAGGAAGGCCTCGCGTCCGGCTTCGACGCCCTTCTTCATGGCACCGGCCATCAGCACCGGATTTTTCGCGTGGGCAATCGCGGTATTCATCAACACGCCGTCACAGCCCAGCTCCATGGCAATCGCCGCATCGGAGGCGGTGCCGACGCCGGCATCGACGATGATCGGCACGCTGGCGTTGTCGATGATCAGACGCAGGTTCCACGGATTGAGGATGCCCATGCCGGAACCGATCAGCGAGGCAAGCGGCATCACCGCGACGCAGCCGAGTTCCTCGAGCATTTTGGCCTGGATCGGGTCGTCCGAGCAGTAAACCATGACGTGGAAGCCTTCCCTGACCAGCGTTTCTGCGGCTTTCAGGGTTTCCGGCATGTTCGGGAAAAGGCTGGTCGGGTCGCCCAGCACTTCCAGCTTGCACAACGGATGTCCGTCGAGCAGTTCGCGCGCCAGGCGCAGCGTGCGCACCGCGTCATCGGCGGTGTAGCAGCCGGCCGTATTGGGCAGGATGGTGAATTGCGAGGGCGGTAGCGCATCGAGCAGATTGGGCTGCCCCGGATCCTGGCCGATGTTGGTCCGGCGGATCGCCACCGTGACAATGGCGGCGCCAGAAGCGTCGATGGCCGCCCGCGTTTCGGCGAAATCCCGGTACTTGCCAGTACCCACGAGTAAACGGGAAGCGTACGCCGTGCCGGCGATGGTCAGTTGATCCATGGTGTCTCTCTTGATTCAGCCGCCGCCGACGGCGACGACAATTTCCAGGCGGTCGCCCGTTATGAGCGGGGTCAACGCGTGCCGGCTCTTGGGAACGATCTCGCCGTTGCGTTCGACGGCGATGCGCTTGCCGGCATAGCCAAGCTGGTCGATCAGGCCGGAAACGGTGAGTTCCGTGACGAACTGTCGGGGTTCGCCGTTGAGGGTGATAGTCAACATGCCGCCATTTTATCGGCTAATGAGGGTGCTTGCCGAGCCACCCGCCTGCAGCTTGCTACGGCCGATGCCGGTCATCCGGCATCGGCCTGCGCACTTTACTTGACTGCCTTGACGTCAGCGTCCGTTCCCAGACCCAGCGTGTAGGCCAGCGAGACGTGGTGGAAGCGGTGGATGGTCTTGTCGGCATGGATGGCGATGCCGAACGGAACCTTCTGGCCTTCGGCCAGCGCCAGATCGCCCTCGCCACCGGTCAGCTTGCGCGTGAAGGTGACGGTACACTGGCCGGCCTTGCATTCGCCTTCCGCCGAAACCAGCGCCTGACCGCCCTTGTTCACGCGCTCGGCGGCGACATGGCCGTCGAGCTGGGTGGCACCGCCGCTGGCATCGCCGCTCTTCCACTGGAAGTAATCCATGTAGTTGCCGCCTGCGACGTTGGCATCCTTGATGTACTTTTTCTTCTTCGGATCGGCGCCCGGCATCGAGCGCACATCCTTGTGGCAGGTCGCCCAGCAGCCGATCTGCTCACCCATTTCGACCTTCGGTCCGGCAAACATGACGGCCGCCTTGACTTCATGGAACGGCGCCTTCTCTTCCTTGTCTGCCCCCGCCGGCGCATCGGCCGGCGCCTTGAAGGTCAGGCGCATGTACAGGTTTTCCTTGTCGTAGGCAGCCTGCACGGTAACCGGGAACTTGATTGTCTTCGGCGCGCCGACCGGCTCGAGTTCCTTGCTGGCCAGGCGCTTGAAGTCGAAGTTGAGCGCGCCCTTTTCTTCATGGCAGCCCACACAGGTCTCGCCCTTGCTGATGCCGGTGCGGCCGCTGTGGTCGGATTTGTTCATCGCCCATTCGATCGGCGTCACGCCAGGAGTAAAGACTTCAATCTGGCGCTTCGGCACCTTGCCCCAGTCGGGAGCGGCTGCGTTGGCGAACTGGCTGCCAAAGGCGAGTGCAGCGCCAAGCAGGGCGAGGGATGCGGTTGATTTTTTCATGTAGGACTCCACTCCGAAATTGTTAAGAACTTTGCATAGACAACCTGTGGTTGTTCGGGGGATATTACTCCGAATTGCAAATGGCCGCACTTTAGGCAGGGTCAAAGCACCAGCTCCAGCCGCACTCCGAGCACATTGGCCCGTTTGGCATCGCTGGCGCCGCCCGGATTGCTCGACGACTGAAACAGTGGCTGCACCGCAAAATAGCGGGTCAGCGCCGCCCGCCAGCTGACTTCGACGATGCTCCCGTTGGCCACGGTGGCAATTCCGTCGGCCGCCTGTGTCGAACGGAAGCCGGACGAGAGATCGCCAAGCACCACGCCGACCAACAATTCGTCGTCAGGACGGCTGGCCAGCGGCCCGCGCACCCGAACGCCGAGGTTCCAGGTTTCGTCGACCGCTGTCGCCACCCCATTCGACCAGCTGTAGCGGCCGAACACGCTGACATCGCGGCCGGGTCCGTCCAGTCCGAACAGGGTGCGCTCGGCCAGCGCATAGGCGCCCCAGGCATGACCCTGCCCCGGCTCCCCGGCGGGACCGGTCGTGTACTGGTCGGGCGGCGGACTGGAGTAGCGCCAGAAGCCGACCGCGTACTTGCTGACCCCGCCGTACCGCTCGTGGCGATATTGCGTTTCGCCGGGCAGGCTGCCCACCGGCTCGACCGGCTCGAAGGTGTGGCCATATTCAAGCGGCGTCCAGCCAAATTCGCCGATCACGAACACGCCATCCCCTTTGCCGAGCTGGATCGCATTGCTCTTGGGGTTGTCGGGGTTGCCGGCCACGCCGTCGAGCACGGCGGCCATGCCGTACAGGGTGCGATCCCTGGCCAGCCATTTGGCACGCAGGCCGAGCGTGGATGTATTGAAAACGGAGGGGACATGAGTCAAGGCCAGGTCACCCGGCGTGCCGAAGGTGGGGTGGATGAACGAAGCGGCCGACTCCATGGCGAAAAATTCGGAATCGATGGGATAGAGACCGGCCAGCAGCGAAAACTGGTCATCGAAAAAGTTTTGCTGGATCCACGCCTGGAAGACGCGGGTCAACGGCGCGACGACTTCGATGTTGGTCACCCCGAGCATCGTTCCCGTATAGCGGGTATTGAAATCGTCGCCGCGATCGTCGAGGACGTTGAGGTAGGCGGTAGCGCCTGTCCACCCGACCAGTTTTTCGAGATCCGCCCTGACCCGGACATCGACATCGCTCAAGGCGCCACTGCCATTCTGCAGCCCGCCCCGGTTGCGCAGCATGTGAACAGTTACCGTCGCATCGAAAGACCAGCCGGATTGCCATGCCGCGTCACGCCGGCCACCCCAGTTACCGGTCAGGGTGGCAGCCGCGTAATCCGGCGCATCTTCGGTTTCTGCAAGTGCCGGCGGACTGCCGCAGCACACCACCAGACAACCCAGCGCAGCGGTCCTGACTATCTTCATCACCCCCCTTTTTTGGCCGGATTGTTGCACGGATGGGCCGGCCCGACAAATTCGCGAGACCGGCCTGCCCGCTATTTCAGAGGCGCGCGCGGTTTTCTCGGTGCGTTCGTGAACAGGCGGTCGTAGAGCCAGTTGGGCAGGGCGCGCAGGACTTTGGCGACCACGCCCATCTGCCAGGGAATGACCGTGTAGCTGGTGCCGCGCGCGATGGTAGCCGCGAAGCGTTTGGCAGCCCGGTCGGCGGGGAGCAGGAAGGGCATCTTGTAGGGATTGACCGCCGTCATCGGCGTTTCGATGTAGCCGGGGGCAATGGTCACCACCTTGATACTGCAGGGGCGCATTTCCAGACGCAGGCTTTCCAGATAGGCGATGGCCGCCGCCTTCGAGGCCGAATAGGCTTCCGCCCCCGGCAGACCGCGGATGCCGGCGACCGAGGCGATGCCGACCAGCCTCTTTTCACCCCCGGCCGCCTGCATCGCGGCGATGAAAGGCGCGAACGTTGCCGCCATACCGAAGACGTTGGTATCCATCACCCGGCGAAAGACCGCCAGGTCTTCCTCGTGTTCGGTCAGCGTGCCGGCCGACACGCCGGCACTGGCAATGACGATGTCCGGCGCGCCGAAGCGGCCCATGAAGTCGGCCGCCGCGGCATGCAGGGCCGGCGCATCGGTCACGTCGAGCGCGTAGCAGGCATGCCGGCCACCCAGGCGCCGGTTCAGTGCCGCCAGAAGATCGGCGCGGCGCGCTGCCAGTCCGAGCGTCGCTCCTTTTCCCGCGTAGTAAACGGCAAGCGCCTCGCCGATACCCGACGAGGCGCCCGTGATGAATACGTTCAAAGCCGCTTATTTCTTGCCGGGCTTCTCGCTGCGCGCCCTGGCGATCAGCTTGTCGGTCGTTGCCAGCACCTCGCCGAAGCTCTGGCCGCCAACCAGATACTTGCCGTCGACCGCAATCGCCGGCACGCCCTGGATCTTGTAGGCCTGGGCCAGTTGGTCGCCGCGCTTGACCTTGCTGTATGACACCGAACGAGTTGAAGGCTTCGCTGAATTTCTTGGGATCGACGCCCTTCCTGGTCACCCATTCGAGGATGGTCTTTTCGTCGAACAGATTGACCCGCTCGCCGTGGATGGCCTTGAACACCTCGCCGTCCAGCTTGGCCAGGTCACCGGTGGCTTCCAGCGTGTAATACAGCCTGGCCGCATTGGCCCAGGCGGCGCGCCCGAAGGTGATCGGCACTTTCTTTAACACCACGTCGCCCGGCTGCTTGGCGGCCCAGGACGAGATGACCGGATGGAAATCGTTGCAGTGCGGGCAGCCGTAGCTGAAGAACTCGATGACTTCGATCTTGGCTGCATCGTCGGTCGGCTGCGCCGGGGAGATCGGCGTGTAATCCTTGCCGACGGTCTGGGCGAACGCGGGCATTGCTACGGTCAACGCTGAAACAATGGCAAAAATGCTGGTGATGAAACTGCGGCGGGCAAACTTCATGCGTTACTCCTTGTTTTTGGCAAGTTGGGCATCAATCCCGTTTTTGGCCAGTTCGGCCCGGGTTTTGTTCAAATCGTCGATCCTGGTGTAGGGGCCGACGCGCACGCGATAGTAGGTCTTGTCCTGCACCATCACCTGCTGGACGACCGCCTCGATCCCCAGGAAGGCGAGCTTGGCCTTCTGGTTGTCGGCATCCTGCGGCGTGCTGAAGGAACCCGCCTGCAGGAAGAGCGGCGTCTTGCTCTCCTTGGGCTCCTCTTCTTCGCGTCCTTCTTCTCGTCCTTCTTGTCCTCTTTCTTCTCGTCCTTTTTCGGCTCTTCCTTGGCGACGACCGCCTTGCCGGTCTTGTCCGGCACCGCGTCGGCCTTGCCCGGCAGGATGTCGTAGAACTGGAAGCGCTTTTCGGGGATCGCGTCGCCCGGCTTGCCCGGCAGCGCCAGCGGCTGCCCGTCCGGCGTGGCCGCCGGCTTGCCGTTGACCGGGCCCGAGCCATCCTGCCTGGCCGGCGCCTGCACCGACTTGTTGAAGGGCAGCGGCGACTTGTTCATGTACCAGACGACGCTCGCGGCAATGACGACGCCGAGCACGAGGCCGATGAACATGCCGATCAGGGTGCCGCCGGCGGATTTCTTCTTCGCCGGCTGGCGCTTGCGGGGTTTCATATCGCGGCTCATGGGCTTTCCTTACATCGATTCCGGGCAGCTGACGCCCAGGATGGCGAGACCGTTGCGGATCACCTGGCGCACGGCGGCGGCGAGCGCGACCCGCGCGTCGCGCAGCGCGGCATCGTCGACCAGCATGCGCTCGGCGTTGTACCAGCCGTGGAACTCGCCGGCCAGATCCTTCAGGTAGAAGGCGATCAGGTGCGGCGCCAGATCGCGCGCGCCGTTCTCGATGACATCGCGGAATTCGGCCAGCTTGTTGGCGATCGCCAGTTCGCGCGGGTTGCTCAGCAGCGCCAGATTCGCGTCGCGCAGCGTCGAGCGGTCGCCGCCCCACTGGGCGAGCACCGAGCAGATGCGGGCGTGGGCGTACTGGATGTAATAGACCGGGTTCTCGTTGGTCTGGCTCTTGGCCAGATCGAGGTCGAAATCGAGGTGCTGGTCCGACTTGCGCAGCGCGTAGAAGAAGCGGCAGGCATCGTTGCCGACTTCGCCGCGCAGTTCGCGCAGCGTGACGAACTCGCCGGAGCGCGTCAACATCGAAGCCTTCTGGCCGTTGCGGTAGAGCACGGCGAACTGGACCAGCGCCACCTGCAGCTTGTCGGCGTCGAGGTCGAGCGCCTTGACGGCGCCGTTGACGCGCGGGATGTAGCCGTGATGATCGGCACCCCAGATGTTGATGACCTTGTCGAAACCGCGCTCGAACTTGTTCAGGTGATAGGCGATGTCGGAAGCGAAATAGGTGTAGAGGCCGTTCTCGCGCTGGACGACGCGGTCCTTCTCGTCGCCGAAGGCGGTGGAGCGGAACCACTTGGCGCCGTTCTGCTCGTAGATATGCCCTTTCTCTACCAGCAGATCGACGCAGCGGGCGACCAGTCCGGTGTCGTAGAGCGCCTTTTCCGAGAACCAGACGTCGAAATGAACGCCGAACTGCTCGAGATCGTCGCGGCAATCGGCCAGTTGTTCGGACAGCGCATGCTGATGCACGTAGGCCCAGTCGCCGCCGAGCAGTTCCTTGGCGCGGGCGATCAGCGCATCGAGATGCTGTTCGCGCTGCTGCCTGGCCTCGTCGTCGGCCCGGTCGGCCTCCGGCAGGCCCGGCGTGCCGGCCAGCACGGCGTCGGCGGCACGAACGTACTTGGTGGCGTGCGCCACGGTCAGCTGTCCCGCCATGTCGCGCACGTAGCTGCCCTGGTAGGCGTTGGGCGGGAAGGGCACGACCACGCCGTGCTCTTCCAGGTAGCGCAGCCACGTAGATAGCCCGAGAATGTCCATCTGGCGGCCGGCGTCATTGACGTAATACTCGCGCGTCACGTCCCAGCCGGCGAAGGCCAGCAAACTGGAGAGGGAGGCGCCGTAGGCCGCGCCACGCCCGTGGCCGACATGCAGCGGGCCGGTCGGGTTGGCCGAGACGAATTCGACCTGCACCCTGTTCCCTGCGCCCAGTCGCGAACGGCCGTAGTGGTCGCCGTCGATCAGCACCGCACCGACCACATCGACCTTGGCGCGCGTATCGAGCGTGAAATTGATGAAGCCGGCCCCGGCGATCTCGGCCCTGGCCACCAGCACTGACGCCGGCAACTCGGCCAGCAGTTGATTGGCGATTTCGCGCGGGTTCTTCTTCAGCGCCTTGGCCAGCTGCATCGCCAGGTTGGTGGCGAAGTCGCCATGCGTCGGATCGCGCGGGCGTTCGAGGTGAATCGGGGTGTCGGTTGCAGTCGGCGCAACACTGGCCAGCGCCTGCTGGAGCAGGGCGGTCAGCTGTGATTTGACATCGTGGGCCATTGATCGGGGGCTAAAAAGCAAAACGGCGATTATACGCTGCCGCTGCCTGATTATCCGGCGACGCAAGCAGCGCCGACCAGGCGGCGAGCTTCTCGGTATAGCTGCACGCCGCGTGGGCCGGGCTGGTCGATGGCAGCCGGGTCAGCTGCAATGCCCGGCCGCGCAATCCGGGCAGCACCAGCCGGCGAAACCCGGCCTCGGCCGCCGCCCCGTTGAAGAAAACCCGGGCAATGCTGCGGTGAACGGCAAAAAAGGCCGCAAAATCGTTGGCCTGCACGCTGCTCCCGACGATGGCGGCATCCAGACTGCCCGTCCGCTCGCAGACTGCGATCACGTCCCACAAGGCAATGCCGGCTGCCGTCAGCCTTTCCAGTCGTTGCGCGTAGGGCAATTTCGGACCGGCGCCGAGCAAATCGCCCATGATCCGCCAGAAGGCGTTGCGTTCGTGCGCGTAATACTCCGCCGCCCGCAGCGAAGCCTGGCCCGGCATGCTGCCCAGGACCAGCACGCGGGCGCCGGGCGCTGCGACCGGTGGAAAGCCGTGGATCAGCGCCATCCGGCTAGGCGCTCTTGCTTGCCTCGTCGGCGGCCTGCGCGCGCTGCCAAGGCCAGCGTCCGCTGACTTCCAGTTCGAGCGCGAAGCTCAGCACCGTCCGGATCAAGACGATCACCGCGAGCACACCGAGGTTCTGCAGGGTCGGCTCGATGGCCACCGTGCCGATGATGTCGGCAATCACCAGCAGTTCCAGCCCGAGCAGGATGGCCCGGCCGAGGTCGGCCCGCAGAGCATGGTAGGCCTCCTGAAAAACGCCGCCACGAACCAGGCGGCGCGCAAAGACTCCGGCAGCAAGCAGCGCGCCAAGCAGCAACACGGCAACCCCGATGACCTCGACCACGCGTGCGGCCGCGACGACAAAGTGTTCGTAATTCATGGCTTCTCGATTCATCCGTCAAAGATCTATTTTCAAAATCGACTTTAGCAGAGCCATTCGGCAGCGCAACCGTGTCTATGCCAAAGAGGCCACGTCGCGCAAGTCAATTTTCCGCCTGCGTGTTAACATGCTCGTTTGACCTTCCCGGCCAGCCCGACCCCCGCCGCCCATGCGCATTTTCCGTCTGCTCAAGATCGCCTCCGTTGCCAGCCGCTACGGCCTCGACGAACTGGTGCTCGAACACGAGCCGAGCGGTCGCCTGGTGCGCTTCGCCAATGCCGTGCAATTCTGGCGCGACCTGTCGGCACCGCGCGCGGTTCGCCTGCGCCTGGCACTGGAAGCGCTGGGGCCGATTTTCGTCAAGTTCGGACAGGTTTTATCGACCCGGCGCGACCTGATGCCGGCCGACATCGCCGACGAACTGGCCAAGTTGCAGGATCGCGTCCCCCCCTTCGACTCGCAGCTGGCGCTGGCCGAGATCGAGAAGGCCTACGGCCGCCCGGCGAGCGAGGTCTTCGCCGAGTTCGACCCGGTGCCGGTGGCGTCGGCCTCGATCGCCCAGGTGCATTTCGCCCGCCTGAAGGATGAAGACGGCAGCCACGAAGTCGCCGTCAAGATCCTGCGCCCGAACATGCTGTCGGTCATCGACCACGACCTCGCGCTGATGGACACGCTGGCGATGCTGCTCGAGAAGCTGTGGTCGGACGGCAAGCGCCTGAAGCCGCGCGAGGTGGTCGCCGAATTCGCCAAGTACCTGCGCGACGAACTGGACCTGATGCGCGAAGCGGCCAATGCCTCGCAGCTGCGGCGCAACTTCGCCAATTCGCAGCTGCTGATCGTGCCGGAAATGCACTGGGACTGGTGTACGTCAACCGTGATGGTCATGGAGCGCATGCAGGGCACGCCAATTTCGCAGATCGACAGGCTGCGCGCCGACGGCATCAACCTTTCGCGGCTCTCGGCGGCCGGCGTCGAGATCTTCTTCACCCAGGTGTTTCGCGATGGTTTCTTCCACGCCGACATGCACCCGGGAAACATTTTCGTCGCCCCGGACGGCCGCTACATTGCGCTGGATTTCGGCATCGTCGGTACGCTGACCGATTCCGACAAGAATTACCTGGCGCAGAATTTCCTCGCCTTCTTCCGCCGCGACTACAAGCGGGTCGCCGAGGCACACATCGAATCCGGCTGGGCGCCGAAGGATACGCGGGTCGATGAATTCGAGGCCGTCGATCCGCTCGGTCTGCGAGCCGATATTCGACCGCCCGCTGAAGGACATTTCCTTCGGCAAGGTGCTGCTGCGCCTGTTCCAGACCTCGCGCCGCTTCAATGTCGAGATCCAGCCGCAGCTGGTCATGCTGCAGAAGACCCTGCTCAACATCGAAGGCCTCGGCCGCCAGCTCGATCCCGAACTCGACCTGTGGAAAACCGCCAAGCCCTTCCTCGAACGCTGGATGAGCGAACAGGTCGGCTGGCGCGGACTGGAGCGCACCTTCAAGCAGGAAGCCCCCTACCTGGCGCGCATGCTGCCGCAGCTGCCGCGCCTCGTGCATCAGGCGCTGGCCCGGCCGCCGGCGCCCGACCTGCAGCCGCAGATCGATCGCCTGATCGAGGCCCAACGGCAACAGAATTTCTGGCTGGCGATCATAGCCTTGCTGCTGGCCACGGTGATCGGCCTTCTTGTTTACTGATTCCCTGATGCTGCCGCTTTCCCTCGACGCCTGCACCGAGAAGCAACTGCGCGACTGGCTCGGCCAGCGCGAACTGGACAAGGCGCGTTCCTACGTCGGGGTCGTGCGCGAACTGGAAGTCGAACCCGAATTCGTGCGCGCGGTGGTTCCCGGTACGGCGCGCAAGCCCTATCTGGCCATGGCCAAACTGGTCACCGGCAAGCAGGGCAGCCCGCTGCTGATCAGCAGCTGCACCTGCCCGGTCGGCAGCCATTGCAAACACGTCGCAGCCATGCTGCTGCGCGCCATCGAGGAACGCAGCACCCCGGACCGCGTCAGTCCCGGCGTGCTGTCGTGGGTCGAGGACCTGCGCCGCGCGTCGATTGCCGTCGCCAAGAAGAAGGCGCGCCCGGCCAGCGCCCGTCAGCAACTCTTCTACATGCTCAAGTGGACAACCGACCAGCGTCACTTCGGGATCGAGATCGGCAAAGGCAAGTTTCCCGACAGCGCCGAGGAATGGTGGAATCTCGAACGCGCCCTGGTCAACCCGCCGCAGTTCGTCGTCGAGGAAGATCTCGGCATCCTGCGCCCGCTGTGGGCGGACCGCCTGCACGAAACCGGGCTGCGTGCCTTCGGCCTCGGCCCGCGCCATGGCGCGGAAACGCTGCAGCGCCTGGTCGAGAGCGGCCGCTTCTACGCCAACAACGGCGACGGGCTGCCGCTCCGCGAAGGGGGGCCGCGCCCCGCCCAGGTCGGCTGGCGCGTCAATGCGCAGGGCCTGCAACGGCCATTGCTGATCGCCCAGCCCGCCGCCGAGCTGATCATCCCGGTCGCCCCGCCCTGGTATGTCAACCTGGCCGAAGGTGAAGCCGGGCCGCTGGAGGTCGCCGGCAACCCGGCGGTCATCACCCGCCTGTTCAGCCTGCCGCCCCTGTCGGCCAGGGAAGCTGCGGTCGTCGCCCAGACGCTGGCCGAACTCGCGCCCGACCTGCCCAAGCCGTCGGAAGACGCCACAATCCACCTGCGCACGGTGGATGCCCCCCTGCAACCGGTATTGCAGCTCGACACCCTGCCGACGCACGGCAACCGGGCGTGGCGCGGCTACGGCACGAGCATGGCCGGCGGTTTCTTCGACGTGGCCAGGCCGGTTTTTCGCTATGCCGATGTCGATGTGCGCCCCGACGAAGTCCATGAATTCGTGACCCTGCCCGAAGGCGAAACCGTCCACCTCAAGCGGCGCCCGGAGGCAGAAAAGGCCGCTTTTCTGGCGTTGACCGCAGCCGGCTTCGAGAAAATTCCCTCGCACACCCTCGATACCTTCGGCCGCCCGCCGGAAGGCGTTTTCGGCCTGGCCAGCGAAAGTGCGTGGACGGCCTTCATGCACGACGGTCGCGCTGCGCTGCGCGCTGCCGGCTGGCAGGTCAACTATCCGGAAGACTTTCGCCACCATCTGCTCGAAGTCGACGCCTGGGAAGCCGACCTGGTCGCCGCCGATAACGGCTGGTTCGATCTCGACATGGGCATCATCGTCGACGGCCAGCGCCTGGCGCTGGCCCCGCTGCTCGCCGGACTCTTCCGGCGCGATGCGCGCTGGCTGGAGAGCGCCCTGATCGACGCCATCCCCGACGACGAAGCGGTCGAGTTGCAAACGCCGCTGCGCCAGCGCATCCGCGTCCCGGCCAGCCGCATCAAGCCGCTGGCGACGACGCTGATCGATCTCTTCGACGGCTTCGGCGGCGGCGACACCTTGCGCGTCTCGCGCTTCGACGCGCCGCGCCTGGCCGAACTCAACGACACCCGGCGCTGGCAGTTCAAGGGGCAGGGCGACATCCTGGCGCTGGCCGACCAGCTTCGGTCGGCCCAAAGCATTTCCAGCGTCGACTCGCCGGCCGGCCTGAAACTCGAACTGCGCCCCTATCAGAAGGAAGGCCTGGCCTGGCTGCAGTTCCTGCGCGCGCAGAACCTGTCGGGCATCCTGGCCGACGACATGGGGCTGGGCAAGACGGCCCAGACGCTGGCCCACCTGCTCCTCGAAAAGGAAGCCGGACGCCTCGACAAGCCGGCCCTGATCATCCTGCCGACCTCGCTGATCTTCAACTGGAAGAGCGAGACCGCACGCTTCGCCCCCGGCCTGTCGGTACTCTCGCTGCACGGCCCGGAACGCAAGAGCCGCTTCGCCGAAATTCCCGAACATGACGTCGTGCTGACCACCTATCCGCTGCTCTGGCGCGACGCCGAAGATCTGATGCAGCACAGCTACCACCTGCTGATTCTCGACGAGGCGCAAACGGTCAAGAACGCGCAGAGCCGCGGCGCCGAAGCCGTGCGCAAGATCAACGCCCGGCACCGTCTGTGCCTGACCGGCACGCCGCTGGAAAACCACCTCGGCGAACTATGGAGCCAGTTCGACTTCCTGCTCCCCGGCTTTCTCGGCGGCCGCCCGCCAGTTCGCCAAGCACTGGCGGACGCCGATCGAAAAACAGAACGACAACCGGCGCCGCGACCTGCTGGCCCGGCGCATCCGCCCCTTCATCCTGCGCCGCAAGAAGGAAGACGTGGCACAGGAACTGCCGCCCAAGACCATCATCGTGCGCAGCGTCGAACTCGAAGGCAGCCAGCGCGACCTTTACGAAACGGTGCGCGCGGCGATGGACGTCAAGGTGCGCGAGGAAATCGCCAGCCGCGGATTCAGCCGCAGCCAGATCGTCATCCTCGATGCACTGCTCAAGCTGCGCCAGGTCTGCTGCGACCCGCGCCTGGTCAAGGCCCATACCGCGCGCAAGGTGACCGAGCGCGCCAAGCTCGACCTGCTGATGGCAATGCTGCCCGAGCTGGTCGATGAAGGCCGGCGCATCCTCGTCTTCTCGCAATTCACCAGCATGCTGGCACTGATCGAAAAGGAACTCGCCGAAGCGGGCATCGACTACGCGCTGCTAACCGGCGACACCGGCGACCGCGAACTGCCGATCCGCCGCTTCCAGGCCGGCGAAGTGCCGGTCTTCCTGATCAGCCTGAAAGCCGGTGGCGTCGGCCTCAACCTGACCGCCGCCGACACCGTCATCCACTACGACCCGTGGTGGAACCCGGCCGTCGAAAACCAGGCGACCGACCGCGCCCACCGCCTCGGGCAGTACAAGCCGGTCTTCGTCTACAAGCTGATCGTCAGCGGCAGCATCGAGGAAAAGATCCTCGCCCTGCAGGAAAAAAAAGCCGAACTGGCCGCCGGCATCCTGTCCGAAGACCACAGCGTCGACGTCAAGTTCGGCACCGACGACCTGGCTGCACTGTTCGAGCCGTTGCTGGGGTGAGGCTGTTGTTCGGGGTAAGGCGGGTCGTCCGCTGCCGCCGAAAAACCATTCACTGCGGATGAATTTCTTGCTGGCGTAGAAACTGTCATTCAGCTACAGGCGCAATGCCGGCTTGCAGGCTTCGAGCATCGATGGACGATGTCAACGTCGCGGCTAATATGCTCCAGTGTTGCTAGACTGATCGAACTTATTGGAAAGGTCCGATTCCGTGTTCACGATTCCGCCGCTTCGCGACAAAGTCATTTTCGATTCGCCACAGTACACTGACCCGGCAGAAGCAGCCCGCCGCATCAATCGGCGCCGATTGACCGTATTCCTTTTTGTGTTCTCGTTAACCTTGCTGCCAGGTCTTTTGTGGAACCTGCTTCGTTCGCCCGAATACCGGGCAAATGCACGGGTACAGATTACGTCTGGCACCGTTTCATCCCAGACGGTAACGACAATCACCGGTTCAAGTGCGGAACTGCCACCCGCGCAGCGGATCGATCTGCTCACCCAGGCACAGGTCCTGACAAGCCGCCCCCTTTTCGAGGCGGTCCATCGTCGCTTGGTCAAGGAAGGGCACAACGCCGCATTCGCCGATGCCGATCCGATCGTTGCGCTACAGAACGCGGTCGCCGCAACCCCGATCCCTGGAACGGATATCGTGGAATTGCAGGCAATCGGCGCTTCGCCACAATTGATGGCGAAGGTCGTCAATACGCTTATCGAAACGTATCACGAGCAATCATTGGCCAGTCACGGCAACCTCTCCCAGGAGGCGCTCACCAATCTGCGCGACGAAGTCGAGCGACTCGGTATCAGCATCACCGAAAAGCGCACCCAGTTGGCCGCCTTCCGTGAGCGGAGCGGCGTAGTCTCGTCGGAACGTAGTGAAAACGAAGCCCTGGCGCGAATCAAAGGTCTCTCCGAGTCACTTAACAAAGCCAATGAGGATGCTGGCAAAGCAGAGGCTCGGCTGCGTACCTTGCGTGAATCCGCCGCGTCGGGCCGTAGCCCTGTCCTTTCTCGGGACAACCCGACCCTGGCCTCGATCGAACAACGCATTTCAGTGACCCGCGAGCAATTGCGCGACATGGAACGCACCTACACGCCCGACTTCATGGCGATGGATCCCACGGCACGAGCGCTACGCGCGCGCCTGACGGAACTCGAACAGCAACTGTCGGCAAGCAGGGCTTCAAGTCAGCAGGCGGCACTGATATCGGCCGAAGAAGAAGCTGCCGGGGCTCGTGCTGCAGTCGAACGGTTGCGCGGGCAGATCGAAGGGCAGCGCCGAGCAGCACAGGTTTTCTCCGGGAACTTCCAGGAAGCCAAGGCCATGGAAGATGATCTGGTTCGAATCGAAGGCGCCCGACGCAATGCCAGTGAACGCCTGGCCAAGCTCGAAGCGACCGAAAACACGCGCCTGCCGGGACTCACGCTGATCGAGGCCGCCAGCGTTCCCGAAAAGCCATGGCGGCCGGACTATCTGCGCGATGGCCTGATCAACCTCGCAGTCTCTTTCTTGCTTGGCTTGCTGGCCATGTGGTTCGTCGAATTGTTCAATCGAACGTCACCGTCGCAAACGGTCGGGCCGACCACAGTCATCTTATCCCAGCCCTGGCTGCCGCCGGCCCTGACCATGGAATCACCGGGGCTGCTCCCCGGATTACGCTCCGATACAACGCAACGTGCACTGCCGCAAATGCCAGGGGGCGGGGTGAGCCTTCCCCGCGAACTGACTCAGGACGAGGTCAGTGCGCTCCTTGCTGCTGCCGATGGCGATGTGCGCCAACTATGCGCTCTTCTCCTGCTTGGGCTGACAGTTGATGAACTCAAGGCACTGGCTGTAAAGGATTTCGATCCGGCAACCCTGCGGCTCACTGTGCGTGATGCATCAGCAAGGACGCTGGCGCTTCCTGGCTGGCTGGCACTTGCACTGGAGAAACGCGCCGGCGACGATCCCGAAAAACCGCTTCTTTCCAACGCATCGGGCCAGCCACCAGGAGCAGCCGAAATTGTCCACGGGATCACCTGTGCCGCCCTCGATGCCGGCCTCGAGTCCGCCGCATCGGTTTCACCGGAAGCATTGCGCCACACATACATCCTCAACCTGATAAATCAGAATGTGCGTTTTTCAGATCTTGCCCCCCTCGTCGGGCATCTGAGAGGAGAAGAACTTGCAGCATACGCAGCCATCAGTTCGGGGCCACGGCAAGTGCGCGGCGCCGACGTTGATCCCGTAATGCCAGCCTTGCGGAAATCGGACATTGGTTGAAGGCGACGATCCTGAAAAAGAGTTCGACCCCAGCTCCGTAACTTTTGCGAGCACCAGAACGCTGTTTTAACCTATTGATTCAGCGGGCGAACCGTTCCATCCGGTAACCGCCTGCGTTTGGCTGGACTCTGACCGCCAAACCAGCATCCACGCCACAAGAATCAGCCCTCTTTCCGGTGTGAACCGTGACGGCCCGCCCGGGCAGTCAGCCTTCTTGTTCGGCGCGCTTCGCTGCTTCGGCGAACTGACTGCGCAGCGTTTCCCGGCGCAGCGCTTCCCGCATCGCGCGCAGGCCTTCCCACTGCTGGCGCCAGAAGCCGGCGTGCGCGGCGGAATCGGGCAGCGGGCCGTGCTTGAGGCCGCTGGGCGGGATTATCTTTTCACAATACTGGGTGCCGAAAAGACGATCCCAAGCCGGGAAAAGAATCGCGAAATTGCAGCCGTGCCGGTAGGCATGGCCGGCCGGCAGTTCCACCGCATGGTGCCAGCGGTGGTAGCGCGGGCTGACCAGCAACTGCTCGCCGAAGCGGCCGAAGGAGAGGCGGGCATTGACGTGCGACAGGTTTTCGACAGTACGCACGACAATCAGCAGGAAGACGAAGTGACCCGGCGGCACGCCAATGAAAAGGGCGATGACGGCGAACCAGAAGCCGCCGATGACGTCGTCGAGCAGATGGTTGCGGCTGTCGGTCCATAGCGTCATCTGCGTCTGGCTGTGGTGGATCGCGTGCAGCGCCCACCACCAGCGCACCGTGTGCGAAAAACGATGGCGCCAGTATTCCGCGAAATCGAGGATGACCAGGTAAATCAGGAAACTGAGCACGGGATGCCGTTCAAGCGCTGGAATAAAGTCCTCGAGATTCGGCGGAATGATGTCGTGGAAGCGCAGCCAGCCATCCACCGACATGAACAGCGGCGCCAGCAGGGCGAAGACGCAGAGCGGAATGATGCCGAGGCGGTCGAGCATGGAGTAGAGAACATCCACCCGCACCGCCTTGCGGTCGGGCCAGACCTCGATCGGGCGCAGCGTCTCGAGCGGCCGTAGCAGCAGGTAAGCCACGGTCAGCTGAAGCACACCGGACAAAAAGAACTCGATGCCGTCGAAGGCCATTTCGAGATGGCTGCCCTGCCCCAGGGCGAGCAGCGGCGGCTGCACGACGCGGTCAAGCAACCAGCCCTGCGCATGCACGAAGGCGTCGACGAAGGCGTTGATCATGCCGGGGACCGCCGCGTGGCGAAACAGAAGCCCTTTTCCTTGAGGCCGCCGATCAGGGGGTCGAGCATCGGCGCGAAGGGCTCCTTGCGCGACCAGATGCCGAGATGCGCCATCACAATGTCACCGTCTTTCAGGCTGTCCAGCGCGCGCTGGAGCAATAGCGCGTTGGGATAGGTTTCCGAAGGCAGCTCGTCGCCGAGAAAACCGGCCGGCGCCCAGCCGACGTGCCTGTAGCCGCAGGCGCTGGCGGCGGCCAGCGTGTTGGGCGTCGTGCGTCCGCCAGGGGCGCGCCAGAGCGGATCAAGCGGGCGCCCGGTGAGCTCCCGGAAGCGCTCGTCGGGGCGTTTCAACTCGGCGCAGACCGCAGCAGCATCAAGGCTCTCGACCCGACCATCGACCCGGTAGCGCACCAGACGGCCGCTGTCCTCGCGAAAGCTGCCGTGCCGCCAGGTATGGCTGCCGAAGGCATGGCCTTCGGCGACACGCGCCTGCCAGTAGGGCGCCCAGCTTGCGTCAAGCGCATGGTCGCCACGCAGCGTCTTTTCCTGCGCGACAAAAAAAGTCGCCTTGACCCCGTGCCGGTTCAGCGTCTCGGCGATCAGTTCGGCATGGCGCATGTTGCCGGTATCGAAGGTCAGGTAGAGCGTGCCCTTGCAGGCGGCCGGCGCCGGCGCGCTGACGGCGAGCAGGGACAAACCGAGGGCGAGGCAGGCAGTGCGCACGGTCAGCGCAGCCCGGCGTGATTCAGGAAGAAGACGCCATGCGGCGAACTGCCCACCGGGATCGACAACTTGAGTTTGCCGGTCGTCAGGTCGACCACCTGCACCTTGCGCGCGAAGCGCGCCGTCGCCCACAGCTCCCTGCCATCGGCGCGCACCATCATGTCATCCGGCCCGCCGGGCACGTCGTACCTGGCACCAACGCTCATGGTCTGCGTGTCGAAAAGCACAATGCTGCCATCGACCGTGCGGTTCGATACATAGAAATGCCGCCCGTCGCCCTTGGGCTGCAGGTTGTGCGCCGCGGTGCCGGTCGCCACTTTCCTGACGCTCTTCTGCGCGCGCCAGTCGATCACTTCGACGACGCCCTCGCCCATGCAGGCAACGAGCAGGTGCTTGTTGTCGGGCGCCATGACGATGCCGGCCGGCGTCGCGGCGACCGGCATGACCCAGGCCTTTTTCTGCGTAGCCAGATCGATGGCCATGATCTCGTTGGAATCCTGCAGCGTGATGAAGACAAACCGGCTATCGTCGTCGAAAGCCATGTGCGACGGCGTCTTGGGCGCCGGCAGGCGGGCCCGGAGACGGAAGTCGACCGGGTCGTAGAGGTCGACGCGATCGAGGCGCAGCGAGGTGGCGACGAACCACTTGCGGTCGGGCGAGTAGCCCAGCTGGTACGGATCGGAAATGTTGCGGATGCGTTTCTGCTCGCGCCCGGTGGCCGGGTCGAAGAAAACCAGCTGGTTCGATGCGGCGCAGGCTACGACGATCGACTTGTCGTCAGGGGTCGGCATCAGGTGATGCGGCTCCTTGCAGACGACCGACTTGCCGGTGACCTTGTAGGTTTCGGTATCGATCAGACTGATCGTGCCGTCGGCCGAATTGAGCGCAATGGCCAGCGCCGCCTGCGCCGGCGCATTCGCGCACAGCAGGAATGCGGCAAGGAGAGTTCCGGCGAGGTGATGGGGCGCGGGCGTGCTATTGAAATGCATCTGGCAAGTCGACATTAAGGGCTTGCGGCGAGTATAAGGCAGCCTCGACCGGCCCGGGGCGGCGGCCGCCGGATGAACGCGCAGGTAGTGCGAAATGCGCCACAGGTGCACAATGGGGTCACCGTGCAACCCGACGTCGCAGGCACCGTAGCTTCTCCTCTGCCGTCACCCACCGGGCAATCCGCCAATGATCGAATCCATCCTCCTCAGCGCCGTTCGCATTTTCACCTTCGATCAGCAGCGCCCGCTGACCAACGCCAGCGGCTTTTTTTTCGAACGCAAGGAGCGGCTCTTCGTCGTCACCAGCCGTCACGTACTGTTCGACAAGCCGAGCAAGCACTTCCCGAGTCGCATCGAGATCGAGCTGCACATGAGTTCGGACAACATGGCCAGTTCGACCGGCTTTTCGATTCCGCTCTACCGCAACGGCAAGAGCATCTGGCGCCAGGGCCGGGATACGGCCGGCGAGATCGACGTCGCGGTGATCGAAATTGAGCGCGCCGCGCTGCCCAAGGCAGCCGTCTATCAGGCGTTCACCCCGCACCACCTGCTCGGCCGCTTCGATCAGGTGGAAGTCGGTACGTCGTTGCTGATACCGGGCTTCCCGCTCGGCTTCCACGACACGCTGCACCACATGCCGGTAGTACGCCACGCAATCATCGCCTCGTCCTTCGGATTACGCTTTCAGGGCGAAGGCTATTTCCTGACCGATGCGCGCACCCATCGGGGCAGCAGCGGCGCGCCTGTCGTCATGCGTGTCGCCAGGCCGGATGCCACGCAGGGAGACCTGCCGTGGATGCTGCTCGGCGTTCACTCGTCACGGCTCGATGTCGATTCGCGCGACCTGAAACTGGACGAGGCGCTCGGGCTCAACTGCGCGTGGTACGCCGATATCCTGCTGACCCTGACCGAACGCTGAAAAAACGGCCCATTTTCGCCGTCGACCGCAACCGGCTCAGGCCATCAGCGTGGCCGCCATCACCCTTTTTAGTGCGCCGCTGAGCGCCAGCCGTACCGCCTGTTCGCGCACTTCGGCACGCGTGCCGGCAAACTGGCAGGTCAGCGCTTCGCAACCGCCGTCACGTTGCGCCCAGGCGAGGCAGACCATGCCCACCGGCTTTTCCGCCGTACCGCCACTCGGACCGGCGATGCCGGTGATCGCCAGCGTCCAGTCGGCGCGGCTTTTTTTCAGCGCGCCCAGGGCCATCGCCCGGGCGGAAGCCTCGGA
Source organism: uncultured beta proteobacterium (assembly GCA_963815365.1). Classification (GTDB taxonomy): domain Bacteria; phylum Pseudomonadota; class Gammaproteobacteria; order Burkholderiales; family Rhodocyclaceae; genus Azonexus. Next base: position 438,773 of record CAWFGN010000006.1, read on the forward strand.
GACTGCGCCGTGACGCTCGAGCGTGGTTTCAGCCACACCCAGCATGTTGACCTTGGCGACATTGGAATAGGTGACGAAACCACGATCGAACCACTGCGAACTGCCGGCAATGGCGGTCACGGTCTGGGCAACCCAGCCGCCGGTACAGGATTCGGCGGTAGCCAGCCATTCGCCGCGATTCAGCAGTTCGCGGCCAAGGCGTTCGGCAAGCGTTTCGAGTTCGGACATAATGCGCAATGTTATCACTCGGCCCGGTTCTCATGCCCCGCTCACGCGACAATGTCCGCGACTTCCCCGGCCGCCGCTGGCTCAACCTGAGTCTGCGCACCGTCCACCTGGCCGCCATCGTGCTGCTCGGGGCGGCGCTCCTTGGCGGCGGCGATATCTCGACCGGCGCCTGGCTGACCCTTCTGTCCGGCCTCGGCATGTTCGCCGGCGATGCCTGGAGCAACCCCGGGCATGTGCGGGAAATTGCCGGCTGCGGGGTAGTGCTCAAGCTGCTGCTGGTCGCGCTCATGGTTTTCCTGCCGGCGCTGGCCTTGCCGCTGTTCTGGGCGATCCTCGTGCTGTCCGCGCTGCTCTCGCACGCCCCTGGCGCGCTGCGCCACAAGCGCCTGTTCTGATTCAGCGCAGGCGCAGGATGCGCAATGCGCCGGCGAGCAACACCAGCCCGATGACGCCGCCGATAATCCAGTCGGGCAACGGACTGCCCAGCCAGCCGACGAGGAGACCGGCGGCGATAACGCCGAAATTGGCGATCACGTCATTGGCCGAAAAGATGAAGCTGGCCTGCATGTGCGCCCCGGCATGGCGTCGCCGGTAGATCAGGGCCAGGCAAGCCGTATTGGCCGCCAGAGCCAGCACGGCGATGGCGATCATGGTCGTGTGTTCGGGCGCGCTGCCGGCCAGCACGTGCCGACCGGTTTCGAGCAGCGCACCAAGGGCCAGAAGCAACTGCAGCACCCCTGCTACGCGCGCCGCCGCCAGCTTGCGGTTCGCGGCACGCCCGACGGCATAGAGGGCCAGGCCATACACGGTCGCATCGGCGAACATGTCCAGCGCATCTGCGATGAGCCCTGCCGAGTGCGCCCACCAGCCGAACCCCAGCTCGACGCAAAACATCAGCGCATTGATTACCAGCAACAGCTTCAGGATCCGTGCCTCGCCGGCTTCGTCGACCGTTGCCGACGGGTCTCCTGCGCCGCTGGCCAGTGGCTGGGTGGCCACCAGTTCGGCCCCGTAGCCCAGGTTTTGCAGACAGGCGAGGATCGGCGCTGCTGAACCGACATGATCGACACGCAGCGTCCGTCCTCGCAGGTCGAAAGCGAGGGATGTAACCGGCACGGCCGCCAGGCGCAGGCGGATCATCTGCTCTTCCGCCACGCAGTCCATGCCGGGAATGTGGAACGTCGAGCGGAACAGCGACCCGTCTCCCGCATCCGCAGGGATTGCCATGACCGGCGTACCGGCGTTATTGGCACCACCGTCGCGACAAGTACAGGACACGATCAGGCGTCCGTCGCCCCACTCCGGCGCAGCAGGTGATTGACAATGAAACTCGACACCAGTTCATGACGTTGATTGAAGGCCGAATAACGCAGGCGGGCGATGCCCCGGTCAGCCTTCGTTTTCGACGGGGTCACCGTCAGCACCTCGACTTCCGCATGCAGCGTATCGCCCGGCCGGGCCGGCGCGAACCAGTGCAATTCGTCGATACCCGGCGAGCCCATGCTCGACTCGGCGAGCAACCCCAACTGAATGAACAGCCGGAAGGTCAGCGATACCACCTGGAAGCCGCTGGCGATCAGGCCGCCATAGATCGATTCGGCAGCACGCACGACATTCAGGTGGAACGGTTGCGGATCGTAGGTCAGCGCGAATCCGATGATTTCGCTCTCGGTCAGCGTGACCCCACCGGTGACGAATTTTTCGCCGGGGTGCAGGTCATCGAGAAATCTGGCGGTCATGGGGTCATCCTCCTTTGGCGAGCTGATCTTGACGCCGCCGGGCACAACAGGTCCAGCTGCATTTTTTGGCGGTTCGGCCCACCTTCGGGCGGCATCTCGCGTTAGGATAAAGCCCTCGCCCGCCTGCCGGGCAATTTTCGTCGCTGCAAGGAGGATTTCGCTCATGGGTATCGTGTGGACCATCGTGCTTGGCTTCGTCATCGGCCTGCTGGCCAAGTTGCTGCATCCCGGCAAGGAGAACATGGGCTTCATCGCCACGATTCTCCTCGGCGTCGCCGGCTCCTTCCTGGCCGGCGTCGTCGGCCAGTATCTCGGCTGGTACCAGGCCGGCGAGGGGGCCGGATTCATCGCCTCGGTCGTCGTCGCCATCCTGCTGCTCGCCCTGTTTGGCAGGCTGCGCCGCGGCGGCTCCTGAGACCATGGTAACGACCGGAAACCGGCTGCCGCGTGGCCTGCGCTGTGCCGCCGTGCTGACCGTCGGCCTGCTGGCGACGGGCGCCGTCGCCGGCACCACCATCGACCTGACCGCCGAGGCGAGCCGCCCGGCGGCCAACGATCTGGTGCGCGCCACGGTTTTCGCCGAAGCCAGCGGCAGCAACCCGGCCGACCTGGCACGCCGGGTCAACCAGGACATCGCGGAAGGCCTGAAAACGATCAAGGCCAGGTCGGGCGTCTCGGTCAAGAGCGGCCGCCAGAGCACCTTCCCGGTCTATTCGCAGAACCAGAAGATCGAAAGCTGGCGCGTGAACTCCGAACTGGTGCTCGAATCGCGCGATGCAGCAGCGGTTTCCGAGCTGCTCGGCCAGTTGCAGCAGATGCGGCTGGCAGTAAGCAGCGTCAGCCAGTTGCCGGCGCCGGAAACCCGCAAAAAGGTTGAAGACGAGGCGACGCGCGATGCGATCGGTGCCTTCCGCCAGCGCGCCGCCGTGGTTGCCGACGTACTCGGCAAACCGTACAAGATCCGCCATCTGAACATCCAGCAGGGCGGCCAGATGCCGCCAATGCCGATCATGCGCGCCAGCCGCGTGGCGATGGCCGCCGAGGCGGCACCACCGCCGCTGGAAGCGGGCGAAAGTCTGGTGACGACGACCGTCAGCGGCCAGATCGAACTGGCCGACTGAGCGCCGAACGGGCTAAAGCAGGCCTTCGAACAGCTGAACCTGGACGGCGTCGCCGGGCTGCACGCCGGCGCACGCTTCGGGCAGCACCACGAAGCAGTTCGCTTCCGACATCGAGCGCAGCACCCCGGAACCCTGGTTGCCGGTGGTTTTGACCTGCCAGCGGCCGTCGACCGCCCCCTGAGGCAAGTCCCCCTGGGGGGGAAGCACCGTGCCGCGCAGGTATTCGCGACGGCCGGGCTGCTTCCTGATCGCGTTGGCGGCGACAACGGTGAGCAGCGGACGCTCGGGAACGGGGTCGAGCCCGGCCAGGCGGAGCAGCGCGTCGAGCGCGAACTGCGTGTAGCTGACCATCACCGCCACCGGGTTGCCGGGCAGGCCGAACAGCCAGGCGTTGCCGGCCTTGCCGAAAGCCATCGGACGGCCCGGTTTGATATTGAGCTTCCAGAACTTCACCTGGCCCAGCTTGGCGAGAATCTCGCGGACGAAATCGGCTTCGCCGACCGAGACGCCGCCGGTCGTGATGATCGCATCGGCGACCTGCGCTGCTTCGCGTAGCGTCGCTTCGAGTGCTTCCGGGACATCGGGAACGACGCCCATGTCGATGATTTCGGCGCCCAGATGGGTGAGCAGGCCGTGCAGGGTATAGCGGTTGCTGTCGTAGATTTCGCCGGGTGCCAGCGGCTTGCCGATCGAGGCCAGCTCATCGCCGGTCGAAAAGAAGGCGACGCGCAGCCGGCGCTTGACCGCGACCTCGGCGACTCCGAGCGAGGCGGCCAGCCCCAGTTCGGCAGGCCCGACCCGCTTGCCGGCCGGCAGCGCGACGGCGCCGCACGCCAGGTCCTCGCCGGCGCGCCGGGTATTCTGTCCCCTCCGCTGACCGGGCGGGATGACGACCACGCCGGCATCGAGGCGGGTCACTTCCTGGACGACCACCGTATCCGCCCCGGCCGGCAGTACCGCACCGGTCATGATGCGTACCGCCTGCCCCTTGCCGACCTGGCCCGAGAAGGCGTTACCGGCGAAGGCAGAACCGACCACGGTCAGCCGTGTTTCGCCGTCGACCGCAAGGCTGTCGAAAAGAACCGCGTAGCCATCCATCGCCGAATTGTCGTGGGCCGGCACGTCGTGCGGGGCGACGATGCCGGCGGCGAGAATGCGGCCCAGCGCACTGCGCAGCGGCACGTATTCATGCCCGGCAATCGGCGACACCTCGGCCAGCATGTGGTCACGCGCCTCGCTGGCGGAGAGCGCACGGTTTTCGGGGTCATACGAGAGGCAGGAAGAGGTATCGGTCATGGCGTCACCCTTGTGGAATGGGAAAAAAGAATGGCCGGCCGGCGGCATGGTTGCTCGATCAACGATCGAAGGCGATGCGCCATGGCAATTCTCCTTGCAAATAGGCCCGCGCCGCCGGCGATTGCGGGCGGGCAAAAAACGCTGCGCCGACTCGTGCTCCTGGACGCGGCCATCGGCGAGAAAGATGATGTCGTCGGCCAGGCGCGTCGCCTGCCCGAGATTATGCGTCGTCATCAGCACCTTGGCGCCCTCGGTGCGGATTTCGCGAACGATGCGCTCGACCGCCTCGGTGGCAGAAGGATCGAGGCTGGCCGTCGGCTCGTCGAGCAGCAGCAGGCGTGGCGCCATCGCCCAGGCGCGGGCCAGGGCCAGGCGCTGGCGCTCGCCACCGGAAAGCAGGCGGGCGCAGTCGCGGGCGCGGTGGGCGAGGCCGACGCGTTCGAGCACGTTTTCCGTGCGCACCCGGCGTTCGCTGCGGCTCAGCGGTTGCGGACGCAAGGCGAATTCGACATTGGTGAATACCGACATGCGCAACAGCATCGGATGCTGAAAGACCATCGCCAGGCGGCCATCGGGCAGCGCCGCACCGCCCCAGTCGAAGCTGCCACCATGCGCCGGCAGCAAACCGGCGAGCAGGCGCAGGAGCAGTGTCTTGCCGGCGCCGTTGGGGCCGAGGATGACGCTGATTCCTTCGCCGGACAGTTCGAGATCCACGCCGGCCAGAACAGAGCGGCCTTCCGGCGCGAAACGCAGGTCGGCGATGCGCAGCGGGAACATCAGCCGTACCTCCGTGCGGCCCAGCTGCGCAGGACGTAGGCGACGACATTGAGGGCGAGGATGATCGTCATCAGAACGATGCCCAGCGCGATCGACAGGGCGAGATCGCCCTTGCTGGTTTCGAGCGCGATGGCGGTGGTCATCACGCGCGTGTAGCCGTCGATGTTGCCGCCGACGATCATCACCGCCCCGACTTCCGACATCGCGCGGCCGAGGCCGGCCAGTGTCGCGACGCTCAGCGAAAAGCGGCAATCGGCAAGCAGCAGCCACATGGCCTGCGGACGGCGGATGCCGATGACTGAAAACTCGGGCGCATATTCCTTCCAGGCATCCTCGACGATCTGCCGCGTCACGGCGGCGATCAGCGGCACGACCAGGACCGTCTGGGCGACGATCATCGCGTTGGGCGAGAAGAGCAGGCCGTAGCTGCCCAGCGGGCCGCTGCGCGACAGGGCGAGATAGACAAGCACCCCGACCACCACCGAGGGCAGCCCCATCAAGGCATTGAGGCTCACGTTGAAGGCGCCGCGCCCGGGAAAGTCGCTCACTGCCAGCCAGGCGCCAAGCGGCAGGCCGAGGAAGGTGCCGATCAGCAACGCGCTCAAGCTGACGCGCAGCGACAGGCCGACGATTTCGAGCAATCGATGATCGAAGCTGCCGAGCAGCGAGAGGGCGTCGAAAAGGGTTCCTGACATGCGGCAGGCAGGATAACACCGCCCACCGGGCGAGGAAATCCGGCACGTCGCTGCATAAGGTTTCAGGCCAAGCCCGTTGCCGGTGCTCGAATTCCGTGGCGTCATTCATTCGGCATCGCACCGCCCCACGCTTCCTATATCATCACGCGTATTCCCAGCATCGACCGCCCGATGAGCGAAAACCAGAACCCCGAACAACACTCACCACACACTGAAAAAAAGCCGCTGCGCTTTGATGATCTGGCGGATTTCGTTGCCTGCTACCAGCCGCACAATCGCCACGGTCGAACAGGAAATTTGGCACGAAATCGACAACCCGGAAGGCCGCTGGCGCAAGTTCAGTTACGAGCAGATCGTCGCCCGCGACAAGACCAGCCTCGACATTTTCTGGCTGAAAGATAAAAGCCTGGCCGATCTGGACAACCTGCCCGAGCCGGATGAACTGGCCGGGGCGATCATCGAGAATATTGAAGCCGGGCTGGCCAGTTTCCGGACGATAGCCGCCGCCCTGTCGTAAACCTGAATCTTACGGAGAACACCATGCAAAACATCCTGATCATCATCCACGCCGCGCCCTACGGCAGCGATGCCAAGCCGAAGGTGCGAATTTTTCTGATGTCCGACGCGACCGTGCTGGGTTTGCCCAATCAGATCGACGGTGCCGGCAACGGGCTGCAGGGCATGGTCGAAGGGCTCGTTGCCCAGGGGGTCGAGATCCGTTCCTGCCGCACCTGTGCGCTGGCCCGCGGCCTGGCCGAATTGCCGCAGATTCCGGGCGTCACCATCGGTACCCTGGTCGAGCTGGCCGCGGCCACCCTGGTTGCCGACAAGGTCATCACCTTTTAGCGATTAGCCGGGGCGAAACCCAGCCAAAAGAAAGCCCGGCACTTGGCCGGGCTTTGTCGTTGGCGAACGGTATCCGTTACTTCTTTGCTTCGGGCGCCGGCGCTGCCGCAACCGGGGCGGTAGCCGCCGGCGCCGCGGCGGCGGGTGGCGCCGGTGGTGCAATCGGCGTCGGCGTGACGATGATGCCTTTGGCCTTCTGCTGCTGCGATGAAGGCGGCGGCCACCCGATCCTGCGCCCTGGCCAGCTGTTCGGCCGCGGTCTTGGCCGTCTCGGCAGCCTTGAGCTTGGCCTCCTCGGCCTTGGCTTTGGCTTCTTCCGACGGCGGCGGCAACTTGGCCCACGCGCCGGCACTGGCTACGGTCAACGCCAATAAAAGGGCAAATTTATCTAGTTTCATTCTGGTTTTCCTCCCATTAACGCTGCGGATGGCCGGACTTGCCGGCCTTGACGTCCTTGAACCACTGCTCGTGGTGCTCACGCGCCCAGGTTTCGTCGACATAGCCGGTCTTCATCGAATCGTAGGCGCCGTGGACGCCGATGGTTCCCATGTAGATGTGGCCAAAGGCCAGCACCAGCATGACGATCGCGGAAACCGAATGGACGATGTTGGCGATCTGCATGTCGCCGCGCGTCTGGCCGAAGTTCGGGAAGTTCATGACCATTCCGGAAATCGGCCACGGTCAGGCCGAGGATGGTGACGCCGAACCAGAACCAGGTCTTTTCGCCGAAATTGAAGCGCCCGGAAGGCACATGCTCGCCGGTCACCAGGCCACCCGCCTTGCTGATCCACAGGGCGTCGATGTTCTGCCAGACGTTGTCGCGCGCCCAGATGACGATCATCGCCAGCATCGATGCGGCGAACAGCGGCCCGATGAAGTTGTGCACGTTCTTGCCGAGCACCATCAGGTAGCCGAACAGACTGTGGCCGATCACCGGGATCAGCACGTGCTTGCCGAACAGCATGGCCAGCCCGGTGACCGCCAGAATCAGGAAAGTACCCGCGGTGATCCAGTGGATGACCCGCTCGTAGCGCGGAAAACGCTGGATCAGGCGCCCGGTTCGGGGTCGTGCAGGGTCAGCGGCCCCTTGATCTTGTAGAAGATCAGGATGGCTGCCGCGACCACCAGCACGCAGCCAGCCGCCATACAGGGTGACCGGTCCGTTGCGCAGATGGCGCCAGGTATTGCCCTCGCTCTGGATCAGCACGCCGGCCTCCGGCCCGCGGTTGGTCGTGAAGAAGGACTCACCCGGAACGCACCTCGCGCCAGACCGGCGCGTTGTTGCCCGGCTGCGTCTGCTGCCGTTCGACCTGTTGCTGGGCCGGCGTCGGGTTGTCGGCCGCCGCGAGCGGCAGACTGCCGGCAAGCAGCAGGCAGCTCGGCAACGAGCAGTCGCCCGAGCCGGAGCCTGAGAGTTGAAGTTGTCATCGTCAGCCCCTCACTTGACCCGGTTGTACTCGGTCTGCCCCTGGTTGCGGTGCCTCAGGGCGTTTTCCCAGGCCTGTTTGTTGCCGGCGAACTTATCGCCTTCCCATGGCCGGGTATCGGACTTGCCCTGGTAGTTCCCCTGCTTGTAGCTGGGAACCTGCGACGACTCGCCGCAGGCGGCAAGGCCGACGGTTGCGGTCAACGCCAGAATCAGTGCATTTTTCATTTTGCCCCCTCCTTTGCCGCAGGCGCTGCCTGTTCCGGCTTGCCGTAGGCGGTCGTCCAGCCCCAGGCCTCGGCGCCCTTGTCACGGCGCAGCACACGCTCGCGGAAGATGTCGGAAACCACCGGCGCATCGCCGGCCAGCAGTGCCTTGGTCGAACACATTTCGGCACAGAGCGGCAGCTTGCCCTCGGCCAGCCGGTTGCGCCCGTATTTCTCGAATTCGGCCTTGGAGCCGTTTTCTTCGGGACCGCCGGCGCAGAAGGTGCACTTGTCCATCTTGCCGCGCACGCCGAAGGCCGCCGGGCCTTCCGGGAACTGCGGCGCGCCGAACGGGCAGGCGAAGAAGCAGTAGCCGCAGCCGATGCAGGCGTCCTTGTTGTGCAGGACGACGCCCTCTTCGGTCTTGTAGAAGCAGTCGGTCGGGCAGACGGCCATGCACGGCGCGTCGGAACAATGCATGCAGGCGACCGACACCGAGCGCTCGCCCGGCACCCCGTCGTTGATGGTCACCACGCGCCGGCGATTGACCCCCCACGGCGTCTCGTTTTCGTTCTTGCAGGCGGTGACGCAGCCGTTGCACTCGATGCAGCGCTCCGTGTCACACAGAAATTTCATGCGTGCCATTGATCTTCTCCTTTAGGCCTTGGTGACGCGGCAGAGCGTTGTCTTGGTTTCCTGCATCATGGTCACCGAGTCGTAACCGTAGGTCGTGCCCTGGTTGACCGACTCGCCGCGCACGATGGGCGCCGCCCCCTCGGGGTAGTTCTCGAGCATGTCCTTGCCCTGCCACCAGCCGGCAAAATGGAAGGGCAGGAAGACGGTGCCCGGCGCCACCCGCTCGGTGACCTGGGCGCGTACCTTCATGCGCCCCTTGGTCGGCGTTTCGACCCACAGGTATTCGCCGTTGCGGAAACCGGCATTGTTGGCATCGCGCGGATTCACCTCGGCAAACATTTCCTGCTGCAGTTCGGCCAGCCACGGGTTGGAGCGCGTTTCGTCGCCGCCGCCCTCGTACTCGACCAGACGGCCGGAGGTCATGATCAGCGGGTATTCCTTGGAGATATCCTTGACCTTGGTCTGCAGCGACTTGTAGAGCGTCGGCAGACGCCAGAAGACCTTCTTGTCGTCCGGCTGCGGGTATTTCTCGACCAGATCGGGGCGCGGCGAGTACATCGGCTCGCGGTGCAGCGGCACCGGGTCGGGGAAGTTCCAGACCAGGGCGCGTGCCCGGGCATTGCCGAACGGATGGCAGCCATACACCTGCAGGACGACACGCTGGATGCCGCCGGACAGATCGGTCTTCCAGTTCTTGCCTTCCGCGGCCTTCTTTTCCGCTTCGGTCAGGTCGTTCCACCAGCCGAGCTTCTTGAGCAGGACGTGGTCGAATTCCGGATAGCCCATCTGCAGGGCGGCACCCTTGGAGGCGGAACCGTCGGCAGCGAGCAGCGAGATGCCGTCGCGCTCGACGCCGAAATTGGCGCGGAAGTTGCCGCCGCCGTCCATCACGTGCTTCGAGGTGTCATACAGGTTAGGCGTGCCCGGATGCTTGAGTTCCGGCGTGCCGTAGCACGGCCAGGGCAGGCCGAAGTATTCGCCGTCGCACGGGCCACCGTTGGCGCGCAGGGTCTTCACGTCGAAGGTATTCATGTGCTTCATGTGCAGCTTCAGACGCTCGGGCGACTGGCCGGTGTAGCCGATGGTCCAGCGTGCCCTTGTTGATTTCGCGCAGGATGTCTTCGATGACCGGTTCTTCCCAGCCCGTCTTGTCCTTGACGATCTGGTAGTTTTTCGCCAGTTCCTTCTCGAAGCCGAATTTCTTGGCGAAGGCGTACATGATGGTGTGGTCGGGCTTCGATTCGAACAGCGGCTCGATGACTTTCTCGCCCCACTGGATGGAGCGGTTCGATGCCGTGCGCGAACCGGAGGTTTCGAACTGCGTGCAGGCCGGCAGCAGATAGACGCCGTCCTTGCGCATCATCGACGCCATGGCGGCGGTGGCCGACGGATAGGGGTCGATGACGACCAGCAGGTCGAGTTTCTTCATCGCCTCGACCATTTCCAGGCCGCGCGTCTGGCTGTTCGGGGCCATGCCCCAGTAGATGACGGCGCGGATGTTGGAATCCTGGTCGATGTGCTCATTGTTTTCCAGCACGCCGTCGATCCAGCGCGAGACGGTGATGCCGGACTTTTCCATCAGCGCCTGCGAGGCGAACTGCTTCTTGACCCACTCGTAATCGACGCCCCAGACCGCACACCAGTGCTTCCAAGAACCGGCGGCGAGGCCGTAGTAGCCGGGCAGCGAATCCGGGTTGGGGCCGACGTCGGTGGCGCCCTGGACGTTGTCGTGGCCGCGGAAGATGTTGGTGCCGCCGCCCGAGACGCCGACGTTGCCGAGTACCAGTTGCAGGATGCACATGGCGCGGACGTTGGCGTTGCCGACCGTGTGCTGGGTCTGGCCCATGCACCAGACGACGGTGGACGGCTTGTTCTTGGCCAGCATCTCGGCGATGCGGAAGACCTCGGCTTCGGGGATGCCGGTGACGTCCTGCACGCGATCCGGCGTCCACGTCATGATCTCGGCCTTGACCTTGTCGAGACCGAAGACGCGGGCGTCGATGTAGGCCTTGTCTTCCCAGCCGTTCTTGAAGATGTGGTAGAGCATGCCCCAGATGAAGGGGATGTCGGTACCGGAACGGATACGGGTGTAGATGTCGGCCTTGGCCGCGGTGCGCGTGAAGCGCGGGTCGACGACCGCCATCTTGCAGCCGTTTTCCTTGGCATGCAGCATGTGCAGCAACGACACCGGATGCGCCTCGGCGGCATTCGAGCCGATGTAGAGCGCCGCCTTGGAGAACTGCATGTCGTTGTAGGAGTTGGTCATGGCGCCGTAACCCCAGGTATTGGCAACGCCGGCGACCGTGGTCGAGTGGCAGATGCGGGCCTGGTGGTCCATGTTGTTGGTGCCGAAGAAGGAAACGAACTTGCGCATCAGGTAGGCCTGCTCGTTGCTCTGCTTCGAGGAGCCAACCCAGTAGGTCGCGTCCGGACCGCTTTCCTTCCGGATCGCCAGCAGCTTTTCGCTGACTTCGTTGAGCGCCTGTTCCCAGCTGATCTTCTTGTACTTGCCGTCGACCAGCTTCATCGGGTACTTCAGACGGTGTTCGCCGTGCCCGTGCTCACGCACTGCCGCGCCCTTGGCGCAATGGGCGCCGAGGTTGATCGGCGAATCGAAGACCGGCTCCTGACGAATCCAGACGCCGTTCTGAACCACGGCATCGACGGCACAGCCGACCGAACAGTGCGTACAGACCGTGCGCTTGGTCTCGGTGCCGGCAGCCCCCTTGGGAACATCGGCGGCCGTGGCGCTGCCGATCATGTTGTACGGCAACTGGGTGGCCAGGGCGCCGCCCCCGGCAACGAGGCCGGAACGCTTGAGGAAGGCGCGGCGATCCATGGTCTGCCCGAGAACCCCGGAGGCTCCGGGCGGGGTCGAACGCCGTAAACACACCGATTTCCGGACGCGCGCTGCTGGTGACTTTTCTGGTCAACATGCTTTATCTCCCGTCAGACCCGCGCAGTGCGGTAGTAATTGCTGACATGGGGGCTCTCTTCGTAGCTCCCGGCCTTGTCCGCAGCGCTCACCGTCGCCGCCTTGACGGCCTCCTTGCCGGCACCGGTCGCTGCTGCAGCGACCACGGCCACCGCGCCGGCGCTCGCCGACACCTGCCGCCAGCAGAAAGCCGCGGCGGCGCAGGTTGGTTTGCTCGTTTTTCATGTTTCCCTCCTCCTTAAATCGGACTACACCATGTCGAACGCAAGGCGTTCAATGTCGAAAAAAGCTCGCGCCAGCGCGCCGGCATGCGGATAAAAGCGGGCGTCGGGTGCCTGGGCCAGGGCATCGCACAAATGATCGACCCAGGGCGCCAGGTGGCTGGCAAAAAATCCATGCTGCCGGGCGAGGCCCGCCGCGTCGGGCCCGGTCACGATCAGGTGGCGCATCACGTCGCATAGCGCGGCGATATGATCTTCCGATTCGGTAACGCCAAAGCGCCGGCCAAGGCCGAGTTCGAGCAGGTCGTCACGCAGTTCGACCAGCGGCCCCTCCATCATGAAGCCGGCCATGTAATAGGAACCGTAGAGCATCACTTCCGGCCGGCCGATGGTCAGGAACAGCCGCGTATATTCCTCTTCTGCCGCATCCACGCCGGTCGTGCGTGCTGCATCGCCGACCATCAGCCAGGCCCGGCCCAGCGCGCTGCCGGCACCCCCCATCGACCCGGCCAGAGCCGGCAGCCGGGCGAGAAACCCGGCATCGGGCGCCGCCGCAAAGAGCCGCGAGAGCACGGCATAGTGTTCGGCGCGCGCCTGATCCTCTTCGCTCAGGAGCGGCGCAGCGCGTTGTCGAGAACAGCGCTCATTCGGACATCTCCCAGGCGTTCAGACTCTTTTCCTTGTTTATCATGTCGATCACGCGGCAATCGCCACACTGGGTCAGGCGGGCCAGCGCTTCCGGGGTGGCAAACATGCTGTGCCCGGCCAGTCGCGCGATCATGCCGTCGATGATCGGCTTGGCGCCCATCGGCTTGCCGCAGGCCGTGCAATGAAATATTTCCGCCTCTTTTAGCACCCGCTCGTCCTTGCGCCGGGCGAGCAGCAGGCGCGGTGTCAGCGTGATTGCCTGTTCCGGGCAGGTGCTGGCGCACAAGCCGCATTGCAGGCAGTTGCGCTCAAGGAAGGACAGGCGCGGCGCATCGGCCGCCGCCTTCAGCGCACTGGCCGGACAGGCGCTGGTGCACGACATGCAGAGCGTACAGGCGTCACTGACCGCGATCGTGCCGAACGGTGCGCCAGCCGGCAGATCGATGGATTCGACCGCACGCGGCGCATGGCGCAGCAGGTGATCGATGACGAATTCGAGGGTCGTGCGCTTCTCCGGGAGCAGGCGGAACTCGGCCGGTGGCACGGCGGCGGCTGGCCCCCAGTCGGCCAGGGCGGCCACGAGGTCGCTCTCCGCCGGAATGACCTTGACATGGTCGCCGGCATAGCCCAGGCCGTTCAGGATGCGCTGCGCCAGACCGGCCTGCATGTGCAACGGCGCCAGATCATGCGAACCGGCGCCGAGAATGGCAATACGTGAGGCGCCCAGCGCGATGACCCCGAGCATCAGGTCAAGGCCGACCGCATCGACACTCCAGGTTTCCAGCGGAATGACGTTGGCCGGCAAGGCCTGCCCGGCACGCCGCAACCCGGCCAGCTGCTTGCTGCCCGCCGCGGTGGAATGGAACAGCAGACAGGCATCTTGCCCGCCGGCGGCGCGGTAGGCCTTGAGCTGCGCCTTGATCGAGACGCCGACATCGACGGCACGCGGATACTGGTAGGCAAGCGCCCCGGACGGACAGACGGTGGTACAGGTACCGCAGCCCTGGCACAGGTAAGGGTCGAGACTGATCGTGTCGCCAGCGCTGACGATGGCGTCGGTTGCGCAAACCGAGATGCAGTTGCTGCAACCGGCCTTCTGCGAACGGCTGTGGGCGCACAGGCGCTCATTGACCGCCACATAGCGCGGCTTCTCGAATTCGCCTTCGAAGGCAAGCAGGTCGATGACCGCCAGCGCCTGATCGAGCGGGTCGCGCCCCGGCGCGACATAACCCTGCGGCAATTCAACACGCTTGAGCAGCGGGGTGCCGGAAAGATCAAGCACGGTATCGAACATTCCCTGCTGCGGCACACCCTGCGACGATTCCCAGCGCAGTTCGAAGGCGCCAAGATGCCCCGCGAGTTCGAGCGCACGACCGAGGGCAAACACGAATTCGTCGCCTTCCGGCAGGTCAACCCCATCGACGACCGCGTTGGTCGCAACGACCGTGACCTGACGCTGGCCCGCCAACCGTTCCGCCCAGCCTAGCGCCGCCCCGGCATCGCCAACGATGGCAAGGCGGCGGGCCGCAAGCATGCTGACCGCCGGAACCGGCTCCGGCTGCGGCACGTCCACCAGCGCCGCAAAAGCGGCCACCAGCGGCGGGCTGCCGGGGACAGCGAAACGATCAGGAGAAGAACTCATCAAGACAGGGCATCCATAAAGGCTTATCTTTAGCAGGGTTCATGCCAACAAAGAAGAATAAAAAAGTGCGGCAACTTATTGATTTTCCTCACCCTGAATCCGGTCAGCTGGAATTTCTGCGACATTCTGTCCTTCGCCGACCAGAATGTCGCAGCCAGCGGCGGATTCAGCTGGCACCAATTCGACCACTTCGGGCACCGCTTCCGGCGCCGGCTCATCGGCGGGGTCGCCGAACAGGGTCCGCACCTGATTGAGCGAGGCCAGCATGGCCTCGGGAATCGGATCACTGATCGAATAATCGTCGATGTAGATATCCAGCCCGTCCATGACATTGAAGCGCGGGTCGGCAAACAGGGTTTTCATGGCCGTGCGGCGCACTTCCTCGCTGATTTCCTGGCGCAGGAACTGGCCGAAATCGCTGTCCGGGCCCAGTTGGGCAAGCAAGGCCTCGCCATCCGGAATTTCGCTGACCGACACGCTCTCGGCGGCCTTCTTGAGGCGCGCCCAGCGGGCCAGGAAGCGGCTGGATTCGCTCACGAGCGCACCGTCCCGTCACGCGGTGAAGCCGCCGACTCGGCAAACGGATCGTTGCGCCGCACCTTTTTGCGCACCGCCGGCTTGTAGTGCGTGTTGACGAAATCACCGAGCCAGTCGGCGATTTCGGGCGGCATGGCGACGCCGTCGCACTGCTCGCCGGAATCAAGCCAGCGCGCTGCCTCGCCGTAACTCAGCGTGACGCTGATCGGGCGCGCAAAGTCGTCTTCCAGGCGCCACAGGACAAAAACCCGCGGCTCGGGTGAGGTCAGATTGAGGTGGTAGTTATCGACTTCGTCGCGAAATAATTCGAGCACGAAATGACCGGCCAGAAACTGTTCACGCTGCGCGTCGGCAAAAATCCGCTGGACTGGCGCATCAACCGCCGCATCGAAAGCGGGAACGACCCCGATCGCCTCCCATTTCTCGCTCGCCCAACGGTTGTCGAGACGGACCTTTTCGATGATGACGGAGACGGGAAACTCTTTCACGGGGAGGCCTGGAATCTCTATTACCTTAAGGATAGCCGAAACTTGCCCCAAGTGTAGAATCCCGTCAATGAATCGTCCACTGCTGACCCGTGCCTCGCGCCCGCTGACTTTCGCCATCACCGCCCACAATGAGCTTGGCGAACCGGTTCCCACCGCCGTCGCCGGCGAACACCCGCTGACGCTATATGTCGACAAGCGCGAGATCGTCACGCTGATGACGCTGGGTGGCGCACCGGAGGCACTGGCCATCGGCTACCTGCGCAACCAGCGCCTGCTCGGCAGCCTCGATGAAATCGCGGCCGTACAGGTGGACTGGGAGGTCAATGCCGTCGTCGTCACGACACGGCACGGCCGCTCGATCGATGCAACGCGCATGGACAAGCGGACGGTCACGACCGGTTGCGGGCAGGGCACGGTGTTCGGCGACCTGATGGAGGATGTCGGCAACATCCGCCTGCCGGAGAGTGCCCGACTTTCGCAGGGAATGCTCTACGGTCTGCTCGATGCGGTGCGTCAGCACGAGTCGATCTACAAGCAGGCCGGTGCCGTGCATGGCTGCGCCCTGGCGCAGGGCAGCGAAATTCTCATGTTCGTCGAGGACGTCGGACGCCACAACGCGGTCGACGCCATCGCCGGCCAGATGTGGCTGGACGGACAGGAAGGCGGCGACAAGATTTTCTATACGACCGGCCGGCTGACTTCGGAAATGGTCATCAAGACGGCGCAGATGGGCATTCCCTTTCTCGTCTCGCGCTCGGGCCTGACCCAGATGGGCTGGGAAATAGCCCGGCAGATCGGCATGACCATGATCGGCCGCGCCCAGGGCAAGCATTACCTATTATTTACCGGCGAGGAGCGGTTCACGCGATGAGCGACGGGAAGGCCATCAACGACAGGATTACCGGCGTCATTCTGGCTGGCGGCCTCGGCCGGCGCATGGGCGGCATCGACAAGGGGTTGCAGGAACTGCGCGGCCGGCCGATGGCGCATTGGGTCGCCGAGCGCCTGGCGCCGCAGGTCGATGAACTGCTGATCAACGCCAACCAGAATGCCGAGCGCTACGCGGCCTTCGGCCACCGCGTCGTGCCCGACCAGATCCCCGATTTCGCCGGGCCGCTGGCCGGGTTGCATGCCGCCCTGTCGGCGGCGACGCATGCGCTGGTCGCCACCGCGCCCTGCGATTCACCCTTCCTGCCGGCCGATCTGATTTTCCGCCTTTTTTCGGCGTTGACCACGACTAATGCCGATCTCGCCGTCGCCCGCACCTTCGACCAGCCGCACCCGGTTTTCTGCCTGTGCCGGCGCGCAGTGCTGCCGCACCTGACCGAATTCCTGGCCGCTGGGGGGCGCAAGATCGACCGCTGGTACGCGACGCTGAAGGTGGTCGAAGTGGCCTTCGACGACGAAGCAGAGGCCTTCGAGAACATCAATACGCAACAGGATCTGGCTCGCTTCGACGCCGCCTGAGTCAGCCGAGGCCGGTGTGGCGCAGGATGAAGTCGGCGATGGCCGCCGGGTCGTTCAGGTCGAATTGCGGCAGGGTTGTCGTCACCGGCACATCGCTGGCTACCGCGATGATGTGGGGGTCGCGGGGAAAGAGCTGCTCCTTGCCGAGCGCGCCGCGAAAAATTTCTATTTTCGCAAAGGGCTCGCGCTTGAACCCCTCAACCAGCACCAGATCGCACGGTGCCAGCTGGGCCAGCGCCTCGTTCAGCGTCAGTTCCGGACGGCCGCGCAATTCGTGCATGATCGCCCAGCGATTGGCCGAGGTCACCAGCACCTCGCGACAGCCCGCCCGACGATGGCGCCAGGAGTCCTTGCCGGGGTAATCGACATCAAACTCATGATGCGCATGCTTGATCAGCGAGACCGCCAGACCGCGCACTTCGAGCCTGCCGATCACCTGTTCGACCAGCGTGGTCTTGCCGCTGCCGGACCAGCCGGCAAAGCCGATAACTTTCATGAGCGCAACGATCCCAACGAAAAAAGGCGGACATTATCCAATTTCGCCAAGCGCGCAAAGAATTATTTATCGGCGTCTCAGGCCGGCAATTGCACTCGTCCCGCCGCGTCGAGCGGGAAAAACGGATTCCAGCAGACTTCCCACAGGAATCCGTCAGGGTCTGCGAAATAGCCCCGGTAGCCGCCCCAGAAAACCTTTCCGCCCGGACGGACGAGGCGCCCGCCGGCAGCGGCAGCCTCGCCCAGAAGCCGGTCAACAGCAGCCTCGGATGCAACGTTGTGGGCCAGGGTGATCCCCGGGAATCCGCTGCCTGCCGGGCACACGCCGGCATCCTCGGCCAGTGCTTCGCGTCGGAACAAGCCCAGCACCACGCCGCCGGCATTGAAAAAAGCAATCTCCAGCTGGCTGGCGCAAGATTCCTGCCAGCCGAGCGCAGCGTAGAAGGCGCGGCTACGCGCCAGGTCGGCGACGCCGAGCGTGATGAAACTGATGTTCTGGTGCATGCTGACTGCTCCTCCCATGGCTCGATTGCGCAGTTTATCCCGACCGCGCTTGCGCGTAACATGAGCCATCCTGACCGTTGAAGGTTACGCGATGACCCGCCGCTTCCCGCTCCATGTACATATCTCGACGCTGTTCCTGGCGCTGATCCTGCTTGTCGGCGGCGTCATCGGCGGGCTCAGCTTCAAGACCAGCCGGAATCTCCTCGAAAACTCGGCCAGCGAATTGAGCAACCGCATCAGCGAGGAAACCCTGAGCGAATTCTCCAACCTCATCGGCCCGGCCGAGATGGCGACCCGGCTGTTGAGTTTCGACGGCATCACCCAGGCGAAATCGCTCGACGAACGGCTGGAGAACCTGGGCTTCATGCGCGAGGCACTGAACAACTCGCTGGCGCTGACCTCGATCTATGTCGGCTACGGCAATGGTGATTTTTTCATGGTGCGCCGTATCCGCAGCGAAAGCGGCCGCAATTTCTTCAACGCGCCCGAGCGCACTTCCTTCATCGTGCAGAGCATCGAACACGAAGCCGGTGGCGCGCGCGGCCGCTTCATCTACCTCGATGCGGAACTCGCCACGCTGCGCAGCGACGACCGCCCCGACTATGCGACCTCCTTCGATCCGCGCACCCGCGACTGGTACCAGGCCGCGCTGGCGTCCGGAGGCCAGATCAAGACACCCCCCTACCTGTTCTTCACCACCCGGCGGGTCGGCACGACCATTGCCAACCGGGCAAGCAAGTCCGAGGCCGTGGTCGGGGCCGACATCAATCTCGAAACCCTCGATCAGTCGCTGGCCCGGCAGAAGGTGACCCCGGGATCCCAGGTGGTGCTGGCCAACCAGGCGGGCGAAACGCTGGCCTACGAAGACCCGGGCAAAGCCGTGCGCCTGCCGGAAAGCCCCGACGCCAAGCCGGTGCTGGCCACCCTCGGCGAACTCGGTTCGCCGGTTCTTGCCCGGTTGCTGCCGATCGTGCAGGGCATGGACGGTTCGGCGCCGCGCGAACTTTCGCTGGAGGTCGCCGGCGACGTTTGGCATGTGGCGATCCGCCCGCTCAAGCTGGAAGGCGCCAGGCCGCTCTTCCTGATCACGGCGACTCCGGATCGCGAATTGATGGCTGCCGCCAATACGCTGATGCGTCATTCGCTGATCGCGATGGCCCTCGTCATCCTGCTGGCGATTCCGATCACTTGGGGGCTGGCGCGCGGCATCTCCGGCCCCCTGCGCCAGCTGGCGGGCGAGGCCGAAGCGATACGCCGCTTCGAGTTCTCGCAGCCGATCAGGGTCCAGTCGCTGGTGCTCGAAGTCAATGCGCTGGCCGTCACCATGGACAGCATGAAACGGACCATCCGCCGCTTTCTCGACATCAGCATGGCGGTCGCCGGCGAGCAGAATTTCGACCGCCTGCTGCCGCGCCTGCTGAGCGAAACGATCTCGGCGGCCAACGCCGAGGCTGGCGTGCTCTATCTGGCTAATGACGAGCAGTTGCTGCCGGCCAGCGGCCTCAAGGCCGACGGCGGCGAACTCCCCGCCAGCGCACCGGTCACGGACCCGGCAGCGGCCGGCCCGCTGCTGAGCGGCGCACTGGCGGCTCGGGCAGCGCGTGCCGCCCCCCTGTCCGCTGCCGACATCGAAGCCCTCGGGCTGGCGGAAATCCTGGCGGATTGCGGCGCCAGTCATGCAATCGCGGTACCGCTACTTAACCGCCAGCAGAACCTGGTCGGCGCCATACTGCTTTTGCAGCATGGTGAAACCGACGCCGCCCGCCTGAGCTTTATCGAGGCCCTGTCTGCCTCGTCGGCGGTATCCCTGGAAAGCAAGGAGCTGATCCGCGCCCAGAAAATGCTCTTCGAGGCCTTCATTCAGCTGATCGCCTCCGCGATCGATGCCAAGAGCCCCTATACCGGCGGCCACTGCGCCCGCGTCCCGGAACTGACCAAGATGCTGGCACGCGCCGCCTGCGCCGAAACCAGCGGTCCCTACCAGGATTTCCAGCTCGGCGAGGAGGAGTGGGAAGCCGTACATGTCGCCGCCTGGCTGCACGACTGCGGCAAGGTGACGACGCCGGAATACGTGGTCAACAAGGCGACCAAGCTCGAAACCCTGTACGACCGCATCCATGAAGTCCGGATGCGCTTCGAGGTATTGAAGCGCGACGCCGAGATCGCCTGCCTGAAATCCATCGCCGCCGGCGAATCGGCAGCTGCGGCGCAGGCGCGGCTGGCCACAGCGCTGGCACAGCTGGACGACGACTTCGCCTTCATTGCCACCTGCAACGAGGGTGGCGAATTCATGGCCCCCGAAAAACTCGCACGGCTGAAGGAAATTTCCGCACGAACGTGGACGCGCACCCTCGATGACCGTATCGGCATCTCGCATGAGGAAAAGGCGCGCAAGGCGCGCACCTCGGCGCCGGCGCTGCCAATCGCCGAGCCCCTGCTCGCCGACAAGCCGGAACACCTGTTCGAGCGCGGCCCGAAGGACATCATGCCGGCCGACAACAAGTGGGGAATCCGGATGCCGGTCCCCCAACTGCTCTACAACAAGGGCGAGCTCTACAATCTTGGTGTCGCGCGCGGCACCCTTTCGGAGGAAGAGCGTTACAAGATCAACGAGCACATCGTGCAGACACTGATCATGCTGACCCAGCTGCCTTTCCCGAAACACCTGCGCAACGTTCCCGAAATCGCTGCCGGCCACCATGAAAAAATGGATGGCAGCGGCTACCCGAAGCGCCTGCTCAAGGAGCAGATGAGCCCAGTCGCCCGCATGATGGCGATTGCCGACATCTTCGAGGCGCTGACCGCCGTCAACCGCCCGTACAAGAAGGGCAAGACGCTGTCGGAGGCGATCCGGATCATGGCGCTGATGAAGAAGGAACAGCACATCGACCCCGAGCTGTTCGATTTATTCCTGCGTTCCGGCGTCTATCGTGACTACGCCGAGCGCTTCATGCGACCGGAACAGATCGACGACGTCGATATTGCCGCCTGCCTCGACCGCCCACCGCTTGCCTGAGCTCATTGCACAGCCGATGTGGCTTGGCTGATCCGCCCGACCAAATTCCAATATTGCACCGCAGCAAATATTGGCTATACTAGGTCGGCAGGATCATACAAAACCATAAAAGGAAACAGCAATGAAGGTCAAGATTTTTTATCGTATCACCCAGGATCGCGCCGGCATCCCGCAGGATTACACCGGTGCGCGCCATTTCGTCACCAATGAAGGACAGGCTGTCGAAGAATCGGCGAAAGCCCAGCTGGCAGCGGATTATCAGGTTCCCTTGACAGCCGTCGAGATCTGTCGCATCGAGGATTAACCGCCCCCGCGCTGGGTGGCGCGATCGATGCTGGCCAGCAGTTTTTCGGCCGCTGCCGCGGATCCTGAACGGACACTGATTTCGACCCGAAGGGACTCAAGTTGCAGTGCACCAATCTGCCGTATCTCTTCGCGCTTCAACGCGAAATGCAGCTGTACGCCCTCAACCGCCAGCAGGATGCCTGAAGCATCCACGGTGACGGCAGGGCCAAAGGCCTGAACCAGCGCCCGGTGGAATTCCTCCGCCGTGCTGCTCATCTGCCGCACGCGGCTGCCGCTCCACGGAAACGGCCGCTCAGCCACCGGCAATCGGCGGCCAGACGGCCAGGGTGTCCCCTTCGTTCAGTCTGGTAGCCGGGCGCTCCTCGCGCGGAATGAAGACACCGTTGACCAGAACCAGATGGGTCAACTTCGGCGGCAGGGAAAATGGCTGCAATACGGCGTCAACGGTGGCATTCCGGTCAACGTCAACCTCAATTCGGTTGTTCCGGCTACCGGCCGGCAGGTAATCGCTCAAGGTTGCGTAGAGTTTGACAGTCAGCCGCATCGCTACGGAATGACCTGCTGGCACGCAATGTAGGCTTCGGGGAAGCGCATCGGCGTTTCCATCAGCCGGGCTTTCCAGGCGCCGAGCCGTACCTTGCCCTGGATCAGGCCGCGCAAGGCCCCGACATGCTGGGTCAGGCCGATCGATGTGGCGCCGACCAGCACGTCACCGGCAAACTGCAGGCTGAGGTAGCGCCCGCCAGCCTCATCGACCTGTTCGACCCCGTCGCCTTCAGCCACGCCCTGCCATTCACCGAACGAAGACGAGATCATCCCCATCGAGTCGAGCACGTTGATGGCCAGCACGCCTTTCATGCGTGCTGGCTGGCCGGCCATGTTCAGTGCCGCGACGCGTGCCTGATCGGCAGCGTTGGGCTGGATGGCCGCCACCAGATGGCGCCCGGCAAACAGATCGGGCGCCTCGGCGACGTCGCCCGCTGCGTAGATACCAGGCACCGAGGTCTGCATCGTGTCATCGACCAGCACGCCCTTGGCGACGTGCACCGCGGTTCCCTCGAGAAAGGCCACATTGGGCGCCACACCGGCGGCGACGATCAACATGTCGCAATCGAGTTGCTCGCCGGTCAACAGGGTCACGGACAACGGCAAATTCCGGTCATTTTCGATACGCTCGACACCGGCCTGCGTGACTACCCGCACGCCCTGCTTTTCGACCCAGCGCCTGATCATGCCTCCGGCTTCCGGCGTCATCATGCGCGGCACCATGCGGTCGCCCATTTCGACCACGGTCAGTTGCACCCCGCGCTTGACCAGCGCCTCCATGATGATGCAGCCGATGAAGCCTGCTCCCAGTTGCAGCACGCGTGAACCGGGCCTGGCCAGTTGGGCGATCGCGCGTGCATCGTCCAGTGTCCAGCAGGTCTGCACTTGCGGCAGGTCGATACCGGGAATCGGCGGACGCACCGGATGCGAACCGGTGGCGATCAACAGGCGGTCGTAGTCCTCGAAATGGCCGTCGGCGAACAAAACAGTGCGATTTTCCGGGTTGACCGCAACTGCCCGGCCGCAATGCAGGCGGATGCGCAGTTGGTCGAAATGACCGGGCGCCTTGCGCAGATAGGTGCCGGACTCGTCGATATTGCCCTCGAGCAGATAGGGAATCGCCATGCGCGAATAGGGCGGCGCCGCCTCGTTGCCGGCGAGCAGGATGTCGTCATCGGGTGCGGCGCGGCGCAGGACTTCGGCAGCGACCACGCCAGCCGGCCCGTTGCCGAGAATGATGTGTTTCATTGTTTTCACTCCGCTGAGAAAAGAAAAACGGGGAAGCGCCCGGCGCAACCCCGCTCCTCAAACTCCCCGGCTTTCACAGGCCGAGGCGGTCCAGCGTCGCCTTTTCCGGCACGCCCTCCGGCGTCCAGCCGCGCACCCTGTAATACTCAGGCTTCATCTTGTCGATGCCGCTGACCATACCCTTGGCCGGACCGGTCTTGGCCGGTTCGGTCTTCAGGCGCGGCGGCAGGTCGTCATCCTTGGCGCTCATGCCGGCCGCCAGGTTGTACTGGCGCTCCATGTTCCAGATGCGCTCGCCCACCAGACTCAGCTTGTCCATCGACCAGTCGCCCTCGCAGGCCGCCTGAATTTGCGGCTGCACGTCGGCCAGTGTCCAGGCGAAACTGGTGAACACGCAAATCCCGGCCGCATCGAAAACACCGGTCGCATCCTGGAAGGCCTTGACCAGTTCCGGCTTGCCTTCGGTGGCCAGCGGATCGGTCTTGACCGGAATGCCGAGCACCTCCGAGGCAATCGTGTAGCCGCGCAAGTGGCAGGCACCGCGGTTGGACGTCGCATACGCCAGCCCGATGCCCTGAATGCCGCGCCCGTCATAGGCTGGGAATTCCTGACTCTTGACGCTCATCGACAGATCGGGGCGGCCGTACTTGGCACACAGACGGGCGCTGCCCTGCCCGAGTTCCTTGCCGAAACCCTCGCCCTTGGCCGTCATCTCAACCAGCTGACACAGCGCCTCGGCCGAACCGAATTTTGCATCGACGCCGATCTGCTCCTTGCTCAGGATGCCGAGCTCGTAGAGTTCCATCGCCGCCCCCACCGTCGCCCCGAAGGAAATCGGATCCATGCCGTGCTCGTTGCACAGCAGGTTGGCGTATTGCAGCGCCTCCAGGTCGCCGACGCCATTGGCCGCGCCGAGCGCCCAGGCAGCTTCGTACTCCAGCCCCCCGGAAGCGCCCCAGTATTGCGGGCTGTTCTTGACGCTGAAATGCGTTTCGTCGATTTTCGAAATACGGCCGCAGGCGATCGTGCACCCGAAGCAGGCGGCATTGGTCACCAGATGCGCCTTGCCGTCGGTCGGGCGCTTCTCGTGCATGGCTTCGGCCGAAATTTTGCCGGCGTCCTCGAATTGCACGTCACGGTGATTGCGTGTGGGCAAGGCGCCCACTTCGTTGATCACGTTCATCAAGACCTGCGTACCGTACTTGGGCAAGCCCTGACCCGTGACCGCATTGTCGGCCAGCACCTTCTTGCCGGCATTGGCCGCGGCGAGGAAGGCCGGAAAATCCTTGATCCCGGAAAGCCCCTTGGTGCCGCGCAGGGCCACCGCCTTGAGGTTCTTCGAGCCCATCACGGCACCGACGCCGGAACGCCCGGCGGCACGGTGCAGATCATTGACGATACAGGCGAACAAGGCCAGATTCTCGCCGGCCCCGCCGATCGACGAGACGCGAATCTGCGGATCCTGATGCGACGATTTGATCGCTGCCTCGGTTTCCCAGCAGGTCTTGCCCCACAGATGCGCTGCGTCACGCAATTCCGCCTTGTCGTTTTCGACGAACAGATACACCGGCTTTGGCGACCTGCCCTCGAAAATGATCATGTCCCAGCCGGCAAATTTCATTTCGGCGCCGAAGAAGCCGCCGGAATTCGAGCAGGCAATGGCGTTGGTCAGCGCACCCTTGGTCACGACGGTATAGCGCCCGCCGGTTGACGCCATGGTGCCGGTCAATGGGCCAGTTGACATGATCATCTTGTTCTCGGGCGACAGCGGGTTGACCTTGGGGTCGGTTTCCTCAACCAGGTATTTTGACGCCAGGCCGCGCGAGCCGAGGTAGTCATTGGCCCAGGCCATGTTCAGCGGCTCGGCCGTACAGGTGCCGGCGGTGAGGTTCACGCGCAGGACTTTTCTGTTCCATCCCATGATCTCTCCTCCTTATGCCGCAACGGCAGCAGTGTTGGCCTTGGCCGCCCAGGCACGCATGCGGTCCAGCCCGGTCCAGTCGGCATCAACATAGGTGATGGCGCCGGTCGGGCAGGCAGTCACGCACTTCGGATCGCCACCACACAGATCGCACTTCTGAACCTTGCCGACGTCGGCCATGTAATTGACCGTTCCGAAAGGACAGGCGATGGTGCATACCTTGCAACCGACGCAGGTTGCTTCGCTGACGACTTTTGCGCCGGTCGCCAGGTCGAGCGTAATTGCATCGACCGGACAGGCATTCATGCACCAGGCATCGGCGCACTGGGTGCACGTGTACGGCACCTTGCGGCCCTCATGCTCAAAATCGAAAACCTTGATCCGCGATTTTGAGGGATTGATGGCGCCGGTGTGCTCGTAGGAACAGGCCATTTCGCACTGCAGGCATCCGGTGCATTTGCCCGGATCGATATGAAGCGACTTCTGCATGGTGTCTCCTCCATGAATTATTGGGTGTCGCCAGGAAATTTCGTGCTCTGTAAATAGGCACGTTTCTGCATCATGTAGCAAAGCCGACACCATGTCATGCCGCAACGCAACAATTCGCAGACTACACTCTGTTACACAAGGCTACGAAAGGACGACAGACGGTCCGGAGGCGGATGGCTATAGTGCAATCGTTCATTGAACCCCTCCTCTCGAAACCCCCTTTCGAGAACTTCCAACCCCGCCGCCCGGCGGGGTTTTTTTTGCGCCGCATCCCGCCTAAGCCGTTATAATCAGGCACTTTTATTTTTCGCGTCGAGGTAATCAGCATGGCCGGGCAATATTCTTCCAAGAGCATCATGTGGGCGACAATCGTTCTGGCGATTGTACTGATCGCCGTCATCGTACCGTTCACGGTCAAGACGTTTGGCTCCGCTGCTGATGCCGGCAAGAGCGACGACGCCGATGTTCGCATCCAGCCGGTTGCCAGGTTCGAGTTGGCCAAGGCCGCTCCCGCCGTTGCTGCCGGACCGAAAGACGGCGCCACGGTTTACAACTCCGTGTGCGGCGCCTGCCACAATACCGGGGTTGCGGGTGCGCCGAAGTCTGGCGACAAGGCCGCCTGGGCCCCGCGTATCGCCCAGGGCAACGAGGCGCTCTACAAGAGCGTGATCGGCGGCAAGGGCGCCATGCCCCCGAAGGGCGGCGCTGCCGACCTGTCCGACGACGAAATCAAGGGCGCTGCGGACTACCTGATCGGCCAGTCCAAGTAACCCACCCTGAGCAAGACATCATGGGGAGGCTGCGGCCTCCCCATTTTCGTTGACGCAAAGAGGGCACCGAACGGGCGTTGATCGCCCGGATGTCATGAAGAAGGCAAGCTGCTGTAACGCCTTGTGAATGTACGGCTAGCGCTTGTTGCCGCCAAGCATGGCTTTCAGCGCATCGAGCCGCGCGCTGCCGGTCGCCTTGTCGGGCTCGGCAGCCAGCTTGCCGCCGGAGAAGCGAATGTCGTCCTTGCCCATTTCGGCGATGAAGCGCGAAGGCTCACTGGGAATGAATTCGCGCGCCTGCTTGCGTCGCTCGCAGTACGAGACATGCAAAGAACGCTGGGCGCGGGTGATGCCCACGTACATCAGCCGGCGTTCTTCCTCGATCTTCGCCGGGTCGAGCGATTCACGATGCGGCAGGATGCCTTCCTCGATGCCGACCAGGAAGACGTGCCTGTACTCCAGCCCCTTGGCGGCGTGCAGCGTGGACAGCTGTACGGCATCGACCTCGTCGCTGCCCTGCTTGTCCAGCATGTTGATCAGCGCGATGCTCTGGGTCAGGTCGATCAGGGTCTTGCTCTCGGCCTCCCCCTTGCCGTTCAGCCAGTTGGCAAATTCGCAGACATTGGCCCAGCGCGTCTGCGCCGTACGGTCTTCCTCGTGGTCGTAGAGCCAGGCTTCGTAGTCGATGGCCTTCAACAGATCCGGCAGCACCTGCTGCGCCGGTTCGCGACCGGCGCGCTGCTGAATGCGGCTGATGAACTGGCAGAACTCGAGCAAGGGCTCCAGTTGCCGCGGCTGGACACGCTGCGCGAAACCCTCTTCGAACACCGCATGATACAGCGAGACATGCCGTTCGCCGGCGTACTGGCCGAGCACCTGCAGGGTGGCGGCACCGATGCCGCGCTTGGGCGTGGTCGCGGCGCGGATGAAGGCAGGGTCGTCATCCTCGTTGGCGAGCAGGCGCAGGTAGGCGGTGATGTCCTTGATTTCCGCCTTGTCGAAGAACGACTGGCCGCCCGAGAGCAGGTAGGGGATCTTCTGGTTGCGCAGCTGGGTCTCGAGCAGTCGCGCCTGATGGTTCGAGCGATAGAGGATGGCGTAGTCCCTGAACTTGCCGCGCTGCTCGAAGCGATGCGCCTGCAGCTTCATGACCACGCCTTCGGCCTCGGCTTCGTTGTCCTTGCAGGCGGTGACGGTGATTGGATCGCCGTGGCCCAGCTCGGACCACAGTTTCTTGTCGAACAGTTTTTCGTTGTGGGCGATCACGTTGTTGGCCGCTTTGAGGATTCTTACGGTTGACCGGTAATTTTGCTCCAGTTTGATGACCTTGAGTGCCGGAAATTCGCCGGGCAGCTTCTTCAGGTTGTCGATATCCGCACCGCGCCAGCCGTAGATCGCCTGATCATCGTCGCCGACTGCGGTGAACTGGGCGCGGATACCGGTCAGCAGTTTCAGCATCTGGTACTGGCAGGCATTGGTGTCCTGGTACTCGTCAACCAACAGGTAACGCAAGCGGTTCTGCCATTTCTCGGTGATTTCCGGATGCGCGTTGAACAACCTGACCGGCAAGCCGATCAGGTCGTCAAAATCCATGGCCTGGTAGGCTTTGAGCGTCGCCTCGTAGGAGAGATAAGCGTGCGCGGCGAGCGCCTCGTGCTCGTTGGCAGCCAGCTGGCGGGCCGCTTCCGGGCTGACCAGTGCATTCTTCCAGTTGGAAATGATCGATTGCAGGCGGCGCAGCGTGCCCTTGTCGACCGTCCTGGCCACGTCGCCGATGATGCCGGCACAGTCGGCTGCATCGAAAATCGAAAAGCGCGGCTTGTAGCCAAGCGCCCTGGCCTCTTCGCGCAGGATGCGCACGCCAAGGGAATGGAAAGTCGAAATTTGCAGCTCTTCCGCCGTTGACCGCGACAGGAGCTTGCCGATGCGCTCCTGCATCTCCCGCGCCGCCTTGTTGGTAAAGGTGATGGCCGCCACGTTGCGCGGCTGGAAGCCGCAATCCTGAACCAGATAGGCGATCTTCTGGGTAATCACGCGCGTCTTGCCCGAGCCGGCACCCGCCAGCACCAGCAGGGGTCCGTCGAGGTAATGGATTGCTTCGCGTTGCTGGGGATTGAGGCCGGACATGAGCTTGAATAAGAAACGCCCCGGCAAGGCGGGGCGCTGCAAACCGAAGCGTGATTTTACCCCAGGCTCAGCCCGGAGCGGGCTGCACCATGGTCACTTGATGATATCGAGGTGGCCGATACCGGAGGTCAGGTCACGATCCTTGGATTCCTTGCCGCGCAACTTGATCTGCAGGCGCAGGTCGTTCAGCGAATCGGCATTGCGCAGCGCATCCTCGTAGGTGATGTTGCCCGCCTCATAGAGATCGAAAAGCGCCTGGTCGAAGGTCTGCATGCCGAGTTCGCGCGACTTCTTCATGACCTCCTTGATCTCACCGACTTCGCCCTTGAAGATCAGGTCGGAGATGAAGGGCGAGTTGAGCATGACCTCGATCGCTGCCAGGCGTCCCTTGCCGTCCTTCTTCGGGAGCAGGCGCTGGGAGATCATGGCACGCAGGTTGAGCGAGAGGTCCATCAGCAACTGGTGGCGACGCTCTTCCGGGAAGAAATTGATGATGCGGTCGATGGCCTGGTTGGCGCTGTTGGCGTGCAGCGTTGCCAGCGCCAGATGGCCGGTTTCGGCGAAGGCGATGGCGTAGTCCATGGTGTCGCGGTCGCGGATTTCGCCCATCAGGATCACGTCCGGTGCCTGGCGCAGGGTATTCTTCAGCGCCGGCTTCCAATCATCGGTATCGACCCCGACTTCGCGCTGGGTGATGATGCAGTTCTTGTGCTCGTGGACGTACTCGATCGGGTCCTCGATCGTGATGATGTGGCCGTAGGTATTTTCGTTGCGGTAGTCGACCAGGGCCGCCAGCGAGGTCGTCTTGCCGGTGCCGGTGCCGCCGACGAAGATGACCAGGCCGCGCTTGGTCATCGCGATATCCTTCAGGACCGGGGGCAGCAGGAGCTCGTCGAGGGTCGGAATGGTCTGGTTGATGGTCCGACAGACGACACCAACGCGGCCTTGCTGGATGAAGGCATTGGTCCGGAACCGCCCGATCCCTGCCGGCGAGATCGCGAAATTGCACTCCTTGGTTGACTCGAACTCGGCAGCCTGCCGGTCGTTCATGATCGAGCGTGCAAGTTCCGCCGTGTGCTGCGGCGTCAGAATCTGGTTGGACACCGGCAAAATCTTGCCATCCACCTTGATCGCCGGTGGAAAATTGGCGGTGATGAACAAGTCGGACCCTTTTTTCTGCACCATCAGGCGCAGGAGGTCATGCATGAATTTCATTGCCTGATCGCGTTCCATAACTGCCCCTCTTTCCCTGATATCCGCCCCGCTCAGCCGGGGAAATTGTCCTTGTTGGTCGCCCGGGCGCGCGCTTCGGCGCTCGAGACAACGTTGCGCCGCACGAGATCGAGCAGATTCTGGTCAAGCGTCTGCATGCCGAAACTCTGGCCGGTCTGGATCGCCGAATACATCTGCGCCACCTTGTTCTCACGGATCAGATTGCGGATGGCCGGCGTGCCGATCATGATTTCGTGGGCCGCCACGCGGCCGTTGCCATCCTTGGTCTTGAGCAGCGTCTGCGAGATGACGGCGCGCAGCGATTCGGAGAGCATCGAACGCACCATTTCCTTTTCCGCCGCAGGAAAAACGTTGACGATGCGGTCGATCGTCTTGGCTGCGCCCGAGGTGTGCAAGGTGGCGAAAACCAGGTGCCCGGTTTCGGCAGCGGTCAGGGCCAGGCGGATCGTTTCCAGATCGCGCATTTCGCCGACCAGGATCACGTCCGGGTCCTCACGCAACGCCGAGCGCAACGCGTTGGCGAAGGACAGCGTATGCGGCCCGACTTCGCGCTGGTTGATCAGGCATTTCTTGGCTTCATGCACGAATTCGATCGGGTCTTCGACTGTCAGAATGTGCGCATAGTCGTTCTCGTTGACGTGGTTGACCATTGCCGCCAGCGTCGTCGATTTGCCGGAACCGGTCGGACCGGTACACAGCACGATGCCGCGCGGGTATTCGGCGATGTCCTTGAATATCTTCGGACAGTTCAGATCGTCCAGGCTCAGGATCTTCGACGGAATGGTGCGAAACACCGCGCCGGCCCCGCGCTGCTGGTTGAAGGCATTGACCCGGAAACGCGCCAGGTTGGGAATCTCGAAGGAAAAATCGCACTCCAGCGTTTCTTCATAAATCTTGCGCTGGGTGTCGCTCATGATGTCGTACACCATGCCGTGCACATCCTTGTGCTCCATCGGCGGCAGGTTGATGCGGCGTACGTCGCCGTGGACGCGAATCATCGGCGGCAATCCCGACGACAGGTGTAGGTCGGAGGCCTTGTTCTTGACGCCAAAGGCCAGCAGTTCGGTGATGTCCATACGGATCGTCCTCGCGGCGCGTGTATACTGGAAACAGGAAGAATTCCAAACAATTATGAGCGCAATCGCCTCCAACCTGCAAGCCGTTCGATCGCGCATCGATAAGGCAGCCATCGCCAGCGGTCGAAATCCCCAATCGGTCAGCCTTCTGGCGGTCAGCAAGACCTGGCCGGCGGCTTGCGTAATCGAGGCGGCGCGGGCCGGTCAGCGGGCATTTGGCGAGAACTATGCACAGGAAGCGATCGACAAGATACTCGCCTGCGCCGGACTCGCGCTCGAATGGCATTTTATCGGCCCGTTGCAAGGCAACAAGACGCGACTGGTAGCCGAGCATTTCGACTGGGTACACTCGATCGAGCGTCTGAAGATCGCCGATCGTCTTTCGGCACAACGCCCCGCCGCTCGGCCGCCGCTTCAGGTATGCGTGCAGGTTAATATTTCCGGCGAGTCCAGCAAGAGCGGTTGCGCGCCGGATGATGCCCTCGATCTGTGCAGGGCCGTGGCATCCCTGCCGAATCTCCAGTTGCGCGGCCTGATGGGTATCCCCGAGCCGACCGACGGATTCGCCGCCCAGCGGATTGCGTTGCGCAAGCTGCGCGCAATATTTGACACGATCGTGGCCGCCGGTATGCCGCTCGACACCCTGTCCATGGGCATGTCCCATGATCTTGAAGCCGCCGTGGCCGAGGGCGCGACCATCGTCCGCATCGGTACGGCCATTTTTGGTGAGAGAAACTACGCATGAAAATTGTTTTCCTCGGCGGCGGCAACATGGCCAACGCCCTGATTGGCGGCATGCTGAAGCAGGGCTTTGCCCCCGGCGACATCGATGTCATTGACCCGGGTGCAGATGCCCGCAACAAACTCGCCGCTGCTTACGCCGTCACCTGCCATGCCAGCGCCGAAACCGCGCCGGTCGCGCCGGACATCCTCCTGCTCGCGGTCAAGCCGCAACAGATGAAAGAGGCTGTCGCTCCGTTCATCGACAAGCTCGGGCAGGCACTGGTCATCAGCATTGCCGCCGGACTCGACATGAACGCCTTGTCGCGCTGGCTGGGTGGGCATCGCCGGATCGTACGCTGCATGCCCAATACCCCGGCACTGATCGGCGCCGGGATCACCGGTCTGTGTGCGCTGCCGGAAGTGAGCCCCGACCAGCGCGCGGCGGCCGACCGGGTTCTGCACGCCGTCGGCCGCACCGTCTGGATCGATGACGAGACGCGGATGGATTCCGTCACGGCCATTTCCGGTAGCGGACCGGCCTATGTCTTCCTGTTCATCGAAGCGCTGCAACAGGCTGCCGCCGACCTCGGTTTCACGCCGGAACAAGGTCGCCTGCTCGCCATCGAAACCGTGCAGGGTGCCGCTGCCCTGGCCGCGCAATCCGCCGAGCCGGCTTCGCTGTTGCGCGAACGCGTCACCTCCAAGGGTGGCACGACAGAAGCCGCGCTCAAGACTATGGCAGCACATGGCGTAAAGGAAGGCATCGTCGCCGGCTGCAAGGCAGCCGATGCACGCGGTCGCGAACTCGGCAAATTGCTGGGAGCCGCGTGATGCAGGCGGTCTTTTTCCTGCTCGACGCGGTCGTCAGTTTTTTCTGCACCCTTTTCCTGCTGCGCTTCATGATGCAGTGGATGCGCATTTCCTTCGCCGGGCAGTTTGGCGACTTCGTCGTCAAACTCACCAACTGGGCGGTCAAACCCTTGCGTCGCATCGTTCCCGGCATCGGCGGTGTCGACTGGGCCAGCCTGATTGCGGCGCTCTGGCTGCAACTGATCATGGCCGGCGTGGTGATTGCGGCGTCCAGCGTTGAACTGGGTTCCGACAGCGTCGGCATGATACTGATGATCCTGATGCTCGCCATTCGCAGCATGCTGCGCCTGACGGTCTACATCATGATCGGTGCGCTGATCCTGCAGGCGGTCCTTTCCTGGATCAATCCCCACTCGCCAATGGCAGCGCCAGCCTACCAGCTGACACGGCCGATTCTGGACCCGATTCGCCGCTTCATTCCGCTCATTTCCGGCATCGATCTGTCACCGCTGGTCGCCATCCTGCTGCTGCAAGTGGTGCTGATGTTCCTGTGAACGACTGGTTCCGCGTGGCGGCTGACGGACGGATCACGCTGACCCTGCATATCCAGCCCGGCGCAAAGAAGAACGAATTCGCCGGGTGCCATGGCGATGCCCTGAAAATCCGCCTCGCCGCGCCGCCCGTGGATGGCAAGGCGAACGACGCATTGGTCAAGTTTGTTGCCGAAGCGCTGGCCATTCCAAAATCTGCGGTCAACCTGAAAAGTGGCCAGACTTCGCGGCGCAAGGTGCTCGAAGTTCGCGGCGCAACGACCGAAGCCGTCGCCCGCCTGATTCAAGCCGAATAGACGAGGCGCCCGCCGACCAGCGTGGCCTTGACCTTGCCGGTCATCATGTAACCCAGCCATGGCGAGTTCTTGCCGCGGCTCTGCAGGGATTCCGGCGTCAGTTGCCAGTGCGCTTGCGGGTCGAACACGCAGATATCGGCCGCCGCTCCCGGCGCCAGATGCCCGCTGGCCAGGCCGAGTACTTCGGCCGGGGCCGAAGTGATGCGGGCCAGTGCCGTCGGCAAATCCACGTGCGCCGCTTCGGCCCACTTCAGGGTCAGCGGCAACAGCACTTCGAGGCCGGTCGCGCCGGCCTTGGCTTCGCCAAAGGGCAGCAGCTTGTCGTCGGCACCGACCGGCGTATGGTCGGAACAGATCGCCGCGACGCCGGAGGCGGCGGCGTTCGACAAGGCCAGGCGATCATTTTGCGCGCGCAATGGCGGGCTGAAGCGGGCGTGCGGGTCAAAATAGCCGATATCGTTTTCGGTCAGCAGCAAATGATGCACGCCGATGTCACAGGTGATCGGCAAGCCGTCATGGCGTGCCCGCTGAATCAGGGCGATGCCGGCAGCGGAGGAGATGCGGGTCAGATGCACGCGGCAGCCGGTGTCGCGCACCAGTTGCACGATGGTCGCGATGGCAATGGTCTCGGCGGCCACCGGAATGCCGGCCAGACCGAGGCGGCTGGAGACTTCGCCTTCATGCGCGATGCCATTGCGTGACAGCCAGTAATCCTGCGGCTGCAGCCAGATGGGAAAACCAAAGGTAGTCGCGTATTCCATGGCGCGCAACAGGGCTTCGGTATCGACCACCGCCCGGTTGGCTTGCGAGAAGGCGACGCAGCCGGCTTTTTTCAGGCCGGCAAGTTCCGACAGGCGCTCGCCGTTGAGGCCCAGGGTCAAGGCGCCGAGCGGCAACACGCGGGCCTTGCCGATTTCGGCACCGCGGTGCACCAGACGGTCAGCCAGTTCCGGCTCGTCGAGCGGCGGATCGGCATCCGGCGGCACGACCAGCGCGGTGACACCGCCGGCCACGGCGGCAGCAAGTTCGGCTTCGATGCTGTTGAGGCGGGCACCGAGGTCGATCAGGCCGGGACAGACGATGCAACCGGTCGCGTCGATGGATTGCTCGACGACAAAGCCCTCCGGCACCTCGCCCAGCCCGGCAACCCTGCCCTCGGCGACATAAAGCGAACAGCTCCGGTCAACGCCGTTTTTCGGGTCAATTACACGGCCGTTCCTGATTTCGATATTCATCTCAATTCCCCGCAACAATGCTCATGACGGCCATGCGCACCGCGATGCCGAAGGTGACCTGGGGCAGGATCACTGCCTGCGCGCCATCGGCCACCGCCGAGTGGATTTCGACGCCACGGTTCATCGGCCCCGGGTGCATGACGATGGCGTCCCTCTTGGCCAGCGCCAGTTTCTGCGGCGTCAGGCCGTAGTGGCGGAAATATTCGCCGGCCGAAGGCAGCAGCGCGCCGGTCATCCGTTCGTTCTGCAGGCGCAGCATGATGACGACGTCAACGTCTTTCAAACCCTCGTTCATGTCGTGGAAGACATGCACGCCGAGCTTGTCGAGATGCTTGGGGAGAAGGGTTTCCGGACCGATGGCGCGGACTTCCGGAACACCCAGCGTGGTCAGCGCATGGATGTCCGAGCGGGCGACGCGCGAATGCAGGATGTCGCCGACGATGGCCACACGCAGTTGCGTGAAATCCTTCTTGTAGTGGCGGATCGTGTACATGTCGAGCAGGCCCTGCGTCGGGTGCGCGTGACGCCCGTCGCCGGCATTGACCACGTGGATGTCGTCGCGGCCGACCCGGTGCAGGTGCTCGGCGATCAGATAAGGCGCGCCGCTCGACGCATGGCGCACGACGAATAGATTGGCGTGCATGGCACAAAGGTTGTCGATGGTGTCGAGCAGGGTCTCGCCCTTGCTGGCCGACGACTTGTTGATGTCGAGATTGATGACGTCGGCCGACAGGCGCTTGGCGGCGATTTCGAAGGTGGTGCGGGTGCGCGTCGAGTTCTCGAAGAAGAGGTTGAAGACGCTTTTGCCGCGTAGCAGCGGCACTTTCTTGACATCACGCGCCGAGACTTCCATGAAGGAGGCCGCGGTATCGAGAATCTGCGTCAGGATGCGCTGCGGCAAGCCCTCGATCGAGAGCAGGTGGGTCAGTTCGCCGTCCTTGTTCAACTGCGGGTTATGCATTTTCCAGCCTCCACGCAAGTTGGCCGTCGTCCTGCTTGCCGAGCACCAGGTTTTCGCCGTCGCTCAGATCGACATTCCAGACACACCAGGTCGCGCCAATCGGCAACTCGCGACCGCCCCGATCGGCCAGCACTGCCAGCGTCACCGAAGCAGGACGACCATAGTCGAACAACTCATTGAGAGCGGCGCGGGTGGTTCGGCCGGTAAAGAGCACGTCATCGACCAAAATCAGGTGCCGCCCCTCGACGTCAAAGGGAATGACAGTCGGCTTGACCTGGGGATGCAATCCCTTCTCGGCGAAATCGTCGCGGTAGAAGGAAACGTCGATCAGCCCGATGTCTTCCGGTAGGCCGAGCAGTTCCTTCAGGCGCCCGGCGATCCAGGCACCGCCGCTGTAGATGCCGATCAGCGCCGGATTATGGTGAAGTTGCGGACGAATCAGGTCGGCCAGCAGGCGACACTGCGCCTCGGCATCCGGCAGGGGGTTAGGCAGGGGTGACATGGTGCGGGCTTTCGAACCAGGTTTGGAGGATGAGCTGAGCGGCCACCGCATCGAGCAGCGGCTTGGCGGACTTGCTGTTGCGGCCGGTTTCGCGCAATCGTGATTGAGCATCGAGCGAACTCAGTCGCTCGTCGGCAAAACCGACCGGCAGATTGAAACGGCGCTGCAGGCGCTCGGCAAACTTGCGGGCGAGACGGGTCATTTCGTGCGGCGTGCCGTCAGCGTGGGTCGGCAGGCCGACCACCAGCTGCACCGGCCGCCATTCGGCAATGAGCACACCGATGGCCGTGAAACGGTCGTCGTTGGATTCGGCGTGGATCACGGTCAGCGGGTGCGCAGTACCCAGCAGGGATTCGCCGGTAGCGACGCCGATCCGCTTCTCGCCGAAATCGAAGGCGAGGATCGTGCCTTCAGGCATGCCCGGCGACGTCGGAGAGCTGGGAGAAGCTGATGCCAAGTTTCTGCATTGCCGCCGGCAGGCGTTCTTCCGGCGGCAGGTCGAACAGGATGCTGGCCTTGGCGGGTACGGTCAACCACGAATTCTGTGCCAATTCGTTCTCCAGCTGCCCGGCATCCCAGCCGGAATAGCCGAGCGTGACCAGAATTTCCGCCGGCAGCCCGGCACTGCCGACCGAAGCCAGCACATCGCGTGAACTGGTCAGGCCGATTTCGCTGTTGATCGCCAGCGTCGATTGCCACTGACCAATCGGCCGATGCAGCACGAAGCCGCGATCCAGCTGCACCGGTCCGCCGAAGTACACCGGCAGGTTGGCCAGATTTTCGGCAGCAAGCCTGATGTCGATCTTGTCGAAGAGCCCCGCCAGATTCATGTCGATCGGACGATTGACGATGATCCCCAGCGCGCCATTTTCGTTGTGTTCGCACACATAGACCAGGGCATGGGAAAAATAGGGATCCTCCAGCGCCGGCATGGCGATGAGGAAGTTGTCGGTCAGGTTGACGCTATCCATGGCTGGAATTTTAATCGCCCCCGGGGTACAAACCAACCATGAACCAAGAAAAAGCCCTGGTCTGGTTCCGCCGCGACCTGCGCGACCAAGACCACGCCGCCCTGAGTGCAGCCCTCGCCGCAGCAGAACAGGTGTATTGCGTCTTTGTTTTCGATACCGACATTCTTGATGCACTGCCTTCGCGCCACGACCGGCGCGTCCATTTCATCCGCGAATCGCTGGTCGAGCTGGATGCTGCGTTGCAGGCGAGAGGCGGCGGACTGATCGTCCGGCATGGCCGCGCGATTGACGAAATTCCCTCACTGGCGCGCGAGCTCGGGATCTCGGCGGTATTTGCCAACCGCGACTACGAACCTGCAGCCAAAAAACGCGATACCGAAGTCGAAATCAGGCTGGCCACCGGCGGCATCGCCTTCCATCGACTCAAGGATCAGGCGATCTTTGACGGCGATGAAGTGCTGACCCAGGCCGGCAAGCCATTCTCGGTATTCACACCATACAAGAATGCCTGGCTGAAACGCTTGACCGAGGTCGACTATGCCGCCTGCCCCGGTGCAGGCCATCTGGCCGGACGCCCGCTGGCCGGGGTGCCGGCGCTCGCCGACATCGGCTTTGCGGGCACCAATCTCCCAGAACTTGGCATCCGCCCCGGCATGTCCGGCGCCCGCGCACTGTGGAATGAGTTCCGCGCCGAACGCATCCGGCGCTATGGCACACTGAGAGATTATCCCGCGGTCAGGGGCGTTTCCTATCTTTCCGTCCATCTTCGCTTTGGCACCATTCCCGTTCGCGAACTGGTGCGCGGCGCGCTTGAGGACGGGGCAGATGCCTGGCTCGGCGAACTGATCTGGCGCGACTTCTACTTCATGATTCTCGACCACTTCCCGCGGGTGGTCGGCCATGCCTTCAAGCCGGAATACGATGCCATTCAATGGGAAGGCTGGCCCGAAGGCTTCGCCGCCTGGTGCGCGGGGCGTACCGGCTACCCGCTGGTGGACGCCGCCATGCGCCAGCTGAATTACAGCGGCTGGATGCACAATCGCCTGCGCATGGTGGTCGCCTCGTTCCTGGCCAAGGACCTCGGCATCGACTGGCGGCTCGGT
Organism: uncultured beta proteobacterium; assembly: GCA_963815365.1. Lineage (GTDB taxonomy): Bacteria > Pseudomonadota > Gammaproteobacteria > Burkholderiales > Rhodocyclaceae > Azonexus. Next base: position 476,564 of record CAWFGN010000006.1, read on the forward strand.
GAAAAATATTTCGCCGATCAACTCAATGATTTCGATCTGTCCGCCAACAATGGTGGCTGGCAATGGGCCGCATCCAGCGGCTGCGATGCCCAGCCTTACTTCCGCATATTCAACCCGGTAACCCAGTCGGAAAAATTCGATCCCGAGGGCAAGTTCATCCGCCGCTACGTTCCGGAACTGAACCGGGTTTCCAACAAACATATCCATGCCCCGTGGCTGATGGGGCACAACGAGCAGGAAGCGATCAACACGATGATCGGGCGCGATTACCCGCGGCCGGTCGTCGATCATGCACGGGCCAGGGAGCAAACCCTGGCCCGCTACGCGGTCATCAAAAAACCGAACTAGACCGGCGCCCTGGCCTGGATATAACCGGCGATCAGGCCAAGCAACTCATCTTCGTCATACGGCTTGCCGAGATAGTGGCTGGCCCCGATTTCCAGCGCGTAGTTGCGGTGTTTTTCGGCCGTGCGCGAAGTGATCATGATCACCGGCAGACCGCTTAGCCGCTTGTCGGCGCGGATGTTGCGCACCAGGTCGAAACCGTCCATGCGCGGCATTTCGATATCGGACAGGATCACGTCGGGGAGGGTATCGAGCAACTGCTCCAGCGCATCGACCCCGTCCTTGGCCAGAACGACCTGATAACCCTCGCGCGTCAGCAGGCGGCTGGTGATCTTGCGCACAGTCAGCGAATCGTCGACAACCATCACCGTCGGCAGATGGGAAACCACTGGCGCGACCGGCACGGGTGCAGCCGGCGCCAGGCTGTGGACGCTGACTACCGGCGTCCGGCTGGCCAGCGCCACCGGATTGAGGATCAATACGACCTGACCATCGCCAAGTACGGTGGCGCCGGCAATGCCGACCACGCGGGCAAGTTGGGCCCCGATATTCTTGACGACAACTTCCTGGTTGCCCTTGAGGGCATCGACCTGCACCGCGATGCGTTGTGAACCTGAGCGCAACAACAGAACCCAGTACTGGCGCTGCGCTTCCGGAACGGCCTGACTATCCCCGAGCAAGTTCGGCAGATAGTGGAATGGATAGCGATTGCCCATCCATTCGGCCTCGCCCTTTTCGCGCAGGGCAGCCAGCGGCCCTTCCTTGAGTTCCAGCACCTGCTCGATCATCGCCGATGGCACAGCATAGGTGGAAGAACCGGCGCGCATCAGCAGTGTCTGGGTCACCGCCAGCGTCAGCGGCAGATACAGCCGGAAAGTCGTTCCGCGGCCAAACTGCGAAACGATTTCGATGCGCCCACCCAGTTCGGAAACTTCGGTCTTGACCACATCCATGCCGACACCGCGTCCGGCCAGTTGGCTTACTTCGCCTGCCGTCGAGAAGCCCGGGCGGAAAATCAGGTCAAAGAGGAGTGAATCATCCGCCAGCTGGCCGGGCTGAAGCAGCCCCATGGCCTCGGCTCGGGTGCGGATCGCCTCGCCGTCGAGACCCTTGCCGTCATCCTCCATCGACAGGATGATTTCGTTGCCTTCCTGCGCCAGGCGAACGGTAATTTCGCCGATTTCCGACTTGCCGGCATTGGCACGCTCGGCACGCGTTTCGATCCCGTGCGCCACCGCATTGCGCAGCATGTGTTCGAGCGGCGCCATCATCTTGTCGAGCACCGAACGATCCAGCTCCACCTGACCGCCGACGATGTCGAAGTTCGCGCGCTTGCCCAATTCCTTCGCAGTCTGGCGGACAATACGGAACAGCCGTTCGGCCTGGCTGGCGAACGGCATCATGCGCACGCCCATCAGCTCCTGCTGCAGGCCCCGATTCAGGCGGGCCTGGGCAATGATCGCCGCGTTGGCATCATCGAGGTTCTTGAGCAGGTTCTGTTGCACGGTGGCGACGTCATTGACCGACTCGGCCATGAAACGTGTCAGTTCCTGGAAACGCGTAAAGCGGTCGAGTTCCAGCGGATCAAACTCGGCCTGACCATCGTGGGTCTGGGCAACCCGCGCCTGAATCTGCCCTTCCGCCTGAATTTCGATTTCGCGCAACTGACGGCGCAGACGGATGACGTTTTCAGTCAGATCGAGCAACGAGCCTTTCAGGCTGCGCATTTCGCCTTCGATCCGCGCACGGGCGATCGACAGTTCGCCCGCCTCATTGACCAGACGGTCGATCAGGTCGGCCCGCACGCGCAGGGTTGCGCGTTGCGAACCTGTCTCGCCCTCATGCTCGCGCTCCGCATCGAGCGCGACAACGACCGCCGGCGCGGAAACATCGGCGGCTTCGCCAGGCGCAGTGGCGGCTGGCACGGGAATGGCCGTCTCGCCTTTGCGCAAGCGTTCCACCGCCTGTGCCAGCGTATCGCAGCCGCTCTCTATTTCGTCGATGAAGGACTGCGTCGCACTGCCTGCACGCAGGATATCCTCGACACGCGCCTCCAAGAGGTGCGTAAACTCACCGAGGTTCATTGCCCCCGCCATCCGCGCATTGCCCTTGAATGTATGGAGAATGCGGGCGATGGCATGCGGCTGGGCATCGCTGTCCAGATCAGCGCGCCACAGACGCACCTGCACGGTCAGTTCACGCAGCTGGTCTTGCGCCTCTTCAAGGAAAACCGGCAACAACTGCTCGTCGAGTTCATCCTGCAGCCTCGGCCCGGCAGGTGCCTGTGCGGCCACTACTGTCTGCGGCACAACTTCCGGTGCGATGGCAGGCTGTGCTTCAGGCACAGACTCCGGTTCAATCGGCACGACTTCCGCTTCCTGCTCAACCAGGAAGATATCGCCAAGGGCGCCGATCAGTTGCCCTTGCTCCTCGGGGGCCTCCTGCCGGCCGAGCGCCTCAAACATGCTTTCCAGCGTAATGATGGCCTGGCGAACGGTTTCCAGTCCTTCGATGCTGTCCGGACGGCTCGAAACGTCGCGGCGCATCAGGGCGTGCTCGAGTGCCACAGCGAGATGGTTGAGCGGCATCAGCCCGACCGTCCCGGCGATGCCCGCCAGTGTGTGCGCTGCACGCGTCATTCCAAATGTGGTCGGCGCCGCAGGATTCGCCTCGAGGGCTGAGTAATCGGCAACCAGCGTCTGCAAATGACCGCGCGCTTCTTCGCGGAAGATGTCGTACAGGGTCGGCGCCGGAACCGGCGTCTCGGGAGGCGCGATGATTTCCACAGGCGCCGGCGATCCTATCCATGCGTCCGACGGCGCCGGCATGTCGGCAAAGGCTTCGGTCGTCTCAAGCGACGGCTCTTCGGCCGGTGTCGGCACCGATTCAGCAAACTCCGCTGGCGGCTCGAACGAAAGATCAAACACGAATTCTTCCGTCTGAGCTGGCGCGGCCTCCACTGCAGTGACCGGGTAGACCTCGGGCGTCCATTCCGGACTCGCCGGAAGATCGATCACGACCGAAGTCGCCTCGGCGGCCTCGCCCATGGGCAGTTCCACTTGTTGGACAGGGGCCAGGTCGAGCACCTGAGCGATTGGCGCCACCGGTTCCTGGGCACGCAGGGCATCGGCGCGGGCGACCAGCGCGGACGGGTCGGGCATGACGGCAGCGCCCTGTTCAAGCGCCGCTACCCAACGTGTAAACAGGGCATGTCCATCGCCGAGCATTTCCATCAGATCCGCTGACACCGGCAGTTCCTGACGCAACCACATGTTCAGGGTCTGCTCGAGCGCCCACGCGGCGTCGCCCAGATCGGTCAGGCCGACCATCCGGCCGCTGCCCTTGAGCGTATGCGCCGAGCGGCGAATCGTCGTCAACGCCTCCACATTTCCGGGGTCGGCTTCGAGAACGGAAAACTCCGTGCCGATGGTCGCCAGCACTTCGTGGGCTTCCTCGAGGAAGATTGCCAGCAACTCGGCATCGATTTCCTCATGGCTAGACTGTGCCAATTCAAGGGTCGACGCGGATGGCTCCGGCGCTTCGGCCGATTGCGGCACGAGCGACGAGACGGCGGCATCAATGTCCGGCTGGAACACCTGCCCGCTTTCGAGCGCACCCAGCACGGCGCGCGCGGTGTCACCCACCTCGCGGTCAGCCAGCAGATCGGCATCCTTTTGCAGGGATTGCAGATTGTGCTTCAGTTCGTCGCGGATCCGGCCATCATCAGGCGTTTCCTTGAAGGCATCAAAGAGCGCCTGCGTTTCCTGCTTGTGCTGCTCGAGTTGGGCCTCAACCGTCGGGGCCGCAAGGGGCGCACCTTCCGGAAGCACTGCCGCCTGATCCGCCTGCCCGCCCTGCAGGCGGCGGACGAAGGCTTCGTAGTCGGTTTCGCCGTGCTGCAGCGAATCGACAAAGAAGCCAAGCAGCGACAACTGCTGGGCCACTGCTTCGAAATCGTCGTGAACCGGCAAGTAGCCGGGCTGGGCGAACTGCTGAATTCTCCCCGCGCAAGCCTGAAGCATCGAAACCGCTGGAAAGTGGCCAAGCATGGCGAGCGCACCAGCAATCTGCTTCACCGGAGCATCCAGCGCCGCCAGATCCTGTCCCTTCTGGGGATTGCGGAAGAAGGTGTCGAGCGCCTGTTCTACTTGTGCAAGATTGCTCTGGATTTCGCGGGCCACCTGGCCGACCAGCAAGCGCTCCTGGGCGCGCCTCGTCATCTCGTCGAGCAGTGGCAACTCATCGTTGCCAGCAGCAGGAATGCCCGCGATGCACGCATACAGGCGGGCAACCATCAGATCGACCTGTTGCGCGAAATCGGTGCCGAGGCGGTGGAAATTCTCCTGCGCATTTTCCATCAGCAGGATCGCAGTCGCCATTTCCATCGCAACAGAATCGTTGTGACGCCTGGGATCCTCCACGAGCCAGGAGACCAGGGCACCCAGTCCCTGCCCGAGACGCTTGAGGTCCGTGTTCCCGATTTCGTTGGTGAGCGCGGCACAATTCTGGGCTTGCTGGTTGAAAGCGTTCAAGGCTGCCGCGCTTCCGGCACAAAATTTGTTCCACGACTCTTCAGCTGCAGCCAGGGACTCGCGCAAGCGGCGCAGCGCGATTTCCTGTGGCTGCGTCGTCTCCGGTACGCTGGTACTCGGCGGAATCAGGTCGGCGAGACCGAAGACCGATTGAACCTCGGCGACCAGTGCGCTGGAACTGGCCGGCGCCTGAGCGACGGCATAAAGAACATCGCGCAACAGACGCTCGGCCACATTGCCGGAACCTTCGAGAAGTCGACGAATCTGGGTATCGATCCGTGCCAGCAACTGCCGGGATTCAACACTCGAAGCCCCCTGATGGTCGTACAGCGACTCCACAAAAGCGAGTGCGGCCCACCAGAAGGTGCGGGCAGCGGGAGAATCCTGCGTTGCCTCGATGTTGTCCAGTGCGGTTCGCATCTGCTCGAGCGCCACATGGGGCTCCTGCGTGTGCGTGAGCCAGGCCAGCAAGCCTTTCTGGAAGCGCCCGCGCTCCGCCTTGAGCAAGGTTGCCAACTGGTCCGCCGAGAGCGGTGCAACCGGCGCCGCGCGCCGGGTTTGCCGCAACGACAGATCAGGATAAAACAGGTCGGTAGGGCTGCACGGTCCAAGCCCACGTGCAGTGGCGAGAGCCGCGTAGGCGGAAAGTAAACGCAGTGGCTGATTGGGTTCACCGGCGACGAGATCATCGAGATACTTCCGGATCGCCTCCAGAACCTCGGTAATAGTCACCGAAATCCCTGACGTGGCCGGCAAGCGCTGGTTCTCCAGTGACTCCAGAAGAGACTCCAGTGACTCGGTCACCTGCGTCACGCCATCCAGGCCGACGATCGACAAGGCGCCATGTACCTGATGCACATGGGTGCGACAGTATTTGAACTGGGTCGCATCCCCCGTCAACTCATGCTGAACGAGCGTTCCCGCGGCGCGTTCGAGCGCGAGATCGATCTCCCCCTTGACCCAGGTCAACGGGCCCAGATCGAATTCGGTTGCGGCGTTCATAGTCTCTCGCGAATCTCGCTCAATCGACCTTGAAACCGGCAACCGAACCCTTGAGTTCGGACGCCAGCGCATTAAGTTCATCGACTGCCTCGGCGGTACGTTGCGTACCGGCCGTCGTCTGCTCGGTGACACTCAAAATATCCTGCATCAGCTTTGCCACCTGGGTAGCGGAATCAGCCTGCTCCTGCGTCGAGGTCGAGATGTGTTCAATCAGGCCCGAGAGGTCGCGCGAAACCTGGCCGATCTCGGCCAGCGCCTGACCGGCGGCATCGGAGAGCTTGGCTCCCTCGACCACACCCTGCGTCGATTGTTCCATGGCTGACACCGCATCCTGGGTGTCGGTCTGAATGGTCTTGACGATGGCGGCAATCTGCTTGGTCGCTTCAGCCGAACGTTCGGCCAGTCGCTGGACTTCCTCGGCAACCACGGTGAAGCCGCGCCCCGCATCACCGGCAGACGCCGCCTGAATCGCGGCGTTCAAGGCCAGCACGTTGGTTTGTTCGGTAATGTCGGAAATCAGTTCAACGATTTCACCGATCTCCTGGGAGCTTTCACCAAGACGCTTGATTCGCTTGGAGGTTTCCTGGATCTGGTTGCGGATTTCATTCATGCCCTTGATCGAATCCTGCACCGCCAGCGTGCCCTTTTCGGCAGCCGCCAGGGACTGCCTCGCCACCTGCGCCGACTGGGTCGCGTTACCGGAAACCTCGCTCATCGAACTCGCCATGTCGAGTACCGACTGGCCAGCGTCCTGAATTTCCCGTGATTGGCGCTCGGCGGCACTCAGCAATTCGGCGGAAGTCTGGCGGGCGATTTCGGTCGCCGACGTCACCCGGTTGGCCGCATCGTTGATGCGACCAACCAGCAGGCGGAGTTCCTCGATCGTGTAGTTGATCGAGTCGGCGATGGCGCCGGTAATATTCTCGCTCACCGTGGCGCTTGTCGTCAGGTCGCCGTCGGCCAGATCGCCCAGTTCGTTCATCAGTTGCAGAATCGCGTCCTGATTTTCGCGGTTCACCTGTTCCGACCCCTGGCGTTGCGCTTCGGCCTCCTCGGCACGGCGACGGGTATCGTTCAAATAAGCCTGAGCCAGCAACGCAAGCACCCCGACCGCCAGCACGATCAGAGCGATCAGCAGCAACCCGAAGCCGGCGCGTTCGGACAAGGACTGCTGGAAGCCGACTGCGAGGTCATCCGTTGCCTGCAAGAGTTCCTCGCTACCGCGGAAGATGCGGGCACCCGCCTGCTTCGAGAGAACCAGCGGCTGCATGTTGCCGAGGATGCTGCCGATCGCCGCCTGATAGGATTTGAAGGCCTTGTCGAGGTCACCCAGCTTTTCCCGGGTATCCGCATCGCCAGCGGGCGACAGGCGGAGGGAGTCGCTCCCCTTGATCAGGCCCTGCAGGATGTCGCGGAAGGCATTGGTGTCCTTACCGAGCAGGAAGGCGACTTCCGGGTTGATTTCGTCACCGACCAACAGTGCCGAAGCGTTCTTGGCAATCCGCTGGGTCAACATCACCAGCTGGTTGGCTGCCGCAATTTCCCGGGCACCGCCACCCGTCTGCAGCTTGAGCGCCGCAACCTGCTCGGCAAGTTCCAGCATGACCGGATTTTCGTTGTCGATGGTGGCTACGCTCTTGCCGAGCGCGATCAGGTTCGCTTCCTGGCCAAGCACGGTCGCCGCATCGGTATCGGTACCAGCCCAGACCGTAGTCAGGCGCTCGAGTTGCGGGCGCAGTGCCTCGGGAGCAGGGGGCACATTGGTGCCGGCGATTTCGCCACCCGAGGTCAGGCGGCCAAGCAACTGGCTGAAGGTTTCACGCGAATCCTTCAATTGGGAAAAGGCTGTCGGATTGCCCTGCAGGGCAAGTGTCGATGCCTTGGCAAGACGCTGGGAGAGCATGCGCATCTCACCGGCGGCGGACACGTAGGCCGTGCCATGGGCTGAATCCCGGTTATCCACATAGACCAGCACAGCGATGACGCCCAGCAGTGCCACGAAGATGCCGCCCAGAATCTTCATCTGCTGGATAACCGGCTGCTCGGCAATAAATGCGGGCAACAAGGAACTTCCGGATTTTGCCGGGGCATCTGCAGACGAACCTGCCGCGACCGTCATCGGTGAATCGCTACCATCCTTGCTGCCCAGACCAAGGCCCTTGAAGCTGAACGCCATGTTTATCCTCCGCTTGGGGTTAGAGGGAATCAGACCCCAATATTCATGAAATCGTTATCGGCGAGCAAGTCGCGCACCGAGAGTTTTCGCCAGACAGCCCCCTGGCTATCCGCATAACGTGCCGCCCCCCAGACCGGTGCTGCCGGATCCAGCGGCTCGACACTGAAATCCTCCGGGTTCTTTAATCCCAGCATGCCGGTTACCAGCAAGGCTGCATTTGCGCCGTACTTGCCGCCCACCAGCAGCAGCCGTGTATTGTTGTTCCGGGGCGTCGGTGCACCACCGCAAAACACCGAAAAATCCGCGACGGCATGCAGGCTGCCACGAATATTTGCAATGCCGGCAAACCATGGCTTGACCAGCGGAACCGGGGTCAGCCTGGGGGCCTGGACGATCTCGCCGCTGTCCGACAGGTCGACCAGCCACTTCTCGCCACCGGCGCTGACGCCGAGCCACGACGAGGCGCGCTGACCCTGCGCAGCGCCCACCAGCCGCCCGGCCAGATATTCCTGAAAATCGCGAAGACTGGTTTTCTTAGCCATTCAGGTCAGGGCAGGGCCGCAATTTTTTTCAACAGTTCTTCCGGAACGACCGGCTTGACGAGGTAATCCGCAGCGCCCTGACGCAAGCCCCAGATCTTGTCGGTTTCCTGTCCTTTGGAGGTGCAGACGATGACGGGAATGTTGCGCGTCTCCTCGTCACGGGTCAGGGTACGCGTTGCCTGGTAGCCATTCAGACCCGGCATCACCACGTCCATCAGGATCAGGTCGGGCTTGCCGGCTTTCGCCTTGGCAATCCCCTCCTCGCCGCTTTCGGCCGTACTCACCTGATAACCGGCCTTGGTCAGCAAATCAACCACAAAAAACCGTTCAGTCGGGGAATCGTTGACGACGAGTATATTTTTGACGGGCATTATCACTCCATGAACCGCTAGGAAATTTCGGAATCAGCCGGCAACGCAAAATTTGCGACCGTTTGCAACAGACTGTCTTTGGTGAAGGGTTTGGTCAAATACTGGTCGGAACCCACCATGCGCCCCCGGGCACGGTCGAAAAGGCCGTCCTTGGAAGAAAGCATGATGACCGGCGTCGACCTGAAGCGCGGGTTTTTCTTGATCAGGGAACAGGTCTGGTAGCCGTCGAGACGCGGCATCATGATGTCGCAGAAGATGACTTTCGGCTGGTGGTCCGCAATTTTCGCGAGTGCATCGAACCCGTCTTCGGCGAGCACGACCTGACATCCCGCCTGCACGAGGAATATCTCCGCGCTTCGCCGGATCGTGTTGCTGTCGTCAATGACCATGACCTTGACGTCGCGCAGCCTGCTCAAATCAGCCAATTGAATCCCCTCGCCCCTCTCAGGAAGCCTATTCTAGCTACAAATCATACTATGCCGACTTCAAAACGCCACCATCTCGAAATCTGTCTTGCGGGCGTTGCATTCAGGACACACCCAGTTCATCGGCACATCCTCCCATCGCGTTCCCGGCGCCAAGCCTTCATCCGGGAGCCCCAGCGCTTCATCATAAATGAAACCACAGATCAGGCACATCCAGGTTTTGTAGTTTTTCTCTTCACTCATGGCAGGGTTCGATGATCGCGGCGGGATTCGGATAAAATCCGCGGCATCTTACCGAATCGCTGCCAAACACACCAAGTCAGGCAGCACCTCATGAACGAAAAAATTACCTCTCCGCCGATCGTGCTCGTGTTTGCCGCCAGCGACCCGACCTCGGGCGCCGGCATTCAGGCCGACCTGCTGACATTGGCCAGCCTCGGCTGTCACCCCCTGTCGGCACTGACCGCAATCACGGTTCAGGATACGCTCGGCGTCGAGAGCGTGCATCCGGTCGCCGCCGACGTCCTGGAGCGCCAGGCGCGGGCTGTACTTGAAGACATGCAGGTTGCCGCCTTCAAGATCGGCGTAGTGGGCAGCGTGGAAAACGTCGTGGCGGTGGCCGAGATTCTCGCCGACTATCCTGATATTCCGCTGATCTTCGACCCGGTGCTGGCCTCCGGCCGCGGCGACGAATTTTCCGGCGAGGAGATCATCTCGGCGATGCGCCAAATGCTGCTGCCGCAAACCACGCTGCTCACACCCAACGCACCCGAAGCGCGGCGTCTGGCCGAAAGCGACGATGATGAAAGCGAGCCGACGATCGATGTCTGCGCCCAGCGCCTGATCGAAACAGGCGTGCAATACGTGCTGATTACTGGCACGCATGAGAGCACGCCGGAGGTCGTCAATACCCTGTATGGCCCCGCAGGAATCATTCGCCGCGACCGTTGGGAGCGCCTGCCCGGCAGTTACCACGGCTCCGGGTGCACGCTGGCCTCGGCCATCGCCGGCAGCGTTGCCGGCGGGGCAAGCATCGAGGACGCCGTGCGCGACGCCCAGGATTACACCTGGCAGACGCTGAAGAACGGCTTCCGTCCCGGCATGGGTCAATTCATTCCGGACCGCCTGTTCTGGGCGCGCGGCGAAGACGAAGTTGACGCCCCCGATGCAGTTGCCAACAAGGACGGCAATGGCGGATGAGTTGCGCGGCCTCTACGCGATCACGCCCGAACGTGCCGATGGCGCCGGCCTGCTCGGCGACGTCGAGGCGGTCCTGGCTGGCGGCTGCCGGCTCATCCAGTTTCGCGACAGGAATAGCGCCATGCCCGAGCGTGTCGCCCGTGCCCGCGCCTTGCGCGAGCTGACCCGCCGCTACACGGCCCGCCTTCTGATCAATGACGATCTGGCGCTGGCCGCCCTGATCGACGCCGACGGCGTGCATCTCGGCAAGGACGACGGCAATCTCATGGCGGCCCGCGCCATGCTTGGACCAGACCGCATCCTCGGCGCCTCGTGTTATGCCGACTTCGCTGCGGCGCAGGCAGCCGAAGCGGCCGGGGTCGATTACGTTGCCTTCGGCGCCGTCTATCCGTCATCGACCAAGCCGAACGCGCCGCTCGCCGGAACCGATTTGTTTTTTGAAGCAAAAATCCGGTTGACCGCGCCCCGCAGGAAGCACTCTTGGGGTGTGGCAACGTGCGCCATCGGCGGCATTACGCTCGCCAACGCGCCGCCACTCATTGCCGCCGGCGCCGACCTGCTCGCCGTCATCACCGACCTGTTCAGCGCCCCCGACATCACGGCACACGCTGCCGCCTATCAACGTCTTTTCGAGGAAGCCCAGTCATGACCTCCCGCAACCAGCAACTGTTCGAACGCGCCCAGCGCCACATCCCGGGCGGCGTCAATTCGCCGGTCCGCGCCTTCCGCTCGGTTGGCGGCACGCCTTGTTTCTTCCAGAAGGGCGTCGGCCCGAAGGTGCAGGACGCGGACGGCAAGTGGTACACCGACTACGTTGGCTCGTGGGGCCCGATGATCCTCGGCCACGCCCATCCGGACGTCATCGCTGCGGTGCAGGCCGCTGTCGTCGATGGCCTGTCCTTCGGTGCGCCGACCGAGAACGAAGTCGACATCGCCGACCTGCTCTGCGAACTGGTGCCGTCGATGGACATGGTGCGCCTGGTTTCCTCCGGCACCGAAGCGACGATGAGCGCCATCCGCCTGGCCCGCGGCTACACCGGTCGCGACATCCTGATCAAGTTCGAAGGCTGCTACCACGGCCATTCCGACAGCCTGCTCGTGAAGGCCGGCTCCGGCCTGCTGACCTTCGGCAACCCCTCGTCGAGCGGCGTCCCGGCCGGCGTCGCCGAGAACACCATGGTTCTCACCTACAACGATCCGCAGGAGCTGACTGAGGCGTTTGCCAAGCATGGCGACAAGATCGCCGCCGTGATCGTCGAGCCGGTCGTTGGCAACATGAACCTGATCGCCCCGACCCAGGCCTTCCTGAACGCCATGCGCGAGCTGTGCACGAAGAACGGCTCGGTGCTCATTTTTGACGAGGTGATGACCGGCTTCCGCGTCGGCCTGAAAAGCGCGCAGGGTCTGTTCGGCATCACGCCCGATCTGTCCACCTTCGGCAAGGTCGTCGGCGGCGGCATGCCGCTCGGCGCCTTTGGCGGCAAGCGCGAAATCATGGAACAGATCGCGCCTCTCGGCCCGGTCTATCAGGCCGGCACGCTGTCCGGCAACCCGATTGCGACGGCCGCAGGCCTGGCCACTTTGAAGCTCATTCAGGCGCCCGGTTTCTACGAAGCGCTGACCGCCAAGACCAAGGCGCTGTGCGACGGTCTGGTCGCCGCTGCGAAAAAACACGGCGTTGCCTTCTCCGCCCAGAATATCGGCGGCATGTTCGGCCTTTATTTCGCCGAAAAATGCCCGGGCACCTACGATGAAGTGCTGGCCTGCGACAAGGAAGCATTCAACCGCTTTTTCCACGCCATGCTCGACGCCAGTCATTACTTCGCGCCATCGGCCTTTGAAGCCGGCTTCGTCTCGGCCGCGCATTCGGAGGCCGATATCGCGTCGACCATCGCCGCCGCCGATGCGTATTTTGCCAGCCTGAAATGAGTTCCGGCGCCGCCTGGGTCGTCCTCTTTTTTGCCGGCCTGTGCGAGATCGGCTGGGCGGTTGGGCTGAAATACACCGAAGGCTTCAGCCGCCTGTGGCCCTCGGCGGCGACACTGGTGGCAATGATCGCCAGCATCGTGCTGCTCGGCTGGTCGCTGAGGGTACTGCCGCTGGGTACAGCCTATGCGGTGTGGACCGGGATCGGCGCGGTTGGCACAGCAATTCTCGGCATCTTCCTGTTTGGCGAGTCGCGGGAGGTCGCGCGGCTGGTGAGCATCGGGCTGATCGTCGCCGGCATCGTCGGCCTCAAGCTGCTGACGCCGGACGCCCACTGAGTCACATCAGGAACAGTGTCGCCAGCCCGAGAAAGATGAAGAAGCCGCCGGAGTCGGTCAGCGCGGTGATCATCACTGAACCGCCGATCGCCGGATCGGCGCCGAACTTCTGGCGCATCAGCGGAATGCCGACGCCCGCCGAGGCGGCGAGCAGCAGATTGAGCGTCATCGCCGCGGTCATCACCAGGCCAAGCGCCGGACTGCCGTAGAGCCACCAGGCGGCCAGACCGAGCAGGCTGCCCCAGATCAGGCCATTGATGGTGGCCACGCCAAGCTCCTTGCGCAGCAAGCGGCGGGCGGCATCCGGCTGGACCTGGCCCATGGCGATGGCGCGCACGATCATGGTGATCGTCTGATTGCCGGAATTGCCGCCGATGCCGGCGACGATCGGCATCAACGCGGCCAGCGCCACCAGCTTTTCGATCGAATCCTCGAAGGCACCGATCACCCTCGAGGCGATAAACGCGGTGACCAGATTGACCGCCAGCCAGGCCCAGCGGTTCTTCACCGAATCCCAGACCGAGGCAAAAATATCCTCTTCCTCACGCAGACCGGCCTGGGCCAGCTGCTCGCTTTCGGCTTCCTCGCGAATCAGGTCAACCACCGCATTGACGGTGACGCGGCCGACCAGCTTGCCATCCGGATCGACCACCGGCGCGGAAACAAGGTCATAGCGCTCGAATGCCTTGGCAGCCTCATCAGCCAGGTCATCGGGTTCGAGCTCGACAAATTCCGTCTGCATCAAGGCGCCGACTTCGACGTCAACCTCATTGACCAGCAGGATGTTCAACGGCAACACGCCCTTGAGGTGTTCGTCGCGGTCGACCACGAAAAGCTGGTCGGTATGGTCGGGCAAGTCGTCGAACCGGCGCAGGTAACGCAAGACCACTTCCAGCGTGACATCCTCGCGCACGGTGACCATGTCGAAATCCATGATCGAACCGACCGACTCCTCGGGATAGGACATCGCCGCCCGCAGCTGCTCGCGCTCCTCGACGGACAGCGAGCGAAACACGTCGGCAACAACATCCTGCGGCAGGTCGGGAACCAGATCGGCCAGTTCGTCGGCATCGAGTGTCTCCGCGGCCGCCACCAGTTCGGTGCGCTCCATCGACTCGATGAGCGTTTCGCGTACCGCATCCGAGACCTCGAGCAGAATTTCGCCATCGCGCTCGGCCTTGACCAGATCCCAGGCGATCAGACGCTCGTCGAGCGGCAGCGCCTCGAGAATGTAGGCGATGTCCGCCGGATGCATCGGCGCCAGCTTGGCCTGCAGTTCGTTCAGGTGCTGCTTGTGAACGAGGTCTTCGACCAGGTCGTGGCGCGGCCCCTCCTGCCGGCGCACCAGATCCTCGACCAGCTTGTGCCGGGCGAGCAGAACCTGCACCTCGGCAAGGCGCTCGTGCAGGTCTTCGGTATCGGAAATCTGATTTTCTTCGCTCATGGTGCAGTGCCGCAAACGGACGACCATTCTAGCACCCGGCAAAGGTCAGGGATTCGGTAAAATCAGGGCACTTCGGCCGACGGCATGCGCCCGAGAATGATCGCCGTCTTGCGCGCGAGTCCCGGTGCATTGCGGTTGCGGTCGTAAAAGCGCGGGTTCGGCACCATGCCGGCCAGTTTCGCCGCCTGTTCGGGGCCGAGCTGGGCGGAGCTCGTTCCAAAATAGTGACGGGCTGCGGCCTCGGCCCCGAACACCCCGTTGCCCCATTCGATCACGTTCAGGTAAACCTCGAAGATCCGCCGCTTGCTCCACAGGTTTTCCAGCATCAGGGTGATGATGGCCTCTTCGGCCTTGCGGAAATAGGACTTGGTCGGCGTCAGGAAAAGGTTTTTCGCCAGCTGCTGGCTGATGGTCGAACCCGCCAGCCACCGTTCGCCCACGCTTTTGGTTTTTTTCCATGGCCTTCTGGATGCCTTCCCAGTCGAAGCCCTCATGATCGACGAACTTGGCATCTTCCGAGGCGATGATGGCGCGCTTCAGGTGCGGCGAAGTCCGTTCATAGGGAACCCAATGCTTCTTGAGCTGCGCCTCCGGATTCTTGACTTGCAACTCGGCCAGGCGAATCTCCATGAACCGAGTCGTTCCCGGGTCCACCCATTTCCACAGGAGCACCCAGCCGAACAGCCACAACTGCCAGATCAGGAAAATGCCGATCAGGCCGAGCAACCCCCATTTGAGCCAGCGGCCCAGTCGCCTCATGCCGCCAGCTGATCGCGCAGTACCGCCAGCACCGGCGCACTGTCCGGGCGCACGCCGCGCCAGACGAAAAAGGCTTCAGCCGCCTGTTCGACCAGCATGCCGAGGCCATCGGCCAACTGCGCTGCGCCCTGGGCGCGGGCCTGCGCCAGAAATGGCGTTTCTCCTTTTCCGTACATCATGTCGTAAGCCAGGCTGCCCGCCGCGAAAATTCCCGCCGGCAAGGACAGGGCAGAAGCGGACAGGCTCGCCGAAGTCGCGTTGATCACCAGATCAAAGCGGCTGCCTGCAGTTTTGCCAAAGTTTCCGGCGTCGACCGCAGCAAGGTCGGCAAAAGCCCGGGCCAGCGTTTCTGCCCTCTCCGCAGTTCGATTGGCAATGAACAGGCTGGCCGGCTGGCCGGCGAGCAGCGGCGCAGTCGCGCCGCGCGCGGCCCCGCCGGCACCGAGCAACAACACCCGCTTGCCGGCCAGCGGAAAATCGAGGTTCACCTCGATGTCACGGACCAGCCCGGCGCCATCGGTGTTGTCGCCGTAAGTTTCAGCACCGGCAAAGGCCAGCGTATTCACCGCACCCGCCCGAGCCGCGCGCGGACTGAGCCGGGTGCACAGGCGAAACGCCTCTTCCTTGAACGGTACGGTGACATTCGCCCCTTTGCCACCCGCGCCGACGAACTGCTTCACGGCATCGGCAAACCCGTCAAGCGGCGCCAGGATGGCCTCGTAGGAAATATCCTGCGCGCACTGCCGGGCGAAGCTCGCGTGAATGGCCGGTGACCGCGAATGGGCGACCGGGTTGCCAAACACGCAATAGCGGTCGGTCATTTCGCCGAAACCTGATCGCCCTGGGTGAAATACCAGGTGCGCGTAATCTCGATAATGTCGGTATCGCGCCGAATTTCCGGCGGAAATGGCGAATAAGGTGATGCCATCTGGACAATTCGCCGGGCCGCCTCGTCGAGCACCTTGTAACCCGACGAGCGGTTGATATCGACCCGGTTAAGGCTGCCGTCGTGGTTGATCGACACGGTCAACACCAGCGAACCATACAATTTGCCACGTGCCGCCTCCGGATAGTTGAGCGTGCCGATGCGCTCGACCTTCTGACGCCAGTTTTCGATGTACTGGGCAAAACGATATTCCTCGGCGCGCGCCCCGAGAAACTTTTTGCGCGGGCGCTTCGCGTATTCATCAATGTTCTTGTTGATCTCGCCTTCCAGCCGCGCCATCGCCCGCGCCGACTCGGCCAGGTCCAGTCCGCTTGGCTTCGGCGCGGGCGTCGGCTGCTCGCTGGCATTACGCGCCGCCGCAACCGCCCGCGCCGTCTTTGCCTCGGTCAACATCTTCTGCTGGGCGACTTCCAGCTCGCGTACCCGGCGCTGCATGCGCTCGATCTCGGTGCCGGTTGTCTGTTGCTGGGTCGCGGGCAGCGGCGTCCTGATGCGCCGGTTTTCGTCGGTATTGCCACCGCCGTCCAGATTCGCCTGTGCCAATACCTGCGGGTCAGTCGGCTTCTTTGGCGACCTGGCGTTGACCAGAATGATCTCCAGCGCCTTTTCGCGCATGGCCTTCGAGGTGTCGGGGAAGCTGAAATGGAGTGTGAGCAGCAAGCCATGCACGGCCAGGGAAATGCCGATCGCCAGCCAGAGCCGGCGGCTATCGGGCAAAACCGGTTGCCATGACAGGGTCGCGACACTCACTGCGCTTCCTCCTCCTCGACGCCTTCTGCAGGCACTACTTCATCCAGTGCGCAAAGATAGCGGCAACTGACCTCCGGACCAAGCAGATCAATGGTCTCGACTACCAGACGCAGTCGCCGGCCCGGCCCGAGATCGGCCGGCACCGAAGGCACGCGCAGCAGCAAGGGCAAATGGTCGAGCTTGACCAGCTGTTCGCGGCGCACGGTCGCGTCGATTTCGCTGATGCCGTGCTGCTGCAGCCAGCGCAGGCACCAGTAACGCTCCATCAGGCGCTGGAAATCGGCGTAGGCAGCATACGTTGTCTCGAAATCGCGCATGGCGCCGAACAATTCGGCCGATTTCTGCGCAAAGGCCGGTGTTTCGCCCTTCAGGCAGGCAATCAGCTGCCATTGATTGACCATGTCGCAGTAACGGCGCAGCGGCGAGGTCATCCACGCGTATTGCGGCACGCCGAGACCTTCGTGCGGCAGCGGCGAGGTGGTCATGCGCACCTTGCCCTGCGTCTGGGCGCGGTACAGGCAGGCGATGTTCTTCTCGGCGAGCAGGCCACCCCAGGTCGAGTTGGCGACGATCATGAGTTCGGCGACCAGCTTGTCGAGCGGGCTGCCGCGCTTGCGTTCGGTGATCTCGACGATGCAATGGTCCGGTTCGGCCAGATCGCCGACGATGGCGAAGTTGTAGTCGTTGATGCCCTGCATGGCCGACGGCTTGCCGCGCCGGCCTTCGCAGGCATTGGCGAAATGCCAGAGGTGCACCAGTTCGTCCTTGAACGGCTCGTCGGGCAGCGGGCCATTGATCGTTTCTGCGTTGAACCACGGTTCGATTTCGTGGTGGCGCAGGTTGGCCGCGATGTGCACCATTTCCAGCCGCG
Source organism: uncultured beta proteobacterium (assembly GCA_963815365.1). Lineage (GTDB taxonomy): Bacteria > Pseudomonadota > Gammaproteobacteria > Burkholderiales > Rhodocyclaceae > Azonexus. Next base: position 494,191 of record CAWFGN010000006.1, read on the forward strand.
ACTCGTGGCTGAGGATTTCCAGCGACTCATTGACCGTCAGGTAGAGCGACACAGCCGGGCAATCGACGCCGCCGGCCAGCGTGTAGTTCTGCACCACAGCATCGGGCAGCATGGTGATCTTGTTGCCGGGCATGTAAACCGTCGACAAGCGGGCACGGGCGATGCCGTCGAGCGGCGAGCCATGCTCGATGGCCAGCCCCGGCGCGGCGATGTGGATCCCGATACGCGTGCCGATGCCGGGCAGTTTGACGACCGACAGCGCGTCGTCGATTTCGGTGGTGTTGGCGTCGTCGATCGAGAAGGCGCGCACGTCGGCACGCGGCAGGTCACGCGGCAACACCGGCGCGTCGAGCGCCGGAAAACCAGTACCCTTCGGGAACTGTTCGTGCAGGAAACGCCCGTAATGCAGGAAATAGGGCGACTTGATGGCGCCGCACCTGAACAGCAGTTGCGCTGCGGTCAGGCCGGTTTCGCCGCAGGCCGTCTCGAAGGCCTTGGTTTCCGGCCGGTTGCGGTCCGGTGCGTAGAGCAGGGCGTCGGCCAGCGCGCCGATTTCCGGCGGCAGGCGAAATTCCTTCAGCTCACTGATCCAGCCTTCCATCGCCAGCGCTTGCTGACGCTTTTTTTCAAGACTGGCCAGAGCAGCTGCGAGAATGTCGGCGGGCGCCTTCTTGAAGCGGCCCTTGCCTTTGCGGTGAAAATAGACGGGCGCGGCGTGCACGGCAAGCAGCACCGCCGTCGCTTCGACCGGCGCGGGTTCGTGTCCGTAGTAATCACGGGCAAAATCAAGAAACGAAAATTCGCCATCGCTCACGCACTCCCAGAGGAAATCCGGTTCGACCTCTTCGGCCAGCGGGGCCGCCTGTTCCAGCAAGGCGCCCGCCGCAGGCTTGTCAAAACGCAGCAACACCGTCGCGGCCTTGATCTTGCTGCGCTTGCCGGTGGGCATTTCGACCTGCAAGGAGCTGTCGTTGTCGGCCATGATGCTGCCGGCCTTGAAGCCGCCGTCTTCTTCGAACAATACATTCATCGGATGATTATAACCCCGCGTATTCAATGATTTGCGGGATGAACTCCGGAAACCGGGTGAAGCTGTGGTCGCCACCCTCGAGCACCGTCTGCCGGCAGCCGGCGTAGAAATCGGCGGCCAGTCGCCAGTCGAGCACCTCATCGCCGGTCTCGGTCAGCAGCCAGTAGCGCCCAGGCGTCGGCTGGCTGACCTGCGCTGCCAGTTGGGCGGCGTGCGCGGCTGTGAAGGTGAAGCGCCCACCTGTGTGAAAATTGGCATGCTCGCCAATGAATTTGGCCGCATTTATCCGGTCGACCGCGGCAGGGTTGATCAGAACGGCATTCAGGCCGTATTTTTCGGCCAGATGGTTGGCGTAGTGGCCCCCGAGCGATGAGCCGACGAGCGTCACCACGCCACTCGCCTGCTCGATCATCCGCGAAACCTCGGCCATCGCCACCGCCGGAACCGGCGACAGTTGCGGGCAGACGAAGCATCCGGCCAGCCCGCGTCCGGCCATGTACTCGGCCAGCAGCCGTGACTTCAAGGAGGCCGGCGACGAGCAGAAGCCGTGCAGATAGACGATCAACCTGCGGTCCATTCGACCCAGCCGAAGTGGGCGCTCAACAACACGAGGATGCCGAAGGCGATGCGATACCAGGCGAAGATCGTGAAATCGTGATTCGACACGTAGCGCAACAAGGCCTTCACGGTAAGCATGGCGGCGATGAAGGCGGCCACGAAACCGACGGCGAAAACCGGCAGGTCCGCCAAATGCAGCAGTTTCCAGTTCTTCGCGACGTCGTAGATCGTGGCCGCAAACATCGTCGGGATGGCCAGAAAGAAGGAAAACTCGGTCGCCGTCTTGCGCGACAGGCCGAAAACCAGCCCGCCCATGATCGTCGCGCCGGAACGCGAAACGCCGGGGAACATCGCCAGCGCCTGCGCAAAACCGACCTTCAGCGCATCCGGCCAGCGCATCTCGTCGATGCTGCCGACCCGTGGGTGATAGACCTTGCGTTCGATGAACAGGATCAGCAGGCCGCCGCCGATCAGCGCCCCGGCGACCGTCAAGGGGTTGAACAGGTAAGCCTTGATCGTACTGTGAAAGAGCAGACCGAGCACCGCGGCCGGCAGGAAGCCGACGATCAGCAAGCCTGCGAAACGCTGCTGAACCGGGTCGGAGGTCAGCCCGCCGAGCGCCTTGCCGATCCGCTCGCGGAAATCCCAGCACACGGCGAGGATGGCGCCGAGCTGGATGACGATCTTGAACACCTTGCTCTGCTCGTCGGTGTAATCAAGCAGGCTGCCGACGATGATCAGGTGGCCGGTCGACGACACCGGCAGAAATTCGGTCAGCCCTTCGACGATGCCGAGGATGAGGGCTTTGAGGAGAAGAATCGGGTCCATGGGGGGCGACCAATAATATCGGGAGGCCGCATTCTACTATTCCGGGTGCGTCATAGCCTCGAGATCGGCCAGCCAAATCAGCGCATGTTCACGTGATGAGCCACACATTTCCTGCGACGGTTGCAGTCCGCCACAGCATGCCGGCCGTTCCGGGCGATCAAAGATCATGCAGCGCAAATCGGTGTCGAGATGACGGCAGGGCACACCCGCCGGCTTGTTCAGCGAGGAAATCGACGGCGCGATGCAGCAGGCGCCGCAGCCGGTACGGCATTGAATGACCGGCCGCCGATCCGCGGTCAAAAGTCGGCCGGCCGCAGCCGCTGGTCGAAAACGAAAGGCCGCCCCAACGCAAAGCGGACATCGGCAAAACGGGGATGCAACGGGTTCAGCATGATGTTGCGCGCTTCCGGCACGATGGCCGACGGCACGATCAGCCCGAGCGCTCGCGCCGAGCGCAAAAACGCCGCACCGAACTTGACCGACGCCCCACCCGGCGGCGTCGCATCCCAGCCGGGCAAGGCGTTGACGTCCGCCGTTTCATAAAGCGCCGCATCATCCGGCAGCAAAATCTCGACGAGCATCAGGTCCGCCGGCAGGAAGCGCCCCGTATGCGCCAGCTTTTCCATGGCACAGATTTCCACGCTGAGACCGGCGTAGATCACCGGCATTCCCTGTGCGTGCCAGCGTCCGCCATCCGCCAGCCCGCCGGCACCGCTACGGTCGAGTGCATATTTCGACCGGGCAATGCGCCAGGCGTGCATCAGGCCGCACCGCCGTAGGCGATGGCGTTCAACACCCGCGACACCTCGCGGCAACCGATTTCGGTATCGAGCATCGACAGCGGCGTCACATTGCCCATGCCGACATTGGCGGCCTGCAACCACTGACTGGCCAGCACCGGATCGCCAAAGGTGTCTTCCGCCAGCTTCTCGATGGCGCCGATGCGCGTCAGGCGCTCGGTCATCAGCGGATCGAGCGTTTCATCCTTGGCCAGCTTGCGCTTGGCCGTCGATGCCGACAGGCCGATCAGGTCATAAACCCGTTCGCGTGGCAGGCGCAACGCCTCGGCTGCGCCAATCAGATTGCTCGCCGGCGCCCCCTTGCGAATCTCGCTGATCTGCGCCTGGGCCGAACTGTTCAGAAACTGGTCGCGATAAACAATCCATTCGCCAGCCGCCGCCCGGATCGGGCTCGCTACGACGTAACCCGCCCGCACCTGCTCGACACCGAGTGTCGATTGTGTGGCGATTGGGCTGGATGCGGCGGCTTTTTGCTTGCCGGCCTCATTTCGGGCAAGGGCTGTCTTTGCCATGGCGAACTCCTGATCAGTTCATTTGAACTTTAATTATAGCCCAAATGAACCAACAAATCAGTTAAGCGGCCGGCCCTGGCGCTTGCCGCATCGCTTCAAGAAATCGAGCGCAACGATCACCACGCGGGGATTTGAAAACCACCGCCATTTCTTACTCGTGGCGCAGCGCCTCAATCGGGTCGAGTTGTGCCGCCCGCCTGGCCGGCACGAAGCCGAAAATAACGCCGATGGCCGCCGAGAAGCCAAAGGCGGTGAGATTGATGCCGGGATTGAACAGGAAGGGCATGTTCATCACGGTTGACAAGCCCCAGCAGGCAAAAAACGCCAAGGCGATGCCGACCAGCCCGCCAAAGGCGGACAGCGCGACCGCTTCGATCAGGAATTGCAGCAGCACCTCGTTTTCCAGCGCACCGATGGCGAGCCGGATGCCGATTTCGCGGGTCCGCTCGGTGACCGAAACCAGCATGATGTTCATGATGCCGATGCCGCCGACCAGCAGGCTGACCGCAGCCACCGCGCCGAGCAGCGCGGTCATCGTGCCAATGGTGCCGGACAGTGTTTCGGCGATCTGCTTGGTATCCATGATATTGAAGTTGTCATCAACATTGTCGGCCAGCTTGCGCCGCTCGCGCATCAGACTGCGAATTTGCGCCATCGCCTGCGCCGAGTTGACGCCATCCTTCAGCGAAACCATCAGCATCGATACATCAAGGCTACCGGTCAGCCGGCGCTGGGCGGTGCGCAACGGCATCAACACGGTATCGTCCTGATCCTGGCCCATGCCGCCCTGCCCCTTGGCGGCCAGCACGCCGATCACTTCGCAGTCGAAGGCCTTGACCCGGATGCTGTTGCCGAGCGGACTCTGGCCGCCGAACAATTCCTTCTTGACCGTATTGCCGATGATGCAAACGGCCTTGCCGGCGCGTTCCTCGTCGTCGCTGAATTGCCGGCCGGCGGCCAGCTTCCAGTTGCCAGTAATGAGATAGGCATTGATCGTACCGTTGACCGTGGACGACCAGTTCTGCGTGCCGGCGACCAGCGTCACCGAGCTGCCGACCACTGGTGCCACGGCCAGCAAGCCATTGACCTGCTGCTCGATAGCCTCGACATCGGCGATCTTGAATTTCGGCGCACCGGCGCTGTCGCGCCCCGGCCCGAGGCGCTGCCCCGGCATGACCATCAGCAGGTTGCTGCCGAGGCTGGAAATCTGGTCGGCGACCATCTGCGTCGCGCCGTTGCCCAGCGTCACCATGGTAATCACCGCCGCGACGCCGATGACAATGCCGAGGACGGTGAGGAAGGAGCGCATCAGGTTGCGGCGAATCTCGCGCAGAGCCAGCAGCAGGGCGTTCAGGAGCATCTCGCCGCCACCTGGATTTCATCCTGCGCCACTTCGCCATCGACGAAATGCACGATGCGCCGCGCATAGGCCGCCATATCCGGCTCGTGGGTGACCATGATCACCGTAATGCCCTGCTCGCCATTCAGCTTCACCAGCAGATCCATGATTTCGTGGCTGCGTTTGCTGTCGAGATTGCCGGTCGGCTCGTCGGCCAGCAGCACCAGCGGGCTGGTGACGATGGCGCGGGCAATGGCGACACGCTGTTGCTGGCCGCCCGAGAGCTCGGCCGGGGTGTGCGTCTCCCAGCCGGCCAGCCCGACACGGGCGAGCGCGGCCTTGGCGGCAGCGTGCCGGGCGGCCACTTGTTCGCCGCGATAGAGCAGGGGCAGCTCGACATTTTCCAGCGCCGAAGTCCGCGCCAGCAAGTTGAAGCCCTGAAAGACAAAGCCCAGGCAGTTGCGGCGCAACAAGGCGCGCTGGTTGCGGTCGAGACGCTCGACATGAATCCCGCGAAACAGGTATTCGCCGGAAGTCGGCGTATCGAGGCAGCCGAGCAGGTTCATCGCGGTCGACTTGCCGGAACCGCTGGGCCCCATCACGGCGACAAATTCGCCGCGGTGAATCTCCAGGTCGACACCGCTCAAGGCCTGAAATGCCGCCTGACCCTGGCCGTAAGTCTTGGTGATGCTGCGCAGCACGATCAGCGGCGCCTCCTGCGAAGTCACTTCTTCGCCTCCTGATAATCGGTAATCACCGCCATGCCAGCCTTCAAGTCGCCGTCCAGCACCTCGGTATGGCGGCCATCGCTGACGCCGGTCTTGATCACTACCGGCTGCGGCCCGCTTTCACCCTTGATCCAGACCTGCGGCGCCGCACTATCGGCCGCCGCGGCCGGGCGGGTTTTTGTCAGCGGCGGCGGCCCCGGCATCAGCCGGGCGACCAGCCCGCGACTTTTGGTCTGGGCATCAGCCGTCGGCGGCGTGAAACGCAGCGCCGCGTTGGGTACCAGCAGCACGTTGTCGCGGCTGGCGGTGACGATGGAAGCGGTCGCCGTCATGCCGGGGCGCAGCGCCAGATCGTCGTTATTCACTTGCAGAATGGTCTTGTAAGTCACCACGTTGTCGGTCGTCGTCGAACCAAGGCCGACGCGCTGGATGCTCGCCGGAAACTTGCGGCCCGGCCAGGCGGATACGGTAAACGCCGCTTTCTGGCCGATTTTCACATTGCCGACATCGGCCTCATCGACCTTCACCTGCAACTCCATCTTGGACAAATCCTCGGCCAGCACAAAGAGTACCGGGGTCGTCATCGTCGCCGCCACCGTCTGGCCCGGCTCCACCTTTCGCGACAGCACGACGCCGTCGACTGGGGAACGAATGGTCGCCTTGGCCAGGTTGGTTTCGTCGGTTTTCAGCGTCGCCCGTGCCTGCACGACATCGGCCCGGGCGCTGGTGGCGTTTGCGAGGGCGCGTTGGGCGCTGGCCTCGGCAGTCTCCAGCTCGGTCTTGGCCGGCACCTTGCCACCGGAAAGCGTCGCCACCTGCCGCATGCGGGCGAGTGCCGCGTGCGACTCGGCCACCGTTGTCGCCGCCTGCGCCACCGATGCTTCGGCAGAGGCCACCGCCGCCTGCGATTTGGCCACGGTGTCCTTGAGCTTGGCGGTATCGAGTTGGGCCAACAACTGGCCCTTGGCGACGTGGTCGTTTTCCTGCACCAGCACGCTGGCCAGGGTGCCGGACAATTCGCTGCCGACGTCGACCGACTTGGTCGGCTGCAAGGTGCCGCTGGCCGACGCGGTAATCAGCAGTTCGCCGATCACCACATCCTCGGTCACGTACTTGCCAGCGGTGCCATTGCCACCCCCGAAAAGCAATGCGAGGCCGACCAGCAGTGCGCCGCCACTGCCGCCGAGCAGCCACCAGCGCCGCCGGGCGCCGCCGAAGCTCCCTTTCGGCGCGGCATTCAGCAAACCCAGCAGGGAGTCGGTGGAATCGGTGGAAGCGGCGCAACTATTGGGAATCTGGGTCACGAGGTCTTGCCCTCCGCAGGGGTTGGCGCCGCGACGGGCTGTTCCCAGCCGCCGCCGAGCGCCTTGTAGAGTTTGATCAGGCTGGTCAGCACCGTCAACTGGGCCGTCAACAGGTTGTCTTCCGCCGTCAGGCGGGTGCGCTGGGTATCCAGCACCTTCTGGAAATCGGTCAAGCCGGATTCATACTGTTGCTGACCAAGTTGCGCCGCGCTGCGTGCGGCAAGCGTCGCCGCCTGCCTTGCATCCAGCCGGTCGCGCGATGCCGCGTACGCCTTGAGAGCATTTTCAACCTCCTCCAGCGCCGTCAAAATGGCGCTTTCGTAGGCAATCAGCGCCTGTTCCTGCACCGCACTCTGGATCTCCACCGCGCTGCGCAAGCGGCCGCCGTCGAACACCGTGGTCGCCAGCGACCCGGCCAGCGCGCTGGCGACGGCGCCGGAGCCGCTCAGCGCGCCGAAAGAAAAAGCCTCCCAGCCGAAAGAACCGCTTAACGACAGGGCCGGATAGCGCGCCGCGACCTTCTGGCCGACCCGTGCCGTTTCCGCCGCCAATGTGCGTTCGGCAGCGATCAGATCCGGCCGCTGGCGCAGGATGTCAACCGGAATGCCAGTCGCGATGCCGGCAGCGACGACCGGTAGCGGCTTGACTGCCGCCAGTTCATTGCGGAGCGCGCCAGGGTGACGGCCGAGCAGCACGGCCAGGCGGTTTTCTGCCTGGTAGAGGCCGATCTCCAGATCGGGAATCGTCGCCCGTGTCTGCTCATGATTGGCGCGCGCCTGCTCGACATCGACGCTGCTCGCCAGCCCGGCCTGATTGCGCCATTCGACGATTTGCAAGGTCTCGCCCTGGCTGGCCAGATTTTCAGCCGCAATCGCCAGCCGACTCTGGTAGCCACGCAACTCGACGTAATTCAAGGCCACTTCGGCCACCAGCGAGACGCGGATGCCGTTCAGGCTGGCCGCGCTCGCCGCCTGATCGGCAGTCGCCGCCTCAACGCCGCGGCGGACGCCACCGAACAGGTCGATCTCCCAGACGGCATCGAAGCCGGCGGAGTAGGTCGTCCCGACATAGCTCGGGTTGATCACCTCCGCCTGGCGGTTGCTGCTGGCCCCGGCCGATGCTGCAACGCTCGGGAAATAACCGCCTGCCGCCTGGTTCCGGCTTGCCCGCGCTTGTCGCAAACGCGCCTGAGCCGTCTTGAGTTCGAGGCTGCGGCTCAAGGCTTCGTCGATCAGGTAGGCGAGCAGGGGGTCGTCGAGTTGTTGCCACCATTGGGCCAGGTCTTGGCGCTGGCCGGCATCCGGCGCGCCGGCTTGCCACGCGGCGGGCATTGGGGTGTCGGGCGTTTGGTAGTCCGGCCCCACCGAGGGCAAAGCAGCACAGCCGCCAAGCAACGCGATCATCAGACCCAAAGCCGCTAAGCGAGTGCGCTCGGTATGTCTTGAAGTCATGGCGCCATTGTCGGGTGGCGCCATGTAAGACGGTGTCAGGGAAATGTTAATCCGGGTAAAACCCGGAATGAAGCAGTTCAGACGAGCAGATCGATCTCGACCACCAAGCCGCCGGACGGCGCGTTTCTTGCCCGAATTTGACCGTTGACCGCAGCAATCACCCTTTCGCTGATCGCCAGCCCGAGGCCATAGCCACCGCCCGACGTCTGGCCGGCACCGCGGAAGAACGGACGGAAAATGTCATCCAGCGCGTCTTCCGGAACCCCCGGGCCCTGATCGCTGACGCGCAAGAGCAGGCGACCCCCCGTCACCTCGGCCGCAATGCGCACCACACCGCCCGCAGGAGAATGATGCAGCGCATTGCGCACGACATTCTCGATGGCGCGATGCAGCAGTTCAGGATTGGCGCGCACCTCGGGCAACGCGGCGGCCAAAAGCTCGACGCCGACCTGCCGGGCCGCCCCTTCGAAACGGGCATCGTCGACGATCGTTTCCAGCAGTTCCTGCATGTCGACCGCCTCGACTGCACCGGCCACGCCGGCCTCAAGGCGCGAAAGCGTCAGCAATTCGTCGATCAGCGCATCGAGCCGCTCACCCTCGCGCTCGATGCGTTCCAGCGTCTTGTCGAGATGCTCGGGTTGCTGGCGCGCCAGACCGATTGCCGCCTGCAGGCGCGCCAGCGGCGAACGCATCTCGTGGGAAACGTCGTGCAGCAAACGCTTCTGCCCCTCGACCAGATGGCCGAGGCGTTCCGTCATGTGATCGAAATCGCGCCCGAGGTCGGCGAGTTCATCGCGCCGGCCGCCCATGCTGGCCCCCACGCGCACACCGAGGTCGCCCCCGGCGGCGGCATCGAAGGCGCGCCGCAGATGGCGAATCGGCTTGGCGAAATACCACGCCAGCGCAAAGGCGCTGACCAAGCTGACGATCAGCGCGCTGAGCATCGGCACCACCGGCGGCCGCGGGTGATGCGGGCGCCGGTGCGGGGCTGGCAAATGCTCGGCGCCGCCCGGCCGCATCGCGAACGACGGCGCTTCGGCACCAGGCGTTTCGACCTGCTGGCGCTCGAACCAGAAATAAGTGCCGACGCCGACGATACCCGCCATTTGTACCAGCCAGATGAAAAGGAAGAATTTCCAGAAAAGGCGGCCCATATCACTCCCGGATCAACTGGTAGCCCTGACGATAAACCGTCTGGATGCACGAACGTCCGCCGGGCAACTGCCCCAGCTTGTGGCGGATGCTCGACAGATGGACGTCGATGCTGCGGTCAAAACGCACCAGCGGCCGGCCGAGCGCCTGTTCCGACAATTCCGCCTTGCTGACCGGGCGCCCGGCATTGCGCGCCAGCACCTCGAGAAGATTGAATTCGGTACTCGTCAGCTCGACGGCCTCACCATCCCACTCGACCCGCCGCTGCGCCGGCATCACCTTCAGCGGGCCGACGACCAGCGGCGCCTGAGCCGCCAGTTCGCCGCCCTGCTGGCTGCGCCGCAGTATGGCGCGCAAGCGCGCCGCCAGCTCGCGCGGCATGCAGGGTTTGGGCACATAGTCGTCGGCGCCCAGTTCGAGGCCGACGATGCGATCGAGATCGTCGCCGCGCGCCGTCAGCATCAGCACCGGCACGGTGCTGGCCGCACGAATCCGGCGCAAGGCCTCGATGCCGCCGATGCCCGGCATCATCACGTCGAGCACGACCAGCGCAAAATTTCCGGACAAGGCCTCGGCAACGCCGGATTCGCCATCCGGTACGGCCAGCACCTCGAAACCATCGCGCAACAGATAGTCGCGCAGCATGCCGGCCAGCTCGACATCGTCGTCTACCAGCAGGATACGGGCAGGGTTAGTCATCATTCACCAGTTCGCTTCGACACGCCGATCATAGCCGAGCCACAGGAATGGAAAAAAGCCGGGGCCGAATGAACGGCCCCGGCAAGGGGGAGATATTCTAAATAACGTGCCGAATCAGCGCGCCGGCGGCGCCATGCGGCCTTCGCCGCCCATGCCGCGCGGCCCGTCGCCACGACCACGCCCCGGTTCGCCGGCCGCCTTCATTTCGGCCAGTTGCTTGCGCTGCTCCGGGGTCAGCACCTCGAACACCTGCCGCTCGGCCTTGGCCCGCGCCAGCGTCATTTCCGACATCGCCTTCGCACCGGCGTCAGCCAGCGACTTGGCCTTGGCATCGCTGTAATCAGCTGCCGCCGTCAGCGCGCGCAAGTCGTCTTCCGCATTGCGCAAGGCCTTGGCCTTGTCGCGCATCGCCGGCGCCTGGGCATGCATGATCTCGAAAATCTTGTCGCGCTGTGCTTCGGTCAGATTCAGGCCGCGCAGATGCGGCGGCATCATCTCGCCACCCATCATGCCCGGACCGCCGTGCCCCGCGAAGCCCCCGCAACCGTGGTGACCACCGGGATGGCCCTGAAACGCCACGGCGGTCAGCGGAACCGCCAGCGCGACACCGGCAGCGACGATAAAGCGCTTGATGTTGCCTTGAGAAATAGCCTTCATGTTTTATTTCCTTTCAATCCGATTGGCTGCCCCGAGCGGGGCGAGCGACAGGACGAATACTCTCCCCGGGCTGGGTTAAGCGCAGTTAGCGACCTGTAAATGAAAGTAAATCCAGTAAGTATCTGTGACGACCAACGGCTTGAGTCAAGCCTCAGCCCTTGAGTTCTCGCAACCCGCAGCTGAGCAGGTGCTCGAAGGTTCGGTCATAGAACGCCGGTTGGCGAGTCGGATCAGCGGCATCCCCGCGGGGGATAAAGATCACCATACCTTGCCGCGCATGGGTAAGCAGAACCCGATAGGCGTTCTTCAAGAGGTCTGCCGCTCAACCGCGTTCATGCGCATCCAGGCAGTGCCGCGAAAACTGAAGTGCCGCCACTCGCCGTTGTCGTGGCGAAGATCCGCATCCCAGCAGACGGCCGCCCAGTCCAGTTCAAGCCCTTGCACATCGAACTCGGTTGCGACTTCTTCGAGGTAGAAAGATGAGCGTACGTCAGTGCGCTCATTCAGGAACCACACTGGCGCATCAATTTTCGCTTTGACCCAGATGCTTTCCGGGCGGAGCCGATACCCGCCAGACGAGGCAAGCAGCCCATATCGTTCGCTGCCTCGCGCCTGTTGCCGTACCCAATTGCGGGCCAACTCGAGATCGCGCACCAGAACAATCGGATACCTTTCAGCAATTGCCGCATAGGCCGTTTGGGCAAGCTCAGGCCGATTTTCAACAACATGCCCGACGAAATCGGACAGCGCCTCAGCCCGAAATGATCGTAGCGAAACAGCCAGATGGAGCGCCTCGTCCCGTTGGACGCGAGCCTCCTTGAGCACTCGCCCAGCCTCTTCCGTCCAAAGGTAGTCCGAATCCTCGACGCGCGGCGATACATGCACCTGCCAATCGGGAAACTGTCCGTTCAGGACAATCAGCCACTCGCTCAGCCCAGCCTCGCCAGTGTTGATTTCCTGCCCGCCACCGACCAGACACACGATGACGCACCAATCCTCATGGCGATCCATCACGCTGATCAGGAATGCCGGCTCGGACATGTCGAAATTCAAATGCCCGCGCTTCTGTTGCATGAACTTGCTGGCCTGCTCGCGACTCCAGGCCCGCTGGGCTTCGTCGAAAACAACAACGCGCTCGACAGGCGGAGCACTCCCCTTCAACGCATCGTCGCGAAAATGATGAATATTCTGAACGAAGCTCGCCACCTTGCGATGTGCATCTTTCTTTGAAATCCCCTCCCGCACCGCCTGATCCCGAGCAAGAGCCTCGCGCAGGACATCAACCAAGGGGCCATTGCCAGACAAAAACACGGCATGTTCGTCGGCATGCTCATCAGCCCGGGCTGTCGCGATATTGAGCCCGGCCAGCGTTTTTCCGGCCCCGGGAACGCCAGTCACGAAACAGATTGCCTTCCGTCGAGTCAGCTTGGCGTCTTCGATGATGGCTGCTATGCAGTCCGATGTCCGGCCAAGGTTCTGCGCACTGGCATCCGAACGAGCGATCTCCTGCACGTCGTGGTTCCAGTAAAGCGCCAAGGCTGCCTCAATTATGGTCGGCGTAGGCTGATAGCCTGAAACAGCCCACTCCTGCGAATCTATCGGCATTACTTCGGCCTGCTCAAGCACACCTTCATGGATGAGCGACAACAAATTGGCGGGACTCACGCCAATCGGCACAGCAACACCGTCGTCCGCCCAGTCAAGCAAGGGTAGTGCATGGGGCTTGACGTTTGTGCACACGAGAACAGGAACGATAGGCTGCCGATGGCTACCCAAATGAAAATTCTTCAGATCAAGCGCATAGTCATGCACTTGTTCTATGCCTGAGCTCTCAAAGTGGTGCGCCCCGATCTTGAACTCAATAACAAAAATCACGCTACCGACAATAAGAACAAGGTCCGCACGCTTGCCCATTCGCGGTATAGAAAACTCGAAAAAGATCTGCCCTTCCAGATCAGCAGGCAGCACCTCTTTCAAGATGCTGATCTGTGCCTGCCAAGCGTGCTTTTGCTGATGTTCAAGACTGAACCCGTGGCGACGGGTCAGCGCACCGAGTATCTCGTCATCATTGGCAACCAGGAATTCCGCAATACTCGCGTTGAAATAGGAGGCGTTGATCATGATGCCTGGATCATACGGAACCCCCTGAAACCAGCAAAGAAAAAGGCGGCCATTTCAGCCGCCTTTTTGCCTGTTTTTTGGCGTTGACCGCATCAGACCTTGCTATAAACCTCAGCCCCGGCCTTCACGAACTCCACCGACTTCACTTCCATCCCCTTCTCCAGCGCCGCCGCTTCATCCAGCCCTTGCTGCGCCGCAAACTCCCGTACTTCCTGCGTGATCTTCATCGAGCAGAAGTGCGGGCCGCACATTGAGCAGAAGTGGGCGACCTTGGCGGATTCCTTGGGCAGGGTTTCGTCGTGGAATTCGCGCGCCTTGTCCGGGTCGAGGCCGAGGTTGAACTGGTCGTCCCAGCGGAACTCGAAGCGCGCCTTGGACAGGGCGTTGTCGCGGATCTGCGCGCCGGGGTGGCCCTTGGCGAGGTCGGCGGCGTGGGCGGCGAGCTTGTAGGTGATGATGCCGGTCTTGACGTCGTCCTTGTCGGGCAGGCCGAGGTGTTCTTTCGGCGTGACGTAGCAGAGCATGGCGGTGCCGTACCAGCCGATCATCGCGGCGCCGATGCCGCTGGTGATGTGGTCGTAGCCCGGCGCGATGTCGGTGGTCAGCGGGCCGAGGGTGTAGAACGGGGCTTCGTCGCAGTATTCGAGCTGCAGGTCCATGTTCTCCTTGATCATGTGCATGGGCACATGGCCGGGGCCTTCGATCATGACCTGCACGTCGTGCTTCCAGGCGATCTGGGTCAGTTCGCCGAGGGTCTTGAGTTCGCCGAGCTGGGCTTCGTCGTTGGCGTCGTAGATCGAGCCGGGACGCAGGCCGTCGCCGAGGCTGAAGGCGACGTCGTAGGCCTTCATGATTTCGCAGATTTCCTCGAAGTGCGTGTAGAGGAAGCTTTCCTTGTGGTGGGCCAGACACCACTTGGCCATGATCGAGCCGCCGCGGCTGACGATGCCGGTCATCCGGTTGGCGGTCAGCGGCACGTAGCGCAGCAGCACGCCGGCGTGGATGGTGAAGTAGTCGACGCCTTGTTCGGCCTGTTCGATCAGCGTGTCGCGGAAGATTTCCCAGGTCAGGTCTTCGGCCTTGCCGTTGACCTTTTCCAGCGCCTGATAGATCGGCACGGTGCCGATGGCGACCGGGCTGTTGCGGATGATCCATTCACGCGTTTCGTGGATGTTCTTGCCGGTGGACAGGTCCATCACCGTGTCGCCGCCCCAGCGGATCGACCAGGTCATTTTCTCGACTTCTTCCTGAATGGACGAGCCGAGCGCCGAGTTGCCGATGTTGGCGTTGATCTTGGTGAGGAAGTTGCGGCCGATGATCATCGGCTCGCTTTCCGGGTGGTTGATGTTGTTCGGGATGATGGCGCGGCCGCGGGCGATTTCGCTGCGCACGAATTCCGGGGTGATTTCTTCCGGGATGCTGGCGCCGAAGTTCTGGCCGGGGTGCTGGCGGCAGAGCAGGGCAGCCATTTTTTCGCCCATTTTTCCGGTTGACCGTAGCGATTCGATGTAGGCGCGGCGGTTGTTGTTTTCGCGGATGGCGACGTATTCCATCTCGGGGGTGATGATGCCTTGGCGGGCGTAGTGCATCTGGCTGACGTTCTTGCCGGCCTTGGCGCGCAGCGGCTTGCGGTGCAGGCCGGGGAAGCGCAGTTCGTCGAGGGACTTGTCGGTGGCCCGCTTGCGGCCGAATTCGGAGCTCAGGTCGGACAGTTCCTCGACGTCGCCACGTTCGGCGATCCAGCCGGCGCGCAGGGCGGGCAGGCCAGAGCGGATGTCGATTTTGGCGGCCGGGTCGGAGTAGGGGCCGGAACAGTCGTAAACGTAGATCGGCGGGTTCTTTTCGCCACCGAAGGCGGTCGGCGTGTCGTCCTGCGAGATTTCGCGCATCGGGACGCGGATGTCCGGACGGGAACCTTCGATATAAACCTTGCGGGAATTGGGCAGCGGCTGGACTGCGGCCTCGTCAACGTGGGCGTTGGCGGCGAGGAAGGTGTCTTTGGCGTTCATTGGAGCTCCATGCGGGGGTACATCGGGATGAGACGGGCAAGGAGCGATCTGGTTCCAACAGCAGAGTTCGTTTCCCTACGACGGCATGACCCGGTCAGGTTCAAAGGGTATTTTCTCAGTCCACCGGACGGCAGACACCCCTAACAAGTGGCTGCAAGTTACTGGAAAGACTGGCGAAATGCAAGGAATCGCGGCGTCCATGCGGAAACCTCCAGGTTCTTGCCGGTTCGGAAGAAGTGGGGCGGCATCTTGACCCCGTTCCCGCCTCGGTGGTAACTTAATGACCGATCAGTCATTAAGTTACCCATGCCAGCCAAACCCCCGCCGAGAAAACGCCGCAAGGAGGCGCGCCCATCCGAATTGATGGCCGCGGCGCTCGGCTTGTTCGTTGAAAAGGGGTTCGCGGCGACCCGGCTGGAAGACGTCGCGGCCCGGGCCGGCGTTTCCAAGGGCACGTTGTACCTGTACTTCGCGAGCAAGGAAGCGTTGTTCAAGGCAGCCATCCAGGAAGGCATCGTCCCCGTTGTGATCGAGGGCGAGGCGATTGCCGCGCAGCACGAAGGCGGTGCTTTCGACCTGCTGGAGCGATTGCTCGTGAATTGGTGGACGCGGGTCGGCGACACTGAATTCGCCGGCATCCCCAAGCTGATGGTGGCGGAAGCACGCAACTTCCCGGAGGTTGCGCAGTTCTATTACGAAAACGTGATTCTACGCGGACGGGCACTGGTCGGCGCGGCACTTGAGCGCGGCATGGCCAGCGGCGAGTTCCGGCGCATGGAAGTCGAAACCTGCATCGATGTCGTGATCGCACCGATCCTGATGCTGCTGATCTGGCGCTTCTCGCTGGCCTGCTGCCAGGGCAGGGAAGTCAACCCGCATCAGTACATGGCGATTCACATGAATTTGCTGCGTCAAGGGCTGCAAGCGACTCGGGTATAATCCGGGTTTCTCGAATTCGACATACCGGCTATTATTTTGCCCGCGGAGGCCCCCACAATGAACATCGAGCAAGCACGCTTCAACATGATCGAACAGCAGATCCGCCCCTGGGACGTTCTTGATCCTGAGGTTCTCGACCTGCTGTTTGTCGTCAAGCGCGAGGATTTCGTGCCTCCCGCCTACCGCAACCTGGCATTCGCCGACATGGAAATCCCGATCGGCAGCGGCCAGGTCATGCTGGCGCCGCGCGTCGAGGCCAAACTGTTGCAGGAACTCGGTGTCCGCAAGACCGACAAAGTGCTGGAAATCGGCACCGGGAGCGGCTACATGGCCGCCCTGCTGGCGGCGCGCGCCGAGTACGTGGTCAGCGTCGAATCCCGTCCCGAAATCGCAGAAATTGCCCGCCAGAATCTGGAACGCGTCGGCGTCACCAATGTCACGATCGAAATCGGCGACGGCGCCAACGGCTGGGCACAGCGCGGCCCTTACGACGTGATCGTCATGTCCGGCTCGGTGCCTGTCCTGCCTTCCGCGCTGCTCAAGCAGTTGCGCGTCGGCGGCCGGCTTGCCGCAATCGTCGGCGAAGCGCCGGTGATGGAAGCCCAGCTAATCACCTGCAGCGCCGAAGGCGCCTACAACACGATCAACCTCTTCGAGACCGTCGTGCAGCCTCTCGACGGCTTCACTGCGGCCACCAGCTTTTCGTTCTGATGCAGCACATTCGCGCCAGCCAGCTGGCCGACTGGCTGGCCGATGACAGCCGCCGCAAACCGGTATTGCTGGATGTGCGCGAGGCGTGGGAGTTTGCGCTATGCAAGCTGCCCGGCGCGCTGCACATTCCCTTGCAGGCGATCCCCGCGCGCTGCAACGAACTCGCGCCGGATGACGAAATTGTCGTCATCTGCCATCACGGCCAGCGCAGCATGCACGCCGCAATGTTTCTCGAGCGTCAGGGCTATTCGACCCTGTTCAACCTGACCGGCGGCGTCAACGCCTGGGCGGACGAAGTAGACCCCAACCTGCCCCGTTACTGAGCAAATCATGAAACGAATTGCCTTTCTGCTCTCCCTCCCCCTGCTCGCATCCCCATTGTGGGCAGATGACCTGATGCAGATCTATCGCGAAGCACAGGCCAACGACCCGGCCTACGCGGCGGCGCGCTCAAACCTCGAGGCGGGGCGCGAGAAGACACCGCAGGCGCGGGCCGGCCTGTTGCCGACGCTTGGCGTCACCGGCAACTCGCAATGGAACGAGAACGACATTTACCAACGCAGCGGGCCGGTGCTTTACCGTCCGCATTTCAACAGCAATGGCTACACGCTCACCCTCAGCCAGCCGCTGTTCCGCTGGCAAAACTGGGTTGCCTACGACCAGTCGAAGTTCCAGGTGGCCCAGGCTGAAGCCAACTTCGTGCAGGCCGGACAGGATCTGATCCTGCGCGTCGCCCAGGCGTATTTCGACGTGCTCTATGCCATTGAAAACCTGAAGGCGGTGCGCGCCAGCAAGACCTCGATCGAGCAACAGCTCGAGTCGGCCAAGAAAAATTTTGAGGTCGGCACCGCGACCATCGTCGATTCCCAGGAAGCGCAAGCCCGCTACGATCTCGCCACCGCCCAGGAGATCGCTTCCGAAAGCGATCTCGAAGTCAGGCTGCGGACACTGCAGGCCATCATCGGCAAGGAGCCGGGCCCTCTGGCACCATTTCGCCGCGATGCCGACATACCGCAGCCGCAACCGGCCGACATGAAGCAATGGGCAGCAGCCGCCGAAAACGACAATATCAACGTCCAGTTGCAGAAGGCTGCCCTGGAGATCGCCAGCCGTGAAGTCGAGCGTCAGCGTGCCGGGCACTACCCGACACTTGATCTGGTCGCCAACAAGGGCAAATCGACCACCTTCGGCTCGGTCGGCGGTGGCGAACTCGACACCAATTTCCAGAATATCGGCGTCCAGTTGAACCTCCCCATTTTCCAGGGCGGTCTGGTCGTTTCCCGCCAGAGCGAGGCGAGCGCCAACCGCGCGGCGGCCGAATCCAACCTTGAGGCTGCACGGCGGAATTCGGCGCTGGCGGCGCGCCAGTTTTATCTTGGCTCCACCAACGGACTGGCCCAGGTGCGCGCCCTGAAAGCCGCACTGATCTCTTCACAATCGTCGCTGGAATCCAACCGGCTCGGCTTCGAGGTCGGCGTGCGTATCAATATCGACGTGCTGAACGCCGATAATCAGGTCTACCTTACCCGCCGCGACCTGGCCAAGGCGGTGCTCGATACGCTGATGTCGCAACTCAGGTTGAAAGCGGCCGTCGGCACCCTGAGCGAGGACGACGTGGCTGCTGCCAACGCGCTGCTCGACCCGACGGCTACCCCGCAGTAAGCGCCGCGCGGATCAGGCCTACCGTTCTGGCGGTAGCGCCGCGATGCGCCGCCGCAAAGCGCCCCGCAGCGGCGCGCATTTCCTCCAGATCACCCGCATTGCCGAACGCCCGATTGATTGCCGCGGCGAGCCCGTCCACATCATCGACCCGCCGCGCCGCCCCGGCAGCGATGGCATCCGCCGTCGCCTGCAGGAAATTGAAGGTGTGCGGACCGACCAAGGCCGGGCAGCCGCAGGCCGCTGCCTCGATCAGGTTCTGCCCGCCGAGCGGCAACAGGCTACCACCGATGAAGGCGAGGTCCGCCAGCGTGTAATAGGCAGCCATTTCACCCATGCTGTCGCCCAGCCAGACCGCCGTTTCGCCATTCGGAAATCTCTCGCTGCGCCGGACACAAGGCACGCCTTCACGGGCCAGCAGGTCAGCGACCGCGGCAAAGCGCTGCGGGTGGCGCGGCACCAGCACCAGCAGCGCACCCGGCACGAGCACCCGACGCCAGGCGGCGAGCACCAGTTCCTCCTCGCCCTCGCGGGTGCTGGCAGCCAGCCAGACCGGGCGTTTGCCGACCGCCTCCCGCCAAGCGTGGCCGAGAACGATCTTCTCTGGCGACGGCGTCACGTCGAACTTGAGATTCCCGCAGACGCCGACCTCATTCGCCCCCAGCGCACTTATCCGCTCGGCATCACCGGATGTCTGGGCAGCCACCGCACGCAGCGCGGCAAAAGCCGGACGCGCCAGCGCCGACGCCCTGCCGTATCCACGCGCCGAGCGTTCGGACAGGCGGGCGTTGGCGAGGATCACCGGCACCCGCTTCGCCTGCGCACTGGCCAGCAGGTTCGGCCAGATTTCGGTTTCCATCAGCACGCCGAAGGCCGGGGAAAAATGCCGGAAAAAGCGGTCGACCGCACCCGGGTAGTCGTAAGGCAGATAAGCCTGAATGACCCGATCGCCATAGACTTCGCGACCCGCCGCACGGCCGGTCGGCGTCATGCTGGTAAGCAGGATGCGGCATTCCGGCCAGGCGACCTGCAAGGCCTCGATCAGCGGCTGGGCGGCACGCGTTTCGCCGACCGATACGGCATGCAGCCAGATGAGCTTTGCCGGCGCCGGTGTGCGATAAAACCCCCAGCGCTCGCCAAGATGCTGCAGATACTCGGGCTGCCTGCGCGCCCGCCAGAGCAGACGCAGCAGGATCAGCGGGGTGATCAGGTAGAAGACACCGCTGTAGAACAGGCGAGCCATCAGGCGAGCACCGGCTGCAATGCCAATAACACGGCATCGGGCATCGGCATCTGGGCCCGACCGCCGAGATTGCGGCAAAAGCCGCTGCCGAGGACACCGGTGAGGCCGGGGTCAGTTGCAACATACAAGGCCACGACCGGCGTCTCGAGCGCGACCGCCAGATGGCTCAGGCCGGTATCGACGCCGATAACGGCCTGCGCGCCTTTGAGCAACGCAGCCAGTTCGGTGATCGACAACGGCGGGGCGGCGATGGCGCCGGGAATCGCGGCCGCCAGCCGCGCCGCCCGTTCGCGCTCCACCGGGTTGCCGGCGGGCAGCACAGCGCGATAGCCAAGTGCCTGCAAATGCCGGCCGAGGGTCGTCCAGTGCGCCTCCTGCCACAGTTTGTCGTCGCGGCTGGTCGCCGTCAGGAAGACGACATAGGGCTGCACGGTAAGCCAGTCGAAGCGGGCGGCCGGGGCCTTGATGCCGTAATCCGCATTGCCCTCGACGACATAGCCCAGCGCGGCTGCCACCAGTTGGCGATTGCGGGCCACCGCATGTTCGCTTGTTGCCACACTGAACCGACGGTCGTAAAAGCGCGCGGCCAAAGGCTCGCGCGCCGAATCTGCCGCGTAGCCGGAGAGCGGTCCGCGCGCCCGGCGCGCGATCAGGGCGCTCTTCAGCAAACCCTGCGTATCGATGACTGCGTCGTAGACATTGCCCCGCATCTGCGCCCGGAAGGTGCCGATTTCCTGCCAGGTCTGCGCCGTGAATAGCGCCTTGCGCCAGCGCCGGACGGCCACCGGGATGACCTCCTCGACCCCGGGATGCAGGCGCGGGATGGCAGCAAAACTTTCCTCCACGCACCAGTCGACGATGGCCTCGGGAAACTGCCGCCGGATGTCGCTGACCACGGGTAAATTGTGGATTACGTCGCCGAGCGAGGAAGTTTTCACGAGCAGGATGCGCATCGGCAGATAAAATGACGGCTTTTCGAAGCTGCAATTATAGATGCCCGCCACGCGCCAGCCGCTCTCCGTCGCCATCATCACGCTCAATGCCGCGTCTCAACTCTATGCCTGCCTTGAAAGCGTGCGATTTGCCGAGGAGATCGTCGTCGTCGATTCCGGCAGCAGCGATGGCACGCAGGCGCTGGCCGAGCGTTACGGGGCCCGGGTCATTCAACAGAAATGGCTGGGCTTCGGGCCGCAAAAGCAGTTCGCCGTCGACGCGGCGAGCCACGACTGGGTGCTGTGCCTCGATGCCGACGAACGGGTGACGCCCGAGTTGCAGGCATCCATCGAAAGTGCCCTGCAAAACCCGTCAACCGCAGCATTCCGCTTCCCACGCTGCAATCGCTTCCTGGGCCGCTACCTGAAGCACGGCGAGGGTTACCCGGACTGGAGCCTGCGCCTGTTCGACCGCCGTCAGGCGCGCTGGTCGGTTGACGCGGTCCACGAAAAAGTCGAGACCAAATCCGCCGTTGGCGTATTGGCCGGCGACCTGCTGCACGACTCGGCCGAATCGCTGGCCGCCTATTTGACCAAGCAGAACCGCTACACCACGCTGGCCGCCGAGATGGCGCTGGCCGACGGCAAGCGGGCGGGCTTCGGGCGCATTGCCTTCAGCCCGCTGGTCCGCTTCATCAAGTTCTATTTCATCCGGCAGGGTTTCCGCGACGGCCTGCCCGGGCTGATCCACATTGCCATCGGCTGTTTCAACAGCTTCATCAAATATTCCAAGATGCTGGAGCGCCAGAATTCCGATGCTGCGCTGCGGTAAAATCCGGACTTTCCTGCAAGAGGCCTGAACCGTGAAAATTCTCGTGACCGGCGCCGCCGGCTTTATCGGCATGACCACCTCATTGCGCCTGCTGGCGCGTGGCGACCAGGTTGTCGGCCTCGACAACCTCAACGACTATTACGAAGTCAGTCTCAAGGAAGCCCGGCTGGCGCGCCTGACCAGCCATTCGAACTTCCGCTTCGTCAAGCTCGACGTGGCCGACCGCGCCGGCATGGACAAGCTGTTCGCCGACGAGAAATTCGACAAGGTCATCCACCTGGCCGCCCAGGCCGGTGTCCGCTATTCGCTGCAAAATCCGCATGCCTACATCGAGAGCAATATCGTCGGCTTCACCAACATTCTCGAAGGCTGCCGGCACAACGAGGTTCAGCACCTGGTTTATGCGTCGAGCTCCAGCGTTTATGGCGGCAACACCAAGATGCCGTTCTCCGAGCACGACAGCGTCGATCACCCGGTCAGCCTGTACGCCGCGACCAAGAAGGCCAACGAGCTGATGGCGCACACCTACAGCCATCTCTACGGCCTGCCGACGACCGGCCTGCGCTTCTTCACGGTCTATGGCCCGTGGGGCCGGCCGGACATGGCGCTCTTCCTGTTCACCAAGGCCATTCTTGAAGGCCGAGCCGATCGACGTCTTCAACTACGGCAACATGCAGCGCGATTTCACCTACGTCGACGACATCGTCGAGGGCGTCATCCGCGTGCTCGACACGAATGCCGCGGTCAACGCCGAATATGACGCAATTTCCGCCGATCCGGCGACGAGCAATGCGCCTTACCGCGTTTTCAATATTGGCAACAACAATCCGGTGCAACTGCTCGACTTCATCGGCGCCATCGAGAATGCCCTCGGCCAGAAGGCCGAAAAGCGCCTGTTGCCGCTGCAGGATGGCGACGTCCCGGCCACCTACGCCAACACCGACCTGCTCAACGACTGGGTCGGTTTTGTCCCGGGCACGCCGGTCCAGGAAGGCGTCAATCGCTTCATCGCGTGGTATCGCGATTACTACAAGGTTTAAGGACTAGCTTATGTGCGGCATCGTCGCGGCAGCAGCCGACAAGCAACATCGTCCCCGTCCTCGTCGAAGGCCTGAAGAAGCTCGAATACCGCGGCTATGACTCGGCCGGCCTCGCCGTCATCGGCGCTGCCGGCATCGAACGCATCCGCTCGGTCGGCCGCGTCGCCGAACTCGAAGCCGCCTCGGCCCAGCACCCACGCCACCACCGGCATCGCCCACACCCGCTGGGCCACCCACGGCGTGCCTTCGGAACGCAACGCCCACCCGCACGTCTCCGGCAGCATCGCCGTCGTCCACAACGGCATCATCGAGAACTACGAATCCCTGCGCTCCGAGCTATCGGCCCAGGGCTACGTCTTCACCTCCGACACCGACACCGAAAGCATCGGCCACCTGATCGAAGCCACGCTCAAGAGCGAACCCGACCTGTTCACCGCCGTCCGGATCGCCTGCCGCCGCCTGGTCGGCGCCTACGCCATCGCCGTCATCGACCACGCCCAGCCCGGCAAGGTCATCGTCGCCCGCGAAGGCTCGCCGCTGCTGCTCGGCCTCGGGGAAGAAGGCAACTACGCCGCCTCCGACGCCTCGGCCCTGCTCCAGGTCACGCGCCACATGGTCTATCTGGAAAATGGCGACATCGCCGAGTTGACCGCATCCAGTGTCAAGATCACCCGCCTCGACGGCACCCCGGTCGAGCGCCCGGTGCATGTCTCGCAACTCTCCGCCGCCGCCGTCGAACTCGGTACCTACCAGCACTACATGCAGAAGGAAATCTTCGAGCAGCCCGAAGCGCTGGCCAACACCCTGGAAATCGTCGGCGGCAGCAAGAGCATCCAGCCCGGCATCTTCGGCGCCGAAGCCGCCAACCTGCTCGCCGATGTCGATTCGATCCTGATCCTCGCCTGCGGCACCAGCAGCCACTCCGGCTACACCGCCCGCTACTGGCTCGAAGCCATCGCCGGCGTGCCGTGCACCGTCGAGATCGCCAGCGAATACCGCTACCGCGTCTCGGTGCCCAACCCGCAGCCAGCTGATCGTCGCCATCTCGCAGTCCGGCGAAACCGCCGACACCCTGGCGGCACTGCGCCATGCCAAGTCGCTCGGGCAACAGAAAACGCTGGCCATCTGCAACGTCCCCGAATCCGCCATCGTCCGCGAATGCGCCCTGCGCTTCATCACCCGCGCCGGCCCGGAGATCGGCGTCGCCTCGACCAAGGCCTTCACCACCCAGCTCGCCGCCCTGTTCCTGCTCACGCTGGTCATGGCCAAGGTCAGACAGAAACTCAGCCCCGAACAGGAAAGCGCCTACCTCGACCAGCTGCGCCATCTGCCGGTGGCAGTCAACAAGGTGCTCGAACTCGAACCCGCGATCAAGGCCTGGGCCCAGCGCTTCGCCGACAAGCACCATGCGCTCTTTCTCGGGCGCGGCCGCCACTACCCGATCGCCATGGAAGGCGCGCTGAAGCTCAAGGAAATTTCCTACATCCACGCCGAAGCCTACCCGGCCGGCGAACTCAAGCACGGCCCGCTGGCGCTGGTGGACAGCGACATGCCGGTGATCTCGATCGCCCCCAACGATCAGTTGCTCGACAAGCTGAAGTCGAATCTCCGGGAAGTGCAGGCACGGGGTGGCGAACTCTACGTGTTTGCCGACAAGGATTCGGAAATAGCTGATTCGGAAGGCGTGCATATCCTGCGCCTGCCGGAACACTACGGGGAGCTGTCGCCGATCCTGCATGTCATCCCGCTGCAGTTGCTTTCGTACCATGCGGCGCTGGTGAAAGGCACCGATGTGGACAAGCCGCGGAATCTGGCGAAGTCGGTGACGGTCGAATGATGGCGATTTTGCCAACTTTTTCGGGTTGACCGCAGCAAATGGCCACTTACGCGATCGGCGACATCCAGGGCTGTTACGACTCCCTGCAACGCCTGCTCGACCGCTGCGCCTTCGACCCGGCCACTGATCGCCTGTGGCTGGTCGGCGACCTGGTCAATCGTGGGCCCCAATCGCTGGAAACACTGCGCCTGATCAAGTCGTTCGGCCCGGCGGCGTTGACCGTACTCGGCAACCATGACCTGTATCTGCTGATGGTCGCCGAAGGCGGCGCCAAATTCCGCGGCAAGGACGACACCCTCCAGCCCATTCTCGACGCGCCGGATTGCGCCGAACTGCTGGGCTGGCTGCGCCACCAGCCGCTCTGCCACACCGAGGGCGAATACTGTCTGGTGCATGCCGGCCTGCTGCCGCAATGGACCGCGGCGCGTGCCCGCGAGCTGGCGCGCGAGGTGGAGGCCCAGTTGCAGGGGCCGAAATTCCGTAAATTCATCCTCAAGTTGTGGGGTAGTGAGCCGGCCGGCTGGTCGGACGAGCTAACCGGCTGGCCGCGTCTGCGCGTCATCGTCAACGCAATGACCCGCATGCGTTTCTGCACGCCCAAAGGCGTCATGGAATTCAAGACCAAGGGGGAGCTGACCAAGGCCCCGGCCGGCCACCTGCCATGGTTCGAGGTGCCGAACCGGAAGAGTTCCGACAGCGTGCTGGTCACCGGCCACTGGTCGGCGCTCGGCCTGAAAATTACGCCAAATCTGCTGGCGCTGGATTCGGGCTGCCTGTGGGGCGGCCATCTGACGGCATTGCGGCTGGAAGATCGAGGGGTTTTTCAGGTGGATTGCTCGCCAACGGAAGCCCGGCCGCCAAAGCGATAGCTTCGCGCGCCTCGGCTGCCACCTGCTTGCGGTCCTCGCCATTCAGTCCGCACAAGGGCGTCGTCACCAGCCGGGCAATCAGGTGTTTACGCCCGAGAATGGCCCGCGTGCACTGGCCCAGCGAAATATCACCGTCGTAGCGCGGCGCAAGACTGCGCTGTCCGTCCGGCTCCCAATAGGAAATCGCTACCGGCAACACCGGGCGCCCGGCCGCCAACGCCGGCTGCAACAGGGCCGCGTGGAAATGCAGCAGGCTCCGGCCATCGGTCGTCGTGCCCTCGGGAAATACGGCTACATGCTTGCCCTGGGCCAGGATTTCGGCAATCTGGGCGTTGATGATTCGCGCATGCCCGCGGCTGCCACGGCGCAGGAAAACGGTATCGTTTTTCGCGGCCAGGCTGCCGACAACCGGCCAGTGCCGGATTTCCTCCTTGGAAACGAAGGCTGCGGGCAGCACCGCGTTGATCACCAGGATGTCCAGCCATGAAACATGGTTGGCCACCAGCAAGACACCGGGAGCAACATGAGTCAGCTCTGTCTGGAGCCTGATGCCCAGCGCCGAAAGCAGCGTCGCCGACCAGCCGGCCCGGAAGCGCAGGCGCGCTGCATCGTTGAAGAACGGCAAAAGGACGAACGAAATAATGAGCCCGCCGACCAGCAGCAGGGACAATCGAACAATTCGAAACAGGCGGAGAAATAAAGAGGTTTCGTTCAGTCTGCGGGTTCCAGGTAATGCTTGGCGTAGCGGCGTGCCACCTTGGCCATCGGCATCAGGATCGGCAGGTCAGCCGTGTTGAAATCAGGATCCCAGGCCGGTTCACCGCAGATCCATGCTCCGGCGCGCAGGTAGCCCTTGATCAGCGGCGGCGTCAACGCCGGCCGGTCCTGCTGCAACGCGGCGAGCGGCAGCGGACAACGCGGAAAAACCCGGTACTCCTGCGGCCCGAGGTGTTCGGAGAGCCGATTATACAAGCTGGCGGCGCCATGCCCGCCATCGGCCATGCTGATCGAGGCGCAGCCAATCAGGTAGTCATGGCCGTTGGCGACCATGAACTGGGCCAGCCCGGACCAGAGCAGGCTGATCGTCGCCCCGGTGCGGTAATCCGGATGGACGCACGATCGGCCAATTTCCACCAGGCGCGAACGCAGGTGCTGCAGGCGGGTCAGGTCGAATTCATTTTCCGAGTAGTAGCCGATATGACGGGCATTTTCCGGCGTCAGGATGCGGTAAGTGCCGACGATCTCGCCGGTCTGCGTTTCGCGCACGATGAGGTGCCGGCAATACGGGTCATAAATGTCGTGATCGACGCCCGGCGTGCGGCTCGGCAGGTTGGCGCCCATCTCGCCGGCAAAGACGCGGTAGCGCAGGCGCTGGGCGTCGAGAATCTCGCTCTGTCCATGGGCAAAGCCGACCGCCAGGCGGTGGCGCGGGCTGCGGCTGGGCGCCGCTTCGTTGCGGATGTGTTCCATGTTGTTCTCCGTGTGGTCTTACGGAGAACAAGTCTGGTACACACTGATTACAACGGCATTGCAGGAAGTTTGACCGCCCTGTTTCAACGATCTACCAGGGCAGGATGCCGAACGCGTTGCGGTAGCGCTCGGCGATTTCCTCGCGACTCGGCTGGTGATTCTGGCCACCACGATGGGCGATCTTGATCGCCCCCATGACCGCGGCCAGGCGGCCGGTGGTTTCCCAGCCCATGTCGTTGGCGATGCCGTAGAGCAGGCCGGCACGATAGGCGTCGCCACAGCCGGTCGGATCCACCAGCTGGTCGGCACCGACGCAGGGAATCTCATGGCGCTTGCCATCGGCATAGATCTCCGAACCGGCGCCGCCGCGCGTGACAATCAGGGCCGTCACCTCGCCAGCGAGTTGCTCCAGGCTGTGCCCGGTGCGCTCGCTGAGGAGCCTGGCCTCGTAGTCGTTGAAACAGGCGTAATCCGCCAGGCGCATGAAATCGAGCAGTTCGTCGCCAGTGAACATCGGCAGGCCCTGGCCCGGATCAAAAATAAAGGGAATGCCTGCCGCGGCGAAATCACGGGCGTGCTGCATCATCCCCTCGCGACCATCCGGGGCGACGATGCCCAGACGCACCTGGCTCGCATGCTCGACCTTGTTCAGGTGCGAAAAACTCATCGAGCCCGGGTGAAAGGCAGTGATCTGGTTGTCATCGAGATCGGTCGTGATGAAGGCCTGCGCAGTGAAGCTGCCCGGGATGTGCCGCACGTGATCGCGGCGCAAGCCGAGGCGGTCCAGCCGCTCGAAGTAGGCCGGCGCATCATCGCCGACGGTCGCCATGATCAGCGGGCGGCCGCCGAGCAGCATCAGGTTGTAGGCGATATTGCCCGCGCAACCGCCGAACTCGCGCCGCATTTCCGGCACCAGGAAGGCGACGTTCAGGATGTGGATCTGCTCCGGCAGGATATGGTTCTTGAAGCGGTCCGGAAAGACCATGATGTTGTCGAAAGCAAGCGAACCGCAGATCAGGGTATTCATCGGGGAATCATCAGGGGTAGAAAACATAGAGGCGGTAACCGGCAGCGCCGAGCCCGTTGGCGTCGATCCACAGGCGAACGGGAACTTCTGCGCCACCGGGGAATGTCGTCAGGTCGCTGCCTTGCGGCAGATAGTCGGCAGCCGCCATGACCCGGCGCGCAACGACCGCATCGTTCGCATCGATCAGGGTCAATTCGAGTGCCGGCCAGGCCTGGGCATACTCCGCACGGTTGTGCAGCACGGCCTGCAGAACGAAGAGGCCGCGCGCCTTGTCCGCCTGAAGGTCGGACGCCTCGATGCTGACCAGATCGCTTTGCCGGGACAGGGGCACGCTCACGTCGACCGCCTCAAACACCGCTCCGACCACCGGCAGGTTCCGGACCAGTTCGCTACGGAAGTGATAGCCCAATTGGGCCGCCAGGGTGGCCGTCAAGGCCACAATGGCCAGCACGAACGGCCAGCGCGGCCGCCGGGAGGCAGCGCTGTCGAACCCACCCCGCGTGTCAGCGGC
Source organism: uncultured beta proteobacterium (assembly GCA_963815365.1). Classification (GTDB taxonomy): domain Bacteria; phylum Pseudomonadota; class Gammaproteobacteria; order Burkholderiales; family Rhodocyclaceae; genus Azonexus. The sequence goes on from CAWFGN010000006.1 coordinate 522,449, forward strand.
CAGGGTCCCGGTGGCCCAGCGGTTGAAGGCAGGGGTTTCCGCCATTTCACGGGCGGCCACCAATCCGGCCTCGCGCGCCGCCTGGGTCGACGCCTCGATACTTTCCGCAGACGCCTCGTCTGGCGCAACGCCTGACGGTTCCGGCTCGACTTCTGTTGCGCTCGACGTCCCGGAAATCGTGATTTCGTCTGACGAAATCGAATCGTCGGATTCCGTGCGCAGTTCGGGGCTCGGGCTCGGGCTCGGGCTCGGGTTCGGGTTCGGGTTCGGGTTCGGGTTCGGGTTCGGGTTCGGGTTCGGGTTCGGGCTCGGGTTCGGGTTCGGGTTCGGGTTCGGGTTCGGGTTCGGGTTCGGGTTCGGGTTCGGGCTCGGGTCGGGCTCGGGCTCGGGCTCGGGCTCGGGCTCGGGCTCGGGCTCGGGCTCGGCTCGGAATTTGGGATATCGTGCCGATCAATATCGGCGTGCGTCCCGGCCTCCTGCTGTTCATCCGGGCTTTGCGGCGCGCTCGCCGGCTCATCGGGGAGCAGTTCGTCGAAAGCATTGAACAGGGCGTGGCATCCGCCACAACGAACCTTTCCGGCCTTGGCCCGCAACTGATCGGAAGTGACACGGAAAATCGTGCGGCAAGCCGGGCAGCGCGTACGCATCAGGGCTTGATACCGGCCAGGCATACCCAGTCCTCGCGCACGGCGGCTACCTGCATGGGCAACCAGCGGGCGTAGATGCTGATGATTTCGTCTGCCTGTTCGCGCAGAATGCCGGACAAGGCCAAGCTTCCGCCGGAACGGACATGGGCGCAGATGGCCGGCGCCAGGACGCGCAGCGGATTGGAAAGAATATTGGCCACCACCAGATCATACTCGCCGGCGACCGGCTGCGCGGATTCGGCAAACAAGGCGCTGACGCCATTGCGCTCGGCATTGGCGCGCGCCGCATCGACCGCCTGCGGGTCGATGTCGACGCCTGCGACATGACCGGCCCCGAGACGGGCGGCCGCTATTGCCAGAATGCCCGACCCGCAGCCGTAATCGAGCACGCGGCAACCGGCTGTCACGTTGCGCTCCAGCCATTCCAGACAGAGCCGGGTGGTCGGATGCGAACCGGTGCCGAAGGCCATGCCGGGGTCAAGGATCAGGTTGAGCGCGGCCGGGTCGGGCGCATCGTGCCATGAAGGAACGATCCACAGGCGCCCGGAAACGCGGATCGGATCGAATTGCGACTGCGTCAGTTGCACCCAGTTCTGTTCGGCTACTGCTTCGACACTGAAGGCCGGAACCGCCTTCAGGCCGATGCGTTCACCGGCCGCAGCCAGCAGGGCAGCCGCATCGGCATCCGGCTCGAGCAAGGCCACTACGCGGGAGCGCACCCAACCCGGCGAATTGACCGCGCCCGGCTCGCCGAACTGCGGCTGTTCGTCTGCGGTCCCGGCATCGGCATCTTCGACGCTAGCCGCCAGCGCGCCGGCATCGAGCAGGGCATCGCACAGCGGCTCCGCGTGCGCTGCGTCGGTCAGAAAACTGACGCTTTGCCAGCCCATCGCCTAGCGCTTCACTTCGCCCTTTTCGGCGAGTCGCTGTTCAAGATAATGGATGTTCGTGCCGCCCTTGATGAAGCGCGCATCCTGCATCAGCTCCTGATGCAGGGGAATGTTGGTCTTGATTCCCTGAATGCTCATCTCGGATAGGGCAATCCGCATGCGGCGGATGGCCTGCTCGCGGGTGTCCCCATAGGCGATAACCTTGGCGACCATCGAATCGTAGTACGACGGTACGGTATAGCCTTGGTAGATATGAGAATCGACGCGGATGCCCGGGCCGCCCGGCGGGTGATAAAAGCTGATCTTGCCGGGAGAAGGCACGAACGTGAAGGGATCTTCGGCGTTAATGCGGCATTCGATGGCATGGCCGCGAAAAACGATGTCTTTCTGGCGATAGCGCAGTTTCTCGCCGGCTGCGACGCGAATCTGCTCCTGGACGATATCGACGCCGGTGATCATTTCGGTGACTGGGTGCTCGACCTGAACGCGCGTGTTCATCTCGATGAAATAGAACTCGCCATTTTCGTAGAGGAACTCGAAGGTTCCCGCTCCGCGGTAGCCGATCTTGCGGCACGCCTCGGCGCAGCGTTCGCCAATTCGGGCAATCAGGCGCGCCGGGATGTGCGGCGCCGGTGCTTCCTCGATCACCTTCTGGTGGCGGCGCTGCATCGAGCAATCGCGCTCGCCGAGGTAGACGGCGTTCCGGAATTCGTCGGCCAGAACCTGGATTTCCACGTGCCGCGGATTTTCCAGGTATTTTTCCATGTACACCGTGGGATTGCCGAAGGCGCTGCCCGCCTCCTGGCGAGTCATCTGTACCGCGTTGACCAGCGCTGCTTCGGTATGCACGACACGCATGCCACGCCCGCCTCCGCCGCCCGCTGCCTTGATGATGACCGGGTAGCCGGTGGCGCGCGCCATGCGCACGACCTCCTTGGGGTCCTCCGGCAATGCGCCGTCGGAACCGGGAACACAAGGCACCCCGGCCTCCTTCATCGCGTTCTTGGCCGAAACCTTGTCACCCATCAGGCGAATGGTGTCGGCGCGCGGGCCAATGAAGACGAAACCTGAAGTTTCGACCCGCTCCGCAAAATCGGCATTCTCGGAAAGAAAGCCGTAACCGGGGTGGATGGCCTCGGCGTCGGTGACTTCGGCCGCCGAGATGATCGCCGGAATGTTCAGGTAACTGAGCGCCGATTGTGCCGGGCCGATACAGACCGACTCGTCGGCCAGTTTGACGTACTTGGCTTCGCGGTCGGCCTCGGAGTGCACCACCACGGTCTTGACGCCCAGTTCACGACAGGCCCGCTGGACGCGCAAGGCGATTTCGCCCCGGTTGGCGATAAGAATTTTCCCGAACATGGCGTGGTCAGCCGATCACGAACAGCGGTTCGCCGAATTCGACCGGCTCGCCATTGTCGCGCAGGATGGCCTTGACCACCCCCGATGCATCGGCCTCGATTTCATTCAGCAGTTTCATGGCTTCGATGATGCACAGCGTTTCGCCTTCCTTGACCGACTGGCCGATCTGGACAAAGGCCTCGGCACCGGGCGACGGAGAACGGTAGAAGGTACCCACCATCGGCGACTTGACGACGTGCCCTTCGGGCAGTTCGTCCTCGTCGTCCAGATTGACCGATGAAGTACCGGCCGGGGCCGCACCGGCAACCGGCGGCGCAGCGGGGACTGCGTAGTGCTGCAGGGGCGCGGCAACCGCGCCGTAGTGCTTGGCGATACGGACCCGCTCCTCGCCTTCGGTCACTTCGAGTTCGGAAATGCCTGACTCCTGAACGAGGTCGATAAGTTTCTTGAGTTTGCGCAGATCCATGGATGACTCCCTTATATTCTGATTCGCACCCGGTGGACGCGAAAACTGCCGGCAACCGGCGGACTATTCGATGTTGATCTTGTTAAGCAGATATTCGAGGGCCAGCAGATAACCCTCATGCCCCAGGCCGCTGATCACGCCCACGGCCAGGTCGGAAAAATAGGAGTGATGCCGGAATGATTCACGGGCATGCACATTCGACAGATGCACTTCGATGAACGGGATCGCCACCGCCGCGATCGCGTCGCGCAGCGCGACACTGGTATGCGTGTAGGCGGCCGGATTGATGATGATGGCACGAACACCCTGGTCGCGCGCCGCATGCAGGCGCTCGATGAGCGCCCCTTCGTGGTTGCTCTGGAATGCTTCCAGTTCGACGCCGGCCCCTTCGGCCATGCGGGCCAGTCCAATATTGATGTCGGCCAGGGTAACCCGTCCGTAATGTTCGGGCTCGCGGGTGCCCAGCAGATTGAGATTCGGCCCATGCACGACCAGGATGCGCGGCTTGCTGACTGGCTCGGAAGTGGCTTTTTGCTTCTTCATGGCTGCAAGTTTGCCGCAAATCGAAGCATTTTGTCCAGTCTACCCGGAAAGCAGCTGACGCAGGGCGGGGCCGCGGATGCGCTCACGGGGACGACCATCGCGGTGCTTGAAGCTGACCCGCTCGAGTGCCGGCGGCATGATGATCAGGTTGGCATCCACGGTATCCGTTTCGAGAACCAGCACCGCCTCGACGCGTTCGCTGCGCACCTCGGCATGTTCGAACGAGAGGTCGCGGTTGAGCAGGAAAATCTCCACTTCCTTGGCACTGTCGGCAAAGAGGAGAATATCGATATGCGAGTGCGGACCGGCCGTGCCGTCGAGCACCGATCCAGTCAGATAGGGCCGGTAGTCGGCCAGCAGGTCGAGCAGGTCGAGCGCCGTATGGCGCATCGCGAGCAACATCTCGGCATGGTTCTCGTCCTGGTAGAGGCTGCGGTAGGCGCGCAACTCCGCCTCGACCTCGGCATTGTCGGGAAAGACCGTATGCTCCGGCAAACCCAGCTGGCGGGCAGCCTTCTTCTTGGCACGGTGATAGTCGGTGATCCCGTCTTCCGCCATCAGGCGGGCGGCAACGCTGGCGATGCTGGATCGGACACCAACGGACGGACGGAGCCGTTCAGGGCGGGGCATGGTCACTCGTTCAAGGTAGAATCGCCCCCATTCTAACGGGTCTCTGTGACATGCACATTCATATTCTGGGTATTTGCGGCACGTTCATGGGCGGCGTTGCCCAGCTCGCGGTGGCCGCCGGTCACCGCGTCACCGGCTGCGATGCCAATGTCTATCCGCCGATGAGCGACCAGCTGCTGGCCGCTGGCGTCGACCTGATCGAGGGCTTCGACGGGGAGCAGTTGGCACTCACGCCGGACATTTTCGTCATCGGCAATGCCATTTCGCGCGGCAACCCGCTGCTTGAAGCCATTCTCGACAAAGGACTGGCCTATGTTTCCGGACCGCAGTGGTTGGCCGAGAACATTCTTCAAGGGCGCTGGGTGCTGGGTGTCGCCGGCACGCACGGCAAGACGACAACCGCCTCGATGCTGACGTGGATCCTCGAAGATGCCCAGATGGCACCCGGCTTCCTGATCGGCGGCGTGCCGCTCAATTTCGGCGTATCTGCCCGGGCCGGCGACACCCCCTTCTTCGTCATCGAGGCCGACGAGTACGACACTGCGTTCTGCGACAAGCGCTCCAAGTTCATCCATTACCGGCCCCGGACCGTCGTCCTGAACAACCTTGAATTCGATCATGCCGACATATTCGCCGATCTTGCAGCCATCGAAACCCAATTCCATCACCTGGTGCGCACCCTGCCCCAATCGGGGCTAATCGTTTCCAACGCTGCCGAGGCCAGCCTCGAGCGAGTCCTGCAACGCGGGCGCTGGACGCCAATCGAACGCTTCAACGATCCGTCCGGCTACCGGGTGAGTGGTAACGATGCCAGCGGTGGGTTGATCCTGCATGGCGCGCAGGGTGAAATCGGACGCACAACCTGGGGGCTCTCCGGCGAGCACAACCGCGCCAATGCCTGCGCTGCCCTGCTCGCCGCGCGCCATGTCGGCGTGCCGCTGGACAAGGGTCTGGAAGCGCTCTCCCGCTTCGTCAATGTCAAGCGGCGCATGGAAGTCCGTGGCGAAGTGCGCGGCATCACGATCTATGATGATTTCGCCCATCACCCGACCGCGATCTCCACCACGGTCGCCGGCCTGCGCCGCAAGATCGGCAATGCCCGCATCCTGGCCGTGCTTGAGCCGCGCTCGAATACGATGAAACTGGGCACGATGAAAAGTCAGCTGCCGGCCAGCCTGAGCGAGGTCAACTGCGCCTTCTGCTACGCCGGCAATCTCGGCTGGGATGCGTACGCAGCGCTGGCGCCCATGGGTGAGCGTGCCCGGGTGGAGAACGATCTGGGCCAATTGGTCGAGGCCATCGCACAGGCGGCACGCCCCGGCGACCATATCCTGATCATGAGCAATGGTGGCTTCGGCGGCATCCACGGCAAACTACTCGAAAGACTCTCATCGTGATTCGACGCAACTTTATCGCCCTGCTTGCCGCCTTCGGCCTGGCCGCCTGCGGCCCTTCCGGGTCGAACCTTTCAGAATTCCGACCTGTCTGCCGGGACGTTTTTTCCGACAGCCAGCCTGGTCGGCGCCGACGGTCAACCGCGAAATCTGGCCGAATTTCGTGGCAAGGTGGTGATCGTTCTGTTCGGCCATATCAACTGCGGTGAAACTTGCCAGATGGCGCTGTCCAAGTACGCCACCCTGATCCGTTTTCTACGTACCCGGGATGCCGAGCGCGTTCAGGTCGTTTTCATTTCCGTCGATTCGGAATGGGATTCGCCGGAACGTCTTAATGCCTTCGTCCGGCGCTTCCACCCGGATTTCGTCGGTTTGTCGGGAGATCCTCAACAAATCGCCGACTTTGCGCGCCAGTTGAAGGTCAGTTATGCCGCGAAGCCGATTGGTGAGGGTGGCGCCCAGGTCATCGAGCACGGCACAGGTGCACATGTCATCGATGCCAAGGGGCAGCTGCGTCTGGCCATCAGCGAGAACGCAGCGATCGAGCCGATCGCGGCCGACATCCGGGCCTTGCTCAACGAGAAATAAAAAGGCATCGCCGCGGCGATGCCTTCATTGGTTCCCCGGAAGCCTGCGGCTTCAGCGCTCCATCGATTCGACCACGGCCAAAGCAGTCATGTTGACCAGACGACGCACCGTCGCCGTCGAGGTCAGGACATGGACCGGCCGCGCCACACCGAGCAGGATGGGGCCGATGGTGACGCCTTCGCCGCCGGTCATCTTGATCAGGTTGTACGAAATGTTGGCGGCATCGAGGTTAGGCATCACCAGCAGATTGGCTTCGCCCTTGAGCGGCGATTCCGGATTGGCTTCCCGGCGAATGTCTTCGGAAAGCGCTGCATCACCGTGCATTTCACCGTCCACCTCGAGTTCGCCGGCCGACATGGCCGATACCAGGCCGGCAGCGACACTCATCTTGCGTGACGACTCGGAGCCGCCGGAGCCGAAATTCGAGTGCGACAGCAGCGCCACCTTCGGGTGACTGCCGAAACGCTTGACCTGCTCGGCAGCCATCAGCGTCATTTCAGCGATTTCCTCGGCGCTCGGGTTTTCGTTCACATGGGTATCGCAGATGAACAGCGAGCGGCCGGGCAACATCAGGTAGTTCATCGCAGCCAGCGTATTGACGCCATTGCGCTTGCCAATGATCTGGCTGATCACGCCGAGATGGTGACTGTACTGACCGGTCATGCCACAGATCATGCCGTCGGCGTAACCCAGTTTCAGGAGCATGGAGCCGATCACCGTCGGCTTGCGGCGCAGGGCTTCCTTGGCGATCGCCGGCGTCACGCCGCGGCGGACCATCAGCTTGTGATAGGCCATCCAGCATTCACGGAAGCGCTCATCGGATTCCGGATTGACCACTTCAAAGTCGACACCCGGCCTGATGCGCAACTTGGCCTTCTCAAGCCGGTGCTCAATGACCGCCGGGCGACCGATCAGGATCGGACGGGCAAATTTCTCTTCGATGACCACCTGGGCGGCGCGCAGGACGCGCTCGTCTTCACCTTCGGCGAAGATGATGCGCTTGCCCTTGGCCTGACGGGCAGCCTGGAAGATGGCGCGCATGCCGACGCCGGTGTGATAGACGAACTCGGACAGTTTGGCGCGATAGGCATCCCAGTCGGTGATCGGCCGGGTGGCGACACCCGAATCGATGGCGGCCAGGGCGACTGCCGGCGCGATCTTGACGATCAGGCGCGGGTCGAAGGGCTTGGGAATCAGGTATTCCGGACCGAAGGACAAGTCGGCACCGGGATAGGCCATGGCCACTTCATCGGTGACTTCGGCTTCGGCCAGCTCGGCGATGGCACGCACGCTGGCCATCTTCATTTCTTCGGTAATGCGCGTGGCGCCGACATCGAGGGCACCGCGGAAAATGAACGGGAAGCACAGCACGTTGTTGACCTGGTTCACGTAGTCGGAGCGGCCGGTAGCGATGATCGCGTCCGGGCGGACTTCCTTGACCAGTTCCGGCATGATTTCCGGGGTCGGATTGGCCAGCGCGAAGACCATGGGCTTGTCGGCCATGCTCTTGACCATGTCCTGCTTGACGACCCCGGCGGCGGACAGGCCGAGGAAAATGTCGGCACCGACCATCGCATCGGCCAGCGTGCGCTTCTCCGTATTCTGGGCGTAGCGCGCCTTGGTCTGGTCCATGCCGCCCGGGCGTCCGACGTAGATGACGCCCTTGGAGTCACAGATGGTGATGTTCTCGCGCTTGACGCCGAGATCGCACCAAAGGTTCACGCAGGAAATGGCGGCGGCGCCGGCGCCGGAGACGACGACCTTGACCTCGTCGATCTTCTTGCCGACAACCTTGAGGCCGTTCAGCATGGCGGCGCCGGAAATGATCGCGGTGCCGTGCTGGTCATCATGGAAGACCGGAATGTTCATCCGCGCCTTGAGCTTCTCCTCGATGTAGAAGCATTCCGGCGCCTTGATGTCCTCGAGGTTGATGCCGCCGAGCGTCGGCTCCATGGCCGCGATCATGTCGATCAGCTTGTCCGGATCGTTCTCTGACAGTTCGATGTCGAACACATCGATGCCGGCAAATTTCTTGAACAGGCAGCCCTTGCCCTCCATGACCGGCTTGGCGGCGAGCGGGCCGATGTTGCCGAGGCCGAGAACAGCGGTGCCGTTGGTGATGACCCCGACCAGATTGGCACGCGAGGTGTAGTCGGCGGCGGTGGCCGGATCCTCGACGATGGCATCACAGGCGGCGGCGACACCGGGCGAGTAGGCGAGCGCAAGGTCGCGCTGGTTGGTCAGGCCCTTGGTCGGGCGGACGGAAATTTTGCCCGGGGTGGGCCAGCGATGGTATTCAAGTGCGGCTTCGCGCAGATCCTTTTCCACGGATTCTCCTCGGCTCTCAGCAGTTGGGAAAGCCGCGTAGATTACTCCAAAGGTCAGTCCGCAGCAAAGCGTAATTATGGATTACTGGACCTATCTGCGGGCGTCGGGCTCCGTTGAAACGATGCGTCCCCTCCGGGAGCCATTCGATCAGACCCCAACGTCCAATCCTGCTCAACTCACTCGAAAAAAACTTCAGACAGTCGCCGGCTGACGCGTCAGGCGAACTGCCGCGATGAAACTGGTGGCGATAATCGCCACCAGCGCGAAGCCGAAAATCAATTCCTTGCCCTCGCTCCAGGCGTTGACCGCCGGCGACAGCAGTTTGGCCACCCCGAAACCCGCCACCAGCAGGCTGACGCCCGAGACGACCAGGCCCATGACGCGCGACGCGACCAGCGCCACCTGGTCAGCACGGGCAATCAGGCGGGCGATCCACAAACCGTTGATGCCGTCGGTCAACAGCATGCCGAGTGTGAACAAGAGACCCAATACCAGGGCATGCTGCCAGCCGCCGAACTGCGTTGCGGTCAGCGCGAAGAAGGCGGCTTGCGAAAGCGTATCGAACGACAAGGCAAACAGTGCCCCGACGACGGCCACCAGCAGCGGCTGCGAAACTTCACCCATGCGGCCAAGGAGCCGCACCTTCAGGCCCACCGGCTGTACCATTTCCTGCGGCGCGGCGCGCACCACGGCAGCAAGATTCAGGCTGCCGAGGGCGACCAGGAAGGCAATGGAAACCAGCGAACCGAGGGTGCCGAACCACTCGGGTACCGCCCACTGGCCGGCAATCACCGAGATGCCGAGGGCGATGGCCACGACCACGGCCCCGTGGCCAAGCGAAAAAAGCATGCCGCAATAGCGCGCCATGCGCGGTCGTGCGCGGGCGTTGAAGCGCGTCAGGCCATCGATGGTGGCGAGATGATCGGCGTCGAAACCATGCTTCATGCCGAGCACGAAGGTCAGAATCAGCAGGGACGACCAGTCGGACAGTGGTGTGGGCATTGCAAAATTAAGACGGATTTAGAATTTTTCATATCGCATGATGCCACGCCGGCACACAGTTGCCCATACGCACTATTGCGCAGCGTCAGCGCAGGGGACGATAGTGTTTGTGCGTGCTTCCGTGCGGACCGTGCGCGTGGGCGTGCTCCGCTTCGAGCGCGACCACATTCAGGGCGCCATGACGAACACCGCGTTCGGCCATCAGACCTTCGGCAAAGCGGCGAACTGCAGCCGTCTCCCCGCGCAGAACGACCGACTCCAGACAGTTTTCATGGTCGAGATGGGCATGCATGGCCGCCACGGTCAGGTCGTGATGGGCGTGCTGCAGGCCGGTGAGACGCTCGGCCAGTTCGCGTTCATGATGGTTATAGACATAGGAAAGGTTGGCGACGCAATAGCCGGTCGGCTCCGCCCGCTGGCGGTCGCCTTCGATGGCGCCGCGAATCAGGTCGCGCACGGCTTCGGAGCGGTTGCTGTAGCCACGCTCGGCGATCAGCTGATCGAATTGACTGGCCAGCGACTCGTCGAGCGAAATGGTGAAACGGTCCATGGCTGCCTCCCGGGAGAACGATAGGGACGAATTCTTGCATACCGATCGGGTTTTTTTCGCCCATGCCGGAATTGTCAGCCGTTGCCTGACGCGGCGTGCCGCCGTTCAGCCTGTCAAAGCGCATAAACGTATAACTTTCGCCCTATTTGTTGACAGTCTACTATTGGTTAGAGTGTTGCAATGCAGCAAACGAACCAGAGGTAATCGATGCAACGACAACGCAAACAGGCCGCCTCGCGCCTGCCTCCACTGGCTGCGGCCGTCCGGCCCGAATTCACGGCTGCCGTGCGTTACCGGAACGGCAGGCGGGAGCTTTTTCACGTCCGCAACGCGGACGACATCGACGACGCCCGCGCCGTCGTTCTGGGCGAACTCGACGACGTCCAGAGCCTGGTGATCGCGCTGCGCACCTGACGCAGGGATTCAGCAGATACGGGGCAACTGGTCGCCCGTAAGCCAGTCGACAACGCGCCTGCCGCCGAAAGCGGTAATCATCTGCACGAAATGGTGCGCATCCTCGCGGACCGCGCCAATGATCGCGGCGCGCGCCCCAAGCGGATGTGAGCGCATTGCTGCCAGCAAGCTTTCGGCGTCATTTGCCGCGCAGATCGCCACCAGTTTGCCTTCGTTGGCAACATAAAGCGGGTCCAGCCCGAGAAATTCGCAGGCTGCCGCGACCGCGGGACTGACCGGCAGCGCCTTTTCCTGCAACATCATCCCGACGCCGGATTGCCTAGCGATTTCGTTGAGCGTCGTCGCCAGCCCGCCGCGCGTCGGGTCGCGCAGCACCCGAAGTTCGGCACCGCAATCCTGCATGGCGGCGATCAGGCCATGCAGCGCCGCCGTGTCGGAGACGATGGGCGACTCGAAGCCGAGGCTTTCGCGCCCGGCCATGATCGCCATGCCGTGGTCGCCCAGGGTGCCGGAAACCAGTATCACATCGCCCGGCCGCGCCCGGCACCCCGACAGTTCGCGCCCCGCCGGCACGATGCCGACCCCGGTGGTCGTGATGAAGACGCCGTCGCCCTTGCCGCGCTCGACCACCTTGGTGTCGCCGGTGACGATGGGCACGCCGGCCGCTTTGGCGGCCGCTGCCATGCTCTCGACGATGCGCGCCAGATCGGCCAGCGGGAAGCCTTCTTCGAGAATGAAGGCAGCCGATAGCCACAGCGGCGTCGCACCCATCACCGCCACATCGTTGATCGTGCCGTGCACTGAAAGACAACCAATATCGCCGCCGGGAAAGAACAGCGGCGACACCACGTGGCTGTCAGTGGCCATCACCAGCCGGCCGGCGCCGGGCGCCGGCAGCACGGCGCCGTCGTCGCCCTGGGCCAGCCATTCGTTGCCGAGGTGGCGGGCGAACAACTCGTCGATCAGTTGCGCCATGGCCCGGCCACCGGCGCCATGCGCCATGTCGACGCGGCCGTGTTTGATGTCGAGCGGCCGCACGTAGTTCTTGCGCGGCTCAGACATCCTTGTAGCGCCCGTAGGTGTAGTGGGCGGCACAGGCACCTTCGGAAGAAACCATGCACGAGCCGATCGGGTTTTCCGGCGTGCACACCGTGCCGAACAGCTTGCACTCCTGCGGCCGTTTGACGCCGCGCAGTATCTCGCCGCAATCGCAACCCTTGTGGTCCACCACCGGCTGATAGGCAAGCGCGAATCGCCGCTCGGCATCGAACTCGGCGAATTCCGCGCGAATCCGCCGTGCCGAATGCGGCAACGTTCCCAGGCCGCGCCATTCGAAACTTCCCCGCAGTTCGAAGACTTCATCCATCAAGGCCTGCGCCTTGCGATTGCCGTCGCGGTCGACGGCACGCACGAACTCGTTTTCGACCTCGGCGCGGCCTTCGTTGACCTGGCGGATCAGCATGCGGATGGCCAGCAGCACGTCGAGCGGCTCGAAGCCGGCGATGACCACCGGCTTGCGATACTGCGCGGCAAACGGTTCGTAGGGCCGGCTACCGATGATGGTCGAAACGTGGGCGGGGCCGACGAATCCGTCGAGTTGCAGTTGCTCGTTGACGCCCTCCATGATGCTGGCAATCGCTGGTGGCGTCAGCACGTGACAGCAGAGCACGGAAAAGTTCTTCAACCCCAGCGCGGCGGCCTGCTTGATGGCGACCGCCGTCGGAGGCGTCGTCGTCTCGAAGCCGATGGCGAAGAAGACGACCGGCTTTTCCGGATTTTGCTTCGCCAGCGTCACGGCATCGGCGCACGAATAGATCATCCTGATGTCGCCACCCTGCGCCTTCGCTTTCAGCAGCGACAGGCCGTCCGACGCCGGCACGCGCAGGCAGTCGCCGTAGGTGCACAAGATCACGCCGTGTTCCAGCGCCAGGCGGATCGCCTGATCGACGCGGCCGATCGGCAGCACGCAGACCGGGCAGCCGGGGCCGTGGATCATGCGGACGTTTTCCGGCAGCAGGTCGGAGACGCCGTAGCGTGAAATGGCATGCGTGTGGCCGCCGCAGAATTCCATGAAATGGTAGCGGCGTGCCGGATTCACTTCCTGGCGGATGGCGGCGGCAAGCTTCTGTGCGATTTCGCCGTCGCGGAATTCGTCGATGTATTTCATCAATGAAGCGTCGAATCGCCGTCCAGCTGACCGAGTTCGGCGAACAGCGCCAGCGTCCTGGCGGCTTCTTCCGGGTCGAGCTTGTTCAGCGCATAGCCGACGTGGACGATGACGTAGTCGCCGACCGCGACATCATCGACCAGCGACAGCGAAATCTCCTTGCGGATGCCGGCCAGATCGACCACGGCGTTGTCGCCTTCGCGCAGTTCGACCACCTGTGCGGGAATTGCCAGACACATTTACATCTCCTTGAACATCCGCCGCGCCACCCAGCCCTGGCCGAGCGCCAGCCCGCCGTCATTGGGCGGCGCCTGCCGGGCTTCGAGCAGCGTCACGCCCACACTTTCCAGATGCCGGCGCAGCGCTGACATCAGCACGGCATTCATCGCACAACCGCCGCCGACCGCGATTTTTGCCCCTTTTTCCTGTCGACCGCGGCAAGCGTCCATTCTGCCAGCCCGGCGGCCAGTGTGGCATGGAACAGCGCGGCGCCGTAAGCCATATCGTCGCAGTCGAGCAGCGCGGGCACCAGGGGCGAGAAATCGAGTACGCCATCGCGCATGCACCAGCCACCGGCCAGCGGCGGCACCGGATCCCCGGCTGCCGCCAACCCTTCCAGCTCCATCGCCGCCTGACCTTCGTAGCGCGATGCGGCGCGCAAACCGAGAATCCCGGCCGCCGCATCGAACCAGCGCCCGAGGCTGGAGGTCGGTGGGCAATGCAGGTCGCGGGCGAGCATGGTCAGCAGCGGGCCGGCGTCGCGTTCCGGGTGAGTTTTTTTCAGCCAGGCACCGATCCGGTAGCCGAGACCCGCTCCATTCAGGGCTGACACCGCCATCCGCCATGGCTCGCGGGCGGCGCGCTCGCCGCCGGGCAAGCGCAAAGGCTGCAAGTGGCCGAGCCGCTCACACCTCGTGCCGGTAACGCGCAACAATTCGCCGCCCCACAGCCCGCCATCCGGGCCGAGGCCGACGCCGTCGATAGCCAACCCGACAACGGGCTCGTTGACGGCATGTTCGGCGCAGATCGCGGCAATGTGGGCATGATGATGCGCGACTGCCAGCGCCGGAACACCCAATTCGCCGGCCAGTCGCAGCGCCAGCTGCGTTGACGGAAAGTCCGGATGCAGGTCATGGACGATCAGATCCGGCCTCACATCGAGAATGTCGAGCAGGTGATCGACGGTTTCTTCGAGAAAACCGATTGCCGCCGCGTTGTCGAGGCCGCCGATGTGCTGTGACAGGAAGGCCTCGCGCCCCTTCAACACGCACACTGTGTTCTTCAGGTAACCGCCAAGCGCCAGCACGCTCGGTCCGCCATTGGCGAGCGGGATCGGCACCGGCACATAGCCGCGGGCGCGGCGGATGAAAGCGGGGCCGGGGCGTACCACGGAATCGTCGCAGCGGACGACGATGTCGCGGTCGTGCATCAGAAAGGCATCGGCAATACCGGCCAGCCGCTCAAACGCCTCGTCGTTGCAGATGACCAGCGGCTCGCCGTGCGGGTTGGCGCTGGTCATCACCAGCAGTAGCTCACTGCCCTGTTCCAGCCAGCCGGTGCCGGCGGGACGACCGGCCGCTTCGTGCCAGAGCAGCAGATGCAAGGGTGTTGACGGCAACATGGCGCCGAGCCAGGCGAGACCGGGCGCGATATCTGGCAGTTCGCCTCTCCCCTTCGGGCAGAGGACGATGGGCGCGGCGGCGCTTTTCAGCAGGCTTTCCTCGGCCTCTCCGATCCTTGCGAAATCGCGCAACGAAACTGCATTCAGCGCCATCACGGCAAACGGCTTTTCCTCGCGTTGCTTGCGGCGGCGCAGTTCGGCCACCGCTTGCGCATTGCGCGCGTCGCAGGCGAGGTGAAAACCGCCCAGCCCCTTGATGGCGACGATTTCCCCCGCGCACAGCAGGCGCAAGGTTTCGGCCAGCGGATCGCCGGCCAGCGCCGCCCCGGCCGCATCGAGCAGCCGCAGTTGCGGGCCGCAATCGGGACAGCAGGTGGTTTCGGCATGAAAACGGCGGTTGACCGCGCCCCGCAGGTAGTCCTCTTGGGGGACAGCGGTGTATTCGGCGTGACACGGCGGGCAAAGCGGAAAGACTGCGAGGCTGGTCTGCGCACGGTCATAAGGAATGCGCCGGCTGACGGTATAGCGCGGGCCGCAGTGCGTGCAGGTGGTGAAGGCGTAGCGCCAGCGGCGCCCGGCCGGATCGCAGATGTCGGCGATGCAGTCGGGGCAGATCGCGGCATCGGGGCCAATGGCGGTGCGCACATCGCCGGCCACGCTTTCCAGAATCACGAAGCCTGCACCGGCAACCGCGGCGGATTCGGCTCTCGATGGCGTCGATGCGCGCCAGACGCGGCGCCTCTTTGGGCAGCCGCTCGAGGAATTCGGGCAGCTTTTCACCGTTGACCGCAACACTCACCCCGGCGCCGTCGTTGCGCACCCAACCGTTGAGACCAAGTTCGTTGGCCAGCCGCCAGACGTAAGGGCGAAAGCCGACGCCCTGAACCAGGCCACGAATGCGAAGAAGACAGGAAGGCATTGGCGATAAGCGGGATGATGTTGCCGGATTGGGTTCCAAGCTTAAGCCCTTCGCCGCCATGAATGCCATATTTCACCGGATTCCCGGCCTCCGTGGCAAGGCATTACAATTCATATCGGGTATAACCTGGCAGACGACGAATATTCCATGACGATCCACGGGGTGGGCTTGACCACCCCCGACAAGTCCATGCGAACCCGACGCGATTGCGCAATCTTTCCCACCGTGAACCTGATTGAACCGAGAAACTGAACTGTTCCCGGCTGCCGCCCCCGTCAAAAGCGGCGCCAATTGCCTGGCCATTGACCTCGAAGTCGGGCGCGACAGCGGGCGCCTTCATCAGTTGGCCGGTCTGCGCGGCGACACCGGCGACACTTGCACTTATCCGCCGGGCGACCTGAACCATGCGCTCGCTGCGCTCGACACGCTTGCCGACCACGCTGCCTTCCTGCTCGGCCACAACCTGATCGCCTTCGATCTGCCGCAATTGCGCGCAATTCAACCGAACCTTCGTTTGCTCGACAAGCCGGCCATCGACACCCTGCGCCTCAATCCGCTGGCGTTCCCGAAAAACCCCTATCACCATCTCGTCAAGCACTATCAGGACGGACAACTGCTTGGCAACCGCAAGAACAATCCATTGCTCGACGCCGAACTGGCACTTCAGGTCTTCGCCGACCAGGAGGTCAGCCTCAAGGCAATGCAAAAAGCATCGCCCGATCTTCTGCTCGCCTGGCACTGGCTGACGACACGTGACGGCAGCGTTTCCGGGCTGAATCGTTTTTTCATGGTGGTCCGCGGCAAGCCGACGCCCAACGATGCCGACGCCACTGCCGCGCTGGCTCGCCTGCTCACCAACAAGGCTTGCCAGCAGGCCGCCGACAAGACGATCGACTCGGCGACCGATGCGCCGTGGCCACTCGCCTACGCACTGGCCTGGCTGTCGGTCGCCGGCGGCAATTCGGTGATGCCGCCCTGGGTCCGTCACCAGTTCCCCGAAGCCGGGCAAATCGTCCGCCAACTGCGTGACACGCCCTGCACCGACTCGGCCTGCCGCTGGTGCCGGCATGAACATGACGCCCTGAAGCAACTGCAACAGTGGTTCGGCAAAGCCTATGCCTTTCGTCCGGAACCTGCCGACGAAAGCGGCCGCCCGCTACAACAAGCCATTGTCGAGGCGGCGATGCGCGGCGAACATGCGCTCGGCATCCTGCCAACCGGTACCGGCAAGTCGCTCTGCTATCAGATTCCGGCGCTGTCACGTTTTGTCCGCACCGGCGCACTATCCATCGTCATCTCACCATTGGTGGCGCTGATGGAAGACCAGGTCAAGGGACTGCGCGAGCGGAATATCGACGGCTGCGCAGCGATCAACGGCCTGCTCTCCATGCCTGAACGTGCCGATGTTCTTGAGCGCGTGCGCCTTGGCGATATCGGTATCCTGCTCATCGCCCCCGAGCAATTGCGCAACCGCAGCGTACGCAAGGTGCTGGCCCAGCGCGAGATCGGTACCTGGATATTCGATGAAGCACACTGCCTGTCGAAATGGGGACAGGATTTCCGCCCTGACTACCGCTACGTCGCTCGCTTCATCCGCGAGACATCCGAGAGCAGCCCCACAAAAGCATTGCCACTGATCCAGTGCCTGACCGCGACCGCCAAGCCGGAGGTCGTCGCCGACATCGTCGGCCATTTCCGGGAAAAACTCGGCATCACGCTACGCGTCTTCGACGGTGGCGCCAATCGCAGCAACCTCGAATTTGCGGTCATCGAGACGACGGCGGCCGAAAAATTCGCCCAGGTCGCCCGCCTGATCGAGAACGATCTGCCACCCGAGACCGCCGGTGGTGCCATCGCCTATTGTGCGACGCGCAAGCAGACAGAGGAACTCGCCCGCTTTCTGCGCGAAAAGGGCCTGGCCGCCGCCCCCTATCACGCCAAACTGCCGCCGGAAACCAAGAAAGAAACCCAGAAAGCCTTCATCAAAGGCGAACTGCGCGTCATCGCGGCAACCAACGCTTTCGGCATGGGCATCGACAAACCGGATGTCCGTCTGGTCGTCCACGCCGACATTCCCGGCTCGCTCGAAAACTATCTGCAGGAAGCCGGCCGGGCCGGACGCGACCGCTCGGCGGCGCGTTGCGTGCTGCTTTACGTCGGCGACGATGTGGAACGCCAGCACAGCATGTCGGCCGCTTCGCGCCTGTCGCGCCGCGACATCCAGAGCGTGCTGCGCGCCCTGCGCCAGTTGCAGCGCAAAAAGAGTCGCGACGACGCCGTGGTTGCCACCTCGGGGGAAATACTCGACGAAGACGATGACGGAAAGTTCAAGCGCGACGGGGCGACCGACGACACGCGGGTGCGCACCGCCGTCGCCTGGCTGGAAGAAGCAGGCCTGGTACGCCGCGAGGAAAACGCCGTACAGATCTTTCCATCGGCGCTACGCGTCAAGGACCTGGCCGAAGCCGAGCGTAAACTCGCTGCACGCCTGCCGGCTGCGGTCAACCGGAAAAAATACCTGGAATTGATTCAGATTCTGATGGTCGCGCCGGCTGATGAAGGGATTTCAACCGACGAGTTGATGGCGAGCACCGGCTTTGATTCAGACGGTCTGCGCCAGGCGCTGTTTCTTCTCGATCAACTGGGCATTTCCAGCAACGACACGGCGCTGACCGCTTACCTCCATGTCGGCGTCGAACGTGCCTCGAAGAAACGCTTTGACGAAGCCGCTCAACTCGAGCGGGGACTGATCAGCGCACTGCGCGAGACGGCGCCCGACGTCGGTGTCGGCGAGAGCTACCCGCTGCACCTGCGGCTGCTCGCCCAGCAACTGAAGGAGCAGGGGCACATCACGGCCCTGCCGCAGCGTCTGCGCCAGATTCTCGCCGGCCTGGCCGGTGACGGGCGTGACGGGCCCGATGGCAAAGGCAGCCTGACGCTGAAACGTGCCGCTGATCCGGAAATGCTGCACGTCACACTCAATCGACCATGGAGCACCTTGGAGAAAATCGCCGAGCGCCGACGCAGCGCGGCCGACCGGCTGCTCGACCACTGGCTGTCCAGTTTGCCAAGCGGTTCGCGCGGCGTCGATCTGTTGGCCGAAACCACACTCGGCAAACTGACCGCGAGCGTTACCGGCGATGCCTTTCTCGCCGCCGAGACACCCGATATCCGCAAACTGGTCGAACGGGCGCTGCTCTGGTTGCACGAGCAGGAAATCCTGCGTTTGAACAAGGGCCTGGCCATTTTTCGCGCAGCCATGACCCTGCATCTGGAAAGCAACTGGAAGCTCCAGTTCGAGAAAAACAATTACCAGCCACTGCAAATGCATTACAGCGAACTGACGCGCCAGATTCACATCATGGCCGAGTACGCCGAACGCGGCGTGCAGCAGATGGCCGATGCACTGCGCCTGGCGATGGATTATTTCCGGCTGTCGCGCCAGGAATTCTGCCAGCGTTGGCTGCCCGGTCGGGAAACCGAACTCGATCGGCAAACGACACCTCAATCGTGGGAGCAGATTGTCGAAACACTGGCACGACCGCATCAACGCGCCATCGTCGCCGACGATCGCGAGAACGCCAATGTGCTGGTGCTGGCCGGTCCCGGCTCGGGCAAGACGCGGGTTCTCGTCCATCGCATTGCTTACCTCGTGCGCATCCGTCGCGAAAACCCGCGCGCCATCCTCGCCCTGGCCTACAACCGCCATGCCGCGCTGGAAATCCGCCGGCGCCTGTCCGACCTGCTTGGCGATGATGCGCGCGGCGTTACCGTACTGACCTGTCACGCGCTCGCCATGCGCCTGGTCGGTGCCAGCTTTGCCGAACGGCGCGGTGGCAACGACAGCGATTTCGAGGCCATCCTGAGCGAAGCGACCGCGCTACTCGAAGGCAATGGCCTGCCGCCGGAAGACGCCGACCAGCAACGTGACCGTCTGCTTGCCGGCTTCCGCTGGATACTGGTGGACGAATATCAGGATATCGGTCCTGGCCAATACGACCTGATCTCCGCCCTGGCCGGGCGCAAGCGTAGCGACGAGGACGGGCGACTCAACCTGTTTGCCGTCGGTGACGACGATCAGAACATCTACGCCTTCGCCGGCGCCTCGGTCGAATTCATCCGTCGCTTCGCCAGCGATTACCAGGCCAAACCCCAGTACCTCGTCGAAAACTACCGATCGACACGAAATATCATAGAAAATTCCAACCGGCTGATCGCGAGCGCCTTAACGCGAATGAAGCAGGAACACCCGATTCGCATCGATGCCGGCCGCGCAAGGTCGTTAGCTGGCGGCGATTGGCAGGGGCGCGACAGCGTGGTGCAGGGGCGGGTGCAAATCCTGCCCGTTGGACACAATCCGGAGCAACAGGCGCTCGCCATATTCACCGAACTGAAAAGGCTGGCCTCGCTCGGCCTTGACTTCACAAAAACGGCGGTCATTGCCCGTCAGTGGAAATTCCTCGACCCGCTGCGCGCAGCCTGTGAAAGCGCCGGCATTCCTGTGAGCATGGCCGATGAGGAAGCCCCGCCCCTGTGGCGGCTACGCGAAACCCAGGCGCTGCTGGACTTTCTCGATACCCGTCTAGACAGGTCGCGCAACGCGCTGATTCAGGCCGGATGCATTCGTTCCTGGCTGGCCGATCAGCCAACCAGCAACTGGTGGGGCGTGCTGCACGAAGCCATCGCCGTATTTGCCGAAGATACGCAAGGCGCCGAAGTCTCGCTCGCCTACTTTCGCGACTGGCTGGCCGAATGGGGGCGCGCCACCCGGCAGCGGCAAAATGGTCTGCTCCTGCTGACGGCACATCGGGCAAAAGGCCTGGAGTTTGACCACGTATTCGTGCTCGACGGCGCCTGGCAGGAACGTTATGAAGACGACCCTGATACCGCCCGGCGGCTCTACTACGTTGCCATGACCCGCGCCCGCCAGACCTTGACGTTGGCCCGCATGCAGCCGGGCAACCCTTTGATCGACCGCTTGCCGGACGATCCCGCCCTGTTTAGGCGCCCACCGACGCAATGGCTACCCGAGCCGGGGCCAATGGCACTACGCTACATTACCCCGGAGCTTGGTGACATTGACCTGGGGTTTGCCGGCAGAAAGCCGTCCTCAAGCCGGGAGCATCGCGCTATTGCCCATCTCCAGGTGGACGACCCCCTGCATCTCGTTGCAGACAGTCGTGGCTTCCGCCTAGACAACGCCAATGGTTGCCCGGTCGGGCATTTTGCGCGGCGCTTCTCACCACCACCCGGTCTCCACTGCGTCAGTGCGCGCGTCCGCGCCGTTCTGGTTTGGCGCCGACAAGATAGCCCGGCTGAATATCAAGCGCGCTGCCAATGCGAGCGTTGGGAAGTCGTTCTGCCGGAACTGGTATTTTCACCCTGATCACTTGACGGCCAGTTGACGTTCCAGCTCGGCCACCCGGCGTTTGAGCGCGCCCACGGTGTCGAAGCGCTTGCCGTGTTGTACGTCCAGCCTGGACTCGATCCATGACAGCCACGCTCCCAGACCTTCGCCACTGGTCGCCGAGACGCGGAAGATGGTCAGGTCCGGATTGACCCGCCGCGCGTTGGCCTCGGCCAGGTCGGCATCGAATTCGAGATAGGGCAGCAGGTCGCACTTGTTGAGCAGCACAACGGCGGCGGCGCGGAACATGTCCGGGTATTTGAGCGGCTTGTCCTCGCCCTCGGTCACCGACAGGATGGCGACCTTGTGATGCTCCCCGAGCGCGAAGGCGGCCGGGCAGACAAGATTGCCGACATTCTCGATCAGAAACAGCGATTCTTGGGCCGGCTTCAGGCGCTCCAGCGCGTGGCCGACCATGTGGGCATCGAGATGGCAGCCTTTTCCGGTATTGATCTGCAGTGCCGGTACGCCGGTGGCACGGATGCGCACGGCGTCGTTGGAAGTCTGCTGGTCGCCTTCGACGACACTGATCGCCACCCTGCCCTTGAGCAGTTCGATGGTCCGCACGAGCAGCGCCGTCTTGCCGGCGCCGGGGCCGGAGACGAGATTCAGCGCGAAGATGCCGCGTTCGTCGAAATACCGGCGGTTTTCGGCGGCATAAGCGTCGTTCCTGGCCAGGATGTCCTGCTCGATCTGCACCATGCGTGACTGGCTCATGCCGGGAACGTGGGCGCGTGCCGGGCCGGCGCCGAAATCGAGAGCGCTGCCCGGCCCGTGTTGATGATGCTGATGGTCGTGTTCATGCGCATGGCTATGCACGGTGCCGTCCGCATGCACATGCACATACCCTTCGCCATGCGTTTCACCCTCGCCACAACCGCAAACTGTGCACATTGTCCGACTCCTATTCGATTTCGATTTCCCTGACCCGCATTTCCGTCCCGCCGGTCGGACTCAAGCGGTGGCTCCCGCAATCCGGGCACACACCGAAAAACTCGGTCATCGGCATCGCCAGCCCGCAGTCGATGCAGTTTCCGGCACCCGGAACATCAATGATCACCAGCGTCGCAGTGTGCGCGATACCGCCTGCAGCAACCGCCGTAAAGCAGAATTCGAGCGCGGCCGGCTCCACCGAAGACAGCTGCCCGATTTCGACCACCACGGTCTTCACCCGCCGCGCCGCTTCGCGCTGCGCGGTTTCCTCGACAAGCTGAAGGATGCCTTCAGCCAATGACATTTCGTGCATCAACTTTCCGTTGCAAGGCGCGTCTCGCATGCCGCCCGAGCCATACGACACCGTTGGTTCCCAGTCATTCTAGCGATAGTCCATAATGCACAATATAAATTCCGCGACTTTCCATGCGCCCCACCACAAAAATTCACCTGATATCGACTCGCCCCGGTCAGCGGCAACTGGCTGGAATCTGCCTGGTCATCAGCCTCGCCGCCATCAGCAACCTGGCTGCAGCCGCCAATGATCTGCTCTGGTTCGGCGACGGACGGCCGACCGTCGCGGCCCATCAGGCCGTTGACATTCTCGGCAACGCCGCCGCCGACGGCCTCGATGCGCGGGACTACGATGCCGACCGGTTGCGGAATGCCATAGCGCTTGCCAATGGTGGCACCCCCCTCGCGGATGACCGGATAGCAAGCCTCGACCAGGCCCTGAGCGCCGCCATGCGACGTTACCTTGCAGAGCTGCGCTTCGGGCGGGTCGATCCGCGCCAGATCGACGAAAACTTCAATTCAGCAGCCGCCGGCTGGTTTGACCCGGACACCTTCCTGCGGGCAGCCATTGCCGAGAACCGTCTGACCGAGGCGCCGGCCGGTGCGGCGCCGCCGCTGCCGCTTTATGCCACGCTGCGTGCGGCACTGGCCGTCTACCGCGCACTGGCCGGTGATCCAGCCTGGCAGACACCTCTGCCGCCGCTGCCCGGCAAAAAACTGATGGCCGGCGAGAGCTACGCCGGAATCCCGCTCCTGACGCAACGCCTGATTCTGCTCGGCGACCTGCCGGCCGACACCGCGGCTCCGCCGCGCTACGAGGGGACGCTCATCGACGGCATCCGCTCGTTCCAGGAACGGCACGGCCTGACCGCAGACGGAGTCATCGGCGCCGGCACCTTCGAGCAACTGAACGTGACGCCGGCGGCACGCGTGCGCCAGCTCGAACTGGCACTCGAGCGGCTGCGCTGGACACCACTGCTGAGCGCCCCGCGCACGATCGTCGTCAACGTCCCCGAGTTCAAGCTGCGCGCCTACCAGATCCGCGACGGCAGGATCGAAGTCGGGGCGGCGATGAATGTCATTGCCGGCAACGCGCGCAAGACGCGCACCCCGCTGTTCGACGCCGAAATGCGCATGATCGAGTTCAGCCCCTACTGGAATGTGCCGCCATCGATTGCCAGGGGCGAAACCATCCCCAAACTGCGCCGCGACCCCGGCTACTTCGACCAGCAGGGCTTCGAATTCGTCGGCAGCGACGGGCGGGTGGTCAGCGGCTTTTCCGAAAGCCATCTCGATGCCGTGCAGCGCGGCCAGATGCGCATCCGCCAGCGACCAAGCGCCAGGAATGCGCTGGGCGACATCAAGTTCATTTTCCCCAACAAGGACAACATCTACCTGCACCACACCCCGACGCCGCAACTATTCAAACGCGACCGGCGCGATTTCAGCCACGGCTGCATCCGGGTCGAGGATCCCGTCGCGCTGGCCAAGTTCGTCCTCGCCCCCGAACCCGAATGGACCGAAGAGCGCATACTGCAGGCGATGACCCGCGGGAAATCCGCCACCCTGCGCCTGCAGGAACCCTTGCCGGTGGTGATTGCCTACAGCACGGCCATGGCCGAAGGCGGCCGCGTGTATTTCTTTCCGGATATCTACGGGCAGGACAAGGTGCTGGAGGAGGCACTGCGCCGGCGCAGCGCCGGAAACATAACTTCCAATATGACAAATATTGGCGCATAATCAAAAAGTTAGCCAAAATATTCCAATACGAAACGATGCACAAATTGCACAAGCATTCACGCCGCATGTTTCTCAGCCATGCGGCGAAACTGGCGGTTGCCGGTACCGTCCTGCCCTTCGCCAAACCCGCCCTCGCCGCACTGCCCAATGCGCGCAGCCTTGACTTCGATCACACCCATACCGGTGAACGCCTGTCGGTCGTCTTTGCCGTCGGCAACCACTTCGTTCCCGACGCACTGGATACCCTGAACCGCTTCCTGCGCGACCATTACTCCGGCGAAATCGGCAAGATCGACCCGCAACTTTTCGAACTGTTGTTCCGGGTCAAGCAGGAACTCGGCTGCGACCAGTCGTTCCAGGTCATCTCGGGCTATCGCTGCGCCGCCACCAACTCGAACCTGCGCAACACGCGCGGCGGCGGTGTCGCCCGCCAGAGCCTGCACATGCACGGCAAGGCGATCGATATCCGCTTGCCCGGCGTACCGCTGTCCGACCTGCGTGACGCGGCCATGTCGCTGAACGCCGGCGGCGTCGGTTTCTATCCGCGCGACAAGTTCGTCCATGTCGATACCGGCAAGGTACGCCACTGGTAGCGCATCACCCGGGAAAACGCATCACGGGGGCGACAGCCCCCGTTTTTCCGTCCCGATTTGTTTGATGATCGTCAATCTGCCGGTACACTTGCGCGTTCATAATTTGGGCCTGATTTCCTTCGGTTTTTTCCCTGATGCTTGAAGCTGACAATCTGGAATGCGTGCGCGGCGAGCGCCGCCTGTTCGCAGGCCTCGGTTTTCGGCTGGAAGCCGGAGAACTGCTCTATCTGCAGGGCAAAAACGGCTCCGGCAAGACCAGCCTGCTGCGCATGCTGATCGGCCTGCTCCCGCCGGAAACCGGCGAAATCCGCTGGAAAGGCCAGCCGATCAAGTCAAGCGGTGAAGATTTCCGCAGCGACCTCTGCTACCTCGGCCACCTTAACGCCATCAAGGAAGAACTGACCCCGCTGGAGAACCTGCTGGCCACCGCGCATCTGGCGGACGAGGCGCTGGGCGAAGACGACGCGCTCGATGCACTAGAGCAGGTCGGCCTTGCCGGGCGCGAAGATCTCGCCTGCAAATACCTGTCGCAAGGACAGAAACGCCGCGTCGCACTGGCCCGCCTGGTCAAGGAAAAACGCCCGCTGTGGATACTCGATGAGCCGTTTGTCGCGCTGGACGTGAGCGCGGTCAACTGGCTGGCCGGCATCATTTCCGCGCACCTGCAGCGCGGCGGTCTGGCGGTAATGACGACGCACCAGCTGGTCAGCATCCCGGCCGGCACCGTGCGCGAATTGCAGCTCAGTTGATGGAAAATCGCTGATGTTCAGGATCATCGCCGCAGTGATCGGCCGCGACCTCAAACTGGCGATGCGACGGCAGGCGGACATCGTCTCGGCGCTGTTTTTCTTCATCATCGTGGTCAGCCTGTTTCCGCTCGGCATCGGCCCGGAACCCGACCTGCTGAGAAAGCTCGCCCCCGGCGTATTGTGGGTCGCCGCCCTGCTCGCCACCATGCTGTCGCTACCGCGCCTGTTCGCCGACGATCATCGCGACGGCACACTGGAGCAACTGGCGCTCGCCCCGCACCCTCTCGGGCTGGTCGTTACCGGGAAAGTGATCGCTCACTGGCTGGTTTCCGGCCTGCCGCTGGCGCTGATCGCGCCGGTCCTCGGCGTCCAGTTCGATCTTTCCGCCGACGCTCTGATCATCCTGACCGTTGCCATCCTGATCGGCACCCCGGCGCTGTCGGGCATCGGCGCCATCGGCGCGGCGCTGACCCTCGGGCTGCGCGGCGGTGGTGTGCTGCTGTCGCTGCTCGTGCTGCCACTCTACATCCCGGTGTTAATATTCGGCGCTGGCGCAGTGGATGCGACGGTGACCGGACTCGGGGGGGAAGGTCATCTGTCACTGCTCGCCGCCCTGACCTTTGCCTCACTCGGCTTCGCCCCCTGGGCGTCGGCTGCTGCCTTGAAGATCGCCCTCGAATGAAAGACCGCTTCAATCTCTATCGCTTCGCTTCGCCGGCGACGTTTTACCCGCTGGCTGGCGCAATGATCCCTTATTTCGCTGCCGTTTCGGTGATCTTCGGACTGGCCGGACTTTATCTCGGCATGCTCGTCGCGCCGACCGACTTCCAGCAGGGCGAAGGCTACCGGATCATCTTCATCCACGTTCCTGCATCGTGGATGTCGATGTTCATCTACCTGGTCATGGCCTTCTGGGCCGCCATCGGGCTCGCCTTCAACACACGGCTGTCGGGAATGATGGCCCAGGCACTGGCGCCGACCGGCGCGCTGATGGCCTTTCTCTCGCTGTGGACCGGCGCCCTGTGGGGCAAGCCGATGTGGGGCGCCTGGTGGGTCTGGGATGCGCGGCTGACATCCGAACTGATCCTGCTCTTCCTTTACATCGGTTATATGGCGTTGACCGCAGCAATCGACGATGCACGCCGCGCCGACAAGGCGGGTGGCCTGCTGCTGCTGGTCGGCGTGGTCAACATCCCGATCATCTATTTCTCCGTGAAGTGGTGGAACACGTTGCACCAGGGTTCCAGCGTGAACCTGACCAAGTCGTCGATGGCCGAAACCATGCTGTGGGGCATGCTGCTGATGGCCATGTGCTTCTGGATGTACTCGATCGCCGTCGCCCTGATGCGTGTGCGCACCATCATGCTCGAACGCGAGCGCCATACCGACTGGGTCAAGGCGCTGCTGTCCGGAGACGAAAAATGATCCACTGGAACAGTTTCTCCGACTTTCTCGCCATGGGCGGCTACGGCTTCTACGTCTGGGGCTCGTTCGGCGTGACCGCGCTGATCATGGCGATTGAACCGATCATGGTCGTCCGCAATCGAAAAACCACCATTGCCCGCCTCAAGCGCCAGTTGCGCGCCGAAACAAGGAATACCGCTGAATGAAATCCCGTCACAAGAAACTCGCCCTGATCGGCGGCGCGCTGGCCATCATCGGCATCATCGCGGCGCTGGTACTGAACGCCCTGAACAGCAACATCGCCCTCTACATCTCGCCGACTGACGTCGCCGCGGGCAAGGCGCCGCAAGACAAGGTCTTCCGCATCGGCGGCATGGTCAAGGATGGCAGCATCAAGCGACAGGCCGACGGGGTGACGATCGCCTTCATCATTACCGACACCGAAAAGGACATCACGGTCAATTACAAGGGGATCCTGCCCGACCTGTTCAAGGAAGGCAAAGGCGCAGTTGCCCAGGGCAAGATGACGGCCGACGGCACCTTTACCGCCAACGAGGTGCTGGCCAAACACGACGAGAACTACATGCCGCCGGAAGCCGCCAAGGCGCTGGACGACGCTCAGGCAC
This sequence comes from uncultured beta proteobacterium, assembly GCA_963815365.1. GTDB lineage: Bacteria > Pseudomonadota > Gammaproteobacteria > Burkholderiales > Rhodocyclaceae > Azonexus. The sequence continues at coordinate 549,716 of CAWFGN010000006.1, forward strand.
GGGCCGCCGGCAAGCATGTCTCGCCTTCCTCTGCCGACAAACCCAAAGCGAGCTATTGAGAGCATGATCCCCGAACTCGGCAATTTCGCACTGATACTCGCCGCGCTGGTAGCGCTTCTCCTCGGCACGCTGCCGCTGATCGGTGCCCACAACAATCGCATGGCGTGGGTCGCCGTCGCCCGCCCGGCCACCTCGGCGTTCGCCCTGCTGGTGACCTTTTCCTTCGCCTGCCTGGCCCACGCTTTCGTCAACAACGACTTTTCGGTGATCTACGTCGCGCAGCACTCCAATTCGCTGCTGCCGCTGCAATACCGCTTCGCGGCGGTCTGGGGCGGCCACGAGGGCTCGCTGCTGCTGTGGATGCTGATGCTGAGCTGGTGGGCCTTCGCGGTGCGCATGCTGTCGCGCCAGTTGCCGGAAATCATGGTCGCCCGGGTGCTCGGCACGCTCGGTCTGGTCGCCTTCGGATTCCTGCTCTTCATCCTGTTCACCTCCAACCCGTTCGACCGGCTTCTGCCGGGCGCCGCCGAAGGGAAGGACCTGAACCCGCTGCTCCAGGATTTCGGCCTGGTCATCCACCCGCCGCTGCTCTACATGGGCTACGTCGGCTTCTCGGTCGCCTACGCCTTCGCCATCGCCGCGCTGCTTTCCGGCCAGCTCGACGCCGCCTGGGCGCGCTGGTCGCGGCCGTGGACAACCGCCGCCTGGTGCTTCCTGACGCTGGGCATCGCCATGGGCTCGTGGTGGGCCTATTACGAACTGGGCTGGGGCGGCTGGTGGTTCTGGGATCCGGTCGAGAACGCCTCGTTCATGCCCTGGCTGGTCGGTACCGCGCTGGTACACTCGCTGGCAGTGACCGAAAAGCGCGGTAGTTTCAAGAACTGGACCGTCTTGCTGGCTATTTCTGCATTCTCGCTGTCGCTGCTCGGCACCTTCCTGGTCCGTTCCGGCGTCCTGACCTCGGTCCATGCCTTCGCCACCGACCCGACACGCGGCATCTTCATCCTGGCCTTTCTGGTCGCCGTCATTGGCACCTCGCTCGCGCTGTTCGCCTGGCGCGCCCCCAAGGTCGGTCTCGGTGGGCGCTTCGCGCTGATCTCGCGCGAATCGCTGCTGCTCACCAACAATGTGCTGCTGGTCGTCGCCTGCGCCACCGTGCTGCTCGGCACCCTTTACCCGCTGCTCATCGACGCCCTGGCGCTGGGCAAGATCTCTGTCGGACCGCCCTACTTCAACGCCGTCTTCGTGCCGGTGATGACACCGCTGCTCTTCCTGATGGGCATCGGCCCCTTCGCGCACTGGAAGCAGGCATCGATTCCGGAGATCCTGCGCACCGTGCGCTGGGCCTTTGCCGCCGCCGTGGTCGTCGCCATTGCGGTACCGCTGATGTATGGCAGCTGGTCACCATTGACCGCGCTCGGCCTGCTGCTCGCCGCCTGGATCGTTTTCACCGCGGCGCTCAACTTCATCGACCGCGTCCAGCGCACGCGCGCCGGCCAGTCCTTCCTGAGCGCGGCGCTGCGCCAGCCGCGCAGCTTTTTCGGCATGCACACGGCGCACATCGGCATTGCCGTGTTTGTCGTCGGCGTGACCATGGTCAGCAGCTTCCAGGAGGAAAAGGACATTAAGCTGGCACCCGGCGAGAGTGTCGATGTGGCCGGCTACCACTTCATTTTCAACGGGGTCAAGGCCGTCGAAGGCCCGAACTACGTGGCAGCGCAGGGTGATTTCGATCTGACGGTCAATGGCCGGCTGCTGCGCAAGATGAACCCGGAAAAGCGCAACTACCACTCTTCAGCGATGCCGATGACCGAAGCTGCCATCGACGCCGGTTTGCTGCGTGACGTCTATGTCTCGCTCGGCGAACCGATCGACCGCGCCAAGCCGGAAGGCGAGTGGGCGGTGCGCGTCTATTACAAACCCTTCGTCGACTGGATCTGGGGCGGCTGCGTACTGATGGCGCTCGGCGGCCTGCTCGCCATGCTCGACCGGCGCTACCGCGTCAAATCGCGTGCTGCCGCGACTGTCACCACCCCCGCCGGAACCCAACAGGCATGAACCGTTACTACTGGATCCTTGGCGGCTTTGCCGCCCTCGTCGTACTGCTCGCCGTCGGCCTCGGCCTCAACCCGCGCGACGTGCCCTCACCGCTGGTCGGCAAGCCGGCGCCGGCCTTCAATCTGCCCATCCTCGCCAGCCCCGACAAGACCTTCGGCCCCAAGGACATGCAGGGCAAGGTCTGGCTGCTCAACGTGTGGGCATCGTGGTGCGTGTCGTGCCGCCAGGAACACCCGGTGCTGGTCGAATTTTCGCGCAAGGTCAACGTGCCCCTGGTCGGCCTGAACTACAAGGAAGTGCGCGGCGACGGCGGCTTCGACATGAGCAAGATGCCGGCCGACGAAGAGAACAGGCTCGCCTTCCAGCGCGCCAACAAATGGCTGGCCGATCACGGCGACCCCTACAAGCTGACGGTGATGGACCTCGACGGGCGCGTCGGCATCGACTTCGGCGTCTATGGCGTGCCGGAAACCTACGTCATCGACAAGGCCGGGGTCATCCGCCTGAAGCATACCGGCCCGATCACGCCGGAGTCGCTGGCCAGGAAAATCATGCCGCTGCTCGCCGAGCTGAACAAATGATCGTGCGCGCCGTAATTTTTGCCCTGTTTTTGGCGTCGACCATGACTGTCGGTGGTTTGGCCCCAGCCATCGCGTCGAGCACCACCGAGGCCGCCCTCGCCACCGACCCGGTGGCCGAAAAACGCCTGCAGAAACTTTCCGAAGAGCTGCGTTGCCTGGTCTGCCAGAACCAGACGATTGCCGATTCCAACGCCGAACTGGCGCAGGACCTGCGCCGCGAAGTCCGTACCATGATCAGGGACGGCAAGACAGACAAGGAAATCATCGATTTCATGGTCGTCCGCTACGGCGATTTCGTGCTCTACCGGCCGCCGGTCAAGGGCATCACCCTGCTTCTCTGGGGCGGCCCGGTCGCCCTGCTGCTGCTCGGCCTGTTGGCGCTGCTGCACTACCTGCGCCGGCGCGCCACACGCATCGCCGCAGACCCGCCACTCTCCACCGCCGAGACCAGCCGCGCCGACGCGCTGCTCAACGAAACCGACCCGAAATGACCCAGTTTTCCATCTACGCCGCCCTGATTGTTCTGGCGGTAGCCGCCTTCATCCTGCCGCCACTCTGGCTCGGTCTGCGTTCCCCGAAAGCCGGCGCCGGGCGCAAGGAAGCCAATCTCGCCATTTTCCGCGACCAGCTGGCCGAACTCGAACGCGAGAAAGCCGATGGCACGCTCGATGACGCCGATTTCGAGCAGGCCAGAGGCGAGCTGCAGCGCCGCCTCCTCGAGGAAATCGAGCCGGTCACCGACGCCACGCCGGCCACCCCCGCCAGCCACGGCCCGACCCGCAAGACCGCCCTCGCCCTGCTGCTGTTGATGCCGATCCTCGCCGCGCTTGGCTACGCCCTGCTCGGCAACCCGAAGGCCCTCGATCCGGCGCAAACCACCCCGCCGCCCGCCATGACCCAGGAACAGATCAACAGCATGGTGGCCAAGCTCGCCGAACGCATGCAGGCCAACCCGGACGACATGCAGGGCTGGCTGATGCTGGCACGTTCCTACAAGACCCTGGGCCGCTACGAAGAAGCCGCCGCAGCTTACGGCAAGGCGGAGAAAGTCATCAACGACGATGCCGAGCTACTCGCCAGCTATGCCGAAACGCTGGCCATGGCTGCCGGCAAGGGACTGCAAGGCAAGCCGGCGCAACTGATCGAGCGCGCCCTGAAAGTCGACGCCAAAAACCCGCACGCCCTGTTCCTGGCTGGCGCCGCAGCCATGGAGGCGGGTGACAACAAGAAAGGCATCGCTTACTGGGAAGCCCTGCTTCCGGAAGTCGAGCCGGGTTCGGACATCGACCGGATGCTGCGCAGCGGCATCGACAAGATGAAGCAGGGCAACTAGGGCATGGTCAACACCAGTCGGCGCGGCTTCTTTCGCGGTCGACCGCGAAAAAGCAGTGAAATCCGCCCGCCCTGGGCGCTCGCCGAGCCCGAATTCATCGAGCGCTGCACGCGCTGCAATGACTGTCTGAGCGCCTGCCCCGAGCAGATCATCGTCAGCGGCGACGGCGGCTTTCCGACCATCGATTTCGCGCGCGGCGAATGCACGTTCTGCGGTGACTGCGTAAGCGCCTGCAAACCACTGGCACTGGTTCGTCGGGAAGATCAGGCGCCGTGGACCTGCAAGGCGACCATCGCCCTCATCTGCCTGCCCTACAAGGGCGTCGAATGCCGCGTCTGTGGCGATTTTTGCGACGCGCGCGCCATCCGCTTCCCGCCCCGCCTCGGTGGCAGCCCCGTGCCCGAACTCGACCTTGAAGCATGCACCGGCTGCGGCGCCTGCGTCGCTCCCTGCCCGGTCACCGCGATCAGCATTCGCGGCTGACCGGGCCGACGACTCAGGGTTGGGATCATGGCCACCATGCCCCCTCGGCAACCTGGAAATTGTTTCGACCCGCACCGGCCCGATGACTAAAGCCATTCGGTTCGAGTAGGCGATCCAGGTAGCTGATCCGTCCCGTCAGACTCGCCCATGCAGCCAGCGGCACCGTTTCATTTGGACATGAATTTCAGCACGCGATCGGCCAGCTTCCCGTAGGGCGGGGCGAGGAATTTCAGTGCGCTGAAACGGGCCTGATAGAACACCGGGCGCAGCTTCGAGAAGGTTTCGAAACCTTCGTGGCCGTGGTAGTGGCCCATGCCCGACTCGCCGACACCGCCGAACGGCAGGTCGTGCTGACCGACATGGAACAGCGCATCATTGACCGTGACGCCGCCCGACATCACGCGGTCGATCAGCATCTGCACCTGCACGGCATTCTGGCTGAACGGGTAGATCGCCAGCGGACGCGGCCCGGCGTTGATGGTCGAGATCACCTGTTCGAGCGAGGTGTAGCCGCGCAGGGGCAGGATCGGGCCGAAGATTTCGCGCTGCATCAGGATGCTGTTGTCCGGCGCGTTGAGCACGAGGGTCGGCGCGATCCTGCGCGTCGCGGCATCGAATGGCGGGCCCTCGAGCAGCGGAATGATTGTTGCGCCACGCTGGCGCGCATCCTCGAGAGCGGCAAGCAGGCGCTCGAACGAACGCGGGTCGATGATCGATGTGTAATCCGGGGAATCCAGTTTCGGGTAGCGCGCCGGCACGATCGCCCGCGCCAGCCGGACGAATTCGTCAATGCACTGTTGCGGCAGCCAGGCGTAATCGACTGTCGTGCAGATCTGGCCGGCATTCAGACATTTGACGAACAGGATGCGCTCGGCCGCGGTTTTCAGCGGGGCGTCGGCGCAGATGATGGCCGGGGCCTTGCCGCCCAGTTCGAGCGTCACCGGGCAAAGGTTCTGCGCAGCGGCAGCCATGACCGCGCGCCCGGTCTGGCCGGAGCCGGTAAATAGCAGATGGTCGAAGGGCAGCCGGGAGAATTCGATGCCGACACCGCCGGTCTCGTCGAAGAACTGCAGTTTTTCCGGCGGGAAATAGGCCGGAATGCGCTCGACCAGCAGTCGGGCAAGATGGCGGGAGTTCTCGCTCATCTTGACCAGCGCCCGATTGCCCGCGGCGAAGATGTAGGTGAGCGGCACCATGCTCAGGTTGAGCGGAAAGTTCCACGGCACGATGACGCCGACCACGCCCAGCGGCTGGGGAATCACCCGGTTGTGCGCGCCGAAGAAATTGCGCTTGTCCACATGACGCCGCCGCGGTTTCATCCAGGAACGCAGATGCTTCAGCACGTGATCGATGCCGTCGATGGCGGGAAACAATTCAGCCAGCATGGTTTCGTGCAGCGAGCGGTGACCGTAGTCGGCGGAGATCGCGGCGCTGATGTCATCACGGTTTTCGCGGATGAAGCGCTGCAGGGTTTGCAGATCCCGCGTGCGCTCTTCCAGCGTGGGCACCGGATGCGCCAGATAGGCGTTGCGCTGCAGCGTGAGGGCTGCATGGAGCATGCAGCGCGATGGGTTATCGGATTGGTCCATGATCACCTCGACAGTTCGTTTGGCCCGGCATCGCACGGAAGGACTCGCGCGGGCATTTTTGCGCCGGCATCGACGTTGACGCGACAATCTGCGGTGCAAAGGCCAGCGGGAAGCGCCGGATCGAGCCGTTCGCACTCATAATGTTCGATATTACTCATTGTCCAAGCATAACTTGAAAGGACCTTCCATGCATTGGCTTGCCCTGCCTGATCCAAGCACGGATACCGTTCCCGCCTTCCAGGATCCGGCCGAAGCCGCGTCCTGGCTCGCCGCCCTTGGTCGCACACCGGCCGATGAGGCGCTGATGGCCTTGCGCGAGCAGATCGCTGCGCTTGACGGCGCCAGCCTCGCTGCGCCGCAGACGGTCGCCTTGCTCAACCTGCTGCGCAGTGCCATGGTTCCGCTACAGGCTGCCCATGCCGCGAGCTATACGCGCCGGCCGCTGCCGCTTGCACCCGATGAGGAAAAATCATTCACGACCGCACACACAGCGTGGACCCAACTCGGCATCGCCTATCTACGCGTCGTACCGAATTGCACGCCGGCCAACAAGGCGCTGCCCCTATTGCGCGCCGCCAGCGCGTTTCGCCTCGCGCAATATTGCCATTTCCTGGCTGCACGGACCTGCCCGCCCTTGCTCGACCAGTTGCTGGTCAACGTGCTTGCCACGGCGGCCGCCAATGACGTGGTGCACAAGGCGGTCATCGATCCGGACTACCCGCGCCAGGGCAAGGGCAGCATTGGCGGGCAGGTGGCCTGGGCGTTCGTCCTGCGCGCCATCGACCCTTACCACCTCACGGCAACTCAGCTCCGCGTTGCCAACAGCGCCTGCGGGCGCTGGCGCGAACTGGTCAGCATCAAGAGTGGCTCCGTCGACTGGCAGAGAAGTTATGTGGTCGATCTGTCGGCGCTCGTCGGGCATGTGTTGCCCGCCGGCTCCCCTTGCTGGCTGGATATTCGCGGCGTGGCTCGCAAGATCGGCAAGCGCATCGACGCGCTCAAGGCCGGCCAGTCGCCGGAAGCACTGAATATGGGCCGGGAGCTGTCCGCCGCGGCGGCGATCCGCCTGCTCGTCGATATCGAGCAGCACCTTCACCCGACGGAAACGGCAGTGCCCGGATCGCCGCACGCGATCGAACTGGTCTTTGGCAGCCAAAATGCCTACGCGGTCCTCGCCAATAGACCGCTCAACGTCGCTTCGAGTGAAGATACCGAAAACCGTTCGCTGATTTATCGACGGATGGAACTCCTCGGTTTCGAGCGGATCGCGCCGCTTCCGACGGCGGTCAAGAAACGACTGGCTGTGCCTGGCGAACGCTGGGTCATCGCCCACGGCACCGTGACACGTGAAACGCAGACAGATACCACCCGCCTGCGCTCTCCCTGCCTGGTCGCTGCCGTGGTCAAAAACCTGCCGAAGCTGGGTACGCTCACCAGCCTGCGCTGTGCCGACGACGGCACGCTGACCGGCCACCTGACCTGGTATGGCGGAACAATTGAGGCGGGCAGCCTCAAACGGCTGGCGCCACTCGGTGACAAGCTGGTTCGGGTGCCGGTCTTTCTACTCAAGCGGCATGGTCAAGCGTCCGTGATCCTTCCCCCGGACTCCGGAACTCGCCTGGGTGTCGGACTCGATCTGACTGAAACGTCGATCGCTCAAGTCATTCCGGTCGAGGTGCTGGAACGCGGAACTGATTTCGTGCACTACGCCTGCCAGTCGAAGTAAAGAAAAGGGCCCGTCCGGAGACGGGCCCTGCACACTGCTGCGGTTCGACCGTAAAAAACGGCCGAAAAACATTACTCGAATTCGATGATGACCTGGTCGACCGACAGGCTTTCGCCGGCAGCCGCAGAGATTTTCTTGACCTTGCAGTCCTGGTCGGCCTTGAGGATGTTTTCCATCTTCATGGCTTCGATGACCGCCAGCTTCTCGCCGGCCTTAACCTCCTGCCCGACCTTGACTGCAACCTCGGCGGTATCTTCCCTTTTATCAGCCTCGCCATTTACCTCGAAACTGGACGGCCAATTATTTATACCCAGGCGCGGTTGGGAAAGGGCGGTCAGCAGTATCATATGATTAAATTCCGAACCATGCGGCAGGATGCTGAACCTGATGGACAACCGAAATGGGCGGAAGAAAATGATCGCCGCGCTACTCGGGTCGGAAAAATATTGAGAAAAACTCATCTGGATGAGATACCGCAATTCATTAACGTGCTACGCGGCGAAATGAGCTTAGTCGGCCCAAGAGCGGAACGCCCAGAGTTGGTCGATTGGTTCCAATATCACGTCCCATTCTATAGAGCCAGGCTGTTGGTTAAACCCGGTATCACCGGTTGGGCACAGGTAAATCAAGATTATGCCGCTTCAGTAGATGAAACAATAGTCAAACTTGAATACGACTTGTACTATATTACCCACCGTAGCTTTATTATGGACCTCCAGGTGTTGCTTCGTACACCCATGATGGTTCTTGGGCTTCGAGGAAGATAAAGTGACCAAGAAATTGTTATTTCGTAACCGTACGATGCTGGCTGGTGATCTCTTCTTGATCGTGGTGTGTGTATTGGGCAGCTTTGTTCTCCGGGTTAACCTTGGGGCTCGTCTATTTGATTTTCTTTTTCAGATCCTATCTATGGTAGGTTTGGCAGTATTAATCAAACCCCTCGTATATTATTTCTTCGGCCTTTATCGTCGTCTTTGGGCATATGCCAGCATCCAGGAATTAAAACTGATTGCCCTGGCGGTTACCACCGCTTCCATCCTGGTTGGATTAGGCATGACCATACTATCACTGATCTTGCCATTTCGAGACTACTCACGCAGTGTATTATTCATCGATTGGGCGCTATCTCTCTTAGCGGTTGGCGGGCTCCGACTTTCCTTGCGTATTTACTCTGAAAGCCAATCAAATACCCGCTCCATTGGGGGCCGCAATCGGCGTGTACTAATTGTCGGCGCGGGTGAGGCTGGAGCTCTGGTGGTTCGGGAGATGCAACGAAATCCCAATTCAAATCTCCAACCGGTATGTTTTGTAGATGACGATCCAATAAAACAACGACATGAAATTCATGGCACACCTGTGGTTGGGAAACTTACAGATCTCGCCCAGGTAATCGACGCAAGAAATATCGAGGAAGTGATCATTGCCATCCCTAGTGCTCCGGGGCAAGTTATCCGTCTCGTGACTGATGTGTGTCGACTAAAGAATATTCCATTTCGCACGATGCCCAGTATCCATGAGCTTATCGGTGGCAAGATCAGTGTAAATCGCTTACGCGACGTGGACATCACCGATCTCCTTCGCCGAGCACCTGCCCATATCGACATGGAGATGATCGGCAATTCTCTTGGCGGAAAACGTATCCTGGTCACTGGAGCTGGAGGGTCGATTGGAAGAGAACTTTGTCGCCAAATTGTTCGCTGGAGACCCAGTGCCTTGGTTCTCTTAGGTCATGGAGAAAATAGTATTTTTGAAACCCTGATCGAGTTGGAACAGAGTTACCCGGAAGTCCAGATATGTCCTGTGATTGCGGATGTCCGCAATCTAACCCGCCTGAATCAAGTATTTACGATCCACCAACCTCAGGTAATCTTCCACACAGCTGCTCATAAACACCTGCCCCTCATGCAAGTGAATATCGAAGAAGCGATCAGCAATAATGTTACCGGAACCCGAAATGTTGTAGATGCTGCCCTCCATGCAGGCGTCGAGCGACTTGTGATGATATCAACCGATAAAGCCATTAGCCCCACCAGCGTCTATGGCGCCAGCAAACGAATGGGTGAGATGATCGTTCTTGATGCTGCCCGCCGGTCTGGTCGAGCCTTTTCAGTCGTTCGTTTCGGTAATGTACTTGGAAGTCGAGGAAGCGTCGTCTTACTTTTCCGTCGGCAAATTGACAGCGGTGGACCGGTCACAGTTACCCACCCGGAGATGGAACGCTATTTTATGACCATTCCCGAAGCGGTCCATCTTGTTTTACAGGCCTTTGCCATGGGGGTTGGCGGGGAAGTATTTGTCTTGAACATGGGCGAACAAATCCGTATTCTCGATCTTGCTCAGGATTTGATTCGGTTGTCAGGACTTGAGCCTGGCTCTGATATAGAAATTATCTTTACGGGGATACGCCCCGGCGAGAAATTATCAGAGGCACTTTGGGATGAAGGCGCAGACTACCAGCCCACTGGTCACCCCGATATCCTGCGCCTGGATGAAGATGAGTTGCTCCGAAATCATTCACTGATTGAGGCGATTGACACATTGTCCGCTTCTGCACTCCTGGGTGACAGGGATGAAATCATCCGCTTACTTAATATATATGTTCCAAATGCTACAGTAAGTAGCGCACTTACCGAAGATCTAACAGCAATTCTATGAAGCGGTTGCGATGATGAACGACACCAAGTTGGGTATTTATGCCTGAAGTAACACCATCTGCATGGGAGCAATATCTTAGATATCATCCAGAAGCCCACATCCTCCAAACTGCCGCATGGGGTAAGCTTAAGCAGAAATATGGCTGGCATGTTGTCCCTATTCAATCTGGAGATACAGGTGCACAAGTTCTCTTCAGACGGTTATTACCCGGAATCAATTTAGCCTATATTCCCAGAGGCCCTATTGGCAACGAGTGGTTCAAACTCTTGCCCGAAATTGATCAAGTCTGCCGTAAACGTCATTGTGTTTTTCTGAAAATTGAACCGGACGAATGGGAGGATGAGACAAATTTGCCATCACCTCCACCGATTGGTTTTGTTGCTTCAGGACAAAGCATTCAACCGCCCCGCACCCTTGTATTAGATATTCGCGGAGATGAGCGGATCCTTCTGTCCCAGATGAAACAGAAAACCCGTTACAACATAAACCTGGCTCAAAAAAAGGGGGTAGTTGTCCACTCTACCAATGATCTAGATATCTTTCACTCTCTGATCGAACTCACTGCTCAACGTGACCGCTTTGGAGTCCACCAGCTATCTTATTATCGCCACGCATACCAACTATTTCACCCCTTGGGACAGTGTGAACTGCTTCTGGCAGAATATGAGCACAGCCCGCTGGCTGCCTTAATGGTATTCGCTTATGGTAAACGCGCTTGGTATTTTTATGGGGGATCATCCGACCTGCATCGAGAACGGATGCCCAACTATCTGCTTCAGTGGGAAGCCATCCGATGGGCGCGCTCTCACGGCTGTACTGAGTATGATTTCTGGGGGGTACCTGATACAGACCTGGACACACTCGAATCAAAGTTTTCTGCAGCGAAGTGATGGATTATGGGGTGTGTATCGCTTTAAACGCGGCTTTGGCGGTGTTTTACGTCGGTCTCAAGGTCCATGGGATCGCATATACCAACCACTGCTCTATCGAATGTATCAAATCTGGCAAAATGCGCATGGAGCGGAGCAAAACCAGTGATTGCTGCTAGCATATCGCCCAATTTTTGGCCGAATGGGATGCGATCATTGCTGCTCTACCCAATCCACACCTATTACAAACGGCTGAATGGGCGCAAGTCAAAGCAATTCTGGGCTGGAAACCATTCTATCTAGTTTGGTCTGAAGAGAATGGAAAGCCAGTTATACATACCAATCAAATTCCGAAGGGCGCTCGTATCCTGGCCGCGGCATTGATCCTTCAACGCAGCTTGACCCTGGGTGGAATAGGAACCGGACTAAGCGTATTATATGCACCAAAAGGTCCCCTGCTCAATTGGGAAGATAGCAACCTGCGCGAGCGCGTGATTGCCGACATTGAGGCTTTTGCCAGAAAACAGAGGGCAATTTTTATAAAGATAGATCCTGATGTATGTCTTGGGATTGGTGATCCTGGTAATACTGACTCCACGCTAAATCCGGATGGGGTAATTGTTGAAAAATCACTTCGATCTACGGGATGGCGCTCCTCTAAAGATCAAATTCAATTTAGAAACACAGTTCTCATTGACCTAACCGGTAGTGAAGACGAGCTGTTAATGCGGATGAAACAGAAAACCCGCTATAATATCCGCCTTGCCAGTCGCAAAGGTGTCCGGGTTCGTACGGGCACCCCAGCGGATTACCCACTGTTATACCGTATGTATGCAGAGACATCCCTGCGCGATGGTTTTGTCATCCGCGACGAGAAATATTACCATCAGGTATGGAATGCATTCACACCACCCGAACAAACTATCCCAGCCCACCCCTATACGCAATCCTTAATCGCGGAAGTGGATGGGGAGCCTGTTGCAGGGGTGTTTTTATTCATATTTGCCAGGAAAGCCTGGTACTTGTATGGAATGTCCCGCGACATACACCGAGAGAAGATGCCAAACTACCTGCTTCAGTGGGAAGCTATTCGCCTTGCCAGGTCACACGGTTGCCTTGTCTACGATTTATGGGGGGCTCCGGAAGTGTTCTCAGATTCAGACTCAATGTGGGGGGTCTATCGATTCAAGGAAGGTCTAGGCGGAATTACCACACGCTATCTAGGCGCCTGGGATTACCCGGTCCGCCCAACACTCTACACCTTGTACACCACAACTTTACCGCGAATATTGGCGATCATGCGCCATCGCGGTCGGGCACAGGTAAACTCAATAGCAGGATAAAATTATGATCATTCCACCACGCCAAAAGTTCGCCGCTTTACCAACCCCCATAGAAGAACTTCCCCGCCTTTCACAATCTTTGCAAGGACCTCGTCTGTTAATCAAACGAGACGATCTCACCGGTTTGGGATTAGGCGGTAATAAAAACCGCAAGCTGGAATTCCTGGTGGCAGAGGCTTTAGCCAATGGCGCTCGGACTCTCATCACAACTGGCGCAGTGCAATCCAATCACTGTCGCCAAACTGCCGCTGTGGCTGCTCATTTTGGTTTAGACTGCATCCTGGTTCTGGCTGGACAACCACCAGAGTACTCTACCGGCAATTTATTACTTGATCATGTGTTTGGTGCCGAGATCACTTGGACAGCTCCCGCTGATCGTGATCAAACTCTAAAAAACATATTTGATCAAGCCTGGCAGCAAGGTCGCCGTCCCTATCTGGTACCCTACGGTGGATCAAGCCCGACCGGGGCTTGCGCTTACGCATTTGCTATCCAAGAGCTGGTCTCCCAAAACACCGCCATCGACTGGATTGTTTTTGCCTCATCATCTGGAGGTACCCAGGCTGGTATGGTGCTGGGCGCCAAACTTTTTGGTTATTCCGGTCGCATACTCGGCATCAGTGTAGACGAATCACAACTGACACTGCAAACTCGTGTTGCAAACCTGGCCTCTGCCACAGCGGATTTTCTTGGTGAGAAGGTTGTCTTCTCCCCATCGGCGATCTTGGTTAACGCAGACTATCTCGGTGAGGGGTATGGTATCCTAGGGCAGCCTGAAAAAGAAGCAATCAAGATATTTGCTCGAATGACGGGCCTTCTCCTCGACCCCGTTTATACCGGACGGGCTGCTGCCGGCTTGATTGGTCTGATCCGAGATGGATTTTTCCACCGCGATGAGACGGTTCTGTTTTGGCATACTGGTGGAGCGCCGGCTTTATTTGCTGAGCGTTACCTGGAATTAGGCCAATCCTAATTAGTCCGCAATCCCACCACTTCATAAACCTCTACCGGTAGTCGGATTCCTTTTGCCTGTATCGGATTCACCGGGTGTACGATAACAGAATCTGCTATCAATTGAAAGACCTCAGTGCTGATCAATATCTGCCCTTCCTGTGCGTTTTCCTGGATACGCTTGGCAGTATTAACACTATTTCCAATCGCAGTATATTCCAACCGTGCCTCTGTTCCCACCAATCCCAGTACCACTTCACCATAAGCAATTCCGACCCCGAACGATCGCTGCATTTCTAGGGGGATTTCATTGCGTAAAATTTCTACCGCCTGGCGAATTTTTAATGCTGCCCGGATAGCTCTAAGAGCATGGTCTTCCTGTGGGATAGGAGCATTGAACCAGGCCATAACCGCGTCACCCATAAACTTATCTATCGTCCCTTGTTCTGAGAGGATTGCTTTTGCAGCAGCGGCCAGATAGCGATTGAGTACTGACACCAGTTTCTCGGGGTCTAGATTTTCGCTAAAGCTTGTGAAACCTCGGATATCTGCAAACAAGGTAGTGATCCCAGTTCGCTTCCCGCCTAACTGTAACTTATCCGGATCCAACTGCTCAATAACTGCCGGAGAAACCATGCGTTCAAATAATCGCCGTTGAGCTTGAAGGCGTTTCTTCTCGGTCAGGTCATCCAGCACGATAGCCACACCCTGAGTGGTCTGGTTGGCATCTTTAAGAGGTGATAAATTGAAACTGAGAGTTACTTCGCCGCGGTTTGGTAACAACGACTGATATTCTACCCCGACGATATGTTTGTCTGATTGGCGTACCTCAATGACCAATCCAGGCAGCTCTCGAGCAATCGCAGGTAATATTTCGTCCAGGTTATGCCCTAAGAGCTCAGGACTGTGCTTTCCAAGAATATATTCGGCCGCCTTGTTGCATAACATGATCTTATCTGCAATATCCGCTGTAATGACCCCGCTAGCAATTGATGCAAAAACATTATCCATTAAATTTTTCAATTCTGTGACTTCTGCTAATGTTCTGCGGACCGAGTTGAACAAGCGAGCGTTTTCAATAGCCACGGCAGCCTGATCAGCAAAAGCCATGATCAACTCTCGCTCCGTATCAGTGAATTGGCCAGTCCGAATGCGATTGTCAGTATAGATGACTCCGGTAATATTTCCCTTGACCTTAAATGGCACACATAATATTGAACGCAAACTATACGCAATAATGCTTTCCTGACCACCAAAGCGTGGATCCTGTTGAGCATTGGTGGTAATTACCGGCTGCCCATCGGTCATAACTTTATTGATAATCGTCCTGCTGATTGCGAACTCAGATGCATTGACTGATTCTTGTTCCCAATCCCGGGCTATGGAAGTGGTCATCTCTCCAGCATCGTTGCGCAGCATCAAGAATCCTCGTTCTGCTCCCGTCAGCCGCACAATCGTGTCCATCACAAGTTCCAACACTTCATCCAACTCAAGAGATGAATTTACCACCTGGCCAACGTTAACCAAGGCTCGCATGCTTTTCATCTCTTCGTCATGATTTTTCGCTTGCCTGGCAAGATGAACTAAGCTCCTTTGCAACTGAGTCAGGCAAGCGGTAATGCGTTCTGTCAATCCATTTTGACTATGCTCCATCTCCTCCTTAATCAGATTTGTCAATAGGCTCACACGTTCGACCTGTTGACTTAAAGTTACTATGAAGACAGTCGTTGGATCATCCACAATAAAACCCTCACCGAATAAGCTATTGTAGAGTACCAAGCCACAATTGGTACTCATTGTCAGGAACAAATCAGTTAACTCTTGCCTGAGAAATTATACATTTATTTTTCCCCCACATGTAGAAATTGATATATAAATTCACCTGTTCCAGATTTTATGTTTGTAGCTACGGTAATCTTCTTTTTTCAGGTTCCTGGAATCGCGACAGAAAGCGCCTAAGTATAGACAGGTAGGATAATTTTTTTATCGTGATGCTTGCCTGGTGGGCAGCGACCTCATCTGCAGTGTGTAGACTATATATACCTGCTTGATATTCAGCCAACAGTTGATTCGTAGCCTCTTTCGCAGTGGGCAATACTTCTATCAGAGCAGTACCGCGCTCAGAAGGAGTATCCTGTAACCTGGGGCGACCTCCTAGTCTATGCAAAGACCGATTGATCTCCATGTAAGCCCGGCTGAGTGGTGGCAATCCAAAAGAGTAAACCCAATTTTGCAGAAAAACAGGTGCTTGAATCCCCATGCGGTTTAATCCACGCTCAAGAAGAATTGATGACCGTCGTGCAAATCTTTCCAGCCAGGAAACGACCCATTCTCCCTTCCGTGTTTGATACAATACCCAAATAAGCAAAATCACGCACAATCCCAATACAATCAATCGGATTATCATCCCCGTTGTCATCAAGCCATATTCATTTCCATGTTCATCGGCTGCCTGGCTTTCGCTATCCGGTGGCTGATCAATTGGTTCCCCACCGAGATCATCCTGTAAACCCGCATCTTCAGGCTGTTCTTGATCAGCTGTAAATATATCCTCACCTGAGGGGCGGAATAATGGATCCTGTCCAGAGGTAGGTTCAAATTCTACCCACCCAATCCCTGGAAAATATACTTCTGGCCAGGTATGTGCATTTTTCTGGCGCACGATATAAAAGGAAGTGTATGCCATTTGGGGATCCGGGCCTTCTTCTCCTTGAGGGCCCGGGCGTTGTGCCTCAATGATTCCAGTTTCTCGTTCTCCCTGGGCAAATCCTACAGCGATACGAGCCGGTATACCCAAAGATCGCAGTAGAATCACCTCGCTTGTTGCGTAATAATTACAAAAACCTTTTTGATACTCAAATAGAAACCAATCAATCCGGTCCACATCCGCTGGCGGTGCATCGATGGTCAACTGGTAGGTGATAGTTTCGCGTAAATAATTCGTTACGGCTTCAGCCACATCGTATGGTGTTTCCTGTCCCCGAGCGAGTGTTTGAGCTAACTCATAAGTTCTCGGGGTGATATCATCGGGTAATTGTAAATAACGATCTAGCACCCACTGGGGGTAATCCGTCCCAGCTGCTCTCAGATCTTTTATCGTCACCGCACTAACGGATGAGCGAACTTCATACTGTTCTCCTGGGCGGATATAATCAAGCGCCCGAAGTGACTCCACATCCACTGTACCATCTGGATTCGTAACCATGACTGCCCTGGATGGGCGGCTAACCCATAATGGCTGTGGCGCAACGTATAATGTTGATATTGCGATATGAGGAAAAAACGTGAAGGTAGCCTCTGCCCGGGCATCCACTCCCGGTTGACTTAAATCGCGTCCCCCGGGTAGAAATTCGCGTTCATCATCCAACCCAATTTCCCACTCGTTATTATCATAAACAGTAAAAACGCGTGCGCGCCAATAATATCGTACACCATGGGGTGGATCACGCGGCGCTTCCACTTCCATTATCACCTCATCCGTTAGGGGAGTGCCTAACCCTAAGGGTAAGTTATCACCATAAATATCAGCAACCAACCCTACCGAGGCTCTTAATGATGCAAACACAAAGCTAAGTCTATCTCGTAGGCTCATCCATGGATGGGTTGCGGATCGCCACACACTGGCTACAGGTTGTACACTATCAGCAACAACAGGCACATTCCAAGCAAACAAGACCACTACTAAGGCCAAAAATGCAGCAAACCGTGCCATATCAAAGCCAATATCTGGAGGAACATGTGTATGGTGTTGTTTCCAGATAGCTCGATTGTTAAGGTATACCAAACGGGCTACCAATAGTAAAGCAAAAAACAAGTAAAATGCTAAAAACCAAGAGCGACTGGCAAGCCGTGCATCAAAGGTATGGATCACAAATGCGGCAAGCCCACCAGGCAATACAGCCCGCCATATATGGCCATAGCGAACCAAAATAAAGCCAACATATACACTCAATACCCAGAACAATAATGCCATCAAGAGTAAGAACAGCAGGTTATCTGTGACCGGGGAGCGTTCAATCAGTTCTTTTACCACCAGCTCTATCCGGCCTCGCAGACTCGATAAGCGTTCTACCCACTCGATACCTGGAGCCAAAGTGAGGCCGAGTTGCCATGGAATGATAAAAATCCCATAGGCGGTGGCGAAAAATCCTGCTAAGGTTCGGGAGAATACACTAAAACCAAGTGCCAAACCTAGAAGACCCCCAAAGAAAACGATCGCTTGAACTAAATTCAAGTCGGCTGTCCATTTTGTAGCCACAAGCCGGGCAGCCGCTATTTGAAGGATCACCAACACAAGCATTGCTGCTGGCCAATCCCACCTGCCATTGGTTTTCGTACTTCGCTTTGGCATAATTATCCCTGGTGTGCCGTATGTAACCTAAACTTATATAACAATCTACGCTTGATCATTGGTTGAGGTTCACTTCCGGCACACCAGGCTCTCCAAAGATTCCCTACTCAGGCCACAATATTGACCAATTTTCCTGCCACCACGATCACTTTACGTGGCGGCTTGCCTTCCAGAAATCGCATTACAATTTCTGAGGCAAGGGCAGCTTCTTTTGCTTCTTCATCACTGATACCAACTTTCACAGTTATTCGATCCCGAACCTTACCATTTACCTGGATCACAAGTGTCACCAACTCCTCAATTGCAGCTTCCTCATCTACTTCCGGCCAGGTTTGGTTATGGATCGAATATTCCTTCCCCAGCCGTTTCCATAGCTCCTCAGCAATATGGGGAGTAACTGGAGCCATCATGCGCAAGTAGATATCCAAGGTTTCCGCCCACTCTGGAGTATCCAAGGCGCCTTGCTCTCGGGCTTTGTAAATTTCATTCGACAATTCCATCAGACTGGAAACGATGGTATTAAACTCAAAGTTCTCAAAATCATGAGTGATCCGTTTCAGGGTCTGGTGAAGCTTTCGCCTCAATCCTCGACGTACTTCCGGATTGGCAGTGCCTCGAGGCGCAGGCTCGTTGACCGTATCTGTAGCCAGTGCCCACACGCGTCTCAACCAACGCGATGTGCCATCGATCCCACTGTAGCTCCATGGCGCACCCATATCCCATCTGGCAAAGAACATCAGATATGCTCGCACCGTATCTGCACCTACTCTGGCAACCAAATCGTCAGGTGCTACCACATTGCCCCTGCTCTTAGACATTTTTTCGTTATCTTCACCCAACACCATGCCCTGGTTGCGCAATTGTGTCATCGGCTCTGGTCCACGGGTAATACCCATATCTCGGCAAGCCTTATGAAAGAACCGGGTATAGATCAAGTGCATCTGAGCATGTTCAATCCCACCGGTGTAGGTATCGACCGGCATCCAGTAGTCATACTCAGCAGGGTCGAACGGTCCCTGATCGTAATTCGGGCTGAGATAACGCAGGTGATACCAGGATGAGCACATGAATGTATCCATGGTATCCGTCTCGCGTTCCGCTGCCTGTCCGCACTTCGGGCAAATAGTTTGTTTCCAGGTCGCGTGCAGCTTTAACGGGGATTCACCGGTTGGTCGCCATGCAACATCTTCAGGCAGTAAAACAGGCAAGGATTTCTCTTCCACCGGCTGCCAACCGCAATCCGGACAATTAACCATTGGGATAGGTGCACCCCAATAACGCTGCCGGGATATTAACCAATCGCGTAGTTTGTAATTGATCGCAAAATCGCCCTCCCCCCGTGATTTCAGCCATTCGGTTATCCTACGCTTAGCAACATCACCTGGTGTGCCACTAAACTCGCCAGAATGGATCATCGTGCCATAATCCGCATGAAATAATACATCCCGATAGAACTCCAGGCTGTTGATCATCTCCATCGTTGTGCGGTTTGAACTTACAGGCGGGTATATCTCCTTACACTTTCTTAGAATAACCTGGTCAGATTCAACCGAATCCAGATCCAGCACACCGTCTGAGAAAACGAACGACCAGCGCGAACCGACGATCTCATTCCAATTGCCAGTCAGCAGCCACTGCTGTAAGAGCTTAATATAATCATCCACCTGATCTTGCTGGAGGGTAACAAACAAGCCCTCGCCAAGATCTTCTACTTGCCTGGCATCGTACTTAATTCCTCTTGCCTGCAGCTCAGCTTCCAGTCCAAGTTCAACCGACCCCGGGAATACGAAACTTTTACTGACACCGTCCACCCTAGCTATCACCGGGATGATCGGAAGTCCATACTTGATCGCAAAGGCAAAATCTCGTTCATCGTGCGCTGGAACCGCCATGATCGCGCCGGTGCCGTAAGTCATCACCACATAATCTGCAATCCAAATAGGAATCCGCTTTCCATTGACAGGGTTGAGAGCATATCCACCGGTGAAAACTCCGGTCTTTTCCTGGTCCACTGCCTCACGCTGGATATCTGATTGACGTGCCGCTTGTTGAACATAAAGATCTACCTCAGCCCGTTGTTCAGAGCTGGTGATCCGCCCAACCAGAGGGTGTTCTGGTGCCAGCACCATGAAAGTTGCTCCCCACAGGGTATCGGGTCGGGTGGTGAAGATCTCGATGGGCTCTCCTTGTTCGGTGGTGAACATTACTGATGCACCTTCCGAACGACCGATCCAGTTCGTTTGCAGTGTGCGTACCCGTTCGGGCCAATCTAAGGAGTTGTAATCCAACAATTCATCGGCATATTTGGTCGTACGGAAGAACCATTGGTCCAGATCCTTCTTGATCACTGGTGTACCACAGCGTTCGCAATGGCGATCATCACCCCAAACCTGTTCACGAGCCAGGGTTGTATTGCAATTGGGACACCAATCTACAGGCGACATCTTTCGATAAGCCAGCCCATGTTTGAAGAGCTGGATGAAAAACCACTGCGTCCAACGATAATAGCCCGGGTCAGCTGAGATGGCTTCTCGCCTCCAGTCGTACATGGCACCCATGCTGCGCAATTGTTGACGCATACGCGCAATGTTGGCATAGGTCCACTTCTTGGGATGCACACCCCGTTTGATGGCCGCATTTTCGGCGGGCAACCCAAAAGCATCAAAACCCATCGGGAATAACACATTAAAACCCCGCATTCGCTTGAAGCGCGCCCGTGCATCTGAGGGGGTCATCGCATACCAGTGTCCGATATGCAAATCTCCCGAAGGGTATGGAAGCATGGTCAGGGCATAATGCTTTGGGCGGGTATGATCGATATTGCTATTATAAAGTCCGTCATCATCCCACTGTTTCTGCCATTTAGGCTCAATCTCTGCTGGGTTGTATATCATGCTCTCGGTCATTTTTACTCCATCGCTCGGATAATTCACAATTACGGTTTGTTCGCCAGGATAACCATCCTGCGGGATTCAGAGGTCAGTGGCTCGCTTGACCAACCGTTATAGATTTGGGAAACTTCCAGTCCTGCATGTCTAAGTAGGGATCTGATCTCTGCTTCGTCATAGAGGCGCACATAGAAAGGTTTATCCTTGCGCACACCATCGCGAATCACAACCCGCCGATTGTACCACCGTCTGGTATCAGGATCGTAAGTTCCACGATTGATCATCATATCCTGCCCCACCTCGTCTACCTGAGCTGGTGATAATTGACTCGCAAATATATCCCGGTTGGGGATATCCATTATAAATCGACCTCCCGATCGTAGTGCCTTGCTGATGCCCTGTAACACAGCCTCATTCTCACTCATCTTCAAAGTAGCCAAACGCAGTGAATAACAGCATTACGACATCAAAGGCCTGGTCATACCCAAGAGCGCGCATATCTCTCTGTTGGTAATCCACACTCAAACCATCCACATCTGCCTGCTGACGGGCAAGATCTAAGAAACCCGCTTCTAGATCGATACCTGTCATGCGATGCCCGCGAGCAGCTAAACGGTTGGTGTGGCGTCCATAGCCACATGCTAGGTCCAGAATATCTAATGGCTCCTTAAGTTCCAATAGCCGGACGATCGCCGTTGTTTCCGTCTCTGTACGCTCATCGGTAAGGTGTGGTTGATAAAAATACAAGTAATCCTCCACCTCGAAATTGGCGCTTGGATGCAACCAGCTTTCCTCTATCGGCTGGCTGGCTGCCCAAAGTCCTGTTTCCACCACCTCATCAGCCACTTTCGCCCGCCATTCCCAATGCTGGGGATCCGCGTCGTACTCTGCGGCTACGCGGCGTTGGGTATCTGGATTCGCGGCTGTCGTTTGGAATTGGTCAGCCGACTCCCAATCCAGGCCATCTACTTCCACATATTTGATGCGGTAACCAGCCCGGTTAAGCAGTACCAACCAGGCAGCATCCATGCCCATCGACGCGCCTGGTCTGGTATGAGCATCCAGGAATTCCACCGCCTGACGAGAGAAACCCTTGGACCCTGCACTGACATCCATTCTACGACCCAACAAGTGCGAGATTACTCGGTTGCTGGTTGCTTCGGTTTCGATCAATGCCCTGGGATGGGTGGAATATGCTGCCAGAGTACGGCCAAAGCACACGCAGTCTGCCTGACTAAGCATGCCCACTGACCGGCGCCATTCGTCTTCCCGGGTCTCTACCCAGCGCAGCAACCTATCCAGGTCTACGTAGTGGATCAGATCGGCGCCAGTTTCGAGCGCCTTGCGCAGGGCGAGGAACCGCCCCCAGGACCAATCTGGCGGGATCACCGGTATCATGTCTAAGGATTCCACCGCCTGCACCAGCTCTTGCTCCACCTTTGGTGGTAGAACTACCACAGCCTTCTGGTAGACCTGGCTAAGCACAGGATAGTATCGCACCAAACGAGGCAGCTCGCCCCGTGGATTCCAGGTAGTTGCCAATGTGATCATTCGCCATTACCCTCCGGATATATTTCTTCATCGGTCACAAAATTTAACATACGTCCTGGTATGTATATCGTTTTACGGACAACACGTCCGTTTAACGCTTGAATTACCTTGGGTAAGATCCGTGCCTGCGCCTCGACCTCTACCTGGTCTATCTCACCATCCACCTGCACCACGCCACGCAGCTTGCCATCCACTTGCACTGCCACGTCAAAGTTATCGCTTTGTGCCAGCTCGGCATCCCATGACGGCCAGGTTTGTTGGTGAACGCTATATGTATGCCCGGTCTGCTGCCATAGCTCCTCGCAAATGTGAGGTGCAGCCGGCGCCATGATCACCAACAATATCTCCAATGACTTTTGGAACTCGGCCGTCTGCCATCTTCCCTGCCGCGCCCGTTCTGACAGCATATTGACGAACTCCATCATGGTAGAGACCATCGTATTGAATCGGAATCCTTCGATCTTTTCGCTCACCATGCGGATAGTACGGTGCAGCGCTCTTTCTAGCTGTGGATCACCAGTATCTCCGATAACGTCTGGCGCCCAGGTATCTTGATATAACCTCCAGATCTTATATAGGAATCTTCGAGCGCCGTTGATCCCATCCGTGTTCCATTGGATGTCCTGGTCAAAGGGGGCCATGAACATCTCATACAGGCGGAGAGCATCTGCCCCATATTCTTCAACCATCACATCCGGTGTGATCACGTTACCCCGTGATTTGGACATGCGTTGGCCATCCAGCGCTAACAACTGCCCCTGATTTTTCAGCCGTGGAAAAGGTTCTCTGAACGGTACCAAGCCCTCATCAGCCATCACCTTTGTCCAGAAACGGGCGTACAGCAAGTGCAGCACAGCATGCTCAGCCCCACCTACGTATAGGTCAACCGGCAGCCATTGCTGCATTGCACTTGGATCAAACGGACCATGAGAGTATCTCGGGCTAGCAAAGCGGTAGTAATACCAGGACGAGCAGGCGAAACCACCCATTGTGTCGTATTCGCGCTCTGCCAGCTTACCACAAGCCGGGCAGGTAGTGTGGGCGAATTCCGTCACGCGAGCCAGGGGTGATCGTCCGCTGCCATCAGGCTGGAAATTTGACATTTCAGGCAAGTACACCGGCAATTGGTTTTCTGGAACCGGTACTTGACCGCAGCTCGGGCAGTGTACGATTGGGATCGGTGTCCCCCAGTATCTTTGTCTGGAGATCAGCCAATCTCGCATCTTGTATGCTACCTTCGATCCACCCAAACCCCGTCGCTGTAGATCTTCTGTGATGCTCAACGCGGCCTGGTTGCTTTCCATGCCATCGTATTTGCCAGAATTTATCATCTGTCCAGAACCCAGATAAGCACCACGGATGCTACCATCTTTGTCAGCGGGTCCGCGGACAACCGGTGTGATTGGTAGCTCATACCGGAGAGCAAACTCATAGTCGCGCGCATCGTGGGCAGGCACACCCATCACTGCCCCGCTGCCATAGGTTGTGAGCACATAGTCAGCTACCCACACTGGCACTCGTGCTCTGGTCAGAGGATGGATCACATACGTTCCGGTGAACACGCCTGTTTTAGGGCGGTCTTCACTGCTGCGCTCTCTCTCACTGGTTGAAGCTGTCGCACTGTAGATAATCTTGTACCCTGGAATGCTGTTCAGCAGAAATCAATTTACTCATTTCTGGGTATTCAGGTGCCAACGCCAAAAATGTCACTCCGAAGATTGTTTCTGGTCGAGTGGTGAAAACGGAAACCGATTCTCCATTCTCGGTCTTATATTTAATTTCGCACCCCTCCGAGCGCCCAATCCAGGAGCGCTGCATCGCTTTGATCGGTTCAGGCCAATCGATCTCGTCCAACCCCGCCAGCAGCTCATCTGCATAGTCAGTGATGCGGAAATACCAGGCTGGGATCTCCCGCCGGTATACGCCAGGGTGTCCACGCCAACAGGTTCCACCAGCTGCTTCATGACTTGACAGGGTTGTCTGGCAGGTGGGGCACCACCACTGCCAGTTCCGATCGCGATATGCCAGCCCGCGCTGATACATTTTTAGGAAAAACCACTGCGTCCAACGATAATATTCTGGCTGTGAAGTATCAATTTCACGACTCCAGTCATAGCTCGTACCAATGATCTTATACTGCCGGCGGAAATTGGCTGCATTCTGGTCGGTTGTGATACGAGGGTGAATATTATGATTGACCGCAAATTGCTCGGCTGGTTCTCCGAACGCATCCCATCCCATAGGATGCAATACATTGTAGCCGCGCATCCTCTTATAGCGCGAAATCACATCGGTTGGCACATAGTTCCGGCAGTGCCCAACATGTAAACCATCCCCTGATGGGTAGGGAAAGAAGTCCAGGCAGTAATACTTTGGCCGGTCACTTATTTCCTCCGTCCGGTATATGCCTGTCTCTTCCCAAATACGCTGCCAGCGAGGTTCTATTTCGTTGGGATTGTAAGGTGTATCCATGATTGTTGTCTCCTTCCAAGCTTCTTGAGTAAACGATAGTTGTGTTGTGATGGATTGAGGGATGGAAGGAGACCCAGGAGGCCCGCGAGGAGGCAGCGGTCATCTCGGTCATTCCATGGATTTGCGTTCATCTTATGCCTCCTTTCGGTATATAAACAAAAATCCCCTCGTCGCTCAGGGACGAAGGGGACTCCGCGGTACCACCCTGCTTGCCTTGTCAAACTAGCTGACAAAGCCGCTCTAATCGCGCTAACGGGCGAATCCCGTCTGTGGCTAAGACCATAGAGTCATGGTGTTCACCACCGCGTCTGCCCATCTGGGCGGCAGGCGAGTTCAGTCCTGTCTGTGCTCCTCGGGCACCATGTCGGGCTCACACCTCACTCTCCCGGCTCGCTGTCGGATGACTTACTACTCCTGCTAAGACTTTCTTGTGGACCCAGAGGGATTCGAACCCTCGGCCTTCTCAATGCCATTGAGACGCGCTCCCAACTGCGCTATGGGCCCAAACCAGCCCGAATTGTACTAGCAATCCGGGAAATCGTCAACGCTGGTAATACCAGCGTCAGTGGACCTGGAGGGATTCGAACCCTCGGCCTCTTCAGTGCGATTGAAGCGCGCTCCCAACTGCGCTACAGGCCCTTGAGCGCAAGAATTGTACCTTTTCCAATAGCCCCTGTCAAGACAAGAGCTTATCACGAAAATGAGTTATCGTATCACCATAACCAGGGCTTTCCAACATTTCTGTTTCGGATATATAATCTATTCATCTTACCAGGAGATTTCCTCATGCCAAACTCAACGAATACATCAAACCCCAATCCCTTCCTCACCCGCCAACAAAAGCTAATCCAGGCTCTGCAGGAAGCCAGGCTGGACGCCCTGGCACTGAATCCAGGACCCAGCCTTACCTACCTCACCGGTCTTCACTTTCACCTGTCTGAACGCCCGGTTGTCGCATTATTCACGGCTAACCAACCGATCCGTCTGGTGTTGCCTGAGCTGGAGCAAGCCAAACTGCTCGACTTGCCTTACACAGTTCAAGGCTATCCCTATGGAGAAGATCCAGAAAAATGGGCTGTATCATTCCAGGCCGCTATTCATGCAGGTGGACTGGAGTCCAGCCGCGTTGGGGTTGAACCTAGCCGGCTGCGCCTTTTAGAATTTCGCCTGCTGCTCCAGGCAGCAGCAGAAGCTGATTACATATCAGCACAAGACTCCCTCGCCAGCCTGCGTATGATCAAAGATACATCTGAAATAGAGGCAATGCGGAAGGCTGCTCAGATCGCTCAAGCTGCCCTAACCGCCACTATCCCCTATATTCGCTTTGGCATCTCAGAAAGCGAATTAGCTTCTGAATTAACCCTTCAGATCCTACGCGCCGGCTCTGACTCCGAAATACCCTTTGCCCCGATCGTTTCTGCTGGGCCGAACAGTGCTAATCCCCATGCCACGCCCTCAGACCGGCTGCTTCAGCCCGGCGACATGCTGGTCATGGATTTTGGTGCCAGCCATAAGGGTTACTTCTCCGATATCACCCGGACATTTGCTCTAGGGGATGTTGCTCCAGAATATACCCGCATTGCCCAGGTAGTTCTGGAAGCCAACACTGCCAGCCGCAGTATTGCCCGACCAGGTATCACTGCACACGAGGTAGATCAGGCTGCACGTACCATGATCGAGGCGGCCGGATATGGAGCTTTTTTCACCCATCGCACTGGTCATGGGCTGGGACTGGAAGGGCACGAAGAACCATACATTCGCCAGGGCAGCTCGCTTATCCTCAAGCCAGGGATGACATTTACCATAGAGCCGGGCATCTACTTGCCACGGCAGAATGGCGTACGCATTGAAGATGATGTCGTCATCACCGCCACTGGTCTGGAAAGCCTGACAGATTATCCACGGGAGGTCATCCAATTGCCATGATTATTCCTACAGCGGAACCTTTTTTATTTCCCGGTGACCGGATCGGCTGTCTGTTGATCCACGGTTTCACCGGTGCGCCTAAAGAAATGCGCTGGATGGGCGAATATCTCGCCGCCAAAGGACATACTGTATTGGGTATTCGCCTGGCGGGTCATGCTACCCAACCAGCGGACATGTTGCGCATGCGCTGGCGAGATTGGGCTGCCAGCGTTGAGGACGGCTACCACCTGCTGCGAAGCTCCACCGATACCATCTTTGCCATCGGGCTATCTATGGGTGGCATATTGGCATTACACCTTGGAGCCAACTTTCCAGTCAGTGGGGTTGTTGCCATGTCCACCCCCTATGTACTGGGTACCGACCCCCTATTACCCTATGCACAATACCTCCATTACATCAAGCCCAACATCTCCAAAGGTCCCCCGGATTGGCATAATCCGGAAGCAGCGAAAGACCATATCGATTACCCTTACTATCCCACCCGAGCTATCGCTGAACTGCGCGACCTGCTAACCGAGATGCGCGCCGCCTTACCCAGGATCCAGGCGCCCGTATTGCTCATTCATTCCCATCAGGATGGAGGCGTAGGACCACACAATGCTGAGCAAATATTTGCTCACCTGACGATGGAGGATAAATCCTTGCTTTGGGTAGAGAACAGTGGGCACGTGATCACCCGAGAACCAGACCGTCAGCAGGTATTTGAGGCTGCCGAATCGTTTATCAAGCGCGTAGTATCTCTACCCACATGAGTCGCGACCTGATTGTGTTTGCCATTACCCTGTTCACCTGGGGTATTGGCGAAAGCATGTTTTTCATTTTTCAACCGCTTTACTTGCAGGAGCTAGGCGCCAGCCCGCTTGAAATTGGAACTATTTTGGGTAGTATGGGCATTGCCATGGCTGTAGCGCATATTCCCGCCGGTTATCTTTCTGACCGTCTCGGTCGCCGGCCTCTGATTTGGACTGCCTGGTTGCTTGGCCTTGCCGCCGCCTGGATAATGGCTCTGGGGCGTGCATTACCAATCTTCATTGCCGGCATGCTGTTATATAATCTGACCGCCTTCGTCAGCAGCCCGATGAACAGCTATATTACTGCTGCCCGGGGTGAACTCAGTATCGGCCGGGTGCTTACCTTCATCTCAGCATCCTATAATGCAGGTGCCATCATTGGCCCCTGGTTGGGGGGTATGATCGCAGAAAATTTCAGCCTAAGGACCATATACTCGGTTTCTGCCTCACTCTTTTTCGTTTCATGCTTGATCGTTCTCTTTCTCCGACCACAGCCGACTGACCATCATGAAGAGCATCAAGGTGGACAAAAGGTAGCAGTTTTCAATTCTCGCCTGATCACCTACCTGGGAGTAACTTTCTTTGCGATGTTTGCTATGTACTTGCCACAAGTTCTTGCCCCCAACTTCCTACAGAACGAGCGTGGGTTGAACTACAGCCAGATCGGCCAATTGGGCTCCATTTCTGGGATTGGTATCGTGCTATTAAACTTAGCTTTAGGGGAACTCAATGCGCGCACCGGTTTCTTGCTCGGGCAGGTAGCGATGCTGGCGTATGCACTGTTACTCTGGCGCGGCAAGGAGTATGGACTTT
Organism: uncultured beta proteobacterium; assembly: GCA_963815365.1. Classification (GTDB taxonomy): domain Bacteria; phylum Pseudomonadota; class Gammaproteobacteria; order Burkholderiales; family Rhodocyclaceae; genus Azonexus. The sequence goes on from CAWFGN010000006.1 coordinate 578,096, forward strand.
TTGCCTTGGCGTATGCTCTCATAGGCGGATTCCGAGTCGCCCGTTCCCTGGCTATTGCTCAGATACGAAATCTAGCTCGCCAATCCCAGATGGGGTTGGTATATGGGATCAATGAAACCGTGGCAGCATCTACAGTGATCCTGGCGCCCCCTCTGGCTGGTTGGATCTATAGTCAAAATCCAGCAATGATTTTTCTCGTCAGTGCGGCTCTTATTCTTATTTCCATCCTGGTAAGTGCCCGTCTATTGCCAGGCCTAACCCAACAGCATCCCGTCACCTCAAAGTCGGAACTACCTAAAAAACCCATCTAATTAGGAGGCTATATGGACAACCTGATCGTACTTCAATTGCAGTTGATCCAATGGTTACAAGGGCTAGGAGACTGGCTTACTACTCCCATGGAATTCTTATCCCTAACCGGTGTCGAGCAATTTTACTTGCTCGTTGCTCCGGCTATCTACTGGTGTTGGGATACCGCTTTGGGCTTACAAACCGGTCTTTTCTTGATGTCCAATGCTATCCTGAATTCCTACTTAAAATTACTTTTCCACACTGCCCGCCCATTCTGGGTATCCACATCTGTCAAACCCCTGGCCTTCGAATCATCATTCGGCATGCCTTCCGGACATTCACAGAACGCCATGGTTTTTTGGGGCACGTTGGCTGCACACTTTCGGAAAAGCTGGGGATGGGCGCTCGCAATTCTGCTCATTTTCCTGGTGGGCATTTCACGAATCTACCTGGCAGTCCACTTCCCGCATGATGTTCTGCTGGGTTGGGCAGTGGGTCTGGTCGTATTATGGCTTTTTCTACGCATCTCATCACCCATCACTGCCTGGATCAAGCAGCGATCTTTGTCATCTCAAATCTGGATCATCCTGGCTTTCTCCCTCGGGTTGGTCTTGTTAGGTTTCCTGTCCCGATTGGCGACGGTTAATATTAGCATTCCGGGCGAATGGGTTGACAACGCTACATTATCCTTCCCAGAGGAAGATCCGATAAATCCAATGGATATATCCGGTATCGTTTCCAATGCAGGGGCTTTCTTTGGGTTGGCAGCGGGGGCGTGCTGGTTGAGAAGTATGGGCGGTTTTTCTGAATCTGGTTCACCCGCTCAACTGCTTGGACGATATATTCTTGGGGTGCTGGGGGTATTCGTACTATGGTACGGACTGGGTGCTATATTTCCGAGGGGGGAAACCTGGCTACCTTTTATACTGCGTTTCCTGCGTTATGGATTGGTTGGGGTGTGGGTCACCGCCCTGGCGCCTGTGCTGTTTATTAAGCTGCATCTAGCAAACCGAAGTTCTTAATAATAAAAAGGAGCGGCGTCGGATAGCCGCTCCTTTATTATTGATTGATGTACTTTTTATTCGTCCTTGGCTGCCTGGAGTTCCTTCGTCCGAGCGTTGATCACTTCCTGGGCGATGTGTGCTGGGACAACTTCGTAGTGGGAAAACTCCATACTGAAAACTCCCCGACCACCTGTCATGGAGCGCAGATCGGTAGTATAACGCTGCATCTCTGCCAGGGGCACCTGTGCATTGACGATCGAGCGGCCTTTTTCGGTATCCATACCCTGGACGCGGGCCCGGCGGGTATTCAAATCGCCCATGATGTCGCCCATGTTGGCTTCAGGTACTGTGATCTTAGCATTCATGATTGGTTCTCGGAGTACTGGGCCAGCATCTCGGAAAGCCAGCTTGAACGCCTCACGCCCAGCAATTTCGAAAGCCACTGGCTTTGAGTCCACCGGATGTTCCTTGCCATCGTATACCGAGGCATGCACATTAAAGACCGGATATCCGGCAACTACACCTTCTTTCATCACACTGCGTACGCCCTTTTCAATGGCTGGCATAAAGTTGGTAGAGACTGAACCACCGAACACATCATTGGTAAATGAGAATTCCTCTTCCTGATAGGGCTCAACCCGCATGAACACTTCAGCAAACTGGCCTGCCCCACCGGTTTGCTTCTTATGCCGGTACTGACCTTGCCCTTGCCTGGTGATCGCTTCCTGGTAGGGCACTTTCGGGATCTCAACATTAAGATTGGTCTGGAACTTGCCTTCTGCCTTGCGGATGGCGACGTCAATGTGCTGGTCGCCCATACCCTGCAAGATCGTCTGGTTCGTGCTGTGTTCCTGTCGCCAGGTTAATGTCATATCTTCTTCGACCAATCGAGTGAGCGTTGGGCTGATCTTGGCTGAATCAGCCTGACTCTTGGGGGAAACAGATACACTGAACAAGGCGTGCGGATATGCTGGTACCGGTAAAGTGAGTGGATGTCCTTTATCGCAGAAGGTGTCACCAGTTGAGGTCGAACTCAACTTTGGTACTGAGGCAATATCACCCGAATGGATGGTCTTTATGGCGAGCTGTTCCTTTCCCCGCAATATATGCACCGTACCAAATCGCTCTTCGGTACCCTTGGTTTGGTTCCAGACCCGTGAATCCGAGGTCAACATTCCAGAGTACACGCGGAAGTAGGTAATCTTGCCAACAAAGGGATCGGCAGTAGTTTTCCACACATAGGCCCCTAATGGTTCACTGTTTGCCGGCCTTAAAACTTCGTCACCATCTTTGCCCTGGGCTACCGTTGTCTTCGCTTCCGATGGTGAAGGCAACAGGCCTATCATCGCATCCAGCAAGGGTGCCAACCCAATCTCTGCCGATCCAGCCGCAACAAACACGGGAATATAGGATCCAGTCAGAATGACTTTCTTCAAACCACGGCTAATTTCTTCTGCGGTTAATTCCTCACCTTCCAGGTATTTTTCTAGCAGTGCGTCCTCGCCCTCTGCGGCTGCTTCGATCAATTCCATCCGGCCAGTTTCAACCTCGTCCGCAAATTCAGCCGGAATCTCCTGGGCTTTATCACCCGCCCCAGCGTAGGCTTTCATGCTCAACAGATCAATGACGCCTTTAAATCCAGCCTTCTCACCCCAGGGAATTTGGATGGGTAAAAGCCTTTTGTCAGTAATTTCCTTGATTGAATCCATCGCCTTGCGAAAATTGGCGTTATCCCTATTCATCTTGTTGATGATGACGATGAACGGCAGGTTGAATGTGTCACAGTAATTGATGGCAATTTCAGTGCCGACTTCTGCCCCTGCCACGGAATCTACCAGGATTGCTGCGCTGTCAGCTACCCGAAGCGCAGAAATGACTTCTCCCACGAAGTCCGTGTATCCCGGAGTGTCCAACAGATTGATCTTGTATCCTTTATATTCCACCGGAATGACCGATGTCGAGAGGGAAATTCCTCGCCGGATTTCCTGCTCTTCGAAATCACCAGCTGTTGTCCCATCCTCAATCCTTCCCAGGCGGGTCGTAGCGCCGGTGAAATGGAGGAAAGCCTCGGCCAACATGGTCTTACCAGCACTGCTGTGGGATGCCATCGCAATGTTGCGAATAAACTCGGTTGTGTACTCTTTCATCAGGAACCCTTCCTATATTAAATTGGTCAGACAAACCTTGATTGTAAAGGATTGTGCCCAACTTGTCAAAGTGTGATTCATCATATCATTCAATCCAGTTTCTCTCCACCCGAATGTAGAGTACAATGCTCTTATATCCTTATTTTTGAGCAGATCCTTGTGCTGAAAAAATTCCACTTCAACCTCGCTTATTACCGTCACCCTCCCTGGGAGACCGGAGTCACCCCACCTGAGTTAATTGAATACATAGACTCTCATCCTCCAGGTACTGCCCTGGATCTCGGGTGCGGCACCGGCACCAACGCCATCTACCTTGCCCGTCATGGCTGGCATGTTACCGCCATTGACTTTGCCCTCACTGCCATTCACCTTGCCCGGCGAAAAGTACGCCAGCTTGACCTGGATATTGATTTCCGCCTGGAGGATGTCACCCGCCTTGATAGGCTTGTCGTGCCTTTCGACCTGATCCTCGATATCGGTTGCTTGCACAACCTGGATGACCAGGGGCGTCTGACATACCTGCACCAGGTAAAACGTTTATTGGCTCCAAGCGGTACCTTTCTCGTCTATCTGATCATAAAGCGTAATCCAGATGACCCGGGACGCGGAATGCTGGAAGCACACCTTTCAGAGATTACCGAGCTATTTACCCTCCACCAACGTCAAGATTGCACCCATAACGGAAACCGTCATTCTGCCTGGCTTACCTTTCATCATTCCTCCTGATGCGCTGCCTTTTATTCTTCCTCGATGGTATCGGCCTGGGATCTGCCGATCCCCAGGTCAATCCCTTTGCTCTCCAGGAAATGCCTGCCTTGACCGCTTTACTGGCAGGCCGCAGGCTGGTTGCGGAATCGTTCGATGTTCTGCCCCAACATAGCGATCGCGCCTCCTGGCTGGGCTTGGATGCCTGTCTGGGTGTTCCAGGATTACCGCAGTCGGCTACCGGTCAGGCTGCGCTTCTTACCGGGCTGAACATACCCTTTCTGGTGGGCAAACACGATGGACCTAAACCCAGCCCCGAAATAGCCTCCTACCTCAACCACGGTAGCCTATTAAAAGCCCTCCATCAGGCTGGGCATTCGTCCACCTTGCTGAACGCCTATCCGCCGCGTTATTTTGACGCGCTTCGATCTGGATATCGCCTTCCCGGGACAATCGCCATGGCTGCCATACAGGCTGGAATACCCCTGAAAACGTCCCGCGACCTGCAGGAGCGGCAGGCACTCTCTGCCGATTTCACCGGACAGGGTTGGCATGCTCATTTGCACATCCCCGATATCCCCCTGATCACTTCCAAAGAAGCGGGTATCCGTATAGCCCTGCTCTCATTACCTTGTTCATTTTCCATCTTTGAATATTGGTTGTCCGATATCGCCGGTCACAGGCAGGAAATGCAATCAGCCTGCATCTTGCTTTCCACCCTGGATGAAGTCATTTCTGGCCTCTCTGAAACCTGGTCAGATAATGATGGCCTGATCTTGATCACCTCTGATCACGGCAACCTGGAAGATCTAAGCACCCGCCGGCATACCACCAATCCGGTACCGCTTATCCTGATCGGGGCATCTGAACTACGTCAGAAATTTTTGGAAGGAATGGAAAAAGGAAACCCGGGATCAGTCTATGACCTCACCCGGGTTGCGCCTGCAATCATCAATTTCCTGAGCTAGATCAAACCCATCTGTTTGCCGACTTGTTCAAATATTTCAAGAACCCGGTCTAATTGATCATCCGTATGGATAGCCATGTAACTTGTCCGCAACAACTGATGACCTTGGGGGACTGCCGGAGAAATCACTACATTAACATAGACACCAGAATCAAATAAGGTCTTCCAGGTCGTGATCGCTTTCATATCATCGCCAATCACCACCGGAATCACTGGTGTCATTGAGTTGCCGGTGTCAAAGCCAAGCTGGCGCAAGTGGGTGCGCATATAATCACCAATTTCATTGACCCGCGTGACCCTTTCGGGTTCCTGGCGCATCACGTCCAGGGCGGCCAGGGCAGAGGCCGCGCTGGCTGGGGTAATGCTGGCACTGAAAATCAGCGCTCGGGCATGATGCTTGATATAGTGAATCACATCCTCATCCCCGGCGATGAATCCTCCAAGTGAGGCCAGCGATTTACTGAAGGTTCCCATGATCAAGTCTACACCCTCGGTCATACCGAAATGCGCCGCCGTACCCCGCCCCCCTCCAAGCACGCCTAAGGCATGGGCATCATCCACCATCAAACGCGCACCATACTTCTTGCACAGGGGAACAATCTCGGGTAAAGGTGCAATATCCCCTTCCATACTGAATAATCCATCCACAACCACCAGCTTACCGACATCATCCGGGATATCGGCCAAAAGTCGTTCCAGGTCAGCCATATCATTATGCCGGAAGCGCCTTACGTGACCCCAACCCAACCGAGCTCCATCCACGATACTGGCATGATCATCTCGATCCAGCAGCACCACGTCTTTCCGCCCAACCAGGGAGCTGATCGTGCCCAGATTCACCTGCATTCCGGTTGAGAACACTAACGCGGCCGGTTTCCCCACCCATTCTGCCAATTCTTTTTCAAGCTGCTCGTGCATCTCCAGCGTTCCATTCAAAAAGCGTGAACCGGTACAGCTGGTCCCATACTGCTGGATCGCATCAATGGCTGCCTGGCGAACCTTAGGATGAGTGGTCAACCCCAGATAGTTGTTAGATCCGCACATAATCAAGCGCCGGCCGTGGTAAATGGCTTCACTGCCTTCATTACCGCTCATGGCAATAAAGTATGGGTAAAAGCCCGACGCCATGACTTCTTTCGCATAAGTGAATTCCGAACATTTTTCAAAAATATCCATCAAGAGATCTCCTGTCAATCGAATTATCCGTGCTCCACAAGCCAATCGTCGCGCATTACGATTTCTCTTTGCCGTTAGCAACTCGGCGAAGAATTGTTTTACTGACCCATTCTATCACCTTGCCACCAAAGTTCGTGCTGAGAAAGTAAAGCAACCAGGCTTCGAAGCCTGGGAGGATGACTTGCTTTCCCCGGTTGGCAGCGTCGATGATGATTTTTGCGACGGCATCTGCTGTCATCCTGCCGGCTGTCTCTGTCAGAGCTTTGGTTTCAACGGGCTTGTGTAGGATGTCATATTCCAGTTGGGGTGTTTCCGTATCAGACGGATAAACCACAGAGATACCGATCTGGTGCGGCGCTAATTCATAGCGCAATGCATCTGAGAAACCTCTCACGGCAAACTTGGACCCACAATACCCAGTGTATCCAAAAATACCGATCAAGCCACCGCCAGAGGCAATATTGATAATATATCCCGACTTCCGGCGCATAAGCTCGGGCAAGAATGCGTGAATCACATGGACAGTTCCATGGTAATTAATATCCATCATCCAATGGAAATGCTGAATTTCTAGATCCTGAACATACCCCGGCTGCACTACCCCGGCAGAATTGATGATTAATTCAGGCACTATCCCGGAATCCATCAGTTTGTGAGCCATTGCCTGCACCTGATCCCAATCGGCTACATCCGTTGGAATGCCTTCGATCGTCTGACCAGGTGATTGGCGCAAGCTTCTTAATTCGGTTACACTCTGATCGAGAAGCTCTTTCCGCCTGGCTACCAGGTACACACTGGTTCCTCGGAGAACTAAGGCTCGTGCAAGCGCCAGGCCTATTCCACTCGATCCCCCTGTAATCAACGCTGTCTTTCCCGGTCCGATTTGGGCTCTAATCCGCATAATTTATATAACCCTGGGTTCTGTAATTGGTTATGATCTCAGTTCTTGCGCCGTGATGGGTGTATACCAAAAAATTTATTCGAGACCACCGCTGGGGCTTCGTCCGCGCAATTATAAACCTTGATGGTCATTTGTCTAGTTTGAGGTTATGATTAGGGCGTTGGTAATCTCTCACGCTGAGTATTGGTATGCCTTCTCTCTCAGAGCGGTTAAAATCATTGGGCGTCAAGGTAGGCGCACAGGACTTACCTGCGCCTCGCCCGAAAACCTCCTGGCCGATCGAGGATGTGATTCCGGGAAGATTCCAGGATACATCCGGTGGATCGGCTTACCTTGTTGAGGCAGAATATCCACCCGAGTACATCCATGGAAACACTCAGCTTGGCCTTCAACTTCAACCTAAGGTGCTCGCTGCCTGGGCAGGTGACCCAGGGATTGCCAGCCGGGATGCATCCTCATTCGCTTTCCTGGATACCGAGACTTCCGGACTGGCTGGGGGTACTGGTACATATGCATTCATGGTCGGTGCAGGGCGCTACATCGAGCAGGGTTTTCAGCTTGTCCAGTTCTTCATGCGCGACCCACTTGAAGAACCAGCTATGCTGCTCGCCCTGGAGGAATTCATAGCTCCCTGCCAGACATTGGTAACCTTCAACGGTAAATCTTTTGATGTTCCGCTTCTGAATACCCGTTATATATTACAAGGCTGGAGATCGCCATTCATTGATCGTTCTCACATCGATCTGCTGCACCTCTCCCGCCGACTCTGGCGTGACCGCCTGCCCAGCCGAACCCTATCCAACCTGGAGGTACACATCCTGGGAACTCACAGAAGTGAGGAGGAAGTTCCGGGCTGGATAATTCCCCAGATGTATTTCGAATATCTGCGCGATGGCGATGCCCGCCCGCTTAAGCGGGTTTTTTACCACAATGCAATGGATGTCGTCTCAATGGCGGCGCTACTCAACCATACCACCAGCTTACTCGAAGACCCAACCAATTTCCCTGCGATTGAAGGCTTAGAAATGGCTGCCGCGGCGCGCCTTTACGAAGAACTTGGACAAACAACACGCGCCATACAGCTATACAGGCAGTGCCTGAACTCCCTAATAGCGGGCGAGCTTTTCCTCGACACTTCGGCGAGATTGGCACTGATCTACAAACGCCAAGAGTTGTATCAAGACGCGATCCCGCTATGGGAAGCTGCGGCTCAAGCCGGTGGTGTGTTTGCTTGCGAAGAATTGGCCAAGTATTACGAACACAAGACCCGTGATACCTTGCAAGCGAGTCATTGGACACAAATTGCTCTTGTCCAGGTCAACCAGTCACAATATCCGGCCCATCTAAAAAAACTATGGCAGGCGGATCTTGAACACCGGCTTGAGCGACTGAAACGCAAGCAGCAACACGTTGAACATGAGGAGTGACAGCAATATCACTCCAGGTTGACAAGCTGGGCTTTCAGCTTATTCGCCGTGTCTCGAAAGCCGGTTAACTTGTCGCGTTCCTTCTGAACCACATCCGCCGGCGCTTTCTCTGCAAACTGGCTGGAGAGCAATTTTTCCAGACGAATGATCTGACCATCGACTTCTCCGAGGGCTTTTTCCAGCCGGGCCTTCTCTTCTTCCAAATTTACAAGCTCAGATAACGGTAGGAATATCTCCACCGGCCCTACCACGAGAGCCACATGTCCAGTTGGTTTCTCAGTCACCTGATCACAGACTTTCAATTGAAGCGGATCGAGTTGTGCGAGGGCGACCAGAGTGGGTGCTTGCTCAATCAGCACATCCACCTGTTCACCGGCAGCCACCCTGGCAGGCAGTAAACGACTGGGAGGTACGTTCTTTTCTGCCCTAAGGTTGCGCACTGCGCGGATCACCTCCTGAACCAGGGAGAAATCCGCCACACACTTTGCCTCCCAATGCTCTTCAGCCCGAGGGGCCGGCCAACTGGCAATGATGAGTGCTTCGGGCCATCCGGCACATTCTGTTGCCAGAGGACTATCCTGTAGTGCCTGGCGCAAGTGACCCCACAACTCTTCAGTGATAAAAGGTGCAAACGGATGCAGCATGCGAAGACTCAGATTCAGGACGCGGGCTAAGGTTTGAGCCGTGTAATAAGCCCGGTCACCACCATTGGCCATTTGATGCTTGGCGATTTCCAGATACCAATCGGCAAACTCGCTCCAGAAGAAATCATATAACTGGCGGCCTGCCTCTCCATACTGATAGGATTGGAATAACCGCTCCACATCCCGGATTAAGCCTTGCATACGTGCCCAGATCCAACTGTCTGCCAGAGTCCAGACCGGATCTGCCACAGGTTCAGTGTTTACCTGACCCAGGCATCCAATCACAAATCGTCCGGCATTCCAGATTTTATTGGCAAAATTACGGTTCGCTTCTACCCGCTTCAAATCCAGGTTCATGTCATTGCCCGGACTTGACCCTACCAGCAATGTAAAGCGGAGGGCGTCCGTGCCCAACTCATCCATGGTGATCAAAGGATCGACGACATTTCCATAGGATTTACTCATCTTCCGCCCATGCTCATCGCGGATCAACCCGTGCAAATACACAGTACTGAAAGGTACTTCTCCAGTAAACTCCAACCCCATCATGATCATCCGAGCCACCCAGAAGAACAGGATGTCATAAGCTGTTTCCATCATGGTTGTTGGGTAGAAATAAGCCAAGTCGGGTGTCTTATCTGGCCAACCCAGGGTTGAAAATGGCCACAGCCCCGACGAAAACCAGGTATCCAGCACGTCTGGGTCTTGCTCTATGTGAGTGTTACCGCAGTGAGCGCACTGACCTGGATCTTCCCGGGTTACAGTCATCTGCCCACAGCTGGCGCAATACCACACCGGGATCCGGTGCCCCCACCATAACTGCCGGGAGATGCACCAATCTTGGATGTTTTCCAGCCAGTTATAGTACACCTTGGTGAAGCGCTCGGGCACGATATGGATGCGCCCGTCGCGTACCGCCTCCAGGGCTTTGTCTGCCAGAGGTTGGATATGTACGAACCATTGAGTCGACACCATGGGTTCCACAATCTCCCCGCCTCTTTGAGTACGGGGGACATTCAGGGTATATGGCTCTTCCTTCACCACCAGCCCAGCCTGGCGCATATCATCCCACAAGTTTTTACGGCATTCGAAACGATCCTGCCCCTGGTAAGGGCCACCGTGTGCATTGATGCGTGCCGCTTCATCCAACATCGAGATAATTGGCAGGTTATGTCGTTGACCAATCTCATAGTCATTGGGGTCATGACCCGGAGTAATCTTCAATGCCCCGCTGCCAAACTCGCGGGACACATAGGAATCCGCGATCACCGGGATCAGCCGGCCCAACACCGGCACGATCACCTTACGCCCAACGAATTTCTGGTAACGCGGGTCTTCAGGGTGTACGGCTACAGCCGTATCTCCAAGGATGGTCTCGGGGCGGGTGGTCGCCACCACAATAAACTCGTCCTGGTTATCAGCCAGGAGGTATTTGAAGTAATATAATGTCCCGGGTTCTTCAGCATACTCCACCTCCAAATCTGAGACAGCCGTCTTCAAACCTGGAGACCAGTTGATCAAGCGAGGGCCTCGATAGATCAACCCTTTCTCATACAGGCTGACAAAGGCTTCTCTCACCGCTCGCGATAAGCCATCATCCAGGGTAAAGCGCTCCCGAGTCCAGTCGCAGGAAGCGCCAAGACGGCGGATCTGTTGGGTGATGATACCGCCATACTTATGCTTCCATTCCCACGTGCGGCGCAAAAATTCCTCCCGCCCAATGACTTCTCGTGACAGGCCTTCTCGAGCGAGCAGTTTCTCCACTTGCAACTGGGTAGCGATCCCAGCATGGTCAGAGCCCGGTACCCACAAGGTGGGTATACCCTTCATGCGGTGATAGCGGATCATCAAGTCTTCTACCGAGACGAACATAGCATGACCGACATGCAGCTCTCCGGTAACGTTCGGTGGTGGGATCGAGATGACAAATGGTTTCCGACCTGGATCAAACCCGGGCTGGTCCGGTTTGTTGACCGGTTGGAAATATCCGCGTTTCTCCCACCAGGAATAAATCCTTTCCTCAGTGGTTTTAAAATCATAGGTTTTGGGTAAATCATGCGTTGTCATCTTGTGCCTCCAACTCCGAACCTGTGCTTGATGGTTAAATAAAAAACCCTTTGTCCACTTGAGGACGAAAGGGTAATCCTTCCGCGGTACCACCTCATTTCAGGCATTCGCACTGCCTGCTCTCATCCCCCGACCAATATCAGGGTTCCGCGATAACGGGCGTTCCCGTGCCGTTCTACTCAGGTAATAACCTTTTCTTCGGCCCAAATTCCGGGCGACATTCAGCAGGGTCAACCGAGGGAGGCTTTCAGCCTGTGACCTCTCCTTCTCTGGCAGCTTGACACCTGCTTACTCCTCCCGGATCGTTTGAGGAGTATATATTAGCGGTGATTATATGCATAATTGGCCGTACTGTCAAATCAAATTGGGTGTGTCATGAGGGAAATTGGGCTTGACTTTTAGGTTTCATTTGTGCTATCCTTCAGCCTGTTGGCATCAGCTTGAATGCGCCAACGAATTCTACGTGAGAAGGTTCCAAATGCAGCGTGAACGGATTGCTGAAAATGTATACTATTTCCAGAGTGATTTATACGCCCAGGTAACTGCCGGGGCAGTGGTTGGCCCCAATTGGGCGGTCGTCATTGACACACTGGCAATGCCTGAAGAGACCATCCAGATTCGCGACTTTATCGAACAAGAATTAAATCTCCCTGTGCGATATGTGATCAACACCCACTACCATGCAGATCATAGCTGGGGAAATTGTTTCTTTCCCAATGCCACGATCATAGCACACGCCTTATGCCGCGCGAAGCTGGCAACACAGGGGCAATCATCCCTGATTGAAGCCCGCAAACAAAACCCAGTTTTCCGGCGTGTACGGATTGTTCTGCCACAAATGACATTCGATGAGAGTATCTTGCTATTGCGGGTCGGCAAGAAAACCCTCTCCATGTTTCCGCTGCCCGGTCCGTGTGACGACAATATCGGGATCCTGGTTGAAGAAGACCGGGTTCTTTTTGCGGGTGATGCCTTTATGCCCCTTCCTTATATTGTGGGAGGGAATATCGAGGATCTCACAAATTCACTAAAGAAGATTAGCAAGATGGGCCTGGAAAATGTGGTTCCCGGTCATGGCGATATCGTGCTGCGAGGCGAAATCGATGGCAGTATCAAAGACAACCAGGCTTATCTCAGTGCGATCCGCAAAGCGGTACGCAAGGCTGCTCGACGCAAGTACCCCTTGGACATGCTCAATGATACAGGGGTTGAAGAGTGCGGAAAGTCGCGCGTATTAATCGGCGGACTGGCAATTGAATTACACCAGCGGAATCTTAGAGCTCTTTATCACCAGTTGTACGGAGAAGTTCCCAAAGCAAATCCAGGAGATGATGAGGAAGATTACTGGGAAGAGGAAGAGGACGGCGACTGAGTTTCTCTCCTGGCCTTCAGGCGGGCGCGCAGCCCTACCAGACGCTCATTGCCTTGTAATAGACGTTTGATGTTTGGTCGCAGAGCCCAGGCAAGCAGCATCAATGCCAGCAATCCATAAAGCACGTATTCCAATGGAGCGTCGGGTGGACCAACCCACCAGGCACGCATGGCGAATATGACTGCGGCTGTTACCGCGAAGCTCAGCGTGGTAAGAGAAGCATAGCCGATAAAATACCACACCGCTACGCCCACGGGGAGAATAATCAAAGCACTGGGCGCCCATAAACCTATCGCGCCGCCCAAACAAGGCGCACCGCCTGCACCGCCTCTGAGGCGCAGTTTCCCCTTATCGTTTCTCTCCGGCAGGTAAATAGAATAATTGTGCCCCAGAATGGCTGCTAAAGGCGCCAGGATATTGACCCAGATATGGCTTCCGGGAACAAAACGATTGGCCAGCCACACTGCGCCGGCTCCCTTGAGCACATCAAAAATGCCGGTGATCAACCCCACCCATGCGCCGGCTGCCCGCATCGCATTTGTACCGCCGGTCCGACCACTTTCCACATCGCGGATGTCTTTCCCGGTGACTAAGCTTAACAATGATCAATCCAAAAGGAATGGACCCAATCAGGTAGGCCAAGACTATGATCCCAAGCCCTTCAATCACGTTCGTATCTCCCGGGGAAAATTATCTTGTGATGCATGCAATTTAAAAACCCAGATCGCTGCATTTCGTTACTCGAACTCATCTCGCTGGAAATCCGCCTCGGTTATGGTGTCAGCATCAATCTGATATGCACGACATTCCCAACCAGCAGCGCTGGGATACCAGATCAGCGTGATCACCCCAGGATATGCAAATTCGGCCAGGTCAGTGGCCGATGGATATCCGGGACCTTTTGGATGCGAATGGTAGATGGCTAATAAATCTAAACCGTGCTGTTCCATCTCTAAAAAAATTCGGATTTGTTCACCAGGTTCCATCCGAAAACGAGTTGGGACTGTGCAACTCATTGGAGACACAATAGACCTTTGTGGCCAGGTTGTCTGTTCCAGCCACAATTCCGCAGGCTTCTTCCGGTACCGTAGACCGAACATGCTTCAACATCTGTATATAAAGGCTCTGGCTTACCTTGAGTATTACTCAACTCGGATACCTTCAGGACAGAAACAATGCACCTAACCAGGAAAACCCCAAGACGATAGCCGGCTCAATAAGCAACATCCGGGTGGGTTTTTCCTCAATAAGTCCGCTGAACAAACTGGTAAGGGCATATGCAGGGCCGATCAGAATCAATCCAAAGCGAACCGGCGTGAGAGGCCAATAATGAATCGCAGCGGCCAATTGCCCAACAACCAGGGCAATTATGGCAGATTCATAAACTACCCAGGGGCCATGCAAGCGTAAATTAAGGGATCGCAGGCTCACCAACCAGGTTGCTACAATGATTGCAGGTAGGATAAAGAACAGACGAGTCCCCACAGCCCTCAAGTTGGCGGTCAGGATCAAGTAGATTGCAAAGGCAACCGCGGATAACCCGGCTGCAACCAGGGGTTGGCGGACATCGGTTGTATTAATGGCGATATACTCACCCACCAACACCAAAACCATGGCAGCAGTACCTGCCAGCAACCCCAACCACCAGCCAAATCCCCTGGTCAACTGATTCAATGGAATACCAACTACCAAAGCCGTTACGGCCGGAAGTAGCACGTGGGGAAGAATTGGTTGATTATTCAACGCTGGATGGTCACGCAACAACCAATCCGCGCCCGCAGCAGCTAACCCAGCCACCAACAATGCAGTAATGAGGCTATTATTAACCTCAAACGCAATATACAGCCCGGGTAATTGTAGTTCTATAGATTGCGCAGGGATTTCCATGAAGCGATTTAGACTATAAGCCAGCATGATCATGGCGGTGATGATGCTTAATCTATTGGCACCAGGTAAATTTCTACTGCTTGGCAAATTGCTCACGTGTGGATTGTACTCTGCATTAATTGAAAAGCCAAGATAATCTTTACTTGCTTGACTATTCCGCCTGCATGGCTTAGGATTTACAAAGTTATGAGGTCGATATGCGGATAGGAATGATGGCAGATGCTTATAAACCTAAAGTATCCGGTGTTACAAGCTATATCACGCTTAGCAAACGCTGGTTGGAAAAAGCCGGGCACGAGGTTTTTGTATTTACATTTGGCGAAGAAGATTATGTTGATGATGAGCCAAATATCATCCGCTCCCCTGGTCTTCCTCTGGTAGATACCGGTTTTTATATCAGCCTGCGTTACAGCCGGCCTGCCAGGCAGCTTTTATATACGATGGATCTTGTGCATGTGCATCATCCATTCATCAGTGGGACACTGGCCCTGACCTATGCTATCCCGCGCAATATTCCAGTTGTTTTCACCAATCACAGCCGTTACGATCTGCTGACGAATGCATACCTTCCCATCCTACCCGATTCATTCGGGGAGACCGCCATGCGCGCATATCTCCCGCCATTCTGCCAGGCATGCGATATGGTGATTGCCCCGTCTGGCAGCATGCGCGCCATCCTACAGGATTTTGGCGTGGATGTACCCATCGAAGTAATTCCCAACGGGGTTGAACTAGATGCGATCCGCACCTGTGCAACCCTGACTGATCGCGCTGACGATGGGATTTACGCCGGATCAGGTAGTATTCACCTATATCGGGCGGTTAGCGCCAGAGAAAAACCTCAACGTATTGCTGCGGGCATTTAGGGGAGTAGCGTCAGCGTATGGTAATGCACGCTTATTGCTCGTCGGCGATGGCCCAGAGAGAGATAATCTTGAAGATAGCGCGACAAATATGGGAATTGCCGATAAGGTACATTTCACAGGAATGGTTCCATTCGACCAAGTACCATGCTACTTAGCAACGGCAGACGCTTTTGTGATAGCTTCCACATCTGAGACATTCGGACTTTCGTTGGTGGAAGCTATGGCTGCCGGTTTGCCTGTCTTAGGCATCGATTCTCCGGGGATTCGCGACATCATCGAGGACGGCAAGACAGGATTTCTATCTCAAGATGATGTCGCCAGCTTCACTGCCAAAATGGCTCGCCTTGCATCCGAACATGAGCTTCGCCTCCAGATGGGCGCGGAAGCAAAGAAAGCCTCCGGTACTTACGATATCAAAATAACCACACAAACTATGATTGATTGTTATCAACAACTGATAAACAACAGAAGCTACCGAAAAAACAGCCTGCGTTACCGGATCAACCGCGCTCTGGATTACTGGCGATGAGTTCGTTGCAGCGCATCAAACTTGGCCGATGGGGTGAACAAATCGCAGCAGACTATCTACGTAACCAGGGATATACCATTCTTAGAACCAACCTGCGGACGCCTTTCGGTGAGATCGACATAGTGGCCAGCCAGGGGAAGACGCTGGTCTTTGTGGAGGTAAAAACACGCAAGTCCTCCGCCCTGGGCTTACCTGAAATTTCCGTAACACCCAAAAAGTTCTCCCACATGCTGCTATCCGCCCAGTCCTATCTCCTTGCGCATCCTGAACTAACTCAGGATTGGCGAATCGATGTGATTTCAATCCGACAACAACCTGCGGGCCAACCTCCTGAGATCGTACAATTTGAAAATGTCAATGATGTCCGCTGACACACTGCTATCATCCATCGATC
Organism: uncultured beta proteobacterium; assembly: GCA_963815365.1. GTDB lineage: Bacteria > Pseudomonadota > Gammaproteobacteria > Burkholderiales > Rhodocyclaceae > Azonexus. The sequence continues at coordinate 594,473 of CAWFGN010000006.1, forward strand.
ATCCCTTGTTACGTCCTTTAATTGTCATCCTTGGACCCACGGCAGTCGGCAAAACAGAGATTGCAATCCAGGTAGCAGAGAGCTTATCCGCTGAGATCATATCGGCCGATTCGCGCCTGTTGTATACCGGGATGGACATTGGTACGGCAAAACCTACCCTTGCCGAGCGTTCTCGCATTACCCATCACCTGATCGATGTGACCCCGCCTGACCAGATTTGGAGTCTGGCCCAATATCAATCTGCTGCATATCAGACCATCGATGCAATACACCAACGCAAGCGCCTGCCTCTGTTGGTGGGCGGCACCGGCCAATATATCCACGCAATCACCCAGGGCTGGAAAATTCCCCCTGCCAATCCTGACACCGCATTACGCAAGGCACTTGAATCCTGGACAGAGCTGATCGGTTATCAAGGACTACACGAAAGGCTGGCACAGCTCGACCCCCAGGCAGCCAAGGCAATTGATCCACCCAACGTCAGGCGAACTATCCGGGCACTTGAAGTAATATTCACCACCGGACATACTTTTTCCGAACAAAAAAGTCGCCTAGTACCCCCATATCAAATATATCAAATCGGTATCTCACGCCCCCGGCCTGAACTTTACCAGCGCATCGACGAACGTATCGATGGAATGTTGGCAGCAGGATTTATCGACGAAGTGCGAGGATTACTCGACCAGGGTTATTCACCTGACCTCCCCACTCTCAGCGCCATCGGGTATGGTGAAATCATTTCCTATCTACAGGGTGAATGCTCCCTCGATGCAGCGATCACTCAAATCAAACGGCGCACACGGATCTTTGTTCGCCGGCAGGCAAATTGGTTTAAGCCTACTGATACCGCGATCCATTGGTTCCAGGTTTGCCAGGATACTCCAGCCCTGATTGTGCAGACTATCCGGGCATGGCTGAGTTCCCTGCCCGCCAATGCGACCAACCAGAAGCATTAACGATACCCCGGAGATACCTCATGCAAGATCGCCCCTGGCTAAATAAATACGATGACGGTGTTCCCCATTCGATCAACTACCCATCCAGCTCAGTGCCTGATATGCTGGCGGAATCCGCCCAAAAATACCCCGAGAAACCATGCACTATCTTCAAAGGAGCATCGATATCCTACCGTCGAATGGATGAGTTGTCTGACTACCTGGCAGTGGCGCTGATCAACCAGGGAGTGAATCCGGGAGATCGGGTTGGCATCTTGTTGCCCAACATCCCACAATTCGTGTTAGCTTATTTTGCGATCCTGAAAGCGGGGGGCGTGGTTGTGGCGATCAATCCCCAATACAAAGCGAATGAAATTGAAATCCAGGTTAATGATTCTGGAATAGAAATCATGATTGCGCTATCCAGCAGTTATCCACTGCTGAAACAAATTCAGCCACGAACCTGCCTAAAGACAATCATCGTTACCGATATCAATGAGTACCTTCCACAGGTATTATCCTTCATTTTCAGGTTGACCAGAGCCGAACAGCATGGAAAGCAAACAATAATATCTGCCAATGATTGCTGGTTGAAACACCTACTTGAGCAACAACCCGCCGGAGCAAGACCGAGTGTATCCATTAGCTCTGAGGATCATGCACTCTTTCAATATAGTGGGGGTACAACTGGAACATCCAAGGCTGCCATTGCTACTCATCGCAACCTGGTGGCAAATGCTTTCCAGATGCGGCACTGGCTGGTCAACACCTATGATGGCCAGGAGACCGTGTTGATGGCAATCCCGCTATTTCATGTTTACGGTATGGTATGCGGGATGTTATATGCTATCCGGGTTGGTGCGGGAATGGTTTTAATCCCAGATGCGCGCGATATCCTCGAGATCATGCGCAGTATCCAAAAATATAAGGCAACAGTTTTTCATGGCGTTCCAAACCTGTTCAATGCTCTGAACCAACACCCCGATGCAGTGTCCAGGAAATATGACCTTACATCGATAAAGGCATGCATTTCCGGTTCTGCACCCCTGATGCGGGAAACCAAAGAGCGTTTCGAAGCCCTGACCGGAGGTAAACTGTGCGAAGGGTACGGACTTTCTGAAGCACCTACCGCCACTCACTGCAACCCCATGCTGGGTGAAAACCGGACCGGCTCGATCGGTTTACCGGTTCCTGATGTCGATTGCCGTATTGTTAACTTAGAAGACGGTAACACGGATGTAGGGATTGGTGAAGCAGGTGAGCTAATTTTACGTGGACCACAAGTCATGAAAGGTTATCATCGAATGCCCGAGGAAACACTTAGCGTTCTGCGGGACGGATGGCTATACACGGGGGATATTGCCCGGATGGACGCGGATGGGTATTTTTACATCCTGGACCGAAAGAAAGAATTGATCAAACCGGGTGGCTTTCAGGTCTGGCCGCGGGAAGTCGAAGAAATCATCGCGGCTCATCCAAAAGTAAAGGAGGTGGGGGTGGCTGGTGTTGTGGATGCTCAGGGAAGCGAACTGGTGAAAGCCTGGGTGGTGCTCAAACCCGGTGAGGATGCGTCTGCAGAAGAGATTCAAGATTATTGCCGGCAACAAATGGTTAACTATAAAGTGCCTTCCCAGGTTGAGTTCCGCAGCAGCCTGCCCCGTACGACGGTTGGAAAAATCTTACGCCGAGAATTGGTACGTCAGCACTATGAAAGGAGATAGTAGCATCCAATCATCGAGTTTCGATTACAATCAACCAAAATTGGTATATGACACCCTACAGAAAATAATGAACAAGATTTCTTTACCTGACAATAATCACTTTCTATGCATGTAATATTTCACTAGTATCGTTATAAGCCATCGCACATAATATAACAATCGACAAATAGAATTACTGGTAACCTCCTTCTTATTGGTATGACATTCTTGGGACGCACCAACCAGTGGAAATCCAGCAAGAATTATCCTGTACAACCGGTCAATCCGGCAATTCCAAATCGATTAGGAGGTTTCTATGACGACTGCCACCACAAAAGCGCGCGCACCAACATTCTTTGACGAGGTTGTTGCAGCAACGCCGGGAGAGGAACACCTCTCTCTCTGCATCCAATGCGGGACTTGTGGAGGATCATGCCCTTCTGGCCCGGACATGGACCATACTCCTCGGGCCCTATTTGCGATGATCTCATCGGGCATGAAAGAAGAGGTGCTCCGCAGTAATACCCCCTGGTTCTGTGTTTCATGTTACTACTGCATGGTTCGCTGCCCACAGGATATCCACATCACCGACATTATGTACACGCTCAAGCGCAAGTCGGTGGCTGCTGGGCTTTACCGCGAATCAAGCGCCAAGGACGCTCCAGGTTTTTCCCAGGACTTTATCAGCTTTGTGGAAAATTATGGGCGCAGCTTCGAGCTGGGGTTGGCCACCTGGTACCACCTCAAGCACCACTTTTGGAACATGCCCAGCATGGCAGGTATGGGACTAGGGATGATGAGCAAACGCCGGATGGACTTCACTCCGAAGCGCATCAAGAACCTTGACCAGCTAAAAGCAATCCTGGCAAAAGCCAAAGAATTGGAAGGTGCAGCATGAAATACGGTTATTATCCCGGCTGCTCGTTAGAGAAGAATGCGAGCGCGTACCATGAATCTGCGATGGCTGCGACCAAGCCCTTCGGAGTGGAGTTCGTCGAGATCGAGGACTGGAACTGCTGCGGCGCGACCGAGTATATCGCCCTCAATTTGACCGCTGCTTATTCCCTGGTAGCGCGCAATCTCGCTATCGCGGCCAAGCAGGACAATAACGGCCAGGTTGTCGCTCCTTGCAGCGCCTGCTTTTTAAACCTGAGCAAGGCTGCCCAATATCTCACCGATTCGCCCACCTTGAACGATAAGGTGAACATTGCATTGGCTGCCGGTGGTATGCACTACGACGCAGGTCATTTGCGCATACGCCACCTGCTGGATATTGTTGTCAACGATATCGGATACGACGCGATTGCTGAAAAGGTCAAGAAACCACTTAAAGGCCTGCGCATTGCACCATACTATGGCTGCATGATCGTCAGACCAGCTTTCCAGGGTGTTTTTGATGACCATGAATACCCAACCACTCTGGATAAGTTGATGAAAACTTTAGGCGCAACGGTGGTTGACTTCCCAATGAAGGCACATTGCTGCGGCGGTCACATGACCCAGATCTCCCAGTCAACAGGCCTGGAGTTGATCCGCCAGCTCTTACAGAATGCCGCCGAAAACCAGGCGGACGCCATCGTCACACTTTGCCCGATGTGCCAACTCAACCTGGATGCTTACCAAAACGATGTCAATAAATTCTTCAAGACCAATTACCGAATTCCTGTGCTCTATTTCACGCAAATGATGGGACTGGCTTTGGGTATTCCGGCAACCGAGTTAGGAATTGGTAAGGAGTTCATTGATGCCCGCCCGGCATTGGCCAAGATCGGTGTGGAAGTCCCTGAAGCAGAAGCGCCAAAAAAGAAACCTGCCAAAGAGGCCTTACCGATGCCCCGCATGCAGGAGGAGGAGTAGCCATGAGCCAGGAAAAAATTGGTGTATATGTCTGTCACTGCGGCACCAATATCGCGGGCACTGTCGATGTTGAAGATGTCGCCAAATGGGCAGCCTCCCAATTGGAACATCGCGGTGTGGTTGTTGGCCGCGATTATAAATTCATGTGTTCCAGCCTTGGGCAAGAGCTGATCGAGAAAGACATCAAAGAATTGGGTCTCACCCGGGTAGTTGTCGCTGCCTGCTCTCCCCACCTGCACGAGAAGACCTTCCGCAACGCCTGCAAAAATGCCGGCTTAAATCCCTACCTGTGCGAGTTGGTCTCCATCCGAGAGCAGGTCTCGTGGGTGCACACCGATAAAGCAGTTGCGACCGAAAAATCGAAGGCGATTGTCTCTGGCGGCGTAGAGCGCGTCATCTGGAACGAGGCCCTCGAGCCGCTCAGGGTCCCGATCAATCCTGACGACATTGATCGTTGGCGGGGGTATCGCTGGCATCCAGGCTGCTCTGGAAATCGCGGATGCGGGATGCCCGGTTATCCTGGTTGAGCGCGAGCCCTCCATTGGAGGGCACATGGCCCAATTCGACAAGACCTTCCCCACCCTGGACTGCTCTGCCTGCATCTTAACCCCCAAAATGGTCGATGCGGGTAACCATCCCAATATCAAGCTCATGACCTGGGCGGAGGTAATCCGTGTGGATGGGTATGTGGGTAACTTCCAGGTAGCCATCCGACAAAAACCTCGCTATGTAAAAACCGACCTATGCACGGGCTGTGGCATTTGTCAGGAAAAATGCCCCAAGAAGGTGATCGACGAGGTATTCGAGGCTGGCCTTGGTACCCGTAAAGCTGTTTACACACCTTTCCCCCAGGCAGTGCCTAATTACCCGGTGATCGACCGCGAGAACTGCACTTACTTCCAGAAAGGCACCTGCAAGGCATGCGAGAAATTCTGTCCCACCAACGCCATCGACTTCACCCAGGAAGAGGAGATCATACAGGTGGATGTCGGCCAGATCCTGCTTGCCACTGGCTATGACCTGTTCGATGCTCGCCGCATCCCGCAGTATGGCTATGGTCGCCTGGCCAATGTATTCACCAGCCTGGAATTCGAGCGGCTTTCAAACGCCGCCGGGCCGACGGGTGGCAAGATCGTCTTGCGCGATGGGGTCACGGTTCCCAAGGTCGTTGGTGTCGTGCACTGTGTGGGCAGTCGAGACAAGAACTACAACAACTACTGCTCCAGCATCTGCTGTATGCAGAGCCTAAAGTTCGCCCATCTGGTTGAAGAACGCACCGGCGCTGAAGTCTATAACTTCTACATCGACATGCGGACGCCTGCCAAATCGTATGACGAATTTTATCAGCGCGTGTTGCAAGAAGGCACCCATTTCATCCGCGGGCGGGTTGCGGAAATCACGGATGCTGCCCGCAATCCCGGTGAAGAAGGTAAGCTCATCGTCCAGGTCGAAAACACCCTGGTGGGTAAGCAAATGCGTATCCCCCTGGACATGGTTATCCTCTCTGCAGGCCTCGAGCCTCGGGCAGGACACAAAGATACTGCCCGGTTGTTCGGTCTCTCCTGTAGCGCCGACGGCTGGTTGATCGAGCGCCACCCCAAGTTGGATCCTGTGGCAACCATGACCGAAGGCGTCTACATCGCGGGTTGTGCACAAGGCCCCAAAGATATCCCCGCCAGCGTTTCCCAGGGTGCTGCTGCTGCTGCCCGCATTTTGGGCAAGATTCAGCAGAAAGAGATCGCCATGGAACCGATCCGCGCCACCATTAACCAGGAAATCTGCTCTGGCTGCCGTATCTGCAATAACCTGTGCCCCTTCAACGCCATCCTTTTCCATGAAGATCGTATGGTGTCTGAAGTCAACCCCGCCCTTTGCCAGGGCTGCGGTACCTGTGTCGCCGCCTGCCCGGCTGGTGCAATCAGTGGCACTGGCTTCAGCGATGAACAAATCCTGGCCCAGCTGGACGGCTTGCTGTTTGCTAATGTCAAACGCATTGAAGCTTTCCCAGCGTAAACGGAGAAAACTATGAGCGAGCAATTTGAACCCGTCATCATTGGTTTCACCTGTAACTGGTGCAGCTACCGCGCAGCGGACATGGCTGGCACGGCCAGGATGAAATACGCCCCCAATATCCGTCTGATCCGCCTGATGTGCTCAGGTCGCCTCGATCCCACCTTCGTCCTCAAAGCCCTTGCTGGCGGCGCAGACGGCGTGATGATCACTGGCTGCCATCCAGGCGACTGCCACTACGTAGAACAGAATTACAAAGCCCTGCGCCGCTTCATCCTGCTGCGTAAAACCCTGGCCCAACTGGGTATCGAGCCCGAGCGGCTCAAACTGGTGTGGGCCAGCGCCGCTGAAGGCGCCATCTTCACCGAAAATGTCAACTCTTTTGTGGAGCAGGTACGGGCACTTGGACCGCTAAACTGGCCTACCGGCGGCGAAGGCATCGCAAACATGTTTGCCATTCCGGAACACATGGTCGTGGAGGAGGTGTCTGCATGACCGCCAATGGAAAACCAAAATTCGCCATGTATTGGGCAGCCTCATGCGGCGGTTGCGAGATTGCCGTGCTAAACATCCACGAAAAGATCCTGGATGTGGATGCCAACTTTGAAGTGGTCTTCTGGCCGGTTGCCATGGATGCGAAATACAAGGATGTGGAAGCCATGGAAGATGGCTCCATCCTGCTCACCTTGTTCAACGGCGCCATCCGCAATGACGAGAATGAGCACATTGCCAAGCTTCTGCGAAGGAAATCCAAGATCCTGGTAGCTTTCGGCTCTTGTGCCAATGAAGGCTGTATGCCCGCCCTGGGCAACTTAACCAGCTCGAAAGAGCTGATTGACACCGCCTTCACCACGATCAGCACCGAAAATCCAGATAACATCCGCCCACAAACTAGCTGGCAAGTTCCTGAAGGCGTATTGCACATCCCCACCATGTACCCGGCAGTTCGCACGCTCGATCAGGTGGTCCCGGTAGATTACTACATGCCTGGCTGTCCACCAGAATCCCACCAGATCGCGGCAGTGATTGATCTGGTTATCCAGGTACTGCAGGGCAATGCCCAACTCCCGCCCGCTGGCTCGGTCATCGGGGCTGGTCACTCCACCGTCTGTGATGAATGCGATCGAAAGCGCGATGTGAAGAAGATCAAGAAATTCGACCGCATCCAAAACATCATGATCGATGCAGAAGTGTGCATCCTCGAGCAGGGTGTGCTCTGCAGTGGACCTGCCACCCGTAACGGTTGCGGAGCCCTCTGCCCCAAGGCTGGCTCACCTTGCATCGGTTGCTATGGTCCAGCCGAAGGCGCTTTGGATTATGGCGCCCGGCTGATGACTGCAGTTGCCTCGGTGATTGACAGCAATGATCCGGATGAGATTGAGCGCATCCTGGAGGGCATCCCCGATCCCGCTGGGCAGTTCTACCGCTTCAACATGGCTGGCTCGCTTCTGCGTTTCAGCAAAAAAGCCTGGTCAGGCTAACCGCGCAGGATTTAGGAGGTAACACATGCAAAGAATATCTATCGATCCCATTACTCGTTTGGAAGGGCATGGCAAAATTGACATCTTTCTTGATGATGCGGGCAATGTTGCCAACAGCTATTTCCAGATCCCTGAGCTGCGCGGGTTTGAACGCTTCTGCGTTGGTCGCCAGGTGGAAGAAATCCCCATCTTAACCAACCGCATCTGCGGCGTCTGCCCTGAGGCACACCACATGGCTGGCGCCAAGGCGGTCGATGCCGTCTACCATGTCGATCCGCCCCGCACAGCCAAGATGCTGCGCGAACTGCTCTACAGCGCTTTCTACTGTACTGACCACACCACCCACTTCTACGCCCTGGCTGGTCCTGACTTTGTCATAGGTCCAACAGCGCCGATCGCTGAGCGCAATATCCTCGGCATCATCCACAAGGTCGGCCTCGAAATTGGTGGTCAGGTCATTCAGATGCGCAAGTTCGGTCACGCAACCGTCGAAATGATCGGCGGGCGTAAGGTTCACCCCTGCACATCCATCCCCGGTGGCCTCACCAAGGGCATCACCGCAGAGCAACGCGATGAAATCGTAAAAATGGGCCGTTGGGCAATCGAATTTGCCCAATTCTCGCTCAAGCTTTTCGGCGATATCGTCCTCGGCAACAAAGCCTATCTAGACTTGATCCTGGGTGACATCTACACGCATCGTACCCACTACATCGGCATGGTGGATGACAACAACAAGGTCAACTTCTACGATGGCAAGGTCAGCGTGGTGGATCCAGATGGTAAGCGCCTGGGTAAGTACGCCCCAAGCGAATACACCGATTGGATAGTTGAACGCGTCGAGCCTTGGACCTATCTCAAGTTCCCCTACCTCAAGAAGGTAGGGTGGAAAGGTTTTGTGGACGGCAACGACTCTGGCGTTTATATGGCAACTCCCCTCTCCCGGCTCAATGCCGCCGATGGCATGGCGACCCCGCTGGCTCAGGCTGAGTACGAGAAGTTCTATAGCACGCTGGGCGGGAAACCTGTGCACCAGCGCCTGGCAATCCACTGGGCTCGCCTGATCGAGCTGCTGTACGCTGCTGAACGCTGGGTTGAGCTGGCGACCGATCCTGAGATCACCAGTGATAACTTCCGCACTATCCCCACCGAGAAACCAACCGAAGGCGTTGGAATCGTTGAGGCGCCCCGCGGTACGCTCACCCACCACTACTGGACAGATGAGCGTGGCGTTTCCACTCGCGTCAACCTGATCGTTGGCACCACCAATAACTATGCCGCGCTGCAGATGTCTACCAATAAAGCCGCCCGCGCCCTGATCAAAAATGGTGTGGTCAATGAAGGCTTGCTGAACATGGTAGAGATGGCGTTCCGAGCCTATGATCCGTGCTTTGGCTGCGCTACACACAGCCTGCCCGGGCAGATGCCGCTGGAAGTGACCATTCACAACGCGGCCGGTAAACCGGTTGAAGTCCTCAAGCAGCAGTGCTAGATCCAAAGGGTGAAGGTTTCAGGATGTCTGGAACCTTCACCTGCTTATTCGAAGGCTGATTGGTGAAGCTACTCGTTATTGGACTGGGAAATCCTATTCTGGGTGATGATGGCGTCGGTTGGCGGATAGCCGAAGCTGTGAAAAGCCATCCCGATCTCCCTGACAGCGTTGAAATTGACTTCCTCGCGCTGGGCGGGATCAGCCTAATGGAACGCCTGATCGGCTACGATCAGGCGATTCTGATTGATGCCATTGTCACCCATCAGAATCCAATCGGTCACATCATTTCGTTGAATTTAGATGATCTGCCCGATCGTGACATCGGGCATTTGGGGTCACCCCACGATACAACTATCCAGGATGCCCTGAGAATGGGACGCGGCCTGGGCGCTTATTTACCGGCGAGCATTGAATTCGTAGCGGTTGAATCTCAAAATATATACGATTTCTCTGAAGAGCTCTCACCCCCGGTTGCTGCTGCTGTACCCCAGGCTGCCCAACTGGTGTTAGAGCTAATTCAAAGACAATCCAAAACACCCGAAGTACTGACGCACCCAGCAAACTGAGGAGGTAATCCATGATCTCTACCGAAATCCTAAGACGCTATCCTTTCTTTGCAGGCCTGACCGAATCCCAGCTCAAAGCTGTCGCCATGCTTGCTACGGAGAATGCCTATCCCAAAGAATCAACCATTTTTGAAGAGTGTGATCAAGCCAATCGCGTATTCCTGCTCCTGGAAGGCAGTGTAGATCTGTACTACCGTTCGCAAGAAGAGTTCCACCCGACCACCACGAAGAACTTTTTTGTTGGCGAGATCAACCCCGGCGAAGTCTTTGGCACCAGTTCGATCATCGAGCCCTATGAGCTGAATGCTACCGCCAAGAATCCGGTCAACTGCAAACTGATTGAAATTGATGCGCTTGAGTTGCGTAAGCTGATGGGGACTGATCTTGACCTGGCCAACAAACTCCTCCTGGCGGTGATCAAAACCTTAAAAGAACGAATTGTTGCCATGAGGGTACAGCTTGCAACCTTGCAATCCTGAAGGCAATATTAACCTCTAGTCGGCCGACTCTCAGGTTGGAGAGGAGTGTATGGCATGGTTACAAAAGAAGACCTGATATACCGGCAGGTATTCACGTTGAAAGATGGAGCCAGGATTCTCCTGCGCCCCCTCATTCCTGATGATCGCCAGGCATTGCTGGATCTCTATGCACCAGTCTCCGTGGATGATTTGCGTTATATGCGCGACAATGTGAGAGACCCACAACTGATCAATGACTGGATTGATCAACTGGATTATGCCAAAGTATTTCCCCTGGTGGCAGTCTTTGGCAGCCGGATCGTTGGTTCTGCAACCCTGCATTTCAATGCCGGCCCAGAACGTCATCGAGCGGAAGTACGGATCTTCCTCTCCAAAGATTTCCGCCGGCGCGGGGTAGGTAGCCGTCTCTTGCAAGGCTTGATCGAGCTCGCCAAGCGGCACAACCTGCACATGCTTGAGGCAGAGATTGTGAGTGACCAGCATCATATCATCCGATCATTCCAAACCCTGGGCTTCGAAACTCGCTGCATCTATGAGGATTATTTCATGCTGCCGGATGGTGACCTGCGGGATGTGGCGCATTTGATCCTTAAGCTGCGCGAATCCGAAGAGCAGTTTTAAGTGAACGGGAAAAAATATCGACAGGTCAGTGGAAAATTGGAACTTAATTGAACGAGACCAAAAACGCCAAAGGAGGCCCTATGAAATCAGTCTCATTCGATACACCCGCCCTTTACGGAGACCATCATGTCATCGAAGTTCGGCGGATTCTGCTCGCGTTGCCCGGAGTGATCGGTGTGGATGCCAGCAGCGCGTTTCAGGTTGTAGATGTAACCTATGATCCCGATCAGATCAATGATCTGGAAATCGCCATGAAGCTGGACCAGGCTGGCTACCTGGGCGAATGGACCTTGCCTATTGAGGCCGGCGCCACCGCTTACCATGCCGCGGCAGGTCATAAGCCATATTTCAGGCACACAGCTGCATATGAACAAACCCGCTTACAGGTAAGTTTTGCTCAGAATGTGTCCTACCTGGGCCGCCCCTTGTGGCCTTGCCCTGGTATGGGTGTGATTTCTAAACCAACGGAGGAATGAGATGGCCGGTAAACGTACACAAGAGGAACGCAGTTCTGATCCCGCAGCACAAGAGATGCTGATCCGCGCCGATGAATTGGGCCTCAGCACTGCTTTCAAACGTGCTGAGGAGATGGTGCCATGCAACATCGGCGGCGCAGGGATGTGCTGCAAACAGTGTGGGATGGGTCCGTGTCGCCTGACCAAGGATGGGCAAGTGGGGGTCTGCGGTGCGACGATCGATACAATTCAAGCTCGCAACCTGGTACGGGCTATATCGGCAGGTGCGGCAGCTCACTCTGACCATGGTCGCGATATGGCCTTCACCCTCAAAGCGGTGGCTAACGATGAGACAGAGGGGTATGTTATTCGGGATGTTGCCAAACTGCGTAACATTGCTGCGCTATATAACATTCCCATTGAAGGCCGCTCCCCAAAAGAGATTGCTAATGATCTGGGCGATCTGTACATCTCTCAGTTTGGACAGCAGAAAGGGGAAGTCGTTTGTGTGAAGCGCGCCCCAGCCAAGCGCCAGCAACTCTGGCGTGAAACAGGCGTCATGCCCCGCGGTGTTGATCGCGAGGTGGTGGAATCCATGCACCGCACCCACATAGGTGACGACCAGGATGCCAAGCATATCCTCCAACATGCGGTGCGCACAGCCTTATCAGATGGTTGGGGTGGCAGCCTGATAGCAACCGATATCTCCGATATTCTCTTTGGCACTCCAGCTCCTATTCTTGGGCAAGCCAATCTCGGCGTGCTTAAGGATGATATGGTCAATGTGGTTGTGCATGGCCACGAACCCACCCTCAGCAATATGATCGTGGCAGCATCGCAAATGCCGGATATTATCGAGTATGCCCACCAGGCTGGCGCCAAAGGTATAAACCTATCAGGCATCTGTTGCACGGCTAATGAAATCCTGATGCGGCAGGGAATCCCTGCAGCAGGCAACTTCTTGCATCAAGAGTTGGCGATTCTGACCGGTGCAGTTGAGGCGATGGTTGTCGATGTCCAGTGCATCATGCAGGCTTTGGTGGACCTGGCAACGAATTTCCACACCATGATCATTACCACCTCACCCAAGGTGCGTCTCAAAGGGGCTACGCATATCGAGTTTGATGAGCATAAAGCACTAACAATCGCCAAGCAAATATTGCGAACCGCAATCGATAACTACAAGAACCGAGGCAAAATCCACATTCCCGATATGCGTGAAGAACTGATTCCCGGTTTCTCACATGAGTACATCAACTATATGCTGGGTGGGAGCTACCGTGCTTCCTTCCGACCGCTCAATGATGCAATCATGTCGGGCCGCATCCGCGGGGTTGCTGCCATTGTGGGATGCAACAATCCGCGCAGTAAACAGGATTATCTGCATAACTATGTCGCAGCTGAGCTGCTCAAGCAGGATGTCTTAATAGTTGAAACTGGCTGCGGCGCCATCGCTGCCGCCAAATTAGGCTTTCTGCTGGGCGAGGCTGGTTTAGATAAAGTTGGCCCAGGTTTACGCGAAATCTGTGAAACCGTCGGCATACCACCCATCCTGCACATGGGCTCCTGTGTGGATAATACCCGCATTCTCACAGTGCTCACCCAAATGGTCGAAGAGGGCGGTCTGGGTGATGATATTGATCAGGTTCCAGCAGTTGGCTTGGCCCCCGAATGGATGAGTGAAAAAGCGCTCTCCATCGGCACCTATTGCGTGGCATCCGGCGCATATGTCATCTTTGGTGGCTCCTCACCGGTTGGTGGCATGCCGGATCGAGTGTCTGAGAGCGATATCGTCCTGCGCTACATTGGCTCCGAAGGCTGGGAGAAGCTCTATGGCGGGAAACTGGAATTCATCCCAGATCCGGATGAGATGATCCGCCTTACCCTTGAGCATATTGATAAGAAACGTGCTGCCCTTGGTCTGCCAGTCTATGAATCGACCCGGTTCGGCCGCAGTGGTGATGCACGTATGCTGGAAATGGAAAGCCTACCCCTGGCCGAGCGCCGTAAGAGTATTTACGGTGTGGCAGCCGACTGAAGACTAAACAGATAGCGAGGATCTAACAATGTCACGTTATATCGCTACCCGCGCCATTCGAGGCGCCAACGCCCTGGTTATTGAAGCCGAGCTGATGCTGCAAAAAGCATTAGCGGAGAAAGGTCCAGAAACCTCGGTTACGTTTCCAAATACCGCATATTACCTTCCCCTAATCAATGGAATGACCGGTATCCAAATCGAGAAGCTTGGACAGCTTCCCAAAGTACTTGATCATGCCCGTGAGCTGCTCCACCCGGTCCCATCCCAGAGGCGCTGGACGCCCTACCTTGGAGAAACCCTGGATAGCGGCATGGCAACACTGTTTGCTGCCGAGACGATCGAGGCCGTCCGCTTCGTTTACGGATTGCAACCAGAGCCTCTGGAGGGTATTACCCTTGCGGGCGGTACGGCTTATGGCGGAGCTAATGGTCATGGACACCTAAACGGTCCCATTGATGATATCCGCTTGCGCGCCTGGGGCATCCAGTTGGTTGATGGGCGCATGCCTGGCTTTGCTGCCATCGTCGGTGCAGCCAAGAACAACCAGGTTGCCGTCCAGATCGTCCGTGAGCTGCAAAAACGCAACATCCTGACCTTCCTTTCCGGCAATGTCAATGGTCGCAGCATCATCCACCAATTGCAGGAAGAAGGTGTTGAACTTGGTTACGACACCTATACTGTACCCTTTGGTACCGATACGATCTCAGCCATCTACGCGCTGGGCTTTGCTACCCGCTCCGCTCTCACTTTTGGTGGCTTGAAAGCGGGCCAGGCGCGGGAGATCCTGCTGTACAACCGCGAACGCGTCTTTGCCTTCGTCCTTGCGCTCGGCGAGGTAGATGATCTCAAGTATGCTGCTGCTGCTGGTGCAATCAACTTTGGCTTCCCGGTCATCGCGGATACTGTGATTCCCGAGATCCTCCCCACTGGCGTCACCACCTACGAGCATGTTGTCAGTATGCCCTTTGAAGAAATTGAGGGTAAGGACGACCTGGAGAAAGCCGAGCGCCTGGTGCAGAAGTGCATCGAGGTGCGTGGGGTTAAGATCAAGATGGCCAACGTGCCCGTTCCGGTTCCATACGGCTCCGCCTTCGAAGGCGAGGTTGTACGCCGTAATGATATGCGCATCGAATTTGGCGGTAAGCACGCCCGCTGCTTCGAATATCTCTCAATGGCCCCACTGGAAGATGTTGTCGACGGGAAAGTTGAGGTAGTAGGCCCTGGCATTGAGACCATTCCACCCCAGGGTTATATGGATATGGCGATCGTGGTCAAAGTTGCTGGTCGCCAGATGCAGCAAGACTTCGAACCCGTCCTGGAGCGCCAGATCCACTACTTTGTAAATGGCGCGTCAGGCATCCAGCACATCGGCCAGCGCGACATCGCCTGGATCCGCATCTCCAATAATGCAGCCGAAAAGGGTTTTAACCTTGAACACTTTGGCAAGATTCTACACGCCCGCTTCCATGCTGACTTCGGCGCTATTGTAGACAAGGTGCAGGTTACCATCTACACCGATCCAGCTCTGGTAGAAGAATGGCTGGTTAAGGCCCGGGCAGCTTATGATTTCCGCAACAAACGCCTGGCTGACTTGACTGATGATAAGGTTGAGGAGTTCTATTCCTGTACCTTGTGCCAATCCTTTGCCCCCAATCATGTATGTGTGGTCAGCCCCGAACGCCTTGGTCTGTGCGGCGCCTATAACTGGCTGGACTGTAAAGCATCCTTTAGCATCAACCCAACCGGTCCAAACCAGCCCATTAGACTGGGCAAGGTTACTGACCTCGCCAAGGGGTATTGGACTGGCACCAATGATTACGCCAAAATCGGCTCGCACGGTCAGGTCAATGAGGTTTCCATGTACTCGATCATGGAAAATCCTATGACCGCCTGTGGCTGCTTCGAGTGCATCGTCATGCTCATCCCCGAAGCCAACGGCGTGATGGTCGTCTCGCGCGAAGATCCCAGCATGACCCCCGCTGGAATGACTTTTAGCACGCTGGCTGGCATCGCTGGAGGTGGTCTGCAGACCCCTGGTGTGATGGGGGTAGGCAAATACTATCTCACCAGCCCCAAGTTCATTTCTGCTGATGGCGGTTTCAAACGCATCGTCTGGATGAGCAGTGTACTCAAACAAATGATGGCTGAGGAGTTCAAAGGCGTCGCTATGCGAGAAGGTGACCCCGATCTGATCGATAAAATTGCCGATGAACGCAATGTATCCACTGTCGATGAGCTATTAGTCTGGATGGAAGAACACGCTCACCCAGCACTCGTTATGGATCCAATGTTCTAACAAAAAGGAGAAGACCTATGCCTGTAGAGATCCCGAAAGACACCTGGCCTGGTACAGTTCGTGCCGTCACATTAGGCGCTACGGCTGCCCAGGGGGAACGCGTAAAACCACCGTTACCGTGGGTGGTGAAAAAGCGCTGCCCTTCCTCAATTTTGAACAGCCCATGCCCAATCACCCAGTCGTTGCGATCGAAATTCGCGATCGCCGTCCCGATGACTGGTCACCCTTGCTATTACAAACCTGGGGCGAGGCTGCCAATGACCCGGCTGAATGGGCGAAGGCCGCTGAAGCTGCGGGGGCTGATCTGCTGCAGCTTGGACTCAGCCTGAATGACGCAGCAGGCAACCCCACCACGCCAGAAGCTGCTGTTAAAGCCGTCACGGCAGTCCTGGCAGCAACAGGGTTACCGCTGATTGTCTTCGGTCCTGGTCAAACTGAGGTCGATAACGACCTGCTTGTACCGGTTGCTGAAGCCACCAAAGGCGAACGACTGGTGCTGGGCATCTGCGAAGATAAGAACTACCGCACAATTGTTGCTGCAGCCATGGCTAACGGACACCTGGTTAATGCCCGCACTCCGATGGATGTCAATCTGGCAAAGCAGCTCAACATCCTGATCAGCGATATGGGCATGCCCCTCGATCGCATCCTGATGGATCCAACCACCGGGGCGTTAGGATATGGAATAGAATACGGTTACTCATCCATGGAACGGTTGAGATTGGCTGCCCTCCAAGGTGACAATATGACCCAGTTGCCCATGCTGGTCACGCCTGGCTTTGAAGCCTGGAAGACAAAGGAAGCCAAGGTTGAAGTGGGTGTGCCGGCGGCATGGGGAGATTGGACTGAACGTTCCATCCATTGGGAAACCCTCACCGCCATCACGCTGATTGAATCCGGCGCAGATATCATTGTCCTCCGCCACCCCGAAAGCCTGCGGCGGGTCAAGCTTGCCATTGCGGATCTGGCCAACGCGCCAGCCGCTTGATGCGCAGACAACCAGGAGATCAACTATGGCTCTTAGTGGCATTCAAATCTACAAATTACTCCCGCAAACCAACTGCAAAGAATGCGGTTTTCCCACCTGCCTGGCCTTTGCGATGAAACTGGCTGCCAAGCAAGTGGAGTTATCGACTTGCCCGTATGTGAGTGAATCCTCAAAAGCTCAATTGGCCGAGTCGGCTGCCCCACCTATCCGGCTGGTTACCTTGAAAGCGAACGGATTTGAGGTGAAAGCCGGAAACGAGGTTGTGCTCTTCAGGCACGATAAAACCTTCTACAACAAACCGGGGCTCTTCATCCGGGTTTACGATGACCAGCCGGTCGAGGAGATAAAAGCCAAAGTCGCAGCTGCGAATGCTTACACAGTCAACTACGTCGGGATGGATTTGACGCTGGATGGCTTTGGTATTGCATCACGCGCCGGTAATCCCCAGGCCTTCGCGGAGGCGGTTTCTGCAGTACGATCGGTGAGTACTCGGCCGCTCATCCTGATGAGCCGCGACCCAGCAATCATGGCAGCGGGTCTCAATGTTTTATCAAATGAGAACTCCGCTGATCTATGGAGCAGATGCGTCCAATTGGGAAGCATTTGCTGACCTGGCATCTCAGCATAAAGCTCCACTGGGAGTGCTGGCGCCAGATCTGGGCAGTATGGCCGACTTGTCTGAGAAGCTCAAGGCAAAGGGAATTGAGGATCTGGTACTTGACCCAGGTGGTCGCGACCTTGGCAGCGGGCTGTCACTTGGCACGCAGATTCGACGGTTGGCGGTTAAAAAGAACTTCCGTACCCTGGGTTTTCCGGTGATTGCTTTTCCTGGAGATGCGGTTGAACCTGGGCTTGAAGCTGTGGCTGCAGCACAGGCTCTTTCCAAGTATGCGGGTTTCATCGTTCTGGACACATTCAGTCCCGCAATGACCTACCCATTGTTGGTACTGCGCCAGAATATCTATACTGACCCGCAAAAACCCATCCAAGTTCAGCCGGGAATCTACGAAATCAACGCCCCCAAACCCACCGACCCGGTGCTTGTCACAACCAACTTCAGCATTACTTACTTCAGTGTGGCCAATGAGGTTGAAGGTTCGGGACTGCCGGCCTGGCTGCTGGTTACCGATGCGGAGGGCATGAGCGTGCTTACTGCCTGGGCGGCAGGCAAGTTTGATGCCGAACGCATCGCCAAAGCGGTGAAAACTTTCAACATCGCCGACAAGGTCAGCCGCAAGCGCCTGGTTTTACCAGGTCACGTGGCCGTGCTATCGGGCGAGCTAGAGGCAGAACTATCGGACTGGGAGATTCGGGTTGGCCCACGGGAAGCGGTTGACCTGCCTGGTTTCATGAAAAAGGCACTATAAATTAACGTTGTCTTTATTGGAATGACCGAGCACACGGTTACATTTGATATTGCCCGCCAGCCAGTGCGTGTTCCAACCGGCACGCTGCTGAGTGAAGCCGCACGTCTGGCGGGCATAGAGATTGGTCAACCGTGCGGAGGTCAGGGGCGCTGCGGGCGCTGTGTGGTTCAGGTCACATCCGGTGAGGTAAGACAGCGTAGCTCATTACGCCTTTCCCCGGATGACATTGGCCAGGGTTATACACTAGCCTGTCAATCAGTGGTTGAAGGCGACTTATGGGTGTCTATCCCGCCACAAGAAAAGATTGAGCGACGCCTGACGACCGATCGGACCGCCCTGGAAATTCCTGTCCCCGCAGATTACGATCCTGGTTATCACCAGTCCTTGCGGCGTTGGCTACTCACCCTGTCCCCACCACGCCTGGATGACCAGACAGACGACTTGAGTCGCCTACGAACTGCACTACG
>CAWFGN010000007.1:0-95434 GCA_963815365.1 uncultured beta proteobacterium
CCCCGCCAACATGGCTGGAGATAATTTGGAAGTCACTAAAGCCAACCGGTTGATGGAAGGAAAATTCAACGGAGAAGATACGGGCAGCGGGGGGAGCCTCGGCGCGAAGTCGTTTTAGAAAGGCCTCAAGCGTGCGGCGGCCTGCTTCGGCTTCCACGCACACACCGGCGGAGTTGTTCAATACCCGGCCGCAGATTCCGAGCTCAACAGCCAGGCGATACACGAACGGTCGAAACCCAACCCCTTGCACAACGCCCCGGATCTGGCAGACAAGACGGTTTTTTTTGTTCTTAATCATGCCGTTTCATGGTGTGCAGATAGTCAAGCCACGCGTCCATTCCCTCTCCTGTGCGCGCACTCAGCTCAATGATGCGTGCCCTTGAGCCGGACTTGCGGATATAGGAATGGCACTGCTCCATGTTCCAGTCCAGGTGAGGGATCAGATCCGTCTTTGTAATCAGCACCACATCAGCGCTGTTAAACAGTACGGGATATTTAACCGGCTTGTCCTCACCTTCGGCCACTGAAAGCACCGCTATCCGAACATGCTCCCCCAGGTCAAACGATGCCGGACACACCAGGTTTCCAATATTTTCAATCAACAAAATGTTGATACCTGTATCAGCATAGGCCTCCAGTTCCCTGGAAATCATGGCCGCATCCAGGTGGCAGCTCCGGTAGGTATTGATCTGCTTGACCATGCTCCCCCTGCCCTTGAAGCCTTTGAGCGTCCAGATCAGTCTCCTGGTCTCCAACGAGAACCGCCACCCTGCAATCCTTGGGCAAACGCTCCAGGGTTTTTTCAAGCAGTGTCGTCTTGCCTGAACCCGGTGAGCTCATCAGGTTCAATGCCGTAATGTGCTGCCTGTCAAGCCACTGGCGGTTTTCAATCGCGATAGTGTTGTTCTTGCTAAGAACATCCTGTTCGACCCTGATCGTGCGTGCGTGTTCGTGTTTCGGCTGATCATTGTCGTGTGTGTGCCAGTACTCCTTGCCATCCGGGCCTCGGTGGCTGTGTCCATGTTCATGCGTGTGTTCATGGGTATGCTCATGCGCATGCTTATGATCATGTGTATTGGCTGCATCTCCACAGCCGCAATCAATGCACATACTATTCAACCTCGAAGCTGATAAGTTTAAATTCTCTGCCTTTAGTTACAATAAGATTCATTGACCCGCAATGACAACAATCAATCTCAAACGGCTCAGGATTGGATATGCGTCCACAATTACCGCACTCAGCCGTCAAAGGGACCTCCGTAACATTCAGCACAGCGCCATCTAATGCAGTACCACCTGCGACCATAGGGAAACAAAACTCAAGAGACTCTCGCATCACACCGCTCAGGGCCCCAATACTCACGTCCACACACAGGACTTTCCGGCACCCCTCCTTCTCTGCCAGTTCAGTCACCTGATCAACAAGTGCCTGTGCGAGCGACATCTCATGCATGGGAGTTACCGCAGCACGGAACGTGCTTTGACTTCAGCGGAATACCGGCAGCTTCCAGTTCATCGCAAAGCATCCTGAGCAGGTCGTCCACCTTGGCCTGTATGATAGGGGTCAACTCCAGGCTGGTGTCAAGAGACTCGGGGACAATGCCCAGAAGCACAATATGTTCGGGAAGTTGGGAGTCGACCTCTGTACAGGCAAGAAGATCAGATAATCCGATTTGATGCGGCGAAATACGTTCGCCAAGCATGTGCATGACTTGACTTCCGGAAAAACGCCGGATGGTTCCCGGCTCCTGACCGTCTGTGCACATGGCGTCGACGACAATGACATGGGACCTTCCCTCAAAATAGGGCATGAGATCGAGTCCCATCGTGCCGCCGTCAATGACCTCGACACCGTCAGGGATAGAGAAGGTTTCCTGGAAGCGATTAATCACGTGCACACCCACGCCCTCGTCGCTCAGCAGGATATTGCCGATTCCAAGCACAAGAACGCGGGGTGCGGCCATTCTCAGAGTGCCTGTACTGTAACCCGTTTGCCTGTCTTTGGGTCATGCATATGGATCGCGCATGCAAGGCAGGGATCAAACGAATGAATCGTGCGCACAACCTCCAGGGGCCTGTCGGCGTCCGCAACGGGATTGCCGACCAGGGATGCCTCGTAGGGCCCCAGTTCGTCATTTGCGTTTCTCGGTCCTGCGTTCCATGTTGAGGGCACCACGCACTGGTAGTTCTTGATCTTCCCGTCCTTGATCACGATCCAGTGCGACAGCACCCCGCGGGGGGCTTCATGCATGCCCACACCGCTCTGCTCACCTTTCGGAAACACCGGCGGATTAAACGTGTCCGTATCGCCCTTGCCGATATTTTCTATCAGCAGGTTATACTGGTTGTTGAGCGATTCATAGAGCACGCCCGCACGCACGGCACGCGCAGCGTGCCGCCCGATGGTCGAGTGCAGCGCGCTCAACGGTATCTTAGATCCGGCAAGCCCTTCGACAATGGACAGGAGTCGGCCGAGATGCTTTTTCGTGGGCTCATGCCCGGCAGCGTGCATGCACAGCACGTTTGCCAACGGTCCGACCTGCGTGGGCTTGCCTTTGAACGTCGGCGCCTTCACCCATGAATATTTTCCATCATCCTGAAAATCAGTATACTTAGGCTCCGTCTCACCTTTATAAGGATGCAGATTCGCATCACCCTTGTACCAGGCATGCTTAACGCTCTCGCTGACGTTATCTTCAAACGTGGAATCATTAAAGCCGCTGATCGGCGTAAATGTGCTGAGATCACCGTTGCTGATATAGCCGCCGGGAAGTGAAAGTGATTTCATCCTCGGTGTAGGATTGTGCCGGGTCGAGAT
Source organism: uncultured beta proteobacterium (assembly GCA_963815365.1). Classification (GTDB taxonomy): domain Bacteria; phylum Pseudomonadota; class Gammaproteobacteria; order Burkholderiales; family Rhodocyclaceae; genus Azonexus. The sequence goes on from CAWFGN010000007.1 coordinate 2,819, forward strand.
GTTTTGGTCGGTCGGTAAACGCCGAGTAGAGAATGTTGCGCCCACCGTCGGCCGCCGGATAGGGGTCGTTCCAGGCTTGACCGCAGCCAGCCAGCAATACGATGAGCGCGTAGCGAATCCATATTTTCAGCATAGTGCGAAGTGTAACAACTTGACCGCATCCCTGCCCATTGACCACAATGGCCGGAATAACACGATCCCAGGAGGCAGACGCATGCTCGACACAAAACTTCCCGATTTTTCTCTCCCGGCAACCGGCGGGCAGACTTTCAGTCTCGCCGCACATGCCGGCAAGGTGGTGGTGATCTATTTCTACCCGAAGGACAGTACGCCCGGCTGTACAACCGAGGCCCAGCAGTTTCGGGATCTGTATGCACATTTCGTCGCGGTCAACGCCGAAATTCTGGGCATTTCCCGGGACAGCGTGAAGTCGCACGAAAACTTCAAGACCAGGCAGAATCTACCCTTCGCCCTTGGTTCCGATGCCGATGAGTCGATCTGTACGCTGTTTTCGGTCATGAAAATGAAAAATATGTACGGCAAACAGGTGCGCGGCATCGAACGCAGCACTTTTGTCGTCGACCGCGGCGGCGTCTTGCGCCGCGAATGGCGCGGCGTCAAGGTGCCGGGCCATGCCCAGGAAGTTCTCGATTTCGTCAAAACCCTCTAAACCACAAACAAAGGCCCATTCCATGCCGCGCAAGCCCGCCGCCAAGAAGCCCGCCGTGACCAAACTGTTCGTCCTCGATACCAACGTGCTGATGCACGACCCCAGTTGCCTGTTCCGCTTCGAGGAACACGATATCTTCCTCCCCATCATGACCCTGGAGGAACTGGACAGCCACAAGAAGGGGATGTCGGAAATCTCCCGCAACGTGCGCCAGGCGTCGCGCATGCTCGACGAGATGCTCGGCCAGGATGGCGTCGATATCGAGGAAGGCATTGCGCTCTACGGGCCTTCCAGCAAGCTGGCCAGCGGCCGCCTGTTCCTGCAGACGGAAGCGATCAGCGCCGATCTGCCGCAGGGCCTGCCGACGTCGAAGGTCGACAACCAGATTCTCTCGGTGGTCATCCACCTCCAGAAGAAATTTCCGAAGCGGCCGGTCATCCTGGTGTCGAAAGACATCAACATGCGCATCAAGTCGCGCGCCCTCAACCTGCTGGCCGAGGATTACTTCAACGACAAGGTGCTCGAGGATACGGACATCCTCTATACCGGCACCCGCGCCCTGCCCGACAACTTCTGGGAAAAACACGGCAAGGGCATGGAATCCTGGAAAAAGGAGGCCAAAACCTATTACCGCGTCACCGGGCCACTCTGTCCGCAGTTGTTGGTCAATGAGTTCGTCTGGCTCGAGAGTGAAGGCTTCACCGCCATCGTCAAGGAGACGGCAGGCAAGACGGCCGTACTGGAAACGCTGATCGATTACACGCATCCGAAGAACGCCGTGTGGGGCATCACGGCGCGCAATCGCGAGCAGAATTTCGCCATGAACCTGCTGCTCAACCCGGACATCGACTTCGTCACCCTGCTCGGCCAGGCCGGCACCGGCAAGACGCTTCTGACCCTGGCGGCCGGCCTGACCCAGGTGCTGGAGAGCAAGAAGTTCGCCGAGATCATCATGACCCGCGTCACCGTGCCGGTCGGCGAGGACATCGGCTTCCTGCCCGGCACCGAGGAGGAAAAGATGGCCCCCTGGATGGGCGCCCTCGAAGACAATCTCGATGTGCTCACCCACACCGACGAAGGAAGCGGCCCCTACGGCGGCGAATGGGGCAAGGCAGCCACCCATGACATCATCCGTTCGCGGATCAAGGTCAAGTCGCTCAATTTCATGCGCGGCCGCACCTTCCTGAAGAAATACCTGATCATCGACGAGGCGCAGAACCTGACCCCGAAGCAGATGAAGACGCTGATCACCCGCGCCGGCCCCGGCACCAAGGTGGTCTGCCTCGGCAATATCGCGCAGATCGACACGCCCTACCTGACCGAAGGCAGTTCCGGCCTGACCTACGTCGTTGACCGCTTCAAGGGCTGGCCGCACTCCGGTCACATAACGTTACAACGTGGCGAGCGCTCCCGTCTGGCTGACCACGCGGCCGAAGTGCTATAATCAACGCCATCAACTAAAGGGGCCGTGTCAGTGACACGGCCTTTTCGTTTCAGCCACGGGCTGTCTCGGCCGGAGGAATTCATTGAAACGTCGCGATTTTCTAGCATCGGCGGCTGCCTTGTCCGCGCTCGCCACAGAAGCCTGGGCAGCAAAGAAACAGACAACTGCCAAGCCAATGGCCAGCAGCAAGACGCTCGGGAAGAGGCGTTGCCGCAAAACCTGCGGCCAAGCCGCAGGCGAGGTTGCCAATTCTGCCGACGATCCAATCACCGAAACGCCGCCCCAGGGAACTTCCGCGACCCGTCTGCCACCGGTCAAGGCGCCCGAACCGCCGGTCGACTGGCGCACCTACGAGGTCACGACCACCGTCAAGCTGAGTACGGTCGATGGCCAGGCACGCTTGTGGCTGCCCTTGCCGCTCAACCAGGACAAGTTGTTTCAGCGAACCCTTGGCCACAGCTGGAACGGCAACCCTGCACTCTCCAGCATGCGCCGCCTGCCCGATGGCGACCTCGAGGTGTTCCATTGCGAATGGTCGGACGGAAGCGACGCGAAGCTGCAGATCACCACGCTGGTGACCACTGCCGACCGGCATTTTGACGTCACCAAGCGGACTGTCGCACCGGAGCGCGAGGACATCCTCCGCCGCAATCTGCAGGCGTCGCAGCTGATTCCCAATGACGGTCTGGCGCATCAGCTGGGCGAACGCGTGGTGGGCCGGATCAAGGATCCGGTCGCCCAGGCCAAGGCGATCTACGAATGGGTTGTCGAGAATGCCATCTATGACCCCTCTCTGCCCGGCGCCGGTACCGGGGACATCCGGCGGCAATTGATTCAGGGACAGTATGGTGGCCGCTCAGCCGACATCAACGGACTGTTCGTCGCCATCTGTCGCGCCATCGGTATCCCGGCGCGCTGTGTCTACGGCCTGCGCATCGCTCCCTCGCGCCTGTTCCGCAGCCTGGGGCTGACCAGCGACGACGCAACCTTTGCGCCGCATGTCCGCGCCGAGTTTTACATTCCCGGCTTCGGCTGGATCCCCGTCGATCCGAGCGATGTACGCCGTGTGGTCGCTGTTGAAGGACTCTCGGATCGCGACAACAAGTTCTCATCGCTGAAGAAAGTGCTGTTCGGCGTCTGGGAAATGAACTGGATCGCCTTCAATGTCGGCTCCGATGTGCTGCTGCCGGGACGCCAGACCCCCGTGCCATTCCTGTTGCTGCCGCTGCTCGAACTGCGCGCCGGACAGCGTGACGGAAGCGACCCGGCCGGGTTCGCCTACACCATCACTGCGCGCCGGGTCGAACTCTAGGGCGCTTCAGTAGTCTGAGCGGCCTGAACCGGAACCACCGGCGAGATTCTCGAAACGTGTGTATTCGCCGAGGAAAGCCAGGCGAACCGTTCCGGTCGGGCCGTTACGCTGCTTGCCGATGATGACTTCCGCGATTCCCTTGTCCGGCGTATCCGGCTTGTAATATTCCTCGCGGTACATCATCAGGATCACGTCCGCGTCCTGCTCGATGGCGCCGGATTCTCGCAAGTCCGACATCATCGGACGCTTGTCGGTGCGCTCCTCGACCTTGCGCGAGAGCTGCGACAACGCAACGATCGGCACCTGCAGTTCCTTGGCCAGCGACTTGATCGAACGCGAGATTTCCGACACCTCGGTGGCCCGGTTTTCCCCCATCCGGTTGCTGGACATCAACTGGATGTAGTCGATGACCAGCAGTCCCAGCTTGCCGCCGTACTGGCGGGCGAGACGGCGCGCCCGGGCGCGCAGGTTCGCCGGGCTGAGGCCGCCGCTCTCGTCGATGTAGATCGGTGCCTCGTGCAGCTTGCCGAGCGCATAGGAAAGGCGCGACCACTCATCGTCATTCAGGCGCCCGGTCCGGACCCGCTGCGAATCGAGGCGGCCAATGGAGGTCAGCATGCGCATCGCCAACTGGGTGCCGCCCATTTCCATCGAAAAGACGCCGACCGGTAACCCGGTATCGACCGCGACGTTCTCGGCAATATTCAGCGCAAAGGCCGTCTTGCCCATCGACGGACGGCCGGCGACGATAATCAGGTCACCCGGCTGGAAGCCCGAGGTCTTCTGGTCAAGATCGGTATAGCCGGTGGGCACCCCGGTAATATCCGATGGATTGTCGCGGTCGTGCAGTTCCTGAATCCGCTCGACCACCTGCGTCAGCAGGGGATTGATGTGGACAAAGCCTTCCTTGTGACCCGCCCCGGCCTCGGCAATGGCGAATATCTTCGATTCGGCTTCATCGAGCAGGGTTTCGGCATCGCGCCCGAGCGGGTTCAGTGCATCGGCGGCAATTTCGTCGGCGGTCGCCACCAGACGCCGCAGCACCGAACGCTCACGAACGATTTCGGCATAGCGGCGAATATTGGCTGCCGACGGGGTGTTGGCTGCCAGTTCTCCGAGATAGGCCAGTCCGCCGGTCTGATCGCCCTCCCCGGCGGCATCGAGTGCTTCCGCCACGGTCACCACATCGGCGGGTTTCGATTTTTCGAGCAAGCTGCGGATCTGACGGAATATCCGGCGGTGCTCGTCGCGATAGAAATCGCTGTCGGTCACCAGATCGCCCATCCGGTCCCAGGCGTGGTTGTCGAGCAGCAAGCCACCCAGAATGGACTGCTCGGCTTCGATGGAATGCGGCGGCACGCGCAACTGGGCGAGTGCGGAATCGGTCATCTGGCTTTTTTGCGGGCGCTGGTTCATGGCGGCAAGTTTAAATTAAAAAGGCCTCGCAACTGCGAGGCCTTTTGCCGGGAGGTTATGCCAGGATTACTCGGCAACGACCGCCACGGTGATGTTGGCCAGCACATCGGTGTGCAGGGCAACGTCGATCGGGAATTCGCCGATTGTCTTGAGCGGACCATCCGGCAGACGGATGGCTGACTTGTCGAGGTCGAAACCGGCAGCCTTGAGCGCTTCGGCGATATCGGCATTGCCGACGGAGCCGAACAGGCGACCATCCAGGCCAGCCTTGCGGGCAACGGAAACGGACAGGCCGGAGAGCTTGTCGGCAACGCCTTGGGCGGCAGCCAGCTTTTCGGCGGCGAGCTTTTCCAGTTCGGCGCGGCGAGCTTCGAATTCAGCCATTGCAGCGGGCGTGGCGCGCTTGGCCATGCGTTGCGGAATCAGGAAATTACGGGCGTAGCCGTCCTTGACCTTGACGATGTCGCCCAGGTTGCCGAGGTTGACGACCTTGTCGAGCAGAATGATTTGCATGATTGGTCTCCCCGGTTATTGATGGTTGTCGGTGTACGGCAGCAAGGCCAGGAAGCGGGCGCGCTTGATGGCGGTACCCAGCTGGCGCTGATAGCCGGCCTTGGTGCCGGTCAGACGCGCCGGCATGATCTTGGCGTTTTCCTGGATGAATTCCTTCAGGACATCCACATCCTTGTAGTCGATCTGTTCGACCTTTTCTGCGGTGAAGCGGCAGAATTTGCGGCGTTTGAAGAGACCGCCACCACGCTTCTTTTTCTTGTCGTCATCCTTCTTCTTGAAGAATCGAGCCATTTTCGTTTCCTTCCAAAAATTCGAGTGTATTGATATGCAGCACGGGCGTTTTGCTGTTGCGACCTTTGGCTGCGAGAAATCCAGTCACCTTGACTGCCCCGCCGAGGGGTGCTGCCTGCAGCCAGCGGGCAGATTCGCCCAAGGCCAGTACAGCAATTTCCACTTCCACCAGGCGCTGTGCACCACTTTCAGTCTGCGAGGAGCGGTGTTGCAGGCGTCCTTCGCTGACTGGCATTCCGGCTGGCGTGTAGCGCAAGGCTTCGCGCTCGATCAGCTGGCCGGAGAGAGTGATGCAGTTCAGCCGTCAGTTCCCGTATGAAAATTCTCAGGCAGCCGCAGCCGGCTCGGCCGGTTCAGCCGGCACCGCGGGAGCGGCGTCGCCAGGCATCATCGACTTCGACTTTTCTTCCTTCATCATCGGCGAAGGTGCAGTCGCAGCCGCCTTCATCTTGACGGTGAGGTGGCGCAGCACGGCGTCGTTGAACTTGAACGAATGCTCGAGTTCGTTCAGCGTTTCGCCGTCGCACTTCGATGTTCATCAGAACGTAGTGTGCCTTGTGGATCTTCTGGATCGGGTAAGCCAGTTGGCGGCGACCCCAGTCTTCCAGACGATGAATCGCACCGCCCTTGGCGGTGACGATGGCACGATAACGCTCGACCATGCCGGGCACCTGTTCGCTTTGGTCCGGATGGACGATAAAGACTATTTCGTAATGGCGCATGCAATCTCCTTTTGGGATATACCCTCCGCCATGCGTGTGCGGTAGGGCAAGGTTGAAAAGCCCGCGATTATAACAACAATCGCGGGCTTTTCGGGTAATTCAGGGCAGTTATTTTCAGAAGCTGTCGTCAGCCAGTTCGAGTGCACCGACCGCGCCGTCCACGATGGACTCGGCAAGCCCCGCGGCCTGGGTCAGGAAATGGTCGGCGTAAAAACGCGTCGTTGCCAGCTTGGCCACCCAGAACGGGTCGGTATCGCCAGCTGCGATCTTGGCCCGGGCGATCACTGCGGAACGACCCATCTGCCAGCCGCCGGCAATGATACCGAGCAGATGGAGGAAGGGGACGGCGCCGGCGTGGGCTGCTTTCGGATCGCTGGCGAAGTGCGCAACGATCCAGGAAACCGCCCTTTCCAGCGCGTCGATCGCAGCATTCTGGCGAGCGCCGACGGCAGCGAGGTCGCCATCAAGCTGCGCCGAGGCGGCACGCATGTCGGCGATCACCGTCTTGATCGTCGCCCCTTGCTCGCGGGCAATCTTGCGACCGATCAGGTCATTGGCCTGAATCGCCGTCGTGCCTTCGTAAATTGTCGTGATCCGCGCATCGCGCAGATGCTGGGCGGCACCGGTTTCCTCGATGAAGCCCATGCCCCCATGAACCTGAACCCCGAGCGAGGCGATGTCGACGGCGCTTTCCGTGCTCCAGCCCTTGACCACCGGAATCATCAGCTCGGCAAAGGCCTGGGCGCTTCGGCGCGCCGTTTCGTCGGGGTTGTGGTGCGCATTATCCTGGGCAGCAGCCGTCACATAGGCGAGCGCCCGCATGGCCTCGATCCGGGCGCGCATCGACATCAGCATGCGGCGCACGTCCGGGTGCCGGATGATCGGCACTTTCGGCCCGCCGCGAACACCAACCTCGGTGCCCTGTACACGCTCCTTCGCATAGGCGACCGCACGCTGATAGGCGCGCTCGGCATCGCCGAGCCCCTCCAGCCCGACATTGAAGCGGGCGGCGTTCATCATGATGAACATGTATTCGAGACCGCGATTCTCCTCGCCGACCAGCGTACCGATCGCCCCACCATGATCGCCAAAAGCCAGAACCGCAGTCGGACTGCCATGGATACCCAGCTTGTGCTCGATCGAGACGCAATAAACGTCATTGCGCTCGCCTGGCGCGCCGTCCGCCTTCAACAGGAACTTGGGAACGACGAACAGGGAAATGCCCTTGACGCCCTCGGGCGCATTCGGGGTACGCGCGAGCACGAGATGGACAATGTTGTCCGTCATGTCGTGTTCGCCGTAGGTGATGAAGATCTTCTGGCCGAATATCCGGTAGGTACCATCGCCCGCAGGTTCGGCACGGCTGCGCACGGCCGCCAGGTCGGAGCCGGCCGAAGGCTCGGTCAGGTTCATGGTGCCGGTCCACTCGCCGGAAACGAGGTTGGGCAAATAGGCCGCCTTCTGCTCATCCGTGCCGGCAATCATCAGTGCTTCTATGGCGCCCTGGGTCAGCATCGGACAAAGCGAGAAGGCATGATTGGCAGCCTTCCACATTTCACTGACCGCGGTCGACAGCAAGCGCGGCAAGCCCTGACCACCGAACTCGGGGTCACAGCCAAGACCATTCCAGCCATTATCGACAAACTGGCGATACGCTTCCTTGAAGCCGGGCGTCGTGATTACCGCCCTGTCCTTCCACCGGGCGCCGTCACGGTCGCCGATGCGATTCAGCGGCGACAGGACTTCTCCGGCAAACCGGGCTGCCTCATCCAGGATGGCATCAACCACATCCGGCGACGCTTCCTCGCAGCCGGGCAACGCAACGACCTGGTCGAGACCGGCCAGGCTCTGCATGACAAAACGCATGTCCTTCAAGGGCGCAACATACTCGCTCATGATGACTCTGACTCGCTTTCGATCTTGATTGACACTTCCTTCAATTCGATCAGGAAGAGGATATCGCTGACCACAGGCAGCGCGAATCCGATGCGTGTTCCGCCACGATTGTCACGCAGCAACTGATTCAGCCAGGCAATGACATCATTCGAGGGCCAGCGCAGCAAGACCTGCTCCAGAATCCCCGGCATGTCTTCGATTCCATCCACCACCGCAACAGCGGCGGGCGATGCCGGCTCGGCGTCGAGGACGACGTCAACCTGTGGCTGATCGGGAGATTCGGCAACCTCGTCCCATTTCTGGACCTGAACGTTGAAATTCTTGTTGAGCTCGCGAGCCACTTTCTCGAATTCGTGCCGCATCCCGGCCATCCGGTACACATCCATCAACCTGATCCATGGCTTGAGCGCCTCCTGCGGGTTGCTGTCGATGTATTCCTGCAGGGCCTGTGCGGCCCCTTTGACCCGACCGAAGGAGAGCATGATCTCGGCCAGTTCCATCACCGGATTGGCCTCGAAATGTTCGTCGACCGAAGCAGGCGCGACCGACATCATCGAATCAGCGCGGGATGTACCGTCCGGAGCAACTGCTTGGCCAGCTGGTGCGGTGGGCGCATCCGGCCTCAGATCAAGCTTGACCGGCAAGGCCATGGCAGCCGGTTCGACATCCAGGTCGACCCCGCCCCTTTCCTCGCGCTCACTCAGGCGCTGCGGGTCGACCTGAAGATCCGGCCCGCCAGCGCCACCACGCATTTGGCGTTCACGATAGCTGCGCCACCCCAGCCAGCCAGCAATCGCCAGCAACGCGCCGATCAGGGCGCTGTACAGCAGCCAGTTCGACCCACTGGTATCGTTGCGGACGGGCGGACTGGATGGCGTCGGCTGGGGCGCCACCCGGGGAGTCTCGCTGACTGGCCTGGCATCCGTTTGTGCCGCCGGAGCCGCCGTCTGCTCGATCTTTTGCGTCAGGTCCGAGGCACGCTGCTGCAAGGACGCGACCTGGGCCTCCATCAGCCTGACTTTCTCCTCCGATGCAACTACCGGATCACCCTGAACGAGAGGGGCAGGGGCCGGCGCCAACACAGCAGGTGCTGCCGGCGGCCGGGGCGCATGGGAGCGCTCGGGCGCCACACCTGAGCGCTGCACGGTCGCGGCTGCCGGCGCCTGGACAAGCGGCGCATTGCCCGAGGATATCAGTGCCTTGCCGCTCGGGGGCGACGCGAAAACGACATACTCGCGAACCACATCGTAACCACAGGCCACATCGACGGCCACAACAAAAACGGGATCGTTCACTGGAATATGCGACGTGATCTGCAGCACCGGCGGATTGCCTCGGCGGATGCTCAAGGCGCCCTTGTTCAACCAGGGCAAGCCACTATTGGCGGACGGCTGGGTCAGGCGAAAACAGGTGGAATCGAGCACGGTCCGACCACTACCGAGAATCTGAATCTCCATCCTTGGCCGTTCGCCAAGAGCCGGCGCGCCCCTTAGTTCCCCGAGACCGATGGCGAAAACCTGACCGGAGAGGGCCAGCATCGCGCAAACCAGGGAATATCGAAATCCAGAATGATTCACCGAATAACACCCCAATGACATTAAACCGCCTGAATTGTAGCCCCTATTTGTTGGCAAGATAAATGGAATCATCGAAAGTGACGACCCAACTCGGGCGATAGATGACAAAAAGCGTCACCAGCATTCCCGAAAGCCATGCCTCGGAAAATCCGAGCAACAGGAAATAAGGCAGATACTCGGCAACGAGGTAGTCCCATTCATATGCGCCGGCAATCGCCAGAACCATCGTTGCCGCAATGCCCACGGCCAGCATCGTCAGAGCCGCGCCAAAAAAGCCGCTGATGAAAACATAGATAAAGAAATGCCGCGGAAGGACTCGCTCGACAAATCGATAGATGCCGTAACTCACCGTTACGCCAACGCCGGCCAGCAACAAGGCGTTGATGGCATACGAGAAAACGTCGCTGTCACCGTTGAGGACAATGCCAGCCTGAACCAGCGAGAGACCGACAAAGGCAAGTTGCCTGCCGAAGGTGAGGGTGAACACGGTGGCACCCAGCAGGTGCATCGACAGGCCTGGTTTGACGCCAGCCTTCAAGGCCCAGACCAGCGTCAGCAAGACAACCATGCCGAGCCAGACATTGAGTTGCTCGGATTCCCTCAGTCGCGACCACGGCGCCGCAAAAACGCAACGGGTGAAGAGTGGCACCCAGACGACCCACGCCGCCCAGTACCACGCTTCGCCCAGCAGGGAATCCGGCAAATTCACATGCCTATTCTAGCCAACTGCCTGCACCAGTTGCGGCACCGTTTCGAACAAATCCCCGACCAGTCCGTAATCCGCCACCTGAAAGATCGGCGCATCCGGATCCTTGTTGATGGCGACGATGACCTTGGACTCCTTCATCCCGGCCAGATGCTGGATCGCCCCCGAGATGCCGACCGCGATGTAGAGCTGCGGGGCGACGATCTTGCCGGTCTGGCCGACCTGGTAGTCGTTCGGCACAAAGCCGGCATCGACGGCGGCACGGGAGGCGCCGAGGGCGGCACCAAGCTTGTCGGCCAACGGCTCGAGGAGCTTGTGGTAGTTCTCGCCACTGCCCAGACCACGCCCACCGGAAACGATGATCTTGGCGGCACCGAGTTCAGGACGCTCGGACTTGGTCAGTTCCCGGTTCGTGAGGGTGCTTTGGGCGGTGTCATTTGCCGGACTGATGCTTTCGATTTTCGCGGCATTTTCCCGGTTGACCGCATCAAACGCCGTGGTGCGCACGGTGATGACCTTGACGGCGTCGGCGCTCTTGACGGTGGCCAGGGCATTGCCGGCGTAGATCGGACGGACGAAGGTGTCCGGGCTGTTGACGCCGGTGATTTCGGAAATCTGGGCGACGTCGAGCAAGGCGGCAACGCGCGGCATGAGGTTCTTGCCGAAGGTGGTGGCCGGGGCGAGGATGTGGCTGTAGCCGGCAGCGTTGGCCATGATCAGCGCGGTGAGGCTCTCGGCGGTCTGACTTTGGTAGTGGGCAGCATCGGCGACCTTGACGGTAGTCACGCCTTGCAGCGTGGCGGCTTCCTGGGCGGCGGCCTGGCAGTTGCTGCCGGCGACGAGAACATGGATGTCGCCACCGATCTTGGCGGCCGCCGCGACGGTGTTGAGGGTGGCGGCTTTGAGCTGTTGGTGGTCGTGTTCGGCGATAACGAGAATGGTCATGATCAGATCACCTTGGCTTCGTTCTTGAGTTTGTTGACGAGTTCAGCGACGTCGGCAACGCGGATGCCGGCGCTGCGCTTGGCCGGTTCGGCGAACTTGAGGGTGGTCAGGCGCGGGGTGACGTCGACGCCAAGGTCAGCCGGCTTGACGGTGTCGAGCGGCTTTTTCTTGGCTTTCATGATGTTGGGCAGGGTGGCGTAGCGCGGTTCGTTGAGGCGCAGGTCGGTACTGACCACAGCTGGCAGGGTGATTTCGAGGGTTTCGAGACCGCCGTCGATTTCACGGGTGACGGTGGCTTTGCCATCAGCGATGACGACCTTGGAGGCGAAGGTGGCTTGCGGCCAGGCTTGCAGGGCGGCGAGCATCTGGCCGGTCTGGTTGGCGTCGTCGTCGATGGCTTGTTTGCCGCAGATGACGAGTTGCGGTTGTTCCTTGTCACAGAGGGCTTTGAGGAGTTTGGCGACGGCGAGCGGTTGCAACTCAACATCGGTTTCGACGAGGATGCCGCGGTCAGCTCCGATGGCCAGGGCGGTGCGCAGCGTCTCCTGGCAGGCGGCAACGCCACAACTGACGGCGATGACTTCCGTGGCGATGCCGGCTTCCTTGAGACGCACGGCTTCTTCGATGGCGATTTCGTCGAAGGGGTTCATGCTCATCTTGACGTTGGCCAGATCCACGCCGGATCCGTCCGCCTTCACGCGGACCTTGACGTTGTAATCAACTACCCGTTTGACGGGGACGAGAATTTTCACAGGCATCTCCTTTTGGTCGGTTCAATTTTTTTCTGGCTGACGGTTTGACAGTCACCCTGGCATTGCTCACAATGACCATACTGTTTCGTATGGATAGCATACGGTAGCGTATGGAAAACACCGTTGTCAACCCCCCGCCGCGCCCCCCCCGCCGGAAACTGGCTACACCGCGCACCCAGCTTGATCGCACCCACTGGATCGAGAGTGCCATTGACGTGATCGCCCGCGACGGTGTTAACGGCCTGCGAGTCGAAACGCTCTCCAAGCATTGCGGTGTAACCAAGGGCAGCTTCTACTGGCATTTCAAGGATCGCCAGGACCTGCTGACGGCGGTTCTCGAATTCTGGAAGGAAGGGCGGATTCGCGATATCGAAAAGACTACCGCGGCTGCCCAGGGTGACGAGCGCAGCAAACTCCGCTTTGTCTTCGAGGTCTATGGCGACAGCCCCAATCGCAAGGGTGTGTCGATCGAACTGGCGGTGCGCGACTGGGCCCGCCATGACCCGCAGGCCGCAAGCACCGTCGAATCGGTCGATCTTTACCGGCTCGAGTGCACCCGCAAGCTTTACGTCGCTACCGGCATGTCGGATGCCGAGGCCAAAAGCCGCAGCCTTCTGCTTTACGCCTGTGTTTTCGGGCTTTCGCTGATGCATTACACACATTTCGACGAACATCTTGATGATCTGAAGCAACGCATCGCCGAACTGGTCGTTTCCGACTAGCCCCGACAGCCGGCGAGTTTGCCGCTGACCCTGAGCTCATTTTCCCAGGCGGATAAATCGAGCGCCAACCGGTGAACAGTTGCCGTCAGCGCAACCACCCCGCCGTGCGAATCCGGAGTCGGCGCCGGTTCTTCTATTCGAATTTCACGGGCCGCAACTGGCGCCCGCGACCGGTCGAGCAGTTGCGCCCTGGCCAGCAACACACCCCGGCTTGCCCCTGACGTTTCAAATCGCTGGCTGAATTCGTCGATATCGACCCGCAGAACGCATCGACTCCGGCTCTGCCCGGCCGGCGCCAGGGCCAGCTTCTGCATCAGGCGTTGCTGGATTATTTGCGCTGTCGGCCCGGCCCAGCGTGCCTGTGTGTATTCGCGCAGGCGGGTTGGCTCGGCGTAGAGCAGGCGGTATTGGATGGCGAGCGAATCCAGCCACAATGGCGCACGCACCTCGAGCGCCAGTTCACCTCGCTCGGAACGCTCCTGCAACTGGGCAACCGGCGGGCCAAAGTCATGAATTTCCAGCGCGCTGTTCCCGCCACGCTTGCCACTGCCATAGCAAGCCACGAGAAGAAAGCAACCGACGATGGCCAGCAGGCGCCACATGCTAACGCCCCCCGCCGGCGGCGAATCCCGGTTCGCCCGGCCCCGGCGCCGGCGCCGGAACACCGAACACCAGCCCTTGCGGGGAATCTTCCAGCAAACGCAATACCCGGGCCAGTTGCCGCGAAGTGGTGGAAAAATCCGTCGCCAGTTCGTTGAGTCGCGGCATCAGGGCAGAGGTTCCACCCGCCGAGGCGTCACCGATGGCGACGTCGAGCTTGTCGGTCGCCGCCTGCATCTTGCCGATCAGCACGCGGGTATCGGCGAGCACGGGGCCAACCTCGCCGGCCGCCTGCGAGAGTTTTCTGACATTCTGGTCATCAAGCAGTTTCTTGACCTGAACCAACGTTCCGTTGAGATTTTCCAGGGTCGGCTTCAAGTTCGCTGACGCACCTTCGAGATTGGCCAGCGTGGCCCCGAAGCGCCGGCGATTTTCCTCATTCAGCACGGCGGCGAGCGCTGCCAGCGTCTCCTGGGCCTGTTTCAGGGTCGCGCTGCCCCCATCGTTGAGTTCTTCGAGTAGCGAGGGCACCATCACGATGCGCGGGGTCACGCCCTTTTCCGCAACCAGTGGCTGACGACTCTTGCCCGTCTCGATCAGCATCACCTGGGCAATCCCGGTGACGCCCTGATAGGCCAGCTTGGCAACGGTGCCCTCGGTCAGCGGCACATCCCCGCTGATCGCTATGGTGACCAGAATATTGTTGAAATCTTCCGGGTCAAGACGAATGTCGCTGACCTTGCCGACGCGGATGCCGCGATAACGTACCTGCGCCTGGGGATTGAGGCCACCGACGTTCTGCCGGGTCACGATCACGTAGTCACGCAGGTTGTCCTGCTTGTCACGCAGCCAGACCAGGGCGAGTAGCGCCGCCACCCCGAGAACGAGGGCAAAGAGACCGGCAACGAAGGCATGCGACTTGTTTTCCATTCACCCTTCCCGCATCAACTAGTTACGCGCCGCCCCTGAACGCGGCGACCAGCGGGTGATCTCCCGCCATTACGTCGGCCAGCCGTCCGAATTCGGCAATCCGCCCGTCGGCCAGCACCGCTACATGACTGGCCAGCCCGGCCAGCGTGTCCAGATTATGCGTCACCATGATCACGGTCAGGCCAAGTTCGCGCTGCAATTGCCCGAGCAGTTCGACAAAACCCCGGCTGCGATCCGGGTCCAGACCGGAGGTCGGCTCATCAAGCAGCAGCAGTTCCGGTTCAAGCGCCAGCGCCCTGGCCAGCGCCGCGCGCTTGACCATGCCGCCGGAAAGCTCCGCCGGCATCAGTTTGCCATGTTCCGGCTCAAGTTCAACCATGGCCAGCTTGAGGATGACCAGACGGCGTATCCAGTCTTCGTCCAGGCATTTCAGCTCGCGCAGGGGGAATGCGACATTGTCGTAAACCGAGAGCGCGGAAAAAAGCGCGCCGCCCTGGAACAGCATGCCGAGCCGCCGGCGCAGCGCGCGTTGCACCTGGGCGCCGCCAGCCTCGACCGTCCGGCCGAACAGATGAACCGTTCCCCCGGCAGGACGGATCAGACCGAGGATCTGCTTGAGCAGGGTCGTCTTGCCGCTGCCCGAGCCGCCGACCAGCCCGACAATCTGCCCGGCATCCACCCGCAGATCGAGGTCGCGATGCACATAGCGCTCACCGATCAGCGTGCTCAGGCCGCGCATCTCGACCACTGCCGGCTGTGCCGCGACGCTCACAGCTGAGGCACCCCGACACTGCGCGTCATGATGGCAAAAACCGCATCGACCAGGATCACCAGGGTGATCGCCGTCACCACCGAAGACGTCGTATTGGCTGACAGGCTCTCGGTATTCGGCTTGACGCGCAAACCGAAATGGCAGGCCACCCAGGCAATCACGAAGCCAAAAACCAGACCCTTGCCAAGACCAATGAACAGGTTGGCAACCGGTACCGCATGCTGCAGGTTCTCGAAGAAAAAATAGAAGGGGATGCCGAGCTGCACCAGGGCAGCCACCATGCCGCCAAACAAGCCGGCAGCAGAGGCCCAGAGCACGAGCAGCGGCATTGCCACGGTCAACCCGAGAATCTTGGGCAAAACCACGCGGATGCTCCGCGAAATGCCCATGGCGGTCAGCGCATCGATTTCCTCGGTGACGCGCATGACGCCGATCTGGGCAGTCATCGCCGAGCCCGAGCGTCCGGCCACCAGCACGGCCACCAGCACCGGGCCCAACTCGCGGATGATCGAGATACCGAGAATATTGACGATGTAAACGTCGGCACCCACATTGCGCAACTGGAGCGCCGACAGGTAGCTGATGGTGACGCCGATCAGGAAGCCGACCAGCGCGGTCACCGGCAAGGCCAGCGCCCCGGCCTTGTAGATATTCGCCGCGAATTCCTTCCACGGCATCTCCGCGGGATGCCGGACAAGATACCCGAGATCGAGCAACAATTGCCCGTAGAGGGTTACCAGTCCGCGCAGATTGTCCACCAGCCTGAGCAGCAACAGGCCAATCGTTTCCACCGGATGGTGCATTCCGGGCGCCGGCGCCGGTTCGGCAACCGGCAGCGCGGCGACCCGTTCCAGCGTGTGGCGCTGTGTGTCCGAAACGATCAAACCCGCCGGCCAGCGTTCACCCCACGCCCGCCAGAACAGGACCGCAGCCGCACTGTCCAGACGATCAACCGAAGAAAAATCCCAGGTCACCCCGGCCGGCTTTTCGCCCGCCAGCAGCTGGCGCACTGCGGGGAGTTCCGGAACCAGCGCGGCAAGCGTCCACTCCCCGGTCACCACGACCCGCCCCGACTCGAACCGCAGACGGGGGGCTGTGCTCACGCAACCTTCCTTGCCGGCCCCGACCTGACCACGTAAGTCCGCCCGATCTGCCGCCAGACCGCCGCTTCCTCACCGAGCGCCGCCGCGGTCCACGGGTTTTTGGCCAGCCATTCGGACGGCAGTTCAAGCTGGTAACCGCTACCGGACAAGCTGACCCGCCAGGCCGGCAAGGCCCGGTCATCACGCGTCCGGTGCAGGAGCACGGCGAGACGCAGGCAGAAAATCAATGTCCATGCCGTGTCGAGCGCAGCGACATTTCCCAGCTTTTCCAGCTTGCCGCGATGCCCGAGCACCAGCATGGCCAGTCGCGCCTGATCCTTGCGCGAGAAACCGGGCATGTCGGCATAGGTCAGGATGTAGGAACCGTGCTTGTGGTAGGCGTTGTGCGCGACCGAAATGCCGATCTCGTGCAGGCGGGCCGCCCACGACAGGAACTGCACATCGTCTTCCGTCGGCGACCCCTCGGCCAGCTGGGTCAGCGCCGACAGCGCCGTGGCCTCGACCCGCTCGACTTGGTCAGCCTCGGTCTGGTATCGGCGGCGGAACTGTGCCACCGTCGAATCGCGCATGTCATGGTGGTGAAAACGACCCAGCAGGTCGTACAGCACGCCGAGGCGCAAGGCACCGTCGGCGTAGGTCATGCGCTCGATGTCGAGTTCCTCGAAGATCGCCGACATGATGGCGATCCCACCCGGCAACACCGGCAGGCGGTCGCCCTTGACGCCCGGCAGATCAAGCGCATCGGCGGAGCCCGCCTTGACCAGCAGCGCGCACAACTTGTTGATTCCCTGGCGCGTGATGCCGCTCTCGCCTTGCGGGTTCAACTGATTCAACTCGAGGATATCGGCGATTGCCCGCGCGGTCCCCGATGAGCCGACCGCTTCCTTCCAGCCCGCCCGCGAGTAATCGTGGGCAATCAGTTCGATCTCCTTGGCGGCGGCAACCTGCGCATCGCGCAGACGCTTGCGGTCGATCCGGTGATCCGGGAAGAAACGCAGGGTATAGCTGACACAGCCCATGTAAAGGGACTCCATCAGATGTGGCTCATGCCGTTTGCCGATGATGAATTCGGTCGAACCGCCGCCGATGTCGATCACCAGGCGTTTGTGCGGCGCCGTCGGCAACGAATGCGAAGCGCCGATGTAGATCAGGCGGGCTTCTTCACGGCCGGCGATGATTTCGATTGGAAAACCGAGCGCCTCTTCGGCCAAAGGAAGGAACTCACCCGCGTTCTTGGCCACGCGCAGCGCATTGGTCGCCACCGCCCGCACGGCAGCCCTGTCCAGCCCGCGCAGACGCTCTCCGAAGCGGCGCAGGCTGTCCAGCGCACGCGCCTGCGAAGACGCATCCAGCCGCTTGTCGGCAGTCAGCCCGGAAGCCAGGCGTACCGGCTCCTTCAGGGAGTCCAGCGTGTAGATCTGGGCGTCGACCACCCGCCCGACCTGCAGGCGGAAGCTGTTGGAACCCAGATCGACAGCGGCAACAGTTTCGTAATTCATTGGTTCGAAGCTTCAGGACGGTCGTATCGACGACAATTCTACCATCGGGACACCGGCTCCCCGGATTGGACAGCGCAGCGCTGACTCCACTAACATGCAGCGCTGACCCCACCAGCGGAGTTCCACCATGAAGGTTTCCCTTATTTCCGAGGAGCGCTGTTTCCGCGGGTTTCTCGAAGTCCGGCGCAGCGTGGTTTCCCACTCCTTGCATGGCGGGGGCATGAGCCAGCCGGTGCAGCGCGAACATGCGTGCAGCGGGCCGGTCGTGGCGGTACTGCCCTACGACCCGCGACGTGACCAGGTGGTCCTGATCCGCCAGTTTCGCATCGGTGCCTGGGCCGCCGGCCAGCCGCCGGCACCTTGGGACATCGTCGCGGGCATCTGCGCCGAGGCGGAGGACAGCGAAAGCGCAGCACGGCGCGAACTGGAAGAGGAAACCGGATGTGCGGCGCACGCGATCCATCCGATCGGCAAGTTTCTGACAGCGCCCCACGTCAGCGCCGAACGGCTTACGCTGGTCTGCGCCCAAGTCTCGGCCTTCGACGGTGAGCGACTGTGCGGACTGCCGGCAGAAGGCGAAGACATTCTCGCGGCCTGCTTCGACTATCGTGCTGCCCTCGCCCTGCTGGACAGCGGCGAAATGCCGCTGTGGGCGGCGATGGCGCTGCAGTGGCTGGAATCGAACCGCGGGCGACTGCGCGGGAAGCTATAATTCCCGCCCCGTAACGCCGTACCTGCGCCACAGTGCCCCCTTACCGACCGCTGCTTTCCGTTCCCGCCCTGCCCAAACCCGGCGCCCGCATCGACCTGCCGCTGCTCGCCGGTTCGGCGGATGCGCTGGCGCTTGCCGAACTGGCTGCGCAGAGCAAGGGTCGGCTGCTCGCCGTGGTCACGGCCAGCGCCGCCGACGCGCAGCGCCTGCTCGACGAGATCCCGTGGTTCGCCCCCGACCTGAAGGTGCGCCTGTTGCCGGACTGGGAAACGCTGCCTTACGATCATTTCTCGCCGCACCAGGACCTCGTTTCTGAACGCCTGGCCACGCTGTGGTCTGCATTGCAAGGCGACGTGGAAATCCTGCTGGTTCCGGCGTTGACCGCAGTCAATCGGCTGGCGCCGCCGGAATTCATGGCGGCCTACACCTTCGAGTTCAAGAAGGGCCAGAAGCTCGATGCCGAGAAGTTCCGCAGCCAGGTGACGCTGGCCGGTTACGCCCACGTAACGCAGGTCGTCTCGCCCGGCGAATACTCGATTCGCGGTGGCCTGATCGACCTCTTCCCGATGGGTTCACCGTTGCCCTACCGGCTCGACCTGTTCGACGACGAGATCGAGAGCATCAAGACCTTCGACGTCGATACCCAGCGCACCGTCTACCCGGTGCCGGAAGTGCGCCTGCTGCCGGCCCGCGAGTTTCCGCTGGACGACAAGGGGCGCACCCATTTCCGCCAGGCCTTCCGCGAGCGTTTCGAGGGCGACCCGGCGAAGTCGGGCATCTACAAGGACATTTCGACCGGCATCGCCAGCGCCGGCATCGAGTATTACCTGCCGCTGTTCTTCGACGAAACGGCGAGCATTTTCGACTACCTGCCGAAGGATGCCGTGTTCGTCACCCACGGCGACGCGCCGGCCGCCATCGCCGCCTTCTGGGCAGATACCCGCTCGCGCTACAACCTGCTGCAAGGCGACAAGGCGCGGCCGCTGCTGGCGCCGGAAGAACTGTTCCTGACCGACGAAGCCTTTTTCACTGCGGCCAAACGCTACGGGCGACTGGCGCTGGAGCGCAAAAATGACGAAACCGACGGAAAACTGCCCAATATCGCCGTTGACCGCAGGAGCGACGACCCGCTCGGCGCACTAAAGAGACAGCTTGCCAGTTTCAAGGGCCGCGTGCTGCTGGTGGCCGAAACCGCCGGTCGGCGCGAAACCCTGGCCGCGATGTTCGCCGAACACGGCCTGAAGCCGGAAGCCAGCGCCGATCTCGCCGCTTTCCTCGCCGGCGATGCAAAACTGGCGCTCGGCATCGGGCCGCTGCACGGCGGCTTCGCGCTGGAAACGCTGGCTTTCATCACCGAAACCGAACTGTTCGCCGGCACACCGCGGCGCACCCGGCGCGAGGCGGCCAAGAAAGCCACGTTCGACAACTGGCTCAAGGACCTGACCGAACTCAAGGTCGGCGACCCGGTGGTCCATGAAAGCCACGGTATCGGCCGCTATCGCGGACTGGTGCGCATGGACCTCGGCCTCGGCGAGCAGGAATTCCTCGAATTGCATTATGCCAACGAGGCCAAGCTGTTCGTGCCGGTCGCCCAGTTGCACGTCATTTCCCGCTATTCCGGCGCCGACCCGGAAAGCGCACCGCTGCACACGCTCGGCTCCGGCCAGTGGGAAAAAGCCAAACGCAAGGCCGCCGAGCAGGCGCGCGACACCGCCGCCGAACTGCTGGCGCTCTACGCCGCCCGCGCTGCCCGGCAGGGGCATGCCTTCGCCTTCAAGGAGAGCGATTACGAGGCCTTCGCCGACGGCTTCGGCTTCGAGGAAACCAACGATCAGGCGACGGCCATCGCCGCCGTGATCGAGGACATGCGCTCGGGCAAGCCGATGGATCGCCTGGTCTGCGGCGATGTCGGCTTCGGCAAGACAGAAGTCGCGCTGCGCGCCGCCTTTTGCGCGGTTGCCGGCGGCAAGCAGGTCGCGGTTTTGTGCCCAACCACGCTGCTCTGCGAACAGCATTATCAGACTTTCGCCGACCGCTTCGCCGACTGGCCGGTGAAGATCGCCGAAATTTCCCGCTTCAAGACCGCCAGGGAATCGGCGCAGGCTTTGCAGGAACTGGCCGACGGCAAGATCGACATCATCATCGGCACGCACAAGCTGATCGGCAAGGACGTCAAGTTCAAGCGCCTCGGCCTCGTCGTCATCGATGAGGAACACCGCTTTGGCGTGCGTCAGAAGGAAACGCTGAAGGCGATGCGGGCCGAGGTCGACGTGCTGACCCTGACTGCGACGCCAATCCCGCGCACGCTGGCGATGAGCATGGAAGGCCTGCGTGATTTCTCGGTGATCGCCACCGCGCCGCAGAAACGCCTGGCCATCAAGACCTTCGTCAGCCGCTTCTCCGACGGCATCATCCGCGAAGCCGTGCTGCGCGAATTGAAGCGCGGCGGCCAGGTGTATTTCCTGCATAACGAGGTCAACACCATCGAGAACATGCGGGAAAAGCTGGCCAAGCTGGTCCCCGAGGCGCGCATCGTCATCGGCCACGGCCAGATGAACGAACGCGAACTCGAACGCGTCATGCGCGACTTCACCGGCCAGCGCGCCAATGTGCTGCTGTGCACGACCATCATCGAAACCGGCATCGACAACCCGCACGCCAACACCATCCTGATCAACCGCGCCGAGAAGTTCGGCCTCGCCCAGTTGCACCAGCTGCGCGGCCGCGTCGGCCGCTCGCACCACCAGGCCTACGCCTACCTGCTCGTGCAGGACGAAAAGGCACTGACCAAGCAGGCCAGGATGCGTCTCGACGCCATTCAGGCCATGGAAGAGCTCGGTTCGGGCTTCTTCCTCGCCATGCACGACCTGGAAATCCGCGGCGCCGGCGAAGTTCTCGGCGACAACCAGTCGGGTGAAATGCAGGAAGTCGGATTCAACCTGTTTACCGACATGCTCAACCGCGCGGTCGCCGCGCTGAAGCAGGGCAAGCATCTGGAAATCGCCGACCTCACGCAGCCGCTGGGGATCGGCACCGAAATCAACCTGCGCACCCCGGCCCTGCTGCCCGACGCGTACTGCCCCGACGTGCACGAACGCCTGACCCTCTACAAGCGCCTGGCCAACGGCGAAACGACGGAAGAAATCGACGCCCTGCAGGAAGAACTGATCGACCGATTCGGCGAACTGCCACTGCAGGGCCAGTCCCTGCTTGCCACACACCGCCTGCGCCTGCTGGTCAAGCCGCTGCTGATCCAGAAGCTCGACGCCACCAACGACCAGATCACCCTGCAGTTCAGCCCGGAATTCGCGAAGAATCCGCCGATCGAACCGATCAGGATCATCAATTTGATCCAGAAGAACCGCAGCTATAAGCTGGCCGGACAGGATAAAATCTCACTTTTGCGCCATTGCCCGACCCTGAACGACAAGGTCGCCGCAGTGAAAGACATGATTCGCCAGCTGAGCCACTGAAATGACGACCCACAACACCGAAAACCTCAACGTTACTGCCTTCGACGCCATGCCGACGCCGGAGGAAATCCACGCCCGCCTGCCGATCAGCGACAAGGCGACGCGGACGATCACCCACGGCCGCCATCTGCTGCGTAATATCCTCGACCGCAAGGATCACCGCCTGTTCGTCGTCGTCGGCCCCTGCTCAATTCACGACCCGGTGGCCGGCCTCGATTACGCCCGCCGCCTGAAAAAGCTGTCCGACGAAGTCGGCGACACGCTGCAGTTGATCATGCGCGTCTATTTCGAAAAACCGCGCACCACGGTCGGCTGGAAGGGCTACATCAACGACCCGTTCATGGACGATTCCTTCCGCGTCGATATCGGCATGGAAAAGGCCCGCCAGTTCCTGCTCGATGTGTCCGAGATCGGCCTGCCCACCGGCACCGAAGCGCTCGACCCGATCTCGCCGCAATACTATGGCGACCTGATCACGTGGACCGCCATCGGCGCCCGTACCACCGAATCGCAAACCCACCGCGAGATGTCCTCCGGCCTGTCCACCCCGGTCGGCTTCAAGAACGGTACCAGCGGCGACCTCGGCGTCGCGGTCAACGCCATCCTCTCCGCCTCCAAGCCCCACTCCTTCCTCGGCATCAACGGCCAGGGCCGCGTTGCGGTAGTCCGCACCAAGGGCAACCGCCACGGCCACATCGTGCTGCGCGGCGGCGACGGCCGCCCGAACTACGACACCGTTTCGGTCTCGATGGTCGAACAGGCGCTGACCAAGGCCAAACTGCCCAGCAACATCGTCGTCGATTGCTCGCACGCCAACAGCTTCAAGAAACCGGAACTGCAGCCGCTGGTCATGGCCGACATCGTCAACCAGATTCGCCTGGGCAACAAATCGCTGGTCGGCGTGATGATCGAGTCCAATATCGAAGCCGGCAACCAGGCAATTCCCGCCGATCTTTCGCAATTGAAATACGGCTGCTCGGTCACCGATGGCTGCGTCAACTGGGAAACCACCGAAAAGATGATCCGCGACGCCGCCGTGCTGCTGCGCGACGTGCTGCCGGAACGCCTGCAGGCCTGACGCGACGCTTTGCGGCGATGCCCCTGATCCAGCCCTTTCGCGGCCTTCGTCCGGTGGCCGGGCGCGCGCCCGAAGTCGCCGCGCCGCCCTACGATGTGCTGTCCAGCGCCGAAGCGCGCGAACGCGCCGCCGGGAATCCGTGGAGTTTCCTGCACATCTCCAGGGCCGAGATCGATCTGCCGCCGGAGACTGATCCTTACGCTGCCGCGGTCTACGCCAAATCTGCGGCAAATTTCGCCCGCCTGGTCGCCGAAGGCATCCTGATCCGCGATGCGGCCCCGTGCTACTACGCCTACCGCCTGACCATGGGCGATCATGTGCAAACCGGCATCGTCGCCGCCGCCTCAGTGGCTGATTACGACATCAACCGCATCCGCAAGCATGAATTTACCCGCCCCGACAAGGAGGACGACCGCGTTCGCCAGATCGAGGCGCTTTCTGCCCAGACCGGGCCGGTGCTGCTGGCTTATCCCGATTCGCCGCAAGCCGATGGACTGATCGCCGGCGCGACCCACCACGCCCCGGTCGCCGACGCCAGTTTCGATGGCGTGCGCCATACCGTCTGGCTGATCGACGATGCCGCAACCATCGCCGGCCTGAGCGCGGCGTTCGACGCGATGCCCAATCTCTACATCGCCGATGGGCACCATCGCTCGGCCGCTGCCTCGCGCGTTGCTGCGGCCCGCCCTGGCTGCGCCGCTGCCGGTTATTTCCTGTCGGTGATCTTCCCGGCGCACCAGATGCGCATCATGGATTACAACCGCGTGGCGCGCGACTTGAACGGCCTGACGCCGGAGGCTTTCCTGGCCCGCGTCGGCGAGCGTTTTTCGGTGATTTCCGGCGTTGACCGCGTTCAGCCCGGAAAAACCCGGCGTGGTCGGCATGTATCTGGCCGGGCGCTGGTACCGGCTGGCAATCGACCCGGCCCGCGTTCCCTGCGACGATCCCGTCCGCCGGCTTGATGTCAGCCTGCTTTCCGAGCAGTTGCTGGCGCCCGTCCTCGGCATCGGCGACTTGCGTCGCGACAAGCGCATCGATTTCGTCGGCGGCATCCGCGGCCTGGCGGAACTTGAACGCCGTGTCAACAGCGGCGAAATGGCCGTGGCCTTCGCCATGCACGCCACGCAAATGAGTGACCTGATGGCCGTGGCCGATTCCGGCCAGATCATGCCGCCCAAATCCACCTGGTTCGAGCCCAAGCTGGCCGACGGGCTGGTCTCGCACATTCTCGACTGATGGACCTGATCATTCACGGCGGCAGCCTGCCGACCTTCCTGCTCGAACGCCTGGTCGCGGCGACCGGCGCGACTGCCACCGAGCCGTGCCCGCCGCAGGTGGTGCGCCTGCGTGATGCCCGGCACAGCGCCGAATTCGCTGGACTGATTCCGCTGATCGAAGCCGAGCGCCTCGACTGGGCCTTCTTCCCGCCCGCCCGCAAGCTCGCCGATTTCGGCCTGATCGCCTTCGACATGGATTCGACGCTGATCACCATCGAGTGCATCGACGAACTGGCCGATTTTGCCGGCCGCAAGGCCGAAGTCTCGGCGGTCACCGAAGCCGCCATGCGCGGCGAAATCGATTACCGGGAGAGCCTGCGCCGCCGTCTCGCCCTGCTCGCCGGGATGGATGCGCGCGTTCTGGCCAAGGTATTCGGCGAGCGCGTGCGCCTCTCACCAGGTGCCCGCGAACTGCTTGACGGCGGCGCAAGACGCGGGGCTGCGCACCGCCATCCTGTCCGGCGGCTTCACCTACTTCACCGAGCGCCTGCGCATCGAACTCGGCTTCGACTTCGCCACCTCCAACGAACTGGAAATCTCGGGCGGCAAGCTCACCGGCCACGTCGCCGGCGATATCGTCGATGCGGCGGCCAAGGCACATCACCTGAACCGTCTGCGCGACGAACTGGGGCTGCGCAAGGATCAGGTCATCGCCATCGGCGACGGCGCCAACGACCTGCTGATGATGGCCGAAGCCGGCCTCTCTGTGGCCTATCGGGCCAAGCCGGCGACGCGCGCCAGGGCGGACGTGGCAATCAATTTCGGCGGACTCGACGCCCTGCTCAACCTCTTCGGGAATTGAGTCAGATCGTGGGAAACCAGGGCGCGTCCGGACGCAATTTCTCGTAGGCAGCGTTCGTCGAAAGGAAGACCTCGCCGCTCAGCGCATTCCAGAATTCGGAACGCATCAGGCGGTCCTGCACCGGCCCCTTGACCTCCGCCAGATGCAGCCTTATGCCACGGCCTGCCAGGTCGCGGCTGAGTTCGGCAAAGATCTCGGCCGCCGTGGCGTCCATCAGGTTGACGCCGCTCATCACCAGAACCAGGTGGCGCGGGTTGGCGATACGCTCGAGTTCGAGGTTGAGGCGCTGTTCGACGGCACCGAGATTGCCGAAGAAAAGGCGTTCATCGATGCGCACGAAAAGCACGCCTGGCAGGGTCTCGACACGATGGCGCTCGACATTGCGAAAATGCTCGGTACCGGGGACTCGCCCGACAACCGCAATATGGGGAGTGCTCACTCGATAGAGCAGGGTTGCCATCGAGAAGACGACACCCAGGCCGATCCCGGCCTCCAGCCCGAACAGCAGCACGCCACCGGCAGTGCCGAGCAGCGCCAGGGCATCCGCCCGGTCATAGGCCCACGCCTGGCGCAAGGATTGCAGGTCGATCATGGAAAACGCCGCAATGATGATGGTAGCGGCCAGGACAGCCAGCGGCAGGCGCTCGAACCAACCCGAGGCCCCGGCCACGACACCGATCATGGCCAGCGCCGAAATGACGCTCGCCAAAGGCGTCTGCGCGCCGGATGCGATGTTGATGGCCGACCGGGAAAGCCCGCCCCCGACCGGCATGCCTCCGCAAAAGGCGGCTGCGACGTTGGCGGCGCCGAGTCCGACCAGTTCCGCATTGGGGTCGATGCGTTCCCGTCGCCTGATGGCCAGTGCCTGCGCCATCGTGATGCCCTGCACCATGCCGATCAGGGCCATCAGAAAAGCCGGAATCGTCAGTTTGCGCAAGGTATCGAAACCGGGCACGAAAACGTCCAGGTCGGGTAGCCCGGCAACCACCGGGCCGACCACGGCGACGTGATGACGACGATCAAGCTCCAGACCGATCACGGCCAGCGTACCGATCAGGACAACCAGCAGGGGCATGAGCCGAACCAGGAAATCCGAGCGCTGGCGCGATAACCCGAGCCTCACCAGGCCGCCGGCAAGGTACCGCCGCACGCCGATTAGCACGACGAGCGCCCCCGAACCGATGGCTATTGTCGGCAGATCGGTCTCGCCGATCCGCGCGACGAGGGAGAGCAGGGTCTCGACGCTGCTGTCGCCATGCGGCGTGAATCCGAAGAGATATTTGAGCTGGCTGATGACGATCAGCACGGCCGAGCCGGATATGAAACCGCTGACTACCGGCCGGCTGAGCAGTTGCGCGAGGAAGCCCAGGCGCAGGAACCCGCAGGCCAGCAGCATCGCACCGGAGAGCAGTGACAGCGCAGCCGCCAGTGCGATATACGCCGCAGTACCGGGCACGGCGAGCGAACTCAGCACCGAAAGGGTCATGATCGAGGTAATCGCCACCGGCCCGACCGCCTGGACCATGCTGCTGCCGAACCAGGCATAGGCCAGCGTGGGCAGGATGCTGACGTAGAGACCGAGTTGCGGCGGCAGGCCGGCCAGCAACGCATAGGCCATGCTTTGCGGAATCACCAGGACGGTGACGATCAGGCCGGCGGCAAAATCAGCCCCGAACTTTTCCCTTGGATAATTGGCAAGCCATCTGGGAATGAGTCTGGACACGGCAGACATGGACAATTTTCGCCCTTGGCATCATGAATTTTTCGGCTACCCCGCGGAGTATCGACGCCAGACCGGGCAGCGTCAAATGCCCGCTGCACGACCCTCAGTGCAGATCGACGGCGTGTTCCTTGAGCAGGTCGAGCGGAACGATTTCAAGCGCTGCCTGGTTGGTCGAGTTCAGCGCGACCTGCGGCGCCTTGCCGGCCTTGCAGGCCTGCAACCAGCGCGCCGCACAGAGGCACCAGCGCTGGCCGGGTTGCAGACCGGGAAAACCGAATTCGGGGCGAGGTGTCAACAAATCGTTGCCTTGTGCCTTGGAGAATTCGAGAAACCCGGCGGTCAGCACGACGCAGACGGTATGGCTGCCCAGATCCTCTTCCGAGGTATTGCAGCAGCCGTCGCGGAAAAATCCGGTCAGCGGCCGGTCCGAGCAGGTCAGCAACGGACCGCCGAGAACGTTCAACTGGCCGCCGCGCCCGGGGAAGTCACGGGTTTTCACGAAACCTCGTCGATCCAGGCCTGCTGAATCGCTTCCAGTATCTTCTCGCCACAGTGCTTCGGGTCATCGTCGAAGCCGGGCAAGGCCATCACCCAGTCGCGCAGGTCGACAAAATTGACCTTGAGCGGGTCGGTATCCGGACGGGCATCGCTCAGTTCGATGGCGATGTCGTTGATGTCGGTCCATTTCATTTGCGGTGGCCCTCCTTCGCCATGTTGATGCTGTATTTCGGAATTTCGACCACCAGCGGGGTTGACCGCACCAGCGCCTGGCAGCCGAGGCGGGAATTCGGTTCCAGCCCCCAGGCCTTGTCGAGCAGATCTTCTTCCTCCTCCTCGGCCGGGTCGAGCGAATTGAAGCCCTCGCGCACAATGACATGGCAGGTGGTGCAGGCGCAGGACATTTCGCAGGCGTGTTCGAGCTCGATACCGTTTTCCAGCAGGTTTTCGCAGATCGACTTGCCCTCTTCCGCCTCGATCACGGCGCCGTCGGGGCAGTTTTCGACGTGCGGCAGCACGATCAGTTGCGTCATGCCTCTTCCCCCATCTTGATGTCGTCGAACCTTGCGCCCCGACAGCACCTTCTTGATGCTCTGGTCCATGCGGCGGTGGGCGAAGGCCTGGGTTTCGTAACCCAGGTCGTCCATCGCAAGGTTGATCAGGCGGCGATTTTCGCCGGCCATCGTCTCGCGCAGCTTGGCGATGCTGGCAACGATCTTTGCGGTTTCCGCTTCGTTCAGCAGATGCGGGTCTTCCTTGAGCGCCGCTTCGGTCGCCTCGATCATGCGCTGTGCCTCGACCTGCGCTTCCTTGAGCGCCCGGTTGATCGCGTCGTCCTTGGCATGCTCCATGGAATCCTTGAGCATGCCGGCGATTTCGTCGTCGGAAAGGCCATACGATGGCTTGACGGTGACGCTCGCCTCGACGCCGGTCGTCTGCTCGCGCGCAGCGACGGATAGAAGACCGTCGGCATCGACCTGGAAGGTCACGCGGATGCGCGCCGCACCGGCCACCATCGGCGGAATGCCGCGCAGTTCGAAGCGGGCCAGCGAACGGCAGTCGGACACCAGCTCACGCTCGCCCTGGACGACGTGGATCGCCATCGCCGTCTGGCCGTCCTTGAAGGTGGTGAATTCCTGGGCACGTGCCGTCGGAATCGTCGAATTGCGCGGAATGACCTTCTCGGTCAGGCCGCCCATGGTTTCCAGACCGAGCGACAGCGGAATGACGTCGAGCAGCAGCCAGTCGTCCTTGCCGGTCTTGTTGCCGACCAGCAGGTTGGCCTGGGTCGCGGCGCCGAGGGCGACGACCTTGTCCGGGTCAAGATTGGTCAGCGGCTCCTGGCGGAAGAAATCGCCGACCGCCTTCTGCACCTGCGGCATGCGCGTCGCGCCGCCGACCATGACGACGCCCTTGATGTCCTCGGCGCGCAGTCCGGCGTCGCGCAAGGCCTTCTTGACCGGCTGGATGGTCTTGGAAACCAGCGTCTGGGCGATGGCGGCAAAGGTCGCCGACATCGAGCTTCAGGTATCGACCATTTCACCGGTGGACAGGCGCGCGGTGATCGGCGCTTCCGGGTTGATGGTCAGGATATTCCTTGGCCTCGCGGCAGCGCATCATCAGCAGGCGCCCATCCTCCGGCGACAGCGGCTGCAGCTTGGCTTGTTCGATGACCCAGCAGAAAATGCGATGGTCGAAATCGTCGCCGCCGAGCGCGGAATCGCCACCGGTCGACATGACTTCGAAGACACCCTTGGTCAGCTTCAGGATGGAGATGTCGAAGGTGCCACCACCCAGGTCATAGACCGCATAGAGGCCTTCCGCCGCGTTATCCAGCCCGTAGGCGATGGCCGCCGCGGTCGGTTCGTTGAGCAGGCGCAACACATTGAGGCCGGCCAGGCGTGCCGCGTCCTTGGTCGCCTGGCGCTGGGCGTCGTCGAAATAGGCCGGCACGGTGATCACGGCGCCGACCAGATCGCCGCCGAGCGCCGTTTCGGCGCGCTGCTTGAGGCTTTTCAGAATCTCGGCCGAGACCTCGACCGGACTCTTGATGCCGGCGATCGTCTTGACCTTGACCATGCCCGGCGCTTCGATGAAGTCGTAGGGCATCGATTCGACATGCGCGATATCCTTCAGTCCGCGGCCCATGAAGCGCTTGACCGAAACGATGGTGTTGCGCGGATCGATTGCCTGTCTGGTCTGTGCGTCGTAACCGACTTCCGTGCTGTTGTCGGCGTGGTAGCGCACGACCGAGGGCAGCAGGGGCCGGCCCTGTTCGTCGCTCAGGCAGATCGCGATACCGCTGCGCACCGTGGCAACCAGCGAGTTGGTGGTACCGAGATCGATGCCGATGGCGAGTTTGTGCTCGTGAGGGGCAGCCGACTCACCGGGCTCGGCAATTTGAAACAAGGCCATTTTTATTCTTCCAGCGACGCCAGTGCGTCGTCGATTTCGTGCAAGAGTTTTTCCAGGAACATCAACCGGCGCACACGATCGGTTGCTTCCACATAATCGCCGCTGCCATCCAGCAGTTCGCCAAGTTCCGCATAGCGGCCGTTGATGTCACCGCGCAGCCGGTTGTGCAACCGCTCAAGTTCATGATGGTCACCCCCATTGCGCGCATCCATCACCGCTTCCCGCCATTCCATCTGTTCCATCAGGAAATCGGCCGGCATTGCGGTATTGTTTTCCGCCTGGATGTCGTGGCCGGTCAGGTGCAGCAGGTATTTGGCCCGTTCCAGCGGCTTCTTCAGCGTCTGGTAGGCCTCGTTGGCGTGCGTCGCCCACTGCATCGAGATCCGGCGCTCGGCATCGCCGGCGTGGGCAAAGCGGTCGGGATGGACTTGCGCCTGGATGTCGCGATAGCGCGAATCGAGATCCGACAGATCGAGCCGAAAGCCACGGTTCAATCCGAACAAGGCGAAGTGGTCGGCGCGAAGATCCATCAGACGTTAAACGATTCGCCGCAGCCGCACTGGTCTTTCACGTTCGGGTTGTTGAACTTGAAACCTTCGTTCAGGCCTTCGCGGGCAAAATCGAGTTCCATCCCTTCCAGATAGGGCATGCTCTTGGCGTCGACAAACACCTTGACGCCGTTGCTCTCGAAGACCAGATCCTCCGGGTCCACTTCGTCGACGAATTCCAGCTTGTAGGCCATGCCGGAACAGCCGCTGGTACGAACCCCGAGGCGCAGCCCGACACCCTTGCCGCGCTTGGCCAGGTAGTTGGCGACGTGTTTCGCCGCCTTGTCGCTCAAGGTAACTGCCATGCTCATTCTCCGTGCTTTTTCTTGTAATCGGCCACGGCCGCCTTGATGGCGTCCTCGGCCAGAATCGAACAGTGGATTTTAACCGGCGGCAAGGCCAGTTCTTCGGCAATCTCGGTATTTTTGATGGTCAGCGCCTGGTCGACCGTCTTGCCCTTGACCCACTCGGTCACCAGCGATGACGAGGCGATGGCCGAACCGCAGCCGTAGGTCTTGAACTTGGCATCCTCGATCACGCCCGACTTGTTCACCTTGATCTGCAGTTTCATCACATCGCCGCAGGCCGGAGCGCCCACCATGCCGGTGCCGACGCCGTCGTCTTCCTTGCCGAACGAGCCGACGTTGCGGGGATTCTCGTAGTGATCGATGACTTTCACGCTATAGCTCATGTCTATTCTCCTTGAATATTTCTAATGTGCAGCCCACTGTACGGTGCTGAGGTCGATGCCGTCCTTGTACATTTCCCACAGCGGCGACAGGTCGCGCAGCTTGCCGACCTTCTTGTGCAGCAGGTCGATGGCAAAGTCGATTTCCTCTTCGGTGGTGAAGCGGCCGATCGAGAAGCGGATCGAACTGTGCGCCAGTTCGTCGTCGCGACCAAGGGCGCGCAGCACGTAGGACGGTTCCAGGCTGGCCGAGGTGCAGGCCGAGCCGGACGAAACTGCCAGATCCTTGATCGCCATGATCATCGATTCGCCTTCGACGTAGGCAAAGCTGATATTCAGATTGTGCGCCACCCGATGCGTCAGGTCACCGTTGACGTAAGTCGCTTCGATATCCTGAAGACCCTTGAGCAGTTTGTCGCGCAGTTTGCCGATGCGGACATTCTCTTCGGCCATCTCTTCCTGGGCCAGACGGAAGGCCTCGCCCATGCCGACGATCTGGTGGGTCGGCAAGGTGCCGGAGCGAAAACCGCGCTCGTGACCCCCACCATGCATTTGCGCTTCGAGGCGAACCCGCGGCTTGCGCCGGACATAAAGCGCACCGATGCCCTTCGGGCCGTAGGTCTTGTGGGCCGAGAAGCTCATCAGGTCGACCTTCAGCTTGCTCAGGTCGATATCGACCTTGCCGGTGGCCTGCGCCGCATCGACGTGGAAGATGATGCCCTTGTCGCGGCAGATTTCGCCCAGTTCGGCGATCGGCTGGATGACGCCGACTTCGTTGTTGACGAACATCACCGAGACAAGCACGGTATCCGGGCGGATCGCCGCCTTGAACACTTCCAGGTCGAGCAGACCGTCTTCCCTGACGTCGAGATAGGTCGCCTCGAAACCCTGGCGCTCCATTTCGCGCACGGTGTCGAGCACGGCCTTGTGCTCGGTCTTCACCGTGATGATGTGCTTGCCCTTGGTGCCGGCGTAGAAATTGGCGGCGCCCTTGATGGCGAGATTGTTGGACTCGGTGGCACCGGAGGTCCAGACGATTTCCTTGGGGTCGGCATTGACCAGCGCCGGCGACCTGCTCGCGCGCCTCTTCGACGGCGGCGTCGGCCACCCAGCCGAAGCTGTGCGAACGCGAGGCCGGGTTGCCGAAGTGCTCGCACAGGTAGGGAATCATTTTTTCCGCCACGCGCGGGTTGACCGGGGTGGTTGCCGAGTAATCCAGGTAGATGGGGAGTTTCATCGTCATTCTCGCTAGGTCGGGTTGTTCAAACGGCAAGCGCCGTCAGTCCCTGCAGGCGTCCGACCGTAGCCCGCAAGGCGTTGATGAATTCGTCGATGTCCGTCTCGCTGTTGCCCGCGCCGAGGCTGACGCGCACTGCACCGCGCGCAATTTCCGGCGCCACGCCCATCGCCCGCAACACGTGCGAAGGTTCTGGATTGGCACTCGAGCAGGCCGCACCACTGGCCACGGCGAAACCTTCGCGATCCAGCTTGCCGACCAGCGTTTCACCATCGATATCCGGGAAGGCGAAATAACTGGTATTTGACAAACGCTTCGCATCCGCCGCAAAGATCCGGGCGCCGAGTCCGTTCAGCCCTGCTTCCAATTTCGCCTGCATCACTTTCATACGCACCGAAAGTTCGGCAACGTGTTGCGCCGCAAGTTCCGCCGCCACGCCAAATCCGACAATGGCCGGCACGTTTTCGGTACCGGAGCGCAGCCCGCGCTCCTGGCCACCGCCGGCAATCAGCGGGTCCAGCTCGACCCGCTTGTCGAGTACCAGCGCCGCTGCTCCCTTGGGCCCGCAGGCCTTGTGCGCCGAGATGGTCATGGCATGAACGCCGGCCAGGTTGAGCGCTCGGAAATCGATCGGCAGCTTGCCCAGCGCCTGGGCTGCGTCGCTGTGGAACCAGCCGCCCCCGGGCCTGGCCGCAGCGGCCAGCGCAGCGATATCGTGCACCACGCCGGTTTCATTGTTGGCAAACATGAACGACAGCAGGCGTGGGCGGGCCAACAGCACGTCGGCAAAATCCGCGGAATCAACCCTACCCTGGCCATCGACCGCAACCGGGCGCAGATTCCAGCCGAGCCGCGCCAACTGGGCAGCCGGCTTGAGCACGCAGGGGTGTTCGCAGGCACCGAAGGCGATGGCCGCCGGCTTGCATAGCGCAGCCGCCCCCTTGATGAACAGATTATTGGCTTCGCTGCCGCCGCTGGTGAACACAACTTCGGTCGGATGCGCTCCGACCGCTGCCGCGACCTGCTGGCGCGCCACATCGATGGCCTGGCGCGCGGCGCGACCGTAATCGTGCCGGCTGGACGGATTGCCGAAGCGGCTTTCCAGCCACGGCAACATCGCAGCCAAAACGGCCGGATCGAGCGGCGTCGTGGCGTTGTGATCGAGGTAAACAGGGGAAACCACGGCAATTCCGCTCAGGCCGCTGCCACCGACTTGTCGCGTGCCGCGCGCGGACGCGGCTGCGGCCCCAGGCGGCGCCTGTCCTCAAGCATCACGGCCTGGCCGGCGGCTTTTTGCTGCTGGCGTTCGACCAGTTCGGCCAGTGTGACTGAAGACAGGTAGTCGTACATCTTGGCGTTAAGCGTGGCCCACAGGTCGTGCGTCATGCACCGGTGCTCGTCCAGACAGTTCTCACGGCCGCCGCACTGGGTCGCGTCAAGCGGCTCGTCGACGGCACGTATGATATCGGCAACCGTGACCATGGACAGCGGCCGGGCAATACAGTAGCCGCCCCCCGGCCCGCGCACGCTGTCGACCAGCTTGTAGCGCCGCAGCTTGCCAAACAACTGTTCGAGGTAGGACAGGGAAATCTTCTGTCGATCGCTGACACCCGCCAGTGCCACCGGACCGTCATCGCCGCGCAGGGCAAGATCCATCATGGCAGTAACGGCAAAACGTCCTTTGGTGGTGAGTCGCATCCTGGATCCTTCGCAAATAACCTACTAGACAAGTTAACTATATATAATCCAGATCAAATTAGTCAACTATTTTGCTCAGGTGCTTCGGATCGAAACGGTCGGCCGGCTGAACCTCGTCGTCGCACTTGACGCCGGCCGCTTCCAGCTCCTTGAGCAGCGACGCCAGGCGGCGATCGGTTTCGGCCGCATGGTCGAGCAGGCCATGAATCGCCTGGGCCAGCGGATCATCCTGATCGCGCCCCACTGCATAGGCGGAAAATCCGAGTTTTTCGGCCTGCGCCGCGCGCTCCCTGCCCTGTGTCGAATTATCCAGAATGCGCGCCGGATTTCCGACCGCCGTGGCACCCGCCACGACAGCCTTGGTCACCACGGCATTGGAGCCGACCTTGGCCCCGGCGCCGATCGTGATCGGCCCCAGCACCTTGGCCCCGGCGCCGATCACCACCCCGTCCTCGAGCGTCGGATGGCGCTTGCCCTTGTTCCACGATGTCCCGCCCAGCGTGACGCCATGGTAGAGCGTCACGTCATCGCCGATCAGTGCGGTCTCGCCGATGACGACACCCATGCCGTGGTCGATGAAGCAACGGCGACCGATCGTCGCCCCCGGATGGATTTCGATACCGGTGAGAAAGCGCGAGACATGCGCCAGGAAACGGGCCAACCAGCGCAGCCGATGGCCCCACAGCCAGTGCGCGGTGCGATGGAGGATCAGGGCATGAATGCCCGGGTAGCAGGTCAGCACCTCCCAGGACGAGCGAGCTGCCGGATCGCGGTCAAAAACCGCACCAATATCCTCACGCAAATGCCGGAACATGACTTCTCTGATTTTTCCAGTCAGTAATAAAGCAAATTCTAAAATACTCGACTGAATTTGTCAGCTATTTCCCGACACGACCACCCGAATGCAAACGGCCGGTCATTGACCGGCCGTTCCTGCTTGAATCAGACGTACGGCTTATTCGCCGTAGAAATGCACGTCGTAGGGATAAGGCTTCTGTGGCACTTTGGAGGCGGCATTGCGCTCACTGCTCTGGACATCCTGCTTCTTGTCCCACCACAGCGCACGCCCCACCTTCTGGTCTTCAACCCACTCGGGATTCTTTTCCAACTGTTCGTTGATCCACTTCGTGTGGTCGGACACGTAGGACGTATTGACATCACCCATTTGGCTGCATTCCTCAAGCTGATCAAGATAATGCGCGGATTTTATCACGTGATGGCCGGACAAATGGTCGAAACCCAGGCACCGGGAATATTCGCACGACCTTTGATCTAGATCATACGCATTTAATAACATGCTAATACGCCAGCGGTATGATCCGCTCCATGGTCTCGCTCACCGGACCAATCACCGCAGCTCACGCTGCATGGCGGTTCGCGTGTGCAGATGACCAATACAAAAATATTTGTTCAGGAGTCTGTCATGGAAGCGCGTCATCTTGTTTCAACTGCAATTGCCACCGGCCTCTTATGCGTCTCGACGCTGGCCACAGCCTACGATGCCGACTGGAAGCGCGGCCGGGTTTATTACCGCAGCGTCTGCACCGCTTGTCACGCCGCTCAGGCCGGCGGCTCGATCGCTCCCAGCACGATGACCAAGGCGCAGTGGATCGCCTATCTTCAGGCAGACAAGCACGCCAAGGGCAAGGACTCCCTGAAACAGTACGTCAGCAAGCAATATCGGGCCAGCATCCGCTCCCAGAACAAGGCGGCCGATAAGTTTGCCGACGTGCCGGACGAAGAACTCTTCGAAGACCTCAAGGCTTTCGCGATCAAGGGCGCCAAGGATGGCGACGCCCCGGCCAGCTGCAGCTGACCTGATCCGCTCATCGTCCAGTCTATAAATTCAGCCCCCGCGGGCTGCTCAGGAGTTCATCATGAAATCCAGTTCACGATTTGCCGTCGCGGCCCTGCTCGCCGCTCTTTTTGCCGCCCCACTCTACCTTCCGACCACGGCCCAGGCGGCCGATGCCACGACCCAGCAGGCCAAGGCCGGCTGGTATCACACCTTGGTCAACGCCGACTTTGTTGCCAAACAGGCCATATTGCCCAAGCCTGAAGGCGTGCAGATCATCGACTCCCGGCCGACCGCCCGCAAATACGATCCCGGCCACATCCCGACCGCCCTCAACATCCCTGACACCCAGTTCGACAAGCTGGCCGACCAGTTGCCGAAAGACAAGGGCGCGCTGTTAATCTTCTATTGCGATGGCGTCGAATGCATGCTCAGCCACAACTCGGCATTCCGGGCAGAAAAACTGGGCTACAGCAACATCAAGGTCTATGCGGAAGGCTATCCGGACTGGCTTGCCAAAGGCCATATCGGCGCCGTCAGCGTGCCCTATCTCAAGAAGCTGATGGATGAAAAGGCGCCGATGACGCTGATCGACTCGCGTCCCAAGGAGCGCAAGTTCGACAAGGGACATATCCCGGGTGCGATCAGCATTCCCGACCTCCAGTTCGACAAGCTGACCGACCGCCTGCCGGCTGACAAGGCGGCGCCGCTGTACTTCTACTGCGAAGGCCTGAGCTGCAAGCTCAGTTCCGATTCCGCCGCCAAGGCCGTCAAGCTGGGCTACACCAAAGTCATGGTGGTGCCGGAAGGCTACCCGGCCTGGGAAAAACTCTACGGCCCCGGCCCCACGGCCGATGCACCGGCCGTAACGGCCAAGCCGACGATCCAGACCGGCAAGGAAAGCGGGACGATCACCGTCGCCTCGTTCGAGAAAATCTACAAGGAAGCACCGGACAGCATTCATCTGATCGACGTCCGCGAGCCGCAGGAATTCACGGGTGGCACCTTCAGGGGCGCCGTCAATTTCCCGATCAACGCACTTGAAAAGCGCATCGAGGAACTGCCCGCCGACAAGCCGATCATCTTCTTCTGCGGCGCCGGCGGGCGTAGCGGCGAAGCCTACGACATGGCCAAACTCTACCGGCCGCAGTTGAAAACCTATTTCCTCGATGCCGACATCAAGTGGAGCAAGGACGGCAGCTACACGATTGCCGAAAAGAAATAGGCCCTGCTACGGTCAACGAGGAAAACCATGAAAATCCGTCTTTTCGCACTACTCGCCGCCCTGCTCTTCGCGGGCGCGGCACCAGCCATCGACGCGCCGGCCACGACCAAGCTCAACACCACGGCCGATCACAGCAAGTTCAAGGAACTACAGCAGGAATTCGACTCCGGCCCGGAAGTCACCAAGGCCTGCCTGACCTGCCACACCGAGGCCGCCAGTGCAGGTCCACCGGACCAAGCACTGGACCTGGGAATTCGTCAACCCGGAGAACAAGCAGCGCTGGGCAAGAAGAACGTCATCAACAACTTCTGCATCTCGGTCCTCCGGTCCAACTAGGAGCTTCTGCGCCACCTGCCACGTCGGCTACGGCTGGAAAGATGCCAAGCTTCGACTTCAAGTCGCAGGACAACGTCGATTGCCTGGTCTGCCACGACACGACCGGCACCTACAAGAAGCTGCCGGGCCTGGCCGGCCACCCGCCCTACAAGGACATCGAGATCCCGCCGGGATCGGGCAAGATCGTCAAGGCGATCGATCTCGCCGAAGGTCGCCCAGAAGGTCGGCAAGACCAGCCGCGACACCTGCGGCGCCTGCCACTTCTTCGGCGGCGGCGGCGACGGCGTCAAGCACGGCGACATGGATTCCTCGCTGGCCTCGCCGGACAAGGAACTGGACGTGCATATGGACGCCACCGGCCTCGACTTCACCTGCAGCACCTGCCACAAGGCGCCCAGGCCACGATGTCGCCGGCAGCCGCTACACGCCGACCGGCAAGGACAAGGGCGGCGCACACATGCGCGGCAAGGAGACCAAGTCCAATCCGGCCACCTGCCAGTCCTGCCACGGCCAGACGCCGCACAAGGACGGCCGCCAGGCCGGCCAAGCTGAACGACCACACCGACAAGTGGCCTGCCAGACCTGCCACATCCCGCAGATTCGCGCGCGGCGGCGTCGCCACCAAGATGAACTGGGACTGGTCCACCGCCGGCAAGCTGAGCCCGGAAGGCAAGCCGATGCTCAAGAAGGACGACCAGGGTCATGTCATCTACGACTCCAGGAAGGGCGACTTCGTCGTCGCCGAGAACGTCACCCCGGAATACGCCTGGTTCAACGGCGAGGTGACCTACACCCTGCTCGGCGACAAGGTCAACAAGGCGAACGGCATCACGCTGATCAACGCGCTGGGCGGCAGCGCCGCCGACGGCCGTTCGCTGATCTGGCCGATGAAGGTCATGCGCGGTTCACAGCCCTATGACCCGGTGAACAAGACCTGGTCAAGCCGCATACCGCCGGCAACGACGACACCGCCTACTGGAAGAACTTCAATTGGGAAAAGGCCATCGCCACCGGCATGAAGGCCGCCGGCGCGCCCTTCTCGGGCCAGGTCGATTTCCTCAAGACCGAGATGTACTGGCCGATCACCCACATGGTCGCCCCCAAGGAGAAGGCAGTCGGCTGCAACGAGTGCCACGCCAGGGGCGGCCGTCTGGACAAGATCGAGGGCATCTACATTCCCGGTCGCGACGCCAATCAACTGGTCAACCTGATTGGCTGGCTGGCGGCCGGCGGCACGCTTGCCGGGGTTCTGCTGCATGGCCTGGTGCGCATCGTGCGCCGCAAGAACTGATCAAAAGGCTCCCATCATGGAACGCATCTACATCTTCACCCGCTTCGAACGCTTCTGGCACTGGACCCAGGCCTTGCTGATCATCGCCATGCTGGTGACCGGGTTCGAAATCCACGGCACCTACAAGCTTTTAGGCTTCGAAAAGGCCGGCCAGTTGCATGTCTATGCCGCGTGGGCGCTGATCACCCTGTGGGTCTTCGCCATCTTCTGGCACTTCACCA
The DNA here is from genome assembly GCA_963815365.1 of uncultured beta proteobacterium. Classification (GTDB taxonomy): domain Bacteria; phylum Pseudomonadota; class Gammaproteobacteria; order Burkholderiales; family Rhodocyclaceae; genus Azonexus. Next base: position 41,706 of record CAWFGN010000007.1, read on the forward strand.
CGGGCGAATGGCGGCAGTACCTCCCGAGCTTCAAGAAGATCGACCTCGTGATCCGCCACTACGCCTGGGGGATTTTCCAGGGGGAACCGCACCCGTTCAAGGTGACGCGTGCGCGCAAGCACAACCCGTTGCAGGCCTTCGCCTATCTTGGCGTGAAAATCCTGATCAACCCGCTGATCTGGATTTCCGGCCTCGCCTACCTGTACTACAACGAACTGGAAGCCGCCGGCATGGCGCTGAACCTCGGCACGATCGCCCTGCTCCATACCGCCGGCGCCTTCATGATGCTGTGCTTCCTGATCGCCCACGTCTACCTGATCACCACCGGCCATACCGTCACTGCCCACCTCAAGGCGATGATTACCGGCTGGGAAGAAGGTGACGCGGAACCGGACAAGCAAACCGGCTGAACGCGCCATCCGGGCGCCGGGAGTGCGACCGGCCTGCAAGGCCGGTCCTTTCCTTCCCAATCTGGCCTGTGCCGGTTTTGGCCATTTTTGACGGTCAACCGCAAACTGAGCACGAGCACTCCTTGCCAATAGCATCCGAACCCGAAGAGAAAATAATCAATGACGTCATGTGTCAAGCCGCGCACCGCGGCTCTTGCCCCCGAAAGCCTGCTCCTTGCCGCCCCCCATCCCGAAATTCCCGAGTATCTGCAAAAGGTCTACTGGTGGGCTTACCTGCACCCCAATGCGGTGCGTCTCTTTGAGCGGGAATGGCTGGTCAACCTGATCCTCTGGGGCAACTTCAGCTGCCTGCGCGATGCCGCGCTGGCCGAACTGGATGATCAGCCGGATCAGCGCGCCCTCCAGGTCGCCTGCGTCTATGGCGATTTTACCCGGCAGATTGGTGCCCATCTCGGTAAAAACGGCACGCTGGACGTCGTCGATGTCGCCCCGATCCAGCTGGCCAACCTGCGCAGGAAACTGCCGGCTGACGAGCGCATCCGGCTGCACCGCCAGGATTCGAGCCACCTGCATTTCCCCGATGCCAGCTTCGACTCCACCCTGCTCTTCTTCCTGCTGCACGAGCAGCCCGAAGCCGTGCGCCGCGCCACGCTCAGTGAAGCGCTGCGTGTTACCCGACCGGGCGGCAAGGTGATCATCGTCGACTATCACAACCCGCGGCCGAGCAATCCGCTGCGCTACGTGATGAAAGCCGTGCTCAAACTCCTCGAACCCTTTGCCACCGACCTCTGGCAAAAAGATATCGCCGCCTATCTGCCGGCGTCGCCAATGCCTTACCGACTGGCCAAGACGACCAGCTTCGGGGATCTCTACCAGAAAGTGGTGATCACCCGCTGAGCGGATTCCGGGCGTTTTTTGCGGTCGACCTTACCCGCCTACCCGCCGGTTTACGGATAGAGCCCGCGAATCGCCCGCGCCTCCAGCACGCGGCTGCAACCGATCACGAACGCCGCCGAGCGCAGCGGCAGTTTGCGTTCGAGCGCAAGCTGCCAGATCGCGTGAAAGGCGTCGGACATGATGCGCTCCAGACGCTCGTTAATCTCGGCCTCGCTCCAGAAAAAGCTGGAGAAATCCTGCACCCATTCGAAATAGCTGACGGTCACGCCGCCGGCATTCGCCAGCACGTCGGGCACCACGACAATGCCGCGCTCGCCGAGGATCACGTCGGCCTCCGCCGTTGTCGGGCCGTTGGCACCCTCGACCACGATGCGGGCTGCGATTCGCCCCGCGTTGTGGCGGTTGATCTGCGATTCAAGTGCTGCCGGCACCAGGAATTCGCAGGGAAGCGACCAGAAAGCCTCGGCGTCGATTACCTCGGCGCCAGGCGCCCCCAGCAGCGTGCGGTGTTCGCCCAGATATTTCCTGAGCGCGACCACATCGAGGCCGTTCGGGTTGTAGAACCGTACCGCTGACATCCTGCACGGCAATCACCCTGGCGCCCGCTTCGGAGAACAGGCGCGCGCTGGCCTCGCCGACGTTGCCGAAACCCTGCACCGACACGCGCGCGCCGGCGATCGGCACGGCGAGTTTCTTGGCCGCCTCGCGGGCGGTCACGAAAACACCGCGTCCGGTGGCGTCCGGACGGCCGAGCGAACCGCCGAGCGAGAGGGGCTTGCCGGTGACGACGCCGGTCGCCGTCCGCCCCTGGTTCATCGAGTAGGTATCCATCATCCAGGCCATTACCTGGGCGTTGGTATTGATATCCGGTGCCGGAATATCCTTGTCCGGGCCGATCATCATGTCGATCTCGCTGGTGTAGCGGCGGGTCAGCCGCTCCAGCTCGCTCGTCGAACAACTGGCGTGGGTCGACGCGGATGCCGCCCTTGGCGCCGCCGAACGGCACATTGACCACGGCGTTCTTGATCGTCATCCAGCCGGCCAGCGCCATCACCTCCGACAGCGTCACATCCTGGTGATAGCGCACGCCGCCCTTGCCCGGTCCGCGCGAAGTGTTGTGATGCACCCGATAGCCCTCGAAATGGGCGATGTCACCGTTATCGAGATGGATCGGCACATCGACAATCAGCGAACGTTTCGGCCGGCGCAAGGTTTCGACCCACGGCCACAACGCCTTGTCGAGCAGGGGCGCCACCTCTTCCACCTGCTGCAGATAGGTATGCCAGGGGCCGACGTTCTCTTTTGAAATATACGAGGGAAGCTGGTGCGCGGACATCATTCGTTCCTTTCAGACTGCGAGGGTCATCAATGCGGTATTGCCGCCCGCCGCTGCCGTATTGACGCTGACCACCCGCTCTGCCAGCATGCGGTACAACGCGTAGCGACCGCTCCTTCGATCCGGCCGATGGAGCGGAATCAACGGCCCCGGCAGGGTTGCCAGACGCTGACGCAAACTCGCGGCTGGCGCATTGTCGCCTGCGAACAGGACGCCGGCAACATCCGCAAAATCATTCGGCTGGCGCATTTCCAGCGCGCCGAACAAGTCGCCCGGCAAGGCGCGCAGCAGACTTCGACCGCCGGGGCGGTCGACCGCAAGCGGCCGGTTGCCGGTCGCCAGCACGGCGGCGAACTGTTCGAGCAATTCGGCATCATCATCTGCCAGGCAGAGCATCCGGCCGCGCGCGACAAAATGCAGCGTGTTGCGCTCACCGGTCGGTCCGGGGAGGCTGAGGCTGATATTCAACAGCGTCAGCCCGGCATATTGGGCGCAGCGGTCGGCCAGTTCGCGCCGGCCACAAGCCGCTGCCCATGTCGCATAGCGCGCCAGGGGGGAATCTGCCGCATCCGGCGACCGGGTCGCCGCACCACCCAGCATTTCCGGCCCCACCTCGGGGCGGCCGGCCAGCCGGGGCAGATAGAGCGGACCGCCCGCCTTCGGCCCGGTCCCGGAAAGCCCCTCGCCGCCGAAAGGCTGGACACCGACGACCGCGCCGACCATGTTGCGATTGACGTAAAGATTGCCGACCCGCGCGCCGGCAACCACCTGCTCGACGGTCTCGTCGATCCGGCTGTGCACGCCCAGCGTCAGGCCATAGCCAGTGGCGTTGATGGCGGCGAGCAGGTGGTCAATTTGCGGGCCGGCAAAGCGCAGGACATGGACCACCGGCCCGAAAATCTCGCCCGGCAAATCGCTGATGGCGTCGATCTCGATCAGCGTCGGCGGCACGAAGGTGCCATTGGCGCAGGCCGCAGGCAACGGCAGCTGAAAAATCGCCCGGCCCTGCCCCCGCATTTTCTCGATATGGGCGAGCAGCGCGGCCTGCGCGTCTTCGTCGATGACCGGGCCGATATCGGTCGCCAGCAGCGCCGGATCGCCGACGACCAGTTCGTTCATGGCGGCCTTGAGCATGTCGAGAACGCGCTCGGCGATATCGTTCTGCAGGCACAGCACGCGCAGCGCCGAGCAACGCTGGCCAGCGCTGTCGAAGCCGGAAACCAGCACGTCCTGCACCACCTGCTCGGGCAGGGCCGAGGAATCGACGATCATCGCGTTCTGGCCGCCGGTTTCGGCGATCAGGCGCACCCCGTCGCGCAGCGCGATGCTTTGATTGATCAGCCTTGCCACCTCGGTCGAGCCGGTGAACACGACGCTGCGCACGCGCGCATCGGCGATCAAGGCGGCGCCCACGGTTTCGCCGCGGCCGGGCAGACACTGCAGGACATCCGGCGGGATTCCGGCCGCATGCAGCAATTCGACGGCATAGGCGGCAATCAGCGGCGTCTGCTCGGCCGGCTTGGCGATGACCGGACTGCCCGCCGCCAGCGCCGCGCTGACTTGGCCGATGAAGATGGCCAGCGGAAAATTCCACGGGCTGATGCAGACCGCCGGCCCCGGCACTTCGCCATTGTGAAAATGGCCCGATAATAGCTGTTGCACCGTAGTAGCGGCAAAAATCGACCGCCTCGCGTACCTCGGCCGCCGCGTTTGCCCAGTTCTTGCCGGCTTCGCGGATGCACAGGCTGAGCAGTGGCGTCCGGTTCGCTTCCAGCAGGTCGGCTGCCCGCAGCAGTGCAGCGGCGCGTTCGCCGGGCGCGGTCCGCGCCCAGTCCGCTGCGCATGCGACTGCCCTGGCCAGCGCCAGCTCGACCGCCGCGCCGTCGGCCTCGTACACGCTGCCGACCTGGTCGTGGCGGTTCGCCGGGTTGAGCAGCGGGCGGAATCGCCCCGAAACGAGCGGTGCACCGACAGGCAGCGGGCGCGCCTGCCACGCCTTGCCCGCCAGTGCAGCCAGTTCGTCCTGCAGGCTGGCGAGGCTTGTCTCGTCGGACAAGTCGATGCCGGCCGAATTGACCCGCCCGGCCCCGTACAGATCGCGCGGCAGGGGAATCCGCGGATGCCGCGAGCCGCCTTCGGCCACGACTTCGTGCAACGGGTCGGAAACCAGTTCATCGATGGTGACTGCTTCATCAACGAGACGATTGACGAAAGACGTGTTCGCACCATTTTCCAGCAAACGCCGTACCAGATAGGGCAGCAGGGTCTGGTGGCTGCCGACCGGCGCATAGATGCGGCAGGCCTTGCCACCCGGGCCGACCACGTTGTCGTAAAGCACCTCACCCATGCCATGCAGGCACTGGAATTCGTAATCGTCGACGCCGCGCGCCTGCGCCATCTCGAGCACCGTCGCCAGCGTCTGCGCATTGTGCGTGGCGAACTGCGGATACACCGCATCGGGCGCGCCGAGCAGGCGGCTGGCGCACACCAGGTAGGACAGATCGGTATGCGGCTTGCGTGTAAATACCGGGTAATCGGCCAGCCCGTCGACCTGGGCGCGCTTGATCTCGCTGTCCCAGTAGGCTCCCTTGACCAGGCGCACCATGATTCGCCGCCCGCTGTGGCGGGCAAGTTCAGCCAGCCAGTCGATGACCCACGGCGCGCGTTTCTGGTAGGCCTGCACGACGAAGCCCATGCCCTGCCAGCCGGCGAGGTCAGGGTCGCCGGCCAGCGCCGCCAGCAGATCGAGCGACAACTCCAGCCGCTCGGACTCCTCGGCGTCGATATTGAAGCCGATGTCGTAGTGGCGGGCGAACAGCATCAGACGCTTGAGGCGCGGCATAAGCTCGCCGAGCACCCGCTGCCGCTGGCTGCGCACGTAGCGCGGGTGCAGCGCCGAGAGCTTGACCGAAATTCCCGGCGCGGCCCTGATGCCGTGCCCGGCCCCGGCTCCGCCGATGGTGTGGATAGCCTGTTCGTAGGCCCGGCAATAACGTTCGGCATCGGCGACGGTCAGCGCCGCTTCACCGAGCATGTCGAAGGAATGACGGTAACCGCGCGCCTCGTTGTCACGGCTGCGCGCCAGCGCCGCCGCGATAGTCTCGCCCATGACGAACTGCTGGCCAAGCAGGCGCATCGCCAAATCGACCCCCTTGCGCACCAGCGGCTCGCCACCTTTGGCGAGAAGCCTGGTCAGCGAATTGCCGAGCGCGCCGTGGCTCTGTGTGGCGACCAGCTTGCCGGTCAGCATCAGCCCCCAGGTGGCGGCGTTGACGAACAGCGACGGGCTGCCGCCAAGGTGCGATTTCCAGTCGCCCTGGCCGAGCTTGTCGCGAATCAGCCGATCGACGGTGGCGCTGTCCGGAATCCGCAGCAACGCCTCGGACAGGCACATCAGCGCCACGCCCTCCTGGCTGGACAGCGAAAACTCATGCATCAGGTGATTGATGCCCAGCATCCGGGCGCGCCGCAGCCGCGTTTCCCCCACCAGACGGCGGGCCGTGGCCGTGGCTGCCGGCCGGTCAAAGTCGAGGGCGGCGAGCTCCTTCACCAGTCCGGCCACGCAGGCCTGCTCATCGCGCCGATAGGCAGAACGCAAGGCCAAGCGCAATTCGGACAATGCCATCGTCTTTCCTCCCCGTCGGACTTTAGGTTCAGACAGTGCACCTGCCCGGCAGTTTCCCGCAAGCCGCGTCACCTGACTAGCGCGCCGTCATGGCTTGGCGGTATTCTCCGCTTCTCGCGCCCGCCGCGCCAAAATGCAAACAACCGGAGAGACAACGTGCCTGCCCTGCTGCCCCAACCCGATCCCGACGGACTGCTCGAATACTCGGTGGTCTACACCGACCGCGCCCTGAACCACATGTCGCAACGCTTCCAGGGCGTCATGAAGGACATCTCGCGCATCCTGAAGGCCGTCTACAACGCCAGGAGCGCCGTCATCGTGCCCGGCAGCGGCACCTTCGGCATGGAAGCCGTAGCCCGCCAGTTCGCGACCGGCCAGAAGGTCCTGGTCATCCGCAACGGCTGGTTCAGCTTCCGGTGGACGCAGATTTTCGACATGGGAAAGATTCCCGCCGAAAGCATCGTCCTCAAGGCCCGCCAGACCGGCAGCGGCTCACAGGTGCCGTTCGCCCCGCCGCCAATCGACGAAGTCGTTGCCGCCATCCGCGAGCACAGGCCCGCCGTCGTTTTCGCCCCGCACGTCGAAACCTCGTCCGGCATGATCCTGCCCGATGCCTACCTGAAGGCGGTCGGCGAAGCGGTGCGCGCGGTCAACGGGCTTTTCGTGCTCGATTGCATCGCCTCCGGCACGATCTGGGTCGATATGGCCGCCAACGCTGTCGATGTGCTGATCAGCGCCCCGCAAAAAGGCTGGAGCGGCCCACCGTGCTGTGCGCTGATCGCCCTCGGCGAGCGCGCCCGCGCCCGCATCGACGCCACGACCAGCACCAGTTTCGCCTGCGACCTGAAAAAATGGCTGCAGATCATGGAAGCCTTCGAGAACGGCGGCCATGCCTATCATGCAACGATGCCGACCGATGCGCTCGCCACCCTGCGCGACATCATGCTGGAAACCGAAGCCTACGGCTTCGCCAAGGTGTGCGCCGAGCAGCAGGAACTTGGCCGGCGCATCCGCCGGCTGCTCCTCAGCCAGGGCTTCGCCAGCGTTGCCGCGGCCGGCTTCCAGGCGCCCGGCGTGGTCGTCAGCTACACCACCGACCCGGAGATCCAGTCCGGCAAGAAGTTCATCACGGCCGGCGTGCAGACCGCCGCCGGCGTCCCGCTACAATGCGACGAACCGGCCGACTTCCGCAGCTTCCGCGTCGGCCTGTTCGGACTGGAAAAGCTGCATGACCCGGAACAGACGGTAGACCGCTTCGCCAAGGCGCTGGCGACGGTGCTTGCCGACGCAGGGTGAGGGTCCACGCCGCCCCGGCAAGGCATTTGCTGCGCCCGACTTACTTGAGTTCGACCGTCAGTTTTTCGAGCTTCCCGGAAAACCTGAACGGCATTTTTTCGGCGTAATCCTCGACCACCGGCGTTCCCGTGTCCTGCCCGACGTCGAAGGTCTCGTCGAGCGAGTAGCGATTGGCGACGGTCTGATCGATCCGGCCCTCGCCCACCAGCTTGCCATCGACCAGCAGGGTGACTGCACTGCCCTTGCCGCGGCCGCCGCCGTCGTAGTTGAAATCGGCACGGATGGTATGCCTGCCGGGGGCAAGCGCTTCCCTGCCGACGACGCTGGTCTTGTGCTGCCGCTGGTTCGACAGCGCGTAGACCAATTCCGGCCTGCCATTGATCACGCGCAGCGCCCAGCCGCCGAAGCGGCCGCCCTGGGTCGCCAGAATGCCGTCGGCACCGCCCTCGGGAATCTCAACCGCCGCGACAAGGCTGAACGACCGGTTCCTGGTGTCCGGCGCCGACCCCTCGGGAATGCGGATCATACCCGGGTAAAAAGTGAAGACGTTGCGCCCGCGCGTCAGGCTGGGGCGCAGCGCGTGATCGACGCGCGCCACCAGGCTTGCATCCAGCGGCAATACATTGTGCTTGCCCGCCTCGCGGTCGAACACCGTCCGCATCTCCAATAGCTTGTCCGGGTTCTTGTCGGCCAGATTGTTGGCCTGCGAAAAGTCCTCGGCGATGTTGTACAACTCCCATTTGAAGTCATCCGGGCTGACTTCGCTGCCTGCCTGCCACGGCAGGCGGGCCGGCGTGGTCGATGCCATCCAGCCCTCGTGATAGATCCCGCGATTGGCCAGCATCTCGAAATACTGGGTGGTTCGGGTCGACGGGGCCTGCGCCTGGTCGAAGCTGTAAACCATGCTGACTCCATCGACCGGCTTCTGCTGAACGCCGTTGAGCACCACAGGGAACTTGAGCCGGGTCGCCTCCAGCACCGTCGGCCCGACATCGATGACGTGATGGAACTGGCTGCGGATCGCCCCCTTGTCCTTGATGCGCGCGGGCCAGGAAATCACCAGGCCGTTGCGCGTGCCGCCGAAATGCGAAGCGACCTGCTTGCCCCACTGGAACGGGGTGTTCATTGCCCATGCCCAGCCGACCGGAAAATGGTTGTAGGTCAGCGGGCCGCCCAGTTCATCGATCATCGACAGCAGATATTCGGGGGTTTCCTGAACCCCGTTGGCGGCGACGCCGACCTCGTTGGTCAGGCCCTGAAGCGTGCCTTCAGCGCTGGCGCCGTTGTCGCCCTGCAGGAAAATGATCAGCGTGTTGTCGAGTTCGCCGGTCTCGCGCACGGCGTCGATCACGCGGCCAATCTGGTAATCGGCATGGGCGAGCGCGCCGGCGAACACCTCCATCATGCGCGCATACACCCGCTTCTGCTCCGGGCGGGCCGCATCCCACGCCGGGATTTCCTTCGGCCGCGGCGTCAGCCGCGTATTGGCAGGAACGATGCCCATCTTCTTCTGACGTGCGAAGGTCTCTTCGCGCACCTTGTCCCAGCCCTGATCGAACTGCCCCCTGAACCGGGCGATCCACTCTTTGGGCGCATGGTGCGGCGCATGCGCCGTACCGGTCGCGTAATAGGCGAAGAAGGGCTTGTCGGGCACCATCGCATGCTGGGTGCGAATCCAGTTGATCGTCCGGTTGGCCATCAACTCGTCGAAGTGCATCGGATTCATGCCGCGCTGTTCTTCGGTCTCGATCGGCCTCGTTCCCTCGAAGATCGCCGAATGCCACTGATCGGTGTCGCCGCCGATGAAACCGAAAAAGTACTCGAAGCCCATCGCGGTCGGCCACGCCGTGAACGGCCCGGCCTCGCTGGATTGCCAGTCCGGGATGTTGTGGCTCTTGCCGAACCATGACGTGCTGTAGCCGCTCTGCCGCAGCACCTCGGACCACGGCGCAACGCTGTCGGGGCGCAGCGAATTGTAGCCGGGAAAGCCGGTGCCCAATTCCATGACTACGCCGGTATGCGCCGTATGGTGATTGCGCCCGGTGATCAGCGCGGCGCGCGTTGGCGAACACAGTCCCGTGGTATGGAAGTGGTTGTAGCGCAGGCCATTCTGCGCCAGCCTCTCGAGCACGGGCGTGGAAACCGGACCGCCAAAGGGGCTGGAGGCGCCGAAGCCGACGTCGTCGGTGACGATCAGCAGAATGTTGGGGGCACCTTTCGGCGCCTGAATCTCCTTCGGGAAGTCGGGTTTGGAGTCCTTCGCCGTGCGCCCGATTTGCCCCTTGAACGGTGCTTCCGGCCGGGGCAGAACGCCCTGGGCGGCGGCAGTCATGGCCAGCGACAGGGCAATGATCGCGGTGACCGGGAAGCGGCTTCTTGTCCACATCTTGTTTGTCTCCCTGCTTGCTGCAGCTGATCAGCCGGGCATGTCCGGTTACCCGGACTTGCACGGCACCGCCATTCTTGTTTTCGCTGCCCGAGGCGGGCCCGGACGGATTTGAGACATCATAGCAAGGCAGGCCTTGCCCGGTGAAGACGATTTGGCCGCCCCGGACAGCGCCCCGGCAACGCTGCAGATTTGCAGTCGCTTAGCCGTGTGTCGCCAGCATCTGCCTGCGCCACCGTGCCGGCGGCACCCCCTCCCATTGGGAGAACGCCCGGTTGAAGGCGCTTGCGTCCGAGTAGCCGAGCATCGCGGCGATACCCTCAATGCTGGCGCCGGTATCACACAGCAATTGGCGCGCGGTCTGGTGGCGGGCTTCGTTATGCAGCGCGCGAAAGGTCGTTCCGGCATCGTTGAGGCGGCGGTTCAGGGTGCGCGGATGCAACGAGAAATGGCTGGCCACGTCATCCAGGGTACATCGCCGGGCGCCGAGCAGGAGCATCAGCACCTGATAGACCCTGTCGCGGAATTCCAGGTCCGAATATTGCCGCATCTCGGCGATGTGCTGCAGGAATTGCTGGCGCAGCAGCGGGTCGGCCAGCTGAACCGGCTTGCCCAGCCAGGCGGTCCGGAAGACCACGGCATTGTGCACGGCGTTGAAGCGCAACGGCGCCTGGAAGAAATGGCGATAGGCGCCGACACTGGCCGGCCGCTCATGCCGGAAGCGGACTTCAAGGGGGCGCCAGTCATTGCCGCACAGGCCGCGCATGATGTTCCAGATGACCGCCAGCGCGCCGTCGCCGATCTGGTCCGCACCATCGACGCCGGATTGATAGATCGCATAGCCGAGCACGGTCGTCTTATCCCCAACCTCGATGAAGGGAATCGCGCCGCGATCATGCACATCGTGGCTGCTGATCGCCTCGTTGAGCGCCGTCACGACATCCGGCGCGTTCCTGATCAGAAAACCCGGTGCACCAAGCGTCGCGGCATTGCCGCGCTGCCCGACCAGCAGCCCGAAGTGCGGGCAGCCGGTCTGGCGCGCACAGGCATTGAGCAGGCGCCCCATCAGTTGAAAGGCGACGGGATTGTCGGGGTGGCGAAAAAAGTCTTCGCTCAGGCCGAATGTCTTCAGCAACGGGCCGGGGGCGACACCGAATTCGCGGAGCAGATCGGGAATCACGCCAATTGGCGCGACGCGAATCTCGCCCCGCTTCGGCAGGGGAAACCTGTCAGGTGTTGTGTCAGCCATCCGGGTATGCAGTCAGGCTATCGAGAAGGGGTTAATTATCGACAATTTGTCGGAAATTGTCATTTCAATGAATTTCCGCGGGGCTAGAATGCCTTTGGGCTGCGTCCGTTCGCCCGGCTTCCGGCGCGCGAGGGTGAAACGACCTTGGTTCTTGCGTTGTGGATCGTTTCGCTGACGACGCAATTGGGTCAAATTCGGTAATCGTAGAGGGGAACATGGAATGAAGAAACAACTTGCCAGCGCAGTTCTGACCGGGGCGCTGCTGCTGTCGCCGTTGTCCGGCATGGCGCAGACCGCGGCGGATGCCGATGGCTGGAAATTCTCGGTGATGCCCTACCTGTGGCTGCCCAGCATCGACGCAAAACTCAAGTTCGGCCCGCCGCCGCCCGGCAGCATCAGCGCCAACGTCAGCACCGACCCCGACACCTACCTCGACAGCCTCGATCTGGCCATCATGATCAACGGAACGGCGCGCAAGGGTCGCTGGATGCTCGGCACCGATCTGATCTACCTGCATTTTTCCAATACCGACAGCAAGGTCGACAACGTTGACATCAATCCCGGCAACGGCCCGGCCAATGTCTCGACATCGTCGATCAATGCCGGTGCCAGCGTCAACATCAAGGGTACCGTGTGGACCGCGGTCGGCGGTTATGCCGTCGTTCAGGAACCCAGGACCAGCGTCGATGTGCTCGGCGGCTTCCGCTATCTGGGCCTCGACGTGAAGACCGACTGGAATCTGTCGGCCACGGTGACCGGCAACGGGCCGCTCGGCAACACGGTCAGCTTCGCGCGCTCGGGCAGCGCCGATAAGAAAGCGGATATCTGGGCCGGCATCGTCGGCGCCAAGGCGCGCTTCAATTTCGGCGAGAGCAACTGGTTCGGCACCGGCTACGTCGATGTCGGCGGCAGCTCATCGGTGTTTACCTGGCAGGGTGCGGCAGGTGTCGGCTATGCCTTCAAGTGGGGCGACGTCATTCTCGACTATCGCTATCTCTACTACAGCCAGGACGCCGACAAGCTGATCGACAACATGAGTTTCGGCGGACTGGCGCTCGGAGCCAATTTCCGGTTCTGAGGACCGGCAGGCGTTTGAATGTAATTCTGAAAGGAAGACCAGGCATGCAACCCACTGCAAGAACGTCAATTTTTGCCCTGTTTTCGCTGTTGACCGTGGCCATCTCCGCGCCGGGGATGGCGCAGCAAGTCACCGGCACGCTGGGCTCGCCGAGCGCCACGACCACCGTCAGCAACCGGCAGTTGCCGCCGCCCGACCCGAAATTCGGCGGCGTGATCAAGAACGATGCGCTGAACTCGAAGGCATGGTGGGCGCCGCGTGTCGTGCCCCCCAAGGGCGCGCCGAACGTGCTGCTGATCATCACCGATGATGCCGGCTTCGGCGTGCCGAGCACCTTCGGCGGCGTCATCCCGACACCGACCATGGACCGCATCGCCAGTGAAGGCCTGCGCTACAACCGGGTCTTCTCGACCGCGCTGTGCTCGCCGACGCGCGCCGCGCTGATCACCGGGCGCAACCATCACTCGGCCGGCTTCGGTGTCATCTCCGAGCAATCGACGGGATTCCCGGGCTACAACAGCATCATCGGCAAGGACAAGGCGACCATCGGCCGCATGCTGCGTGATAACGGCTACGCCACGTCGTGGTTCGGCAAGGATCACAACACCCCGGCCTTCGCCGCCAGCCAGGCCGGCCCCTTCGACCAGTGGCCGACCGGCATGGGTTTCGAGTATTTCTACGGTTTTGTTGGCGGCGACGCCAACCAGTGGGAACCGAACCTGTTCCGCAACACGACGCAGATCTATCCCTTCCTCGGCACGCCTCCCGGCACCTGGAACCTCGTCACCGCGATGGCTGACGACGCCATCGACTACATGACGCGGATCCACCAGACCGACCCGAGCAAGCCGATCTTCATCAAGTACGCGCCGGGCGCCACGCATGCGCCGCACCACCCGACCAAGGAATGGGTTGAACAAGATCAGCGCGATGAAGCTCTTCGACGGCGGCTACGAGAAGCTGCGCGAGACGATCTTTGCGAACCAGAAGAAGCTCGGCCTGGTTCCCGCGGACGCCAAGCTCACGCCGTGGCCCAGCGAAATGCTCAAGCCCTGGGACCAGCTCAGCGCCGACGAGAAGAAGCTGTTCATCCGCCAGGTCGACGTGTTCGCAGCCTTCGCCGCCTACAATGACCACGAAATCGGCCGCGTCATCCAGCACTTCCAGGATCTCGGCAGGCTCGACAACACGCTGGTCATCTACATCAACGGCGACAACGGCACCAGCGCCGAAGGCGGGCCGCTGGGCACGCCGAACGAAGTCGCGTTCTTCAATGGCGTCGGCGATATACCGGCCGAAGTCCAGCTCAAGTGGTACGACGTCTGGGGCACCGAGCAGACCTACAACCACATGTCGGCCGGCTGGTCCTGGGCCTTCGACACGCCGTTCGACTGGTTCAAGCAGAACGCCTCGCGGCTCGGCGGCATCAACCAGAACATGGTGGTGTCGTGGCCGGCGCGCATCAAGGACAAAGGCGCCCTGCGCGAACAGTTCGTGCACGTCATCGACGTCGTGCCGACCATCCTCGAGGCGGCGGGCCTCAAGGCGCCGGAGATGGTGGATGGGATCAAGCAGGCGCCGATCGAGGGCACGAGCTTCGCCTACACCTTCGACCCGGCCAATGCCAAGGCGGCATCGCGGCACAAGACGCAATACTTCGAGATGATGGGCCAGTGGGCGCTCTATGACGACGGCTGGCTCCTCAGCACCAAGGCTAACCGCGCGCCGTGGCAGGCGTTCGGCGCGGCCAACCCCGATCCGCTGAACAACCAGGTGTTCCAGCTTTACAACCTGGGCAAGGACTTCAACCAGACCGAGGACATCGCCGCGCAGAACCCGCAAAAGGTCAAGGAGCTTCGCCAGAAGTTCCTTGCCGAGGCGAAGAAGCATCAGGTCCTGCCGCTGGACGCTTCGGTGGCAGCCCGCATCGTCGCGCCACGGCCGAACATCACCGCCGGGCGCAGCGAGTTCGTCTATACGCGGCCGATGGTCGGCTTGCCGCAGGGTGACTCGCCCAACCTGCTCAATTCCTCCTACACGATCACCGCCGAGATCGACGTTCCACAGGGCGGTGCCGAGGGCATGATCCTGACCTCGGGTGGGCGCTTTGCCGGCTACGGCTTCTACCTGCTCAAGGGCAAGCCGGTCTTCCTGTGGAACCTGGTCAACCTCAAGCGCATCAAGTGGGAAGGCCCTGAGACGCTCTCCCCTGGCAAGCACACGCTCGAGTTCGACTTCAAGTACGACGGCCTCGGTGTTGGCACCCTCGCCTTCAACAACATGAGCGGCCTCGGCCGGCCGGGCACCGGCGTGCTGAAGGTGGACGGCAAGGCGGTGCAGACCATCACCATGCCGCACACGCTGCCGATGATCCTGCAGTGGGACGAGAGCTTCGACATCGGCTCCGACACGCTGACCGGCGTGAATGACGCCGACTACAAGCCGCCCTTCCCGCTGACCGCCGGGCTCGACAAGCTGACGATCAAGGTTGACCGGCCGCAGCTGTCGCCCGCCGACATCAAGAAGCTGCAAGAGGCAACCCGCAACAACAAGGTCAGCGAATAAGCGAAGCGGCTGGCGCCCCCACCGGCGCCGGCCGCACCCCTCCCTTTGGCAGCAAAAACATGAAAACCCTTAATGCGTTCCTGATTTGTCTGTTTGCCGCAACAACCGGCATTGTCCCTGCGATTTCCGCGGCGCAGGTCAGCGCCAATTCGTCAGCCCGGTCCGAATCGGTGTTCGGCGCCCTGCCCGGGCGCTGGGTTCGACCCGATGGCGGCTACGTCATCAACATCAGGAGCGTCGACGCCGCCGGCAAGCTCGACGCCGCCTACGCCAACCCGAATCCGCTGCCGTTTTCCCGGGCCGAGGCGACGCTGGATGGCAAGGCCATCAAGCTGTTTTTCGAACTGCGCACCGGCGGCTACAACGGATCGACTTACACGCTGACCTACGACCCGGCGAGCGACACCCTCAAGGGGGTCTATTTCCAGGCCGTGGCACAGCAGAAGTTTGATATCTATTTCACGCGTGCCAAATAGCTGGTGAGCAAATTGTGTTCTTTGTAAAGGAGACCGTCATGAAAATGCCTGTTTGGGTAGTGGCTGCACTTGCAGCGACAACGATTTCGGGTACCGCCCACGCGCAATACCCGATTCTGGATCGTGTCGCCGGCAAGGTGATCGAGAAGTACCAGAACTCGACCTGCCAGCAACTGTGGCAGGAGAAAGCGCAAGGCCAGGGCCAGCCGAAACCGGAGATGGAACAGCGCGCCATTCAGATGCTGCAGCAGGACCCGCAGATGCGTCAGGCATTCTTCAACCAGGTGGCTGCCCCGATCGTCAACAAGATGTTCGAATGCGGGATGATTCCATGAGCCTTGTGACCAGGCATTTCATTCGCAAGGCCGGCATTGCACTGGCCCTGGGCATGCTGGCGGTGACCGGCGTCAGCGCACAGACGGCGCCATCCGGCGCCAAGCCGGCGGTCAAGAAAAAGGCCGCGCCAGTCAACAAACCGGCCCTGGAAGCGCGCGCGGTCGATCTGCTCAAGGCAACCAGTGCTCGACTGGCGGCGGCCCAGGCAATGTCCTTCACCGCCACGGTCAGCTACGAGCATCCGAGCCGCCTCGGCCCACCCCTCGTGTTCACGTCGCGCTACGAGGTTGCGCTGCAGCGCCCGGAAAAGCTCCGGGTCATCAACGTGGGCGACGGTCCCACTTCGGAGTTCTATCTCGACGGCAAGACGATGGTCGCCTTGGCGCCGGCCGAAAACCTGGTCGCCATCGCCGAAGCACCGCCGACCCTCGAGGCGGCGCTGAAGATGGCGTTCGAGAAGGCAGCGATTTACTTCCCGTTCACCGACCTGCTGCTTCCCGACCCCTTTGCGGCGATCGCCGACGGCACCAAGCTTGCGTTCTACGTCGGGCCGTCGGGCCTGGTCGGCGGCGTCAGGACCGACATGGTCGCGTGGGCCAACGACGACGTCTTCATGCAGATGTGGGTGGGTGCCGACGACAAGCTGCCGCGTCGCATCCGCGCCATCTTCCGTGCCGATCCGCTGCGCCTGCGCCACGACATGGAGCTGTCCAACTGGCAGCTCGATCCGGTGATTGCCGCCGAGGCCTTCGGCACGGCGAAGGCGAAGGATGCCCGGCGTATCGACTTCGCCCATCCCGCCACTTCGGCGCTACCGCCCGGCGTCAAGCCGGTTGCGAAGCCGCCCAAGCCGGCAAGCAAGTCCCAATGAAGACGGAGGCGAAATGAACAAGTCACTTGTCGGAATATCGATCCTGCTGGCCGGCGCCCTGTGTTCGTCGCAGGCCATGGCGTGGGGCAGCGCCAATCGCTTTGGCGGCTCAACCGAGCATAGCTATGGCTCGACCGAGCACACCAACCGCTACGGCGGGAGCAGCGAGCATGTCGCGGGAGAGGGCAGCGAGCATACCAACGCCTACGGTGGCAGCACGGCGCATGCCTGGGGCGGCGGCACCGAGCATACCAACACTTACGGCGGCACCACCTACGGCGCCGCCGGCTACGGTGCCGCGCATACCTATCCGGGCGGGGCGACTGCCTACCGGCCGCCGGCCTACCCGGCGCAACCGATCTATCATCCGCCGGTCGCAGTGCCGGCCTATGCGGCGGGCTGCTACGGTTGCGCTGCGGCAGCTGGCGCGGTGGTCGGCGTGGCGGCGGGTGCCGCAGTGGCTTCGGCCAATACGGCGGCGGCCACTTCAACCGCCTACGCTGCGGGCGTGGCGGCGGGTGCTGCCAGTGCGCCGCAGGGGTACGCGATGGGCGTCAACTACGCGGTGCTGCCGCCTGGAGTAACGCCCGCGAACGTCGCGGGTGCCACGTACTACATCTACGGCAATACCTGGTTCAAGCCGATGTATGGCGCCAACGGCGTCTATTACCGGGTGGTGCCGACACCGTAAGCGAATGACGGCGCAGCAACGTCGCGAAGCGGGCGAGCCGGCTGAAGGCGCGCCCGCCTTCTCCCTGGTGCGGGGCGGGCCGTTCCATCGGCTGCTGGAACTTTTGGGGCTGACCGGGCCGAATGGTCTGCCGACCACGCGCGCGGTCATTGCGCTGGTAGCGGCGGCCTGGGTGCCGCTCGCGCTGCTGACCGTAGTTCAGTCGCTCGCGGAAAGCCGCCCGGCCGGGTGGGCCTTCTTTTCCGACTGGACCACCTATTCGCGCTACTGCATTGCGCTCGCTGTGATGATCGCAACCGAACGCTATGCCGACCGACGGTTGAACCTGTTGCTCGACAACTTCTCGCGCGCCGGGCTCGTCGCCGAGGACGGCCTGCCCGCCTACCACGAGGCGCTGGCCAGAGCCGACCGCCGCTCGGCTTCGGCGCTGGCAGAACTGGTCATTCTGGGGCTGGCGTTTGCGTGGACCATCGAGGTCGCCAGCTTTACCATCCATCTCGCGGGCGCCACCTGGCAAGGAACATTGGTGGGCGGTCAGGTTTCCCTGTCCTGGGCCGGCTGGTACGACTTCTTTTTCAGCAGCACGCTCTTTCTCTTCCTCGCACTGCGCTGGCTCTGGCGCTTCCTGGTGTGGACGCTCCTGCTCTTCGCCATTTCCCGTCTGCCCTTGCGGCTGTTATCGCACAATCCCGACCGTGCGGCCGGGCTTGGCTTCCTGACGATCTTCCCGACGATATTCACCGGTTTCACCTTCGCGATAAGCTGCGTGGTTTCGTCGAACATGCTGAAGGATCTGGCATACCAGTCACACTCGCCGGATACCGTGTGGCTGGCCATGGCGGCCTGGCTGGTCCTCTGCGTCGTGGTGTTCGTCGGTCCGCTGCTGGTGTTCGTCGGTCCGCTGGCAGCGGCGCAGGAAAACGCCCTGCTCGAGTTCGGCCGCTATGCCACGCTGCATCATCTGGCACTGGGCGACCGGCTCGCCGCCCAGGCCAGCCACGAGGACGACGCCCGGCGCGCGACGGCGCCCGATTTCTCCCTTGCCTCGAACCTGAACTCGATTCTCCAGTCGGTACGTCAGCAGAATCTGGTTCCGGTCAGCGCCGGCACGGTCAAGCAGGTCGTCCTTGCTGCAGCGATCCCGATGATTCCGGTGGTCCTCAAGCTAATTCCATTTCTCGAACTGGTGCAATGGCTGTTCAGGAAGATCGTCTGAACGCGGACTCGGTGAACGCGGGGGCGACGGAGAGCATTTCACCGTGGCGCGATGGCCTGTAAGCAGATCGCGCGAACGAGTCAGCCGGGACACACTCAAACATGCGGTCAGCGTAAATTCCTGATGACTGGCCGATGTTGATCCAGGCTGTCTGGCCGGGCCACGTTTCCTGTCCGTGCAAGCCTGCCACCGGCCATTTTCCCGCGAAGTTGAATCGCTGCATTCACGCCTGCACGAGCCCTCTGATGCCTGTTCGCATTATGCTTCTTTTCCTCCTGTTCGGCCTCGCCAGCGGCCGCGCCGCGGGCGGGGAGCCGGATATCGTCGTCACGGTACGCGAAGTGGGCGAGGGTTTCGTCGCCGAGGCCAGCATCCGGGTGCCGGTCCGGCCACAGACAGCGTGGGAGGTGCTGGTCAACTACGATCACATGACGTCGATCATGAGCAACCTGAGCGTCAGCAGGATCGCCAGCCGCAAGGAAAACATCCTGATCATCAGGCAGCAGGGCGTCGCCCGCTTCGGGCTATTCTCCTATCCGTTCCAGGTCGAACGGGAAATTCGTCTGGAGCCGAAGCAGCGCATCGTGACCCGGAACCTGTCGGGTTCGATGAAGCGGATGGAAAGCGAGGTGCGGCTGATTCCGGCGGCCGATGGTCACACGGTGCATATTGAATATCGGGCCGAATTCGTCTTCGGATCGGTTCTCGCCGGCCTGTTCGGCCTGTCCTTCCTGCGCCATGAAGTCGAGGAACAGTTCGTCGCCATGGTCGCCGAGATGAAACGGCGCGATGCCACGATGATTTCCGGCGCCCCGTAGCGGATCGGATCTTGAAGCCCGTGCTGCGGTCAACCCGAAAAATGAGGGAAAATCGGGCCGGAAACAATGACCAGGAAAATCACACAATGAAGATGCGCCGCATGCCCCGCGCGAGGTTCGCCGCTGCCGCCCTGCTGACGCTCGCCACGGCCCCTTGCCTGACCCAGGCACAGACCCAGTCCGAGTTCACCAGCTGCCTGGGGCGCCTGCAGCCGGCAGCGCAGCGCGCCGGGGTGCGCGCCGACAGCTTCGTCAGCTTCACCGCGGGCGTGCAGGCTGATTTCAGCGTGCTCGAAAAGCTCGATTACCAGCCCGAGTTCAAGCTGCCGATCTGGGACTACCTCGCCGGCCTGGTCGATGACGAGCGCGTCGCCGATGGCAAGGCCATGCTTGCCGAGCACCGGGCCGTGCTGCAGCGCGTAGACGCAGCCTACGCCGTCGACCCGGCGACCGTGGTCGCCGTCTGGGGCGTCGAGAGCAATTACGGGCGCATCACCGGCAAATACCCGCTGGTTCAGGCGCTCGCCACGTTGTCCTGCTTCGGCCGCCGTCAGCCCTACTTCCAGGGCGAATTCTTCGCCGCCCTGCGCATCCTGCAGCGCGGCGACATCGCGCCCGAGCGCCTGAACGGCTCGTGGGCCGGCGCCTTCGGCCATACCCAGTTCATGCCCGCCACCTACGAGCGTCTGGCTGTCGATTTCGACGGCGACGGCCGCCGTGATCTGGTCAACAACAGCGCCGACGCGCTGGCCTCGACCGCGAATTTCCTGCACCGCGGCGGCTGGCGCAACGACCTGCCGTGGGGCTTCGAGGTGCGCCTGCCGGCCGGCTTCGATGCTGCGCTTGCCGGGCGCAAGAACAAGCGGGCGCTGGCCGAATGGAGCGAGCGCGGCGTGCTCGCGATCGACGGCCGGCCACTGGCTGCTGCCGGCCTCGCCGCCAGCGAGAAAACCGCCATCCTGATCCCGGCCGGCCCGCGCGGCCCGGCTTTCCTGGTCACCCGCAATTTCGACGTCATCTACGGCTATAACGCCGCCGAAAGCTACGGGCTGGCCATCGCCCACCTGTCCGACCGCCTGCGCGGCGGGGCGCCCTTCGCCACCCCGTGGCCGACCGACGACCCCGGCCTCTCGCGTGCCGAACGGCGCGAGTTGCAGACCCTGCTCGCCGCGCGCGGCCACGACATCGGCGAGATCGACGGCGCCCTCGGCGAACGGAGTCGTGCCGCGATCAAGCTGGAACAATCCCGCCTCGGCCAGGAAGCCAGCGGGCGCGGCGGACAGAAGGTCCTGCTTGCCCTGCGCGCCGAATCCGCCACTGCCCAACCCGATCCTGCCCACCGCTGAAGGAAATCACATGCGCCAAAATCTGCGCCGTACCCTGCTCGCCGTCGCCTTCGCCCTGCCGCTTGCCGGCTGTGTCGTCTATGAGCCGATGCCGGTCGCCACGACCGTGCCGCCCAGCTTCGACCGATCCTGGAATGCCGCGCTCGCTGCCGCGCAGGATGTCGGCATCGCCGTCACGCAAGCCGACCGGACGAGCGGACGCATCTACGGCCGGCGCAACGGCGCCGACGTTCTCGTCTCGGTACTTCCGCAAGCCAACGGCAGCCTGCGCGTCCAGTTCGACGCCAAGGGCCTCGGCCCGCAGGACCAGACGCTGAGCGAACGCTTCACGCAGGCCTACAACTACCGCATGGGCCGCTGATCCGGCCGACGCAGGCTAACCGCCCGCGCCCCACTTCTTCTCGCCCGCCGGCACCGCGAACGGCAGCCAGTTTTCCGGCGGCGGCAGCGGGCAGGTTGCGAAGGGCGTGAAGGCACAGGGCGGGTTGAAGGCGAAGTTGAAATCGAGGGTGATTTTGCCGTCGACCGGGGCAGGCGCCTTCAGGAAGCGCCCGGCGCCGTAGGTCTCCCTGCCGCTGCTCCGGTCGCGGAAAACGAAGAGGACTTCCCCAGTCATTGACCGATACGGGCAGCAGCGTGACGTGCTGCCCGGCCACCGCGAAGCTCGCCCGATGCGCGACGTCGACGGTCTTCAGTTCGCCGCTGACGTTCGGCACGTCCATGTGCAGCGGCGGCGCAAGCGGCTCCCAGGCCGCCTCGATCCTCCAGGCCAGGTCGTAGGCAAAACAAGCCGGCCCGGTGAATTCGCGTTTTGCCGCCCATGCGCGGTCGCGGACGCGCACGGCCAGACGGCCGTCGCGGTCGACAATGAAAAAGGACAGATTTTCGTGGTCAACCATGCTCGGCGCACCGTCGGCGTCGGTTTGCAGCGCCCTGGCCGTCGCCCCTCTGGGCAACCAGCGCACCTGTTGATCCTGCCAGAGCAGGTCGCCAAGATGTGCCGGACCCAAGGGAAGCTGGACGACCGCCTGATCCGAATTGCCGACCGGATTGCTTCCCGGCTCAAGCCAGTACAGCCCGACCAGCCCCAGCCAGCTGTCCGGCCCGGCCAGTTCGGCCCGGCGCGCCGCCTTCCAGCGTTCATGCGCTGCATTCATCTCGACTTCCCCTGCTTGATCCCGATGAGCAAGCCTACCGCAAGCGCGACAATCTGAGGCAGCGGAACGAAAGCCGGGCGGCCCGGTCGCAATTCAGGGAACTCATGGAGGCGCCGTCATGCAACGCAAGATCCTCGCCCTGCTCGTCTGTCTCGGCCTCGCCTTCCGGGTCGGCGCCACGGAGCCGCTACCGCTCTTCGACGCCCATCTCCACTACAACTGGGAACCGACACCGCGGGTCACCACCGGCGAGGCGCTCCGGATCTTCGAGGCCGCCGGCGTGCGCGGCATCCTGGCCAACAGCCGGCCCAACGCCGGGACTCACGCCCTCTACGCCGCCCGCTCGGACAAGCTGCAGGTCGTGCCATTCCTGCGTCCTTACCGGGTGCGCGCCGATGTGCAGACCTGGTTCAACGATCCGCAGACGATGACATTGATCGAAGAGGAGTATCGGCGCCACGGCTATTTCGTCGGCATCGGCGAGTTCCACCTGCATGGCGAGGAAGCGCGCAGCCCGGTCGTCGCGCAGATGGTCCGCTTTGCCCGCGAGCGCAAGCTGATGCTGCATGCCCACAGCGATGTCGCAGCACTGGAAATCATCTTTTCGCTTTACCCGGATGCCCGAATCATCTGGGCGCACACCGGTTTTTCCTTGCCGGCCGCCGAAGTCGATCGCATGCTGCGCACCTATCCCGGCCTGGTTGCCGAACTGTCCTATCGCAGCGGAATCAGCGACGGGTCCGGAAAGATTTCCGCCGAGTGGCGCCAACTGTTCGAGCGCCACCCGGAGCGCTTCCTGCTCGGCTCGGATACCTGGATCAACGAGCGCTGGGACCAGTACGGCCAGATCATGGGCGGCTACCGGCCGTGGCTCGAGCAGCTGCCGCCCGGCGTGGCACGGCAGATTGCCTGGGGCAACGCCGTCCGCCTGTTTGCACTGACGCCTTGATGCGCCTGAAAAAAGCTGCTACCGACTACAGCGTTCCAGGCCAGCCCTCACGCACTTGCGAGTTGCAGCGGGCGCAGAGTGCGTTCGGAGACGATCAGCCGCTTCCTGATCCCTTCGCCTATCCTGCGTTCAACTTCCCACATGGCCAGGCCTTTGACCACGGCGACCTGCTCAATGGCGGTGACGACATCACCCAGTTTGGTGCACAGATACTCGGCACCGCGTTCGATTGAAGACTTCACTTTCATTCTGCCAAATCTCCCGTGTGGTAGTTGCTCGGGTAATCCTACGGAAATTGTGCCAAGGTTGGAACTACGGAATCCTGATAAGCGCTTCGAATAACTCGAAGCGTGGAAGGGTTGGGGCTGCTGCGGGCGCTCGTGCCCGTCAGCAGTCACAAAATGAAGCCCGGACGTTCCGGGCTTCAACAGGGCAAGCGGGAGTCAAGGCTTGTTCGGGGCCTTGTCGGCACTCGCCGCTTTCGCTCCGCGCTTGCCAGCCATGGCGCCACGCGGGCCGGCATGGAAATCCTCAAAGGTCTTCTGTTGCTCCGGGGTCAGCACTGCGTAGAACGTCTTGAGTGCCGCGACATGTTCGGTCATCTGAACTTGCCGTGCCTTGGAAAGTTCGAGCATCTTCTCGGCGCGCTCGGGCGCGTTCAGCTTCGCCCAGTCCTCGGGGTGGCCGCCGCTCAGGGCAGGCCTCGGCTGCTCGGATTCGATCAGCTTTTTCCAGGCCGGTTCCTGCTCGGCGGTCAGCTTCAGCGCATCATGCAACTGGGTGTGATGTTGCTCCATCATTTTGGCGTGGCGCTCCGCATTGCCTCCCATGTGGCCGCAACCGGGGTCAGCCATGGCGGGCGCCGCGGCGAAGGCACCGACGCCGGCAGCGAGAAGGAACGATTGAACGACTTTGCGACATGCGCTCATGGGCGTCCATGCCAAGTTGGCAGTCTCGATGGACGGCTGGTTAGGCTCACGCGCATTTCTGGTCAGCGCGAGGTATTTCCTCGATGCACCGAGGAAATCCTTGAGGTTCATCGCGTGGCGGGTGTTTTCGACAGGGTTCATTTGAATGTTCTCCTTGGTTTTTTGAGTTGGGCCATCTTCACATCAAAGGCTCGCTCGAAGTTCGGTTGCATTGCAACGCTTTGTATCCGGATGTTGCAGCGGCGGACTGGCAACCGATGTTGAATACAAGGGAGCCGGCGAAACCGCCACCATGACGGCCGGAAGGCCGGAACAAGCCGATTCGGTCGTATGATTGAAAGATCAAGCGAAGAGAGCAACACTCATGGAAACGCACCTCACCGATATAGCGCACGTCATCCAGCTTTCCGTTGCACCGGTATTCCTGCTCACCGCGATCTCGACCTTGATCGGGGCAATGAATACCCGCCTGGGTCGAATTATTGACCGACGCCGGGTGGTGACGGAGATGCATGAAAAAAGTGCAACCTCTCCGGCGGACAGCGAAGAACTGCTGCTGCTGGCCAGGCGTCGCCACCTCATCTACCTGGCGATCCTGTTCGCCGTCATTGCCGCACTTCTGGTTTGCTTCGTTGTCGCGGGAGCCTTCCTTGGCGCGCTGATGTCTGCCGATCTCGCGCGACTGGTTGCGGGATTCTTCATTCTGGCGATGGGATCCATGATTGCTGCGCTTACCCTTTTCCTGCGCGAGATCTATCTGGCGGTTGGGGCCGGCTCCCGCTAAGCACTCGCCTGGCCGCTGATGAATGGCGGGACTGCGGTCAACCGGAAAAAGCAGCCCAAATCTGAATGCTGGCCTCCCCAACAAAAAGCGGCAAGGAGAACATCCTCGCCGGATTCCGCGGCCGTATTGAAATCAGCTGGTTGAACTGCCAGAATGGAAAACGAAGCTTGAACGCAATTAACCGGAGATAGAAATGAAACGAGCACTTGTTCTGGTACTGCTGGCAGGCTTGCCCCTCTTCGCCCAGGCCGCCGATGTCAATGTCAATGTCGGCAGCGCCAGAATCCAGAGCGGCAACACGACGATCACCTTCGGTGACCGCGACAAGCGCGGCTATTACTGGGACGGCGGCACCTGGCGCGACCCGGTTTATTGGGAAAAGCACCACGGCAAAGGCAAGGGCAACCCGAATGCGCCCGGCCAGAACTGTCCACCGGGACAAGCCAAGAAAGGCAATTGCTGATCTACCAGCAGATTTCGAACGAAGAATCGGGCACCAGAGCGGTGCCCTTTTTTTGGACACCTTCTTCGCGCCTGCCCGCTTCCCCAGCCCATCAGACGGCAAGACCTGTTTCGCCCGCATGAGAGCCCGCATCTTCCAGGATGAAGGCATTGTCTGGACAACGGCCCGGACACTGCATCGGCAGCGTCAAAAACAGCCTTACCTGCCGTGACTCGAGCAGCTGCCGCCGGGTGTCGCACGGCAGATTGCCTGGGACGCCGCCCGCCTGTTTGCACTGGCGCCATGACGTGTGCACGGACGTCCGCTAATGTCTGCTAGAGATGACGTTCCGCAGTTTTGGGTATCAGGCAGTTGGTCGGCCAATCCGGTCATACAGCCAGCGTTTGGGGTATGGCAGTTAACCGTCAGTCAACGGACGTTGGCGACAGCTTGGACGCGAACGTCAGCTTTCGAACTACTCGAATGCGTACTCTCGACCCACAAGAGACAGATGATGTTTTCATTGGCAATGGCGGCTTTCTGATAACAAACCTGCCGGCCACGAGACCTTGACGTCTGCGTGCTGTTCGGCCAATGCCGCCACTGGTGATTCTAACCATCCAAGTCCGCTATGAAATACATACCGCTCATTAGTTCGAATGCCATGTGAATTAGTGTCACAGCTCAACAAACTTGCATCGTAAAGTATCCGACGGAAGCTCACCGAAGCATTCCTTGTACGCGCGGGAAAATTCACCGAAGTGCCAAAAACCCCAGTTAAGCGCCTCGGCGGAAACCGTCGTTGATCCCTGGGATCCTGCCAAAAGTGCCTGGCGCACCCGGTGCAATCTGAGCCTGATCAAATAGGCCACGGGTGTAATTCCCAGAACTTCCTTGAACGCATTTTCCAAGGTGCGCTCACTTGCTGCTGCGACTTTACACAAATCGGTTACATGGA
Organism: uncultured beta proteobacterium; assembly: GCA_963815365.1. GTDB lineage: Bacteria > Pseudomonadota > Gammaproteobacteria > Burkholderiales > Rhodocyclaceae > Azonexus. Next base: position 67,521 of record CAWFGN010000007.1, read on the forward strand.
GATGATCGCCAACATGCGCCAGGGCATGCTCCTCGACGGTCTTGACCATGAGACTGTAGGCCTGCCGCTTCCGTTCGCTGCGCGTGACATCGACATCCTGGGCCTCACGCAGAGCGGCGATAAGCGTTTCAAACAGCTCGACCTGGGCGGCCATTCGGACTTCTGGCCGTTCATTGAACAAGGCCGGCTGCTGTGCGGCTGTATCGACCAGCCGCTTCCCCCAGTTGAAAAGCTGGCCAACCTTCTCAGCGCTTGCTTTGAGTGTTTCCACGCCGTGCGGCAAATGGAAATCGCTCACACTGTGGCGGGCGAGCAAGTGCTCCATGAAAATCTGTGGATGGAGCATGACGGTGATGCTTTGCCATCCGGGCTCGGTCACAAATCGCGCTTCCGCCCCAGGCTCTGCCGCCAGCATCACTCCCGGACGGACCGGAAGCCCGTTCACCGTCCCTCGCACCTGCGGGCCAAATACGACATAGGCGAGGAGTTCTTCGCGCGCGCTCGTACTAGACCTGACACGTTGGTTTGCTGAATGAAACACGACCGCAGCAGTCTCCAGACGGACGATAACGCGGCGTACTCGCAGTTGCGTAGACGCGAGCAGCACCGCATCTTGCTCGATCAGTTCGATGCCGGCGTTGGCGATCGTCGGGTCCGTGAACTCGACGACCTCGACGGCAGGACGGGCAATGAATCCAGGTGCTTTCATGATTTACGCCTTTTTTCGTTTTTGCGGAATTCCGATAGACGCCCAAACAGCCCCGGTGGAAACTGAGACTCACCAGCAACCGATGCAAACGTCTTAAGCATACAGCGGTCCGGTCCAAGCAGCGGACGTAGGCGCGGATTCGAGGCGATGATGGACTGAAGTGGAACGGTTTTCGGGGCGCTTCCCGATTGGACAACAAAGGGTCTGTTTATGCGAATGCAGCAAGTGAGCGATAACTGCTTTGCGGTTCTCAACGACAAGAACCGGGTTTGCGATGCGAACTCGGGACTCATTAACCTGGGCGGTGGCGTGGTGATCGACACGCAGTCGGACCTGCCGCACGCGCACCGGATGATCGAACTCTTCGGGAAGGTATGGCCGCACATGCCTAAGCGGGTTGTTAATACGCATGAGGACGGTGACCACGTTTGGGGCAACCAGCTCTTTAAGGGTGCCGAAATAATCGCCCATCGGTCGGTACTGGAGCGAATGCCGCACGTCGCCGACCCGAGTGAGACCCAGAAGCTGCTGGCGGGGGCTGATCGTTTTCTCTCGCGCCTGCTGCTCAAAGCCATTCATCCCGGCGCGCTGGCCATTGCCAGGCAGTTACAGCAGGACTACGACTTCAGCGGGATAAATCTGGCTCTGCCGACGACCGTGTTCGATGAACGACACGTGCTGGATCTGGATGGCACGGAAGTCCAGTTGATCTACGTCGGGCCGTGCCATCAGGTCGGCGACACCATCGTTTTCCTGCCGAAGGAGCGGGTGCTGTTCGCTGGCGACGTAATCTTCCGCGAATGCACTCCCATGGGATGGACCGGCAGCTACGAGAAGTGGCTCAAGATTCTCGATCTCATCATCGCCCTCGATCCGGAGGTCATCGTTCCCGGGCACGGGCCGATATGCGGGCTCGAAGGGGCGATGGAGATGAAGGCGTACCTCGACTACGTGCGCGAAGAATCGAGCCACTTCTTCAAGCGCGAAATGACCTCGCTGGAAGCGGCCAAACGGATCGATCTGGGGCCGTACAGTTCGTGGAGCGCACCGGCGCGCATCTACCTCAACGTCGAGCGTGCCTACCGGGAATTTCGTCACGAACCGGAAGACAAGCCCTGGGATGCGGCCACGAGTTTCGATCAAATCTACAAGGTCGCGAAATCGCGGGGCTTGGGCCTTGAATTCTGAAATAGCGAAATACTTAAGGATAGCCACGATGAAGCTGATTCGATACTCATCTGATCTCAAGGCGCCCGTTTTCGGTGTCGTCATCGGTGACCATGCCGTTTCTTTGGCCACCCTGCAACAGCGCAGCGGCATCACGCAGCCTGAAATTAGTGACAGCAAAGCCTATCTAGCCGGCCTGCCACAGAGCGAACAACTGGTGCGCAAGCTGCTGGCCTGGGGCGAAGCTCGTCTGGGGGAACTGAGTGTCAACGAAAAGCCAAGGCTGGCCGAGTTGCAACTGCACGAACCGATCGAAGTAGCAGCGCTGTTCGATTTCGGCCTCACGCCACGGCATCTGGCGAACTCCGGCGCCACCCTCATGAAGTATGAGCGAGACAACCCGCAGACCTCGGCGATGTTGCAGGCCTTCGCCAAGACGGTGCTGGCGCCGAAACCCAAGCCCGCCGCCGGGCAGCCTGCGCCGCTGCCTTACTACAAGTGCAATATGAATACCATCGTTGGCAACGCCATCACCGTCCCCTGGCCGACCTATACCTCGCGCCTGGACATCGAACCGGAACTTGCCGTCGTCTACGGCAACGAGCGGCAGCCGGTGGCCGGTTACTGCATCTTCAACGACGTCTCGGCGCGCGACGTTCAGGCCACGGAATTCGTCGGTGGATTCTGCCTGACCAAGGACATGGCGAACGGAAATCAGCTCGGGCCGTATCTGGTGACTCCCGATGAGCTCGGTGATCCGTACGCCCTCAAGGTGACGGTCGCGGTGAACGGTCAGGTCAAGTATGAGGGATCAACATCCGAGATTAGCCACAGGGCCGAAGACGTGTTCGCCTGGCTGGCCTCCATCGCTCCCCTCAAGGCGGGGTCCGTGATGGGCTTGGGCACCATTCCCGACTGTACCGGCTGTGACCACGATGATTTCATCGATCCAGGTTCCGACATCGAGATCCGGTTCGAGCGATTGGGGGTGCTTCGCTGCCGGTTTGCACAACCTGCGGGCCGACTATTGCCCAGCCGCTGGCCAGTCCGGCAGGCGCTACAGAGATACCACGCGTAAAGACAAACAGGCAGAAGCAGCGGGACTTCATAAGAAATGGAGAGCGTATGAAAATAGCACCACTAACCATCATCGCCGCGACCCTTGCGGCGCTGTTGTCCCCGCCGGCTCAGGCTCAGACGCCGGTGCCGGGGAAGAGGCCGAATATCGTCATCATTCTCGCCGATGACATGGGCTTTGCCGACCTGGGATCGTTCGGCAGCGAAATCAAGACACCGAACCTCGATTCCCTGGCCAACGACGGCGTGCGTTTCACCAATTTCTACACGCAGCAGAGCTACGCGGTGCGATCACTCAAGCAGCAATCACTGGATGGCCGCTCAGGCCAAAGAACAGGCCCGCCGCTGGCAGAATCGAACGGCAGGTTTGAGATCAGTTAACTGTCGTTTGAGTCACCCATTTTCACGTGCCTTGAATGACCGCAAATGGCCGGGAGGGTGAAATCGTCAATGGCCGCTTCGGAGCATTCCAGTTCGCAGAACCTGGACTAGGCTGACTGGCCGATCTGGAGAAAGCTGATCGACCGCTTGGGGTCGAGAGTTCGCGTTCGCCAAGTAGAGAAGCCGCCGTTCGCGGCCTCGCGAGGCTGAACGGCAGCTAAGCGACGGGTTGCTGCCCGATTCAGTGCATTAAGCCAACGGCCGGATTGGCCGAACTGCCGCCGGGTGGCCGACTCTGCTGAACGGCAGGCCCAGGATCAGCAACCAGCCATCACGAATGGAAGCATCATCAGGCCGCAGAGGTTCGCAACCAGCCTCCTGCGGTCAACCGGGAAAAGTGGCCTAAATCTGAAAAGCAGTTTTTTCCAAGAAAAACGGCGAGGCAATCAGCCTCGCCGTTTTCATTTCGTCCGCTGGTTCAGCCCTTGACAAAACGCATGATGCCGTTTTCGCAGGCGACGCGGATCGTGTCCTTCGGCCCGAACTTGCCTTCGAGGATGCTCTTGGCCAGCGGGTTTTCCAGTTGTTGCTGGATCGCCCGCTTGAGCGGCCGTGCGCCGAACACCGGGTCGAAACCGGCCTGAGCCAGTTCGGCCAGTGCGCTGTCTTCGACCAACAACCCCATTTCGAGCTGGGCCAGACGCTTTTCCAGATAGCCGAGCTGGATCTTCGCGATGCCGGCGATGTGCTTCTCGTCGAGCGCGTGGAAGACCACCACTTCGTCGATCCGGTTGATGAACTCCGGACGGAAGTAGGTTTTCACCTCGGCCATCACCGCCATCTTGATCACGCCATAGTCGTCGCCGGCCATCTGCTGGATCATCTGGCTGCCGAGATTGGACGTCATGACGATGACCGTGTTCTTGAAATCCACGGTGCGCCCCTGGCCGTCGGTCATGCGGCCATCGTCGAGCACCTGAAGCAGCACGTTGAAGACATCCGGATGCGCCTTCTCGACCTCGTCGAGCAGGATCACGCTGTACGGCTTGCGACGCACGGCTTCGGTCAGATAGCCACCCTCTTCGTAACCGACATAGCCCGGCGGCGCGCCGATCAGGCGGGCGACCGAATGCTTCTCCATGAACTCGCTCATGTCGATGCGGATCAGGTGATCCTCGGCGTCGAACATGAATTCGGCCAGCGCCTTGCACAGCTCGGTCTTGCCGACGCCGGTCGGGCCGAGGAACAGGAAGGACCCATACGGCCGGTTCGGATCGGACAGGCCGGCGCGCGAACGACGGATGGCATCGCCGACCAGACGTACCGCTTCGTCCTGGCCGACCACCCGCTTGTGCAGCCGCTCTTCCATTTTCAGCAGCTTCTCGCGTTCGCCCTGCATCATCTTGCTGACCGGGATGCCGGTGGCGCGTGACACCACTTCGGCGATTTCCTCGGCGCCGACGTGTGTGCGCAGCAATTTGTTTTTGACCTGTTTTTCGGGGTCGACCGCGTCAGCCGCCTTCAATTGCGCTTCGAGTTGCGGCAGCTTGCCGTATTGCAGCTCGGCCACCTTGTCGAGCTTGCCTTCGCGCTGCAAGCGGGTAATTTCAGCCTTCAAGCGGTCGATTTCTTCCTTGATCTGGGCAGAGCCGAGCACCGCCGACTTTTCCGCCTTCCAGATTTCCTCAAGGTCGGAATATTCCTTTTGCAGCGAAACCAGCTCATCCTCGATCAAACCCAGCCGCTTCTTCGAGGCCTCGTCCTTTTCCCGCTTGACCGCCTCGCGCTCGATCTTGAGCTGGATCATCCGGCGGTCGAGCTTGTCCATCACCTCCGGCTTGGAGTCGATTTCCATCTTGATCTTGGCCGCCGCCTCGTCTATCAGGTCGATCGCCTTGTCCGGCAGGAAGCGGTCGGTGATGTAGCGATGGCTCAATTCGGCCGCGGCGACGATGGCCGGGTCGGTGATGTCGACGCCATGGTGCAATTCGTATTTTTCCTGCAGGCCGCGCAGGATGGCGATGGTCGATTCGACGCTCGGCTCTTCGACCAGCACCTTCTGGAAGCGGCGCTCAAGCGCGGCATCCTTCTCGATGTACTTGCGGTATTCGTCCAGCGTCGTGGCGCCGATGCAGTGCAGTTCGCCGCGCGCCAGCGCCGGCTTCAGCATGTTGCCTGCATCGATGGCGCCTTCGGCCTTGCCGGCGCCGACCATGGTGTGCAGTTCGTCGATGAAGAGGATGATCTGGCCTTCGTCCTGGGCGATTTCCTTGAGCACCGATTTCAGGCGCTCCTCGAATTCGCCGCGATACTTGGCGCCGGCGAGCAGCCCGGCCATGTCGAGCACCAGCACCTTCTTGCCTTTCAGGGTTTCCGGCACTTCGCCGTTGATGATGCGCTGGGCGAGACCTTCGACGATGGCGGTCTTGCCGACGCCCGGCTCGCCGATCAGCACCGGGTTGTTCTTGGTGCGGCGCTGCAGGATCTGGATGGCGCGGCGGATTTCGTCGTCGCGGCCGATCACCGGATCGAGCTTGCCCTGGGCGGCACGCTCGGTCAGGTCGATGCAGTATTTCTTCAGCGTCTCGCGCTGGCCTTCGGCCTCCTGCGAATCGACACCCTGCCCGCCGCGCACGGCCATGATCGCCGCCTCCAGCGCCTTGCGGCTCAGGCCGTGCTGCTTGGCGAGACGACCGGCTTCGCCCTTGTCCTCGCCCAGCGCGAGCAGGAACATTTCGCTGGCGATGAACTGGTCGCCGCGCTTCTGCGCTTCCTTGTCGGTCAGGTTGAGCAGGTTGCCGAGGTCGCGGCCGATGGAGACGTCGCCACCATGGCCTTCGACCTTGGGCAGGCGGGTCAAGGCCTGTTCGAGATCGCGCTTGAGGCCCGGCACATTGACGCCGGCGCGGGCGAGCAGCGAGGTGGTGCCGCCGTCGTCCTGGTTGATCAGCGCCAGCAGCAGGTGCTGCGGCTCGATGAACTGCTGGTCGTTGCCGATCGCCAGGCTTTGGGCATCGGCCAGCGCCTGCTGGAACTTGGTGGTGAATTTGTCGATTCGCATGACTGTCTCCCTTGGGGAATTTTTTCGATACCCGATAGATGAGGACGCCGGGACGAATTTCAACTGCCGCTCGCATGCGCCGGATGGGCAAATTACGCGCAGCGAACCGTAATCTGGCATCCTTGGATGCCGTACATCCTTCCCCGTTGCCCTGCCCGATGCACCCGGACCCCGCCATCCAGCCTCCTGCCTCGCGCCTGCTCGCAAGCATCGCCGCCATCACCTGCGTCGAGTTTTTCGAGACCGGGCTGGTCATGTTCGCGGCAAGCCAGATCATGGCCGGCCTTGCCCTGACTCCTGGCGAATTCGCGCTGGCCTACACGCTCTACGGGGTGGCGGCGATTTTCATGCTCTACAAGCACAAGTGGATGGTCGAGCGCCTGGGCTATCGCGACTTCATCCTCGCCTCGCTGGTCGTCTTCGCCCTCGGTGGCATCCTCTGCGCCACGGCCGGCGGCGTCGGCCAGTTCACCTTCGGCCGCGTCCTGCAGGGCGCGGGCGGCGCCACCTTCTTTACCGCCGGGCGCATGGAAATCAACCGCCTGCCGCCGGAAGCGCGTTTTCACGGGCTGCTTTGCTTCATCGGCAGCCTGCTCGGCGCCTCGGCCATCGCCCCGCTCGCCGCCGCCGGGCTGCTCGGGGTCTGGGGCTGGCCTGCGCTGTTCTGGTGCGCCGTGCCGCTGGCCATCGCGGTTGCCCGGATCGCCGGACCGCACCTTTCCCGCGAGAAGGTGCCGGTCGGCGAACGCAGCGAGGAACACTGGGGCTGGCTGTTGTGGCTGGTGGCGGGAATTTTCGGGCTGCAGTATGCGATCCAGGAAATCCCTTCCGAAGCCGCTTCCTCGCGCTCGCTGGTGCTTGGCGTGGGCATCGCCTCGATCATCGCGCTCAGCGTTTTCGCCTGGCGGCAATGGAAGAAGGACAGGCCGTTGATCGACTACCGCGGCTTGTTCCAGTGGCGCTACTTGCTGGGCATCGCCCTTTATTTTTTCGGCTACTTCATGGCCGGCACCACTGGCTTCCTGCTGCCGATCCTGTTCAAGGAAGGTCTCGGCCTGTCGCTGACGACCACCGCGCTGGTGCTTTCCTTCAGCCTTTTCGGCAGCGTCACCGCCGCCCTGCTGCATGCGGCGGCCGCGAGCCGGCGACCGCGGCCGCGCCGCTTCATGCTGGCCGGGCTGGTTCTCTACGCGATCGCCTGCCTGGGATTCAGCCAGGCCGGACGATTGAGCGACTGGCACCTGCTGCTGTTGCCGGCGCTGATCTGCGGCATCGCCATTCCGTGTTTCATCGGGCCGGTCGCCTTCGGCACCTTCGTCGAGTTGCCGCCCAAGGTGTTCTCGCACGGCTACCAGGTCAAGAACATCGTCCGCCAGTTGGGCATTTCGTCGAGTATTGCGCTATCGACCGTAGCACTCCAGTTCTTCTACGCCCGCCGGCTGGCGGTGGTGCCGGAAGGCTTCCACCCCGAGTGGGCACAGGCCCTGCATGGCCTTTCCGGCGCCAACGCCGGGCTGGTCAGCCCGCTGACGCTGGCCAGCGGCGACGTGTTTTTCCTGCTGGCCCTGAGTACGCTGCCGATGTTGCTGATCGTCATCGGGCAGCGGATCTTCCGCTGACTATTTTTGCCAGCGGGTGGCGGCGGAATCGTCGCTGTCGCGCGCATCGACCCAGCGCGCACCTTCGGGTGTCACCTCGCGCTTCCAGAACGGCGCGCGGGTTTTCAGGTAGTCCATGATGAATTCGCAGGCGGCAAAGGCTTCGCCGCGGTGGGCGCTGGTCACGGCAACCATGACGATCTGGTCGCACGGCTGGAGCTTGCCGACGCGGTGGATGACCAGGGCGCCGTAGATGTCCCAGCGCGCTTTCGCTTCCTCGACGATGGCTTCGAGCGCCTTTTCGGTCATCCCGGGATAGTGCTCCAGCGTCATTTCCGAGACACCGGCACCGTCGTTGATGTCGCGCACCAGGCCGACGAAGCTGGCCAGCGCGCCGATGCGGGCGTCGCCGGCCCTGAGTGCGGTCAACTCGGCGTTGAGGTCGAAATCTGCTTCCTGGACGCGCACGCTCATCGTCAGCCTCCCGTTACCGGCGGGAAGAAGGCCACCTCGTCGCCGTCGGCGACGCCGGCATCCGGCCCGACCATGTGCTGATTCACCGCGCAACGCAGGTTTTTCGCGGTCGCCAGTTTTTCCCGCCCGGCGCCGACCAGCCAGTCGCGCAGGCCACCAACCGTGGCAATGCCTTCCGGCAGTTCCAGCGTTTCACCGGCCATGCCAAGAGCCTCGCGCAGACCGGCGAAATAGAGCACCTTGACGCTCATGACAGCAGTTCCAGAAAGGGGATGAAGCGCACCGGATCGCCGCGCCTGACCGCCTGGCCCGGCGGGTTGTCGACGATGCCGTTGCTCCAGACCAGCGATGTCTGCACGCCGGCGCCCTGGTTGGGGAACAGTTCGACGCCGCCGGCCTCGTTGAGGCGGGCACGCAGGAACTCGCGCCGCACATCCGGGCGCGGCCAGTCGAATTCCGCCGGCAGCGTCAGCACCTGCGGCATCACCTTTTCCATCCCCTGCAGGCGCAGCACGAAGGGACGAACCGTCATCATGAAGGTGACGATGGCCGACACCGGATTGCCTGGCAGGCCGATGAACCACGCCTTGCCGTCGGGACGACGGACCTCGCCGAAAGTCAGCGGCTTGCCGGGCTTGGTCGCCACCTGCCACATGTCGAGCCGGCCCTCGGCCTCGACCGCCGGCCGCACATGATCTTCCTCGCCGACCGAGACGCCGCCGCAGGTGATGATCAGATCGTTGTCGGCGGCAGCCTGGCGCAGCGCCGCGCGGGTCGCGTCGAGCTGGTCCGGCACGGTGCCGAGATCGCGCACTTCGCAGCCGAGGCCTTCGAGCAGCGCACGCAGCGCGTAGCGGTTGGAGTTGTAGATGGCACCCGGCGGCAAGGGCTCGCCCGGCTGCACCAGCTCGTCGCCGGTGAAGAAGACGCCGACGCGCAGGCGGCGCCGCACCGGCAGTTCCGCCAGCCCGGCCGCGGCGGCCAGCGCGATGTCCTGCGGGCGCAACTTGATGCCGGCCTTGCAGGATTTCCCGGCCGAGTTCGATGTCTTCGCCGGCCGGGCGGACGTTTTCTCCCGGGCGCGGCAGGTAATTGATGACCACACCGTTATCGCCGTGCTCGCAGCGTTCCTGCATCACCACCGCATCGGCACCGTGCGGCACCGGGGCGCCGGTGAAGATGCGGGCGGCGGTGCCCGGCTGCAGGGTCACGCCCACCGTGCCGGCCGGGATGCGCTGGCTGACCGGCAGGCAGACGCCGGCAGCGGTGATGTCGGCGGTACGCACGGCATAGCCGTCCATCGCCGAGTTGGCGAGTGGCGGCACGGCTACGGTCAACTGCTGCGCAAGGGCCAAAACGCGGCCGGCGGTCGCGGTCAGCGGCAGCAAGCGGACTTCTTCGACCGGCTGCGCGGCGGCCAGCAGTTTTTCCAGGGCTTGTTCGAAACTCAGCATGCGCGTTCCTGCAAATTCAATTGGAGATGGTTCAACACAAAGTCGGCGATGGCCCCGACGTCGTTCAGCGGCAGCCTCGGCAAGTCGGTAGCGATGTCGGCATCGCTGGCCACCGCGACGATGTCGCTGCGTTCGGGGAACAGCGGCGGTTTGCCGTTCTCCGGCCGATAGACTTCCAGTTTCGGCACCGGTTCCTGCTTGAAGCCCTCGATCAGCACCAGATCGCAGGGCGACAGCCGGGCCAGCAATTCGTCCAGCGTCAGTTCGGATTCGCTGCGCCGCTCGTGCATCAGGGCCCAGCGGTCGTTGCAGGAAAGCATGACCTCGGTCGCCCCGGCTTCGCGGTGGCGATGCGAATCCTTGCCCGGGCGGTCGATGTCGAAGCCATGATGAGCGTGCTTGATGACCGAAACCCGGAGGCCGCGCGCGGTGAATTGCGGGATCAGCTTTTCCAGCAGCGTCGTCTTGCCGGAGCCGGAATAACCGGCGATGCCAAATACTTTCATGGCGAAATTTTACCTGTTCAGGCGATGAAAACCGGCGCGAAACCACCGCCCGGCGTCCGGAAATTGGTGGTCTGGCCCTGGTAAAGGCGCGCGGCGACCATCTGGATAGCGCCGTTGTAGACATAGCAGCGGACGTCGGCTTTCATGCGCTGCGGTGCATCGGCGACCCACACCTCATGTTCCGACGGCGGCGCGATTTCCTGGGCGATGTAGCCGCCGTGCAGGATTTCCTCGAACACCCGCCGCGTCAGCTTGTCGCCGCGATAGGCGGCGCGCCCGCCGAAACCGGCCGGCGGCTTGAAGAACCAGCGCTTGCGCTCGGCCCAGAAAATATCGCCATTTTCCGGGTCGACCGCAACCGTACGCGGAATGCCGGCGAGCAGCGTCCGTTGCGTTTCCGCCACCACACCCAGGGCTTCGAGCACCTTGCCGTCGGAGAGCAGCATCAGGTTGCGCTTGTCGGCATACAGCGCGTGGGCGTGCGGATGCGGCGTCAGGACGACGCCGCCGGCCTCGAAAACAGCCCGCAAATCGGCGTTGACCGTAGCATCCAGCGCGAAGTCGGTGAGCCGGTTGTAGATCAGGTCGACCGGCTTGCCGTCGTGCAGCAGGCGGTTGCCATCGCGCTTGAATTCGCGCGGGTCGGCGACGACGGCGGCGATGCCATGTTCCTCGAACAGCTCCTTGAACAGGGCGAACTCGCAGGCGAGGAACTGCCCGGCCGGTTCGTCGTCGACGATGGCGATGCGCTGCAGCGGCGCGTCGCCGCGCTCCAGCCGCCATTCCTCGCGGAACATCGCGACGAAGGCTTCGCGAACCCGCGCGCCCTCTTCCGCCCGGCCGTGTTCGGCCAGCAGGTAGGCGTTGAGCAGCCCGCCACCAGCATTGGTGTTAATCTCGATCAGCTTCGGGCCGGCGTCGGTCAGGTGAAAGTCGTAGCCGAGAAAGACGCCGCGCGCCGCCACCGGGCAGCGCGCGATTTCCGGCGCCCAGGCGAGGACGCGGGACTGCCAGGCCGGCAACGCGATGACCGCTTCGATGGCGACGACGATCGCGCGCATGGCGTCCAGCGCCGCCGTGTCGATCGTGATGGCGCCAGAAGAGAAGAGTTGCGGCTGCTGCTGGCGCAATTGGTCGAAGATGGTTTTCATCGGCTGGCGAAAAAATTCAGCACTTCGGAAAGCTCCTTGGTCCGCTTCATTGGCGGCAGACTTTGCCAGACGCGACGGCCATAAGGCTTTGATAAAAGTCGCGGATCGCAAATCATCAGCACGCCGCGGTCGGTTTCGTCGCGGATCAGCCGTCCGGCGCCCTGCTTGACGTTGATGACGGCGCGCGGCAGCTGGTACTCGATGAAGGCATTGCGCCCCTGCTGGCGCATCTGCTCGATGCGCGCCGAAAGCACCGGGTCATCGGGCGGGGCGAAGGGGATCTTGTCGATGACGACCAGCGACAACGCCTCGCCGCGCACATCGACACCTTCCCAGAAGCTCTGGCTGCCGACCAGAATGGCGTTGCCGAGGTGGCGAAAGCGCTGCAGCAGGTCGTTCTTGCTGCCCTCGCCCTGCAGCAGCAGCGGCATGTCGTGACCTTCGTCCTCCAGCCGCGCCTTGAGCAACTCGTGCGTGCGGCGCATGGCGCGCAGGCTGGTGCACAGGAAGAAGGCGCCACCACCGGCTGCGACCACGGCCGGGAAGGCGGCGTCGACGACGGCATCGGTGTAGCCGAAGGAATTCGGCTCCGGCATGCCGAGCGGCGCGTAGAGCACGGCCTGCTTGCCATAGTCGAAGGGGCTTTCCCAGCAGGCCGATTCCGGCTCGCCGAGGCCGAGTTCGGCGCAGTAATGGTTGAACTTGCCCTGCACGGCGAGCGTCGCCGAAGTGAAGATCCAGGCGCGCGGGTGGCCGCCCATCTGCTTTTTGAAAATTTCGGCGACATCGAGCGGCGTCAGATTGAGTTGCAGCGACTGGGTGAAGGCTTCGGCCCAGCGCACGTAACCGTCGTCCGCCACCTTTTGCCAATGGCCGAGGCGCTGGACCAGTTCCAGCGCCCGCTGCCAGCATTTCTCCAGCCCTTCGGCGCGTTCGGCCTGGGTTTCGAGGATGGCGGCGAACTTGGCGACCTCGTCTTCCAGCAGCTTCAGCGCCGGCGCAAATTCGGGCTTTTCGAGCAGTTCGACCGCAGGAGAAGCGCCCGGCGTCGATGCCGACGGCCAGCCGCAAGTCCTTGGCCACTTTTTCCAGCGCCTTGCTGCCGGTCTGCAGATCGAGGCAGTCGCGGGCGTTGGTCAGGCCTTCGGAGCGGGCGTCGCGGGCCAGATCGAGAATCTGCGCGGTCGATACGGTATCGCCGAAGAACAGCGTCGCCACTTCCGGCAGCTGGTGCGCCTCGTCGAAGATGACCGTGTTGCAGGCCGGCAGCAGCTCGGCCATGCCTTCGTCGCGCAGCATGACGTCGGCGAAGAACAGGTGGTGATTGACGACGACCAGGTCGGCCGCCATCGCCTCGCGCCGCGCCTGCATGACGAAGCAGTCCTTGTAGTCCGGGCAATCCTGGCCGAGGCAGTTTTCACGGGTCGACGTGGCGTGGTTCCACACCGGCGAGTTTTCCGAAACTTCCAGACATTCGGCCTTGTCACCGCTCTTCGTCACCTTGGCAAACACCGCGATGCGGCGGGCGTCTGCGGCATCCTCGCGGGTCAGGAAGCGGCCGTCGGCCAGCGCGCGTTCGAGGTGGTAGGGGCAGACGTAATTGGCGCGCCCCTTCAGCAAGGCGATCTTGACCGGCGCCTTGAGGGCATCGCGCACCATCGGCAGATCCTTGTTGAACAACTGGTCCTGCAGGGTCTTGGTGCCGGTGGAGACGATCACCTTGCCGCCCGACTTCAGCGCCGGCACCAGATAGGCGAAAGTCTTGCCCGTGCCGGTCCCCGCCTCGGCGATGAAAACCGAACAGCTGTCGATGGCGGCGGCGATGCGCTCGGCCATGTCGAGCTGCTGGTCGCGCACGCGATAACCGCTGATCGCCTGCGCCAGCGGGCCATCGGGGGAGAAGAGTTCCGGGAGGGAGGACAAGAAGAAACGCCTGAAAAATTGGGGCCAATCTTAGCAGATGGGCCGTCGATTAATGATTCGGGCGGCCCGCGGGTCAGGGCTGGAGCATCAAATTTCCCGCAGGTGCAAGGCGGTGGTCAAATGATCGGGATTGTAGGCGGCGGTCTTGATTTTTCTGGGCAGGCTGATTGATCGAGATTTGTCGGCACGAAAGAGGTTCAGGGCGAGCCGACGAAAGAAGGAGAAATTCTGAGCGGCATTACGCAAGCGGATCGGGCTGGCGTCTTCGCCGAACGTCACATCAAGGCACCAGTGCAAGCCGTTCTCGACTCCCCAATGAGTGCGTACAGCGTGCAGAATGCGACGGCTATCAGCCGGGAGCGAACTGATCACGTAGCGTTTTTCGGTCTCGATCCTGGCGCCGATCTGACGCGTCGATTCGATGCAGGCCACGGAGGCGATCTTGGACCAGCGAGCCTTCAGGCCGAGGAGCTCGAGCCAATCGAGTTCGCCGACGGCGGTGCAGCGTCGGGTCTCGATTCGACCATGCCCCTTGTCCGGGGTCTCATGCAGCGAAACCTGCCGCCGGCAGTGTCCTGGTGCGTTCAGGGTCGAGAAGAAGTCCCGCAACGCGTCCGCCAAGTGGGGTTGATTGTCCTTAACCGCCAGCACATAGTCGCCACCGCCTTCGGTGATCTGGGCGGCGATTGCCGTCTGGCACCCCATGGCGTCGATGGTCACCACTGCGCCTTCAAGCGCCAGGGCCGGCAACAGCTCTGCGATCGCCGTGATTTCATTCGACTTCTCTTCGCAGGTGCGCTGGCCCAGCGTCAGCCCGAATTCGGCGGCATAAGCCGAAACCTGGTGCAAGGCCCGCAGGCCGCGTTCAGCTCGCGCCGACCCCCGCAGGGCTTTGCCGTCAATGGCGATGACTCGTCCTTTCAACGCCGGGCACATTTCTCCCATCCAGGCTTCGAAGCGCAGTTCCAGTGCCATCGGCGACAGTGTTTCGAAGACTCGCCGGATGGTGTCGTGACCGGGAATGCCGTTGCGCAGGCGCAAATAACGTCGCAGCCACACCTCCCGCTCGCGTCCCCAGTCCTCGATGTCGTCCCAGCCGGTCGCGCCGGACATCACTGCGCAGAGCGTCAGCACCACGATGTCCAGCAGGTCGTGGTCCGTCCGCCCCTCCACTCGTGCATCCGGAAGGTCGCCAAACCGCTCGATCAGGCCTGCAATACCACTTTTCTTGTCCATCTCTCACCCTTGCAAATAGCGAGAGTGGACGCCATTTCAGGTGGGTTTACAAGCCTTAGTCATAAACTACTGTTTGTGAACGATTTTTCATGCTCCAGCCCTGGCCCGAGGGTGAACGTCTGCACGGCGACACCCGGCCTGCAGCCCCATGTTGCTTTGTCGGCCAGAGCACGAATATCAATGATGCACCGCAACATATTTCACGGTTTCCTCACCATGCCTGTGCTAGAGTCATTCCATAACAACAAGGTGGGGCAGACAATCATGCTGGACGCTTGCGTTCGAGCACGGTTCCCCCCGCTGCGTCGTTGCCAGGTATCCGGTACCCGCCCACGCAACTATCGTGGGCACGCAGGCAAGGACGCAACATCATGGCCACTGATCGAACGACAACGGCAGTCGCGAACTGCTCGGCGCAGAGGCCTCCGGGCAACTGGTCATCCACGCGCCAAGCACAGCGCCGTTACGTCGACTCCGGCGCCCGCCGCAAGAGCCGCTGGCCGGCCCGTCTCGACGTGCTGCAAAGCGCTTCCGGGCTGTTCCTGGCACTCTTCCTGATGGCCCACATGTTCTTCGTGTCGTCCATCCTGATCAGCCACGACGCTTTCTACACGGTCGCCCGCTTCTTCGAGGGCGCCTGGCTGCTTGGCAAGCCCCAGCCCCTGCTGGTTTCCGGGGTGGTCATCGTCATCCTGCTGATCTTCATCACCCACGCCTGGCTGGCGATGCGCAAGTTTCCCGCCGGCTACCGCCAGTACCGCGCCTTCATGCAGCACAAGAACAGCCTGCGCCATGGCGACACCTCGCTTTGGTGGCTGCAGATCTGGACCGGCTTCGCGCTCTTCTTCATGGCCACCATCCACCTCTACGACATGCTGACCCAGCCGGCGCTGATCGGCCCCTTCGAGTCGGCCGACCGGGTGTGGACCGGCAACATGTGGCCGCTCTACCTGATGCTGCTGTTCGCCGCCGAACTGCATGCCAGCGTCGGCCTCTACCGCCTGGCCATCAAATGGGGCTGGTTCGCCGCCAGGAAACCCAACCTGTATCGCCGGCGCCTGCGCTGGGCGAAGCATGGAATCAGCGCCTTCTTCATCACCCTCGGCCTGGTCACCCTGAGCGCCTACATCGAACTCGGCCGCACCCATGCCGAGCATGCCGGCGAGCGTTACGTCCCGACGCAGCAAAGCGCGCCACAGGCTGCCGGAAAGCACTGAGATGGAAATCGTTAACACAGACGTCCTCGTCATCGGCGGCGGACTGGCCGGCTTGCGCGCCGCACTCGGCGCCAGGAAGCGCGGGCAGAAGGTCATCATCCTCAGCCTGGTGCCGCCCAAGCGCTCGCACTCGGCCGCCGCCCAGGGCGGCATGCAGGCCAGCCTGGGCAACACCGCCAGGGGCGCCGGCGACAACGAAGACATCCATTTCGAGGACACCGTGCGCGGCAGCGACTGGGGGGCCGATCAGGAAGTCGCCCGCATGTTCGTGCACACCGCGCCCAAGGCCGTCCGCGAACTTGCTGCCTGGGGCGTGCCGTGGAACCGCGTCGAGCGCGGTCCGCACGACGCTATCATCGACAGCCGGAAAGTCACGCTCAACGAGGCCGATGCCGCCCACGGCCTGATCACCGCCCGCGATTTCGGCGGCACCAAGAAATGGCGCACCTGTTACGTCTCCGATGGCACCGGCCACGCCATGCTCTACGCCGTCAGCGACCGGACCATTGCGGCGGGCATTCCGGTTCATGAGCGCATGGAAGCCGTTTCGCTGATCCACGATGGCGCGCGCTGCTACGGCGCCATCGTCCGCAACCTGATCAACGGCAGGCTGCTCGCCTACGTCGCCCGCGCCACCTGCATCGCCACCGGCGGTTTCGGACGCATCTACCAGTCGACGACCAACGCCGTGATCAACGAGGGCATCGGCGCCGCCATCGCGCTGGAAACCGGCGTCGTCCCGCTCGCCAACATGGAGGCCGTGCAGTTCCACCCGACCGCCATCTTCCCCGCCGGCATCCTGGTCACCGAAGGCTGTCGCGGCGACGGCGGATTGCTGCGCGATGTCGATGGCCACCGCTTCATGCCGGACTACGAGCCGGAGAAGAAGGAACTCGCCTCGCGCGACGTGGTTTCCCGGCGCATGGAGGCCCACATCCGCAGCGGCAAGGGCGCCAGCAACCGTTTCGGCGAGCACCTCTGGCTCGACATCACCCTGCTCGGCGAGGCGCACATCAACGGCAAGCTGCGCGAAGTGAAGGAAATCTGCCAGCACTTCCTCGGCATCGACCCGGCAAAACAATGGATCCCGGTGCGCCCGGCCCAGCACTACTCGATGGGCGGCATCCGCACCGATGCCCATGGTGCGGCACGCGGGCTCAGGGGATTGTTCGCCTGCGGCGAAGCGGCCTGCTGGGACCTGCACGGGTTCAACCGGCTCGGCGGCAACTCGGTGGCGGAAACCGTCGTCGCCGGCATGATCGTCGGCGAGGCCATCGCCGATTTCTGCGCCACGCCGGAAGGCGACATGCACGTCTCGACGGCGCTGGTCCGCGACTGCCGGGAGCAGGAAAACACCCGCTTCGCCGCCCTCGCCGCCAGCCGCGGCGCGGAAAGCGCCAGCGTCCTGATGCAGCGCATGCAGGCGATCATGAGCGGGCAGGTCGGCATCGTCCGCAATGGCGACGACCTGACGGTTGCGGTCAACGAGCTGAAAAGCCTGCTTATGCGCAGCCGCCAGATCGGCCTGCGCAGTTCGGCGCCCGGCGCCAATCCCGAACTGACCACCGCCTGGCGGGTGCAGAAGATGCTCAAGCTGGCGCTCTGCGTCGCCTACGGTGCCTTGCAGCGCAGTGAAAGCCGGGGCGCGCATTTCCGCGCAGACTTCCCGCGCCGCGACGACGCGCAATGGCTGAAACGCACACTGGCCTTCTGGCGCGATCCGGAACAACGGGTGCCGACGCTGGAGTACGAAAGCCTGGATGTCCGGCGCATGGAACTGCCGCCCGGCTGGCGCGGCTACGGCGCGCGCGACGCCATCAAACATCCGGACACCGCGCGCCGCCAGGCCGAAGTCGAGCAGATCCGCGCCCGCCTCGGCGAATCCGACCGTCACGCCGTACAGCAGGCCTTGATGCCCTTCCGCCACCTGCTGCCGCCCCACCTGCGCGGCCCCAATGCCCGCCTGGAAGAAACCGCATGATCAACATCCTCCGCCGCCACACGGCCAGTCAGGCAGCACGTCGCCTGAGCGTCAACATCCTGCGCCACAACCCGGCCGACCCGACCAGCGTGGCGCATCTGCAGGCCTTCGCGATCGAGGAAGCCGAGGGCATGACGCTGTTCATCGCCCTCAACGAAATCCGGACCACGCAGGACCCGTCGCTACAATTCGATTTCGTCTGTCGTGCCGGCATCTGCGGCAGTTGCGCGATGCTCATCGACGGTCGCCCCGGCCTGGCCTGCCGCACACTGACCCGCGATCTCGGGACGACCATCACCCTCGCCCCGCTCCCCTTCTTCGAGCTGATCGGCGACCTCTCGGTGAATACCGGCAAGTGGATGCGCGGCACCAGCGAACGGCTGCAGACCTGGATCCACGACAACGTGCCGGCCGACCTCGATGCACTCGAAGCGCCGATGGAACCGGAACTCGCCGAAGCCATCTACGAACTCGACCGCTGCATCGAATGCGGCTGCTGCATCGCCGGCTGCGGCACGGCGCAGATGCGGGAAAAGTTCGTCGGCGCCATTGGCCTCAACAAGATCGCCCGTTTTCGCCTCGACCCGCGCGACAACCGCAGCGATGACGACCTCTACGAACTGATCGGCGACGACGACGGCGTTTTCGGCTGCATGTCGCTGCTCGGCTGCCACGACGTCTGCCCCAAGCAGTTGCCGTTGCAGACCCAGATAGCCTACCTGCGGCGCAAGATGGCGGTCATTGGCCTCGCATAAGGCTGCCGAAAGACAGCCATAACGCGGTCGCCAGCAGCATCCAGGCAAACGCGGCGCGCATGCGTTTTTCCGGCAGGCGATGCGCCAGCGCGACGCCGGCCGACACGGTGAACAGTCCCCCGAGCGCCATCGGCAGCCCCATGGCCCAATCCACCCGCTGCGCCCCGGCGTAAGTCGCCAGCGCCACCAGCGAACTGGGCGCCACCAGCGCCAGCGACAGGCTTTGCGCGACCGTCTGGCGCTGCCCCAGCCAGCCGGAGAGCAACGGAGTCGCCACCAGCCCGCCACCAATACCGAGCAGCCCCATGCTGCCGCCTCCCATCATCCCGACCAGCGGCAGAAAGCGCCGTTGCAGCGGGCGCTCCGGGCCGGCAGTCGGCCGCTGGCGGACGAGCAGGAGGCGCAGCGCGAGCAGGCCGATGAAGGCAGCGAACAGCCCGCGCAGGATCTGCGGATCGAGGCGCGCCGCCGAATGCGCCACCAGCCAGGTCGTCAGCGCGGCCGCGCCGCCAATCATCACGGCCGAAAGCCAGGGCAGCGGATGCCGCTGGCTGTAACGCCACCAGCCGACGAGCAGCGTCGGCACCATCAGCACCAATGCGGTTCCCTGCGCCAGCGGCTGTTCCATGCCAAAGCCGAGGACCAGCAACGGAATGGCGATGATGCCGCCGCCAATGCCGAACAGCCCGCCGAAGAAGCCAAGGCCGGCTCCGAGAACCAGCGTCAGAACGAGTTCGTTGATGGGCAGGATGTGCATTTTGCTGCGGTCAACCGGGAAAACGTCATCATATTCACGCCACGAAAAGCTACAATGGCTTCGAAATCAATTCATTCTTACTTTAGACGCAATAATGGCAGATGCATCAGACCTCGGGTTCTTCAGCCTGCTCGCTCGCCAGCCGAGTCTGGCTGCGGCCGCTCAGGCCTTGGGCGTGTCGCCGCCTGCGGTCAGCCGGCGTCTGGCCGGGCTGGAAAAGCGGCTCGGCGTCCGCCTGCTCAACCGCACCACACGGCGCCTGAGTCTGACGCCCGAGGGTGAGCGTTATCTGGAAGCCGGCGAGCAGATCCTGCGCGACCTCGAAGGCCTGGAGCGCTCGCTCCTCGCCAGCCGCGAAACACCACGCGGCCTGCTGCGCATCAATGCCACCTTCGGCTTTGGCCGCCGTCATCTGGCGCCGCTGATCTCCGAATTCGCCCGGGCCTGGCCGGCGGTCGAGATCGTGTTGCAGCTCACCGACCGCCCGCTCGACCTGACCGAACATGCAATGGATATCTGCATCCGCTTCGGTGTGCCCCCCGATGCCCGGATTCTCGCCCGCAAGATCGCCGGCAACCGCCGCCTGCTCTGCGCCGCCCCGCGCTATCTGGCCGAGCACGGCAGTCCGCGCGAACCGCGTGATCTGCAGCACCATTCCTGCATCGTCATCCGCGAAGACAACACTGCCTTTAACAACTGGCCGCTCACCGACGGCAATCGACAGGCCCTGGTCAAGGTGCGCGGACCGCTCGCCACCAACCACGGCGAAATCGCCGTCAACTGGGCGCTGGCCGGGCACGGCATCGTGCTGCGCTCGGAATGGGATGTCGCCGGCTACCTGCGCGCCGGCCAGCTGGTGCGGGTGCTCGAGCCCTGGGTAGGCGGCGCGGCCGACATTCATGCCATCTACCCGCAGCGTCACCACCTTTCGGCGACTGTCCGCGTCTTTGTCGATTTTCTGACCGAGACGATTTGCCGATTTCCGGCGAAACGACTCACCCTGGTAATCGGCCAGCCGAAAAAAAACCCGCCGGCGTGAACCGGCGGGTTTGTACGCAGACGCGGAAGCGGACTCAGCTGGCCAGTGCGTTCTTGATCTGCTCGAGCGTGGACGGATCGTCGATGGTCGTCAGATCACCCGGATCGCGGCCTTCGGCCAGCGCCTGCAGCGAACGGCGCAGCATCTTGCCGGAACGGGTCTTGGGCAGACCGGTAACGAAGTGCACCCGGGCCGGACGCCCAATGGCACCCAAAATGCCGTCGACCGTGGCGAACACTTCCTTCTCCAGCGCCTTGACCAATTCCGGCGTCGCGACCTTCGAGGCATCCTTGACCACGGCAAACGCCATCGGCACCTGACCCTTGAGCTTGTCCTCGACACCGACCACGGCCACCTCGGCAATCGCCGGATGGTTCTGGATCGCTTCCTCGATTTCACGGGTGCCCAGACGGTGGCCGGCAACGTTGATCACGTCGTCGGTCCGGCCAAGAATCGTGAAGTAGCCGTCGTCATCCTTGATCGCCCAGTCATAGGAAGAATAAACCAGCGGCTCCTTGAACAGGGTGAAGTAGGTTGAGACGAAACGGTCGTCCTGCCCCCAGACGGTGGACAGGCAGCCCGGCGGCAGCGGCGGAATGACCGCGGCAATACCTTTCTCGTTGGCGTCGCAGACCGATCCGTCCTCGCGGAAGATCTTCAGGTTGTAGCCGTAAACCGGGAAGCTCGGCGAACCAAACTTGATCGGGGTGTTTTCGACACCCGGCAGCGCAGCCAGCATCGGCCAGCCGGTTTCGGTCTGCCAGTAGTTATCGATGACCGGCTTTTGCAGTTCGTTCATGAACCACTCGTGGGTCGGCTGGTCGAGCGGCTCGCCGGCCATGAAGACATGCTTGAGCGACGACAGGTCGTACTTGTGCATGTACGCCGGATCCTGCTTCTTCAGCACGCGGGCAGCGGTCGGTGCCGAGAACATCACGGTGACCTTGTACTTCTCGACGATCTGCCACCAGATGCCCGGATCCGGACGCAGCGGCGTTCCTTCATACATGATCGTCGCCATGCCGGCGATCAGCGGGCCGTAGATGATGTAGGAGTGGCCGACCACCCAGCCGATGTCGGAGGTGGAGAAATAGGTTTCTCCTTCGCCGCCGCAATAGATGTGTTTCATCGACGAGGCAAGCGCCACCGCATAGCCGCCGGTATCGCGCTGCACACCCTTCGGCTTGCCGGTCGTGCCGGAAGTGTAGAGGATGTAGGAAGGCTCGTTGCTTTCCATCCATTCGCACGGCACCTGGGCGTCCATGTGCTGGGCACGCAGGGTAGCGTAGTCGACATCACGACCGGCGACCTTGTTGAAGTCCTTGTCGAGGCCACGGTCGATCATCAGCACCTTGGCCGGCTTGTGCTCGGCCAGTTCGATCGCTTCGTCAAGCAGGTGCTTGTAGGGCACCGCCTTGCCGCCGCGCATGCCGGCATCGGAGGAAACGATCAACACCGGCTTGGCATCGTCGATGCGGGTTGCCAGCGAACCGGAGGCGAAGCCGCCGAAGACCACCGAGTGAATGGCACCGATCCGGGCCGAAGCGAGGATGGCGAAACAGGCCTGGGCGACCATCGGCATGTAGATCAGGATGCGGTCGCCGCGCTTGACACCAAGACTCTTGTAGATCGCTGCCATGCGCTCGATTTCACGCTGCAACTCGGCGAAGCTGTAGACCGTTTCCTCATTCGTTTCGGTCGATACGAAGATCAGCGCACGATCATTCGGACGCTTCGCCGCATGACGGTCAACCGCGTTGTGACAAAGATTGGTCTTGCCGCCGACAAACCACTTGGCAAACGGCGGACGGGAATAATCGCACACCTGGGTGAATGGTTCTTTCCAGTCGATGAGCTTGGCCTGCTCGGTCCAGAACTCATCCGGCTTTTCGATGGAATACTGGTGAAATTCCTTGTATGTCGTCATAAGACTCCCTCTAACTAGGTTTACCTGCACTGAATAAAAAAACGCCGGGCTTATTTGTTGTCGGCTGCCCGGTCACGCAAACGGCGCTCGATATCTGCCAGCGGCAGATCCAACCCCAATTCCTGATTCATCAAATGCAGCAAGGGCAATATTTCCATGCCCAGTTGTCCGAGATAGGGACGCACGACATCGCCGCGCCGCGTCGCCAGCAATTCCAGCGCCCTTTGCAGCTTGAGTTGGCGGAGGATTGCCGGGCCGCCCTCACCCGAGACAATCCGGTTTCCGCCGGCACGCATGCCCTGCTGCATGCGCTGGCCTGCCAGATCGAGCAAGGCTATGGCCGAATCGACCATATCCACCGGCACGCTGGCCACCCCGATGCTGACGGTCAGGGAAACCGGCTGCCCCTGGACGGGCAGATGCGAAGCCTCCACCGCTTCGCGCACACGCTCGGCGAACGTCGCAAACGACAGCGGTGACGTTCCCGGCGCGACAATGGCAAACTGCCCCGGTCCGAAATGCCCGAGGCTGTCTTCCTGGCGCACCTTGCCGGACAGCATTTTGGCAAAGCGGTTCCCAACCCGCTCGGCCAGATCGCTTCCCAGTCGCGCGCTGACCCGATCAAACGAATCGAAGCCGAGCACCATGATGCACAGGTCAACGCCGGAGCGCGTTGCATGCGAGAACGCCTGCGCCGCCTGATGCTCGAGATATTTGCGCGAGAAGAGGCCGCTGGTCGGATCCTGGACCATGCTCTCGCGACCGGACTCCAGATTCTCGCGCGCCGCATTCAACGCAAAAAGGTTGTTCAGCCGGGTCAGGATTTCCGTGCTTCCCGCCCCCTTGGTCACGAAATCAGAGGCCCCCAGTTGCCGGGCGCGCTCACGTTCCTCCTCGGTTTCCTCACCGGAAACGACGATGAACGGAATTTCCTGCAGACGCCGCAGCTTGGATTCCCGGACCCGCTGCAGGAGCCCGTAGCCATCCAGCCGTGGCATCTGAAGATCGGAAATGACGGCCCGGATCGACGGGTCGAGGATCAGTTGCTCCCAGGCGGCCTCGCCGTCTCCCTCTTCGCGCACGTCGTACTGCCCCTGGAGATTTCGGGCAAGTGCCATGCGCACCAGGCGCGAATCATCGACAACGAGGACGCGTGACAGGTCGGCCATCTCAGACTCCGCCAATCTCGACGACCACCCGGCCACGGGCACGTCCGGCAATGTACTCGGCAAAGGTGGCCGGCAACTCGGCGAAAGCGATCTTGCGCGCCATCGACGCCAGATGCGGCGGCCGCATGTCGGTGGCCAGATGTTGCCAGACCGACTGACGATACGGTTCACGGATGTAGCCCGAATCGATGCCGAGCAGCGAGACGCCGCGCAGGATGAAGGGCGCCACCGTGGTATTGAGGGTCATGCTGGCGGCCAGCCCGATACTCGCGATTGTCCCGCCCTGCTGCATCGTACTGGCAATCCAGGCCAGTACGTCACCTCCGAGATTATCGACTGCACCCGCCCAGCGCGCCCGGTCGAGCGGCCTGATTTTTGTCAGGTCGAGTTCCTGGCGCAACATTACCTCGGCCGCGCCCAGGCGCTTCAGATAGTCCGCCTCGCTCGCCTTGCCGGTCAGCGCCACGACGTGATAGCCCCGCCTGGCGAGGATATCCACGGCCAGGCTGCCGACCCCGCCGGTTGCGCCGGTCACGATCACCGGTCCGTTGCCCGGGGCGAGACGATTCTCTTCCATCCTGACCACTGCCAGGGCAGCGGTAAACCCCGCCGTACCGAGCGCCATCGCTTCATAGAGCGACAACCCGGCCGGCAGCGGCACCACCCAGTCACCGGGAACCCGGGCAAATTCCGCGTAACCGCCATGGTGCGCGACGCCGATGTCGAAGCTGGTCGCAATGACCGGGTCGCCCGCCTTGAAACGGGGATCGGCACTCTCGATCACCGTGCCGGAAAGGTCGATGCCGCCGACACACGGGAAACGACGGATGATCTTGCCGGCGCCGGTCGCTGCCAGCGCATCCTTGTAGTTCACGCTCGAATAGGACACCCGGATCGTCACCGTGCCCGGGTCGAGCCGGCTTTCGTCGAGCGTGACAAACCCGCTGCGAACCTTGCCTTCGTCTTCCTCGATCAGCAGTGCCTGGAAGGCATCCATTATTATCCTCGCTCGATTGAACAGAAATTGTATTCATAATTACGGATAATGAACATAGTTTGCCGACTTCATTTTTACAGACACTTTACAGCGACCGGCTTTTTACCTATATTCCGCGTCTATGCGTAAAGTCCTAACCACCTTTTTGCTCGCCGTTGCCTGCGCAAGCTTCGGTAGCACTGCCCTCGCCGCCGAACAGGCCCGCAAGGCAGAAGAGCAGCAATCCTTCTTCGAGCGGTACACCAATGCGGCCCAGGATGTCATCCTGCAGGGGCTGAAACTGGTTGGCGTCCGTTATCGCCTCGGCGGCAACGACGAAGACAGCGGAGTCAACTGCAGCGGCTTTGTCCGCCTGGTGTTCAAGGACAGCCTGGGCGCCCAGTTGCCGCGCACGGCCTTTGAAATGAGCCAGGTTGGCCAGAAGATCGATACCAGCCAGTTGAAGCCGGGCGATCTCGTGTTCTTCAACACGATGCGCCGTGCCTTCTCGCATGTCGGCATCTATCTGGGCGACAACCATTTCCTGCACGCACCACGCACCGGTGCTGAAGTTCGCGTCGAGAACATGGAAAACAGCTACTGGATCAAGCGCTACAACGGGGCGCGACGAATCATCGACGGGCAGTGACTGACGAATGCGGCACTTGGGCCGCATTTTTTTCCACTAAAATTAATAACGATTCGCATTTACAAACAACCGAGGCGCCATTACAATGCAAATCATTCGCATTTAAATGACCGGAGCCAGCCACATGAAGTTCCTTTCCCGCCTGATCGCCGCCGCCCTGACCGCACTGGCGTTTGCCGCCCACGCCGATGACGGCAAGGTACTCAACCTCTATTCGGCCCGTCACTACCAGACCGATGAAGCCTTGTACGCCGATTTTACCCGGCAGACCGGGATCAGGATCAATCGCATCGAAGGCAAGGAAGACGAACTGCTCGAACGCATCAAGAACGAGGGCGCCAACAGCCCGGCCGATATCTTCCTGACGGTTGACGCCGCGCGTCTGGCCAAGGCTCACGAACTCGGATTGTTCGCCCTGCTTTCCTCGAAAACCCTGGAGACGCGCATCCCGGCCTATCTGCGCACCGAGGACTGGTTTTCCTTCTCGACCCGCGGCCGCGTCATTATCTTCAACAAGGCCAGCATCCGGGCCGAAGATGTCCAGAACTATGCCGATCTGGCCAACCCCCGACTCAAGGGAAAACTCTGTTCACGCTCCGGATCACATCCCTACAACCTGTCCCTGATGGCCTCGGTAATCGCGCATGAAGGAGAAGCGAAGGCCGAGGAATGGGCGCGCGGCATGGTCGCCAACTTTGCACGTGCGCCCAAGGGTGGTGATACCGACCAGATCAAGGCGGTGGCGGCCGGCGAATGCGGTGTCGCCCTTGCCAACACCTATTACGTCGCCCGCCTGATGCGGTCGACCAAGCCGGAAGAAGTGAAATTGATGGAGAGGGTCGGCGTGGTCTGGCCCAACCAGGCAACGACCGGAACGCACATCAACGTATCCGGCGGCGGCATGCTGAAAACCGCTCCGCACAAGGAAGCCGCCGTCAGGTTCCTGGAATACCTGGCCTCCGACGAAGCCCAGCGCTACTTTGCCGACGGCAACAACGAATGGCCGGCTGTTGCCAGCGTCAAGGTCGCCAACCCCGCACTCGACACGCTCGGCAAGTTCAAGGCCGACCAGTTGCCGGTTCGGAATCTGGCGATGTACCAGACCAAGGCCCAGATCATCCTAGACCGCGCCGGATACAAGTAATCCCTTCGAGTGCAACTCCCTGTGCCCCGCTTTGGCGGGGCATTTTTGCTCAAGCGCCGGCCAGCGCCCGCAAGGCCTCGCGAATCGTCGCGGCATCGGTCGGCCTGACCAGCCGTGCAACTTCCCGCCCCCGGTTCATGAAAACCAGCGTCGGCCAGAGCTTTACCCGGAACGAACGCCCGAGACGCCGCCCGGGCCCATCCTCGATCTTGAGATGATGCACGTCGGGAAACTCGGCCAGTGCCTCGTCAAGCAGCGGCTGGACAGCCTTGCAGTAACCGCACCAGGGCGCGCCGAACTCCACCAGAAGAGCCTCTTCCAGCGCGTCCAGGGCGGCGCGCTTCGGCTCTGATTCTGCAAAGACCGGGTTCATTGCCATTGGCTGTGGACTCCTTCGTCGCGTCAGTTCAAGTAGCCAGGCAGCCGAACCGGAATCGACCGAGCTGGCGCCGGTCATTTCCGTGCGCGGGAAATCTGTCGGGACAATGCGAACAGTGGCAGCAGGCCGACCGCGACGATGGCCAGGGAAGCGGTAGATGCCTCGGCCAGGCGCTCGTCGGAAGCCAGCGTAAATGTCTGGGTCGCCAGGGTATCAAAGTTGAACGGGCGCATGACCAGGGTCGCCGGCAATTCCTTCATCACATCGACAAAGACCAGCAGACCGGCGGTAAACAGGCTGCCGCGCAGGATCGGCGCGTGCACCCGGCGCAGGGTGGCGCCCTGCCCGAGCCCGAGACTGCGCGCAGCATCGTCCATGCTCGGGGTGATCTTGGCCAGGCTGGATTCGACCGTATGCAGCGCCACCGCGAGAAAGCGCACCAGATAGGCATAGATCAGTGCGGCAATGCCGCCGGTCAGCAGCAGGCCCGGGTTGGTGCCGAACCAGTGTTCCCACTGACCAGCAAGCCAGTTGTCGAAGCGGGTTACCGGGATCAGCACACCAACCGCAATCACGGCGCCAGGCACCGCGTAGCCGAGCCCGACCAGTCGGTTGAGCGCGCTCGCCAACGGATTTTTCGACAGGCGGGCGCCATAGGCCATCAGCAAGGCCAGCAGCACGCCAATGCAGGCGGTCGTACCGGCCAGCAGGAAACTGTTGCGCGCGAGCAGCAGGAAGCGCTCGCCGAACTGGGTATCGCCATCGGTCAGCGCCATCTTCAGCAACAGGGCCGCCGGCAGCAGGAAGCCCAAGCACAGGGGCAACAGGCAGCCAAGGTAGGCCAGGAAAGCCCGGAATCCGCGCAAGCGGGCACCGGCCAGTGGGCGATTGCGGCCCGTCGTGTTGTGGTAGCGGGCGCGGCCACGCGAGATGCGCTCGGCCATCAGCAGGAAGAGGACGAAAGAAAGCAGCATGGCCGCCAACTGGGCCGCCGCGACCCGGTCGCCGAGCGAGAACCAGGCGCGATAAATGCCCGTGGTGAATGTATTGACCGCGAAATAGGCCACTGTGCCGTAATCGGCCAGTGTCTCCATCAGCGCCAGCGCGATGCCGGCGGCGATGGCCGGGCGTGCCAGCGGCAGCGACACCGAGAAGAAGGCGTGCCACGGCCCCATCCCCAACCG